>NZ_LZMH01000055.1 GCF_001673635.1 Mycobacterium asiaticum
GCCACCGCCTCCATGGTGTCCACACACCACTCCTCGGTATCAGAGCACCGCGACAACCGGTAAGCGAACAACTTCCCAACGCCCCCCGCAGGACTACTGCGCCCAGCGCACCGCCATGATGCCCAAACGCGCCCGCACCCGCACCCAAGACCGCGCCTACCGCATCGCCACCGAACGCAACCACAACCACCACACCCGCCAAACCACCCGCCAATCCCGCTACGACCACCCCGACGGCCAAGCACCACCAAACCCCGACAACGACCCACCACCCTTCTAGACGGCCGACAGCCGCCACTCACCCGGCACGCCCTTAAGTTGATGCGCGCCGGGGAGGTGCTCACGATTCCTAGGACTACGGCAGCTCGGTTTCCGGCGTCAACGGTGGCGCTATCGGTCCTCCGACCGCTGCGGGAGATGGTGCCGGAACGGGCATACCCTCACCGGGAAGAACGGGCGCACTGGAAAATCCAGCCGGTTCCATATGGTCCTGGCACGCATTAGGAACGGGCACCATATACCATTTCCAGGCGCCTGGGGGATTTGGTGCCGGCGCCATGCTGTTGTCGGGGCATCGCCAGGTGCAACTCACGCCACCGACACCTGCGCCGCCAAGACCAAGCGTGGCACCGCCGCCGATAGCGGCGCCGGCGTCAACGCCGATGCCCCCCGCCTCGCAGTGCATATGGGATCCATTAATTTCGGTCGGCCAATCGCAATACGCGCCCTGGGAGAAGAAGACGGTTCCGCCGGTGAGGACGGCAGGATAATCACATAAGCCGGCATTAGCCCTCGTCGGCGGGAAAACGCATATCGCACCAAATAGCAATACCGGAGCGAGCCAGCCTTTATTCATCAACTACCCCAACTCGTCTCACCGCACCACCGGACACAACATCGCACGGAGTTCCGCAGTCGCTCCAAATGGCCAAAGTTCACGTACGCCGATACCCCGCGTTCGCACCCATACCTCCAGTCGCCCACAGTCAAGGACAACATCGGTGAACGATTGCGGTGTGTTACGCGGTTGATGCCAACCGCAGCCCGTGCTGCGCCGCGGACACGTGCAGACACCGCAAACCTGGTGCGCAGGACCGTTCACGACGCGCGATCAGAACCAGTCCCCACCGTCCGGATCGCGGAAATTGCGCACGAATAGCACCATCCGTCGCATCCATTTGGGCCGGCGGCTGAGCCACGGGTCGAACCATTCCGCCGAGGCGAATTTGAGGATCCCGACCGCGGTGATCAACCCGAACACCAGCCCATATCCGGCAAAAACCAAACCCGAGAACTTGGTATAGGCCTTGTCGGCGAGCACCCGGACCTCCAGCGATGTCCCACTGGCATACCGGTGCAGCACCATTCCCTGGATTTTCCCGACGTAGTTGCGTCCGCCGACGCTCCACGCGCTTACGCAGGTGTAACCGTACTTCTCGGTGGCGCAACCCTGGACCGTCGCCGTGGTCGGGGTGCCGAGCAGGTAGGCCCCGACGTCGTAGGCGCCAATACCGAAGAATCCCAGCGACACCAGCACGCCACAGGTTGCGACGAACCGGGCCGCCGCGCTGCGCACCCGGGCCAGCGGTTTACCGCGACGTTCCGTAACCCGCCCATCCACCAGCAAATGCTGTCATTCCCGCGCCGCGTCAGCGAATCGACAGCGGCACCCCGGCGTCGCGGCGAGACGATTCCGCCAGTTCAATAGCCGCGGGCAGCAGCTCGCCGAGTTGACGCGGGTACACCTGCTCGCCGACGGCGATCAGCTCGGCGATGTCGACCGGAGTGCACCAGCGGGCCCCGTGGATGTAGCTGTGCTCCAGCTCGGTGCGACCGGTCGCCGTCGGCTCGAACCGCCGGGTGCGGTGCACCAGGTAGAACTCCTCGCTGTCGATCGTCGACCCGTTGAACTCAAAGACCTCGTCGCGCCGCCAGATCGGCCCCACGAGCTCGGCCGGTGCCACCTGCAGGCCGGTCTCCTCGGCAAGTTCGCGGGCGGCGGCTTCGGCCAATCGCTCCCCCGGCCGCACCTCGCCGCCCACGGTGAACCACCACCTAGGCGCATCGGCGATCGCGGGATCCGAACCGCACAGCAACAGCACCGCGCCGTGTTCGTCGAGCAGCACCACCCGCGCCGACGTGCGGTGGTTGAGCTCGCTGTCGGTGTGGCGCTGGGCGTGCGGCCGCTCGGCGATCTCGAAATACGTTGGCAGCGGCGCCCTTCCGCCCAACCGGAACAACCGCACCATCCGGCGCTCCGCCAAAACCAGGGTGTCGCGCACCGCATCGTTGTGGAATCGGCGGGCCAGCAGCACCCGGGCCTCCGCGTCGGCCAACTCCGCCACCAAAGCCGCGGGCACCGACGCCGGGTCGACCCTCGCCAGGGCCGCCGAAAGCTCGTTCTCCGCGGTCTCGCGAGCGTTGCGCGGCGCCCGCTCGGCGGCAGCGGCCAAGGCCGCCAGCCGCTTGCCCTCCGGTGAGCCGCCATAGGCATCAATCGCCACGGCACGCGCCACCACCGCCCGGCGGGCCAGCGCTCCATCCAGCGCCTGCCAGGACAGGTCGTAGCGCACGTTGAGCCGGTCGAGTCGATTGGCCCGCTGATAGCCCCACGCGCCAAAGACCACCAGCAGCACGACCAGCAGGATGGTTGCGGCAACCAGCCACTCCATCAGCTGGCCACCTGCACCTTCACGCCCGATCCGGCGACCGTCTCGTAGACCCGCATGATCTGGCTGGCCACCACCGACCAGTCGTAGCGGCGCACCGCTTCGGTGCCCGCCGCCACGTACCGCTGCCGCAGCGCGTCGTCCTGCAGCACCTCGATCAACGCATCGGCCAGCGCGGCACCGTCTTCCACCGGGACCAGCCGTCCCACCTCACCGTCCTGCAGTACCCGCCGGAACGCGTCCAGGTCGCTGGCCACCACCGCGGTGCAGGCAGCCATCGCCTCCACCAGGACGATGCCGAAACTCTCACCCCCGGTGTTCGGCGCACAGTAGACGTCGGCGCTGCGCATTGCCGCCGCCTTGCCGGCGTCGTCGACCTGGCCCAGGAACCGCAGGTTGTCGACGAGTCCGCTTGCCTGACTACGCAATTCGTCCTCATCACCGCGCCCGACAATGAGCAGCTGCACATCGGGGAACCGCTCGACCACCTTGGGCATCGCCTCGAGCAGGGTCGTCATCCCCTTGCGCGGCTCGTCGTAGCGCCCCAGGAACAGCACCGTCTTGCCCGGCCGCGGATATCCGTCCATCGGTTCGGCCGACGCGAAGAAGTCGACGTCGACGCCGTTGGGGATCTCCACCGCGTCTGAGCCCAGCGACTCCATCTGCCAGCGGCGGGCCAGGTCGGACACGGCGATCCGTCCGACGATCTTTTCGAACCTGGGCCGCAACATGCCGCCCAGCACCGACAGGGCCACCGACTTGGTGGCCGAGGTGTGGAATGTCGCCACGATCGGGCCCTCGGCGATGTTCAGCGCCAGCAGCGACAGGCTCGGCGCGCTGGGCTCGTGCACGTGCAGCACATCGAAGTCGCCTTCGGCCAGCCATTTCTTGACCGCACGGTACGAGGCCGGGCCGAACCGCACCCGGGCCACCGACCCGTTGTAGGGAATGGGGACGGCCTTCCCGGCCGAGACGACGTAGTCGGGCAGTTCCGTGTCCTCCCCGACGGGCGCCAGCACGCTGACGTGGTGCCCCCGGTCCCGCATCACCTCGGCCAGCTGCAGGACGTGCGACTGCACCCCGCCCGGCACATCGAACGAGTAGGGGCAGACCATCCCGATCCGCATCAGGCTTCCTTCAACCACGCCTGCCGCTCGTCCGAGAGGTCGGCCAGCCACTGCGGCTGCATCATGTGCCAGTCTTCGGGGTTGGCGGCGATGTTGGTCTCGAATTCACGGGCCAGCGCCTGGGTAACGGCCTGGACGTCGCCACTGCTGCAGTCCAGCGGTTCCTGCATGTTGCATTCCCAGCCATCGCCCGAGAACCAGCAATGCGACGGCAGCAATTGCGCTCCCGTGGCGATCGCCAGCTTGGCCGGCCCGGCGGGCATCCGGGTGGTTTCACCGAAGAACTCGACCTCGACGCCGGTGCGGGTGAGGTCGCGCTCGGCCATCAGGGCCACGATCTGGTTGGCCCGCAGCCGGTCGCACAGCACCTCGAATGGGGGTCGCTCGCCGCCGGAATGCGGAATCACCTCGAAACCCAAGCCCTCGCGATACTCGATGAACCGGCGGTACAACGATTCCGGCTTGAGCCGCTCGGCGACGGTGGCGAAGGTGCCGTATGTCTGCGAGAGCCAGACCCCGTTCATGTCCCAGTTGCCGCTGTGCGGCAGCGCCAGCACCACGCCGCGACCGGCCGCCAGCGCCCCGTTCAGGTTGTCCTGTCCCCCGGTGCAGCTGTCCAACCGGCGGGTCAGTTCGGCCAGATCCATGGTCGGCAGCCGGAATGCCTCCCGCCAATAGCGGGCGTAGGACGCCAGGGAAGCGCGCATCAGCGAATCCGGCACCTGCGCGGGCCGCACCCCGATCACCCGCGCGAGATTTTTGCGCAGTTGCTCCGGCCCGCCGCGCCGCGCGGCGTAGCGGGCCCCGGCTTCGAAGGCGTTGCGCGCGGCGAACTCCGGCAGCGCCCGCACGGCCATCCAGCCCGCCGCATAAGCCCAACCGGTCGCGGTGCCGGTCAGCATTTCGCGGGGGCGTCCGGGCATTTTCAGTCCCACCGACGGAGGTATCACTACTCGCCCTTTCGTGGCAGCGGGATGCGGTCAACCGCCCCGGGTGAGGTGCGCACCGCGTACAGGCGTTGCGCGCAGGTGATCACACTGAGTACGGCCAACAACCACATCGCGATCGGCAGTGCCGGTGGCCAGGCCACGAACGGGAAATCCGACACCCCGGCGCCGACCAGCACGATGATCAGCCGCTCGGGACGCTCGATGAAGCCGCCGTCACCGCGCAACCCACTGGCTTCGGCCCGGGCCTTGATATAGGAGATGACCTGCGAGGTCACCAGACAAATCAAGGTGGCCGCGGTCAGCAGCCTGTCGTGCAGGTGGAACGCGATCCACCACAGCAGCCCGCAGAACACCGCGCCGTCGCTGATCCGGTCGCAGGTCGCGTCCAGGACGGCGCCGAACCGGGTACCGCCGCCGCGTTCCCGGGCCATCGCACCGTCGAGCATGTCGAACAGCGTGAAAAACCAGACGACGCATCCGCCGGCGAACAGTTTGCCCATCGGGAACAGGAGCAATGCGCCGGCCACCGACGCGCTGGTGCCGATGAGCGTTGCGGCATCCGGCGTCAACCCGATCCACAGGGCCGCCCGGGCGACCGGGTCGGTGATCTTGGCGAAGAACGCCCGCGACAGGAACGGCAGCTTGCTCACGACTGCCTGGCCCATTCGTCCGCAAGCAGACGGCGGGTCTCGCGCAGCAACTGCGGTATCACCTTGGAGCCGCCGACGATCGTGATGAAGTTGGCGTCCCCACCCCATCGGGGCACGACGTGCACGTGCAAGTGCTCGGCCAGCGACCCGCCCGCGGAATGGCCCAGGTTGATGCCGACGTTGAAGCCGTGCGGACGCGACACATTCTTGATCACCCGAATCGCCTTCTGGGTGAAGGCCATCACCTCGGCGCTCTCGGCTTCGGTCAGGTCCTCGAGTTCGGACACCCGCCGGTAGGGCACCACCATCAGGTGACCCGGGTTGTACGGGTACAGGTTGAGCACGGCGTAGACGAGTTCGCCGCGGGCCACCACCAGTCCGTCCTCGTCCGACATCTGCGGGATGTCGGTGAACGGTTCGGCGCGGGCGGCGTCATTGCGCTTCATCGGCGCCTCGGCCAGATAGTTCATCCGGTACGGCGTCCACAGCCGCTGCAGGTGGTCGCGCTCGCCGACACCGCGGTCCAGGATGGTGTCTTCCTGCTCACTCACCGTCGGGTACCTACACCAATTCGGCTGTTGGCGTGGCATTTTCGCGTCTGGTAAGCCAGTCGACGATGGCCGCCACGGCGGCGTCGCGCGGCACACCGTTGATCTGGGAGCGGTCGCCGAACCGGAAGCTGACTGCGCCGGCCTGCACGTCGCGGTCGCCGGCGAGCAGCATGAACGGCACCCTCTGATTGGTGTGGTTGACGATCTTCTTGGCCATCCGGTCGTCGCTGGTGTCCACCTCCACCCGCACCCCGTGCGACTTCAACTGCGCCGCAACATCTTCCAGGTAAGGGATATGGTCATCGGCAACGGGGATGCCGACCGCCTGCACCGGCGCCAGCCACGCCGGGAACGCCCCCGCGTAATGCTCGGTGAGGATGCCGAAGAACCGTTCGATCGAGCCGAACAGCGCGCGGTGGATCAGCACCGGGCGCTGGCGGGTCCCATCGGAGGCGGTGTATTCCAGCTCGAAGCGCTCCGGCATGTTGAAGTCGACCTGCAGCGTGGACATCTGCCAGCTGCGACCCAGCGCGTCCTTCACCTGCACCGAGATCTTCGGGCCGTAGAACGCCGCACCGCCCGGGTCCGGCACCAGCTGCAGCCCGGAGGCCTCGCCGACCTCGCGCAGGATCTCGGTGGCCTCTTCCCACACCTCGTCGGAGCCGACGTATTTCTCCGGGTCCTTGGTGGACAGCTCCAGGTAGTAGTCGTCAAGCCCGTAGTCGGCCAGCAGGTCGAGAACGAAGCGCAGCACCGAGCTGAGTTCGTCGCGCATCTGTTCGCGGGTGCAGTAGATGTGCGCGTCGTCCTGCGTCATGCCCCGCACCCGGGTCAACCCGTGAATCACGCCGGACTTCTCGTAGCGGTAGACGCTGCCGAATTCGAAGAGCCGCAACGGCAGTTCGCGATACGACCGCCCCCGCGCCCGATAGATCAGGTGGTGCATCGGGCAGTTCATCGGCTTGAGGTAGTAGTCCTGCCCCGGCTTGCGCACCGTGCCGTCCGCGTTGAATTCCGCGTCGAGGTGCATCGGGGGGTACATGCCGTCGGCGTACCACTCGAGGTGCCCCGAAGTGACGTAGAGCTGCTCCTTGGTGATATGCGGGGTGTTGACGAACTCGTATCCGGCCTGCTCGTGCTTACGCCGGGAGTACTCCTCCAGCTCACGACGGATAATGCCGCCCTTGGGGTGGAAAACCGCCAAGCCCGAACCGATCTCGTCGGGGAAGCTGAACAGGTCCAGCTCCACGCCCAGCTTGCGGTGGTCGCGGCGTTGCGCCTCGGCGATCAGCTCGAGGTGACGGTCGAGGGCTTCCTGCGACTCCCACGCGGTGCCGTAGATGCGTTGCAGGCTGGCGTTGTTCTGGTCGCCCCGCCAGTAGGCGGCCGAGCTGCGGGTCAGCTTGAACGCCGGAATGTGTTTGGTGGTGGGGATGTGCGGCCCCCGGCACAGATCACCCCAGACCCGTTCGCGGGTGCGGGGGTTGAGGTTGTCGTAGGCGGTCAGCTCATCCCCGCCGACCTCCATCACATCGGGGTCCCCCGATTTGTCGTCGACGAGTTCGAGCTTGAACGGCTCGTCGGCCAGTTCTTTGCGCGCTTCGTCCTTGGACTCATAGACCCGCCGGTCGAACAGCTGCCCTTCTTTGACGATCTGGCGCATCCGCTTTTCCAGCGCCTCGAGGTTCTCGGGCGTGAACGGCTCGGTGACGTCGAAGTCGTAGTAGAAGCCGTCCGTGATGGGCGGCCCGATGCCGAGCTTGGCCTCCGGAAACAGATCCTGGACCGCCTGGGCCAGCACGTGCGCGGTCGAGTGCCGGATGACGCTGCGGCCTTCGTCGGTGTTGGCGGCCACGGGAATCACCTCGACGTCGGTGTCGGGCACCCAGCTCAGGTCGCGCAGCTTGCCCTCGGCGTCGCGGACCACCACGATCGCGTCCGGCGACCCGCGCCTCGGCAACCCCGCCTCCCCGACCGCGGCCGCGGCGGTAGTCCCGGCAGGCACCCGAATGGGGGTGGCCGGAACGGGTTGTGCGGGGGCGCTCATCGGGTTGGTCTCCAATACTTTTTGGTGGCTGGGCATACAAACCGATCGGTGGACAATGCTATCGGGGTCGTGCGTCAGGGCTGCCCCGGCTTGAGCCGCACAAACAACGCGTCGGCTTCGGTCAGCACGGTGTCGCCGTCGGTCAGCCGGCCGGACACGAAGATCTTGCGTCCCTCCACGCTGTCGATCCCCGAGGAGAACTGCAACTCCTTTTCGACAGGCACGATGTTGCGGTAGTTGATTTTCAGGTAGGCGGTGCGCTGACGGCGGCTGCCAGTGAGCACCGCGGCGGTCAACCCGAGAACGGAGTCGAAGAGCAGGCCGAGCGCGCCGCCATGCACGGCGCCGTTGCGCCCGAGATGGAAACGCGCGAACCGCGCCCAGCCCTCGATCCGGCCGTCCTCGGTCTTCCTGGCGTCCATCGGAACGCTCAGGATGTTGCCGCGCACCGGCAGGTCCATCCGGCGGCCCGACGGCGAGTGCCATTCGTCGGCGTCGAACGGCGCCAGCAGCGCCGAGAGCTTCTCCAGGCGGTCGGCGGCCTCGGTGATCACCGCGTCGGGCGCATCGACCGCCCGCGCGTGATCCTGCAGCCTGCGCACCGCGTCGATGAAGCGGCCGTAATCCGGCCCGCCCTTACTGGTCGGCTCGGGCGGGTTGAACCCACCGCCGGGGTGTTGCTGATGGTCGACTGCCACCAGAACACCGTATTGCTAGCCGCTTTGCGCAGCACCGGCAGCCGACAGCGCCTCGAATTCCTCGTCGGTGAGCTCGATGTCGGCGGCGGCCACATTCTCCTCCAAGTGGGCCACCTGGGACGTGCCCGGAATCGGCAGCACCACCGGCGAGCGCTTCAGCAACCACGCCAGCGCCAGCTGCGACGGCGTCGCGTGGTGTGCCGAGGCGATGTCCTTCAGGGGACCGTCCGGTGCCGCCAGCGGGCCGGACGCCAGCGGGAACCACGGGATGAACCCGATGCCCTGAGCGGTCGCGGCCTCCAGCAGGTCCTCGGCCGTGCGGGTCTGCAGGTTGTACATGTTCTGCACGGACACGATCGGGGCGAGCTTGCGTGCCGCCTCGAGTTGGTCGACGTCGATCTCGGACAGACCGATGTGGCGGATCTTGCCTTCACCCTGCAACGCGGTCAGTTCGCCCAGTTGATCCTCCAGCGGGAAGTTCCGGTCGATGCGGTGCAGCTGGAACAGGTCGATGGTCTCGACGCCCAGCCGCCGCAGGCTCAGCTCGCATTCCTGGCGCAGGTAGCTCGGATTGCCCAGCGGGATCCAGATGTCGGGGCCGGTGCGCAACAGCCCAGCCTTGGTGGCGATCACCAGGCCGGTGTAGGGGTGCAGCGCCTCGTGGATGATCTCCTCGGAGATGTAGGGGCCGTAGGAATCGGCAGTGTCGATGAAGTTCACCCCGAGTTCCACCGCGCGCCGCAGCACTCGCACACATTCGGCGCGATCGGCCGGTGGGCCCCACACCCCCTTCCCGGTCAGCCGCATCGCGCCGAAACCGAGCCGGTTGATGGAGAGGTCACCGCCCAGTGCAAAAGTTCCCGAATTTTCCGCTGCCATGTCCCAAACCGTACGCGTGGCAAGCTGGCTGTGTGGACCTGAATGCGCTCGCCGACCAGCAGCTGACCTATCAGGAAGTGGGCGCCACGGCCGCCGCGCAGTTGCCACCGGGCTACAGCCACCTCTCTGCGTCGGCGCAGATCGGCACCGGCCGGGATCGCTTCGAACGGGCCGCCGACGCCGTCATGCACTGGGGCATGCAGCGCGGAGCCGGCCTGGGCGTGCAAGCCAGCTCCGACACCGTGACGGTTTCTGCGGTGGTCGTCGTCAAGACGCTCGGTTTGCTGCGCGCGCCGTGCCGGGTGGTGTACGTGGTCGACGAGCCTGACGCGCGCGGCTTCGCCTACGGCACCCTGCCGGGCCACCCGGCCACCGGCGAGGAGCGGTTCGCCGTCCGGTACGAGCCCACGACCGATGCGGTGTACGCCGACGTCTCATCGTTCTCACGACCGGCTACCTGGTGGAGCAGACTCGGCGGCCCGTTCGTGGTGGTGGCCCAGCGCCTGATTGCCCGCCGCTACCTGCGCGGGATCTGACTGACGACGGTCCCGGCGTGGACGCCCTGCGCCAGCCTGCCCAGCGCAAGCGCGCCTACCAGCAGACCGAAGTCCCGCAACGCGACATCGTAGAAGCCCGGCCCGGTGACCAGGTTGAGGATGATCCCCGCCAGCCAGGCGGCAACAACCCAGGCGCCCCAGCGCGGCGCGACCGCGACCAGAATGCCGGCGACGATCTCGATCGCCCCGACCAGATACATGGCCTGATCCGCGTTACCGGGGATGAGCCCGTCGATCCAGCCGGCCAGATACATGTTCCAGTGGTGCGGATGGGTGAGCACGTTGAAGAACTTGTCCAGGCCGAAGACGATCGGCGCGACCGTGAACACCGTGCGCAGCAGCAGGAACGCGGAGTACGCGGGATCGCGCAATCGGGTGGACAGGCCGGAGACCTGCCGGGTGTCGTGGGTAGCGCTCATCAGACGCCTCCTATTGTTTCTAACGGATAATATTTCTAACGTTAGAGCTGCCCGCTTGTAGTGTCAACAACTTTGTCCGTTAGAATCGGGCGGCATGGGACTGCAGCGGGACGCCGCCGGGATCGGAGCCCTCGCGGACCCGGTGCGGCGTCAGCTTTATGAGTTCGTCTGCGCACAATCGGCGCCGGTGAGCCGCGATCAGGCCGCCGACGCGGTCGGCATCGCTCGCCATCAGGCCAAATTCCACCTCGACCGCCTCACCGACGAGGGCCTGCTGGACAGCGAGTATGCGCGCACCGGCGGACGGTCGGGCCCGGGCGCCGGGCGCACCTCCAAGCTGTATCGGCGGGCCGAGCGGGAAATCGCAGTCAGCCTCCCGCAGCGGGAGTACGAGCTGGCCGGTCGTCTGATGGCGGCGGCGATCAGCCGCGCGACCCGGTCCGGCGAGCCCGTCGTCGAAGTGCTCAACGAACTCGCCCATGCCTGCGGTCGCCGCATCGGTGCCGCGACGGACGAGCCCACCACCGCAACCGACGCGTTCGAAGCGGCCTTGCACATGTTGCGCAAGTACGGCTACGAACCCCGGGGAGCCGACGGCGAGGTGGAACTCGCCAACTGCCCATTCCATGCGCTGGCCCAGGAGCAGACGGAGCTGGCGTGCGGCATGAATCTCGCGCTGATCAGCGGGGTGGCCGAGGCGCTGAGCCCGTACGGGCCGGACGTGCGGCTGGATCCGCGGCCGATGCGCTGCTGTGTGGTGCTCAGGTGCGGGCCCACCGGGCCAGCAACCTCTGCGCGCCCGAACACATCTCCTCGATGACCTCGCCGACGGTGGCTGCGTCGCGGACCATGCCGACGCCCTGACCCGCGTCGACCGGCGCGCCAGCCACCTCGTGGATTAGCACGCGCGACGGGAAGCGTTGCGGCCACGGCAGACCCGCGGCAATATCGAAATCCCGGGTCACCCGGGTGTCGGTGCCGGCGGCCTCGATCAGGGCGCGACGGTTCGTGTCGCCGCTTAGCGCTTCCGGACATGCGGCCAGCCGGGTGCCGACCCAGGCGCCGGCGGCGCCGGCGGCCAGCACCGCGGCCAGGCTCCGGGGTGAGGCGATGCCGCCGCCGGCCAGCACCGGCGCCGACACCGCGTCCAGCACCGCGTCCAGCAGCGGCAGGGTCGCGAGGCGCACCTCGCCGTGGCCGCCTCCTTCGGCGCCGCGTGCCACCAGGATGTCGACGCCGGCATCGGCCGCCCGGCGAGCCCCGTCGGCGTCGTAAACCTGTGTGACGGTGGTGATTTCGGCCTCGTGCGCGTGCCGTACCCAGGTCCAGTCGGTGCCGAAGCTGACCGACAACAGCGCCGGCTCCGCGGCCAGCGCGTCGTCCAGCAGCCCGGCCTGGCTGCGCATCACCCAGTCCACCAGGCCGATACCGAATCGGCCGCTCACCCGTTGCAGTTCGGCGGCCAGCGACTCCCGGGTGGCGGTGCTGCCCATGCCGATCATGCCCAGCCCGCCGGCGGCGCTGACCGCCGCGGCCAGCCGACCACCCGCTACCCCACCCATCGGCGCGTTGACGATCGGCACCCGCAGGCCGAAGTCCCGCGACCAGGGGGTGGCCAGCACGCTAGTGCGAAGCGCCGGGCTGAGATTTCAGCACGGTCAGCATCACCACCGAGTCCTCGACCGCGTGCAGGGCGTGGCGCACCGGCGGGATGGCGGCGTAGTCGCCGGTCTTGCCGTCCCAGACGTCGTCACCGGCGGTCAGACGCACATGTCCCTGCAGCACCTGCAGGGTGGCCTCGCCTGGGCTTTCGTGTTCGGACAGGTCGTGGTCGGCCAGCAATGCCAGCACGGTCTGACGCAATTCGTGGGTATGGCCGCCGTGGATGGTGTGGGCGGCCCGGCCGCTGTGGGACGTGCGCGCCTCGGCCAACTTCTCGGATGCCAGCTCGGTCAGCGAAATCGATTCCATCGGTGAATCCTTGTCGTCGTCAGCCCTGGACTTGTAAGAGCAGTATCCCTGCCGCCAACAGCGCAACGACCTTGACCGTCTCCAGCGCGACGTAGACGTAATGGGCATGGGAGCGGGGCCCGTCCGAGCCCGCCAGCACCTGGTCGGATCGCTTCGTCAGGCGGGGGCGCACGGCGACCAGCTGAACCGCCAGCATCGCGACGGCCACCGCCAGCGCGACGATGATCCGCATCGGCGTCGGTCCGGCCAGCGCGATCGCCCCGGTGACGAGCGCGAAAACAACTTCCGCGGTGTTGAGGGCGCGGAATACGAGGCGGCCGATGCCCAGCCCGATCGGCAACGTCACGTTGGGCGCGCGGAATTTGAGCGGCGCTTCGAGGAACGAGATGGCCAGCACCATGCCGAGCCAGACGAAGGTGACGGCGACCTCGATGGAGCGCCCGACGGTCACGGCGCGGTTGCCGCCGGCGCAATGTGCGCCAGACACAGGTCCGGTTCGACGAAGGCCTCCAGCCGTTCGACCGTCACCGGGGCATCCCACTTCTCCAACGCTCCGCGCATGAGTCCCAGGTGGATGGGGCACACCACGCCCGGTTGCTTCTCGGCCATCTCCAGAAATGGGCAGTGCCGCAGACCGAGCTGCCGCCCGCCACCCGATGCCCGCAGCTCGGGTTCGAAGCCAATCTCGTCGAGCACTCCGGCCAACCGATCGATTGACTCGTCCACCCCGCTTACCGGGCCCGAAAACTCCAGACGCTCACCCCAGGCCCGCCCGGTTGCGATCGCCCGTGCTGCCGGATCCGGTTCGGCCGCGAGGCCGCTGGCGAGGATTTCGGCCAGCAACTGATAGTGGCGGGTGCCGCCGCGGTCCATCTGCGGCACCGCCCGGAACATCAACGGCGGACGGCCCGGGCCCCGCCGATGCGGCTGCACGCGCTCGACCAGGCCGTCACCGATGAGGCTTTCGAGGTGGAAACGCACCGTGTTGGGATGCACATCGAGCTGCTGCGCGATCGCCACGATGCTCAGCGGCACCTGCGATGCCCGCAGTACCCGCAGCACCGCGCGCCGTCGCCCGGGCTGCTCCTGGTCTGACGCCGTCATGTCACCCCTCATCGAACGAGCGGACGGCCCTTATTTTACACAAGCGTCATTGTAAAAACCAACGCGGCTCGCGGGTCGGAAAGGCGGAGCCTTGACGACTGCCAGACCGCCTGCACACACTCCTGACGATCAGCGCAAGTCCGGACGATAACGTTACGCGGTGGTCAATAAGTTTGGGAAGGTGTTGTGATGGCCGGCAACGAGCAACCGCTGCCCCTGTCCCATCGTGACGACGAGCATGTTCAGGGCCACTGGCTGCTGGCCCGATTGGGCAAACGAGTGCTGCGACCCGGCGGCGTCGAGCTGACTCGTACCCTGCTGGCTCGCGCCGGCGTCAACGGCGCCGACGTCCTGGAACTCGCCCCCGGCCTGGGCCGCACGGCCGCCGAGATCATCGCGCGCAACCCGCGCTCCTATGTCGGCGCCGAAGCGGACCCCGATGCCGCGAACCTGGTGCGCGGCGTCGTCGCCGGCCAGTCGTCACCCGCGCACACCGAGGTGAAGGTGGCCGATGCGGCCGACACCGGGCTACCCGAGGCCAGCGCCGACGTCGTCATCGGCGAGGCGATGCTCACCATGCAGGGCGACACGGCCAAGCACGCGATCGTCGCGGAGGCGGCGCGGGTGCTGCGACCGCAGGGGCGCTACGCCATCCACGAATTGGCCCTGACGCCCGACGACCTTCCCGAGGAAGTGACCACCGACGTGCGGCAATCCCTGGCCCGCGCCATCAAGGTCAACGCGCGACCACTGACCGTCGCGGAGTGGTCACAATTGTTGGCCGGGCACGGACTGGTCGTCGAGCATGCAACCACCGCGCCGATGGCCCTGCTGCAGCCCCGCCGGGTGCTCGCCGACGAAGGACTGGTCGGTGCGCTGCGGTTCGCCAAGAATGTGCTCACGCAGCCCGACGCGCGTAAGCGAGTATTGATGATGCGCAGCACTTTTCGGCGCCATCGCGACCGGCTCACCGCCGTGGCGATCATCGCTCGCAAGCCCTGATCTCAGCCGGACGTCACCAGACCCGACTGCACCAGCGAATCCTGGATGAACCGCTGGACCGGCCTGGACCGGATGAATCCGGCGTGGCCGCCGCGGTACCAGATGATCTGCGGTTTGCCCCAGTGCTCCCAGAGTCGGGTCACCTGTTCGCGGGGGTGCACCACCTGGTCGGCGATGCCGGCGTAGACGAAACGGCCCCGCATGGACACTTGGGGGCGCAGCGACAGGGGCGACAGCATCCGCCCGATGGGCTCGGCCAATGCCACCGTCTCACGACGGGGGTCGCCACGGCGCAGGCCAGAATGCCGGCCCAGCAGGTCGACCAGGTTCGCCGCGGGGACGCCGAGAATCGCGCAGGTCAAGCCACTTTCGAGGCTGGCGACCAACGCGGCGATATAGCCGCCCAGCGACATACCGTTCACCCCGATCGCCGAGTCCGGTTCCTGCGCCCGGATCCAGGACAGCAACCGCCGGATGTCCCACACCGCCTGGGCGGTCGCGTGGACGTCGTCCAGAATGTCCTCGCCGGGGAACACCGCGCCCTTGGGTAGGTCGCGCGCTCGCGGGCCGTGCATGGGCAGCACGGGCAACACCACATTCAGGCCCAGCTCTTCATGCAACTTCCAGGCCCGGAATATCCTGAGATCGATTGCGGCTCTGCCCATTTCGGTGCCGTGCACGCAGACCAGCCAGGGTCGCGGCTCCGGGTGCCGCAGCACCAGGACGTGCGCCGTGCGCATCGCGGTATACCCGAGCCACCGCTCGGCACCGGGTTCGTCCGGATGCGGGCGGTACCCGCTTTCGAAAGTCAGCCGCTGATAGGTCCGGCGCAGACCGTTGACGTACCGGCTCTTCACCTCCAACAGCGGCGGCGGTGGCGCGAAGAAGGCTTCGGGATCATCCAGCCATCCCTTGTCGCCGTAGAACTCCAGCGCCGCGACCACCTCGTCGTTGATGCGCTGAAACACCTGGGGCTCACTGATCGGCCGGCGCATCAACAGACCGGCCAGCACGACTTCATCCCGAAAAGCCTGTGCCGCCAACGCCAATGTTGGCCGCGCGATCGGCAGCTCATCGGTGTGGTCGTCGCGGTAGTCGCGCCAGGAACGGGCGAAATAGCGGCCGGTGCGCGCGAATGGCCGCACCGTGCTGCTCACCGTGCCGACCACGGGGGCCGGAAGGGCCCGGCGAGCCGCTCGCCGCCGTCGCCGCTCGCCGTCTTTGGCGGGTGCTGTCATGTTTTCGACGCTAACACCCTGCAAGACCGGGTCTCGGGTGTGCGCGGGTCGATCCTCATCACTTTCATACGCCACTATCGCCCGGCTCACACCCCGTCGAGCAGCCGCTGCGCATCACGCACGCTGGTGTCGATCAGGTGGTCGACAGCGCCGAAAAAACTCGGAGACGGTGGGCGACCGGCCAACTCGGCAATCGCGCGCTGCTCCCCCAGCACGTCGGCCGCATCCAGATTTCGCCGCATGTTCGCCGCATCCACCTCCAGCCCGGCCAGCAGTTCGGTGCACTGCGAGCCCGCGACGACGGCGCGCCGTGCCAGGGTGCGCAACGTGTCCCATTCGGCATGCCATGCGCCGTCGGGTCGTTCTTCGCCGGCGAGCGCGGCGGCGGTGTGCAGCGTGACCGCCAGCGGAGGTGCCGCGATTGCCGCCCGCCGGATGAGGACCGACAGCACCGGGTTGCGCTTGTGGGGCATCGAGGAAGACCCACCACGCTGGCCACTGACCGGCTCGCGCAGTTCGGCGATCTCCGGGCGGGTCAGGATCAGCACATCGGCGGCGATGCGGCCCCAGCGATCGCTGCATCCGACCAACGCGTCGGCGGCGGCGGTGATCGGTGTCCGGGTGGTGTGCCATGGCCGGCGATGGTCGAGTCCCAAAGTTGTTGCCGCATCTTGCGCCAGCCGCGCGGCCACCGCCGCCGGTTCGGCCCCGTCGGTGCGTAGGGTCGCCAATTCGACCGTGGCCGACCAGGTCCCGACGGCGCCGCCGAACTGGGCGGGAATGCTCAGCGCCGCCAGCCGCCGATAGGCGTCGGCCACACCGTCGAGCCAGCGCGCGGCTTTGGCGCCGAACGTCGTGGGCGCCGCGTGTTGGGTCAGGGTGCGGGCCACCATCGGTGTGCCACGATGCTGGACGGCTAACTGCGAGAGATCCGAGATCTGCTCGGCAACCTGGTTTTTCAATTGTTTGACGACATCCTGCAATGCCAGCATCAAGCCGGTGTCCACGACGTCCTGACTGGTCAGCCCCCGATGAATCCAGGGCGCAACCCCCGGCGCCGCACGCTGCCGCAACAACGCGACCAGGGCGATGACGGGATTGCCGCCGCCTTCGGCGGCGGCCGCAAGCATGTCGCAGTCGCGTGCGTCCACGAGGTGGTGCAGCGCGGTGTCGGACCGGTCGACCGGCGCCAGCCCCGCATCGGCCAAAACCGCGAGCCACGCCGATTCCACCGCCACCATCGCAGTCAGCAGTGCCCGGTCCGTCATCAGCGCGCCGGCTCGCTGGTCACCCGGCCACAGCAGATTTGTCATCGGCGGCGCTCCCGGTAGGCGAGGAATACGGTCTCGTTCGGGCCCTGCAGGTAAATGTCGAACCGGTATCCCGTTCGGGGAGAATTGTTTTCGGCGATACACAGCAGCGTCTCGCGCCGGCCGCGGTCGAGCGTCGACAGCAGCGGATCCGCAGCAATGTCACCGCCCGGCAGGTAGGCGCGAGTGAACAGGCCCTGCAGCAGCCCGCGCGCGAAAACGCTCACCGCGAAATACGGTGGCCGTCCGGGGTTCACCGGCCCCGGAGGCACCGTGATGAAGCGGTAGTGCCCGTCGGTGTCCGTCGCGGCCCTTCCCCAACCGGTGAAGGAACGGCCGTCGCGGCGCAGCGATCCCGGCGCACGCGAGAGTCGGCCCGCGGTGTCGGGTTGCCAGATCTCCACCAGCGCGTCCGGGACCGTAACGCCGGCGCCGTCATAGACGGCTCCGTGCAATTCGACCGCGCCAGGGACATCTGCGCCGACCAGTGCGCTGTCACCCGGAAACGGCAGACCCAAACCGAAGAATGGCCCCACCGTTTGCGCTGGCGTGCAAATCAATTCAGAACTAGGCATCGCCGTTTTCCGTCCAGGTCCGTGCCGGGCCCGACAGCACGATGTCCCACCGGTAACCCGTGGCAAACTCCGGTTCGGTGACCTCGTGGTCATAATTGGCAATAAGTTGTTGGCGCGCAACGGGATCGACGATCGAGTTGAAGATCGGGTCCAAGCCGAACAGCGGGTCGCCGGGAAAGTACATCTGGGTCACCAGCCGTTGGGTGAACGCGGTGCCGAACAACGAGAAGTGAATGTGGGCGGGGCGCCAGGCGTTGCGATGATTGCGCCATGGGTAGGGGCCCGGCTTGATGGTGGTGAATCGGTAGCACCCGTCGGGCGCGGTCAGGCACCTGCCCGCGCCGACGAAGTTCGGATCGAGCGGGGCCGGATGCTGATCGCCGTGGTGGTGATAGCGGCCGCTGCCGTTGGCCTGCCAGATCTCGACCAATTGACCGGCCATCGGCCGGCCCGATCCGTCGACGACCCGGCCGGTCACGATGATCCGCTCGCCGATCGGCTCGCCCGGGTGTCCGGCGGTCAGATCGGCGTCCAGCGGGTCGACGTCCTGCTCGCCGAAACAGGGTGCCGATAGTTCGAGCTCGTCCGGGTCGACGATGATCCGCGGGTTCTTCGGGTGGCGTAACGCGCTGCTGCGGTAGGGCGGGTAATCCAGCAGCGGTTGGGTCGGTGCCCCCTGGCCGAAATAGTCCGCGGCAATCGCGTCGATCTCGGCCGTGATCTCGCCTTGCGACGCGATGCGCTGCGGTGCGAACTCCACGAACCGTGAGGCTACTCGTGCCATCGCGAACCCGCGCCTAACCTGGACGGCATGCCCAGCGACTACGTGTACGACCAGGGCTTCGCCGAGGAACGCAGCCGGTTGAGCGCCATGGAGAGCCTGTGGGATCCGGGCACTCAAGCGCTGCTCACCGAACTCGGCATCGGACATCCCGCTGACCCGCAAAACGCTTGGCACTGCATGGAAGTGGGCGCCGGCGGCGGCTCATTGGTGGAATGGATGGCGGCAAGCGGCGCCACAGTGGTCGCGGTGGACATCGACACCCGTTTCATCGATTCGCTGGGGAGCGACTCCATCGAGGTCCGCCAGATGGACATTCGGACCGACGAGCTCGGTCAGGGTGAGTTCGACCTGATCCACGCCCGCCTGGTCCTCGAGCACCTACCCGATCGCCGCGAGATCCTGCAAAGACTGGCGGCGGCCCTGCGTCCTGGCGGCTGGATGGTCATCGAGGACTTCGACTGGACGGCGTTCGGCTTCGAGGGTCTCGACCCGGAGCTGGACCGGGTGACCGGGGCGGTGCTGTCGTTCATGCAGCAGGCGGGTTTCGAACCGCACTATGGCCGCCGGGTAGTCGCCGACATGGCCGCCGCCGGGTTGCGCGACGTGCGCGGTGAGGGCCGCGCTCGCGTGATCGACTCGCACGAGAAGGGATTCGACTTTTTCCGGCTCTCGTTCGAAAGCCTGCGCGGCGCCGTCGTGGACGCCGGACTGATCTCACGTGCGGAAGCCGACGCGACAGCCGCACGCTTCGGCGAGGACATCCGCGTCTACACGCCGGTCATGATGGCCGGACTCGGCCGCCGCTGACTCGGCTAAATCGCCTTCAGCAGCGACGTCTTGCCTCGGGTGCGCAGCCGGTGCAGGCTCGAAGCCCGCAGCTGCTCGATCCGGGCTGCCATCTTTTCGCCGAGCTCCTCCAGTTCGGCGTCGGACAGCTGGACCGGCGGCGGAGCGGGAATCATGTCTCGCTCTTCTTCGTCGGCGTGGGCCTCGAGCACCGTCTTGAAGGTATTCCACTCGTCCTCATAGCCGGGCGCGCTTTGCGGCGTGCGCAGCAGCACGCCGAGCTGGTCGACCACCTGGCGATGCTCGGCATGCGCGATCGCGATCAGTTCGCTTGCGGCCGCGAGCGCCGGGTAGTACAGGTCGTCCTCGATGCGGAAGTGGATGTCGAGCTCCAGCAGCATCTCGTCGAAGAGCTCATGCCGCTCCTGGCTGTTCACCGGTGCCTCGCTGACCTTGCGGCCGAGTCCCTTGAGTACCACGTGATGCTCTTTGAGCACGTCGTAGGCGTTCATCTGGCTACTTCCTCTCCACGCACTTCGATCACTCCGTCGACCAACCGGGCCTCATAACGCGGCAGCGGGCTCGCCGAGGGACCGCGCAGCACCTCACCGTTCTCCAGCGCGAATCGTGAACCGTGCCAGGGACATACGATTCGGCCGCGATCCACCCAGCCGTCTGCCATCGGCGCCGCCAGGTGCGGACAGAATTCGCCGAACGCCGAAACCTCACCGGGACCGCTCTGGCAGACCACCAGTCCCACGCCGTCCACTTCCACCCGTACCGGCTTGCCGTTCAGTTCGCTGGCGGGCAGCACGGGCGTCCACCCATGGCTGGTTAACCGTTCGCCGGATCGGTCGACACCGACACCGGAGCCGAATACCAAGGCACCGCCCAGGTAGCTGCCTGCGGCGGTGATCGCATAGCCGATAGCGCTCAGCGCCACTCCCCGACCCCGGCGCCCGCGGCGGCGGTCGCGCCAGGACTGCACATAGAGCAGCGTGGCGGCGGAATTGACCGCACCATGCACCATGCCGACCCGGCGGTCCTGCCGGTGGGTGTGCTGCCAGTCGGACACTCCGGTGACGGCCGAGCCGAGGCTGGCCGCGATTCCCACGCCCAGGGCGTAGGTGGCGAGCCGAGCGGTGTCCCGGGTGCCAGGTGGCCGCGCCGGCAGCGCGCTCAGCGCATCAAGGGCCACCGTCGTGCCAAGCGCTCCGCTGGCCAGCGACGCCAGCGGCGGATGCACGGGGTGTCCCAGCCAGACGCCGTTGAGCGCATTCATCACGCGGTCACGTGCCCCGCCCAGCCCGTTGAGCAGCAGTGTGAGGACATGTTCGAGCCGATAGCTGGGCCGATCCAGCCACTCTTGACGTCCGATGGCGGCCACCAATCGCGGCCCTAACTTCTGCATCTCGACCTTCCGTGCGGCGTTATGCGTCTCCAAGACGATGCGTCCCCCTTCGGATCCACGCGGCGAACGGGCAGCCGGTTCACCACCGCAAGGCCAGAATTCCCGCTCCGTGCCCGGGTTTGAATGCGAGCCGCCTGTGAATTGGCTATCGGGCTGCTGTATGGCGCCATGCTGGCTTCTCTGCTGAACAGAGATATCCTCTGTAAAGCAGACATGTCCGAGTTGATTGTGGGGTCGCCGCTTGACCAGCCGGATTTTCGATGACGTTCGCCGCGGCATGATCCCGGCGCACATCTACAACGACAGCGAATTGTTCGCCCTGGAAAAGGAACGCCTGTTCAGCCGAGCGTGGATGTTCGTGGCGCACGAGTCGGAGATCCCGGAGGAAGGCGACTACGTGGTGCGGCGGGTGCTCGACGACTCGTTCATCGTCACCCGCGGCTCGGATGGCGTGGTGCGCGCCCTATTCAATATGTGCCTGCACCGCGGGATGCAGGTGTGCCGCGCCGAGATGGGCAACGCCTCCAATTTCCGTTGCCCCTACCACGGCTGGACCTATCGCAACGACGGCAGGCTCACCGGCCTGCCGTTCCACCGCGAGGCGTACGGAGGCGACGAGGGCTTCGCAAAAGGCCAGAGCCTGTTGCCCGCGCCGAACCTGGCGACCTACAACGGGTTGATCTTCATCAACCTGGACCCGCACGCACCACCGTTGCTGGACTTTCTCGGGGACTTCGCGTTCTATCTGGACTTCTACACCAAACAGAGCGCCGCCGGCGTCGAAGTGCGCGGACCCCAACGGTGGCGGATCAAAGCGAATTGGAAGATCGGCGCCGAGAACTTCGCCGGCGACATGTACCACACGCCGCACACGCACGCGTCCATCGTCGAGATCGGCCTGTTCCGGGAACCCAAGGCGCAGAAGCGCAAAGACGGAGCCACCTACTGGGCCCAGCGGGGCGGCGGCACCACCTACAAGCTGCCGCCCGGAGATTTCGACGAGCGCATGCGGTACGTGGGATACCCCGACGAGATGATCGGACGGATCAAAGACACGTGGTCGCCCCATCAGCAGCGGGTGGTCGCCGAGGACGGCTTCATGTTCTCCGCCGCCACCTGCTTTCCCAATCTCAGCTTCGTGCACAACTGGCCCAAACTGCCCGGCGGTGATCAGGTGCTGCCGTTCATCTCGATCCGGCAATGGCAGCCGATCAGCGAGAACGAAACCGAGGTCTGCTCCTGGTTCGCCGTCGACGCCGCGGCCCCCGAGCAGTTCAAGAAGGACTCCTACAAGGCGTATCTGATGTGCTTCGGATCCACCGGCATGTTCGAACAGGACGACGTGGAGAACTGGGTGTCGCTGACCACCACGGCAGGGGGTTCGATGGCCCGGCGTCTGCTGCTGAACAGCCGGATGGGGCTCCTCGCCGACGACCGCTCGGTGATCGAGTCACTACCGGCCGAGTCATTCCACGGGCCCGGGCGCGCCCAGGTGGGCTACAACGAGTACAACCAGCGGGAACTACTCAAGCTGTGGGCCGACCAGCTGGAGTCCGTATGAGAAAGGCATTGCCGTTCAACGACACTCGCCATCTGCAGGCCCATCAGTTCCTGGTCGACGAGGCTTATCTGCTGGACGGGCAGCGGTATGAGGAGTGGCTGGAGACGATGACCGAGGACATCCGGTACGTCATGCCGGTGCGGGTGACGACCGCCCGCGGCGCGGGCTTCACCGTGTCCCCCGGTATGGATCACTTCGACGAGGACAAGTATTCGCTGACTCAGCGGGTGGCGCGGATGGGCACCGAGCACGTCTGGGCCGAGGATCCCCCGTCGCGGCTGCGGCACTTCATTACCAATGTGCGCACGTTCGAGGCCGACGACGCGGGGCACCTGGTTGTGGAGTCGGCCGAACTGCTGTTCCGCAGCCGCGGCGACGTCAACGAGAGCGCCTTGCTGTCGTGCGGGCGCGAGGACGTGCTGCGCTGGGACGAGCCCGGTCATGCATGGAAGCTGGCCCGGCGCAACATCTTTGCCGACGAGTCGGTGTTGCGGATGCAGAACTTGGCGGTGTTCCTGTGAACCCGGTCGGTGAGCCGATCAATCTGGCGAACGAATTCACCGAAGTCGTGGTGCAGCGGGTGGACACCCGCAATGGGTCGCGGCTGCTGATCAGCGCACCGAAGTCCGGCCAGTGGATAAGCCTGGACCCGCTGGAGGTCGAGGCGCTCACCTGGCAGAACGCCCGTACGCTGACGGCCATGGTGGGAAACACCGGAGCTCCGCTGCTGCCCGATGAGGACCAACCGGCGCCATGACCGGTTGGCTGGACGGCAAGCGGGCGCTGGTGGTGGGCGGCGGATCTGGGATCGGCCGGGCGGTTGTGGACGCGTTCGGTGCCGAGGGCGCGAAAGTCGCTGTCTTGGAACGTGAACCGGCGAAATGCGAACGGCTGCGTGACGAGCTGCCCGCGGTTGCGGTGGTCGAAGGCGACGCCACCACCCGGGCCGCCAACGACCGTGCGGTTGCGGCGGCGGTGGAGTCCTTCGGCGGCCTGGACACCCTGGTGAACTGCGTCGGCGTGTTCGATTTCTACAAGGGGATCGACGACATCGGCGCCGACGACCTTTCGGCGGCGTTCGAGGAGATGTTCCGCACCAACGTGCTCAGCCACCTGCGGTCGGTGAAGGCTGCGCTAACGGCCCTGCGCGCCGCGGCGGTCTCCTCGATCGTGCTCACCGAGTCCACGTCGGCGTACTACCCCGGCCGGGGCGGTGTGCTATACGTGCCCTCGAAATTCGCGGTGCGCGGACTGGTGACGGCGCTGGCCCATGACCTGGCCCCGCACATCCGGGTCAACGGGGTGGCGCCGGGCGGGACGCTGCACACCGACCTGCGCGGGCTGGCAAGCCTCGGGCTGGACGGTGTCCGCCTTGATGACTCCCCCGACCGGGCAACCGATTTGGCCGCCCGCACCCCGTTGAACGTCGCGCTCTCCGGCGCCGACCACGCGTGGAGCTATGTGTTCCTTGCCTCCGACCGGTCGCGCGGAATCACCGGCGAGACCATCCATCCCGACGGCGGATTCCGGCTGGGCGCACCGAAATGAGCTTCGAGGCAGAGCGCACCCTGGTGGCGCAGGCCTGCCGCGTCGCCGCGGCCCGTGGCCTGGTTGACGGCATCCTCGGCCATCTGAGTTTGCGCGTCGGCGACGACCACCTGCTCATCCGCTGCCGCAGCGACACCGACACGGGTGTGGCATACACCCGACCCAGTGACATCCGGCTGATCGACTTCGACGGGAATGCCGGCGCCGCAGGCGAACTCGACGGTTACCGGGTGCCCAACGAGTTGCCCATCCACGCCGAGACCCTGCGCGCCCAACCGCGGCATCGCGCCGTCGCCCACCTGCATCCCCCGGACGTGGTCGCCGCCGACCTGGCCGGCATTGTGATCCGCCCTATCTACGGCGCCTACGACATACCCGGCGCGTGGCTGGCCCGCGCCGGTGTGCCGGTCTACCCACGCGCCGTGCTTATCCGGAACGCGCAGCTGGGCAGGGAGATGGTCGCGGCGATGGGTAACGCGCAGGTGATCATCTGTCGCGGGCACGGGATCACCAGCGCCGC
The DNA here is from genome assembly GCF_001673635.1 of Mycobacterium asiaticum. Classification (GTDB taxonomy): domain Bacteria; phylum Actinomycetota; class Actinomycetes; order Mycobacteriales; family Mycobacteriaceae; genus Mycobacterium; species Mycobacterium asiaticum_C. Next base: position 24,358 of record NZ_LZMH01000055.1, read on the forward strand.
CGCCACAGTCGAGCAGGCGGTGCTGCAGGCCATCAGCCTCAACGAGTTGGCCCGGATGTCGTTGCGGGTACGCACGGCCGGCGGCACCTTGCACACCATCGACGACGATGACTGGGCCGAGCTGCCGGACTTGGGATCTGGGTTCAACGTGGACGCGGCGTGGCGGCATGAGATCGCCCGGTTGGCCGATCAGCCCAACTGATCACCGATCTCCTTGGCCGCCTCGACGAGTGTGGCGGCCACCGACGAATACTTTGAGGTCGTCAGTCGGTGCTGCGGCGCAGACGCGTTCAGCGCGAGGCGCAGCCCCGGAGCGCGAGTCGGTACGGCCACCGCGACCGACGCGACGCCCTCTTCGCTCTCTTCGCGGTTGGTGGCGTACCCGCGCTCGCGGACCCGGATCAACTCCGAAAAAAGCCGGGCGCGGCTCACGATCGAGCGTGCCGTGATGGCTTCCAGCTGCTCGTCCGGAATCACTTGGCGCAGTTCGCTTTCCGATAACTGTGCGAGCAACGCCTTGCCCGTCGACGTGCAGTGCGCCGGCATCGTGCGACCCAACCGGGAAGCCACCCGAACGGCCTTCGGCCCTTCGATCGCCGCGACGAAGCGAACACTGGCTCCGTCCAGCATGCCAACATGGATTGTCTCACCAAGGGTTTCGGCGATCCCACGCATGACCGGCAGCGCCGCCCCCTGGATGTCCAGGCGCCCGAAGATCGCGAACGCCACACTGGTCAGGGCCGGGCCGGGCAGGTACGCCTTGGATTCCGGATCCTGGCGGACAAAGCCACGGTAGGCCAGCATGGCCAGCAGCCGGTGCGCGGTCGACGACGCCACACCGAGATATCGCGTCGCCTCGCTCAACCGGATCTGCGGTTGCTCACCCAACAGCAGAAGCAGTTTCAACGCGTTGTCGACCGACTCGATCGGATACTGCGGCACCTGTTTCGGCACCTGCTGAGCGTATCGCCCGGTCAGCCCGCGTCGGCAATTGTTACGGGCGTCGAACGATCTCGGCGAAAACGCCGTACGGCGCCGCAATTACCGATACGGTTCGTACGCGTCGCGTTGCTCAGCGGTCGGGGACATTGTGGCTGGTAGGCAGCGCGGCGCGCCATTCTGCCCGGCGTCGGGACCCTAGCCCGCCGCCACTTGGGCCTTGGCCCAACGGTAGTCAGCCTTGCCCGACGGCGACCGCTGCACCTTGGGACAGAAAATCACCTCTTTGGGCAGTTTGTAGCGCGCGATGTGACGCGCCGCCTCGGCGATGATGCCAGCGCTGTCGGCCTCCGCACCCTCCGCCAGCTGGACCAGTGCGACCACTTCGTTCCCCCACCGCGCACTCGGCCGGCCGGTCACCACCACGTCGTATACCGCGGGGTGTTCGTGGATGGCGGCCTCCACCTCTTCGGCGAAGATCTTCTCGCCGCCGGAGTTGATGGTCACCGAGTCGCGGCCCAACAGTTCGATCTGACCGTCGGCATGCCAGCGCGCCCGGTCACCCGGTACCGAGTGCCGGATCCCATCGATGACGGGAAAGGTCCGCGCCGTCTTGGCCGAATCGCCGAGGTAGCCCAGCGGGATGTGGCCCTGCTGGGCCAGCCAACCGATCTCGTCGTCACCGGGCGCCAGGATCCGGGTCAGGTCCTCGCTGACCACCACCGCACCCGGGTTCGGCGCGAATCGGCCCGACGCGCTCTGCAGCCTGCTGGAGACCTGTCCCATCTGGTTTCCCGACTCCGATGAGCCGCCCGCATCGAGAATCGTCACGTGCGGCAGCAGTTCGACGAAACGCTGCTTGAGCGGCGCACTGAGCGCGGCCCCGCCGGTCACGACGATGAACAACCCGGAGAGGTCGTAGTCCCCGGCTTCAAGTTCTTCGACCAGCGGCCGTCCGAACGCGTCCCCGACGAACGACAGCGAGATGACGCGCTCCCGGCTGGCCAGCGCCCACGTCTCGGCGGGATCGAAATGGGTAGTGGTCGGCGCCATCACGAACGGCCGCCCGCCGCACAGGTTGATGAAGGCCGCCCACTGCGCCGCGCCGTGCATCAACGGCGCGGCCGTCATCGACCCCGGTCCTTGGGGTCGCGACCGCTCGACGATGTCGTTCAGGCTCGTCACCAGCTCACCGCCGAACGGCGGTCGTCCGCCCATTGCGTTCATGTAGATGTCGTGCTGGCGCCACAACACCGCCTTGGGCATACCGGTGGTGCCGCCCGTGTAGAGCATGTAGAGGTCGTCGGGTGAGGGCACGACGTCCAGCGGTTCATCGGAGGCGGAGGCCAGCAGCTCCTCGTAGCGCACCGCGCCGGGCAGCGGCTCGTTCCCGGACTCGTCGTCGACGTGGATCAACCGGACCTCGCGCGGCACCCTGGCCAACGCCTCGGCCAGCGTCGACGCGAACCGCGCCTGATAGACGAGGGCGTCGGCGCTCGCGTTGTCGATCAGATAGACCAGCTCGTCGGCGACGTAGCGGTAGTTGACATTGAACGGGGCGACCCGGGCTTTGTAGGCACCGATCATCGCCTCGACGAATTCGTTGCAGTTGGCCAGATACAAGCCCAGGTGACTCTGGCCGGATTCGTGGGGCGCCAGCTCGGCGCGCTCCCGTCGGGCGAGGTAACCCCAGTCGTGCAGCGCCCGGGCGAAGCGGCGAGCTCGTTCGTCGGTCTGGGCGAAGGTGAACCGGCGATCGCCGAAGACGATGGCGTCGCGGTCGGGGTTGGCGGCGGCCACCGCCGAGAAAACCTGGGCGAGGTTGAATTCCACTGGCTCTCCTGTCGTCCGCTCGACAGTCTCGACATTATCGATGACGGTATAGAGCCGGATCGGACGCATATGCAGGACGCGTCAGGCATCCTTTAACGCATGAATGTGGAGGCCCTGCTGCAGACAATCCCGCCGCTAGCGGTGTATCTGGTGGTTGGCGGCATCGTCGGGCTGGAAAGCCTGGGCATCCCGCTGCCGGGCGAGATCGTGTTGGTCAGCGCGGCGTTGATGTCTTCGCATCACGAGCTGGCGGTGAACCCGGTCGGAGTCGGGGCCGCCGCGGTGCTGGGCGCGGTGGTGGGCGACTCGATCGGCTATTCGATCGGCCGACGGTTCGGGATGCCGTTGTTCGATCGGCTCGGCCGGCGGTTCCCGAAACACTTCGGCCCCGGACACGTCGCGCTCGCCGAACGGACCTTCAACCGGTGGGGTGTGCGGGCGGTGTTCTTCGGACGGTTCATCGCGCTGTTACGCATCTTCGCCGGGCCGCTGGCCGGCGCACTGAAGATGCCCTACCCCCGCTTCCTGGTGGCCAACGTGTGCGGCGGCATCTGCTGGGCCGGGGGGACGACGGCGCTGGTCTATTTCGCCGGCGTGGCCGCCGAGCGCTGGCTGTCCAGGTTCTCCTGGGTGGCGCTGGTCATCGCGATCATTTGCGGGGTCACCGCCGCGATACTGCTGCGCGAACGGACGTCGCGCGCTATCGCCGAACTCGAGGAAGAGCACTCCCGTAAGTCCGACACCACCGCGGCGTGAACTAGCCGGCCGCCACGCCCAGCTTGTGGGTGTCCTCCGGACGATGCTGCTCGATGAGCGCGTGTGCCATCGATTGCGCCCGCAGGGCCGCGTCGGGTTCGCCGACCGCCGCCATGATGATGGCCCCCTTCATCAGGATGTGCCAGGACATGGCGAACGCCTCGACGTCGATCAGTCCCGCCGCCACCGCGCGCTCGCGGACGATCTGGCGGACATTCGCGATGTGGGCGATGCTGGCCTGGCCGACCGGGTGGTCGACACCCAGCTCCAGCAGCACGTTGATGAACGAGCAGCCCTCATAGCCGTCGCGGTTGTGAAACCACTCGTGCAGGACGTCGAAGATCGCCAGCAACTGTTCCTCGGGAGTCTTGCCGCGTGCCGCGGACTGCTCCTCGATAAGTCCATGTGTCCAGAGCTGTTCCCGACGGTCCAAAACGGCCAGGACCAGGTCATTCTTGGTCGCGAAGTGACGGTAGAGGGTGGCCCGGGCCACACCGGCCCGCTCGATCACCTCATCGGTGCCCACCGCGCGAATACCCCGCCGACTGAACAACTCGTAGGCGGCACCTAGTATCCGTTCACGGGCCGGTACCTGGGTCCCCGTGACATCGGGCACGGACATAACGAGGCTTACCGTACTCTTACGCAGGCCATGTAGACAGACCGCCCTGTCTTGTTATAGAACTGAGACTTACAAGGCGAGTCTGTCTGTCTTCAGATCAGAAGGATGGGCATCCTTCGCGGCGCGTTCTGCGCTTGCCGATTAGGAGTGCACAAATGAGCCTGGTCATTGCAGAAGCTTTTTCTCCCACGCACCTCACCCTGAGCACGCGGCTGGTTTACGAGCTCGGGGACCCGTGCAGCACGCTGCGCGCCATCACCGACCGCCGCGGTGAGGCGGTGATCATTCACGCCGGTGGCGAGATCGACGCGTGCAACGAGCACACCTGGCACCGGCTGGTGACGGAGGCGGCGGCCACCGCTACCCCGGCGGGCCCGTTCGTCATCGACGTGTCCGACGTGGACTTCATGGGTTGCTGCGCGTTCACGGTGTTGGCCGACACGGCCGAACAGTGCCGGGAACGCGGCGTCGAGCTGCGGCTGGTGACTCAGACGCCGATCGTGGACCGGATCGTGGAAGCCTGCGGGTTGAGCGTGCTGCTGCCGATATACCCGACGGTCGACCACGCGCTGGCCGTGACTCCCGCCAGGTGAGCCCAGCGGTATTCCAGCGGACCGTTGGCGGTGGTCCCCTGGCTTGTACCCAGCGGTGGTGGGCCTACCTCGAGCACCGACCGCACCGCGGCGTGTAGATAGTTTCGCAGCGTGGACGGGGTGTACCCCTGCCCGCGCAGTGCGATCCACTTGGGCAGATCGACGATGCAGGTGGCGATCAGGTTGACGGCGGCGGCATCGCTGCGCCGCCACAGACTCTCGGCCAGCTGCGCCATCACCGCGGTGAGCTCGCGTTCCAGCGCGCGTAGCTGGTCGGCGATCTCGCGCGGCATCGGCTGGCTCACCACGTCGTCGCGGCGCACCGTCATCAAGCAGGCCGACGATTCCGGATACATCTCCGGATACAGCAGCGACGTCTCGGCCGCCGCGTAGACGGCGTCCAACGGTTCGCTGCCCGGGCGCGCCTTGGCTTCCTCGATCAGGCTGGTCAGATGGTCCAGAAAACGCCGTTCCGCGCGAATCCACACCCGGCCGAGCAGCCCGCCACGCGACTCGAACGTGCGGTAGATGGCGCCGTTGGAGACCCCGGTGGCTTTGGTCAGCGCACGGATCGTGACGGCTTCGATGCCATCCTGGGCCACCAAGCCTTCAATGGAATCAAGAACGTGGTCGTGCTCTTGCAACCCAACACTCGACACTGCTGATCGCTCCTCACACCCGACGTGCATCGAGACCATTGTCCCGAACTGGACGGATTCCCACAGGGAAATGGCAGACATAGCGCCATCAAAGGGTTCGGTAGGTATCGGTTCCGCAGGTCACGCCAGTGTCTGGACGCCAGGTTTTCGGTGCAGCAGTAGGGGTAGTTTGCGGATATGAGCACCGGGTGCTCGGCGGACGATCTCCCGACTTTCGGCGTGGAAGAGGAATTCCTGCTCGTTGACCCGCACTCCGGCGAGCCGGCGCCACACAACGGCGCGGTCGCTGCCGAGGCCGAACGGCGGGGCGTCGACCTGCAGGTGGAGCTGAGCAGCTGCCAGGTGGAGACCACGTCCAGCGTCGTATCGTCCAGTGGGCGGCTCGGCGAGGAACTCAGAGAGCTGCGACGCACCGCGGCCCGAGCCGCCGAAGCGGTCGGGGTACGGCTGTTGGCCCTCGGGCTGCCACCGGTCACACCCAGTGAGTTTCCGGTCACCGACACCCCGCGCTACCGCAAGATCGGTGAGCAGTTCGGCATGGTGGCGCACGAGCAGGGCATTTGCGGCTGCCACGTGCACGTGCAGGTGCCCGACCGGTCCGCGGCAATCCATGCCAGCAACTGGCTGCGACCCTGGTTGCCGACGCTGTTGGCGCTATCGGCGAATTCGGCGATCTACCGCAACTCCGAGTCGGGCTACGCCAGCTGGCGCAGTGTGCTGTGGCGGCGCTGGCCGGTGGCGGGTGCGCCGCCGTATTTCAACTCGGCCGACGAGTACGACCGCACGGTGCGCATGCTGGTCGACACCGGCGTGATCCTGGATACCGGGATGGTCTATTGGGACGTGCGTCCATCGGCCGATTTCCCGACGGTCGAGGTGCGGGTGGCCGACGTGGCGGCCACGGTCGCCGACACGGTGCTGCTGGCCACCCTGATCCGGGCCGCGGTGATGACGGCGGTCGACGAACGCCCCGAGGGCGCCGACCGGCTCCCCCCAGCGGCGCTGCGGGCCGCGTATTGGAAAGCCGCGCACGACGGCCTGGCCGGCGACACGCTGGATCTGGTGCACGGCCGCGGCGCGGTGCCCGCCCGCGAGCAGTTGAGCGCGCTGGTCCATCGGGTGCGCCCGGCGCTGGACGCACTGGGCGAGTACCACCACGTCGTCGACGAACTCGAGCGCGTCACCACCCTGGGCAACGGGGCGATGCGGCAACTGCGGGCATTCCGCGAACGCGGCGACGCGATGGACGTGATCGCGGCGGCCGCCGAGGCGACGCTCAGCTGATGCTGGGCGCTTCCGCACCGCGGGCTACCCCGGTGCGGAGCTTGACCGACTCGGAATAGGTGAGGCTGCGGAACCGCAACACCGGGTCCTCGGAGGGTTCGATGCCGTCGGTGACACGCAACGGGTCGAACACGACGATGTCGCCGTCGTGTTCGCGCTCCGTGTCCAGTCCGGTGATCTCGATGGTGCCGACGCTGACGGTGTCGTTGTGCTGCCACGACGCGGAGGGGTCGACGGTCGAGTCGTTGGGTCCGGCGATCTGGACCTGGTAGTCGAACCGAACGGGTTCGGCGGCCAGCCTTGCGTTGAGCTCGTCGGTGAGGAAGTCGGGTCGTTGCTTGCGGGCGGCCCGCTTCGACAGATGCTGGAAGCCGGCGGCCGGAATCAGGTGGTAGCGAACGAATCTGCTGCCGCCGTCGGCGCCGGTCCAGCGGAAGGCGTGCAGACCGTGGTATTCGATCGTGGCGTAACTCGCAGGGGTTTTCCCGGCGGCCGCCAGTATCGGCAGCGCCCGCAGCAGCGCCGGCCGGGTGGCGAACAGGCGTGCCAGGCGCGCCGGCATGGTCGGGCCGGGTCGCAGCGCCCGCAGCAACTCGACGAACCCGTCGGGCGTGCTGGAGGCGAACAGCCGAGCGGTCTGCGTCGAGACATCGGTCGTCTTGCCGTCGGGAAGGGTGAACTTCACCGCGAGACCGCGCACCCCCGCGGCGCCGTCGGCCTGCGTCGGGTTGCCCGATCCGTTGGAGAACCGCACCAGCGTCGGCACCGGCGAGCCATCGAGATGCGTTGCACGCGAGAGCTTCGCGGCCTCCGGTGTGGCGGTGAACGTGCCGCGGTACAGCGTCCCCTTCGCGTGCAACGCCCGGTGGCCGGGACAGGCGCCGCCGGTGCCGCGGATCGCTGCTATCGCGTCATCGGGAGTGACCGGCATTGCCGAATCCTATGCCGCCGAAAGCACATTTACACGGCGAGCAACCGGTAGAGCCCGACGAGACCGACCACCACGATGGTGGCCCGCAGCGCACCGGGCGACAGCCGTCGCCCGTAGCGCGCCCCGAGCAATCCCCCGATCAGCGACCCGACCGCGATCAATCCGGCGACCGGCCAGCTGATGCGTTCCCAGGCCACCAACGTATAACCCACCGCGGCAACGATATTCACAATCAGGGTGAGTAAATTCTTGGCGGCGTTCATCCGCTGCACCGATTCGGGTAACAGGGCGCCCATCACACCGACCAGCAGGATGCCTTGGGCGGCGGTGAAATAACCGCCGTAGACGCCGACGAGGAAGGTGCCCAGGATCAGCATTGCCATCCGAGTCGGGGTGAGGTATTCGGCGGAGCGCCCGGCGTCCTCGGCACGCCGGCGTGCCCACGATTGGATCCAGGGCCCGATCAGCACCAGGATCAGCGCCAGCACCAGCAGCACCGGCACGATCCTGATGAACACCTTTTCCGGCAGGTGCAGCAGCAGGTAGGCGCCCAGCACACCGCCGGCCAGCGACGCCGGGATCTGCCAGCGCAACCGGTCCCACTGTCCACGCAGTTCCCGGCGATAGCCCCAGGTGCCCGAAACACCCCCGGCGACCAGGCCGACCGCGTTGGACATGGTCGAGGTGACCGGTGGATAGCCGAGCGCGACCAGCGTCGGAAAGGTGATCAGGGTGCCGGACCCGACGAGCGAGTTGATGGCACCGGCAGCCATGCCCGCCAATCCGATCAACAACATGTGGGAGATGGACACTGATGCACCCTATGCGGAGTTGCAGCGACGGCGCTGTGAGGAAGCTGGCACCATGTTGGCTGTGCTCGAACTGATCGACAAAGGCACCACTTCACAAACCCACCCGGCGCCGCTGCTGTTCGTGCACGGCGGTTGCCTGTCGGCATGGTGCTGGGACGAACACTTCCTCGATTTCTTCGCCGAGCGGGGGTATCGGGCGGCGGCCGTGAGCTGGCGGGGTCATGGCGCCAGCAGCTCGCCGAAGCCGGTCAGCAAGTGCTCCGTGGCGGACTACCTTCATGACGTGCGGTGGGCGGCTGATCAATTGGGCGGCCGCCCGGTGCTCATCGGTCATTCCACCGGGGGTTTCGTCACGCAGAAGTACCTGGAGAAGCGCGACGCGCCGGGCGCGGTGCTGCTCGCATCGACGCCTACTCGCGGCATTTTCCCTTCGGCCGTACGGGTTTGGCGCAAAGAGCCGTGGATTTCGGTGCGAGCCAATGGAATCGGTCAGGCACACGGTATCTTCAACACCCCTCGGCTGGCACGGCAGTTCCTCTTCAGCCCAACGACTCCCGAGCCCCTCGTCGAAGAGGGGGCGCGACGGGTCGAACCCGACAGCCTGCGTGCCGTCTTCTTCGACCAGGCGGTTCGGCTGCCGCGGCCGCGCCGGGTGACGACGCCGATGTTGGTGTTGGGCGGCGAGCACGACGGGCTGATCAGCAATGCCGAGGTGCGCGCAACGGCGCGAAGGTATCGAACCGAGGCGGAGATCTTCCCGGGCATGGGGCACATGTTGATGCTGGAACCGGGCTGGCCACGCGTGGCCGAGCGGATCCACACCTGGCTGAGCGATCGGGGGCTGTAGGAGTTATGGGAGTCGATGCACGGCGGCGCGAGTGTGCCTTCAGCGTGTTGGGTGGCCCGACGACGGTGGTGGATATCGCCGGGCGCCGGATCGTGATGGATCCCACGTTCGATCCGCCCGGCGTACACGACTATCTGACCAAAACCGTTGGCCCGACGGTGAGCGCCGATGCGCTCGGGCCGGTGGATGCGGTGTTGATCAGCCACGACCAGCACCCGGACAACCTCGACGACGAAGGCCGCCGCTGGGCACTGGCCGCTCCCCTGGTGCTCACCCATCCCGGCGGCGCGTCCCGGCTCGGCCCACCGGCGGTCGGAGTGGCGCCGTGGGAGTCCTACCAATTACCTGGCGGCACGAGTGCGCTTGTGGCCCAGGCGGTTCCGGCCGTGCACGGTCCGGCCGACGGGCAACGGGACGCCGGGGGCCACGTCAACTGCGAGGTGACCGGCTTCGTGTTGTCGGGACCGGAAGTGCCCACCGTCTACCTCAGCGGCGACAACGCCTCGATCAGCGCGGTCAAGGAAATCTCGGTCCGGGTAGGCCGCGTCGACATCGCGGTCCTCTTTGCCGGCGCGGCGAGCGTGGCTTCCAAGGAACGTGGACGCCCGCTGACGCTCACATCCGCGCGTGCCGCCGCGGCGGCCGAACTACTCGGGGCCGCGCTGGTGATACCAGCCCACTTGGACGGCTGGGCTCACTTCAGCGAGGGCGGCGAGGAGTTCGTCGCGGCGTTCGATCAGGCCGGAATCAGCGGTGTGCTCGGGCTTGCCGCCCACGGCGAGTGGATCGACTGGGTCGACCCGAGCACCCGCTGACTTTGGGACTAGTTGCCGGTGTACGGAATGTTGGGAACGTTGGGCAGGTGCGGGAGGTTGGACAGCGACGGCATCGGTCCACCCTGCTGGAACAGCTGAACGGCGGCGTCCTGGCCGTTGGCGTTAGCCACCCAATCACGAATCGTGAAGTACAGGTCCGTGCTGGCGCGGGTCGCCAACTGGGCCGCCAGGTCGTACTTCGTCATGTTCGTACCGGGGACGAGCTGGCTGCCGCGCGGGGTGTGTGGGCCGTCCTTGTTCAGCGTGCTGTGGCATTCCTGGAAGCCGGGCGGCGGGCCGCCGGCCGGGCAACCCTCGAGGGGGAACTGCTGAGCGAAGTCGATGCTGTAGTAGCCGGTGTGCAGGTCTGCCGGGAAATCCGCCGGGTTGCAGTTCGGGAAGATCGGCGGGGCGAGCCGGTCCAGCTGGCCGATGGCGATGTTGTCGTCGACCCAGTTGGAGTGCGCGTAGAAGTCCTGCTGGGTGTGCAGCAGCGCTCCGAACGCGGCGCGGGCACCGGGGCCGTCGGCCTCGACGTTGCCGTTGAGCACCGACCCGCTCAGAACGACGGGTGAGAAGACGTCCCAGGCTTGGCGGGCACGGTTGCAGATGTCGACCGGGTTGATCGAGTTGTCGAGGTGACGGAACTCGTCGGTGGCAAAGACGTCACTGCCCATGGCCCCGCCACCGGGCGGCGGGCCCACCAGAATCTGGTTGACGGCCAGCTGACTGACCTGATCTGCGGGTAGAGCGTTGCGCGTGATCGTCTCGTGGTACTTGACGTAGAACGCCTGAGCCGGCGGTGCGTACACGACGAGAGATGTGACAGCGGCGAGGCTGGCCACAACCACGGCGAGGACGCCCAGCGGGTGCCTGCGGGATAGCGTCATGAGAGCTCCGTGCTAGTAGGGACGTGGGTAGTGCGCTTTTGTAAACGTTTCCTTATAGCCCATTCGAAATCAATAAAAACTCGCGATATCAGCATGGGTGAATACGGGTGGCGTTTACTCGACAAATGCCGAATAGCGTCTTCCGGCCACGGCCGAGCCTGATTTGCGGGTGAAAAGCGTTGCAACGCTTGGCTTAACCAGCTGTGAACGACCGTCCCAAATAACGGCGTACTAGGTGTTTGATTTGTGTTTCATGTGAATCGCGGCGTTCAAACGTAAGGCAAAGTGGTCGTTCGATACGTCTCGGTCGTGTGTTCGACAAGATCCGTGAACTGCGCGCGCAGCGTCGCTGTAGCTTCACCTACCGGCTTGTCGCAATACCGGCAGTGGATGGTGAACTGGGCATGCTCGCCTTCCTCGGGCCAGAATCGTCGTGGCCCGACCGCGGCACCGGGGTCGTACTGGACCGATTGGTGCGCGGCCTCCCGCAGAATCCTGCCGACTGGGTGGGCCTGCGGACATTCGAGTTTCAGCGTGCCGATGCCTTCGGAAAAGCTCATGCACACTGACGCTAGGCCAATGCGCCGGGCTGCGCTCGCGTTAGACGTCGGAGGTGGCGTACCTGGTCTTGACCGGCGGGGCGGCCAGTAGCGGAGGTAGCTGGGTCAGCTTTCCTTCGCCGGCCCGGAAGCGCCGGTAAGCCTCGTCGGCGTCCACCGACTCCCATAGTTCATAGATCAGCCAGTGGGCTTCGTCGTCCTCGTCGATGAGCACGTCGGTACGCAGATTGCCGTCGAACGCCCGGGTGTCCTGCAGCGCGCGTCCCATCAATTCCCGCCCCGCAGCCACCTCCTCGGGCTTAAATCGGAGCTCGAGAATCACCGTGACCGACATCGTCGTCTTCCCTTCTGCGGCTCTGCGCGTGCGGACCAAGCGATCCTAGCTCAGGCGGCTTCCAAGCTTTCTAGCTTGCTGGCTGACGAAACCGCTTGTGCGGCGGGGAATCTCCGGTCGCGGGAAGACGTCGTTCAGCGTGACGGTGCGCAGTTTGCGGGTCTTGATGATGTCCACCAGCGGCCGGCCGCCGCCGGTTGACTTCCCGCACGCCGGGACGCTCCCGTTTGGGATGGACCAGGCCAGGTTAGGCCGAACGCCGGCCGACGCCGCAGTGCATCCGTCGAGCGTCGGAAGCTTGGTATTCAGACGTGATCTTCGAGGTGGTCCCGGCTGGGATCGAACCAGCGACCTTCCGCGTGTGAAGCGGACGCTCTCCCACTGAGCCACGGGACCGGCGCCGAGAGGCGAACGACGTCGAACACTAGCACGATCACCGCTGGCGCCGGCGGGGGCTCTCAGGCAGGCGCGCCCGGTACCAAGGGATTTGTGTGGGCCGGTTCACTGGACTATCGTCTTGCTTCGCACCGGACGACGATCTCGCCCGTTGCGCGCGGATGTAGCGCAGTTGGTAGCGCATCACCTTGCCAAGGTGAGGGTCGCGGGTTCGAATCCCGTCATCCGCTCGAGAGGTGCAAGAGGCATCAATCCCAGCGGTGGAGTGGCCGAGTGGTGAGGCAACGGCCTGCAAAGCCGTGCACACGGGTTCGATTCCCGTCTCCACCTCCAGTTTTGATCTCCCAGCGCGATTAGCTCAGCGGGAGAGCGCTTCCCTGACACGGAAGAGGTCACTGGTTCAATCCCAGTATCGCGCACCACGTTCTACCTGCCGGTTCGTGGCGTTCGCACAACCACGCACTCCAAGGCCGCTGTGCTACTCTCCGCCCACCTATCAGCTCCACAACGAGGTGATGAGATGGGCTTCGGGCAGGCGATCTCGACCGGATTCGTCAAATACTTCAATTTCAACGATCGGGCCTGTCGATCCGAATTCTGGTATTGGAGTCTCTTCACGATCGCCGTCGGCATTCTGACGGCCATCATCGACGGGCAACTGGATATCCAAGTCACCAACGTGGCTTTCCAGGTGGTCACGTTCATTCCGAGCCTGGCCGTCGCCGTTCGACGCCTGCACGACATCGACAACTCGGGCTGGTGGGTGCTGATCGCTTTCCTGCCGATCCTCGGCTTCATCGTTCTCGTCATCTTTTGGGCGATGCGGGGCACCGACGGGTCGAACCGCTTCGGCCCGGATCCCTTGGCCGAAGACCCCTCCGCGAACCAACCCTTCGGCGCCCCAGCCTGAGGGCAAACGCTCGACCCGCGTTGCCCTGAGCCCGATACACCCCGGCTAGGTTCTAGAGGTGAGCTGGACACGGTACGAGGGCAAAGCACCCGCAGACCCGGCTCTGCACGGCGACGCACTCTGGGCGCAACTCCAAGACCACATCCGCCTCCACAATCCGCACTACACGGACGTCCGGCTCGACAACGCCACAGCGACCGACGAATACGACACGTCGGTTCACCCGGCCCGGCGGTGGTATGTGGTCACCTATTTGGCCGAGGGCGCCTGAGACACTCCCGAGCCAAAGCGGCCCCTGCTCCACCAGATCCGGTTGCTACGCGGACCCCGGATACGTTGGTGCCCAGGCGATCACGTATGGCCCGGCTTGGTGGCCACCGGCTGGGACCTGAGCGTGTGTCATCTTTACCACGCCGACTTCAACGACAACAACGACCCAGTCGGGATCGCCGAGGGACCCGGTCCCGGCTGTCGGCCGACAGAGTCACGATCAGGCCATCGTCTACAGATTCGAGTGAGCTATGAATCGCATCCGACGTGTATCGGCCGTAGCCGCCCTCACCCCGGCGATGGTGCCGCAGTTTCGCAAACCTGGGCGTCGCTTCAGCGGACCCGAATGTGTGTGGCGGGCCCGGTACGCCGCCCTACGCTGGTCCGGGCCCGCTGACACCGGAACAGCAGTGCGCACTGATTGCGTGGCAGACCTGGACGCCATGCAATTGGTTGGGCGTGCAGGTCCCGGTGGGCACCCCCCGGGTCGGCGTAACGGTCCAAAACCACGGAGCCACAACGTAACCGAAAAGTCAGTGCCGCTCGTCCTCACGGGCCTTGGCTTCATCCTCGGCCTGGCGCAGATGACTGTCGTGCGCGGCCTGCCAATGCTCGTCGGCCTTCTGCTGCAACAAGTACCGTGGCCCGTCGTCACCACGGATCGCGGCGCGCTGGTAGATGTTCGCGGTCTGCTCGTGTATGCGGGCCAACTCCTCGTGCCGATGGGCCGCAGCCAGGTGAGCCTCGCGGGCGCGTTCCAACGCGGCCTCGGCGCGCTGTTGGGCGAGGATCGCCGACTCGAGTGTGGGCCGCCGACCGGCAGCCAGCTCCGCTCGGCGCTGGCGCAGTTCCTCTACCCGGCGTTCGACCCTGGCCGTCCGTTCCGCGAAATACTTGTCCTCGGCGTGTCCCTCGCCCGCTGACCCCGTCACCGTCCTGCCATCCTCTGAGTCCGATTCCGGCGGAATTGACCGTGCCGGCACGATCAAAACACTATGCCGAACGACGTCACTCGTCGACGTCGAGTGCTTCGCTGACTCGGGTGAGGAACTTGCTGAACTTGACTACCTCGGCCTGGCTGAACTCGGCGGCCAGCAGGTCGTCGATCTCGGCCAGTTTTGCCGAGGCGCGCCGCCACGCCGCCCGCCCGGCCGCGGTGAGCCGCGCGTCGATGATCCGCGCGGAGACCTCCGATTGCGCGCGCTCGATGTAGCCCTTCTGCTCCAGCGCGGTGATGAGCCCGACCATCGCCTGCGGGGTGACGAACACCGTGCGAGCCAGCTCGGCCGACGACGCCTTTCGCATGTGCGCCAGTGCCTGGATCACCCCGAACTGCGCCTTGGTCAGCCCGGTCCCCCGCAGCTTGGCGTCGAGCAACCGGGCGGCCGCGCGCTCGGCGCGTTTCAGCTCCCACGGTAGGTGGGCCACCGTGGGCTCGTAGTCGTCGTCTCGCTGGACCGCCATCGAGATCAACCCTAGCGGCGGTCGGCGGGGCTGGACGGTCACACCATCTCCATCAGGCCGTGGTGGCCCCAGTAGGCGCCGGGCCGGCCCGCCACGAAGTGCTCGGTGACCCACGTGTCCGGATCGATAACGCGTGGCTCCCAGGCGTACTCGATGTTCCAGCCCGACGGGTTGCGGAAGTAGAACGACACCGAGTGGTCATTGGGGTGCCGGCCCAGCGTCGTGGTGGTGAGCTCGTGATCCAGGCACACGTCGTAGGTGGAACCGACGTCGTCGATGGTGTTGGTCTGCAACATCAGATGCTGAATCTTGCGCGGCGCGTTGGGGGCGGCGAAGAACGCCAGCGAATGGTGGCGCCCGTTGCAGTGCAGGAAGCTGGCCAGCAGCCCCATCCGGGGAATCACCGTGTAATCGCTGACCCCGAATCCCAACACGTTGACGTAGAAGTCGCTGGCCTTCTGCACATCCGAGGCATAACAGACCACATGGCCCAGCCCGTGCTCGCCGGTGTGAAAGCCCGAGAGCGGCCGCGACGGCAGGAAGGTCGGTCCGAACATTGCCTCATGCCCGTAGGCCAACTCCATGCGGACCCCGCTGTATGGGCAGGTGAAGTACACGAAACCCAGCACCCGGCGCAGGTCTGCTTCGCCCGGACTGCCTTCCAGCACTTCGACTCCCGCGTCCGAGACGGCGGCCGCCGCGCGGTCGAGCGAAACGCGGTTGTTCACCTCCCAGCCGACATAGCTGATGTCATCGGTGTCAGCAGGCGACACCACCAGCCGGTGATGACGGTCGTCGAAACGCAGATACAGCGCGTGGTCGTCGGTGTCGGGCATGATCTGGTGCCCCAGTACCTGGCTCGCGTATCCGCGCCACGCGTCAAGGTCGGTGGCGCCGGCACCCAGGTAGGCGAGTTGATTGACGAGGCTCACGCTTATGCCCTTCTATGGCTCAGGAGAAACCCGGCGGCAGCGGCAGTCCGAGTACCTGCCTGCCCCAGTTCCCGTAGACGGTGTCGGTGTTGTAACCCATGTGCGCGGCGACGCCGTGTACGTCGCGCCAGGCCTGCTGGACGGTGTGGTGGTCGAAAAGTCCACTGCCGCCGCTGAATCGCATTGCGCGCTCGACGGCCTCGACGCACATCCGCACGGCGGTGGTGACATCGCGGTTGGTGGCAAGACGCTGTTCCAGCGTGGGCCCCAGACCCTGCTCGACGAGATCGTCGAGCAATCCGGCGCGATAGAGCATCAACCCGCGCGCCGCCTCGGCGTGCGCCGCGACGGTCCCGACATGGATGATCATCGGGTCGCTCAACTCGGGCAGGCCGGTGAACTTCGAGACCTTCTTCTTCGAGTAGCCGGCGAAGTCGCGTGCGGCCCGCCGGGCGATCCCGATCGCCGTCGACCCCAGATAACTCGAAAGTGCCGAGGAGAACGAAAGTTTGAAGATCGGTGACAGGTTCGCCAACGACCCGGGCGCGCGGCCCTCCATCACGTCGACCGGATCGACGGTGCGATGGGCGGGTACAAAGGCGCCGTCGATCACCACCGTGTTGCTGCCGGTGCCGCGCAGTGCGCACGTCGACCACGTGTCCACGACGGTGTAGTCGCTGCGCGGCAGCAGGCACCACCGCGGTGTCGGGGGGCTCGCGCCGTCCGCCGGGGGCACCACAATGCCGACCATCGCCCACGAACAGTGGTCGGAGCCACTGGAAAACGGCCACCGTCCACTCACCCGGAAGCCGCCGTCACACGCCGACACCTCGCTGGCCTCCGCGGCAAACGAGGACGACATCAGCGCGTTCGGGTCTTCACCCCACATGTCGTACTGGGCTTCCAGGTCGAACACCGATCCCAGCCAGAAGTGGCTCGCCAGCAGCCCGAACACCCAGCCGGACGCGCCGTCGCCTTCCGCGACCGTGCTCACCAGCTCGACGACGGCGCGGCTGCCCAGTTCCAGGCCACCCCAGCGGGCGGCCTGGTTCATCCGCAGCAGCCCACTGTCGACGAACTCGCCGATTGTCTCCTCGGGCAGTCGCCGGGCCTGCTCCCCCGCCAAACGCCGCTCCAAGACCGCGGCCGCCAGCCGTTCGGCCACCTGCCTGGCGTCATCCAGAGACATCACCCGAGTCGATGTCACCTCACCACCTCCTGACCACCTCTTGCTAGAAGTTCTCCGGCCGTGCGGCCGCATCGATTCCGCCGTCGACGACGAGCACGCTGCCGACCATGTACCTGCTGCCCTCCGACAGCAGCCAGCACGCCGCGTCGGCGATGTCGGGCGGCTGCGCCCACCGCCGGATCGGTGCGGGGTTCTCGTCCATCAACCGCGCGATCTCCGGGTCTGCCATGGCGATTTCGGTCATCGGCGTGACGGTGGTGCCCGGGGCGATGACGTTGACGCGGATGCCCGCGGCGATCCACTCCGGTGCGATGCGGCGGCCGAACTTCAGCGTGGCCAACTTCGAGGTGTTGTAGGCGATTCCGTGATCCCCGTGTTTGACGGTCAGCTCGATCGCGCGCTGCTCGTCACCGGCCAGCATCGCCTCACACGACTCGTCGTCGACGGCCTGCACCATCGGCGCGATCGAACTCACCACCACCACAGCCGGTTTCGTCGCGGCGGCCAACTGCGGCCGCAACGCCGTCAGCAGGTCGACCTGCCCGAAGTAGTTGACGCTGGTGAGCAATCCGATGTCGAGGACCGACGGGCCCACTCCGGCGTAGCCGATATAGCCGTCCAGTGCGCCGCCCGCCGCATCGGCGATGGCGTCGGCGGCGCGGGCGCGACCGCCGGGATCGGAGAGGTCGGCTTGGATTTCGGCGTCCGCGAGGTCGACGCCGATGACGCGTACGCCCTCGGCTTCGAGGGCCTGCCTGGTGGCCAGTCCCAGACCCGATGAGCTGCCGGTGACGACGATCGTGCGGCTCACACGCGGGCCCCTTTGTCTGCCAGCACTTTCTGGTAATCGCCGGGGCTGTTGATCGCCAGGTAGGAGCAGCGCTGGCTTCCGACATTGCGGATGCCGTGCGGCACATTGGCCGGCACCATGACCGCCTGCCCGACGGCGACGGTAACAGGCGGGCGGTCGCCGATGGTGTACTCCGCCTCGCCGGCGATGATCACGTGCAGGTGTTCGGTGACCGGATGGTAGTGAAAGTCGTTCTCCTGCCCCGGTTCCAGGTTCCACACCACGATGCCCAGGCCGCTGTCGGCGATGTTGGAGTACATCAGCGTGACCACCGCCGAGTCAGGATCGAACACCTGATAGGTGGTCAGGTCCACCACCAGTGACTCGGGGCGGGTGGGGTCGATGCGCCCGACCAGGTCCGGCACGAAGCGTTCGGCGGATTCCTTAAGCATGAACCGGCCCCTTTCGGTCCGCGGTTTCGGTGGATTCACACAACTTTCGCCAGGCGGCCGCGTTGGTGAGCGCCGCAGCACGCCAGGCCTCGGGCAGGTCTGTGTACGGAGGGCGCGGCGGCCCGCATCGCGTGTACCCGGCGGCGTCAATCCGCGCCTTCTCGAACTGCAGGTTGTACTGCGCGAACAAGGTGAAGTCCGGAATGGACAGCGGCACGGTGTCAATGGCCTCCAGCAGCACGATGGCCCGGTCGCGATCCCCCGCGGCCACCGCCGACATCGCCGCCACCCAGGGCTGTGGTCCCATGGCCGCCGAGGTCGCCCAGCAGCCGTGCGGATACTCGGGGAACGCCTTGTAGGCCGCGGTCAGCAGGCCGCCCTCGCCGTTGAGGAAGGCGACCTGCTCGCCCGCCACCGTCAGCAGTTCCTCGGTCAACGGGAAGCTGGTCTTGCAGGCCACCACCGTCGGGCAGCGCTGCGCGACACCGCGCCAGAACTCGATCGGGTACTCGAATTTGAAGAAGAACCGGTTGGCGTACACCAGCAGCGGCAGGTCCGGCACCGCCTCGGCCAGGTCGGCGTGAAAACCGACGGCGTTCGCCAATGTCGGGGTCTGCCAGAGCGGCAGGCCGACGAACGCCCCCGCCAGACCGAGTTCCCGCACGACGCGCATCTGTTCGACGACCTCTTTGGTGCCCAGGGCGGTGGTGCCGGCCAGCACCGGCACCCGCCCGGCGGCCGTCTGATTCACCGCGTCGTACAACTGCACCCGCTCGGCCCACGTGGTGGTGGCACCCTCACCGGTGGTGCCACACAACCCGATCAGCCCGACACCGTCGCGGATCAGCTTGTCGGCCAGCCGGCAGGCCTCGTCGAGGTCGACGGTCGACTCGGGGCCGAGCGGATCGACGTCGGTGCGCATCGGCGTCGGCGGCAGGGCGAGTACGCGCCCCTGGAAATCTGCGGCGGTCAGCATAGGCGCTCCTTCGGTTTCAGCACATCGGGGTCGCGGCGAAGCTCTTTGCGGGCCATCGCTTCCCAGAACCCCTCGAATTCGGCGACGCCGAGCGTCGCGTTGACGTCGGGCTGCAATTCCTTTGCCCCGCCCAGGCCTTCGACCAGCGCGGCGCGTTGGCAGCGCTCCGCGAACGACACCGCACGCAGGTGTGCCCGCGGCAGGTCGGGACCGAGGATGAACACGCCGTGGCCGGCCAACAGCGCGATGTCCGCGTCGCCCATCGCCGCAACGGCGTTGCGGGCCGCCTCCTCGGCGGCAACGGTCCCGCCGAACTCATCGACGAGCACCACCCGGCCGCCACCGAGTGCGCCGGTCTGGTCATGAACGCCCGGCACACGCCGGGCGTTGGCCCACACCGTCACCCAGCGCGGGTGGTTGTGGATCGACACGGCGACGTCGTCGCGGACGCGGTGCAGCGCCAGGTGCAGGTTGACGCCGGGGGCGGCCGGCCAGCGGCCTTCGAGCACATTGCCGTCGAGGTCGATGCGCACCACATCGTCGGGTCCGAACTCGTCCCACAGCAGGAACCACGGGTTGGTCAGCAGCGTGCCGTCGCTTTGTTTGTAAGTGATGTGCCCGGCCAGGTGGTCGTCGTAGCCCTCGTGCCACAGGGTGCGGGCCAGCAGCACCAGCTCCTGTTCGGGCGTCAGCGGCGGCAGCAAGGCGCCGGGCTCAGCAGTGAACATCGACGGGCACCTCCCCGGTCACCATCAGCTCGTAGCACCGGACGATGCGGTAGGCGGCGGTCAACGCCGGCGCCGCGACGCCGAGTCGTGCTGCGGCGGAGACGAATTCGCCTAGGGACTCCTCGACTTCGGTGTGCCGGTGACGCAGTAGGTCGTCGTGCATCGAGGGCCGGCCCCGCACGCCCCGCTCGGCCATCCCCCGGCCCAGGGCCATCGCGCGCTGCACGGAGGCGTCGAAGTCATCGAGCGCGAACTGGCGGAACTGCGCGTACGGCGCGAAATAGTCGCGCGGGGTGTAGCCCAGTGCGCTGTAGACACCGAGCAACTCACCGGTCAGTTGCACGTAGTATTCGGCGCCCGGCCGGGTCTGCAGGGCTTCGGTGATGGTGCGCTCGGGCAGGAAACCGACGGCGGTGATCGAGAAGGCGGCGATGAGCGCGGCCTGGAGCAGCTTCTCCCACTCCACCGCCCCGATGAATTCCGTTGCCACGGCGCCGAATCCCGCGTCACGGAAAGCGGCGGCCAGCCGCTCGACCCGGGCCGAGAGGATCCCGTCGAGTTCGCCGAAGTAGAACGACACCGGTGCGGTTCCGGTGTGGTGCACGTGACCCGGTTCGACGAGCGTCGCCGATTCGGTGGTCGAGGCCCCGATGACCCGGTCTGCGCCGATCCATTCGGCGAGCCGGGCGTCCTTGGTGACACTGTTCTGCAACGACAGGGCGGCGTCGGCGCGCAGCGCTGCCGCTTCCGCCAGGGCCTTTGCCGTATCAGCGGTTTTGACGGTAAGCAACAGATAGTCGAACGGCCCGGTGGCCTCGGCTGGAGTGGACACCGCGCCTAGGCGCACCGTGCCGAATCCGCGAATCCCCGCTATCCGCAACCCGTTTCGCCGGATCGCCGCAACGTGATCCGGGCGTCCGATCAGCGTGACATCCACGCCGGTCTCGGCCAAGCGCGCTCCGACGAGGGAGCCGAGGCCCCCCGCGCCCAGCACACAGATCCTCATCAGCTTTCGACCTTGGCGTCAGCGATGTCGTCCATCATGTCGCCGCGGTGCCCCCACAGTTCACCGCGGCCGGTGTAAGTCCGCGCCACCCAAGTCGTGTCGTCGATTTGCGATGCCTGCCAACCGATTTCCATGTTGAAACCGGACGGGTTCTGCACGTAGAACGACAGCGTGGGGTCGTTGAAGTGCTGCCCCAGGGTGTTGACGATCGGGATCTTCAGATCCATGACGCGGTCGTAGGCTTTGCCCAGGTCCTCGAGGCGACTGACCTCCAGCATCAGATGATTCGGCCCGGGCGGCATCGGCAGGTCGAAGAAGCCGATGCTGTGGTGGCGTGCCGTGGTGCGCATGAAGACGACGGTGTTGGGACCCCAGGCGAACCGGTCGGTGAGCCGGAATCCCATGGCGTCGCGGTAGAACGCCTCCGCCTCGGGCGCGGACGCGACCGCGTAGAACACGTGGCCGATCCCGAGCGGCCCGGTCAGAAACGCCTGCACGCCAGCGGGTGAGCGGAACGGCAGCTCCTCCACCGTTTGGCCCCAGTAGATTTCGTGGTGATTTCCCCACGGGTCGTCGAACGACGCCAGGCCCGACACACCGCGGCGGGCACGCAGTCGATCGTCGGCAGCTTTGACCGCGACACCGTGCGCCTCCAGGTGCGTGACGGCGGCATTCAGGGCGACGTCGTCGGCCACCTCCCATCCCGCGGCGACCTGCCCGTCGCGGTCCGCGGGCTGCACGGCGATCCGCCAGCTCCGTTCGTCCAGGCGCAGCCACAGCGTGCCGTCGGGCTCGGCCGCGGGCGGCCCGCCGGCGGGCATCATGCCGAACGCGTCCACGGTCAGCTGCCGCCAGGCCGCCATGTCGGTGACGTCGTAAACGACGTAACCGAGGCCGCGCAGGTCGATGGTCACCGCAACACCGAATCCAGCCAGGCCGCCGTGAGCGCCAACAGTTCGGGCCGATCGAACGCCGGGTCCTCGTGGCCGGCCCCGGCCAGCGACAGCAGCGTGCTGGAGACGCCCGCGCGTCCCAGCGCGTCGTGCAATGCCGCCGACTCCGATGGCGGCACCATCCGGTCCCGATCGCCGTGCGCGATCAGGAACGGCGGCGCCGAGGCGGGCGCGTTGGCCGCTGCCACCAGCGCCGACGTCGCCGCCGGAGCGTCGGCCACATCGTCTGACCCGAGGACGGCCGCCTCGAAGGGCGGGAACATGATCTGGCGCTCCAGCGGGCTGCGGGCACCCGATGACGCGAAATCGGCCGGGGCGAACCAGATCAGGGCGGCCTGCACCGCGCTGGACGGGTCCGGGTCGAGCGCGGTCATGCTGGCCAGATAGCCGCCCGCCGAGGCGCCCCACACCCCGATCCGTTCCGTCGACAACCCGTAGCCGCCGCCATTGGCCCGCAGCCACCGCACCGCCGCCTTCATGTCGTCGAGCTGCGCCGGGAACAGATACCGCGGGGCGTGCCGGTAGTTGATCGACGCGACCGCCACGCCGCGAGAGGCGAGTCCGCGCAGCCGGGTGGCCTGCGCGTCGGACTTGTCCCCGAACTGGAAGCCACCGCCGTGCGCATACACCACCAGCACGGGATCCGCGGTAGCCGGCAGATAGAGGTCCAGGCACAGGTCGACACCGTCGACGGTCGCGTAGGTCAGGTCGCGCAGCGCCTTGACCTCAAACACTGGCCTGCTCCAGCGCCGCCGAGCGAACCGCCGGCGCCACGCGGGTACCCAGCAGTTCGTAGCTGCGGGCCACCGCGTCGCGCGTGAAGGCCGCGTAGTCGCACCAGGCGGCGAAGGTGCCGAAGCCGCCTTCTCGGCACTGCTCCACGATCTGTTCGGCGACCGTGGCGGGCGCTCCGATCAGGTAGTCGTCCGGATGGGAGAGCATCGCTGCCACGTTGGGGTCGGCGGCCTCACCCTGCCGCAACACGCCCAGTTGCGTGAGATCGGCGGCGGCCTCGGCGAGTTCGCGCGCCTCCGTGTCGGACGGGGCAACGAACACGCGCCGACGCAGCGCGAGCATCTCGGGACCCGACGGCGTACCGGCCTCGCGTGCGGCCGCGCGGTAGGCCTCGGAGATCTGCGCCGCGAACGGCCGGGGCAGCCAGCCCGTGCAGATCCGCCACCCGCGCCGGGCCGCCCATTCGGCCGAACTCGCCGACATGATGGTCGTCCACACCGGCCGGGCCGGATTACCCTGCAGCCGTGGCACTATCGGTACATCGACCAGGTTGTGGAAGTCGTCGCGGTGCGTGACGTACGGGCCCGCGAGACCCTTTTCTAACAGGTCCGCGACGCTGTAGTAGCGAGGGCGGATGTGTTCGGCAGGCAACCCCGCCTGCACGGCTTCGTCGTCGCCCGCTCCCGGCCCGATCCCGATCTCGAACCGACCGCCCGACAACATATCCAGCATCGCGCATTCCTCGAGGAAGCGGCGGCCGTCGTGCAGGGGCAGCACGCTGCCCATGATGCCCAGGCGAAGCTTGCTGGTACGGGCCGCGACCGATGCAACCACCAGTTGCGGGGACGGCGCGATGAAGATCGGGTTGAAGTGGTGTTCGGCATAGAAGACCCCGTCCAGCCCCCACTGCTCGAGTTTGGCGGCCAATTCCACATACCAGCCGTAGGTCTCGCGGCAGGCGTCCACGGTCAGGTCTTCGGGAGCGGGGGCGGCACCGGAGGTGAAGATGTTGAACGCCCACACGTCGATTGCCATGCCTACCTCCGAATACCGTAAAGACCTTTATATCAATTTGTTGATGGTTTTGGAACCTTTGACCGGGTCCATTCGGCCAGCGTGCGCTTGTCCACCTTGTTGGCCGCGTTCAGCGGCAACTCCTCGACCAGCATCACCCGGCGCGGCACTTTGTAATTGGCCATATGCGTTCGCGCCCAGTCGATCACTTCACCGGGATCCAGCGACGCACCCGAAGCGGGCACCACGAACGCCGCACCGACCTCGCCGAGCCGCTCGTCGGGCACGCCGACCACCGCCGCGCGAGCGATGCCGTCATGCGCGAGCAACAGGTCTTCGATCTCGGCGGGATAGGCGTTGAATCCCCCGACGATGAACATGTCCTTCTTGCGGCCGACGACGCGCAGCCGGCCGTGTGGGTCGGCGACGCCGAGGTCGCCGGTGTGCAGCCAACCGAACTCGTCGATCGCCTCGGCGGTCGCCGCCGGATCGTCCAGATAGCCACGCATCACGTTGAATCCACGCACAACGATTTCACCGAGTTCGCCGGGCGGCAGGGTCGCGCCGTGCTCGTCCACGATGCGCGCCTCGACGCCGTCGATGACGCGGCCCGACCAGCGGGCGATCACTTCCGGTGGGTCGTCGGGCGAGCTCACCGACACCACCCCACTCGATTCGGTCAGCCCGTACGCGGTCAGCACCGTCTCGAAGATGTGGTGGCGGCGCAACCGGTGGATCAGTTCGACCGGGATCTCCGCGGCGCCGGTCACGGTGAGCCGCAACGAGGACAGGTCCGCGCCCTCGCGCTGGTCGAGCAGTGATTGCAGCAGCGTCGGCGGGCCGGGGAGCACCGTGATACGTTGCGCGGCAACCAGTTCGCCCAGCCTTTTGGCATCAAACACCGCGACCGGCAGGATCGTCGCCCCGCGCATCAGGCAGGCCAGAAATCCCGCCTTGTAACCGAACGAGTGGAAGAACGGGTTCACAATCAGGTATCGGTCACCGCGGCGCAGTCCGATCGCCTCGGTGTAGACGCCGAAGCAGCGCAGATTCTGACCGTGGGTGGTCGGAACCCCCTTGGGCCGGCCCGTGGTGCCCGAGGTGAAGAGAATGTCGGCGTCGTCGTCGGGGCCCACCGCGTCGATGGCGGCCAGCACGGCGGCGCGCGGCACGGCCGCACCCGCGTCGAGGAACTCCCGCCACGTCCGCGTTCCCGGCCGCAGCGCCGAACCGCTCAACACCACCACGGTGCACAGGTCCGCCAGTTCCTCGCCGCTGTCGCGCAGCATCACCTCATAGTCCGTGCCGAGAAAACCGTTGACCGTGAACAGGACTCGAGCCCGGCTGGCGCGTAACACGTGTGCCGCCTCGGCCGCTTTGAAGCGGGTGTTGACGGGAACCAGCACCGCCCCGGCACCCTGAATGCCCAACGCCGCGGTCAGCCAGGCGCCGCTGTTGGGCGCCCAGATCGCCACCCGCTCACCGGGCGTGATGCCCGCCGCCAGCGCGGCGGCTGTGGCGGCCCTGACATCGGCCGCCAGCTGGGTGAAGGTGCGCCGGCTTTCGCCCTCGATCAGCGCCGCGTCGTCACCGAAGCGACGGGCCGCCTGCTGGGTGAGCGCCGGCGCGCTGCGCCAGTGCACGTCGTAGCGCTGACTGATCACGGGTCGGTGCCCACCACCGTCGGGCGAAACGGTCCGGCGAACAGGACACTGCCGACACCCGTCACGGCGTCGGCCAGCGGAGCGAACGCCCGGTCCCAGCACGCGGCCGGATCGTCCTCCAGGAAGCAGGCGACCATCAGCCGCTCCCCCACACCCGCCACCTCCGGCGCCGCGGGCGGCCACCAGGGCTCCTTGGGGCGCGGTGCGAACGCGATCGCCGACGCGACGCCGCTGCCGGCCCATCGATCACCGGCATAGGCACCGAACAGCCAGTCCGCCAACGCATCGAGGCTCACCTCGGGTGTCCGCTCGAGGACCAGCCACACCAGTCCCGGGTAGCCGTGGGCCGGAGCGAGGAACAGCGGCACTCCGTCTGGGTCGCGTTCCCAGGTGGCGACCCGGTCGTAGGTGGTGGCGGTCTGCACCGTCTTGTGCTCGTAGCGGCTGGCGCCGGCCAGGTTCTCGGCCACCCACTTCTGCTGGTCGGCGAGGTGGTCCCGCTGAATCCAGTAGAGCGTCAGGTAACTGCCGTCGGTGAGCGGGCCGAACGGTCCCGAGCCGAACCGCCGCGCCTTGAGTTCATCGGAGGCGAACCAGCGCGCTGCGCCTATGGTCCACGGCGCCAGGATGCCGCCGACGTACATGTGGTCGCGCTCGTACCAGCGGTTGAAGTCGCGCTCGTGTCCGGGAAGCGGCTCGTGCAGCGCGAAGACCGCGTGGCCGACGTCAACCGGTGCACCCATGATCAGTGGTAGATGGTGGTTCGTTCGCTGGTGCGGACCAGTTCGCCGCGCTGGTTGGTCCACACCGCCCGGTCGACCAGGAGCAGCATGGTGCCCAGCCGGCCCTCCTTCTCGTACGCACTGACCAGCGTCACCTCCGAACTGATCACGTCGCCGGGCCGAATGGGCGCCCCGTACCAGGTCCGCTGGCCACCGTTGAGCCCGCGGCGCCCTGGTTCGGTGCCCATGCCGCGCATCCAGGGGTAGGCCTCCGGGTGGAAGTCGGGGTGCCAGGCATAGGGGTTGAAGTCGCGCGGCGCGACCAGTCCGCCCCAGGGGCCGAGTGCGGCGACGGCGATGTCGAACTGGTCGGCCGGGGGTGGTTCGGGATACCAGATGGCCTGCGCCCAGCGGCGAATGTCGTTGGCGTCGACCGGAAGTGACTCGAGGACCGGTAGCGCCCGCCCGAGCCAGCCGATGGTTTCGGGGTCGAGGTAGACCCCGGGCGCGCGGTCGGTGTCGACCGACGGCGCCGGGCCGGGAGGCATGGCGGGCGGCCCGTCGAACCACACCACCTCGGCGGTGGCGGGCGTGGTTTCGGCGCCGTCTTGGTTGCGCACGCCGAGCTCGAGCACCGAGAGTTGCAGTCCGTCGCGCTCGGTGGAGTCGACCACCTTGCCCCATACCGTCAATTCGTCGCCGGGAAAGTTCAGCGCGCGGAACTGGCAGCTGTAGGAGGCGATGTCGCCGCGACCATCGATCCAGCGGTGCAGCGCCGCATGCTGATAGCCGACCCGCAGATTGCCCATGCCGAAGATATCGGGTTGTCCGGCGGCGCGGGCGGCCTCGACCGACATGTGCACGTCGATGAACTCGTCGTTGACCGCGGCGTAACGGTTCCAGTGCGGCAGGTCCGTGACGCGGGAGAAAGTCCCAAGGCTGACACCCGGCCCCGGACGAATACGTTCGGAAGTTGACATCAAGACATTGATATACCAGGCTCGGCATCGAACGCAAGGAGGCGGACGCACATGACCACCACCCGGCCGGCGGCGTTCATCGTCGATGCGGCCCGCACCCCGGTCGCCAAGCGCAACGGCGGGCTCAAGGATGTCCATCCGGCGGACCTCGGCGCACACGTCATCCGAAATCTGGTCGAACGCAACGACTTCGACCCGTCAGCGATGGACGACGTGGTGCTTGGAGTGTGCGATCAGCTGGGTCCGCAGGCCGGTGACGTCGCCCGTACCTGCTGGCTGGCCGCCGGGTTGCCCGACGACGTCCCGGGCGTCACCGTTGACCGGCAGTGCGGCTCGTCCCAGCAGGCCGTGCATTTCGCGGCCCAGGCGGTGATGAGCGGGACCCAGGATCTGGTGATCGCCGGCGGCGTGCAGAACATGAGCATGATCCCGATCTCGGCCGCCTACACCGCCGCAGCGCAGTGGGGGCTGTCCGATCCGTTCAGCGGCAGCGTTGGGTGGACCGCGCGGTACGGAGCCGAGGAGGTGTCCCAATTCCGGTCGGCCGACCTGGTGGCCGAGAAGTGGCAATTGACCCGCGCCGAGCTCGACGAGTACGGGCTCGAAAGCCACCGCCGGGCTATACAGGCCATAGACCACGGCTGGTTCGAGCGCGAGATCGTGCCGCTGGCCGGCGTCACCGCCGACGAGGGCCCGCGCCGCGACACCTCACCGCAACGCATGGCCGCGCTGGCGCCGCTTCGGCCCGGTGGCACGGTGACGGCCGGCCACGCGTCGCAGATCTCCGACGCGGCCAGCGCGGTGTTGATCGCCTCCGAGCGGGCCGTCGCCGACCACGGGTTGACGCCGCGCGCCCGCATCCACCACCTCGACGTCCGCGCCGACGATCCGATCCTGATGCTCACCGCGCCGATCCGCGCCACGCACCGCGCACTGAGCCGCTGCGGGCTGTCGATCGAGGACATCGACCTGATCGAGATCAACGAAGCCTTCGCCCCGGTGCCGATGGCGTTCACCCGTGAACTGGGTGCCGACCCGGCTGTCGTCAACATCGCAGGCGGCGCCATCGCGCTCGGCCACCCCATCGGCGCGACCGGCACCCGCCTGCTGACCACGCTGCTGCACGCGCTGGAACGGACGTCGGGCCGATACGGCTTGCTGACCATCTGCGAGGGCGGCGGCCAAGCGAACGTCACCATCATCGAACGAATCTGAAAGGAGATCGCCGCGTGGGTATTTGCGACGGACGCGTCGTCATCGTCACCGGAGCGGGACGGGGCATCGGCGCCGAGCACGCCGTGGAGTTCGCCCGGCAGGGCGCTCGGGTCGTCGTGAACGACCTCGGCGGAGCCCCGGACGGCAGCGGCAGTGACACCGGTCCGGCCCACCAGGTCGTCGAGCGGATCACCGCAGTCGGCGGCGAGGCCGTCGCCAATACCGACGACGTCACCGACTTCGACGCCGCACAGCGCCTGGTCGCCACCGCCCTCGACACGTTCGGCCGGCTGGACACCGTCGTCAACAACGCCGGGATGCTGCGCGACCGCATGTTCGTCAACATGAGCCCGCAGGAGTGGGACGACTCCATCCGGGTGAATCTGCGCGGGCACTTCTGCGTGAGCAGGCATGCGGCGGCCTACTGGCGCGATGAGTTCAAGGCCGGCAACCCCGTTGACGCGCGCATCGTCAACACATCCTCGGGCGCCGGGCTGATGGGCAACATCGGGCAGTCCAACTACGGCGCCGCCAAGGCCGGCATCGCGGCACTGACCATCATCCAGGCCGTGGAACTCAGCCGTTACGGGGTGACCGCCAATGCGATCGCACCCTCGGCACGGACCCGGCTGACCGAGGGTGTGTTCGCCGACATGATGGCTGAAGTATCCGATGGCGGGTTTGATGCGATGGCGCCGGAAAACATTGCCCCGCTAGTCGTTTGGCTGGGCAGCAACGAGTCCGCCGACGTCACGGGCCGGGTGTTCGAGGTCGAGGGCGGCAAGATCTCGGTGGCCGACGGGTGGCAGCACGGGCCGCCGACCGACCTGGGCCGGCGGTGGGATCCCGCCGAGGTCGGACCGACGGTGCGTGACCTGATCGAGAAAGCGCCACCGCCGGCGGCGGTTTACGGGACGTTCTGAGATGACCACCGACAACGAGTTCGACGTCGTCGTATTGGGATCCGGTGCCGCCGGGCTGGCCGGTGCCCTGCGCGCGGCGCTGCTCGGGCACAGCGTGGTGGTTTTGGAGAAGAGCCCGATGTGGGGCGGTTCGGCGGCGATGTCGGCCGGCGCGGTGTGGGTGCCGAACAACCCGAAGATGGGTGAGGTCGCCGTCTCCGACTCCAACAAGGACGCGTGGGCGTACCTGGAGGCGGTCACCGAGGGCCAGGTGCCGGCCGAGCAGCGACGCGCCTTCATCGACGGCGCCAACCGCATGATCGCCACCTTCGAGGCCGAGACCGACGTGCGGTTCGAACCGGTGCGCGAATACCCCGATTACGACGGCTTCCAACCGGGCGCCAAGCCGGGCGGGCGTCCGCTCGAACCGCTGCCGTTCGACGGGAACCTGCTCGGTGAGGACTTCGCCACCCTGCATCCCTGTTACCCGGGCGAACTGATATTCGACCGGTTCATGATGCGCCTCGCCGAGGCGCGGGCTCTGATGCAGCCCGGCATCAAACCCAAGCTCGGGCTGCTGGCCGGGCTGGGCCGCTATGCGCGGCGGCGCGACTCGCGGCGACGGTGGCAGGGACGCGACCCGTACTTGACCCTGGGGCAGGCGTTGATGGCCCGGCTGCGGATCGAACTGAAACGGCGCGGGGTGCCGGTGCTGCTCAATACCACGGTGCGGCAATTGATTACCGAAGACGACCGGGTCGTCGGCGTCGAATTGGACGCCGGCGGGGTGATCCGGGCGCACAAAGGTGTGCTGCTGGCCACCGGCGGGTTCGAGCGCAACGACCTGATGCGCAAGCGCTATCAGCCGCTGCCCGTCGACGCTCGCTGGACCGTCGGCCACGAGGGCAACACCGGTGACGGGATCGTGCTGGCCGAGCAGGTCGGCGCCGCCCTGGACACCGCCACGATGAACAACTGCTGGTGGACGCCCGCGGTACTGCCGCCGGGCGAGCCGACCGCCTGGGTGCTGGTGATCGAAAAGAGTTTGCCGTGGGGCCTTTTCGTGGATCGCGATGGGCGGCGCTTCGTCAACGAGGCCAGCAATTACAACAACATCGGCAAGGCGATGTATGCGGCGCACGAAAAGACCGGAAAGGCCATCCCGGCCTGGATGATCTTCGATGCCAAGTACCGCAAGAAGTTTCCGATCGGGCCGGTCAAACCCGGCATGCTGCAGCCGGACCGCCTCGTCCCCGAACGGCTACGGCCCGGGCACGGCTGGCTGTACAAGGCCGACTCGCTGGAAACGCTCGCGGCCCAGATCGACGTGCCCGCAGCCGAGCTCACCGCGACCGTGCAGCGTTTCAACGAATTCGCGCGCCACGGAACCGATCCCGAGTTCCATCGCGGCGAGACCCTTAATGATCTGCACTACACCGACCCCCGGGTCAAGCCGAACCCGTCGCTCGGCCCCCTGGACAAGGCGCCGTACTACGCGGTGCAGGTGGTGCCCGGTGACCTCGGCACCAAGTCCGGGCTGCGCACCGACACCAGCGGCCGGGTGCTCACCGGTGACGGTGCACCGATCGCCGGCTTGTATGCGGCGGGCAATACGACCGTCAGCGTGATGGGGCCGTCCTACCCCGGGGCGGGCGGCACCTTGGCCCCGGCCATGACGTTCGCCTTCCTTGCCGTCGAAGCGATGGCGTCCGACATCGTTGCGACAACGTCCACCTAGGAGTTTCGCCGTGCCGACACCAAACCTGCCCCCTGGGTTCGACGTCACCGACCCCGACATCTACGCCGAACGCCTACCGGTGGCAGAACTCGCCGAACTGCGCAGGGCCGCGCCGATCTGGTGGAACGAACAGCCGATCGGCAAGGGCGGATACAACGACGGCGGCTTCTGGGTGCTGAGCAAGCACCGCGACGTCAAGGAGGTGTCGCTGCGCAGCGACGTGTTCTCCAGCTGGCAGAACACCGCCATGTCGCGGCACCGGGACGATGCCAGCCGGGACCTCATCGAGATGCAGCGCTTCGTGATGCTGAATATGGATGCGCCGCATCACAGTCGATTGCGCAAGATCGTCTCGCGCGGATTCACCCCGCGCGCCGTCGGCCGGTTGCGCGATGAACTTGACCAGCGGGCACAGAACGTCGCCAAGGCGGCCGCGGCCCAAGGCTCGGGGGACTTCGTGGAGCAGGTGGCCTGCGAACTGCCGCTGCAGGCCATCGCCGGGCTGCTCGGGATACCGCTCGAGGACCGGATGAAGATCTTCGACTGGTCCAATCAACTGGTCGGCGACGTCGACCCCGAGTACGGGAATGCCGACAGCCTCACGGCGTCAACACAATTGATCGCCTATGCGATGGAGATGGCCGCCGAGCGCACCAAAAACCCGACCGACGACATCGTGACGAAGCTGGTGGAAGCCGACATCGACGGCGAGAAGCTCTCCGACGACGAATTCGG
Source organism: Mycobacterium asiaticum (assembly GCF_001673635.1). GTDB lineage: Bacteria > Actinomycetota > Actinomycetes > Mycobacteriales > Mycobacteriaceae > Mycobacterium > Mycobacterium asiaticum_C. The sequence goes on from NZ_LZMH01000055.1 coordinate 56,004, forward strand.
CTGGTTCGTGCTGATGCTGGCGGTCGCGGGCAACGAGACCACCCGGAACTCCATCACCCAGGGCATGATGGCATTTACCGAATTTCCCGATCAGTGGGAGCTGTTCAAGCGCGAGCGTCCGGAAACCACCGCCGATGAGATTGTGCGGTGGGGCACCCCGGTCACCTCGTTCCAGCGCACCGCGCTGCAGGACGTCGAATTGTCCGGCGTCACCATCAACAAGGGCCAGCGGGTGGTGATGCTTTACCGCTCGGCCAACTTCGACGAAGAGGTCTTCGAGGATCCGTTCACGTTCGATATCACCCGGAACCCCAACCCGCACCTGGGGTTCGGCGGGCACGGCGCGCACTACTGCATCGGCGCCAATCTGGCCAGGATGACGCTGGGATTGATGTTCGGTGCGATCGCCGACCACATGCCCGATCTGGCGCCGCTGGCCGCACCAGACCGGTTGCGCTCGGGTTGGCTCAACGGCATCAAGCACTGGCAGGTGGACTACACCGGCAGGTGCCCGGTCGCGCGCTGATTTCTTGGGATCGGTAGCCAAGCGTCCATCCTCTACTTGTCACAACGACCAGCGGCCGTCGAGAATCGACGGGCCGAGACAAGGAGCGGGACGATGAAGCGGATCTTCGCTGGAGCATTGCTGTCGGGTGCACTTGGGATGGCCAGTCTGGGAGTCGGTGCGGGCACCGCGCAGGCCGATCCCGGCACGGGCATCTGCAACCAGTTGGCGATGTGTAGCTACGTGTGGTGCCCGGGCAGCCCGCTGCCGATGCCGGATGTGGTGTGGGACATGAACGTTTGCCACCACTATTACGGCGGCAGCCTTGGTCACCCGGGAACCGAGGGCGGCATCCCGGTGGGCGCCCACATCCTCGAGGGCGACCCGTCGCCGGCCAACACCTGCATGGGCTCCCCCATCTGCCTGCCGGGACTGTAGAACGCACGGCATGATTGTCACGACGGCAGGAGGCATCCGGTGGCTACGCTTCTGGTCTTGCTGGTGTTCGGCGGTGTCGCCATCGCCGCTGTCGCCGCGGTGATCGTGGTGCTGGTCAGGCTGGCGGACTCACCCAAGACAGAGTCCTACGTGCCGCACGCCTGGCCGGCTTCCCCTGTGACCGCACCGGGCTGGTATCCCGACCCCAGCGATCCCGCACTGCGGCGGTACTTCGATGGCCGGCAGTGGACGTCGGCTACCCAGCCAGCGACTCAATGACTTTGACCAATTCGCCGGGCGCCTCCCAATTCAGCGCGTGCCCCGCATCGGGCACCGTGACAAGTCGGGCTCCGGGAATGCCGGCCGCCATCCGGCGCGAGTGGCTCGGCGGCGTGGTGCGGTCCGCGGAGCCGACGATTACGACTGTGGGCACGGTGATTTCGCCCAGGCGCGGGTAGCGGTCTTCGCGGGAGAAGGCCCGCACGATCGGCAGTAGCGGCCCGTGCTGGTCGACGTGCTGCCGGAACCCCTCGGTGAACACCGCAACCATCGCCGGCGACGGCCGTGTCCCGCACTGCGCCGCGCCGAACAGCAGCGCAACGGTCTTGTTCCGGATCAGCCGCTGCAGGATGCCGTACTGCAGCAACGGGATCTGCACCTTGTTCTGCGGCGCGCCGTCCATCACCCGGCCGGCCCAGGTGGCGCACAGCACCACCCCGCGCAGCCGCCTCGCGAAATCGGGGTGGTCCAGCAGCGCGCGGATCGTCACGAAGCCACCCATCGAGTGTCCGATCAGCACGGCGTCCTGGACGTCGAAGTGCGCGAGCACCGCGGCGAGGTCCGCGGCCATCTGCTCCGATCCGATGCCGTCGGAACCGAGCGTGGATTGGCCGTGGCCGCGCTGGTCGAGCGCTGCCACCCGGAAGCCCCTGGCCAGCAGGTCATCCCAGACGACGTTCCATTCCGCGAGGGTGACGGTGTAGCCGTGTACAAGTACCACCGTCGGTCCTTCGCCCGCCGTCAGCGCGCGCAGGACGGTCCCGTCCGGACGACTGATGCGGACTTCCTCACCTTGTGGTTCGGCGAGAAGTTGTTCGCGGGTAAAGGGATCCGGGTTGCTTTCGATCCGGTTGACCAGGGCCCGTGCCCCGCCCCAACCCAACAACCCCGCCGTTGCCAACGCCGCGCCCGCGGCCCGCCCTGCTCTCATCGAAGCCTCCCGACGCTCGGCGGTGTTGACTTCGAGTTCTACCCGCTGCCTTTCGCGGGAAGTTTCGCGGGGCAGTAGACGTTCGCGGCGATAGCGGTGAACCTCGCGGCGTTCTCCTGCGACAGACCCGGGTTTCCGTTCTGCAGCACCTGGACCACCTCGACCCCGGACTTGCCGCCGTCGGCCAGCGTGCAGACCGTCTTGCCGGCGGCGATCGCGCTCTCCGGGTCGTTGTAGGTGATGCCTGCCGCGTTGAGGGATACCAGGAACGCTTGATCCTGGTTCGCGTCAGCCTGCGCCGGCGTGGCCAGTCCGATCGCTCCGGCCGCAATAGCTGCGCTGGCCGGAATAAGCAGGAGTTTCATAGCTTTCAGATGGTCGCAGAGCACGGGGCGACGCGCATCTCGAGCGGGACCGTCAACCTGTGGTTGACAAATCTCATCGCGTCAACCTAACGTTGACGGCATGGTTCAGCCAACTCCGATCGCCTATCCCGTTCGCCTCGATGAGTTGATCGACGCCATCAAGCGGGTGCACAGCGACGCGCTCGACCAGCTGGCCGACGCCGTCTTGACGGCCGAAAGCCTGGGCGAGGTCGCCGATCACCTGATCGGTCACTTCGTCGATCAGGCGCGCCGCTCGGGGGCTTCGTGGACGGATATCGGCAAGGCGATGGGAGTGACCAAGCAGGCTGCGCAGAAGCGGTTCGTCCCGAAGGCGGACCCCGCCCCGCTCGACCCGCAGCAGGGCTTCGCCCGGTTCACACCGCGGGCCCGCAACGCGGTGGTGGCGTCCCAGAACGCCGCCCACGACGCCGGCAACGCCCAGATCACCCCCGAGCATCTGCTGCTGGGCGTGCTCAGCGACCCGGCCGCGCTCGCCACCGTGCTGCTGCACCAGCAGAAGGTCGACACCGACGCGTTGCGTGAGTCCGTCAAACTGCCGCCTGCCGCATCCGAAGTCCCGGCACTGATCCCGTTCAGCGGGCCGGCCCGCAAGGTGCTGGAACTGACTTTCCGCGAGGCACTCCGTCTGGGCCACAACTACATCGGCACCGAGCACCTGCTGCTCGCCCTGCTCGAACTCGAGGACGGCGCCGGCCCGCTGCACGGCGCCGGTGCGGCCAAGGAACGCGTCGAGGCCGACCTGGTCGCCGCGCTGGAATCGATCGCCGGCGCGGCAAACGGGACCTGAGACGGCCAACCCCTCCCCTTGGCTTCGCCGGGTGTGTAATCATGCGAAGGTCCGCAGCACCGGCAGCCCAGGAGGCAAAGATGCACCGCTGGCTGATCGTCCTTTGCGCGTTCCTCGTCAGCGCGGCGGGCATGTTGTCGGTCGACGCCGCGATCCCCCGCGCTCGCGCCGGTGACGCACCGATCGGACACCTCGGCGACACGTTGCGGGTCGACACCGGCACATACGTCGCCGACGTCACCGTGACCAGCGTCGTACCCGTAGACCCGCCACCAGGATTCGGCTACACCCGCAGCGGCGTTCCGGTGAAGAGCTTTCCGGACAGCTCGGTAGCGCGAGCCGACGTCGTGGTTCGCGCCGTGCGGGTGCCGAACTCGTTCATCTTGGCCACCAACTTCGCCTTCGACGGCGTCACGCCCTTCGCGGATGCCTATAAACCGCGCCCGTGCGATGCGCCCGATTGGCTGGACAACGCGCTGACCAACGCGCCACAGGGATCGGTCGTGCGCGGCGGGGTGTACTGGGACGCCTACCGCGATCCGGTGACCGTGGTCGTCCTGCTGGACAAGAAGTCGGGCGAACACCTGGCGCAATGGAATCTTTGAGCAACGGGAATCTTTAGTCTGCGCATAGAAGAAGCGAGCGCGGCGGACGCCGTCGAACTCAGTGCCGTTGCCTCGCAGACCTTTCCACTGGCGTGCCCGCCCTACGCGCCCGCGGCGGACATCGCCGCATTCATCGAGGCCAACCTGTCCACGGCTCGCTTCGCCGACTACCTGAATGATCCACACCGGCGAATTCTCAAAGCCGATGAGGAAGGCCGAATCGTCGGCTACGCCATGCTGATTCGCGAGACTGACGAGATCGGTGTCAGCGTCGAGTTGTCAAAGCTCTACTTGGCGGCCGACTTTCATGGTCACGGCGTGGCCACGAAACTGATGGATGCCGCGCTCGGTGTGGCAGCCGAATGGGGCGCCTCGCGGGTGTGGCTGGGGGTCAACCGGCACAATGTTCGGGCGCAACGCTTCTACGCCAAGAGCGGCTTTACCGTCAGCGGCACCAGGACGTTTCGGCTGGGCGCTCACGTCGAGCACGACTACGTCATGACCCGGGCGGCCGGGTAGTCAGCGCCAGCAGTCGTGAGGTGGCGCGCAGGTATTTCTTCCGGTAACCGCCGGCCAGCATCTCCTCACTGAAGATGGTGTCCAGCTTGGTGCCCGAGGCCACCACCGGGATGCCGGCGTCGTAGAGCCGGTCGGTCAGCGCGACCAGCCGCAGGGCGACGCTCTGGTCCTCGATGCGATGCACGCCAGTCAGGAAAACGGCGGTAACGCCCTCGATCAGCGCCAGGTAACGCGACGGATGCATGCTGGCCAGGTGCGCGCACAGCGCATCGAAGTCGTCCAGGGTCGCGCCCGGCGCCGCGGCGGCTCGGGTGACGACCTCGTCGTCGGACAGCGGCGGCGGGGCCGGCGGCAGGTCGCGGTGCCGGTAGTCGGGTCCCTCGATCCGGACGGTGGTGAAAATGGCTGCAAGCGTGTTGATTTCGCGGAGAAAGTCCTGCGCGGCGAACCGGCCCTCGCCGAGCTGCTCGGGCAGCGTGTTCGACGTGGCCGCCACCGACACACCGCGTTCGACTAGCGAGGACAGCAGCCGGGAGATCAGCGTGGTGTTCCCGGGGTCGTCCAGCTCGAATTCGTCGATGCACACCGCGGTGTAGCCGGCAAGCAACTCGATGCATTCGGCGAAGCCGAACACACCGGCCAGCTGGGTCAGCTCGCCGAACGTCGCGAACGCCTTCGGATTCTCGGGCACCCCCGGCCCGGCGCCGGGCAACTGGTAGTACGCCGACGCTAGCAGGTGCGTCTTGCCCACCCCGAAACCGCCGTCCAGGTACAGGCCGACACCGGGCAGCACCTCCCGCCGGCCGAACAGCTTCTTCCGGCCGGCCCGGCGCGCCGCCGCCTGGCGAGTGAACTCCTGACAGGAAGCGACCGCGGCCGCCTGGGACGGCTCTGCCGGGTCGGGCCGATAGGTCGCGAAGCTCACATCGGCAAACGTCGGCGGTGGATGCAATTGGGCGATCAGCCGCTCGGGTGACACCGATGGGTGCCGATCCACCAGCCGGGAAACTGCCGCAGATCCGCCCGAAGAGGTAGACCCGTGCATGCTCGCACTGTAGCGACGTGCTGCAATCGAGCGATGCCCGACTTCGAGGCCGACATGGCGGCCGGCCACCACGCCGAGACCTCGTTGCAGTTGCTGGGTTCCGAACGCGTGCTCGGCCACCAAGAGCTGCACCAGTTTTACGGGTATCCGCCCAAGTTGACCGGCAGCTGGGTGCGTGCCAACTTCATCGCCAGCCTGGACGGCGGGTCCACGGTCAAGGGTCTCAGCGGCGCGCTGGCCGGACCCGGTGACCGGACCGTCTTCGTGGTGTTGCGGGAGCTCGCCGACGTGATCGTCGTCGGCGCCGGGACGGTGCGCTCGGAGGGTTACTCGGGTGTGCAGCTGAGCAGTGCGCAGCGCGAAGACCGGCGCTCGCGCAACCAGAGCGAGATTCCGCCCCTGGCGGTCGTCACCAGGAGTGGTCACCTCGACCGGGATCTGGCCGTGTTCACCCGCACCGAGGTGCCGCCACTGGTGCTCACCTGCACTTCGGCGGCCGAGGCGGCGCGCCGCGAACTCGACGGGGTCACGGCCGAGGTGATCGATTGCTCGGGTAATGATCCCCACGAAGTCGACGTGTCCGCCGTCGTGACCAAGCTGCAGACGCGCGGGCTGCGCCGGGTGCTGACCGAAGGCGGGCCGACGCTGCTCGGCGCATTCATCGAGGCCGACCTGCTCGACGAGCTGTGCCTGACGATCGCGCCGCTGCTGGTCGGCGGGTCGGCGCACCGCATCGCGTCCGGAACCGCCCAGCTGCAGACCCGGATGCGTTGCGGCCACGTGATCACCGACGAAGCCGGCTACCTCTACACGCGGTATTCACGCGCTACGTAGAGGACCAGTCGGGCGGTCCCGCTACTGTGGTCGGCATGAATCGGCGCATCGCGTCCGCCACGATCGTGATGGCGGTCAGCATTGTGCTGACCGGATGCGTCCCGGTGTTCGGCGCCGACCCGCGGTTCGCCACAAACTCCGGAGCCCGGCCGCAGGGCGTGTCCACGCCGAAACCGCCGCCTTCCGGTCCGGCGCCGATCGCGGCGCCCAAAAACGACCTGTCCTGGCGCGACTGCACCGCCAAGGTCAACTCCGACGCCGGCGTTCCGGGCGCACCCGGCGTCAAGCTAGAGTGCGCCAGCTTCGACGCCGACCTCGACCCGGTCAACGGGGGTTCCGGTTCGGTGAGCGTCGGCGTCGTGCGGGCCCGCTCCGCCAAGACTCCCAAGGACGCCGGGCCGCTGGTCTTCACCACCGGGTCCGACATCGCATCCTCAACCCAGCTTCCCGTCTGGTTGTCACGCGCGGGCGCCGACGTGCTCGACGCGCATCCGATCGTGTCGATCGACCGGCGCGGTATCGGCATGTCCAGCCCGATCGACTGCCGCGACCGGCTGGACCGGGAAGAGATGCGCGACCAGGCCCAATTCCAGACCGGTGACGACCCGGTGGCAAACCTCTCCGAGGTCTCCAACACCGCTACCACCAACTGCACCGATACCATCGCACCCGGCGATTCCGCCTACGACAACACCCACGCGGCAAACGACATCGAGCGGTTGCGCAACATCTGGGACGTGCCGGCCATCGCGCTGGTCGGGGTGGGCAACGGTGCCCAGGTGGCGTTGACTTACGCCGGGTCGCGTCCGGACAAGGTGGCCAGGCTGATCCTGGACTCGCCGGTCGCCCTGGGAGCCAGCGCGGAGGCCGTCGCGGAACAGCAGGTCAAAGGCCAGCAGGCCGCGCTCGACGCCTTCGCGGCGCAGTGCATCGCCGTGACGTGTGCGCTCGGCCCCGACCCGAAGGGCGCGGTCAGCGACCTGCTCAACACCGCCCGCAGCGGTCGGGGGCTGGGCCAGGCTTCGGTGGCCTCGGTCGTCGGGGCCATCACCACCGCCCTGGGCTTCCCCGCCGGTGACCGCGTCAGCAACACCACCAGCCTGGCCAATGCGCTGGCCGCAGCCCGCTCCGGTGACATGAACCAGCTGAACAACCTGATCAACCGGGCGGAAGCCACCCAAGACAGCGACGGACAGTTCGTCAACACCTGCAGCGACGCGGTGAACCGGCCCACCCCCGACCGGGTCCGCGAGCTGGTGGTCGCCTGGGCCAAGCTCTACCCCCAGTTCGGCACCGTCGCCGCACTGAACCTGGTCAAGTGCGTGCACTGGCCCACCGGTTCGACACCGCAGGCGCCCAAGGAACTCAAGGTCGACGTGCTGCTGATGGGCGTGCAGAACGACCCGATCGTCGGCAACGAAGGCGTCGCCGCGACGGCCGCCACGGTGATCAACGCCAACGCCGCCAGCAAGCGGGTGATGTGGCAGGGCATCGGGCACGGGGCCAGCATCTACTCGGCGTGCGCCGTTCCGCCGCTGGTCGGTTACCTGGACAGCGGCAAGTTGCCGGGCACCGACACGTACTGCCCCGCCTGATCCCTGGCCGAGGGCCCGACCGGTTTGCGGTGTACGGTGCGCTGGTGACGGCAGCTGACTCGACCAGAACCGGCCTCCGCGAATCCGTGCAGGCCGCATTCCGTCCCGGCCCGCACAGCACCGCATCCGTCCTGCGGGCGGTGCTCTGGCCCGCGGCGATCATGTCGGTATTGCACCGCAGCATCGTGCTGACCACCAACGGCAACATCACCGACGACTTCAAGCCGGTGTACCGCGCGGTGCTCAATTTCCGGCACGGCTGGGACATCTACAACGAGCATTTCGACTACGTGGACCCGCACTACCTCTACCCGCCGGGGGGCACGCTGCTGATGGCGCCGTTCGGCTACCTGCCGTTCGCGCCGTCGCGCTATCTGTTCATCTCCATCAACACCATTGCCATCCTGGTCGCCGCATACCTGCTGCTGCGGATGTTCAACTTCACCCTGTCCTCGGTGGCCGCCCCCGCACTGATCCTGGCGATGTTCTGCACCGAGACGGTGACCAACACGCTGGTCTTCACCAACATCAACGGCTGCATCCTGCTGCTGGAGGTGCTGTTCCTGAGGTGGCTGCTGGACGGCAGGGCCAGCCGCGAGTGGTGGGCCGGACTGGCCATCGGCCTGACGCTGGTGCTCAAACCGCTGCTCGGTCCGCTATTGCTGCTGCCGCTGCTCAACCGGCAGTGGCGGGCGCTGGCCACAGCACTGGTGGTTCCGCTGGTCATCAATGCGGCGGCTCTGCCACTGGTACCCGACCCGATGGACTTCTTCACCCGCACGCTGCCCTACATCCTGGGCACCCGCGACTACTTCAACAGCTCCATCCAGGGCAACGGCGTGTACTTCGGCCTGCCCACCTGGCTGATCGTGGGGCTGCGGCTGCTGTTCACCGTGATCGCCATCGGCGCACTGTGGCTGCTGTACCGCTACTACCGCACCCGCGACCCACGGTTCTGGTTCACCACCTCCTCGGGGGTGTTGTTGCTGTGGTCCTGGCTGGTGCTGTCCCTGGCGCAGGGCTACTACTCGATGATGTTGTTCCCGTTCCTGATGACCGTCGTACTGCCGAATTCGGTGATCCGCAGCTGGCCCGCCTGGCTGGGAATCTACGGCTTCATGACGCTGGACCGCTGGCTGCTGTTCAACTGGATGCGCTGGGGGCGGGCCCTGGAATACCTGAAGATCACTTACGGTTGGTCCCTTTTGCTCATCGTGACGTTCACCGTGCTGTACTTCCGCTACTCCGATGCCAAGGCGGAGAACCGGCTGGACGGCGGGATTGATCCGTCGTGGCTCACCCACGAGGAGGATCGCGCTAGCGTGGAAGCAGCATCCGTGGCGTCACCAGATCTGGGAAGGAGCGGCGCAACGTGACCGACATCGCGCGTCCGAAGCTGCAGCTGTCCGACGACGAGTGGCGCAAACGGCTCAACCCGCAGGAATTCGACGTGCTGCGGCGCGCGGGCACCGAGCCGCCATTCACCGGCCGGTACACCAACACCAAGACCCAGGGCATTTACCAGTGCCGGGCCTGCGGTGCCGAATTGTTCCGCAGCACCGAGAAATTCGAGTCGCACTGCGGCTGGCCGTCGTTCTACGACCCGGCGAGCTCCGACGCGGTGATCCTGCGTCCCGATCATTCTTTTGGCACGGTCCGCACCGAGGTGCTGTGCGCCAACTGCCACAGTCATCTGGGCCACGTCTTCGCCGGCGAGGGTTACCCGACCCCCACCGACCAGCGCTACTGCATCAACTCGATCTCGCTGCAGCTGGTGCCGGAACAGGCCTAATCCACGCGGCGCGCGTGCACTTCCCAGAACGGGGCGTGCACCCGCCCGTCCACCAGCCACGGCTCCATGGCCCGGAACCGGTCCAGCACCACCTGCACCGGCTCGGCCAGGTCAGGATTGCGGGCGGCCATCTCCTCGATGGTCTGGGCGTTCAGATTGACCTGGTAGGTGGTGGGGCCCAGGTAGGTGATCTCCCAGCCCGCGCCGGGTAGTACGTCGCGAAAGTCCTCCTCGGACAACGCCCGCACCATCCGGAAGCCGTTGACGTCGTGCTCACCGAACTCGTACATGTACAGCCGCGCGCCGGGCTTCGTGGCCCGATGCAGGGCCTGCGCATAGGACTTCTGCATGTCCAGTTCGGTGCTGAAGGTGTGATAGAAGGCGCAATCGACCACGGTGTCGAATCGCCCGTCCAGCCCGTCCAGTTTGGTCGCGTCGGCGACCTGGAAGTCCACCGTCACCCCGGCCTGCCGTGCGTTTTCCCGCGCCCGCTCGATCGCCGCGGCCGAACCGTCGATGCCGGTAGCCGAAAAACCTTGCGAGGCATAGTAGATCGCATGATGGCCGGGGCCGGTGCCGGGATCGAGCACCTCGCCTTTGACCGCGCCGAGCGCGACGAGCTGCTGGACCACCGGTTGCGGGCCGCCGATGTCCCACGGGGTGGCCGCGGGCAGGCCGTGCGCCAGGCGCTGGTCGAGATAGCTGTCTTCGAAGCGGGCGGGGTCCCTGGGATCGCGGGGGCCGGGCGTGGTCGTCTGAGTCATGGCAGCGCGTTCACCAACTGCTCGACCGCCACGCGCGGCCCGGTGAAGAACGGCGTCTCCTCCCGGGTATGCCGCCTCGCATCGGTGGCGCGCAGTTCCCGCATCAGGTCCACGATGCGGTGCAACTCGGGGGCCTCGAAGGCCAGAATCCATTCGTAGTCACCGAGCGCGAACGCGGGGACCGTGTTGGCGCGGACGTCTTTGTACTCGCGGGCGGCCATGCCGTGCTCGGCGAGCATTCGGCGGCGTTCCTCGTCGGGCAGCAGGTACCACTCGTAGGAACGCACGAACGGGTAGACGCAGATGTAGTTGCCGGCCTCCTCACCGGCCAGGAACGCCGGGATGTGGCTCTTGTTGAACTCGGCCGGCCGGTGCAGCGCCACACTGCTCCACACCGGCGAGCTGGCCCGGCCCAACGCGGTGGTGCGCCGGAAGTCGGCGTAGGTCGCCTGCAGCGCTTCGACGTTGTCGGCGTGGGTCCAGATCATGAAGTCGGCGTCGGCGCGCAGCCCCGCAACGTCGTACAGGCCGCGCACCACCACGCCCCGCTCTTCCTGCTGCTTGATGAACGTCGCGGTCCCGTCGATCACCTCGGCACGCTGGTCACCGAGCTCGCCGGGCCGCACCGAGAACACCGAGAACATCAGGTAGCGGATCGTTGCGTTGAGGGCGTCGAAGTCGAGGCGTGCCATGGCACCTATCGTGCCACTTGCCCGTGCACGGACTCGACGACGCTGGTGACCGCCTTGCCAGCGGCCGCCACGCACGCGGGCACCCCGATGCCGTCCAGGTAGCTGCCCGCCACCGCCAGCGTCGGCGGCAACCCGGCCCGAATCTCGGTCACCAGGCCCGCATGACCCGGGCCGTATTGCGGCATCGCGTCGATCCAGCGTTGCACGCGCGCGTCGAGGAGTTCGACGCTCAGGCCGAACACGTCGACCAGGTCGCTCAACGCCCAGCCCAGCAGGTCGTCGTCGGAGGCGCGCAGGGCGACGTCGTCGCCGAAGCGCCCGAACGACAGGCGCAGCAGCTGGACGTCCCCGCGCATCCCCCATTTGCGGGATGACAGGGTGATCGCCTTGGCGCGCAACGGTTCACCGCTGGCGGCCAGCACGCCTGAGCACTGCGGGAATGCGGTGTCGGCCGGTACGGCCAGCGCCGTCACCGCGGACGAGGCGCTGTTCACCCGGCGCGCGGCCGCCACCGAACGCGGCGCGATGTCGCCGAGCAGGCGCACCAGCCGCGGTGCCGGGACGGCCAGGATGACGGCGTCGGCGTGCCAGCGGTCTCCGGTGTCGTCGTGCAGTTCCCAGCCCGGTTCCAGCCTGGACACCCCGGCCCGCACCCAACGCAGCCCGCTGCGGGCGATCAGTTCGTCGATCAGCACCTGGTAGCCGCCGGCGACGGCGCCGAACACGGGTGCGCCGGTGGCGGGCGGCATGCCTTGCCGCACCGCCTCGGTCAGGGTCTCGGCGCCCCGGTCCAGGGCGGCGGCCACGCTCGGGGCGGCCGCCCGCAGACCGATCGTCGCCGCGGACCCGGCATACACGCCACTGAGCAGCGGATCGACCGATCGGGTCACCACCTGCTCGCCGAAGCGTTCTGCCACGAGTTCGGCCGTCGCCGGGTCGGCCCCGGGTTGCCAGGTCAGCGGACGATCCGACTCGGCGCCGATGCGGGCCAGGGTGGCTTCGTCAACCAGACCCGCCACCGACGACGCCGAGGACGGGATGCCGACCACCGTTTCGGCGGGGAACGGGTGCAACCGTCCCTGGCTGTAGATCAGCGGCCGCACACCGGTGGTGGTGCGCTGCCGGTCCCCGAGCCCCAGCTCGGCCAGTAGCGCGGGTACCTCGGGCCGCCGCTGCACGAAAGCTTCGGCGCCCAGATCCATCGGCTGGCCGCCCACCAGTTCGGTGCGCAAGATCCCACCCAGCCGGTCGGCCGGGTCGAACAGCGTGATGGTCGCGTCTTCACCCACCGCCGCCCGCAGCCGGTACGCGGCCGTCAGGCCCGAAATCCCGCCGCCGACAATGCAATACGAGCTGGTCATAGCGAGTGGACCAGCGCCACCAGGTCGGTCAGCACGCCGGGGTCAGTTTCGGGCAGCACGCCGTGCCCGAGGTTGAAGACGTGCCCGGCCGCCCCGGCCTGCACGGCGCGGCGCCCGTCCTCGACGACGGCGCGCGCGGCCCGCTCGGCCACCGGCCAGCCGGCCAGCACCACGACGGGATCGAGGTTGCCCTGCAGGGCCGTGCCGGGCTGCACCCGGCCGGCAGCGTCGGTGAGCGAAGTGCGCCAGTCCACGCCCACGACGCGGGCCCGGCCCGGCTGCACCGCCTCGGACATGGCGCCCAGCAGCTCGGCGGTCCCGACGCCGAAATGCGTCATCGGCACGCCGTAGTCGGCAAGCTCGGCGAAAACGCGGGCGCTGTGCGGCAGCACGAAATTGCGGTAATCGGCCAGCGACAGCGTCCCGGCCCACGAGTCGAAGACCTGGATGGCGTCCACCCCGGCGTCGAGTTGCCCGCGCAGGAACGCGATGGTGAGGTCGGCCAGCTTGGCCATCAACGCATGCCAGGTGGCCGGCTCGGCCAGCATCATCGCCTTGGTGCGGGCGTGGTGGCGGCTCGGGCCGCCCTCCACCAGGTAGGAGGCCAGGGTGAACGGAGCGCCGGCGAACCCGATCAGGGGGACATCGCCGAGCGCTGCGACCAGCAGCTGTACCGCATCCAGCACCGGCTGGATTGCTTGGGCGTCAAGGGGTTTCATTGCGTCGACAGCGGCCGTGGTGCGCACCGGGTCGGCGATCACCGGACCCACGTCGGCAACGATGTCCAGGTCCACGCCCGCGGCGCGCAGCGGCACCACGATGTCGGAGAACAGGATCGCCGCGTCGGTGTCGTAGCGGCGGATCGGCTGCAGGGTGATCTCGCAGGCCACTTCCGGTTCGAAGCAGGCGTCCAGCATGCGGTGGTGTTCGCGCAGCGCGCGGTATTCGGGCAGCGAGCGCCCGGCCTGCCGCATGAACCACACCGGAACGCGGCTGGGTTCACGGCCGGCGACTGCGGCCAGATAGGGCGACTTCGGGAGGTCCCGGCGGGTAGGAGCAGAAGTATTCACTGGCCTCAATGCTGCCATGCAGCCATTCCGTACCATCAAGGCCGATGCCTGCAACCTATGACGACTTCCGGAGTCTGCGCTGCGAACCCGACGACAACGGCGTGCTGAATCTCGTCCTTGATGCGCCCGGTCTCAATTCGGTCGGCCCGCAGATGCACCGCGATCTGGCCGACATCTGGCCGGTGATCGACCGCGACCCTCAGGTCCGAGCCGTGCTGGTGCGCGGTGAGGGCAAAGCCTTCTCCTCGGGCGGCAGCTTCGACCTGATCGACGAGACGATCGGCGACTACGAAGGTCGCCTGCGGATCATGCGCGAGGCCCGCGATCTGGTGCTCAACCTGGTCAACTTCGGCAAACCGGTGGTGTCGGCGATCAGGGGCCCGGCCGTCGGGGCCGGGCTGGTGGTGGCCCTGCTGGCGGACATCTCGGTGGCCGGCAGGTCAGCAAAGATCATCGACGGGCACACCAAGCTCGGCGTCGCGGCCGGCGACCACGCCGCGATCTGCTGGCCCCTGCTCGTCGGCATGGCCAAGGCGAAGTATTACCTGCTCACCTGCGAGCCGCTGTCCGGCGAAGAGGCCGAACGCATCGGCCTGGTCTCCACGTGCGTCGACGACGAGGACGTGTTGTCCACCGCGACACGACTCGCCAACGATCTGGCCGCCGGCGCCCAGAATGCGATCCGCTGGACCAAGCACAGCCTCAATCACTGGTACCGCATGTTTGCACCCGCTTTCGAGACGTCGCTGGGGCTGGAATTCATCGGGTTTAGTGGCCCTGACGTGCGCGAAGGGCTCGCGGCGCACCGCGAGAAGCGGCCCGCACGGTTTATTGACGCCTCCGACAGCTAAGCGCGGTTCGGCGCGCCTTTTAGCGCGTGTCGGGACATAGGTCTACCGTCGAAGCCTGTGACGTCCGCCGTCGAACCTGAGCCATTCCGCGAAGCGGTAGCGGCCATGAACGGTGTCACCGTGCGGCCGGAGATCGAACTGGGCCCCATCCGTCCCCCGCAACGCCTGGCACCGTTCAGCTACGCGCTGGGAGCTGAGGTCAAACACCCCGACCTGGACATCGTCCCGGAGCGGTCCGAGGGCGACGCCTTCGGCAGGCTCATCCTGCTGTACGACCCGGACGGGTCCGACGCCTGGGATGGCACCATCCGCCTGGTGGCCTACATCCAGGCCGACCTCGATTCGCACGAGGCCATCGACCCACTGCTGCCGGAGGTGGCGTGGAGTTGGCTGGCCGAGGCGCTGGAGTCGCACACCGAACAGATGACCGCGCTGGGCGGCACGGTCACCGCGACCACGTCGGTCCGCTACGGCGACATCTCCGGCCCGCCACGCGCCCATCAACTGGAACTGCGGGCCTCCTGGACGGCCACCACCCCCGACGTGGGCAGCCACGTCCAAGCCTTCTGTGATGTCCTCGAACACGCCGCCGGTTTGCCGCCGGCCGGTGTCACCGACCTGAGCTCACGGTCACGCGCCTGACATGTGCCCCGACCCGTCTCCTGAGGAGACAGATCCGCCGGGCAGCACGGACCCCGAGGCTCCGCTGCTCGCACACCCGGCCGACGGCATGCCGGAACTCGCCGTCACGGTTGACCAAATCGCCTCAGCCGCAGAGCAACTCGATCGCGGTCGTGGTCCGTTCGCCGTGGACGCCGAACGAGCCTCGGGTTTCCGCTACTCCAACCGGGCCTACCTGATCCAGATCCGGCGCTCCGGTGCCGGCACCGTGCTCATCGACCCGGTCAGCCACGGCGGTGACCCGCTGACGGTGCTGCGGCCGGTCGCCGAGGTACTTGGCCAGGACGAATGGATTCTGCACTCCGCGGACCAGGACCTACCCTGCCTGGCGGAGGTCGGCATGCGGCCGCCGGCGCTGTATGACACCGAGCTGGCTGGGCGGCTGGCCGGATTCGACCGAGTGAACCTGGCGGCCATGGTCGAGCGGTTGCTGGGCCAGCGGCTGGCCAAGGGCCACGGCGCGGCCGACTGGTCCAAGCGCCCGCTGCCGCCGGCCTGGCTGAACTACGCCGCCCTGGACGTCGAGCTGCTGCTCGAATTGCGGGCAGCGGAGGCCGAGATTCTCGCGCAGCAAGGCAAAACAGATTGGGCCGCACAGGAATTCGAACACCTGCGGTTATACGAAGAACGTTCGGCCAGTGCTCTCGGGCGGCGCGACCGGTGGCGGCGAACATCAGGCATTCACCGTGTGCACGACCGTCGCGGTCTGGCCGCCGTCCGTGAACTCTGGATGATGCGCGACCGGATCGCCCAGCGCCGTGACATCGCGCCGCGCCGGATCCTGCCGGACTCAGCGATCATCGAGGCCGCGCTCACCGACCCGAAGTCGGTCGACGACCTGGTGAAGCTGCCGGTATTCGGCGGGCGCCACCAGCGTCGCAGCGCGCCGATGTGGCTGTCGGCGCTCGAGGCCGCCCGGCAGAACCAGGATCTGCCGCAGGTCGTGGACGTGCCAAACGGACCACCCCCACCGGCGCGCTGGAGCAGGCGCAAACCGGAGGCCGCCGCGCGACTGGAAGCCGTCCGGGCGGCGCTCAGCGGGCTGTCCGAACAGGTGAAGATCCCGACGGAGAACCTGGTCGCACCCGACCTGGTTCGTCGATTGTGTTGGGATTGGGAGGAATTGAGTGCCGGAACGGCCGGCCCGGCCACCGTCATCGAGGGATTCCTGCGCGCCGGGCAGGCGCGGCCGTGGCAGCGCGAACTGGTAGTGCCCGCCCTGGCGGCGGCGGTGCTACGGGCCGCTCAGACCGGTGACGATTCCACTGGGCGCTAGTCGAGGCGCTCGCTGATCTCGGTCGGTTCCACCGCCGAACTGTTCAGCGCCGCAACCCATCCCGTGATGCGGCGGGCCACATCCTGGTCGGTGAGCCCGAGGTCGGCCAGCACCTCGCCCCGGGAGGCGTGTTCATAGAAGTTCTGCGGCAGACCCACGTCACGGCACGGGATGTCGATCTCGGCGCCGCGCAGCGCCGCCGACACCGCCGAACCCACCCCGCCGGACATGCCGTTGTCCTCCAGCGTCACCACCAGCTTGTGCTGCTGCGCCAGGTCCCGTACCCCGTCGGGCACCGGCAGCACCCACCGCGGGTCGATCACGGTCACGCCGATGCCCTGGTTGTGCAGCCGTTTGGCCACCCCCAGCGCCATCGACGCGAACGCACCCACCGCCACCAAGAGGACATCCTTGCTCAGGCCGTTGCCCGGCACCGCGAGCACGTCGATACCCGAGGTGCCCGCGCCGCGTCGTTCGATAGCTGGGATGTCTTCGCCCACATCGCCTTTGGGGAAACGAATGGCCGTCGGGCCGTCGTCGACCTCGAGCGCCTCGGCGAGTTCCTCCCGCAACCGGGCGGCGTCGCGAGGCGCGGCCACCCGCATTCCCGGCACGATGCCCAGGATCGACAGGTCCCACATGCCGTTGTGGCTGGCGCCATCGTTGCCGGTGATGCCGGCGCGGTCGAGCACCATGGTGACGGGCAGCTTGTGCAACGCCACGTCCATCATGATCTGGTCGAAGGCCCGGTTGAGGAACGTCGAGTAAATCGCGACCACCGGGTGCATCCCGCCCATCGCCAGTCCGGCCGCCGACGTCATCGCATGCTGCTCGGCGATGCCGACATCGAACAATCGGTCCGGGAACGCCTCCCCGAACGCCGACAACCCGGTGGGCCCGGGCATCGCGGCGGTGATCGCCACGATGTCGCGACGACGGCGACCGTGGGCGATCAACGCGTCGGCGAACGTCGCCGTCCAGCCCGGTCCGGCCACCTTGGTGGCCAGCCCGGTCCGGGGGTCGATCGGCACCGTCGAGTGCATCTGCTCGGCCTCGTCCGCCTCGGCCGGGCCGTAGCCCATTCCCTTGCGGGTGGCGACGTGCACGATCACCGGTGCGCCGAAGCCGCGGGCGCTGCGCAAGGCAACCTCGACCGCCCGCTCGTCGTGCCCGTCGACCGGGCCGACGTACTTGAGTCCGAGGTCGGTGAACAGCAACTGCGGGGACAGCGAGTCCTTGATCCCTGCCTTGACGCTGTGCAGGAGGTGGTAGGCGACCTCGCCGACCATCGGCAC
Organism: Mycobacterium asiaticum; assembly: GCF_001673635.1. Classification (GTDB taxonomy): domain Bacteria; phylum Actinomycetota; class Actinomycetes; order Mycobacteriales; family Mycobacteriaceae; genus Mycobacterium; species Mycobacterium asiaticum_C. The sequence continues at coordinate 73,731 of NZ_LZMH01000055.1, forward strand.
CGACCGCATGGCGTTGCGGCCCCGTTCGAGGAACTGCTCGTAAGCCGGTTGTAAGCGCAGGGTGGCAAGGTGGTCCGCCACGCCGCCGATCGTCGGCGCGTAGCTGCGTCCGTTGTCGTTGACAACGATGATCACGGGCCGATTGGAGGCGGCGATGTTGTTGAGCGCCTCCCAGCACATGCCCCCGGTGAGCGCGCCGTCACCGACCACCGCGACCACGTGCCGGTTGCGGTGCCCGCTCAGCTCGAACGCCTTGGCCAGCCCGTCGGCGTAGGACAGTGCGGCGCTGGCGTGGCTGGACTCGACCCAGTCATGCTCGCTTTCCGCGCGGGACGGATAGCCCGACAGACCGCCTTTCTTGCGCAGGCTCTCGAAGTCGTGCGCGCGTCCGGTGAGCATCTTGTGCACGTAGGCCTGGTGACCGGTGTCGAAGATGATCGGATCGTGCGGCGAATCGAAAACCCGGTGCAATGCCAACGTCAACTCGACGACGCCGAGATTGGGCCCCAGGTGCCCGCCCGTTGCAGCCACCTTGTGGATCAGGAACTCGCGAATCTCCTGCGCCAGGTCGCGTAGCTGCTGTTGGGAAAGGTGCTGCAGATCGGCGGGCCCGCGGATCTGTTCCAGCATCTCGCCAGTCTACGCAGCACCGGCGACAGCGCACCGCTACGCGACGCCGAACAGTTCCGCGAGCGAGTCGTGCAGTTCGGGATCCGCCAGCACGACGACCTCGTCGCCGGCCCGCAGTGCGGTGTCACCCCGCACCGGCACCAGGCTGGAGTCCCGGACCACCATGCTGACCCAGATGTCGCCGACATCCTCGCCCAGCGCCTCGATCGTGCATCCCTCGGCGGGCGACTCGGCGGCGACGTGGAACCGATGCACGCCGTGCGGCTCGTCCTGAAGCCGGACGCTGACCTCCCATGGCTGGGTCTCCACCGTGCGCATCGGCAGGCGCAGCAGCCGAGCGATACCCGGTACCGAACTACCCTGCACCAACACTGAGAATGCGACGACCACCACCACGATGCCGTACAGCCGTTCCGCGTCGGCGATGTGCGCGGCCCGCAGGAACTCCCCCAACAGAATCGGCACCGCGCCCTTGAGGCCGGCGGCCAGAATGAAGAACCGTTCATTGCGCCGCAGCTCCACCGGGATCAGGCAGGCGCCGACCGCCAGCGGACGGATCACCACCGTCAAAGCAAGGCCGAGGACGAGCCCGGGGATCCACACGTCGGGATGGGTGAGCATGCGCAGGTCGACCGTCAACCCGAGCACGGCGAAGGCGACGATCTCGGCCAGGCCGGCCAGGGCGGCATGGAAGCGCTTGATCTCCGGCTTGTACGGGGCGCGAGCGTCGCCGATCAGAATGCCGGCCACGAACACCGCCAGAAATCCTGAACCGTGCGCAAGCGTCGCGATGCCGTACAGCATGACGCTGCAGGCCAGCGTTCGCAGCGGGTAAAGCCCTTCGCTGGGCAGGGCGACGCGACGCATGAATGCCAGCAGGGCACGGCCGCCGATCACTCCGACGCCCACTCCGATCGCCATCTGCAACAGAAATGCGGTTCCCACATCCGCGAAACCGGCTGCGCTGAGGCCGCCGGCGGCAACCAAGCTGGCCATCAATGAAATGCCGACCGGGTCGTTGGCGCCGGACTCGCCTTCCAGGATGGTGCCGCTGCGACCAGCGATCTCGCGCTTGCCCAGCACCGCGAAGACGACCGCCGGATCGGTGGGGGCCACCGCGGTGGCCACCAGAACGGCTGCGTACCAGTTGATTCCGAACGAGTAGTGCAGCATCAGCGCCGCGCCAACGACGGTGAGTGCGGTGCCCAGGACACCGAGCGACAGAATGGGGCCCGCCGCTTCCTTGAAACGCCGCAGCCCGATGTGCATTCCGCCGTCGAAAAGTACGAACACCAGCGCGATGGTCAGCACCCGCTCCACGGTCCGCTCGGTGGGCGCCTGCACTGCGGGCACAACGTGTACGGTGACGGCCGCCCCGACAAGCACCAGCAGGGCCACCGGAACCTTCACCCGTTCGGTGAGGCGGTTGGCCAGCACGGCAATCAAGCCCAGCGCACTGGCGAACAGCACAATAGCCGCGTAATGGGCGGAATCGTTCACGATTGCTTTCGATCGGTCGACAATAGGATCGCCGACCAGACTTCCCGGCACACCGCGACGGAGTCTAGCGGGTCAGCAGGGCCACGCATTCCACATGATGGGTCAAAGGGAAGGCGTCGAACACTCTGATCTGGTCCACGCCGTAGCCGTGACCGCGGTACAGGCCCACGTCGCGAGCGAAAGACGCTGCTTCACAACCGATATGGACTATCCGCGGCACACCCGCGGCGGCCAGCATATCGATGATCTCCCGGCCGGCGCCCGAGCGTGGTGGGTCGAGCACCGCGACGTCGGCGCTGTCCTCTTGGGCCGCCAGCACCCGTCGCACCGAATCGGTGACGACATCGACCTGGGGCAGATCGGCCAAAGCGGCCCGGGCCGCACCCGAGGCTGCCCGCGACGTGTCCACGCTGAGCACCCGCCCCGACGCCCCCACCCCGGCCGCTAGCGTCGCGGCGAAAATTCCGGCACCGCCGTACAGATCCCAGGCCGTGCCGCCCGAAGCCGGCTGCGCCCAGTCCGCGACCAGCTCGCTGTACACCCGGGCCGCGTCGCGGTGGGACTGCCAGAACGCCGTCACCGGCAGCCGCCAACTGCGCCCACCCACGCGCTGCACCGCGTGGTAGTCACCCTCGGTCACCTTGGCCGTGGTGCGCTTGCCCGTGCGAACCGTGCGCACCACGTGGCGCCGCCCGTCGTCATCGAGCACCGCATGCAGGTGAGCGCCCGGCGGCGACGGCACTTCGTCCAATCCGTCCAGCATGCCGTCGGGCAACTGCCCGCAGCGCAGATCGGTCACCAACTCGTCGCTGTGGTAGCGGTGGAACCCGGGGCAACCGTCCGCACCCACCTCGAGCCGGACCCGGGTGCGCCACCCGGTCGGCCCGGTGTCCGAAATCGGTTCGGCCACACCTGACCAACTGTGGCCGCCGAGCCGTTCCAGCTGATTGGCCACCACCTGAGCTTTGATCGAGCGCGCCGCGTCGGGGTTCACGAACGCCAGGTCGCAGCACCCGGCACCGTGTACGCCGGCGATCGGACACAGCGACTCCGTCCGATCGGCCGATGGTTCGATCACCTCGACTGCCTCTGCGTGCCAATACGAACCGCGGTCCGCGGTCACCCGCACCCGGACCCGTTCCCCTGGCAATGCGTAGCGGACGAACACCACCCGTCCTTCGTGGTGCGCGACGCAGCTGCCGCCGTTGGCGGGCGCCCCGGTCACCAGAGTGAGCTCCCCGCTGGGGGTTTCGTCGATCAATCGAAGATACCCCGGCGGGCGTCGCCCGGCGCGGCGTGCGGCTGCAGGGCCTTGATCCGCTCCGACGAAGTCAACTGCCACGGAACGGAAGTCACCATCACACCGGGCATGAACAGCAACCGGCCTTTGAGTCGCAGCGCACTCTGGTTGTGCAGCAACTGTTCCCACCAACGACCCACTACATACTCCGGGATGAACACCGTCACCACGGTGCGCGGCGATTCCTTGCTGACCCGTTTGACGTAATCGAGTATGGGGCGGGTGATCTCGCGGTAGGGGGAGGCGATCACCTTCAGCGGGACGCTGATATCGCTCTCCTCCCACTGGTGTTGCAGGTCACGGGTTTCGCCTTCGTCGACACTGACGGTGACCGCTTCGAGCACGTCGGGCCGGGTGGCTCGCGCGTAGGCCAGCGCGCGCAGTGTCGGCAGATGCAGCTTGGACACGAGCACCACGGCGTGATTGCGGCTGGGCAATACGATTTCGTCACCGTGCTCGGCGGCTTGCTCGGCAAGTTCTCGGCTGACGCCGTCGTAGTGGCGGCGGATCAGCTTCATCAACCCGAACAGCAGCGCCATGGTGACCACGGCGATCCACGCACCGGCCAGGAATTTGGTGATCATCACCACCAGCAGAACCGCGCCGGTGGCGATGAACCCGATGGTGTTGACGACCCGGGACCGGACCATGCGCCGCCGCGCGGCCGGATCTGTTTCGGTGCGCAACAGCCGTGTCCAGTGCCGCACCATGCCGATCTGGCTCAGCGTGAACGAAATGAACACTCCGACGATGTATAGCTGGATGAGGGCGCTCAACTCGGCGCGGAACGCGACGATAGCCAGCAGGGCCGAGAACGACAGGAACCCTATTCCGTTGGAGAAGGCCAGCCGGTCGCCGCGGGTGTGCAACTGACGCGGCAGGTAACTGTGCTGGGCCAGTACCGAGCCCAGCACCGGGAAGCCGTTGAAGGCGGTGTTGGCGGCCAGCACCAGGATCAACGCGGTGACGGCGGTGATCAACACGAACCCGATGTGGAAGTTGCCGAACACCACCTGGGCCAACTGCGTCACCAACGTCTTTTGGAGTGGGGCGCCTGGCAATTGGGCGGGGTCGCTGACCAGCTGGACCCCGGTCTTCTTGGCCAGCACGATGATGCCCATCAACAGGGTCACCGCGATCGCGCCCAGCATCAGCAGCGTGGTGGCCGCGTTCTTGGACTTGGGCTTCTCGAAGGCCGGCACACCGTTGCTGATGGCCTCCACACCGGTAAGTGCCGCACAACCGGACGAGAAGGCGCGGGCCATCAGAAACACCAACGCGAAACCGACGATCTTGCCGTGCTCGGAATGCATGTGGTACTTGGCCGACTCGGCCTGCAGCGGGTTGCCCAGCACGAAAATCCGGAACAGTCCCCAGCCGAGCATGCCCGCGACGCCGATGATGAACGCGTAGGTCGGGATCGCGAACGCCAGACCCGATTCTCGGACCCCACGCAAGTTCAGGGCCGTGACCAACAAGATGGCGGCGACACAGAACCACACCTTGTGGTGGGCCACGAACGGCACCGCCGAGCCGATGTTCGACATCGCCGAGGCGGTCGAAACCGCAACGGTCAGAACGTAATCCACCATCAACGCGCTGGCCACCGTCAAGCCGGCGTTGGCGCCGAGGTTGGTGGTCACCACCTCGTAGTCGCCGCCACCGGAAGGGTACGCGTGCACGTTCTGCCGGTAGCTGGCCACCACCACCAACATGACCGCGGCTACCGCCAGGCCGATCCACGGCGCCAGCGTGTACGCCGCCAGACCGCCCACCGACAGCATCAGGAAGATTTCCTCGGGTGCATATGCCACCGACGAGAGCGCGTCGGAGGCGAACACCGGCAGAGCAATCCGCTTGGGCAGCAGCGTGTGGCTCAACCGGTCGCTGCGAAACGGCCGGCCAATGAGCAATCGGCGCGCAGCGGTTGAAAGTTTGGACACGAGAGCCAAGAGTAAGCCCACGTGGGTTTGGCGGTAGCGTTCCCCACACAAGAATTTTCACGACCGAAATCGGCTCACCAACGTCGCGAAAGGACCAATAAGTGCGGGTGGTTGTGATGGGGTGCGGCCGGGTCGGGTCGTCGGTGGCAGACGGTCTGTCGCGGATCGGCCACGACGTCGCGGTGATCGACCGCGACAGCGCTGCCTTCAACAGGCTCAGCCCGGAATTCGACGGCGACCGGGTGCTAGGCCAGGGCTTCGACCGCGACGTGCTGCTCAAGGCGGGCATCGAAGGGGCCGACGCGTTCGCCGCGGTGTCCTCGGGCGACAACTCGAACATCATCTCGGCGCGGCTGGCGCGGGAAACCTTCGGCGTGCGCCGGGTGGTCGCCCGGATCTACGACGCGAAACGCGCCGAGGTCTACGAACGCCTCGGCATCCCGACGATCGCCACGGTGCCGTGGACCACCGATCGCCTGCTGAACGCCCTCACGCAGGAGACCGAGACGGCCAAGTGGCGGGATCCCACCGGCACCGTCGCCGTCGCCCAGGTGGTCCTGCACGAAGACTGGGTCGGGCACCGCGCCACCGACCTCGAGCGAGCCACCGGCGCGCGGGTGGCGTTCCTGATCCGCTTCGGCACGGGCGTGCTGCCGGAACCGAAGACGGTGCTGCAGGCCGGTGACCAGGTGTATGTAGCCGCCATCTCTGGTCGCGCCGCCGAAGCCGTGGCCATCGCGGCGCTGCCGCCGAGCGAGGACATGGACAAGTGACGCGAATCAAGGACGCCGGGGGCCAGAGATGAAGCGCGGCAACGACGAAGACGCCGGCGCAGCCGGGGTTGAGGAGTGGCGCAGATGAAGCGCGGCAACGACGAAGACGCCGGCGCAGCCGGGGTTGAGGAGTGGCGCAGATGAAGCGCGGCAACGACGAAGACGCCGGCGCAGCCGGGGTTGAGGAGTGGCGCAGATGAAGCGCGGCAACGACGAAGACGCCGGCGCAGCCGGGGTTGAGGAGTGGCGCAGATGAAGCGCGGCAACGACGAAGACGCCGGCGCAGCCGGGGTTGAGGAGTGGCGCAGATGAAGCGCGGCAACGACGAAGACGCCGGCGCAGCCGGGGTTGAGGAGTGGCGCAGATGAAGCGCGGCAACGACGAAGACGCCGGCGCAGCCGGGGTTGAGGAGTGGCGCAGATGAAGGTAGCGGTAGCCGGCGCCGGCGCGGTCGGCCGCTCGGTCACGCGGGAACTCGTGGCGAACAACCACGACGTGACGTTGATCGAGCGCAACGCCGACCACCTGGACACCGACGCCATTCCGGCCGCCCACTGGCTGCTGGGTGACGCCTGCGAGCTGAGCCTGCTGGAGTCGATGCACCTGGAGGATTTCGACGTCGTCGTCGCCGCCACCGGTGACGACAAGGTCAACGTGGTGCTCAGCCTGCTGGCCAAAACCGAGTTTGCGGTGCCGCGGGTGGTGGCGCGGGTCAACGACCCACGCAACGAATGGTTGTTCACTGATGCGTGGGGCGTCGACGTGGCGGTTTCGACGCCGCGGATGCTGGCTTCGTTGATCGAGGAGGCCGTCGCGGTCGGGGACCTGGTGCGGCTGATGGAGTTCCGCAAGGGTCAGGCCAACCTTGTCGAGATCACCCTGCCCGACGACACACCGTGGGGCGGCAAGCCGGTGCGCAAGCTGCAGTTGCCGCGTGATGTCTCGCTGGTGACCATTCTGCGAGGACCGCGGGTGATCGTGCCTCAGGGCGACGAGCCCCTGGAAGGTGGCGACGAGCTGCTGTTCGTGGCGATCACCGAAGCAGAAGAGGACCTGCGCAAGCTGTTGCTGCCGACGACGTAACCGTCAGTCCAGCACCGGGTCCTCGTCGACGGCACGCTCCTGCGCCGCCGTGACGCGCAGCACGGCACGGATGGCGCCGTAGGTCACCAGCGCGGCGAGCGCCGTGAGCGGCCAGCCCATGGCGATCCGTGCGACCCCGAGCCAGCCCGTCTTGCCCAGTTCGTAGAGGTGCCCCTGGACGGCGAAACGGGCCAGGAACACCAGCGTCCAGGACAGCGTCGCGATGTCGAAGGCATAAAGCGCGCGCGGCACCCCGCGCCAGCTGTTGTCCCGACCACTGGCCCAGGCCCACAGGTAACCCACCACCGGTCGGCGGATCAGGATCGATATCGCGAACACGACGGCCCATACGAGCGACATCCAGATTCCGAGCAGGAAGTACCCCTTGGACTGCCCCACCAGGTAGGCGATCAGCGCACACACGGCGACGCCGAAGAATCCCGAAACTGCCGGCTGGACCGAGTCCCGGCGAATCAGCCGCCAGACCAATACCAGTCCCCCGGTGATCAGTGCGCTGACGATGGCGGGCAGCAACCCGGCAACGCTGGACGCGATGACGAACGTCACAACGGGCAGCGACGAATAGATGAGCCCACTTACGCCGCCGGCCTGGGCCAGCAGACGCTCAGCGTTATAGCGGTTATCGCTCACAGGAATGCGAAGCGGTCAACGCTGAATTTCATAGTGCGGGTTGTAGATGGCTTTGGTCCCGTTCTCGAGCTTGCCGAGCCGCCCACGCACCCGCAGCATGCGGCCGGAGTCGATGCCGGGAATGCGCCGCTGGCCGAGCCAGACCAGCGTGACCGTGTCACTGCCGTCGAACAATTCCGCGCGAACGCCGCCCGAGCAGCCCTTACCGTTGGTTTCGACGCTGCGCAGCGTGCCGATCATCGTGACCTCCTGGCCACGCTGGCAATCGATGGCGCGCTGCGCGCCGGTATTGAGGACTTCATCGGAGAGTTCTTCGACGTCGCGTTGCTCCGGGTCTTCCGTCAACCGACGGGTGAGCCGGCGTAGATACCCTTGGGCCCCCATGGCCACTCCTGACACTTCGACGTCGTTGAGGTTTGCTAGTTCTTCAGCATTCCAACATGCCAACGGTCACCGTAGACCTGTTGGTTCCCGGATGCCACATCGATGAAACCACTGATCTCAAGGCGACTTTGCGCAACCGGCAGGATGAGGGGGTGGCTGTCGATTTGCGCGGTGTCACAACCGTGTTGCTGCCTGGGACGGGCTCCGATGACGACTACGTCCAGCGGGCGTTCTCGGGTCCGCTGCGGGATGTCGGTGCGGTGTTGATCACACCCGCGCCCCAGCCCGGTCAACTGATCGAGGGCTACCTGACGGCCCTCGACGAGCTGGCGCGCGAGGGGCCGATCGCAGTGGGTGGCGTGTCGATCGGGGCGGCGGTGGCCACCTCGTGGGCGTTGGCCCATCCGCAGCAGGTGGTGGCTGTGCTTGCGGCCCTGCCAGCCTGGACGGGCGATTCCAGCTCGGCCCCGGCCGCGCACGCCGCGCGCTACACGGCAGCGCAGTTGCGCCGCGACGGCCTGGAAGCCACGACGGCGCAGATGCAGGCGTCCAGCCCGCCCTGGCTCGCCGACGAACTGGCCCGCTCCTGGCGGGCTCAGTGGCCGCAGCTGCCCGACGCGATGGAGGAGGCGGCGGCCTACCGTGCCCCCGGCGCGACGGAACTGGCACGCCTGGCGGCGCCCCTGGGCGTCGTCGCGGCGGTCGACGACCCGATACACCCGCTTCAGGTGGGGGTCGACTGGGTGAGCGCGGCGCCGCGTGCCGCACTGCGCACGGTGACGCTGGAAGAGTTCGGCGCGGATGCGTCCGCGCTGGGCGCTGCCTGCCTGAGGGCGCTCGCCGAGGCTGATTAGCCGCCGGTGCTGGAACTGCGCAGCTGCTGCATCGCCGAACCCTCGGCGCCGCGCCGGGCGACCGGCTCGTTGGTCGGCTGCTGATCTGCCGGCTGTTCACCTTGGTCGGCGACCTGAGCGGCGGCCGCTTCGCGCAACTGCTGCAGCATCGGTTCGGGCAGCTGAACCGGCAGCGGCGTCCGCACCGGCAGTGGTGTGTCACCGCGCCGAACCACGGTGTCCGCCAACGCTTCCCGCGCTTCTTCGGTCAGCGCGTCGATGGTCTCGTGGGGTCCGTTGACCACACACCTGATCATCCAGCGATAGCCATCGACCCCGATGAAGCGGACCACACCCGACGCGGTGCCGACCACCTCGCGGCCCCACGGGCCGTCCTTGATGGAGACCTTGGCCGAGTCCTTGCGCAGCGAGTCGGCGAGCTCACTGGCCACCTCACGCCACAAGCCAGCGGATTTGGGTGCCGCATAGGCGGCGATGGTGAACCGGCCGTTGGGCGTGACCACCCACACCGCGCTGGGAACGCCGGTCTCGGTGAGTTCGACCTGCACCTGGCCCGCCGCCGGCATCGGGATCAGCACCGAACCAAGGTCCAGCCGGGCCACCGCGGCGTCGGCGGGGTCGTCGAAGTCCTCGATGTCGAACGGGCCCTCGATCTCCTCGTCCGCCGTGCCGTCGGGTTCGCCGGTCAAGGACTCTTCGCTCGAAGCGCTCGGGTCGTCATCGTCTTTGCGTTTACCAAATGCCACCATCGGCTCCGCCCTGCATCGTCGGCGGCGACATTGCGCCGCTCCTCCTCATCGCTTCGCTCTGCATCGTCGCCGGCGGCGACAATGCGCCGCTCCTCCTCATCGCTTCGCTCTGCATCGTCGCCGGCCTCACAAACTCGCATGTCCGCCGGAGGAACCGTGACCACCGTCGCCACGGGATGTTTCGGCAAGCCCGGCCTCGTCGAACGACGAGACCTCGACCAGCTCGACCAATTCGACCCGCTGCACCACCAATTGAGCGATGCGGTCACCTCGATGCACCACGATCGGCGTGGCGGGGTCGAGGTTGATCAGCGCGACTTTGATCTCGCCACGATAGCCCGCATCGATGGTGCCGGGACTGTTGACAATCGAAAGCCCCACCCGCGAGGCCAATCCCGAGCGCGGATGCACCAGCCCGACCATCCCGAACGGGATCGCGACCGCGACGCCGGTGCCCACCAGCGCGCGGTGTCCCGGCGCCAGTTCGACGTCCTCGGCGCTGAACAGATCGACACCGGCATCGCCGTCGTGAGCACGGCTGGGCATCGGGAGATCCGGATCGAGACGAACTACCGCCAGACTGGTCGACACGGGGCCACAGATTACCCTTGACCGCGTGTCGGATACGCGCGTCGCGCCGCAGAGCGTGCGATACCGCGAGCGGCTGTGGGTGCCCTGGTGGTGGTGGCCCCTGGGTTTCCTGCTGGCGGGGATCGTCGCGTACGAGTTCAACCTGGGGTTGCGGTCGCTACCCGACTGGTTACCGTTCGCAACCCTGTTCGTTCTGGCGACCGGCGTGCTGCTGTGGCTCGGACGCCTCGAGATCCGGGTGACCGCCGATGACGGGAATGTCCAGCTGTGGGCCGGCCAGGCACACTTACCCGTCACCGTGATCTCCCGCTCCGCCGAAATAGCGCGAACCGCCAAATCGGCCGCTTTGGGCCGTCAACTCGACCCGGCGGCCTTCGTCGTCCATCGCGCATGGGTCGGCCCGATGGTTCTGCTGGTTCTCGACGACCCCGATGATCCGACGCCGTACTGGTTGGTGAGCTGCCGCCACCCCGAGCGGGTGCTGTCGGCTCTGCGAAGCTGACTGCGGCAGCGTCAGGCTGCGCAGTCCGTACAGATCATCACGCCGTTCTTCTCGCTGGCCAACCGGCTGCGGTGCTGAACCAAAAAGCAACTCGAGCAAGTGAACTCGTCGGCCTGCTTGGGAATCACACGTACCGACAACTCTTCACCGGAGAGGTCGGCGCCAGGCAGCTCAAAAGACTCGGCGGACTCGGACTCGTCGACATCGACAACGGCCGACGCCGCTTCGTTCCGTCTCGCTTTCAGCTCCTCCAGCGAATCTTCCGAGACATCATCAGTCTCGGTACGCCGCGGAGCGTCATAGTCGGTAGGCATTGTCTATCCGTCCTGTCCCCTCTATGCCCTCGTCAATCAAAGGCCCTCGTCAGTCCAAGGAACGCTTTGTACCAGCGTCGAACGCCTGCACCAAACGATTCGTGCCCGTATTGCGGGTGAATCGACTGTGATTTACGTCACACCAGTGGATTGACCCTAGTCCTTGGCCTCAAACGGTGTGAATACCGTGCGATTAGAGTGCATGTGTGGTCGCACAGATTACCGAGGGTACCGCCTTCGACAAGCATGGTCGGCCCTTCCGGCGGCGCAACCCCCGCCCCGCCATCATTGTCGTGATCTTCCTGGCCGTGGTGACGGCGGTGGTGTGGACGGTCGCACTCACCCGGCCGACGGACGTCCACGAGGTCGCGGTATGCAATCCCCCGCCCGAACCGACCGGCACGGCGACTCCGACCAAGCTCGGTGAGCAGGTTTCCCGCTCCGAGATGTTGGATGTCACACCAGCCAAACTCAGTGACACCAGGGTGCGGGTCCTCAACGCCAGCGGCCGCGGCGGGCAAGCGGGCGACACCGCCGGCGCACTGAAGGACCTCGGCTTTGCGCAACCGACGTCGGCCAACGACCCCGTCTACGCCGGCACCCGCCTCAACTGTCAGGGCCAGATCCGGTTCGGCACCGCCGGACAAGCCACCGCGGCGGCGCTGTGGCTGGTGGCACCGTGCACCGAGCTGTTCCACGACGGCCGGGGTGACGACTCCGTCGACCTGGCCCTGGGCACCGAGTTCAGCGCCCTGGCGCACAACGACGACATCGACGCGGTGCTCGCCACCCTGCGCCCGGGTGCCACTGAGCCTGCGGATCACGCCCTGTTGGCCAAGATCCACTCCACCAGCTGCTGACGGCTCAATCCAGGATCGGATCGGTACCGCCGAATCGCCGCAGAACGTCCAGCAGCTTGTCGGCGATGCCTGGCGCCGCGGCGAGCACCAAACCGGCGCCGCGCACATCCGGCTTCGGTAACACCACCCGCGCGCCCGCCTCGGCGGCGATCAACGCACCCGCCGCGCAGTCCCACGCTTGCAGGCCGTGCTCGTAATACGCGTCCAGCCGGCCCTCGGCCACCATGCACAGATCCAGTGCCGCCGAACCGATTCGACGCACATCACGGACCACCGGCAGCATTTGGGCCACCAATGCGGCCTGGCGGACCCGGCGCCGCGGCGCGTAGCCAAATCCGGTGCCCAGCAACGCCATCGACAAATCGTCGACCGCGGTGCACCGCAGATCAGTGGTGCCGGACTCGTCCGTGACGCTCGCACCGAACCCGGCCGCGGCCGAATACACCCGTCCCGCAACCACATCGGCGACGGCTCCGGCCACCGAGACCCCGTCGACCTGCGCGCCGACCGACACGGCGTAGGCGGGGATGCCGTATACGAAATTCACCGTGCCGTCGATCGGGTCGAGGACCCAGGTGACCGAGCCGGCGGCCGTCGGGTCGGTCGGCCCGCCACCCTCCTCACCCAGGATCGGGTCGCCGGGGCGGAGCTGCGCCAATCGCTGCCGCAGTAGCCGTTCGGCTTCGGTGTCCACCACGGTCACCGGATCGGTGGGGGTGGTTTTGGAGCGCACCGCGGACCCGGTTGCCGATCCGTTCTGCGGGCCGAAGACCTCGGTGCGCCGCCGCCGCACGAACGCGGCCGCCTCGGCGGCCACCGTTTCGGCGATTCGGCGCAGCCGTGCGGGCTGTGTGTCGGACGCGGTCACCGGCCTATCGCACCACAGCAAGCCAACTCCCCGAACGGCGTAACCCGGCGACCCCGGCAGATCGCTATAAGGTGAGCGGACAACTCAGTCTCGCCGAGGAGATTTCGATGACCGTTTCCGGAAGCGACACCGCCTCAGCACCAGCAGGCGCCGGCCAGCGCCGAGGTTTCGGAATCGACGTCGGCGGCAGCGGCATCAAGGGCGCCATCGTCGATCTCGACACCGGACAGTTGATCGGTGACCGGATCAAACTGCTGACCCCCCAACCCGCCACCCCAGCGGCGGTCGCCAAGACGATCGCCGAAGTCGTCAACGGATTCGGCTGGACCGGTCCCCTCGGAGTGACCTACCCCGGCGTCGTCACCCACGGGATCGTCCAGACCGCGGCCAACGTGGACAAGTCGTGGATCGGAACCAACGCCCGCGACATCATCAGCGCCGAACTCGACGGTCAGGACGTCACCATCCTCAACGACGCCGACGCCGCGGGGCTGGCCGAGGAGCGCTACGGCGCGGGCAAAGGCCACGAAGGGCTTGTTGTCCTGCTCACCTTTGGGACCGGGATCGGCTCGGCGGTCATTCACAACGGCAAGCTGATCCCCAACACCGAATTCGGTCATCTCGAGGTCGGCGGCAAAGAGGCCGAACACCGGGCCGCGTCGTCGGTGAAGGAAAAGAACGGGTGGAGCTACGAGAAGTGGACCAAACAGGTCACCAGGGTGCTCGTGGCCATCGAGAACGCCATTTGGCCGGATTTGTTCATCGCCGGCGGCGGGATCAGCCGCAAGGCCGACAAGTGGGTGCATTTGCTGGAAAACCGCACGCCGGTGGTGCCGGCCACGCTGGAGAACGCGGCCGGAATCGTAGGCGCGGCGATGGCATCGACCCGCGACGTGACGCACTGATTTCGTCTGGTCGGGCAGTTCAGCCCCATGGTGAAGTTACAATGGTCGTCGGCGGCCGCCCAACCGATAGCGCGCGAGTATTCACGCTGATATCAAACGCCGACATTCGACATAGCAGACACTTTCGGTCAACCATGCCCAGACCCACCGGAAGTGCGTCCGACCGAAGGGGTGTATGTGGCAGCGACGAAGGCTAATCCGATCACCGATGAGCCGGTGAAACGGACCGCCGCAAAGTCTCCCGCCAAGCGAACGGCGGCCAAGGCCGCCAACGGGGCCGCTCCGGCAAAGCGGGCAACCAAGGCCACCAAGGCAGCGCCGGAGGGCGCCGGTGACGCTCCCAAGAAGACTCGCGCCAAGGCTGCCAAGGCACCGGCGACGCGCGGCGCGGCAAAGCCGAAAGATGCCGACGACACGGCTGGAGTCGACGTCGCCCTGGACGCCGGCGACGAGCTGGACACCGACACCGATATCGATGTCGAGCCGGGCGAAGACCTGGAGATCGACGCCGCGGACCTGAGCCTCGACGACCTGGAAGAGGACGTCGCCGTAGACGCCGAGGACACCGAACTCGAAGTGGCCGACGGTGATGCCGAGGACGGCGAGGCCGCTCCGGTGGCCGCAGCCGGTGAGGCCGCCGCCGAGGACGACGAAGAGATCGCCGAGCCGACCGAAAAGGACAAGGCCTCCGGAGATTTCGTCTGGGACGAAGACGAGTCCGAGGCGCTGCGCCAGGCTCGCAAGGACGCTGAACTCACCGCTTCCGCCGACTCGGTGCGCGCCTACCTCAAGCAGATCGGCAAAGTGGCGCTGCTGAACGCCGAGGAAGAGGTCGAGCTGGCCAAGCGCATCGAGGCGGGCCTCTATGCGACCCAGCTCATGATGGAGCTCAACGATCGCGGCGAGAAGCTGCCCGCCGCCCAGCGTCGCGACATGATGTGGATCTGCCGCGACGGCGATCGCGCGAAAAACCACCTGCTGGAAGCCAACCTTCGTCTGGTGGTCTCGCTCGCCAAGCGCTACACCGGCCGCGGCATGGCGTTCCTGGACCTCATCCAGGAGGGCAACCTCGGTCTGATCCGCGCGGTGGAGAAGTTCGACTACACCAAGGGCTACAAGTTCTCCACCTACGCGACGTGGTGGATCCGCCAGGCCATCACCCGCGCCATGGCCGACCAGGCCCGCACCATCCGTATTCCGGTGCACATGGTCGAAGTGATCAACAAGCTGGGCCGCATTCAGCGCGAGCTGCTGCAGGACCTGGGCCGCGAACCCACTCCTGAGGAACTCGCCAAGGAGATGGACATCACCCCGGAGAAGGTGCTGGAGATCCAGCAGTACGCCCGGGAACCGATTTCGCTGGACCAGACCATCGGCGACGAGGGCGACAGCCAGCTCGGCGACTTCATCGAAGACAGCGAAGCTGTCGTGGCCGTGGACGCGGTTTCGTTCACGCTGCTGCAAGACCAGCTGCAGTCTGTGCTGGACACCCTGTCGGAGCGCGAAGCCGGCGTCGTGCGGCTGCGGTTCGGCCTCACCGACGGCCAGCCGCGCACCCTGGACGAGATCGGGCAGGTCTACGGGGTGACCCGCGAGCGGATTCGCCAGATCGAGTCCAAGACGATGTCCAAGCTGCGCCACCCGAGCCGTTCGCAGGTGTTGCGGGACTACCTGGACTAGGCGGTCAGCCCGCCGCCATCAGCGCCACGCGCACGCCGTGGGAGAACTGTGACGCGCGCAGGGTGATGCTGGCCGGCAGCATGCCATTGGGCACGTCGAACGCGCACGTCACGTGCACCTCATTGCCGGCCTCGATGTTGGACCGGTCGTTGGGACTGTCGATGTTGACGGCGTGGTCGTAGTTCTTGCCGGAGAAGTCGGTGAGCGTCTGGTCCTGGCAGTACACCGCCCGGGGGGTGGGGCCGTCGTTTTTGACCATCAGGTTGACGACGACGAAGACGCCCTGCGCCGTGCGGTGTCCGGTCTTGGGCACGCCGAGGTGAATAGCCGTCACGGTGAACGCCAAGGTCCCGTCCCGGACCTCGTCGTTCAGACCGGGGCCGGAGTGGTGCCGGACACCCAAGCAGCCGGTGATCAGAACGGCCACGGCGACCCAGGCGAATCTGCGCACACAGCACTGCTACCAGCCCGACACGCCGCAGGTAAAGCGACAGCGGCGGTACCGTGACGGCCATGTCAGCCGACCGCCACAACATCTCCTCCGACTCGGAGTTCGAATCGATCGTCGGTTACTCGCGCGCGGTGCGCGTCGGCCCGCACGTGGTAGTGGCCGGCACCACCGGCAGTGGGCACAGTGTGGCCGATCAGGCACGAAATGCATTGAGCCGCATAGCGATTGCGCTCGAACAAGCCGGCGCCACGCTGGCCGACGTGATCCGGACCCGCACCTACGTCACCGACATCAGCAACTGGCACGAGGTCGGCGCGGTGCACGCGGAAGTGTTCGGCGAGATCGGCCCGGTGACCACGATGGTCGAGGTCTCGGCGCTGATCGCGCCGGACCTGCTGGTGGAAATCGAAGCTGACGCTTACGTGACGCCTACGTAATGCCCTGGGCCGGCCGGAAGCTGCCGTCGGGCGCCGGCGGGTACTCCACCGCCCTGATGACCGCCGCCGATGGCAGCGGGCCGTACAGGTGCGGGAACAGCATGGACTCCGGGTCCGTTGCCACTCCAGGCTCCCATCGCAGCGGAGCATCGAGAGCGGAGACGTCGATGTGCAACAAAAGCAGATCGCGTCGCCCGTGAAAGAGTCGATTCGCCGGCAGGTGAACCTGCTCAGGCGTCGACAGATGGATGAAGCCGTCCGGTGAGTCCGGTTCGATGCCCCCGCGCCGACTCGCCTGGGCCCAGTCCCGAATTCCGCACAAATGAACCAGCACGCGCGGGGCAGTCATCCCACCAAGAATGCCCATTTCGCACGCCGAAAATCCGTGAGAAACGACACACCTCATAACGGTCGGGGAACAAGGCGAAAACTCCGAACGTCTGACAGAGTGAAATTATCGCCAGAACGGAGGAGCCATGAACGCAACTCTGACCAGTCCCGAACTGACCCGGGCAGACCGCTGCGACCGTTGCGGCGCCGCTGCCCGAGTGCGTGCCAAGCTGCCTTCGGGAGCCGAGCTGCTGTTCTGCCAGCACCACGCCAATGAGCACGAAGCGAAATTGGTCGAACTGGCGGCCGTCCTCGAGGTGAGCGGTAGCTAAATCCGTCGAACTCGCCCGCCGCAATGTCGGCGGCGCGAGTAATCTTCGGCAATGCTGGACGGGATGAGCGCCGAAACGCTGAAACCGTCCCGCCACCACTTCTGGCACATTTTCAAAAGGGCGCTGGCCAAAGCCTGGGACGATTCGATTTTCTCCGAGTCCGCGGAAGCGGGATTTTGGACGTGTCTTTCGACGCCGCCGCTACTGCTGGGAATCCTGGGCACGCTGGCCTGGGTGGCTCCGCTGTTCGGCAAGGACACCCTGTCGTCGATCATCAAAAGCATTCTGGGCACAGCGCGAAGCTTCTTCTCCCCCAGTGTCGTCAACGAGATCATCGAACCCACGATCCGCGATATCACCACCCACGCCGGCGGTGAGGTCGCCTCCCTGGGTTTCCTGATCTCGCTGTGGGCGGGATCCTCAGCCATCTCGTCCTTCGTCGACGCGATCGTCGAGGCGCACGACCAGACGCCACTACGCCACCCGGTGCGGCAGCGCTTCTTCTCGTTGTTCATCTACATCGTGATGCTGATCTTCGTGGTGGCGACCGCTCCCGTGGCGGTGGTGGGCCCGCGCAAGGTGAGCGAGCACATCCCGATAGGCCTGCAGAACCTGCTGCACTACGGCTATTACCCGGCGCTGATACTGGGCCTGATGGCAGGCGTGACCGTCCTGTACCGGGTGGCGCTACCGGTGCCGCTGCCCACCCACCGGCTCATACCGGGCACCGTGCTAGCCACCGTGGTGTTCGCCGTCGCAACGCTGGGCCTGCGCCTTTACCTGCGGTGGATCGGCAGCACCGGCTACACCTACGGCGCGCTGGCCACGCCGATCGCTTTCTTGTTGTTCGCGTTCTTCGGCGGCTTCTCGATCATGATCGGCGCGGAACTCAACGCCGCCATCCAGGAGGAGTTCCCTGCCCCGGCCACCCACGCACACCGGCTGCGCAACTGGCTGGCCCGTCGCACCGCGGCGATGACCGGCACGAACGAACCGGAAGTACCCGAGTCGAAGGCGGTCCCGGATGCGGCCAACGTCGAACCTAGGGCGTGATCAGCCCTTCTTGAGCCGGTCGTAGATCTGCTTGCAGTCGGGGCAGACGGGTGAGCCCGGCTTGGCGGCCCGGGTGACCGGAAAAACCTCGCCACACAACGCCACAACGTGGTTGCCCATGACCGCGCTCTCGGCGATCTTGTCCTTCTTGACGTAGTGAAAGAACTTGGGGGTGTCGCTGCCGGTCCCGTCATCGACGCGTTCTTCGGCATCGGTGCGTTCGATCGTCTGGGTGTCCATGCCACACATTGTGCCTCCTGACCTGCCGACTGACACCGGAGAACCCAAAAGCGATTTCGTGTGGAACAGTGGAAGGATGAAGCGCGGCACCGAACTCGGCGGTTTCGACGAGGAGGGCCGACCGGTACTCATCACTGCCGCCGCACCTTCCTATGAGGTGCAGCATCGCGCACGGGTGCGTAAATACCTAACTCTCATGGCGTTCCGCATCCCTGCGTTGCTGTTGGCGGCCATCGCCTACGGCGCCTGGCACAACGGCTTGATCTCTCTGTTGATCGTTGCTGCCTCAATACCGTTGCCGTGGATGGCTGTTCTGATCGCCAACGACCGTCCCCCGCGTGACGCCGGCGAACCTCGACGCTTCGACCATGGCCGCAAGCGCACCCCGTTGTTCCCGACCGCCGAACGGCTGGCCCTGGAACCGCGTCGTGATCCGCTGACGCAATCCGATGCGCAGGTCATCGACCCCGACGGTTCCCGCTAGCCGTCCACTCGCGCCACTTCTCAGGACATTCTCAGGTCGTCGCCGTATTTCTGCACGTCACAGCGTGTGAGATGGCGGAGCGGTGGGAACTCTGCGACCGGGCTTCTCGTTAACCACATGACAAAGACAAGCCAATCGGGAGGGCGCAATGGCTAATGCCACCACAAGCCGGGTCGACGACAACTTGGATGCTCAGAGCCCGGCGGCAGACCTGGTGCGCGTGTATCTGAACGGCATTGGTAAGACGGCGTTGCTGAACGCCGCCGACGAAGTCGAACTTGCAAAGCGCATCGAGGCGGGTCTGTACGCCGAGCACCTGCTGGAGACTCGGAAGCGCCTCGGCGAGAACCGGAAACGCGATCTGGCGCTTGTCGTCAAGGATGGCGAGGCCGCCCGCCGTCACCTGCTGGAAGCCAACCTGCGACTGGTCGTTTCGCTGGCCAAGCGTTACACCGGCCGGGGCATGCCGCTGCTGGACCTTATCCAGGAGGGCAACCTGGGTCTGATCCGCGCGATGGAAAAGTTCGACTACGCAAAGGGTTTCAAGTTCTCGACCTACGCCACCTGGTGGATTCGTCAGGCGATCACCCGCGGTATGGCTGACCAGAGCCGCACCATCCGGCTGCCCGTGCACCTCGTCGAGCAGGTCAACAAGCTGGCCCGGATCAAGCGGGAGATGCACCAGAACCTGGGCCGGGAAGCCACCGACGAGGAACTGGCCGAGGAGTCCGGGATCCCGGTCGAGAAGATCAACGACCTGCTTGAGCACAGCCGCGACCCGGTGAGTCTGGACATGCCGGTCGGCTCCGAGGAAGAGGCCCCGCTGGGCGACTTCATCGAGGACGCGGAAGCCATGTCCGCCGAGAACGCGGTGATCGCCGAGCTGCTGCACACCGACATCCGCAGCGTGCTCGCCACGCTCGACGAGCGGGAGCACCAGGTGATCCGGCTGCGGTTCGGCCTCGACGACGGCCAGCCGCGCACCCTGGACCAGATCGGCAAGCTGTTCGGTCTGTCCCGGGAGCGGGTCCGCCAGATAGAGCGCGACGTGATGTGCAAGCTACGCCACGGCGAGCGAGCCGACCGGCTGCGGTCCTACGCCAGCTGAGGCAGCGCCGAGCTGCATTTTCGAGCCCGATAGGAGACGGTGTGCCCGCCGCGCTTGCGCGGCGGGCATACTGCTGCGGTGGAGCGTTTTGGACGAACCATCCGCACGGCTGGCGAAGTAGACTCGGCGGCAACGGAGGATGCTGAATGAACGACTTGGTTGACACCACCGAGATGTACCTGCGCACCATCTACGACCTCGAAGAAGAGGGTGTAACGCCGCTGCGTGCGCGGATTGCCGAACGGCTGGAGCAGAGCGGGCCGACGGTGAGCCAGACCGTCTCCCGGATGGAGCGCGACGGATTGCTCCGCGTGGCCGGCGACCGCCACCTTGAACTCACCGACAAGGGCCGTGCGCTGGCGATATCGGTGATGCGCAAGCACCGCCTCGCCGAGCGCCTCCTGGTCGACGTAATCGGGTTGCCGTGGGAAGAGGTGCACGCCGAGGCATGCCGGTGGGAGCACGTGATGAGCGAGGACGTCGAACGCCGGTTGGTCAAGGTGCTCGACAACCCCACGACGTCTCCGTTCGGCAACCCCATTCCGGGCCTGCTGGACTTGGGTGTGGGTTCGGAGTTCGACGCCGACGACGCGATCCTGGTGCGGCTGACCGAGCTGCCGCCCGGATCCCCGGTCGCCGTCGTCGTCCGCCAGTTGACCGAGCACGTCCAGGGCGACATCGATTTGATCACCCGGCTCAAGGACGCCGGCGTGGTGCCCAACGCGCGGGTGACCGTCGAGACCGGTGTCGGCGGCGTGACCATCGTCATCCCTGGCCACGAGAACGTGACCCTGCCGCACGAGATGGCGCACGCCGTCAAGGTCGAGAAGGTCTAAGGCGCCAACCGGGCCTCTCAGCCACTAGCCGGCCCGCCGGCCGATGTCCTGCCGCGGCGGCAGCCGCACCCCGAGTTGGGCGGCCAGCCGATAGCCGGTACCGGCGAGCTGACGAATGTCGTTGGGCCGCAATCCCGACTGCAACGCCTGATCCAGCATGCCCGCCATGCGATGCTGCGGGTCGCAGCGCAGTGCGGCTTCCAGCGACACCCCGGCCAGCGGTCCGTCGCCGCGCACGTAGGCGCTGAACGCCAACAGCACCAGTGCTTCCACCCGCCACGGTGGCGGCAACAAACGCGACAGCAGCGACCACAGCGCCTCGGCGGCGTCCGCCGTCTCGGCCACCGCAAGGGCGTACAGCGTGTCGCGCACCCGCACGTCGACCAGCGCACACCCCAGCTGGGCCAACTCCTTATCGCTGAGGCCCTGCCCGTCGATCACCCGGGCGGCGGCGTCCATGGCCAGCTCGACGTCACGCCGACCGCAGCCCGCCGGATCGGCTTCGCAGGCGGCCGCACGCGCGGTCGCCGCCTTCTCGACCGCGGCCGCCAGCGCGGCGCTGCGCCCGGGATCGGTCGCGATCACCGCCTGCAGGTCGGCGCGCCTGGCATACAGTCGCCGCCCCTCCAGCACCGCTGCCGCGGCCAGCGGTGACGCCGCCGGATCGTCGATCGGCCCGCCCGCGCCGCAACCGTCGACGCAATGCCAGCGCCCGCCCGCGGCGACCCGGTCCACCACGTGCGCCGCATAGCGCTGGATGCCGTACCGCGCCAACGCGTCGGTGAGCGCGTCGCACAGCTCGCGGTACTCCTCGTTGCACACCGGACACTGGGCGCCCTCGTCGTCGACCAGCACCACGATCGCTGCGTCCGGGCGTGCCGCCGCGGCCACCTCGGCGAGCTGCTCGACACGGTCGGGAAGGTCCTCCGACAGGTCGGCGCGCAGCACCGAACCCATCCCACCGCCCTCCAGCGAAACCAGCACCAGCGATTTCTCCGGCACAAAACCGAGGATCGCCGGTAGTGCGGCGATCAGAGCGCCGGGGCGATTGAGTTCGAAGTCAGCTCGTTGCGTCGTCATGGCGTCCACGCTGACGACACCCACCGTCAGTTCGTGCTCGCACAACGTGATTCAGCCGCCCGCTTGTGGAGAAAGTCGCGACTGTGGGCTCTATCGTCTAACCATGACTTCCATGCGCGAATACGACCTGGTCGTTCTCGGATCCGGGCCCGGCGGCCAGAAGGCCGCGATCGCCGCGGCAAAGCTGGGTAAGTCGGTCGCGATCGTCGAGCGGGGCCGGATGGTCGGCGGTGTCTGCGTGAACACCGGCACCATCCCGTCGAAGACGCTGCGGGAGGCGGTCGTCTACCTGACCGGCATGAGTCAGCGCGAGCTGTACGGCGCCAGCTACCGGGTCAAGGACAAGATCACCCCGGCCGACCTGCTCGCCCGGACCCAGCATGTGATCGGCAAACAGGTCGACGTGGTGCGGTCGCAGCTGATGCGCAACCGGATCGACCTGGTGCTCGGGCATGGCCGCTTCGTCGACCCGCACACCATCCTGGTGGAGGAAGACGCCCAGGGCGAGCGGGTGACGGTCAGCGGCGACTACATCGTCATCGCCACCGGCACCAAGCCGGTGCGGCCATCGGGGGTGGAGTTCGACGAGAAGCGGGTGCTGGATTCCGACGGCATCCTGGACCTGCGGTCGCTGCCGGCCTCGATGGTGGTGGTCGGCGCGGGGGTGATCGGTATCGAGTACGCGTCGATGTTCGCCGCGCTGGGCACCAAGGTCACCGTCGTCGAGAAGCGCGACACGATGCTGGACTTCTGTGACCCCGAGATCGTCGAGGCGCTCAAGTTCCACCTGCGCGACCTGGCGGTGACGTTCCGCTTCGGCGAGGAGGTCACCGCGGTCGACGTCGGCGCCTCGGGCACCGTCACCACTTTGGCCAGCGGCAAGCAGATCCCCGCCGAGACGGTGATGTACTCGGCGGGCCGGGAGGGGCAGACCGAGCATCTCGGCTTGGAGAACGCCGGGCTCGAAAGCGACCACCGCGGACGGATATTCGTCGACGACCAGTTCCAGACCAAGGTCGAGCACATCTACGCCGTCGGGGACGTCATCGGGTTCCCCGCGCTGGCGGCGACCTCGATGGATCAGGGCCGACTGGCGGCCTACCACGCGTTCGGGGAGCCCACCGAAGGCATCACGGCCCTGCAGCCGATCGGCATCTACTCGATCCCGGAGGTGTCCTACGTCGGCGCCACGGAAGTGGAACTGACCAAGCAGTCGATCCCCTACGAGGTCGGCGTGTGCCGGTACCGTGAACTGGCCCGCGGCCAGATCGCCGGTGACTCCTACGGCATGCTCAAGTTGCTCGTGTCGACCACCGACCGCAAGTTGTTGGGCGCGCATCTCTTCGGAACCAGCGCCACCGAAATGGTCCACATCGGGCAGGCCGTGATGGGTTGCGGCGGCACCGTCGACTATCTGGTGGACGCGGTGTTCAACTACCCGACGTTCTCTGAGGCGTACAAGGTCGCGGCGCTGGACGTGACGAACAAGATGCGCGCCCTCAACCAGTTCCGGCGCTGAACCGCCTCGCGTCCCACCGTGGCAAATCGCTGGGTACCAGCAAGCGAATAGAATTCCCGCCGTATGCGTTGATCGTGGTGCCAGCAAATCTCGTGCGGTGCCGGCTTGGGACCCCCTCGATTGAGAGACACTGGGTAGGGGAACCTAGAGGGACCCGTGTGACCCCGAGAGGAGGAGCACCATGACCCACCCTGATGAGGCGCATGACTACCAGCCGGGCCAATCCGGCATGTACGAGCTCGAATTCCCGGCGCCGGTGCTGTCGACGTCCGACGGGCGCGGTCCGGTGTTGGTGCACGCCCTGGAGGGCTTCTCGGATGCCGGTCACGCCATCCGGTTGGCTTCCCGCCACCTCAAGGCGGCGCTGGACACCGAGCTCGTCGCCTCGTTCGCTATCGACGAACTGCTGGACTACCGGTCCCGGCGGCCACTGATGACGTTCAAGACCGACCACTTCACCCACTACGACGACCCCGATCTCAGTCTCTACGCGCTGCGCGACAGTGTCGGCACGCCGTTCCTGCTGCTCTCCGGCCTGGAACCGGACCTCAAGTGGGAACGGTTCATCACCGCGGTGCGGCTGCTGGCCGAACGGCTCGGGGTGCGCCAGACCATCGGCCTGGGCACCGTGCCGATGGCGGTCCCGCACACCCGCCCGGTCACCATGACCGCGCACTCAAACAACCCAGAGCTGATCGCTGATTTCACCCCATGGATTTCCGAGATCCAGGTTCCGGGCAGCGCCTCAAACCTGTTGGAGTACCGGATGGCTCAGCACGGCCATGAAGTCGTCGGGTTCACCGTGCACGTTCCGCACTACCTGACGCAGACCGACTACCCCGCCGCCGCGCAGGCGTTGCTCGAGCAGGTCGCAAAGGCCGCAGCGCTCGAGCTTCCGCTGACCGCCCTGACCGACGCCGCCGCCGAGATCCGGACGAAGATCGACGAGCAGGTGCACGCGAGCGCTGAAGTCGCTCAAGTGGTGGCGGCCCTGGAGCGCCAGTACGATGCCTTCATTGACGCTCAGGAAAACAGGTCCTTGCTCGCCCATGACGAGGAGCTGCCGAGCGGCGATGAGCTGGGCGCCGAGTTCGAGCGGTTCCTGGCGCAGCAGGCTGAGAAGAAATACGACGACGACGACAAGAAATAACGCCCCCATCGACCCGACAAGGCTGGCGACATGACCGAGCGGAAGCGCAATCTTCGCCCGGTGCGGGAAGTGACCTCCCCGTCGCTGCAATACCGCACCATTCACGGCTACAAGCGGGCGTTCCGGATCGCCGGATCCGGTCCGGCAATCCTGTTGATCCACGGCATCGGTGACAACTCCACCACCTGGACCGGTATCCACGCCAAGCTCGCGCAGCGGTTCACCGTCATCGCGCCGGATCTGCTCGGTCACGGCAAGTCCGACAAACCGCGCGCCGACTACTCGGCCGCGGCGTACGCCAACGGCATGCGTGATCTGCTCAGCGTCCTGGACATCGAGCGGGTCACCATCATCGGTCATTCGCTTGGCGGTGGGGTGGCGATGCAGTTCGCCTATCAGTTCCCCCACCTCGTGGACCGCTTGATCCTGGTGGGCGCAGGCGGCGTCACCAAGGACGTCAACATCGCGCTGAGGTTCGCCTCCTTGCCGCTGGGCTCTGAAGCGTTGGCGCTGCTGCGCCTGCCCATGGTGTTGCCGGCGGTTCAGTTGCTGGGCCAGCTGGCGGGACTCGCGCTCGGTTCGACTGCCTTGGGCCGCGATCTGCCCAACATGCTGCGGATTCTCAACGACCTCCCCGAACCGACGGCCTCGTCGGCGTTCACCCGGACCCTGCGAGCCGTCGTCGATTGGCGCGGACAGATCGTCACCATGCTGGACAGGTGTTACCTGACCGAAGCCATCCCTGTGCAGATCATCTGGGGCGCAAAGGATTCGGTGATCCCGGTTCGGCATGCCCACATGGCGCACGCCGCGATGCCGGGCTCGCGACTGGAAATCTTCGAGGATTCCGCGCATTTCCCCTTTCACGACGACCCGGCCCGGTTCCTCGACGTCGTGCAGAACTTCATCGACACCACCGTCCCCCCCGAGTACGACCAGGCCGCACTGCGTGAGTTGCTCCGCAGCGGCGGCGGCGCGCGGACCGTGTCCGGGCCGACCGACACCCGGGTCGCCGTGCTGAACGCGATGGGGGCCGACGAACGCAGCGCCACCTGACCGACCCGGCGATGAGCGTCGAAGTCACGGTGTTGCGCGTCTTTACGGACGCCGCCGACGGAAATTTCGGAAACTTGTTGCGATGCGGATCACCAAATACCTGAGCAGGAATCTGCGCATCACCCAAGGCAGCGGTTCACTGCTGCACACCACCTGGAATCCGCAGGGCTGGGTGCGGGTGGCCGGCCGCGTCGTCCACGACAGCGTCAAACGCGTTGGCTTATAACCATATTCAGCTTTGCCGTCGCAGCACGGCGGAAAGGTGGTGCTGTAGGGGCTGACCGACCGCCCCCATCCGCAGCGAATAGGAAAGCTCATCACCGTCGATGCGGAAGGAGCGGCCCAACGCGCTGACCTCCTTGGCCGTCGGGGTCAGCCCGACCGACGTGGTGACCAACCCGAGTTCGATGACGCCGTCACTCAACGAGTATGTGCCGACCTCGATTTCGGTGATACCGCTCGGGTGGGCCAGCACCAGCTCGACCTGACCGGGCTGCGGCACCCGCAGATAGCCGGCCTCGGCATGCAGCGGCTTGCCCTCGGCGACGGACTTGGTCTTCTGCGCGTAGCTCAGAAATGGCTTGCCGACGTGGGAGAAAACGACCTCTTCGAGGTATTCGAACGGCTCGATCGTCGGATACTCCCCCGCACCCCGTCCGGCCCAAACGCCAAGTAGCGGCGCCAAATGCTCGAGGTTGGGATGCAGGTCTGGCGGCATGGGGCCAGACTAGACGCCGCGCTTCAGCCCGAGGTGGACACCTTGCGGTGGGACCGCAACGCCTCGATCTCGCGCTCGAAGTCCTCGGCGGAGGAAAAGGACCGGTACACCGAGGCGAACCGCAGATAAGCGACCTCGTCCAGTTCGCGCAACGGCCCCAGTATGGCCAGACCCACCTCGTGGCTGGGCACTTCGGGCCCGGCCGCGCGCACCGAATCCTCCACCTGCTGCGCCAGCAGGTTCAACGCATCGTCGTCGACCTGGCGGCCCTGGCACGCCCGGCGCACCCCGCTGATCACCTTTTCCCTGCTGAAGGGCTCGATCACGCCGCTGCGCTTGACCACAGCCAGCACCGCGGTTTCCACGGTGGTGAACCGGCGCCCGCACTCGGGGCAGGACCGACGGCGGCGAATCGCCTGCCCCTCATCGGTTTCCCGGGAGTCGATCACTCGGGAATCCGGATGCCGGCAGAACGGGCAGTGCATGGCCGCTCCTTCGTGCTGACAACCCGGCGTGCAGAACACCCCGAGAGTACGCGGTATCGGCGTTGCGTCGCACCCGATGGCCCTCAGCCGACCGGCGCGATCAGGGTCTGGCCCGCGGCGACCGCGTTGGAATCCAGCGCGTTGAGATCACGAATCCTCTCGACCACGTCGCGAACCGGAGCGCCGGGGGCCACCCGGGCGGCCAGTTGCTGCAGCGACTCGCCCGGTTCCACCCGCACCACGGCCAGCGCGGCAGGTACGCGGCCCGAGGCGTCGGCCGATTCACCGTTGGCCATGGTGCCGAAGTTCGCCATCAGACCCAGCCACAGGGTGACGATGCCGGCCAGCAGCGCGAGCCCCACCGTCGTGGCGACTGAAACCGCACGCCGTCGGTGCGGGGCGGTCGATACCGCCACCCCGGTGCCGTAGTAGCGCAACGGCGTGCCGCCGGGACGCGCCGGCCCTGGCCGGTGGGGCCGGGGTTGTGTGGTGCGGTAAGCGGGCGACTCGCTGATCGGCCTGTTCACCGGCCTGTTCACCACCCGCTGCGCGTTCCAGGTGCGCTGCGGGGCCGCGTAGATGAGTGCCATGCCGTTCCCTCCGGTCGACTAACTATCGCTCGTGTGTTCGACCGTAGTCGCTCAGATGTTCGATATCGAACATCTGAGCGACGCGTGTCGCACGAGCAAAACGGTAGACCTCCCCACCGACAAGGTCTTGACGGTGGAAACCAGCTGGGTGACATTCGAATACCCGAACGCGCCGAAAGTTACACACTTGTGATTCGGCAGATTGCGGTATTTTTTTCGTCCGCTGACACGCCGGTCGAACACATGTTTGATTCTGGACGCGCCGGGCGCTACATTCAGAGCCATGAGCGACAGCAACGACCCTGCAGCAGCAAACCCGGACAGCCGCTTGCACGCTGTCGACGCAACGCTGACCGAGCGGCAACGCACCATTCTGGAGGTCATCCGCGCGTCGGTCACCACCCGCGGCTATCCGCCCAGCATTCGCGAGATCGGCGACGCGGTAGGCCTGACGTCCACCTCCTCGGTGGCGCACCAGCTGCGCACCTTGGAGCGCAAGGGCTACCTGCGACGGGACCCGAACCGTCCCCGCGCCGTCGATGTGCGCGGCGCCGACGACGCCGTCACCCCGCCGGTCACCGATGTCGCCGGCTCGGACGCGCTGCCCGAGCCCACTTTCGTCCCGGTGCTCGGCCGCATCGCCGCCGGCGGTCCGATCTTGGCCGAGGAGGCTGTCGAGGACGTGTTCCCGCTACCGCGGGAGCTGGTCGGTGACGGGACGTTGTTCCTGTTGAAGGTGGTCGGCGATTCGATGGTCGAGGCTGCCATCTGCGACGGCGACTGGGTGGTGGTGCGCCAGCAGAACGTCGCCGACAACGGCGACATCGTGGCAGCCATGATCGACGGCGAGGCCACCGTCAAGACGTTCAAGCGGGCGGGCGGTCAAGTGTGGCTGATGCCGCACAACCCGGCATTCGACCCGATCCCGGGCAACGACGCGACCGTGCTGGGCAAGGTCGTCACGGTGATCCGCAAGGTATAGGCGTCAGTCCGCCCGGACGAAGCCGTTCGCCAGGGCTACTTCCTCGGTGGCGAACCAGATCTCGGCCAGGGTGTCGTGGTAGAGCGCGCTGTCGGGCGTGTAGTAGAGGCCGAACCGGGCGCTGGCTTTGATGGGATAGCCATCCGGGGCCCGGTAAGGGTCGTCAACGAGCGGCAGATGAATGGTCGGCCGCCCGGCCGCCTGCGGCGCGGCGGCTGCTTGGGGCGCGGCGGCGAGTGCTGTCTCAACCGCCGGCGTCGCGGTTCCGTCCGGGTCCGCGGCCGCGTGTCGGCCCTGTCTCGACTCGATCAGCGGCTCCGCTTCGGGGATCTCCGCCTCGTCCGCCGCGGCGCCGGTCGGATAGAAAACGTCCGGGAACGCCCCGTCGTCGAGGGTCTGTCCGGTGTCGACGTCGGGCACCGGGGCGGCCGGCTCGTAGGTTTCCGGTACGTACTCCTCGGACACGAAGTCCTCGGGCGACACCGTCTCGGCAACTTCGGGCTCGATATCAACCGGCTCGCCAAGGGGTTCCTGAGCTGGAATCGGCGTGGTGGGCGTGGCGTCCGCCGCGTCGAGGTCGTCGTCATAACCGCGGTGCTCGTCGTGCTCGTCGTATCCGTCGTGCGCCTCGTATCCGGCGCGCGCTTCGTACTCGTCGTGAGCTTCGTACTCCTCGTGGGCTTCGTACTCTTCGTGGGCTTCGTACTCTTCGCGGGCTTCGTACTCGTCGTGGCCGGCGAGGCCGGGCTCCCCCAGCGGCGTCGCGACGCCGCCTCGGGACCAGCTGACCCGTCCACTCGAGCCCGGGTCGGACGCCGGCTGTGGCTCGGGCCGGTGGTCGGCGGGCGGGAATTGCTCTGAGCCGTAGCCGGCGTCGTCATGCGGCGGCCAGTGCTCGTCGGGATGGGCATCGAAGTCACCCGCGTCGTAGCCGTGGTCGGGGTAGCCAGCGCTGTCCCGCGCTCCGCGACGACGGCGCAGCCCCGCGACCACCAGCACACACATCACAATCAGCAGCAACACCGGGACTGCCGCCACCAGCCACCACCACTGGAAGGAGAACTTCTTGCCGGGCGGCGGCGCTGCGGAGTTGGCGGGCTGATTCTGACCGGAGACCTGCAGCCCGGACAGCAGCGGCGCCAGGTTCGAGGGATCGGTCGTGAAGGTGTTCTTGGCGCGATTCCACGAGATCTTGCCGCCGGTGAACTTCTGCGACACCACGTCGCCTTCGACGGTCTGATCGGCAACCGGGGCGCCGAGTTTCCCGGTGGCTCCTTTGAGCTTGTCCCAGGCGGCCTTCATCGCCCCGCGCACGACGAACGCGCCGTGGTCGGGCGTCCAGAAGATCACCGGCTTGTCGGCGGCGGAGAACGTGGCGACGCGACTGGCCGGCGTGATGCCGCCGTCGGCCTCGTTGGTGATCGGGAAGCCCAACTCGCTGCCGACGGGACCGCCGAGTGCCTCGTACTTCTGCAGGATCGGGCCCTCGACGGCGTTGGCGCCGGTGGCCGGGCTGAAGAAGATCTTGCCGCCGTTGAAGTCCTGGGCGATCCCGTCGCCACCGATGGGGTACTGATCGCCCTTTTTGGCACCCAACGGGCCGCTGGCGCCGCCGGCGGCGCGCCAGGCCATGTTGATGGCCGCGGTGGGGTCGATCGCCACCTGCAGGCCTTTGAGTACATCGGCCAGGTTCGGCGGATTGGTGGTGAACTCCTTGGTCTTGCGGTTCCAGGACACCTGCCCGCCGGTGAACTTCTGCGTGGTTACCTCACCGTCGTAGGTTTCGTCCCCGATCGGAGCGCCGAGCACCCCGCCGGAGCTGCCGAGCTTGTCCCAGGCGGCGTTCAGAGCACCACGCACGACGAACGCGCCATGGTCGGGCGTCCAGAAGATCACCGGGTTGTCGCTGGCCGCAAACGTGCTCACCCGGCTGTCCGGCCCGGCCAGCCCGGGCACTTCGTTGATGCTTGGGAAACCCAGATCGCTGCTCGCCGGGCCGCCGAGCGACTCGTATTTGTCCAGGATGGGGCCGAACATGTATTTCGCTCCGGTGGCGGGCGTGAAGAACATCTTGCCGCCGTCGAAGTCCAGTGCGAACCCATCACCGATCGGGTAGACGTCGCCCTTCCTGGCGCCGAGTGTCGAGGTGTCGCCACCGGCTTTCTCCCATGCGGCCATCATGGCGGCCTCGGCATCGCCGATCGGAGACGCGGACGCGGTCGGCGCCGGCAACACCGTGGTCAACCCGAGCGTCAACCCCGTAAGCAGCGCGGAAACCGCCAAGCCAATAAACGCACGCCCGACCAGCTTGCTCAATTGACCCCTCTGCCCGTTCACCAAGCCTCCCAGCCGATGCCCTGCTCGCCTGGCGAGCCGGCGGATTCACCGCCGTGGGCCGTTCCCCAGCTCCGATCCACATCGATACCGGGCTCGCATAACTTTGCTTTAGCGACCGAGAAATGCGAAGTCAAATCATAAATGTTACGGAAACGGATATCGACCTGATGTCGAAATGATGCCGTGCCGCGGTCATGTCGCGAGAATGCGCGCTGCGGGCGACACACTCGTTGGGTTACCGTGCCGGAGACCCCGTCCCGCCCGGGATGCCGATTGTTCACGTGAGAGGAAACCCAGCGCCCATGGGTGTTTCCGGACCTGTCTGGGCCCTCACGATCGCTGTGATCGCGGCATTGATGCTGTTCGACTACGCCTTCCAGATCCGCAAAACGCACGTACCGACGCTACGTGAGGCCGCCATCTGGTCAACCTTCTATATCGGGATTGCCTTCGTTTTCGGCCTTGGCATAGCCCTTTTCGGCGGTACCCGGATGGCGATCGAATACTTCGCCGGCTATCTGAGCAACGAAGCCCTGTCCGTGGACAATCTGTTCGTATTCCTGGTCATCATGGGCGGTTTCGCCGTGCCGCGGGTCGCGCAGCAGAAGGTTCTGTTGTTCGGTATCGCTTTCGCGTTGGTCGCGCGAACGGTGTTCATCGTCTTGGGCGCCGCGCTGTTGAGCACTTACAACTCGGCTTTCTACCTGTTCGGCCTCTTGCTGTTGTTCATGGCCGGCAAACTTGCCAAACCCGCGGAGCCGGAAGCAGATACCGCCGACAACGTCGTCATCCGGCTCGCCAACCGGTTCCTGCACACCGCCAAGCACTACGACGGCGACCGGCTCTTCACCGCGGAAGACGGCAAGCGGGTGATGACGCCCCTGCTGTTGGTGATGATCGCCGTCGGCGGCACGGATCTGTTGTTCGCCTTCGATTCGGTGCCGGCGATGTTCGGTCTGACGCAGAACGTCTACCTGGTTTTCGCAGCAACGGCGTTCTCGCTGTTGGGCCTTCGCCAGTTGTACTTCCTGATCGACAATCTGCTGGATCGGCTGATCTATCTGTCTTACGGCCTGGCCGTGATTCTCGGGTTCATCGGGATCAAACTGATCCTGGAAGCGCTGCACGACAACAACCTTCCGTTCATCAACCACGGCCAGCCGGTCCCGGTCGTAGAACTCAGCATCACGACGTCGCTGCTGGTGATCGTCGCCGTCCTGCTCATCACCACGCTCGTCTCGCTGCTCTCCGCCCGAGGACGCACGCTGAACCTGGCCGCGCGAGCCCGCCGGCACGCAGAGGAATACCTAGACCTGATCGGCGGACTGCAGCCGCGGGACAACCTCGACCAGCGGCACAGCACCTACGCCGCACTTCTCCGGGTGGAGCACCAAATCGATTCGCTCCCAGACAGATACAGCGCAGAGATCAGGCAGGACGAGGAGCTCGCGACGCTACTGCGCAGCGTGCACGACGCCCACGAGGCGCACGGCTGAGCCAAATACCCGCTAGATACCCGCTAGATACCCAGGGTGCGGCCGATGATCTCCTTCATGATCTCGGTCGTGCCGCCGTAGATGGTCTGCACGCGGGCGTCCAGATAGGCACGGGCGACGTTGTATTCGCGCATGTAGCCATAACCGCCGTGCAGCTGCAGGCAGCGGTCGATCAGGTGCACCTGCTTCTCGGTGGAGTACCACTTGGCCATGGCCGCCTGTTCGGCCGTCAGCTTGCCTTCCAGGTGCAGGGCCAGGAAATTGTCCACCATGATGCGCACCACGGTGGCCTCGGTCGCCAGTTCAGCCAGCAGGAACCGGCTGTTCTGGAAACTACCGATCGGCTTGCCGAAAGCCTTGCGCTCCTTCGTGTATTGGATCGTTTCTTCCAGCACGGTTTCCATGGCCGTGGCGGCCATCACCGCGATGTTGATTCGTTCCTGCGGCAGGTTCTGCATCAAGTAGATGAAGCCCATGCCCTCCTCGCCGAGGAGGTTCTCGACGGGCACCTTGACATCCGTGAAGGAGAGTTCCGCTGTGTCCTGGGCGTCCAGGCCGATCTTGTCCAGGTGCCGGCCGCGTTCGAAACCCTCCATGCCGCGCTCGACGACCAGCAGGCTGAACCCCTGCGCGCCCTTTTCGGGGTCGGTCTGGGCCACGACGATCACCAGGTCGGAGTTGATTCCGTTGGTGATGAACGTCTTTGACCCGTTCAGGACGTAGTGGTCGCCCTGTTTGACGGCGCGCGTCTTGATGCCCTGCAGGTCGCTGCCGGTACCGGGTTCGGTCATCGCGATCGCGGTGATCAACTCACCGGAGCAGAACTTGGGCAGCCAGCGCTGCTTCTGCTCGTCGTTGGCCAGGTGCAGCAGGTAGGGGGCGATGATGTCGTTGTGCAAGCCGAACCCGATGCCGCTGTAGCGGCCCCGGGTGGTCTCCTCGGTGACGATCGTGTTGTAACGAAAGTCGGGATTGCCCCCGCCGCCGTACTCCTCGGGGACGGCCATGCCCAGGAAGCCTTGCTTGCCGGCCTCCAGCCACACTCCGCGGTCGACGATCTTGGCCTTCTCCCACTCCTCGTGGTACGGCGCGACGTGCCGGTCAAGGAAGGCGCGATAGGACTCGCGGAACAGATCGTGCTCGGGTTCGAAGAGAGTGCGCTGGTATTTGACGGCACTGCCCATGCGGACGACCTCCGTTGGTCTGAGATAGGTGCGGGACTCCTGCCCAAGATATACCAACCGGGTGGTTGGTAGGCATCGGGCGTGGCCGGGGCTGTGCGGGTCAGTCCTGCGGGCCGTATTCGCGCAGCGCAGCGGCCAACGCCACTGGGACCCTGCCGCGCAGCCGGGTGCCGTCGGCCTGGTGGTCCTCCTGCTGGACGCGACCGTCGGAGTGCACGCGGGCGACCAGATCGCCGCGATCATAGGGAATGACCACATCCACCGCGGTGTCGGTGGGCACCGCGAGCTCCGCCATCCGCCGTCGCAGCGTGTCGATGCCCTCACCGGTACGCGCGGAGACGAAGACGGCCCCGGGCAGTTCGTGGCGGAGCCTGGCCAGCATCAAGTCCCCGGCCGCGTCGACCTTGTTGACCACCAGCAACTCCGGCGGCGGGTCCGCCCCGTATTCGGCAACCACCTCCGAGATCACCTCGCGCACGGCGCTGATCTGCGCGAGCGGATTGACGTCGGAACCGTCCACCACGTGCACCAGCAGGTCGGCATCGACCACTTCCTCCAGCGTCGACCGGAACGCCTCGACCAGCTGAGTCGGCAGGTGCCGCACGAAGCCGACGGTGTCGGTAAGCACGTAGGGCCTGCTGTCGTCGAACACCGCCCGCCGGGTGGTGGGCTCCAGCGTCGCGAACAGTGCGTCCTGCACCAGCACACCCGCGCCGGTCAGCGCGTTGAGCACGCTGGACTTGCCCGCGTTGGTGTACCCGACAATCGCAATAGAGGGCATGTCGGCGTGCAGCCGGCGGCTGCGCTGGGTGTCGCGGACCTGCTTCATCGCCTTGATCTCGCGCCGCAGCTTGGCCATCCGCTCCCGGATGCGACGCCGGTCGGTCTCGATCTTGGTTTCACCGGGGCCGCGCAGACCCACGCCGCCGCCGCTCCCGCCGGCGCGACCACCGGCCTGCCGCGACATCGACTCACCCCAGCCGCGCAGCCGCGGCAGCATGTATTCCATCTGCGCCAGCGATACCTGCGCCTTTCCTTCCCGGCTGGTGGCGTGCTGAGCGAAGATGTCCAGGATCAGCGCGGTGCGGTCGATCACCTTGACCTTGACCGCCTTTTCCAGCGCGGTGAGCTGGGCCGGAGACAGTTCGCCGTCACAGATGACGGTGTCGGCGCCGGTGGCCAGCACCACCTCGCGCAGTTCCTGCGCTTTCCCCGAGCCGATGTAGGTCGCGGGGTCGGGCTTGTCGCGGCGCTGGATCAGGCCCTCGAGGACCTGGGAGCCGGCCGTCTCGGCGAGCGCGGCCAACTCGGCCAGGCTGGCCTGGTTGTCGGCCGCGGTGCCCTCGGTCCACACACCGACCAGCACGACCCGTTCCAGCCGCAGCTGCCGGTATTCGACCTCGGACACGTCGGCGAGTTCGGTCGACAGCCCGGCGACGCGGCGTAGCGCCGAACGGTCTTCGAGCGCGAGCTCACCAAGGCTCGGGGCGGTTTCGGGGATGCCCGTCTCGGGCGAATCTGGATATGTCATAGCTGATTTCGATGGTGGCACGTCGAGCAGATCCGTGCACTCGAATAAATCACGCCGGCGCGTCCCACCAGCGGTCGTCCAGCTCGCCGCGCGCCACCAGCACCGACGGTCCGCGCAGGAAGCTGGTCGCGTCGGTGACGGTGACGGTGACGTCCCCCCCGGGCACGCGCACGGTGAGGGTGCCGGTATCGGCGCCGGTGCTGGCCAGCGCCGCGACGGTGGCCGCCACCGTTCCAGTGCCGCAGGAGCGGGTCTCGCCCACGCCGCGTTCGTGCACCCGCATGGTGACGGCACCATCGCGTGGGACGGTGAGGACCTCGACGTTGACCCCCTCCGGGAATTGGGTGGCGTCGAACTCGACCGGGCCCCCGACGTCAAGGGCAGCCAGGTCCTCGATGCTCAGATGTGGGTCCGCGCAGGCCAGGTGCGGGTTGCCGACGTCGATGGCGATTCCGTCAAACCGCCGGCCCCCGACAACCGCCTGTCCGGCGCCCAGCCTGCTGGCCTTGCCCATGTCCACGGTGACGTCGGCCATCGTTTGATCACTGTGGTGCAGCGTGACCGGCCGCGGTCCGGCCAGCGACCCGACGACGAACTCGTCGCGCGACTCGCAGCCGCTGGCACGCAGGTAATGCGCGAACACCCGCACCCCGTTGCCGCACATCTGGGCGCGCGATCCGTCGGCGTTGCGGTAGTCCATGTACCAGTCGTCGCTACTGACACCGTCGGGCAGTCGGTCGAGCACGCCGGCGTTGACGGCCACACCGGCGGTGGTGACCCGCAGGACGCCGTCGGCGCCGAGGCCCCGGCGCCGGTCACACAGCGCGACCACCCGGTCGGCCGTGAGGGCCAACCGGGCATCGAGGTCGGGCAACACGACGAAGTCGTTCTGGGTGCCGTGGCCCTTGGCGAATTGCACCCGATCAGGATACGTGCCGCCAGGCCGCCACCGCGTCCTCGACGGCGCCGGCCGCCACCGCGTCCAGCCAGTGCACCCGGTGGTCACGGCGAAACCAGGACCGTTGGCGTCGGACATAGCGGCGGGTGCCGATGAAGGTCTGTTCGCGCGCCTCGCGCAGCAGGTCCGTCGTCCCGCCGGCATCGAGGGCGGCGATCACCTGGGCATACCCGAGCGCCCGGGATGCGGTGACGCCGTCCCGCAGCCCCTGCTCGAGCAGCGCCCGAACCTCTCCGACCAGCCCGTCGGCGAACATCGTGTCGGTGCGCCGGGCCAATCGCTCGTCGAGACGCGTTGTCTCGCAATCCAATCCGACGATGACGGTGTCCCAGCGGGCGGTGCCGATGCGCGGCGCGGACGCGGCGAACGGCTGCCCGGTGAGCTCGATGACCTCCAGCGCCCGCACGGTGCGCCTGCCGTCAGTGGGCAGAATGGTGGCCGCTGCTGCCGGGTCCCGCAGCGCCAGCTCCGCATGCAACCTGCCCACCCCGACGTCGGCGAGGCGGCGCTCCCAGCGGGCCCGCACGGTCGGGTCGGTGGCCGGGAACGACCAGTTGTCGAGCAGCGACTGGATGTAGAGCATCGACCCGCCGACGATCACCGGCGCC
This sequence comes from Mycobacterium asiaticum, assembly GCF_001673635.1. GTDB lineage: Bacteria > Actinomycetota > Actinomycetes > Mycobacteriales > Mycobacteriaceae > Mycobacterium > Mycobacterium asiaticum_C. The sequence continues at coordinate 110,283 of NZ_LZMH01000055.1, forward strand.
GCTCCCCGGGCCATGATGGCTTCGATGTCGGCCGCGGCCGCCTGCTGGTAGTGGGCGACGGTCGCGGTCTGCGTGACGTCGAGGACGTCGAGCTGGTGATGGGGGATGCCGCGGCGCTGGTCGGCGGGCAGTTTGGCGGTGCCAATGTCCATCCCGCGGTAGAGCTGCATGGCGTCGGCGTTGACGATTTCGACCGCGACCTCGCGGCGCACCGCCTCGGCGACGTCGAGGGCCAGTTGGGACTTGCCGGTACCCGTCGGACCGATGATCGCGAGCGGTCTCACGGCTGCCAAACGCCGGTGAAGTAGCCCACGCCGTAGGGTGCGCCGCGGTAGAGCTCCTTGGCCGAGCGCGGGCCGGGTTCGCTCAGGCCGGCCAGCACCCCGAACGCCACCCGGCCCAGCACCCGCGGGGGCAACCGGACCAGTGTGTCGGTATCGCCGGTGGCCAGCGCGTCGTCGAGCAGCCGCTGGGCGTCGGCGCCGCTCGGGTCGTAGCCGCCGGGGGCCGCCGGTGTCAGCGTGTTGACGCCGTCGGCGACCACTAGGACGCCGATCGGTTCGGGCCGCTCGTCGATCTCGCCACGCAACCGACGGCCCCGGTCCCGCGCGTCGGTCGGTTCGATTTCATCGGCGTAGACCCGGACCTGCACGCTGGCGTCGGGCCGGACCTGCCCGCGCACCCAGGCGGCGATCAGCGCGCACAGCGGCATTTCGACCTCAGCGCGGGACTGAGGTGCGAGCCGCACTGGCACGTCGACGCCGAATCCGGCGAAGCTGCCGGCGCTATCCGGCTTCAGTACGTTGTCCGCGCGGCCGACGCCGATCGCGATCCAGCGGTCCGGCAACACGGCGGCCGCCGCGCCGACCGCCGCGGTCAGGTCGGACAGTTCACCGGCCGCGGCGCCGGATAGTTCGGGCACGAGCACCGGCGCGGAGGGAACGATGGCGATGGCGCTCAGCACGCCACCAAACTAACGCCGCGGCCGCGTCAGGCGGAGGTGGAGCCCCAGGCCGGGCCTTCGGCGGCGGATACCGGGGCGGCGTCGGCGTCCTCCTCGGCCAGCTGGTCCGGACGGTCGCCACCGGATTCGGCCACGATGGTGGCAGCCTCGCCGCGGGCCAGTCCGACGGTCGCGATGATCACCACGGCGACGGCGGCGATCAGCAGGATCCACTCGGGTCCGTCGCACACCAGCGTCTCGCCCAGCACCGTGATGCCCAGGATCGTGGCCACCGTCGGCTTGGCCACCGTCATGGTCGGCAGTGACGCCGTCAGTGCGCCCGCACGGAACGCCGACTGTTGGAAGATCATCCCGCACAGCATCATGATCAGCCAGGGAATGAACTCCGGCGCCGTCACGGCGGCGCCCAGGCCCTGCAGGTGCAGCACGTCGACGACGCCCTTGGTGAGCACCGCGAACAACGCCAGCGAGGAGCCTGCGGTCAGCGCGAGCAGGACGGCGGCCGCGGGGCGCCCGTGCAGCACCTTGGCCGCGATCACGCACGACACCAGCAGCGGGCCCATCACCGCGGCCACGATGATCCAGGTGCTTAGCGGCGCCCGGTCGTGACCGGCCGTCGGGTCACCGACGATGATGACCACGGCCAGGGAGGCCGCCAGCGTGAGGGCCCACAGCCACTCCGAGCGGGTGGTCTTGTGATGGGTCAGACGCGAATAGATGGGCAACGCGAACAACAACGCCGTCACTTGCAGCGCGGTCACCAACATGACGGACGCCCAGACCAGCGCCACCGCCTGCAGGCTGTAGTTGAGGATCGCGCACAGGCCGCCCAGCCACCACCGGGTGTCCCGCAGGGACATACCGAACAGCTTGAGGTGGCCGACATGCTGGTCGGTGATCTCGTGTGCCGAGCGCTGCCGGATCACATCGCCGGTCGCCGACGCGAGCGCCGCAAACAGCGCGATTATTCCGGCGATACCAACCATCGACATGGGCGACCCTCAATTCCCGACTTCGCTACCAGCATTCCCCCGGCCGTTCGCTGGTAGTTCAACGAATACTCTATGGCTCTATATAGGCTCTGGACAGTGATTTAGCCTCTCGTCGCATCCCTACACTCGCCCATCGACCTAAGCGGCGCCCAGAGCCAGCTATGTGGCACCTGTGAAATCCGGTTCGATGTGGCGGCCCAGGCCACCGACGTCCTTTGGTAACGGTACCCGCGCTCGCGGGGTCGCTATCGTGCGCAACCCAACGGGAATGGTTTCGTTACCGCGTTTCGAAGGCATCGGCGAAAGGTGGCAGCGGAGGACTGCACGAACTGCTTCAATATCTGTGGAACCGGTCGGGGACCTGACTACGGGCTCAGGCAACACCAGAATTACCGACCGGACAGGTGCCGCTTCGCGCGGCAGCTGCGCGGGAAGTGGACCGCGCGACCGGCTAAAGGGTAGGTGACGAGCACGATGACGGGTGGCGACGACTTCGCAGGTCCGACGGCTGAACCAGTGTCGAGACCGGTTCCCGGGCCGCGACCGGGACCACGACCCGGTCCCCGGCCGACGCCGCGGCCCGGCGCTTCGGTGACTCACCCAGTGCCCGGTCCCCCGCGCAACGATCCGCACCGCTTCGGCCGGGTCGACGACGACGGCACCGTGTGGCTGATCAGCTCGTCCGGCGAGCGCGTCATCGGGTCTTGGCAGGCCGGTGACCCCGAAGCCGCATTCGCGCACTTCGGCCGGCGCTTCGAGGACCTGAGCACCGAGGTCGCCCTGATGGAGGAGCGGCTGGTGTCGGGGACCGGGGATCCCCGCAAGATCCGGGCGAACGCCGCCGCGCTGGCCGAGACGCTGCCCACGGCGGCGGTGCTGGGCGATGTCGACGCGATCGGCAACCGGCTCGCCGACATCCAGGCGCGCATCGACGTCTACGTCGTCGCGAACCGCTCCCGCCGCGAAGAGCACCGGGCCGCGCAGACCGCCCGGAAGGAAGCGCTGGCCGTCGAGGCCGAGGACCTGGCCGCGAACTCGACGCAATGGAAGATCGCCGGCGACCGGCTGCGGGCGATCCTCGACGAGTGGAAGACGATCACCGGGCTGGACCGCAAGGTCGACGACGCGTTGTGGAAGCGCTATTCGGCGGCGCGGGAGACCTTCAACCGGCGCCGCGGGTCGCATTTCGCCGAATTGGACCGGGAGCGGTCGGGAGTTCGCCAGGCCAAGGAACGGCTGTGTGAGCGGGCCGAGGCGCTGTCCGACTCGACGGACTGGGCCGCCACCAGCGCGGAATTCCGCCGGCTGCTCACCGAATGGAAGGCGGCCGGACGCGCCAGCAAGGACGTCGACGACGCGTTGTGGCGCCGCTTCAAGGCCGCGCAGGACTTGTTCTTCACAGCCCGCAACGCCGCCACCGCGGAGATGGACGCCGAGCTGCGCGCCAACGCGGCGGCCAAGGAGGCGTTGCTGTCCGAGGCGGAGAAGCTGGACACCAGCAATCACGACGCCGCCCGGGCGGCGCTGCGTGCGATCGCCGACCGGTGGGATGCCATCGGCAAGGTGCCGCGGGAGCGGTCCGCCGACCTGGAGCGGCGACTGCGTGCGGTCGAGAAGAGGGTGCACGACGCCGGCGAGTCGGACTGGGCGGATCCGCAGGCGCAGGCCCGCGCCGAGCAGTTCCGCGCCCGCGCCGAGCAGTTCGAACAGCAGGCCGCGAAGGCCGCCGCGGCCGGCAAGACCAAGGAAGCCGACGAAGCCAGGGCCAACGCCGAGCAGTGGCGTCAGTGGGCCGACGCCGCCGCTCAGGCTTTGACCCGCCGCTCCTAGCGGACGGGTGGCGTTTCGCCGCCGCCCGGCTCGTCGGGTGTGTCGTCGGGCAGGTTGTCCAGCAGGGTCCTGGCCTGGTCCCGGGCGACGACGCGACGGCGCTCCTCCTCAGCGGCGAGCTGCACGATGGTGCGCTGCCACACCACCCGCGCCCAGTGGAACGTCAGCAGGATGACGGTGATCCAGGTGACGATCAGGCCGACACCCGGCCCGGGATGCCCCGCCGGCGCCGTCTGACGCGACCACACCGCCAGCATCCCGGTGCCGCTGGCCAACATGCAGCCGGCCAACGCCACCCAGGCCACCGCCCAGCGCCGGGTCAGTAGCGCCAGGATCGAGAAGCCGACGCCGAACACCAGCGTCAGCCAGGCGAAGACCCGCGACGGCAGCGCCACCCCGGCCGCGTCGGCGCCCTGGCCGGCGAACAGCACGTCCCACCCCCGCACGCTGCCGGTGTGCGGCAGGATGAACGCACCGAGCAGCACGAATACCAGCACCGCGACCACCAGTGCCCGGGCGCCGGGCTCGATCTCACGCGCGACGCGGCGTTCGGCCGCCTCGATCTCTGACCGGTAGGCGTCGAAATCCCCCACGTCTACTTCTCCAATCCCACCCATCTATTGCGCTGCTCCGGTCGATGCGCCGCATCCGGCCGGCTCGGCCGGTGCAGCGGGCCGCCCGACGCCCGGCATGCCGAGGCCGACACCGCTCAGGCGCCGGCCCGCCGCGTGGGCGTCCCCGGCGCGGGTGCGGCGATGGCCGATGATGCCCGCGTCGGCGATCAGGTGGTGCGGCGCGGCCTCGGTGATCTGGGCGGTGACGATGTCGCCGGGACGTATTTCCTGGTCACCGGCGGTGAAGTGGACCAACCGGCCGTCGCGGGCCCGCCCGGTCATCCGCGCGGTGCGGGTGTCCTTGCGGCCTTCCCCGCTGGCGACGAGCAGTTCGACGGTCTGACCGAGGAGCGCGCGGTTGTGCTCGAGCGAGATCCGCTCCTGCAGCTCGATCAGTCGCTCGTAGCGTTCCTGGACGACGGCCTTGGGCAGCTGGTCAGGGAGGTCGGCGGCGGGGGTGCCGGGACGCTGGGAGTACTGGAAGGTGAACGCGGCCGCAAAGCGTGCCTGCTCAACCACGTCGAGGGTGGCCGCGAAGTCCTCCTCGGTCTCGCCAGGGAAGCCCACGATCAGGTCGGTGGTGATCGCGGCGTGTGGCATGGCCGCCCGGACCCGTTCGATGATGCCCAGGTAGCGCTCGGCACGGTAGGAGCGGCGCATCGCCCGCAGAATCCGGTCGGACCCGGACTGCAGCGGCATGTGCAGTGCGGGGCAGACGTTGGGTGTCTCGGCCATCGCCTCGATGACGTCGTCGGTGAATTCGGCCGGGTGCGGCGAGGTGAAACGGACTCGCTCCAGCCCTTCGATGCCGCCGCAGGCGCGCAGCAACTCGGCGAAGGCGCCGCGGTGGCGCGGTATCGCCGGGTCCGCGAAGGAGACGCCGTAGGCGTTGACGTTCTGGCCCAGCAGGGTTATCTCCAGCACGCCGGATTCCACCAGCGACCGCACCTCGGCCAGCACGTCGTCCGGGCTGCGGTCCACTTCCTTGCCCCGCAGCGACGGGACGATGCAGAACGTGCAACTGTTGTTACAGCCCACGGAGATGGAAACCCAAGCCGCATAAGCGGATTCGCGTGCGCTGGGCAGCGACGAGGGGAACTCCTGCAGCGCCTCGGCGATCTCGACCTGTGCCTCGTTGTTGTGCCGGGCGCGTTCGAGCAACGTGGGCAGCGACCCGATGTTGTGGGTGCCGAACACCACGTCGACCCAAGGCGCCTTGCGCAGCACGGTGTCGCGGTCCTTCTGCGCCAGGCAGCCGCCGACCGCGATCTGCATGTCGGGATTGCTGCGTTTGCGCGGCGCCAGGTGGCTGAGGTTGCCGTACAGCTTGTTGTCGGCGTTCTCCCGCACGGCACAGGTGTTGAAGACGACGATGTCAGCGTCGGCTCCGTCGCTGGCGCGCTGGTAGCCAGCAGCTTCGAGCAGCCCGGCCAGCCGTTCTGAGTCGTGCACGTTCATCTGGCAGCCGTAGGTGCGGACTTGATAGGTACGCGCCGAGATCGCGGTCGGGGAATCCCCCGGTACGTCTCGTGCCACCGTCGAAGTCACCCGGACATGGTACGGCGAGCCGGGCCTGGCCGATGAACCCGCAGGCCCTGGGGGATCGCGAGCGCGGCGAAGCCGGGCGACGGACCGCCCTGTCAAGCCGCCCGGCGATCGGGAGCGCGGCGAAGCCGGCGGGTTAAGCGGCTCCAGTGGCGCGCTTGACGTCGTACATTTTCCTGTCGGCGGCCCGAAGCGGGTCGGGCTCCCCCGCGGCGATCCCAGCGCTGAAGCCGACCTGCCCGCCTACCTCGGTCCAGCGCTGACGCAACCGGGTCACGACCTGCTCCGCGGCGCTGTGATCGGCGCCGACCAGCATCAGCAGGAACTCGTCACCTCCGATCCTGAAGACGACGTCGTCCTGTCGCACCGACCAGCGCAGCGCGTCGGCGAAGGTGACGAGGAGTTCGTCACCGGCAGCGTGCCCGTGTGTGTCGTTGTAGTGCTTGAAGTTGTCGAGGTCGATCAGCACGATCGCCGCCTCGCCCGTGTGCAACGACAGCTGGTGGCCGAGCGTGCTGCGGTCGAGCAGCTGGGTGAGGGCATCGGTCTGTGCCATCTGATGCGCCAGCTCCGTCTGCCGCGCCAGCTGGGCGATCAGCCAGGCCGGGACCTCGGCCACGATCACCCACATGAGTGCGGCGGTCAACACGGTCGGCGGCACCCCGCCGGGATGGGGGCCGGCGCCCACGATGAACGCGACGACACCGAGCGGCGCGACGGCCAGCGAGCGCCAGCGCGGACACGTCAGCCCGATGTAGACGAACGTGATCGTGATCGTGCCCGGCAGTTGCCGAGTGGCGCCCGATTCGACGGACCCGACCAGGATCGTGAGGACGAGCGAGGCGATCGGCCAGCCCAAGAGCAGGACACGCTTGCTCTGCCAGCCGATCGTCCGGCCGACCACCGCGACAGCGCCGGCCAAAAGCGTTGCCCCGCCGAGAATCCAGTACAACCGGGGGTCGACGCCGCCGCCGGCGACGGATGCGGCGTGCGCGCCGGCGGTGCCGTAGAGCACGACCAGGATGAGCAACCCGATCAGTCCGATCGCATGCCAACGACCTGTCGACGGCTGAGGATCGATGGGCCGGGCCACGAGCACAGGATAAAACTAGACCCGCCTGCGCTCCCGCTCTGCGGCCAACTCGGCGAAGACCACCTCGCATGCCACGTTCTGGCTGTAGCCGCGGCGGGCCAGCATCCCGATCAACCGCCGACTCACCTTGGTGTCGTCGTCGCCCAGCACCTCCCGCCGCAACTTGGCCCGCACCAGCTGCTCGGCCCGCGCCCGCTCGGCGCCGCCGTCGATGTCGGCGAGCACCGCGGTGATCACCTCGTCGTCCACACCCTTGGTGTGCAACTCGGCGGCCAGTGCGCGCCTGCTCTTTCCGTTGTTCGCCCGCCGGGACTGCACCCACTGCTCGGCGAAGTCGGTGTCGTCGACCAGCCCCACGGCGGCCAGCCGGTCGAGCACCCGGTTGCTGACGTCGTCGGGGTAGCCCCGCTTGGCCAGCTGCCCGGCCAACTCGGCCCTGGTGCGCGCTCGCGCGGTGAGCAGGCGCAGGCATAGCGCCCGCGCCTGCTCGTCGCGACGCTTGGACTCAGAAGTCGACGGGGGCGGGCAGGACGCTGTCATCGGTCACCACTGCACCAATGCCGAGCTTCTCCTTGATCTTCTTCTCGATCTCGTTCGCGATGTCGGCGTTCTCCATCAAGAAGTTGCGGGCATTTTCCTTGCCCTGACCAAGCTGCTCACCTTCGTAGGTGAACCAGGAGCCGGACTTGCGGATGAAGCCCTGGTCGACTCCCATGTCGATCAGCGAGCCTTCCCGACTGATGCCCTTGCCGTAGAGGATGTCGAACTCGGCCTGCTTGAACGGCGGCGACACCTTGTTCTTCACGACCTTGACCCGGGTGCGGTTGCCGACCGCATTGGTGCCGTCCTTGAGGGTCTCGATCCGGCGCACGTCCATGCGCACCGATGCGTAGAACTTCAGAGCCTTTCCGCCCGTAGTTGTTTCGGGTGAGTTGTGCACCATCACACCGTCGACGAAGTAGTTGTGGTTGCCCTCGACCTCGATGTCGAAGCGATTCATTGAGCGGGTATACGGCTTGACGTGCACGTCGAGAATCCGGGCCGGGACCAGCGCTTGAGTCGGTTCAACGAACTCCGGCACCACTTTGCTTTGGCCTCGGAACCGGGGCAGCAATTTGTACTCCATGGATGGCGCCACGTACGGCGCCACCAAATCCTGGAACTTGGACGAGGACGCCGTTGAAAACATCAATACCGCCTTGCCGGCCGAACCTGCGGCATGCAGACGCACATCCATGCCGTATGTGTCGCGCAGGTAGTCACACAACCGCACCCGCGTGCCTTCGGTCATAGCCTCGACACAGATCTCAATGCGCCCGGTGCCGCCATCAGTGCGCTGCTGCAATCCCTTGGAGCGCAAGCTAAATGAACCGTCATCCATGTACCAAATGGCCAGAGCCAATGGGGTCAGCGCCTTGAGGTACTCCTCCGAGAAGAACTTCTTCCCGCCCCCCAGGTACACCGCCCGCTGCAATTCAGCGAGCTCTGGCAGCGGGGTGAAGTCGACGAAGCTCGCACCTTTGGCGTTCTCCCGCAGCGTGTGCTGGATATTGCCCATCAATGCGGTCTTCCAGCGCAGGTACTCCAACTGCTTAGAACCATGCCCCAGTCGGAACCGAACGCCGTTGCGACCCCGCACGTTGGGCGACAGGTTCCCGTCGCCCAATAGCGAACCCAGCACCACCTGCAACTGCTGGTCACTCAGCAGATGGGGTTCGGCGGCCAACACCCTGTCGCCGGTGTCGAGGTCTCCAGCTTCCGTCCAGCCTCCGGCTGTGCGGATGAGGTGATTAGGCGTGGCGGCAAACTGCGACTTGCCGTTGCCACCGGACTTCTCCACGGTGAACTGCAGAAACTGTTCGGCTGGCCCGTTGTTGAACCAATTGACCACCTTGCGCGGGACGATCTTGTCTGCCGCCGGGTCGTAGGACAGCACCTCGACGTCCATTTTGTTGTTGACGATCTTGCCGATCTTTTCGGTGGTGCCGTCTGCCAGGGTCACGCGGGTGGAGTAATTCATGCACCCGAACATCACCCCGATCTTCTCCCGCAGCTGGTTGATGAAGATCGCCGTCGTACCCGAATTGTTCAGCGCGCCAGTCATTTTCCGCAGCGCCTGGCTCATCAGGCGGGCCTGCAGACCGACGTGGCTGTCGCCCATCTCACCTTCGAGTTCCGCGCGCGGCACCAGGGCCGCCACCGAGTCGATGACCACGATATCCAGCGCGCCCGAGCGGATCAGCATGTCGGCGATCTCGAGCGCCTGTTCACCGGTGTCCGGCTGGCTGACCAGCAGCGAATCGGTGTCGACACCGAGTTTTTTGGCGTATTCCGGATCCAGCGCGTGCTCAGCGTCGATGAACGCCGCGACACCGCCGGCGGCCTGGGCGTTGGCCACCGCGTGCAGCGCCACGGTGGTCTTACCCGAGGACTCCGGACCGTAGATCTCGATGACCCGGCCACGCGGCAGGCCGCCGATACCCAGGGCGACATCCAACGCGATGGACCCGGTCGGGATGACTGAAATCGGCTGGCGTATCTCGTCCCCGAGGCGCATCACCGAGCCTTTGCCGTAACTCTTCTCGATCTGGGCCATCGCCAGTTCGAGAGCCTTCTCGCGGTCGGGGGCTTGAGCCATGATGCCTCTCCTGTAGTCGGTGTTCGGTGACCGGTGTTGGTCGGTTGGCCGTGACACTAGGCGCGGGGTCTGACAAGGCGAGGTCGCCGAATGATCACCACATTAGCCGAACACTTGTTCGACTCAAGTTCGACACGCCGCGTATGGCAACATGTCCGGGCAATATGTCCGGGATTGACATCTCCACCGAGCTCGCCGAAGTGGCCTCCTACGGCGGCTTTTTCGCGCTGACCGTGGGCGGCGACCCGACCGGATGGCATCCGGTCGCCGCGTTCTACGCCGACGGGTTCGCCGACCTCGTCGATGCGACCGTCGCCCGCTACCACAGCACCGAACTGCGGGTCGGCGCCTCGCTGGTCCACCTCGGCCACGCCGCCCGGCTGTGGTCGCCGGTGCTTGCCTGCGTGCTGGCTCACGGCGTGCTCCCGGACCTCACCGGGCTGCAACGCGCCGACAACGACGCCCGGCTGCGGCTGCCCGAGCCCACCGGCGAACGCGTCGCACCCTCCCCCGAGCTGCTATATCGGGTCGTCGTGCGCGAGCACATGGAGCGGTTGGCCGCCGGCCTGCGGGTCGGACTGGCGCCCGGGCTGCTTTACGGCAACATCGCCTCCGCATTGGTGGGCACGTCGCGGATGCTGCTGGCGGCGCGGCCGGACCTGCGCGAATTGATCACCCGGCTCACTCGTGCGTTGCTCGACACCGGGCGGCTCGCCGGCGCCGGCATTGTCACCAGTCCCGATCTCGGCTTCCGGCGCAACAGCTGCTGCCTCTTCTACCGCATTCCCGGCGGTGGAAAGTGCGGCGACTGCCCGCTCTAGCCCGTGCTGACTCTGCGCTGGCGGCTTCGTCTTCCCGCAAGACCACGCCCTCGGCGCAGAGCCAACGCCACCACGGCGGTCACCACTGCTCGCGCGGCACGTCGAAGTCGACGCACAGCGCCCGCCACACGTCGCGAGGCTCGACGCCGTCGTCGATCGCCTGGGCGGCGGTCCGGCCGTCGAAGCCCGTCAACACGTGATCGACCAGCACCGATGCGCCGTAGGCGGCGCCGAACCGCAACGTCACCCGCTCGTGGAACTCCGTCAGCCGCACGCACAGCAACATACCCAGCGCGCCGCCCCGCTCAATCAATCGCTTCGCGGCACACCCGCACCGGGTCGGCCACTCCGGCGATGCTGGCAGCGGCCCGCTGCGCGGCCGCCCGATAGCCCGGCGAGGCCAACACCACGCCCACCGCGGCCACCAGCGCGTCGGCGGTCAGCGGGCGGATCAGCTGCCCGCTGCCCTGCCGGACCACCCGATTCGCCATCTCCCACTGATCGCCGCCCCCGGGCACCACTACCATGGGTACGCCCGCCAGCAGCGTCTTGGCGACCATGCCGTGGCCGCCGCCCGCGATCACCAGATCGGCATGCCTTAACAGCTCGTCCTGACGGCCCAGACCCACCACCGCCCACGGCGGCACCGCCAAATCCTCACCGCCGAGCCAGGACACCACCAGCCGCGAACCGGCCGGCAGCGTCTCCCCTGGCCGCAGGCATTCCAGGGCAAGCTGCGCCAGCCCGGTGGTGCCGGTGTAGGCCGTCGAGGGCGCGATCACCACCACCGGTCCCGAGCCGGCCGGGATCGGCAGCACTCGTTCGGTCGGCTCGAAGTGCAGCGGGCCGACCACCACCGCCTCGGCCGGCCAGTCCGGGCGGGGCACCTCCAGGGCGGGCAGCGTGGCGATCAGCCGCCGCGCCGGCCCTGGATCCCGCGCCGGCAGGCCGATGTCGACCCGCACGGCTGCGCGCTGGCGCTGGCCCGCCCGCACCGAGCGCGCCGTCAGCGCCCGCATCACCGAGTCCCGCAGCCGTCCCCGCAACCCCGTCCCCGGCGCCAGACCGCTGCCGATCGGCGGCAGCCCCTTCGACGGCAGGTAAAGCGGGTGCGGGCAGAGCTCGACCCACGGGATCCCGAGCAGCTCGGCGGCCATGCCTCCGCCTGAGGTGATCACGTCGGACACCACCAGATCGGGCCCCAGATCGCGCAAGGTCGGCGCGATCAGCACCGCCATCCGCGCGGCTCGCCGGTGGATCCTGGCCCCGGCGTCGAGGTCCTCGTCGGTGGCCTTGAGCCCGTCGAGCTCCACGGCGTCGATCCCGACCGCGCGGGCGGCGTCCAGCCACTCCACGCCGGTGAACAGGGTGGGTTGGTCACCCGCGGCGAGAAAGCGTTGGCAAAGCGCGATCGCGGGAAACGAGTGCCCGGGGTCCGGCCCGGCAACCACGGCGACGCGCATCGGCCCTACCCTGCCACAGCGGCGCTCGCCTACGCTGGCAACCATGACTGAGCTGACTCAGACGACAACCAGTGACAACATCCGCACGGTCGAGGGCTTCCTGTATGCCCTGCAGGACCAGGATTTCGAGACCGCCGATGCCGCGTTGCACGACGACCTGGTCTACGAGAACTACGGATACTCGCGGATCCGCGGCGGACGCAAGGTGGCCAAGCTCTTTCGCAAGATGGAGGGGCGGATCGGCTTCGAGGTGAAGTTCCACCGGGTGGCCGCCGACGGCAGCGCGGTGCTCACCGAGCGCACCGACGCGCTGATCTTTGGCCCGCTGCGCCTGCAGTTCTGGGTGTGCGGGATCTTCGAGGTGCAGGACGGGCGAATCATCCTGTGGCGGGATTACTTCGACTCGTACGACTTCCTCAAGGCGACTGTGCGCGGGCTGGTCGGGGTGGTCATCCCGTCACTGCGCGCGACGCTCTAGGCCTATTGGGCGCGGCGCAGGCCGCCGAGTTCGTCGAACGCCTGCGCCCAGCCCAGCAGCCGATCCGTCGCGCCGGTGAGCTCGTCGCGGTAGCGCTGCTGGGCGAGCATGGTCACTCCGCCCGCGTTCTCGCCGTTGACCGACGAGACCAAATGTGCCGCGGCGGTGACCATCTCGTTGTACTGACGGACTCCGGCCCCCAGCTGCGCGGTGTACGCATTGATGGTCGGGACCAGGTATTCGCGTGACGACTCCGAGTTCTGCGCGGCCCGTTCCATCGACACCACCTCGGCCGCGGTAGCCGCCATCGCCGCCGAAGTCCGCTTGGCCGCTTCGGTCAGCTCGCTGATCTCGTCGGGCGGCAGGATTGCGCTGCGCTCGATCACACCCAGCAACGAAAAGAATCCGCGCTCGGAGGCACCCAGCGCGTACATCGCCGGCCGCGCGGCCGAACCGGGCGGTGGCAACCGCCGGCTAACCGCGGGCCGCTGCGAGGGCAGCGGTTCGGACTTGAGCCAGTAATACCGGAAGAACAGCAGCGTCGCCGGGATCACCATCACCACCGCCACGGCGCCGGTGATCTGCAGCAGCAGGGTGAACCAGCCCCAGGCCGCCAGGATCGCGGTCACCAGTGCCCAGAAGATCACCCCGGCGGTGAAGATCCAGGCCCAGCGCAGCGCGCGTCGGCGCCGTCGGAGTTGCCGGGCCCGCGGATCGGTGGCGGCAGTGATCTTGTCGACGACGAATCCGGACAGGTCGACGACGGTGGCGAAGCCGCGCTGCCACAGAGCCCGCAGGGGCCCGCGCCGGTTGGATCGCACCGCCATCGTGTTGCTCTGCTACTGACCGAACGGTTTCTCGGGTACCGCTCCGCCGGGTTCGGTGGCCGGGGTTGCCGGGGTCGCGCCGGGCGCAGCGGCACCGCCGGCGGGCAGGGCGTCGCCGCGCATAGAGGCGCGGATCTGCTCCAGCCGGGAGTGCCCGGCCATCTGGACGCCTGCCTGCTCGACCTCGAGCATGCGACCCTGCACCGAACTCTGGGCGAGCTCGGCGGAGCCGATCGCGTTGGCGTAGCGGCGTTCGATCTTGTCGCGTACCTCGTCGAGGCTGGGGGTGTTGCCCGGGGCGGCGAGCTCGCTCATCGACCGCAGCGACGCGCTGACCTGCTCCTGCATCTTGGCCTGCTCGAGCTGGCTGAGTAGCTTGGTGCGCTCGGCGATCTTTTGCTGCAGCACCATCGCATTGCGCTCGACGGCCTTCTTGGCCTGCGAGGCCGCCTGCAGGGCCTGGTCGTGCAGGCTTTTGAGGTCTTCGACGCTTTGCTCGGCGGTGACCAGCTGAGCCGCGAACGCTTCGGCGGCGTTGTTGTATTCGGTCGCCTTGGCGGCGTCACCGCTGGCGACGGCCTGGTCGGCCAGCGTAAGCGCCTGGCGCACGTTGACCTGCAGCTTCTCGATGTCGGCGAGTTGCCGGTTCAGGCGCATCTCCAGCTGACGCTGGTTGCCGATCACCTGCGCCGCCTGCTGGGTGAGCGCCTGGTGGGTGCGCTGCGCTTCCTCGATGGCCTGCTGAATCTGCACCTTCGGGTCGGCGTGTTCGTCGATTTTGGAGTTGAACAGCGCCATGAGGTACTTCCACGCTTTGACGAACGGATTGGCCATCAGTTAGCTCCGCCTTCGCTTCTTGGGTGCAGGATGGGCGCGAACACTACCCTGCAGCTCAATTTAGTGGGTCAGCCCCGATCGCCCCACCCATGGTGCATATCTAGTGAACGCCGAAGCTTACGCAACCGCCAGGGACGCTACGGGAGGAATGACGACCTTCGTGCTGGCGTCGATGGTGGCGCCCACGGTGTAGCCGGCACGCTCCTCGCGGGCCATCCGCTCACCGGCATCGATGAGCACCTGCGACAGCGGCACCTGCAGGGCGTCACAGATCGCGTTGAGCAACTCGCTCGAGGGTTCCTTGCGGCCGCGCTCGACCTCCGACAAATACCCGAGACTCACCCGCGCCGAATCGGACACCTCACGCAGTGTCCGGCCCTGCGATGTCCGGGTCCCCCGCAGCACGTCGCCAACGACCTCGCGCACTAATGACGCCATCGTGCTCTCCTCTTATCCGGTCATCATTGGTAAAGCATCAGACGTTAGGTCAACGCCATCAGTGGCCGCGATGGTTCCCCGTGCGCTCAGGCCGCGCGTCTGGCACGGCGAATCTCCCGGGCCGTTGAAGCTACATAGTCGATTCCGGTGATAACCGTGAGCACGATCGCCAGCACCATCACCACTTGAGCCGCGGTGTGCAGCAGGCCGGACAGCGGCAGCACGAACAACCCGATCGCCACCGCCTGGGTCAGGGTTTTGAGCTTGCCGCCCCAGCTGGCCGGGATGACGCCGCGCCGGATCACGGCCAGCCGCAACACGGTAATCGCCAGCTCACGGGTCATGATCAGCACGGTGACCCACCACGGCAGATCGCCGAGCATCGACAGTCCGATCAGCGCCGCGCCGATCAGCGTCTTATCCGCGATCGGGTCGATGAATGCGCCGAATTCGGTGGCCATGCCGTAATTGCGGGCCAATTGCCCGTCGAACCGGTCGGTGATGCACGCGACCGCAAATATCGCCCACGCCACGATGCGGGCGGTGGTGTGATGACCGTCGCCATAGAACAGGGCGAACAGAAAAATCGGGACCAGCAAAAGGCGTAAGAGGGTGAGAATGTTGGCCAGATTCGCGATACGGACAGCACCCGCCATCTCACCGGTTTCAGGCTGCCCCGACACGGCAACAGAATAGCTGTTGACCAGCTCAAGCGAACCTCGACGTCGATACTGTGGCGACGTGACCGAAAGTCCTGGGGATTACCGGCCGGTGGTTCGGCGAGCACGTACATCTGACGTTCCCGCGATCAAGCATCTCGTCGACACCTACGCCGGACGAATCCTGCTGGAGAAGAATCTGGTGACGCTCTATGAGGCGGTGCAGGAATTTTGGGTGGCCGAACTCCCGCAGGTACCAGGCCAGGTGGTGGGCTGCGGTGCGCTGCACGTGTTGTGGTCCGACCTTGGTGAAATACGCACGGTGGCGGTCGATCCCGCATTCACCGGCCACGGGATCGGCCACGCGATCGTGAACAAGCTGCTCGAGGTGGCTCGCGAATTGCAGCTCGAGCGGCTGTTCGTGCTGACGTTCGAGACGGAGTTCTTCGGCAGACACGGGTTCACCGAGATCGAGGGCACGCCGGTGACCGCCGAGGTGTACGAAGAGATGTGCCGCTCCTACGACATCGGTGTCGCGGAGTTCTTGGATCTGAGCTACGTCAAGCCGAACATCCTGGGCAACTCCCGGATGCTGTTGGTCCTTTAGCTTGTGCGAGCAGACGCAAAAGCCCCCGACACGCCGGCGCGAAAGGGGCTTTTGCGTCTGCTCGCGCTGGCTAGGCGACTATTCGTCCTCGGCGTCTCCGCCGTCGGCATTCGCGCCGCCGCGGATCAATGCCAGCGTTCCGGCCAGCTCGTCGGGCTTGATCAGCACCTCGCGGGCCTTTGACCCCTCGCTCGGGCCCACGATGCCGCGGGTTTCCATCAAGTCCATCAACCTGCCGGCCTTGGCGAAGCCCACCCGCAGCTTGCGCTGCAGCATCGAGGTCGAACCGAACTGGCTGGACACCACCAACTCGACCGCCTGTAGGAAGACGTCCATGTCGTCACCGATGTCGGGGTCGACGTCGGCGCGCTCACCGGTGGGCTTGGCGGTGGTGACGCCCTCGGTGTATTCGGGTTCGGCCTGGTCTTTGCAGGCAGCGACGACGGCCTGAATCTCCTCGTCGGTGATGTAGGCGCCCTGCAACCGGATCGGCTTGCTCGCGCCCATCGGCAGGAACAACCCGTCGCCCATGCCGATCAGCTTCTCCGCGCCCGCCTGGTCCAGGATTACCCGACTGTCCGTGAGCGACGACGTCGCGAACGCCAACCGGGACGGCACGTTCGTCTTGATCAGGCCGGTGACCACGTCGACCGACGGCCGTTGGGTGGCCAGCACCAGGTGGATGCCGGCTGCGCGGGCCTTCTGGGTGATCCGCACGATCGCGTCCTCGACGTCGCGCGGCGCCGTCATCATCAGGTCGGCCAACTCGTCGACGATCGCGAGCACATACGGGTAGGGCCGGTACACCCGCTGGCTACCGAGCGGAGTGGTGATCTCACCCGAGCGGACCTTCGCGTTGAAGTCGTCGATGTGACGCACCCGGGACGCCTGCATGTCCTGGTAGCGCTGCTCCATCTCCTCGACCAGCCAGGCCAGCGCGGCAGCCGCCTTCTTCGGCTGGGTGATGATCGGGGTGATCAGGTGCGGAATGCCTTCGTACGGCGTCAGTTCCACCATCTTTGGGTCGATCAGGATCATCCTGACCTCCTCGGGGGTGGCCCGGGTCAGCAGCGAGATCAGCATCGAGTTGACGAAGCTGGACTTGCCGGAGCCGGTGGAGCCCGCGACCAGCAGGTGCGGCATCTTGGCCAGGTTGGCCGAGATGAAGTCGCCCTCGATGTCCTTGCCCAGCCCGATGACCAGTGGATGGTGGTCGCGACGGGTGGACGGCGCGGTGAGCACGTCGGCCAGCCGCACCATCTCCCGGTCGGTGTTGGGCACCTCGATGCCGACGGCGGACTTGCCCGGGATCGGGGCCAGCATCCGCACACTCTCGGTCGCCACCGCGTAGGCGATGTTCTTCTGCAGCGCGGTGATCTTCTCCACCTTGACGCCGGGCCCGAGTTCCACCTCGTAGCGGGTCACGGTCGGCCCACGAGTGCAACCGGTGACAGCCGCGTCGACCTTGAACTGGGTCAGGACCTCACTGATCGCCGACGCCATGTGGGTGTTGGCGGCGCTGCGCTTCTTGGGCGGATCCCCGGCGACCAGCAGATCCATCGACGGCAACGTGTAGGGACCTTCGACGACGCGGTCCAGCGGCGCCGTGTCCGTCTTCTTGGCGGCGCGCCGACGGCGTGGCTCCGGGACGGTGGGCGTGTCATCCGCGATGGGCTCTGCCGCTGCCACCGCTTGGGCCGAGGGCCACGCCTTCGGCACGTCGTCGATTGCCTCGTCGTAGTAGCCGTCGGAGAAGTCTTCGGCCGGTGTGACCTCGACGGTGTCCGCGTCGTCGCCGGCGAAGTCTTCGTATTCGTCCTCGTCGTCGTAGTCGCGGGCGAACAACCGGGTGCCGAACATGTTGCGCAGGGCGTCGGGCACCTCACGGATGGTGATGCCGGTCAGCAGCAACAACCCGAACAAGCCGCCGATGAACAGCAGGGGCGCCGCGATCCAGGCGGTCAAACCGTCCGACAGGGGACCGCCGATGGCGAATCCGATGAATCCCGCCGCCCGCTGCCGCAAGTCGGGGGCTTCCGGGGATCCCGACCACAGATGACGCAGCCCCAGGAACGACAGTGCGATCAGGCTGGCGCCTAGGATCAGCCGCGGACGCGCCTCGGGGTTCGGCTCCGTCCGCATCAGTATTACCGCGACCGCGGCGGCGACCAGCGGCAGCAACACCACGGCCGCGCCGACGAAGAACCGCAGCCCGGCGTCCACCCAGGCGCCGACCGGTCGGGCGGCGTCGAACCAGGAGCTGGCGGCCACGATCACCGCCACGCCCAGCAGCACCAGGGCGATGCCGTCACGGCGGTGGCCGGCCTCGATGTGGCGGGCTTGGCCGACCGACCGCGCGGCCCGGCCCGTGCCCCTGGCGGCGATCAGCCAGGTCGCGCGCGCGCTTCGGCCGGCCAGCGCCAGCAGCGATCGATTGCGGCGCTTGGCGGGCCTGCTGGTCCGCTTTACGGGCCTGGTCGCGGGCTTTCTGGGCTTGCGCGCCGCACCGCCCGAGCGCCCCGCCGCCTGCCCACCACGGGCCCCGGACCGGGGGGTGGCCTTCGGGTCCTGTCGAGAAACTTGCCGAGACCTGCTCGTTCGAGTTCCGGAGCGGGCTGCGGTCTTACTGGCCATGCCCGCAAGCGTAGTCGCAGAAACAACATCTGCACCACCCGCCACACTGGTAACGACACCTTCACCGCTCCGTGCCCGCGCCGTTATGAGTAGGGTGACAACCGAAATCCCACTGCCGTCAGGAGGCCCAGCCATGCCCGTCGTCGTCGTCGCCACACTGACCGTCAAGCCCGAATCGGTGGATACCGTCCGCGACATCCTGACCACCGCGGTCGAAGAGGTGCACGGCGAGCCGGGATGCCAGCTGTATTCGTTGCACCAGTCCGGCGAGACCTTCGTGTTCGTCGAGCAGTGGGCCGACGAGGAGGCGCTCAAGGCGCACAGCACCGCCCCTGCGGTGGCCAAGATGTTCACCGCAGCGGGTGAGCACCTGGCCGGGGCCCCCGACATCAAGATGCTGCAGCCGGTTCCGGCGGGCGACGCGGACAAGGGCCAGATCCGGCCCTGATGGCCCGTCCGCTGCAAGGCCAGGTCGCCTTCATCACCGGCGCCGCCCGCGGCCAGGGGCGCGCGCATGCGGTGCGACTCGCCCGCGACGGTGCGGACATCATCGCGGTCGATCTCTGCGATCAGATTGCCAGCGTGCCCTATCCGCTGGGCACCTCTGAGGAGCTCGCCGGAACGGTCAAGCTCGTCGAGGAAACCGGGGCTCGGATCGTGGCGCGCCAGGCCGACGTCCGGCACCGTGCCGCGCTGGGCGCAGCCCTGCAGGCCGGCATCGACGAGTTGGGCCGACTGGACATCGTCGTCGCCAATGCCGGTATTGCGCCCATGCAATCGGGTGACGACGGCTGGACCGACGTTATCGACGTCAATCTCACCGGCGCCTACCACACGGTCGAAGTGGCCCTGCCGACGTTGAAGGAGCAGGGCGCGGGCGGGTCGATCGTGTTGATCAGTTCGGCGGCGGGGTTGGCCGGCATGGCCAGCGCCGACGCCGGGGCGATCGGTTACGCCGCTTCCAAGCACGGGATGGTGGGATTGATGCGGGTCTACGCCAATCTGCTTGCTCCGCATAATATTAGGGTCAATTCCGTTCATCCCAGCGGCGTCGCTACACCGATGATCAACAACGAGTTCACCATGAAGTGGCTTGCCGACATGGCCGCCTCCGGCGCGGGTACCGGCGGCGGCAATGCACTGCCGGTACAAATCCTGCAGGCCGACGACATCGCCAACGCGGTGGCGTGGCTGGTGTCCGATCAGGCCCGCTACATCACCGGGGTCGCGTTGCCGGTCGATGCGGGCTGTGTGAACAAGCGGTAATCATGGCTCGAAACCCCGCAGCGAGCACCGCATTCGGTCCGATGTTGTTGGCGGCCGTCGAGCAGAACGAGCCGCCCGATCGTCGGTTGGTGGACGACGACCTGGCCGAACTTTTCCTTCCGGCGCCGCTGCGCTGGCTGGTGGCCGGCACGCGGGTGCCCGCGATCAGGCGGGCGTTCATCGGTGCGTCGGAATTCACCGGCCGCGGATTGTGGGCGAATCTGGCCTGCCGCAAGCGTTTCATCGGTGACAAGCTCGCCGAGGCGGTGGGCGACATCGACGCGGTGGTCATCCTCGGCGCCGGATTGGACACCCGCGCATATCAACTCAACCGACGGGTCCGCAAGCCGGTCTTCGAGGTGGATCTGCCCGTCAACATCGCTCGGAAGGCCAAGACCGTCCGCCGGGTGCTTGGCGAGCTGCCGCTCTCGGTTCGGTTGGTGGCGTTGAACTTCGAGCAGGATGACCTGCTGACCGCGCTGGCAGAGCACGGTTACCGCACCGACTACCGCGTCTTCCTAATCTGGGAGGGCGTTACGCAATACCTCACCGAAGAAGCCGTCCGGACCACCCTTGACGGGCTGCGGCCGACGGCACCGGGCAGTCGCATGGTGTTCAGCTATGTCCGCCGCGACTTCATCGACGGCAGCAACCGGTACGGCACCCGCACGCTGTACCGGTCGGTGCGTAAGCGACGGCAATTGTGGCACTTCGGTATTCAGCCCGAAGAGGTCGCGGGGTTCCTGGGCGATTACGGGTGGCGCCTGATCGAACAGGTCGGACCGGACGACCTCATTGCGCGCTATGTCGAGCCTACGGGCCGCAGACTCAATGCGTCCCAGATCGAGTGGTCGGCGTACGCCGAGAAGATCTAGCGCGCGTTGCCGAGCGTGGGGGAAATGTAGCTATCTCGTTGACTTTTCGTCCCTGAGGCCCACGTTCGACGAAGGCTAGACCTCGAGCACCGTCGGTACGATCATCGGCTGGCGCCGGTAGGTCTCGCCAACCCATTTGCCGACGGTACGACGCACGCCCTGCGCGATCCGGATCGGGTCGGTGACGTTGTTGGCGGCCAGCTGTTCCAGCTCGGCTTCCACCTTGGGCACAACGGCTTCCAGCGCCTTGGGGTCCTCGGAGAACCCACGCGATTGCAGGTGCGGCGGCGCCACAGCCTTGCCGGTCCCGCGCTTGACCACCACCGTGACGGCAACGAAGCCCGACGAGAGGATGAGCCGCTCCCCCAGGGTGATGTCACCGACATCGCCGGTGATCAGGCCGTCGACGAACATCTTGCCGACCGGTACCGCGCCGGAGATGGTGGCCTTGCCGGCCACCAGGTCGACACTGACGCCGTTCTCTGCCACCAGGATCGATTCCTCGGGCACTCCGGTGCTGGCGGCCAGTTTCGCATTGGCCCGCAGGTGCCGCCAGGTGCCGTGCACCGGCATGACGTGCCGCGGCCGTACCCCGTTGTACAAGAACAGCAACTCACCGGCGTAGGCGTGACCCGAAACATGCACCCGCGCTTGAGCATTGGTGACGACGCGGGTCCCGATCTTGGCCAGCGCGTCGATGACGCCGTATACGGCTTCCTCGTTGCCGGGGATCAGCGATGACGACAAGACAATGAGATCGCCTGCGGTCAGCGTGATGCTGCGATGCTCCCCGCGCGACATGCGGGACAGCGCGGCCATCGGCTCACCCTGCGTGCCCGTGGTCACCAGCACCACCTGATCCGGCGGCAACATCTCGGCCGCGGCGATGTCGATCAGGTCGGAGTCGGCCACCCGCAAGAAGCCGAGATCGCGGGCAATGCTCATGTTGCGCACCATGGATCGCCCGACGAACGCCACCCGCCGGCCCAAAGCGACCGCGGCGTGGATGATCTGCTGCACGCGGTCGACGTTGGACGCGAAGCACGCCACGATGACCCGCCCATCGGCACCGCGAATCAGCCGGTGCAACGTCGGGCCGATTTCGCTTTCCGACGGACCGACGCCGGGATGCTCGGCATTGGTCGAGTCGCACAGGAACAGGTCCACCCCGGCATCGCCTAGTCGCGACATGCCCGGCAGATCGGTGGGGCGGCCGTCGAGCGGCAGCTGGTCGAGTTTGATGTCGCCGGTGTGCAGCACGGTGCCCGCCCCGGTGTAGACGGCGATGGCCAGCGCGTCGGGGATGGAGTGGTTGACCGCGAAGTACTCGCATTCGAACACCCCGTGCCTGCTGCTCTGCCCCTCCTTGACCTCGACGAATACCGGCTTGATGCGGTGCTCGCGGCATTTGGCGGCGACCAGCGCCAGGGTGAACTTGGAGCCAACCACCGGGATGTCGGGACGCAGCTTGAGCAGGAACGGAATTGCCCCGATGTGGTCTTCGTGGGCGTGGGTGAGCACCAGCGCCTCGATGTCGTCGAGTCGGTCCTCGATGTGGCGTAGGTCGGGCAGGATCAGGTCGACGCCGGGCTCGTCGTGGGTGGGGAACATCACCCCGCAGTCGATGATGAGCAGCCGGCCCAGGTGTTCGAAAACCGTCATGTTGCGGCCGATTTCGCTGATGCCCCCCAGCGCGGTGACACGCAAGCCGCCCGCGGTCAGGGGACCTGGTGGGGCGAGCTCCTCGTTCACCGGTGACTCACCTGAGCACAGAGGCCGCACGCATGTCGGCGGCCAGCGCGTCGAGTTGCTCCGGTGTGGCCGCGACCTGTGGCAGGCGTGGGTCGCCGGCGTCGATGCCCTGCAGGCGCAGGCCCGCCTTGGACAGCGTGACGCCGCCCAGTCGGCTCATCGCATTGCACAACGGGCTCACCGAGACGTTGAGCTTGCGGGCCGTGGCGATATCGCCGGAATTGAAAGCGGACAACAACTCTCGCAGCTGCCCCGCGGCTAGGTGGGAGATCACGCTGATGAACCCGATGGCCCCCATCGCCAGCCAGGGCAGGTTGAGCGCGTCGTCGCCGGAGTAGTAGGCCAGTCCGGTTTCGGCGATGATCTGCCCTGCGCTGTGCAGGTCGGCTTTCGCGTCCTTGACGCCGACGATGTTGGGATGCGTGGCCAGCGCGCGCAACGTGTCCGGTTCGATCGGCACGATCGATCGCGGTGGGATGTCGTAGAGCACGACGGGGAGGTCGGTGGCGTCGGCGACGGCGGTGAAGTGTGCCTGCAGCCCGCTTTGCGGCGGCCGCGAGTAGTACGGGGTGACCACCAGCAGTCCGTGGGCCCCCTCGGCGGCGCACGCTTTGGCCAGCTTGATGCTGTGGGCGGTGTCATAGGTGCCGGCGCCGGCGATGATCCGCGCCCGATCGCCCACCGCCTCGAGCACGACCCGCAGTAGCTCACGCTTCTCGTCGTCGGTCGTGGTTGGCGACTCGCCGGTGGTTCCAGACACGACCAGGCCGTCGCAGCCCTGGTCCACCAAATGGTTGGCCACCCGGGCCGCGGCTGCGGTATCCAGGGCGCCGTCGGCGTCGAACGGTGTCACCATCGCGGTCAGAAGAGTTCCCAGCCGGGCTGGGGCATCGAATCCGACGGTGCTCACGGTTGTCCAGATTACCTGCCTGCGGCAAGGTCATTTGCAGTGCTGCGATGGGTTGCCGCACGAGCCGAACCGTACGGCGATTTTTCGGGCTCAGAATCGCAGCCAGGTTGAGCTCGCGGACGTTGATGCCTCAGGCTTCGGTCGCTAAAGGGCTGGTGGCGACCTCGCTCCCGTCCGCCAACGTCGACACCTCGAAGTCGGCAAACACCGCGGGCGCGACGTCGGCGAGCTGACGCAGGCACGCGATGGCCAGCCGCCGTATTTCCATGTCGGCATGCTCACTGGCGCGCATCGCGATGAAGTGCCGCCAGGCCCGATAGTTGCCGGTCACCACGATGCGGGTCTCGGTGGCGTTCGGCAGCACGGCCCGCGCGGCCTGACGGGCCTGCTTGCGGCGTAGCACGGCGTTCGGTTGGTCGGCGAACTTGGCTTCCAGCTTGGCCAGCAGCTCGGTGTAGGTGGCGCGGCTCGCATCCGCGGCGGCGGCCAGAATGTCCCGCAGCTCGTCGTCGTCCTCGATGCCCGGTGGCAACACCACCTGCGAATCGGTCTCCGGCACGTAGCGCTGCGAGAGCTGGGAGTAGGAGAAATGCCGGTGCCGGATCAGCTCGTGGGTGCAGGACCGGGAGATCCCGGTGATGTAGAACGACACACTGGCGTGCTCGAGCACCGAAAAATGCCCGACGTCGATTATGTGCTTGATGTAGCCGGTGTTGGTGGCGGTCCGTGGATTCGGCTTGGACCAGCTCTGGTAGCAGGCGCGCCCGGCGAATTCGACCAGCGCGGACCCACCGTCGGCGTCGGTTGACCAGGGAACGTCCGGCGGCGCCAGGAACTCGGTCCTGGCGATCAGTTGCACCCGTAGCGGCGCGGTCTCGGCCACGGCGCTCACCTTAACCGGCGTCGGCCACTCTCACCTCACCCGATATCAGCAGCGGCAACACCGCGTCGCGGTAGGCGGACAGCCGCGCGGATTCCATGCGCCGCGCCTGGCACAGCGCGCCCAGGTCCGCAATGGCCCGGGCCTGCCCGGAGGTCAGCCGCCGGACGTCGCGGACCCGGAGGTCCAGCACGTCGCGCGGCCGGACGCGTTGGTGACTCCCCGAGGTGCCGACCACTCGCTGTTGCAGGGTGTCCGACACATCGGGTTGCCGAAGCGCCGCCCACAGCACCGAAGTGTCCACGCCGGCAGGTCGCAGGACGATGAACTCACTGCTGGCCAGCGCCATCTCCGGCGGCAGGCTCGGGACATTCCAGATGCGAGGAAACCGGGGGTTGAGTTTGGCGACGAGAACGCACGGCTGCGTCACCAGATACTTGCCGCTCCTGACCGATGAGCCCGCGACGGGCCTCGGCATCGCACCGTCGTCGAACGCCGGCAGACTGAAATGGGCGACGACGTCGGCGAAATCGGGGGGCTCGAGGAATACGGTGGACCGACCGGCCAGGCGCGATAGCGGTGTGCGCTCTTCGACCGGTTCGACCGTGGCGGCCATCAGGGCCTCGGCGGCCCGTATCACCCGTTCATTGGCCGCGATCTTGTCGTCGAGCGCGCCGAGCACCGCTCCCACCCCCGGACGATCCGGCGCGGGGATCGATGGGACCGAAAGGTCGCGCAGGATCCGCTGATTGAGCAGGGGCTGGCCGGATCCGTTGCGGTGCTGGTTGAGCCGGCAGGTTTGCAGCGCGTAGTACCAGAAGCGGGTTTCCTGCGGGTCTTTCGCGCGGCACACCAGGGCGTTGTCCGTCACCCACGCGTCGGAGGGGCAGTAACGCACGGTGCCGCAGTATGTTCCGACTCGCCCGATCACGATCACCGGGCCGTCGGTGTTGTGTTCGGTTGTGTAGCCGATCACACCATTGGATCCGTATATGGCGAACGGCCCGTGCGTCTTTCGCTCCGCCGCGCTTCGTCCGCTGCGGAATTCGAGCTGATCCCCCAGGCTCACTTCCACCGCAGCCGCTCCAGGTGTCCGCGCACCACCGCATCCAGCTGCGCCGATTCATCAAGCGCGGCAACCAATTCCGTGGCAAGGCGGTTGATTCTTCGGTCGTGCGGTTCACCGCAGTCGTCGGCTTGCTCGGGATCGACGTAACGTCCGGGAGTGAGCACGTGGCCCGCGGCCCTGATATCGGCCAGCGGCACCGATTTGCAGAACCCCGGAATATCCTGATAGGCATCGGCTTTCGCGAGCCAGGCATGGTAGGTGCGGGCGATCGAGACGGCTTCGGCGTCGCTCAACGTCCGCTCGGCGCGGTCCACCAGGTGGCCGAGGCTGCGCGCATCGACGAACAACACCTCACCCGGACGTTTCTTGTCCCTGTCGAAAAACCACAGACACACCGGGATCCCGGTACTGCGGAACAGCTGGCCGGGTAGGGCGACCATGCACGACACCAAGTCCTTGTCGATGATGCGGGCGCGGATATCGCCTTCTCCGGCGGCATTTGACGACATCGAGCCGTTGGTCATCACCACGGCGGCTTTTCCGCGGGGTGCGAGCTTGGCCAGGATGTGCTGGATCCAGGCGTAGTTGGCGTTTCCGACGGGTGGGATGCCGAAGCGCCAGCGCGGATCCCGCTCGTCGCGAGCCCAATCCTTGATGTTGAACGGCGGATTGGCCATCACGTAGTCCATTGGCATGCCGACATGCCGGTCGCAGACGAACGTGTCGCCTAGGGCCAACCCGTCGGCGTCGATACCGTGTACGGCGAGGTTCATCCTGGCCATCCGCCACGTTTCCTCGACGCTCTCCTGCCCATAGATCGATATCTGAGTCGAATCGCCGTGCTCAGTGGCGATGAATTGTTCTGTCTGGACGAACATTCCGCCGGATCCGCAGCACGGGTCGTACACCCGGCCGCGCGTGGGCCGCAGCACCTCGACGATCACACGGACGATGCTGGACGGGGTGAAGAATTCGCCGCCGCGGCGTCCCTCGGCACGCGCGAAGTTGCCGAGGAAGTATTCGTAGACCTCGCCCATCACGTCGCGCGGGCCGGTGAATTCCAGGCTGTCCAGCAGGGTGATCAACCCGCCGAGGCGCCGCGGCTCGACGTTGCGGTAGAGCTGCGGCAGCGTCCCGGCCAGAGCGGGGTTGGCGGCCATCGCGGCCTGCATGGCCTGATCGACCTGCTGACCGATATCAGCGGATTCCGCGTTGGCCGCCAACGGTTTCCATTGGTCCGCGCAGGAATGCCGCAGGAAGACCAGGCTCAGCACCACATCCTTGTACTGGCCGGCCGGTACCGAGCCGCGCAGCTTGGCGGCGGCCTTCCACAGGGTGTCCTTGAGGTCCCGGCCGGCCGGCGGGCGACTCATCGGCATTGTTTTCGTAGGTCGGCGGCCAGGTCGCCGCGGTCGGATACCGTGACGTCGCCCAGTTCCAGCCAACGGGCCATCGATTGGAGCTCGCCCGCCAGGGCGGCGGCGACCGTCGCGCGCGGCACATCGGGTTCACCGAAGGCGCCCACCACGCGCAGCGTGTCCGCGGCGCGGTCGGCTTTGAGGTCCACCCTGGCCACCAGTTGCCCGTCCAGCAGCAACGGCCACACGTAGTAGCCGTACCGGCGCTGCGAGGCCGGGGTGTAGATCTCGATGCGGTAATGGAAATCAAAGATTCGCTCGACTCGCGGCCGGAAGAAGATGAGCGGATCGAACGGACAGAGCAGCGCGGTGCCGCGATCCAGGCGCGGGACGGTGCGGCCGGCCCGCAGGTAGGCCGGCGCCGCCCATCCGTCGACGTCCACCGGTTCGATCTCGCCCGCCGCCACCAGGTCAGCGATCGCCGGTTTGATCTGCTTGGCCGACAGCCGGAAGTAATCACGGATATCGGCCTCGGTCGCGACACCCAGCGCGGTCGCGGCGCGCAGCGCCAGTTCCCGGACGGCTTCGTGGTCGTCGACCTGGCGGGACAGCACCTCGGCGGGCAGCACCCGTTCCGCCAGGTCGTAGTGGCGGGCGAAGCCGACCCGGGTGGCGGTGGTGAGCACGCCGGACGCGAACAGCGCCTCGGCCACCCACTTGGTGTCGCTGCGGTTCCACCACGGGCCCTTGCCGCGGCGCGGTTCGGCCGCCAGATGCGCTTCGATCTGCCCGGCGGTACTGGGCCCGAGCTCGGTGACGGCCGCGACGACGTCCTCGAGCAGTTGCGGATTGGCCTGGACGATGTGCTTGCCCCAGCGTCCGTGCCGGTACTCCCGCATGCGCCAGCGCAGCAGCGGCCAGTCGTCAACGGCCATCAGCGCCGCTTCGTGTGCCCAGTATTCGACCAGCAGCCGACCCTTCGTCGGACCCCAAGCCGCGCGGTCGAGGACATCGCGGTCATAGGGTCCTAACCGACTGAACACCGGAGCGTAGTGCGCCCGCACGGCCACCGAGACCGAATCCAGCTGCAGCACCTGGATCCGCGAGATCAGCCGGCGGAGGTGGGCGCGGGTGATGGGGCCCGCCGGGCGCGGCTCGCTAAACCCTTGCGCCGCAACGGCTATTCGCCGGGCTTGGGCGGCGGTGAGCCTGCCGTTCCGGATCGACACGGCGCCGAGAATAGCGGCCCCCTTTCGCTGCCTGAGCGGGAGGCTACTAGACCGGCGCGGCCGGGCTCAGCCCGTGCTGACTTTTTCGTCCGTCGGCGCCGCCGTGGTCGCGTGCGCGTCTGCGTACGCCTTTTCGAGCGCGGCCGGAACGGCGTCGAGGTCGCGATATACGGCCATCAGCTGCTCGAGGATCCTGATCCGTTGCGCACGCGCCTCGTCCACCGCACGCCGAGCCTGCTCGCGTTCGAACTCGGCCTGCTGCCTGGCGTCGGCGAGGAGCTGGTCACGTTCCTGCTGCGCGTTCCGCCAAGCTTCGTCGACCGCCGCACGGGTCTCGGCCCGCAGGTCGGCCATCTCCGCGTCGAGCTTCTTGCGGGCTTCCTCGTTCTCGGCTTGCATCGCCTTCTGCTGGGCGACCATCTCCGCCACCTGCTCTTCGTGCCGGCGCCGCTCGGCGTCGGCCTCCGCCTCGGCCGCTGCGATCAGCTCCTCGGCGGCGGCCCGCGCCTCGGCCTGCATCTGAGATACCTCGTCTACGGCACGCCGCAGCATCTTTGCCATCCGCTGTTGCACCGCGTGCGGCGAGGAGGAGGTCTCGGTCAGCTGGGCGACCTCCTTGCGCAGGACGGCCACCTCGTCACCGGACTCCCGCAACCGGGCGCGGAGGTTCTCGACGTCGTCGCGCAGCAACTGCTGCTTGGTGCTCAAAGTCTCGATGTGGGCGTCTACCGCGCCGGGCTCGTAGCCCCAGAATTTGCGGGTAAACGTCCTGGTGGGTTCAGTCACTCTCAATCCCCCTTCATACACTCGGTCAATCCGGCGCGGCCGCCCCCACGGGCCGAGAGTAGCTGTGAAACCGGTAACGCAAGCCCTGGCGGCTGACCAGCCACTCCCCCGTTTCGCCCACCCACGCCTCGTCGAGCAGGGGGGCCAGCGCGTCTTCGTCGTCGCGCGGCAGATCGACATCCACTTCGGTGACTTCACACCGGCTGGCCAACGGCAGCGCGAGCGCGTAGATCTGCCCTCCGCCGATTATCCACGTGAAGTCCGCACCAATCAGTGCTTGCTCCAGCGAGCCGACCACCTCGGCACCGGCGGCCGCGAAGTCCTGCTGCCGCGACAACACAATGTTTCGCCTCCCCGGCAGCGGCCGAAATCTCGCGGGCAACGAGTCCCAGGTAAGGCGGCCCATCACCACCGTGTGTCCCAATGTCAACTGTTTAAACCGGGCCATGTCTTCGGGCAGGTGCCACGGGATACCGCCGGCGCGACCGACCACCCCAGATGTCGACTGAGCCCAGATCAGGCCCAGTTCGGTGCGGGTCATACAGCGACGGGGGCTTTGATCGCGGGATGCGGGTCGTAGTTCTGCACGACGACGTCCTCGTAGGCGTAGTCGAAGATCGAATCCCGCTGGGCCAAAACAAGCTTGGGGTAAGGCCGGGGCTCCCGGGTGAGCTGCAACTCGACCTGTTCCACGTGGTTGTCGTAGATGTGGCAGTCGCCGCCGGTCCAGACGAATTCTCCGACGGCCAGGCCGGCCTGGTCGGCCATCATGTGCGTTAGCAGCGCGTAACTGGCGATGTTGAACGGCACCCCTAGGAACAGGTCGGCGCTGCGCTGGTAGAGCTGGCAGCTCAGCCGACCGTCGGCGACATAGAACTGGAAGAACGCGTGACACGGCGGCAGTGCCATCTGCGGTATCTCGCCGACGTTCCAGGCCGACACGATGATGCGCCGCGAGTCCGGGTCGGTACGCAGCAACTCCAGTGCGGCGCTGATCTGGTCGATGTGTTCACCACTCGGGGTCGGCCAGGACCGCCACTGCACTCCGTAAATCGGACCGAGATCGCCTGTGTCGCTTGCCCATTCGTCCCAGATGGTGACGCCGTGTTCGTGCAGCCAGCCAACGTTGGAGTCGCCGCGCAGGAACCACAGCAACTCGTACACCACCGACTTGAGGTGCACTTTCTTGGTGGTGAGCAGCGGGAAACCCTCGGCCAGGTCGTACCTGAGCTGCTTGCCGAACAGGCTGCGGGTGCCGGTGCCGGTTCGGTCGGATTTCGCAGTGCCCTTCGCGAGCACCTCGCGCAGCAGGTCCTCGTAGGGCGTCGCGATCGGCACGCGGTCAGGATACGTCCAGGTGTCAGGAGTAGAACGGGTGCCATGCCGAAATTCGCCGACACCGTCACCACTCCCGACGGGAGCTGTCCCGTCCACCTGTTCACTCCCGACGGGGCCGACGGCCCGTGGCCGGGCGTGATCATGTTCCCCGACGCCGGCGGCGTGCGGGAGACCTTCCATCAGATGGCAGCCAAGCTGGCCGGCTTCGGCTACGCGGTGCTGCTGCCCGACGTCTATTACCGCGAGGGCGACTGGTCGCCGTTCGACATGGGCAGCGCGTTCAGCAACCCCGATGAGCGCGCGCGCATCATGTTCATGATCGGCACGGTTACCCCCGACCGGATCACCCGGGACGCCGGTGCGCTGTTCGACTACCTGGCCGGCCGCGAGGAGGTCAGGGGCGAGCGCTTCGGCGTATGCGGCTACTGCATGGGCGGCCGCATTTCGGTGCTGCTGGCCGGACGCCTCCCCGAACGGGTGGCCGCCGCGGCGTCGTTCCACGGCGGTGGACTGGTGACCGACAACGAGCACAGTCCACACCTGCTGGCCGACAAGATGGACGCCCTGGTGTACGTCGGTGGCGCCCAGAACGATCAGTCGTTCACCGCCGATCAGGCCGAACAGCTGGAAAAGGCGCTGACGGCGGCCGGCGTGCAGCACCGCATCGAGTGGTACCAGGCCGGGCACGGGTTTGCGGTGCCGGACAACCCGCCCTACGACGCCGTCGCCGACGAGCGGCATTGGGCCGCCATGACCGAGATTTTCGGCGAGGCACTCACCTAACCCCCCGCGTAACCCCGCGAACAGACGCTAAAGCCCCCGACACGCTGCGCGTGCGGGGGCTTTCGCGTCTGTTCGGCACACTCAGGTGACCGGCAGATCCACCAGGGCGGCCAGCCGGGAGCGGTGCATGTAGGCCGTACCGAACGCGAGCTGGTCGCTCTTGGCCCGCTTGAGGAACAGATGCGCCGGATACTCCCACGTCATCCCGATACCGCCGTGCAGCTGCACGCATTCCTCGGCGGCATGTACGGCCGCCCCGCTGCAAAAGGCCTGCGCGAGGGATGCCGCGGTGGCCGCGTCGGCGTCGCCGCGTGCGCTGGTGTCGGCGGCGTAGCGGGCCGCCGTCGTCATCGAGCCGACTTCGAACCACAGATCGGCCAACCGATGCTTGATCGCCTGGTACGAGCCGATCGCGCGGCCGAACTGCTTGCGCTCCTTGGCGTAGGCCAGCGTCGTCTCGAAGCACCACTGGGCCAGCCCGAGTTGCTCGGAAGCCAGTAGCGCCGCGCCCGTCTGCAGCGCCGCGGCCAGCACCTCCGGGCCGGCCCCGACGCGAGTGGACGACGCGCCCGCGAAGCGCACGTCGGCCAGCGGGCGGGTCATGTCCAGAGCCAGCACCGGGGACACCTCGACGCCGCCGTCGGCAACCGAAACGGTGTGCAGCTCGACCCCTTCGTCCCCGACCACCGGCACCACCAGCACGTCGGCCGCTGCGGCACCGGCGACGCTGGTGACCTGCCCGGTCAAGCCGTCGGACCCGGACGTCACCCCCGCCGGCACTTCCCACGGCGCGGTGGACAGTGGCACTGCCAGCGCCGCGGTGACCTCACATGCGGCCAGCGCCGGCAGGGTCTCGGTGTCACCGGCAACCGTCAGCGCCACGGTGGCCAGCACGGCGCTGGGCAGGAACGGAACCGGTGCCACGGCCCGCCCGATCTCTTCCATCACCACGGCGGCCTCACGGACGGTCGCGCCGGCGCCGCCGAGCGATTCGGGCACCAGCAGCCCGGCCAGCCCGAGTTCGGTGCTGAGAGTTCGCCAGAGCCCGGAAAAGTCCGGTGGCGGCGAATCATAGGATTTGGCAACCTCTTCCAGCGGACACCGGTCGGCAAACAGTTGCCGCACACTGTCCCGCAGCGCGTCTTCGGTGTCGGAGTAGAGCAGGTCGACGCTCATCGGGGCAGGTCCTTCCACGCGACGGACTTGTCGACCCGGTGCTCACCGGGGAGGCCCAGCACCCGCTCGGAGATGGTGTTGCGCAAGATCTCGGAGGTGCCGCCCTCGATCGAGTTGCCCTTGGCCCGCAGGTACCGGTAGCCGGCCTCACGACCGGTCAGGTCGACGATCTCCGGTCGGCGCAACGTCCAATCGTCGTAGCGCAGCCCGTCTTCGCGATGCATTTCGATCTCAAACCCCGAAATCGCCTGCGCCAAGCGGGCAAACGCGATCTTCATGCCAGCGCCCTCGGGCCCGGGCTGGCCGGCGACGGCCTGCTGGCGCAACCGTTCGCCACTGAGCCGCAGTATCTCCGCTTCCACCCACAAGCGCATCAGTTCGTCGTGCATCGCCGGGTCGCGCAGGCCCGGTTCTTTCCGCCATGCCTCGGTGACCTTGCCGATGTGGCCGCCTTCCCGCGGCGCTCCGGCGCGCGCGCCGATGGCGATGCGCTCGTTGTTCAGGGTGGTGGTGGCTACCCGCCAGCCGCCGCCTTCGGGACCGAGCCGGTTGGCGTCGGGCACCCGCACGTCGGTGAGAAAGACCTCGTTGAACTCGGCCTCGCCGGTGATCTGGCGTAGGGGCCGAACCTCGACACCCGGTTGCGTCATGTCGCACAGGAAGTACGTCAGCCCGGCGTGTTTGGGCACGGTCGGGTCGGTGCGCGCGACCAGGATCGCCATCTGCGCGTGTTGGGCCTGCGACGTCCACACCTTCTGGCCGTTGACGATCCAGTCGTCACCGTCGCGTACGGCGCGGGTTGCCACCGCCGCAAGGTCGGAACCGGCGCCGGGCTCGCTGAACAACTGGCAGTAGATCTGCTCGCCGGTAAACAAGGGCCGCAGGAACTTTCGCTTCTGTTCATCGGTCCCGAAGGCCGCGATCGTCGGCGCGGCCATCCCCATACCGATGTAGTTCTTCGGGGTGCCGCCGATGGGTGCGCCGGCGTCGGCGAGTCTTGCGTCGACGCGTTCCTGAGCGGTCCGCGGCAGCCCCAACCCGCCGAATCCGACCGGCAGATGCACCCAGGCCAGGCCTGCGTCGAACTGGGCGCCGAGGAACTCCCGTGGATCATTGGTGGCCGGGTCGTGTGCGTCCAGCAGTTCCTGCACTCGCGCGTCTACGTCGACGTCGACTCCCGGCGCGCTCACTGTCCACCGCCGGACTGGTAACCCTGCGCCGGGCCGAGCAGCAGTCCGCCGTCGATCACCAACGTCTCGCCGGTGATCCAGCTGGCCGCGTCCGAAACCAGGAAAGCGACCGCCCCGGCCACGTCGTCGGGCTCGCCGATTCTGCCCAGCGCGATGGTTTGCCCCAGCGGGTCCTCGTGGTCCTTCCACAGCGCCTCGGCCAGCCTGGTGCGCACCACACCCGGGGCGATGGCGTTGACCCGCACCCGGGGTGAAAGTTCCAGCGCCAGTTGCTTGGTCACGTGGATCAGCGCCGCCTTCGTGGCGTTGTACATGCCCATGGCCGGCGATTGGTGCAAGCCGCCGATGGAGGCCGTGTTGACGATCGCCCCGCCGTGCTCACCCATGCCGGATTTGACGACCATCGATGTCCACAGCAGCGGCGCCCACAGGTTGACGTCGAAGATCTTGGTGAAGCGGGCGTGGTCCTGATCGATCAGCGGACCGTAGGCGGGATTGGTTCCCGCGTTGTTCACCAGGATGTCCACCCGCCCGAAGCGCTCCAGGGTCAGGTCGACGCAGCGCCGGGCGGCATCCTCGTCAACCGCGTGCGCTCCGACACCCAGGGCGCGGTCACCGACCTGAGCCGCGGCCGCGTCGGCGGCGTCCTGCTTGCGGGCGGTCAGCACGACGTTGGCGCCGGCCTCGGCCAGCTTCTGTGAGATTGCCAGACCGATGCCTCGTGAGGCGCCGGTGACGATCGCGGTGCGGCCGGTCAAATCCAAAGAAGTCATATCGATACGCCCGATCTATTTTTCAGGTTTTCAACCCTGCCGCACGTGGTATGCGCCAGGTATGTTAGCGAAACTAAACCTCATGAAACCACTGGTGGTGGCCGGGGCCGTCGCTGCAGCAATCGCCGCGGCGCCGATGGCGTCAGCCGACGTAGTCACGGCGGGCCCAGGCACTCCCAGTACCGGCATAACTCACTTCGTTCCGCTGGACCCGGGCGGTGGGGGCTGCGACCCCAATGGCAACTGCGGGTCGGGCGGCCTCGACGGCGGGCCCGGCGGCGGTCCCGGTGGCCAGGGCTGCATCCCGGGTGTCGGCTGCGGCAACGGCGGCCAGTTCTGGGGTCCGGGTGGCATCCCGGGCGGCGAAGGCTGTCTGCCCGGCGTCGGCTGCGGCTCCGGTCACGCCTGATACACGAGTCCTGATATCTGAACCGTTCAGAGTTCCCGAAGCCCGGTGATCCAGCTCCGGGACTCTGCCGGGTCGATCACGTCGTCGAGTTCGAACGTGGTGGCGGCGCGCAGCGCCTTGCCGTGCTGGTAGGCCGCGGCGACGAGCTTGTCGAACAGCGCCTGACGTTTCACTTCGTCGGCGGCAGCGGCCAATTCCTTGCTGAACCCAAGGCGCACAGCGCCTTCCAGGCCCATGCCGCCGATCTCCCCGGTGGGCCAGGCGACGGTGAACTGCGGCGCGCGGAACGAGCCGCCGGCCATGGCCATCGCGCCCAGACCGTAGCCCTTGCGCAGGATGATCATGCCGAACGGCACGGTCAGCCGGGCCCCATGGATGAACATCCGGCCGAAACGTCGCACCGCCGCGTCCTTCTCCGCTTCCGGCCCGACCATGAACCCGGGGGTATCGCACAGGGATATGACCGGCAGCCGGAAGGACTCGCACAGGGTGAGGAAGTCGCCGGCCTTGTCGGCCGCTTCGGCGTCGATCGCGCCGCCAAGATGGTGGCTGCTGTTGGCGACCAAGCCGTAGGGCGCGCCCTCGACCCGGACCAGTGCGGTGACGATGCCGACGCCATAGTCGGCCCGCAGTTCCAGCACCGAGTTGACGTCCACGATCGACTCGATCGCACGGTGCACGTCGTAGGCGCGTAACCGGTTCTGCGGCACCACATGTCGGGCCAGCCGCGGATCGGGGGCTTGCCATTCCTGGTCGGCGCCCTGAAAGTAGGCCAGATACTGCTTTGCCAGCGCCACCGCATGCGCTTCGTCGCGGGCAACCAGATGCACCACGCCGTTGCGACGCTGTACGTCGATCGGCCCGATCGCTTCCGGTGGATACACGCCGAGCCCGCCGCCTTCGATCATCGCCGGCCCGCCCATCCCGATATTGGCATCCGGCGTCGCGATGATCACGTCGCAGACCCCGGCCAGCGCCGCGTTTCCGGCGAAGCAACGGCCGGAAACGATCGACACCAACGGCACCGTGCCCGACAGCGCCGCCAGCATCCGAAAGGTGGGCACGTCCAGTCCGGCCATGCCCCCCACGTCGGTGTCGCCGGGCCGTCCGCCGCCGCCTTCGGCAAAGACCACCACCGGCAATCGTTTTCGGGTGGCGAGCTCGAAGACGCGGTCGGTCTTGGCGTGGTTACGCATGCCCTGCGTGCCGGCCAGGACGGTGTAGTCGTAGGACACCACGACGGCCTGCGCGGCGTCGCGCCCGAACCGGTCGGCCCCGATCGTGGCGATGCCGGCCACCAGCCCGTCGGCCGGGGTGTTGGCGATCAGGTCCTCTTCGGAGCGTCGGCTGCGTTGTGCGGCGATCACCAGGGCGCCGTACTCGACGAAGCTGCCGGGGTCGACCAGGTCGGCGATGTTCTCCCGGGCGGTCCGGCGACCTTGCTTGTGCCGCTTGGCCACGGCGGCTTCCCGCCCCTCGTCCAGGGTGACCAGGTGCCGTTGGCGCACTTCGTCGAGATCGGCGCGGGATTGGTCGAGATCGGTTTGGGCTGACTGCGATTGACCGCCTTCGCCGGCACCTGTGCGAGTGAACACCAGCAGCGGGTCTCCGGTGCCC
Source organism: Mycobacterium asiaticum (assembly GCF_001673635.1). Taxonomy (GTDB): domain Bacteria; phylum Actinomycetota; class Actinomycetes; order Mycobacteriales; family Mycobacteriaceae; genus Mycobacterium; species Mycobacterium asiaticum_C. Next base: position 146,134 of record NZ_LZMH01000055.1, read on the forward strand.
ACCACGTCGCCCGGGCGGACCAAGACGCGGACCGTCCGCAACGCCTCGGGCGCGGACAGGACGTGTTGCATCTTCATGGCCTCCAACACGACCGCTTGTCCGCCGGCACCGATGTCGACTCCTTCGGCGGCAACTTCGACGACCGTGCCCGCCAGCTGAGCGCGCAGCACCTCCTCGCCGGGGTAGAGCTCGACCCCGACGGGGGTGTGGTGTTGCTGCGCGCGGGTTGTCGCCCGGGCAAGTTCGGGAAGTTTGTCGTCGAGGAAGCTGGTGGAGACCCCACCTCGCTGAACCTGGTCGTCCGCCAGCAACTCTCGCAGCAGGTCGATGTTGGTGGCGATACCTGCGACGGTGAACTCACCCAGAGCCGTGCGCGCCTTTCGAACGGCTGCGGCCATCGAGTTGCCTCGCACGTGGGTGACGACCTTGGCGAGCAGCGAGTCGTACCGCGGGCTGGGAACGAGACCGGTCCGGCCGTAGGTGTCCACCCGCACCCCGGGACCGCTCGGCGGCGTGAACAGGGTCAGGGTGCCGGTCGCGGGCAGGACGGATCCGTCCGGTCCGAAAGTCTCCATATTGACTCGGGTCTGGATGGCGATGCCGGTTCGCGCGGCGGGCTCACCGATGACTTCCGTTCCATCGGAGGCGATTCCGGATGGCAGGCCGAGCTGATAGTAGGACGCGCCGCGGGCGATGGCCAGCTGTATCGCCACCAGGTCGACGCCGGTGACTTCTTCGGTCACGGTGTGTTCCACCTGGATCCGCGGGTTGATCTCCAGGAAGACGAATTCATCGCCACTGACCAGGAATTCGACGGTCGCCAGACCGCGGATGTTCACGCGTGCGCAAACGCGAGCCGCGGCCTGGTGCAGGGCACGCCGCAAATCGTCGGAAAGTGCGGGCGCGGGGGCGATTTCCACCAGCTTCTGGTAGCGGCGCTGGATGCTGCAGTCGCGGTCGCCCAGCGCCAGCGCGCGGGTTTGGTGGCCGACCGGTGCGGCCACGATCTGCACCTCGATGTGTCGCGCACCGGCTAGCAAGGCCTCGGCGAAGACCGACGGGTTGCCGAAGCCGAGTTGTGCCTCCGCGGAGCATTGGCGGTAGGCGTTGTCGATCTGGTCGGCCCGTTCGACCCTGCGCATCCCCCGCCCGCCGCCGCCGGCGAGGGCCTTGATCATGATCGGTCCACCCGTGCCGGCGAAGAAAGCGCGGACATCCTCGAGGCTGCTGGGCCCTTCGGTGGCGGCCAGCACGGGCACGCCGGCGGCGGTCGCGGCCGTGCGGGCCGACGACTTGTTTCCGACCAGCTCGAGTACATCGGCGTCAGGACCGACGAACGTGTAACCGGCCGAGGCGCAGGACCGGGCGAATTCGGCGTTCTCGCTGAGGAATCCGTAACCGGGATGGATCAGCTGCGCGCCGCAGTCTTTGGCGGCCGCCAGGATCGCCGCCTGGTCCAGATAGGCCGGCACGCCGAGCGCTTCGTCGGCCGCGTGGACGTGCGGGCTCTCGGCATCGTCGTCAGCGTAGATCGCGACGGTGTGGATACCCAATTCAGTTGCGGTGCGGATGATTCGAAGGGCAATCTCGCCGCGGTTCGCAATCAGCAGGGTGGTGTCGCCGTCGCGCGGTTGGGGCCGCATACGGCATACGTTACGGCCTGCCTCAGAAGGTCCCATCCCCGCCGTCCATTTGTGCATCACGATCGAAATTGCCGCGGCGTAGCTACGACTACGCACGCCGGACTGACGTGATGACAATCGTCGTCCCGAGGACAACTCAGGGGCGATGTGCCGCGTTCAGCGCAGGGCTTGACTCCACTGCACCTGCTCGCGGAGCTTGCCCTTGAGCAGCTTTCCGCCGGCGTTGCGCGGCAGGGGCGCCGCCGTCACGGTGATGTACTGCGGGATCTTGTAATCGGCCAGTTGTTCGCGGCAGTGTTCGAGCACCGCCGGCACGTCGACCTCTTCGCCGACGAGCACCGCACCGACCTTCTCGCCCATCACCTCGTCGGGTACCGCGAGGACGCAGGCGTCGGCGACCCCGGGGGCTGCCAGCAGCGCGGCCTCGACCTCGACGCTGGAGATGTTCTCACCGCCGCGGTTGATGATGTCCTTGAGCCGGTCGACGATGTGCACCCGTCCCGCGTCGTCGACGCGAACCACGTCGCCGGTGTGCAGCCAACCGTCCACGAATGTGGCCGCGGTCGCATCGGGCCGATTCCAGTAGCCGGCGGTGACGTTGGCGCCTCGGGCAACCAATTCGCCGATCAGGTCACCGGAACCGTCGTCGAGTGGAATTACCCCGAGATCCACCGAGGGCGCGGGGTAGCCCACCGAGTCGGCGTGCTCGACCGCCTCTGCGTCCGGCAACACCGTCATCACGGATGCGGTCTCGGTCATCCCGTACCCGTTGAACACGGTGGCTTGCGGGAAGGCGTTCTTGACCGAGCGCACCAGGGAGGGTGCAATGGGCGCACCGCCGTAACCGACCCAGCGCACCCCGGAAACGTCGGCGGCCGCGAAGTCCCTGTGCCGCAACAGGAGGGCGTAGATCGCCGGTACCGTCACCATGACCGAAATTCGCTCCGCGGCCAGCGTTGCGACAAGCTGGTCAAGATTGAGCGCGGGCATGATGACCGCCGCTCCGCCGACTGCGGTGGCCGCCAATAGTTGTGAGTTGCACCCGGTTACGTGGAACAGCGGCACCGAGATGAGGGTGCGCATGTCTTCACCGATGTCCCTGGGTTGGTTGAGGCACCGGACACCGTTCTCGGTGTTGGTGACGAAGGCTTCATGGGTGGTCGGCACCCCTTTCGGGTGCCCGGTGGTGCCGGAGGTGTAGAACAGCGCGGCAACGTCGGTGCGGTCGAGTTGTTCGGTCACATAAGGGCGTCCGTCGGGCATCGGACTGTCCGGGGCGAGGTCGATGCGCGCGCCGGCGTCGGAGAGGACGAACTCGACCTCCGGCTGCGCCGACCTGGTGTTGACAGCGACGGCGATGCCGCCGGCCATCACCGTGCCCCAGAAAGCAAGCACCCAATTGATGCCCGCGGGGTGGCGCACCGCGACGCGTTCGCCCCGCTGCAACCCGGCCGCGCGCAGTCCGCCGGCAACTCGCGATGCGCGGTCCCACAACTGCCGGTAGGTCAGCCGATCCGACCCGAGCTCGACCACGGCTTCACTGTCCGGGCGGTCTTTGACCTGTTGAGCGAGCAGGTCGAGCAGGGTGGGCGGGATCCCGTCGTAGTGCGGGACGTGGGCGTCGTCGACGGTGATCCCGGATCGCTGGAATGGGTTGTGGCTACGGGAAATTTCAATGACGGGGGCATTGGGAGCCATGCCCGCACCTCGCTCTCGGGTGTCCTATCGTGATACCGGTGACCATCGACGATGCCGCCATCATGCCCGAGGCGTTCTTCACTGTCGACGGTGGTTCCTATCTGCCGGGTCCGATGACGCGCGGGCCGTGGGGTGCGGCGATGGGCGGTCAGATCGTCGGTGGCCTATTGGGTTGGGGTATCGAGCAAACCGGCTTGGACCCGGAGTTCGTGCCGGCCCGGATCACCGTCGACCTGCTGCGCCCGGCACTGCTCGAGCCGGTGCAGATCCAGACTTCGGTGCAGCGCGAAGGCCGACGCATCAAGCTCATCGACGGTGCGTTGCTGCAAAACGGCAGGACCGTCGCCCGAGCCGGCGCGCTGTTCCTCCGGCAGGGCGAGCATCCCGACGGAGAGGTGTGGACGGCCCCGGTGCAAATGCCACCGCTGCCGAACAGCTCCGCGGGCTTCGGAACCGACATGCCGTTCCTGATCTGGGGCTACGGTGCGACCCAGGCGGGTAATCCCGGTATCGCGGCGGGCGAATGGGAACAGGCGCACTCGCAGAAATTCGCCTGGACGCGGCTCTTCCGCCCCATGGTGCACGGGTTTGCACTGACCCCGCTGACGCGCCTGGCTTTCGTCGGCGACGTGACAAGTTCGCTAACCCACTGGGGCACGGTCGGATTGCGTTACATCAACGCCGACTACACGGTGACCGCCAGCCGGCTCCCGGACGGCGAGTACATCGGCTTGGCGGCGCAGAGTCACTTCGGCGCTGCCGGCGTCGCCACCGGCAGCGCGATACTGTTCGACCGGCACGGTCCCTTCGGCACCAGTTCGGCGTTGGCGCTGGGCCAGCCCGCCGACGCGTTCCGGCCGACTTACACCTAGTCCATCAGTTGCGCGGCGACGGTCGCACCGAGTTCCCAGCACGATTGCAAGTCATCTTTGCTCGGCTTACCCGAAATCCGCACATACTCGGCGGCTTTCACCCAGCCCAGTCCGGCGGTGATCCCGTCCACCGCGCGCTCGGCACCCTCGGTGCCCTCGTTGCCGTGCAGATACAGGCCAAACGGCCGCCCCCGGGTGGAATCGAGCAGCTGGTAGTAGCTCTGATCGAAGGCGTGCTTCAGCGCGCCGCTGATGTACCCGAGATTCGCCGGGCTTCCGAGCAGGTAGCCGTCGGCTTCCAGCATCTCGACCGGGGAGACCGTCAGCGCTGGTCGTCTGATCACCTCGACACCTTCGATGTCGGGATCGGTCGCCCCGGCCAGCGCCGCCTCGAGCATCTCCTGGCAATGCGGGGACGGCGTGTGGTGGATGATCAGCAGCTTCTTGGTCACCCTTGCGCCTCCAGCTGAACCGCTGTCCGCATTGCCTCCCGCGCCCGCCGGCGATCCCCCGCGTAGTCGTAGGCCCGTGCCAGCCGGTACCAGCGACGCCAGTTGTCCGGGTCGTCCTCCAGCTCGCTGCGCACGGTGTCGAACAGGGCGTCGGCCGCGCCTCGCTGGATGCGTCCGGACGGCCGGCGCGGCAACGCGCTGACGTCGAGCTCCATCCCGTCGTCAGCGATCATCCGGGCCAGCTTCTGGTGCGCGAACCCGGCCCGCAGCGTCGCGACCATCGCCCAGAGCCCGAGCAACGGCATAGCGAGGATCGCCACGCCCAAGCCGACGGCGGCGCCGCGCCCCGAGCCGATCATGCCGACGGCGATGCGGCCGAGCAGGACGAAGTACACCAGCATCGCCAGGCACAGGAAGGCGATGAGCAGCTGGATGCGCAGCGTGCGCGTCATTGCAGGTCAAGCAAGGGTTCTATGCCTACGGTCAGCCCGGGGTGTTCGGCGATGTGGCGCACCGCGAGCAGCACACCGGGAACGAAGGACGTGCGGTCGAGGCTGTCGTGCCGGATGGTCAGCGTCTCCCCTTCGGTGCCGAACAACACCTCTTGGTGGGCGACGAGCCCGGACAGCCGCACCGCGTGCACCGGGATGCCGTCGACGTCGGCGCCGCGCGCTCCGGGCAGGCTGGTGCTGGTGGCATCGGGATTGGGCGACAGACCTTTTCGCGCCTCCGCGATCAATTTGGCGGTGCGGGTGGCGGTGCCCGAGGGCGCGTCGGCTTTGTGCGGGTGATGCAGCTCGATGACCTCGACCGACTCGAAGAAGCGGGCGGCTTGTTTGGCGAAATGCATGGACAACACCGCACCGATGGCAAAGTTCGGGGCGATGAGCACCGCCGTGCCGGGTTTGGCGGCGAGCCATTCCTCGACCTGCGCGATGCGCTCGGGCGTGAAACCCGTGGTGCCCACCACAGCGTGAATCCCGTTGTCGATCAAGAACTTCAGATTGCCCATCACCACATCCGGGTGGGTGAAGTCAATCACGACCTCGGTCTGGCCATCGGTCAGCAGTCTCAGCGCGTCGCCGGCATCCACCTCCGCGGACAGGGTGAGGTCCTCGGCGTTCTCGACCGCCCGGACCATGGTCGCGCCAACTTTTCCTTTAGCTCCCAATACGCCAACCCGCATGGCTCGAAGCCTACTTTGACGGACCTGCGAACGCGTGTTCGATAGGTCCCCGGGGTGAGCAGACGCGAAAACACCCCCCCCCGCGGCGTGGGGGGGTGGTTTGCCGCAAGGGGCGCCCCGCCTAAAGGGGGGAGCTATGGCTTAATT
>NZ_LZMH01000056.1 GCF_001673635.1 Mycobacterium asiaticum
CGGGTCGCGAAAAGGTCGGTGACCACCGCGTGGTCGACCTCTAACCAGTCCCGCACGCGTGCGACGACCGCGGTGGCCAACACCGAGTCACCGCCGAGGGCGAAGAAGTCGTCGTGCACGCCGACCGGGTGCACGTCGAGCACCTCGGCGACGATCTCGGCCAGCGCGGCCTGCAGGTCGTTGGTTGGGGCGACGTGCGGCCCCGCCGGGGTGTCGGGCTCCCCGAGCAGTGCCACCGCGGCACGGCGATCCAGCTTCCCGTTGGGAGTCAACGGGATTCGCTCAAGCATCAAGATGCGCGACGGGATCATGTAGCCGGGCAGCAGCTCGGCGAGTGCGACCATGACGTCACCCTCGACCGGGTCACCGGCGATGGCCGCCACCAGGTGGGGCGCATTGGTGCCGACGACGGCGGCGACGGCGTGCCGGACCCCGGGCAGGCTGCGCAACGCGCTCTCCACCTCCCCAAGTTCGACACGGTATCCCCGGATTTGCACCTGGTGATCGGCGCGGCCGAGGAATTCGATGGTGCCGTCGGGCCAATATCTGGCCAGGTCGCCCGTCTTGTACCAGCGCATGCCCTCGTGCACGACGAAACGTTGCGCGGTGCGTTCCGGGTCGTTGCGATAGCCCGCGGCGACGTTGGCCCCGCCCACCCAGAGTTCGCCCGGCACCCAGTCGAGGCAGTCCCGGCCCGACGGCGACACGACCCGGCACCGCACGTTGCGCAGCGGCACACCGAACGGCACCGTCGTCCAGTGCGGTGGCGGTTCGCCGGCCACTTCGCAGATGGTGCTGTGGATCGCTGTCTCGGTGGCTCCGCCGAGTCCGGCGAATCGGCATCCGGGGATCATTGCGGTCAGCCGGCGGGCCAACGAAGCCGCTACCCAGTCACCGCCGAGGATGACCGCGCGCAAGGAATCGCCAAGGCGGTTTGCGCCGGATTCCAGGATCATGTCCAGAATGCCCGGCACGCAATTGAGTATCGAAACCCGGTGTTGCCGAATCAGTTCCACCCAGGCATTCGCCGAGGACCGCTGGGACTCTTCGACCACGACCACCGCCGCACCCGTCGCGAACATGCCGAAGATGTCGTAGACCGAGAGGTCGAATTCGAACGCGGAGAATGCCAGCGAACGATCCCTGTTGCCCACCCCGAACCAATCGTTGACCGCGTCGATGGTGTTCATCGCCGCGCTGTGCGGCACCTCCACGCCCTTGGGCTGGCCGGTAGAGCCCGATGTGAATAGCACGTATGCGATCGCGCTGGTATCCGGAATGACCGCAGCGGGCAGCGGTTCCGGATACTCGCGTGCCGCCTCGATGGACAAGCCGGCGATACCCGTGTCCACCGGAGACCCGTCGGCCGTCAGCACCGCGGCAGCATCGGCGGCTGCAAGGATTTTCGTTTGCCGCGCCGCGGGTTGGTCCACACCGATCGGCAGGTAGGCAGCGCCGGCGGCCAGCACGCCTAGCACGGCAAGAATCTGGTCCCTGCCCTTGGGCAACCGGACGGCGACCGTGTCACCCGGAGCCACACCCTGTGCGCGCAGCGCGCCCGCGACCGCCAGCGCAGCCGAGGCGAGTTGCCCGTAGCTCCAGCCGCCGGCCCCGTCGTCGTAGCCCCACAAGACGGCCACATCGTCGGGATGTGCCGCGGCACGGTCGAAAAAGCCTTGGTGCAGGCGACGACCGCTGACCGGGCCGTCGGTTGCGTTGACCGCCGCACGCACCTGCGCCTGGTTGGCCGGCAGCCGCACCGCGGCTTCGGCGTCCCAGGCCGTGTCACCGTCACCAAGGCGTCGGACGGTCTTGGTGAACGCGTCGAACATGGCGTCGACCAGACCCGGCGGGAAGGCCGCCTCCCGGACATCCCAGTTGATCAGCAATCCACCGCGCAGTTCGGTGATCTGGGCGTCGAGCAGCACCTGCGGTCCTTGGGAGATGATCCACGCCGGGTCGCCAAACGTTCGGATGACGTTGTCGGAGAACAGCTCCCCGAGATCGAGGGCGCTGGTGAAGACCACTGGCGCCAGCACCGGTTCACCGCGATGCCTGCCCAGGTCGCGCAGCACCTCGAGGCCGGAATAGGCGGCGTGCGAGCCACTGTCGTACATGATGCGCTGGACGGCTTTGGCGCGCTGGGTGATCGAGATGTTTTCGCTGACGTCGACCTCGAGCATGATCGAAGAGGTGAAGTCCCCGATCACCCGGTCGATCTCGGGATGGACGGGTTCCCGGTGGAACAACGGAACATTCAGGAGGAACCTGTCCTGAGCCGACCAGCCACCGATGGTGTCGGCGAATACCGCCGCCAACGCCACGGCCGGAGTGACGCCGCGCGCGTGCGCCCCGGAGATCAATCTCTCCTTGGCTTCCGGCGCCAACCAATGGTGGTACCGGACGGTGCGGCGCGACGCGGGGCGCTCTGGCGCCCGGGGAAGCTCAGGGGCACCGGGCATTTCGGGGAGCCGCTGCTGCCACCACTGCCGGTCCCGCTCATGTGCGGCGGCGCCATCGCGGCCGGCCCGGCGCTGGTCGAGGTAGCGTTGGTAGCTGTAGCCGGGTATCGGCAGGGTGGCGCCGCCATAGGCATCGGCGAGATCGGTGACCAGCACCCGATAGCTCACCGCGTCGCCGGCCAGCATATCGACGTCCAGGTGCAACCGCGCCCGGTCCCGATACAGCGTCAGGGTGACGTCGATGACCTGCCCGTCTTCGATTGCCAACCGCTGGTGCGTCTTTCGGTCTCGGATCGCCGCCAGCTCTGCTTCCACCGCATCCGCGGCACGGTCGCGCAGATCGACGACCTCGAACACCGGTCGACCCGGCCGCGCCAGGGTCTGCTGGGTGCCGTCCGGCAGGAACCTGGTGCGCAGCATCGGGTGAGCCGCGACCAGCGCGTCCACCGCCCGGTGCAGCCGCTGCGGATCGATTGCGGCACCGTCGAACTCAACGTAGAGGTGGGCCGCGACGCCACCGAGTTCCTGTTCGTCGGATCGCCCGATCCAATAGGCGTGCTGCATCGGGGCCAGCGGGAACGGGGCGTCGGTGGCTGGTTCGCCCGGTTGCGGCCACTCCGGGCTGGGTGGCGGCGCCTGGTCACCGCTGAGCAGCCCGTGCCAGGATTCGACGGTGGGACTGGCGGCGAGCTCGGCGAAGGTGATGTCCGCGCCGCGCTTACGCCAGCCGCCCGCCAGGGACATCATGCGAATAGAGTTGAGCCCCAGCTGGATCAGGTCGTCGTGATCTGCGACGTCGGTTACCGGGCAACCGAGGTGGGCCGCGATCGTGGCTTTGATCTCGTCCTTGCTGATCCACTCTTCGCCGCGCGCCGGCATGTGCAGTCCTTCCTAATCCGCTTCGGGATTTTGGTCCAGCGCGGCGGCCAACACCGCGATCGCCCGCTGCCAATGCTCGGTGAGGCGATCGATATCGGCGCTGCCGAACAGGGCGTCACTCCACAGCAGGTTATTGATCAGCACCCAACCGGCCGGGGCGGCACCGATCAGCACGCTCATGTTCAGCGCGAAGCGCAGCGGCAGTTCCGGCTCGGGATCGACCGGCAGCGTTTCGATTTCGGCTCCGCTGAGCAGTGACCACGGTTCGTTCGTGGTGCCGCTGAGGTCCAGCCGGCCCATGTAGTTGAACAGCAATTGCGGCTCGGCCGCCCCTTGCAGTCCGGGGATTCGGGCGATATAGCGAAGCAACCCGTAATCGAGGCCTTCGTGCGGGACCTCGTCCAGGTGCGTCGTCACCGAGTCGAGCAGGGCGCGCGCCGCCGCGGGGTTCGCCTCGAGCCGATCGATGTCCATCGTGTCCGTGCCGGTGCCCACCCCCAGCCGCACCGGGAAGGTGTTGGTGAACCAACCGACGGTGTTCGCGGTGTCGGTATCCAGGACCGCGTCGGCGCGGCCATGGTTGTCCAGTGCGATCAACGCGCCCGAAGACGGATCGTGCCCGGCGACCCGGCGGTAGTTGCCGATGGCGATGGTGGCCGCGCACAACAGGATCGCGCGCATGCGGTCCTCGCGCGTGAGCGCGGCTTGCAGGCGTTCGGTGATTTCGACCGGGGTGTACACGGTGGTCACCTGGAGTTGCGACCAGGTGTCACGGCTCGGATCGGGATGTCGCGTACCCAGCGCGGGATCGGCGTCGCGGACCTGCGCCAGCCAGTAGTCGCGCTGGGCCAGCACCTCGGGTTGCCCCGCCCGCTCCCAGATGAGCCGGCACCAGCGGCGGTAGGAGGTGAACTCCGGCAACACCCTCGGCGTTTCGCCGGCCTGTAGGGAACGCCACGCCTCCTGGATGTCGCTGACCAGGATGTGCCAGGACACCACGTCCACCACCAAGTGGTGAATGGTGAGCAGCAGCACATCGGCACCGGCGCCGGTGAACCACACCGCCCGCACCATCGCGCCCGCGTGCGGGTCGATCTCGTCCATCACCGTGCGCGCGGCGTCCGGGATGACCGTGGCCAGGGCGGTTCCGGTTGGCACCTTCACCTCGGACAACAACTCGGCGGCGCTCACCACGCCGGGCGGACGGGTCACCAGGCGGGCTCCGTCGGGCGTTTCGGTCAGCGTCGAGCGCAGCACTTCGTGTCCGTCGAGCAGCAGTTGCAGTATCAGCTCGATGACCGCCCGCTCGATCCCGGCGGGCACTCGCATCAGGATGGTGTTGGTGAAGCGCCGGTAGTTACCGAACTCGTTCACCCAGGACACGATCGGCAGCGGCAGCACCTCGCCGTAGTCGGCGAACGTGGCAGCACTGTCCGCGTCGTTCCACGCGTCGACAGCCGCCGCCAGCTGGCGAACGGTCGGGCAACTCAACACCATCCGCGGTGTCAAGGGGATGTCGCGGCGCTGGGCCTTGTGCACCACCGAGATGGCCGAGATGCTGTCCAGCCCGAGCGAGAAGAAGTCGTCGTCGACATGCGGCATCACGCCACTGAACTGCTCCGCGAATATCTCGCACAACACCCGTTCGGTTTCAGTGGAAGCCGCCGCGCCGCTCGCCGTCACAGAAGTCAGTGCGTCCTGAGCCAGCTCGTCCAGCACCGCCCCATCGAGCTTGCCGTTGGCATTCACCGGCAGGCGGGGCAACGCGACGATCCTGGCCGGGACCATGTAGGACGGCAGGTGCTCGGTGAGCGCGGCGCGCAGCCGGACCGGATCGGATTCTGAGCCTTGTTGCCAGACAACGAATCCCACCAGGACGGGGCCGGATTCGCGGCGCAGCACGGACACCGCCGCGTCGTGCACCTCGGGTTGATTGCGCAGTGCGGACTCGATCTCCCCGATCTCCACGCGGTAGCCCCGGATCTTGACCTGGTCGTCCTCCCGTCCCAGGTACGCGTAGCCTCCGTGCGGCAGCCGGCGCACCAGGTCCCCGGTGCGATACATGCGCCGGCCAGGGCGGAACGGATCCGCGACGAAGCGCGCGGCCGTCAGCGCGGGCTGCCCAACGTAACCGCGGGCAAGTTGCGCACCCGACAGATACAGCTCCCCCACCACACCGTGGGGTACCACGCGCAGCTCCGAATCCAGTACATAGCCGAAGGTTCCGGAGTTGACCGTGCCGATCGTGGGCGCGAGGTATTCGTTTACTTCGGCCACCACCGCCTCGACCGTCGTCTCGGTTGGCCCGTAACAGTTGTGGACCGCCGTCGGCGCCAACGCGCGCAGTTGGCGCCACATCGTGGCATTGATCGCCTCGCCGCCGAGCGCTAGCACGGACAGCTTGCGTTCGGCCAGGCCGGCGGCCCGCAGCTGGACGAACATCGACGGCGTGGTGTCGATCATGTCGACGCCGAAGTCGGCCAGGCCCCGGACCAACCGGTCCGCGTCGCGCATCTCGTCCGCATCGAACAGGTGCACACCATGGCCGTCGAGCAGGCCGACCAGTGGCTGCCAGGACGCGTCGAAGCTGAACGCCCATGCATGAGCGATCCGCAACGGACGGCCCAACCGCGCCACGGCGGGCCGGTAGACACGGTCGCGGTGGTCGGCGAAATAGCTCAGCAGAGCGGCATTCGTGCCGACGACGCCCTTGGGCTCGCCGGTGGAGCCGGAGGTGAAGATGGCGTAGGCGCTGTGTTCGGGATGGCGACGGACCGCGGGCGCAACAGGGTCGTGCTGCCGGAGACGTTGCGCCACAGCGGGATCGTCCAACACCAGGGTGGGTAGCCGACCGTCGATCCGTTCCGATTGACCGGTCTGGGTGATCGCGAGCACCGGTGCTGATTGGCGCAGAAGCGAATCGATGCGGGCATCCGGCAGTGCGACGTCGACGGGCAGGTAGGCGCCGCCAGCCGCGAGCACCCCCATGATCGCGACCACCGAGGAGATCGATCGCGGCAACACCAGCGCGACAACGGTTTCCGGCCCCACACCCTGCTGCGCCAACTCGCAGGCCAGCCGGGCCGCCTCGGCATGTAGTTCGGCGTAGGTGTAGCGCACGCCGTCGCCGGTCGTCAGTGCGACCGCGTCCGGCGTGGCGCGGACCTGCCGCTCGAAGCTCTGCCACACCGATTGCTCGGTCGCCGGTACCGAGACCGCGGCCAGCTCGTCCAACTCCGCGCGCTCCGCGGGGGTGAGAACATCCAGCGCGTCGGGACCTTGGTTCTCAATGTCGGGCAGCTGCCGTAGCACCGAGACCAATCGCTCGCACAGTTGCGCGGACGAAAGATGCGGCAACGCTTCACGAATAGCCTCGACGACCACAATCAAAGCGTCCTCGATCAGGTGCGAGACCACCGTCAGCGGGTAGTGGGTCAGGCTTTCCCCTTCGACGGGGGTGAAGCGGGTTCCGTCCGCGGTGGTGACCGGCCGGACGGCATCCTCGAGCGGCGCGTTCTCGAACACGAACAGCGTGTCGAAAAGGCTGCCGTGGCCGTGCGCCCGTTGCAGCTCGGACAGGCTGAGGTAGCCGATGTCACGCAACGACGAGGATTCCCGCTGCAGTCGTCTGCATTGCTCGACCACGGCGTCGGCGCCGCTGAGGTGATGCACCACCGGAACGGTGTTGATGAACATCCCAACCATGGTCTCGACGCCGGGCAGGTGTTCGGGCCGGCCGGAGACGACGGTCCCGAAGACCACGTCGCGCCGGTCGGTGAGCCGGCTGAGCACCACGATCCAGGCGAAAAGCACCGCGGTGTTGAGCGTGAGCCCGTTCCGGCCCGCCCACTGGCGCAGCCGCGCCGTGTCGCCGGCGCACAGCAGCAGGTTCGCTTTTTCGGGCACGCCGTGAGCTGCGGTGGGTATGCCATCGGCCACGATGAGCGGCGCGGAGACGCGCTGTAGATAGTCCGTCCACTTTGCGGTCGCGACCGTGCGGTCCTGCCGGGACAGCCAGGCGATGTAGTCCCGGTAAGGGCGCGGGGCGGGCAACCCGTCGGTCGAGCCGCCGGCCTGATACACCGCGAGCATCTCGGTGAAGAAGATGCCGAGTCCCCAACCGTCCACCAGGATGTGGTGGGCGGTGAAGATCATCCGGCGCCTGGTTTCGCCGGGCACCGACAGCAGCACGACGCGCAGGGCCGGCCCGCGGCTCAGGTCGAACGGCCGACGCCGTTCCGAGCGCGCGATCGAGTCGAATTCGCTTGCCGTGGTGACCCGTTCGGACCACGGCAACTCGGCATAGGCGGGAACGATCTGCACCGGCCGCGGGACATCGCGATCCCAGAACGCCGCACGGAGGTTGGGGTGGCGGTCCAGCATGGCCTGGGCGCTACGGCGCAGCAGCGCGACGTTGAGCGGCCCGTCGATGTCGGCCACCAACTGCATGGTGTAGATGTCGAGGCTGTCCTCGGCCAGGCGGTATAAGGCGAACAAGCCCTCCTGCAACGGGCTCAGCGCAAGCACATCCTCGATCTGCGGCGGCGCGGCGGTCATGGTCGGCTCAGGCCTGGTTCTGCCAGGATGCGGTGAGCGCCGCCAACGCGTCGGCGTCCAAGCCGGATGCGCTCATCGGCGCGCTGGTCGCGGTCGCATCGACCTGCGATTCCGCCCGGCCGGCAGACTGATCGGCCGCCGCGTCGACCGCCGCGGCCACCTCGGCGATCGTCATGTGCTCGAACACCATTGCGGGCGCCAGTGCCAGTCCCTGCGCGTTGGCCCGGGCCGACATCTGGACCGCGATGATGCTGTCACCGCCGAGTGCGAAGAAATTGTCTTCCGGTTCGACGCCGTCGATCTCGAGGAGTTCCTCCAGCAGGGCGATGAGGGCCTGCTGGGTTTGCGGCGAGCCGCCCGCCACGGGTTGTTCGGGACGGGCGCCGACCGGCGTCGGGGGCGCCAGGAGTTTTTCCATCACTTCGGCCGGCGCCAGTTGTAGCGCCGACAACGGCGAATCGGGCTGAACTGCAAAGGCTTCCAGCGCTACATCCAGTGCCTCGGCGATGTGCTGCACGGTTTGGGGTTCGTACAAGTCGGCGTTGGCGACGATGCGTACCTCGAGCCCGCCGTCCGCGAGCACGTTCATGCTGACGTTCAGATCCAGCAGCGAGACATCGAATTCCATCGGAATCGCAACGACCGTCGTTTCGGGCGTGAGATCGCGCGGCGCCAGCGCCCAGTCCTCGGCCCGGAAGTGGATCGAAGTTTGGAACAGCGGGTGGTTGCGCGACCTCGAGCGCGGTGGGTTCAGCGCTTCGACCAGCCGGTCGATCGGTATTTCCTGGTGTGCCAACGCATCGAGCACCACTTCGCGGGATCGCGCCAGTGCGGTGCGCGGGCTCGGGTCGCCCGACAAGTCATTACGCAGCGCCACCACATTCGCGAACGGCCCGTTCGCCGCAGCGATGGCCAGTTCACCGCGGGCCGCCACCGGGCTGCCGATCGCGATGTCGGTGCCCGCACCCAACTTGTGCAGCAATACCGCGAGCGCTGCCTGATAGACCATGAACTCGCTGGCGCCCTGCGCATCGGCGAGCCGGGTGAGCGCCGCGCGGCGTGCGGCCGGGAGGGTGAAGGCCGCCACGGCGGCGCGCCTGCCGATCACCGGTGGCCGCGCATGGTCGGCAGCCAGGGAGAGCTCGGTGGGCATTCCCGCCAGTGCGTCGCACCAGTAGTTCAGCTCACCCTGGGCCCACTCGTTCGGCACGTCGAAGGTATTTCGTTGCCACAGCGCGTAGTCGATGAACTGGAACGGCAGGGTTTCCCAGTGCGGCGCCGCCCCGGCCAGCCGGGCCCGGTAGGCCCGGACAAGGTCGTCGTAGATGACCCCCAGCGAGTTGTGATCGGTGACAATGTGGTGGATCAGCACCACCAGCACGTGCTGGTCCGGTCCGAGCGCCAACAACGTGGGCCTGATCAGCGGCCCCGACTCGAGATCGAACAGGTGCCGGCGTAACTCGCTGGCCTTCTCGTCGAGCTGCTCGGCGGCAATGTCGGCGACCGCGAGCTCAACGTTGAGGGCCGGCTGCACGCGCTGATAGGGCATGCCGTCGTGTTCGGCGAACGATGTGCGCAGCGCCTCGTGCCGGGCCACCACGTCGTGCAGCGCGTCGGCGAGCGCCGCGATGTTCAACGGACCGGTGAAGCGAAGTGACAGAGCCAAATTGAAGACATCGTTCGCACCGCGCATCCGGTGCTGGAACCACATGGCGAGTTGGGAGTAGGACAGCGGCGGCCGGTCGGGCCGGGTCTCGTGGGCCAGCCCGGGGCGGGCGGCCGCGGGCCGCTCGCCCAACAGCTCCGCCAATCCCGCCGGCGTCGGAGCGTCGAAGACGGCCCGGACGTTGCAGTCGACGTCGAACTCGGCGCGGATCTGGGCGACCAGCCGCGCCGCCAGCAGCGAGTGACCACCCAGGTCGAAGAACGAATCGTCGACGCTCACCCGCTCACAACCGAACAGCCGCCCGAAGATTGCGCACAGGCGGTACTCGGCGTCGGTGGTCGGCTCCCGGTAGCTGCGAAGCGCAACCGGGGTGGCCGGGGGCAATGCCCGCTTGTCCAGTTTCCCGTGCACCGTCATCGGGATCTCGGGGATCACGCCGAACGCGGTGGGCACCATGTATTCGGGCAGTACCGCCGCGGCGTGGGCGTGAATCTCGCTCAGTTCGATGTTGTTTCCGCCGCCGGGCACGACGTAGGCGACCAGTCTGGGCCCGACCTCGGTGTCTTCGGCGATAACAAGGCAGTGCCGCACGGCGGGATGCGTCGCGATCACCGACTCGACCTCGCCGAGTTCGATACGGAAGCCCCGGACCTTGACCTGCTCGTCGGCGCGGCCGACGAACTCCAGTTTCCCGGAAACGTTGCGGCGGACCAGATCCCCGGTCCGGTACAGTCGCTGTCCGGGGTTGAACGGGTCGGCAACGAAGCGCTGCGCCGTCAGGGCCGGTCGCCCCAAGTAGCCGCGCGCCAGTTGCGCGCCACCCAGATACAGTTCGCCGACCACCTCGGCGGGCACGGGTTGCAGTTCCTCGTCCAGCACGTAGGTATAGACATTCCGGTTGGGAATGCCGATCGGCACCACCCCGGTTCCTTGCGGCCCCTCGACGGGCAGGTGAGTCGCACAGATGACGGCCTCCGTCGGGCCGTAGTGATTGCGCAACTTGGCATCGAAGTAGCCGGCGAATTTGTCGGCCACCTCCCCGGAGAGCGCCTCTCCGCCCACCGGCACATGGCGCAACTGCCGCCATTCACCGACCTGCGGCAGCAGCAACAGCGTGCTCAGCATCGAGGGCACCATGTGCAGAGTCGTGACGCCGTGGCGGCTGATCAGCTCGGCGACATACGGAATGTCGTTGAAGGCATTGGGCTTTGGAATAATCAGCCGCGCCCCGAGTGACAGCGGGGCGAAGATCTCCATCAGTGAGGCGTCGAAACTCACCGAAGATGACTGGAACACCCGGTCGTCGGAGGTCAGGCTCCATTCGGCGAGAAAACCGTCCATGTGCTCGGCGATCGCGCGGTGCGGCACCGCCACGCCTTTGGGTTGGCCGGTGGAGCCGGAGGTGTAGATCACGTACGCCAGGTGATCGGGACGCAACGGCTGCAACCGATCGGCGTCGGTGGGCGCGGTGTCGGACAGGTTCGCCGCGACGTTCTCCGCTGCCGCGAATTCGGCTTGCCCGATGACCATTACCGGATTCGCATCCCGCACCAGATACTCGATGCGGTCCTCGGGAAAAGCAGGGTCGATCGGCAGGTAGGCCGCGCCGGCCTTCAGTACGGCGAACATGGCGACGATGAACTCGATCGACGTCGTCATGCGTAGGCCGACGATGTCCTCGGCACCTATGCCGTTGCCGATAAGCCAGCGCGCCAGGCGATTAGCGCGGCCATGCAACTGCGCATACGTCAGCTGTGCGTCGTCGGACACCAGGGCGAGGGAATCCGGCGCGGCGGCGGCCGCCGCTTCTAGCGCGGCCACCATGGTGGCGGCGGGACTGGCGACGAGCTCACCGTGCGATTGCGCCAGCACGGCGTCCCGCTCGCCGGGCCCCATCAGGTCGAGTGAGGCGACGCGATGGGCCGGCTCGCGCAACGCATGGTCCAGCAACTGCACGTAATGCGACAGCATCTGATCCACCAGCGCGCTCGACAGCGACTCGGTCTGGTACTCGAATTCGGCGATCATGCCGTCCGGGTCGAGCACCACCGCGAGCGCCAGCGGCACCGGTGCGGTTACGGCACCGAGTTCGAGTTGTCGAATGGTGACACCGTCGAGGCGCAAGCCGGATACCGTCTTGCGCATGCTGAAGCCCAGCCGGACCAGGCGGTCCATCCCGTCGCGGCCTGCGGTGCGCTCCGGATTCAGCTCGCGCACCACGCGATCGAGGCCGACGGACTGCCGGGCGAAGGCCTGCAAGCAGGCTTCGCTCACCCGGTCGACCAACGAGGTGAACGTGTCGTCCGGTCGCACGGCGATGCGCAGCAACAGGGTGTTACCGAAATATCCGAGCGCGCGTTCGGCGGCGGCTCGTCGTTCGGTCACCGGCACCGAGATCAGGAAGTCCGCGGCACCGGTATACCGACGAATCAGCGCACCGTAGGCCGCGAGCAGCACCATGAACGGTGTGGCCGAGCGATGACGGGCGAACTCTTCGAGCCGATTGAACAGGTCGGCCGGAACCGCCCAGCTACGCCGCTGCGCGTGCTTGGACGGGTTCGGGGACGACGCACCGGGCAGCTGCAGCGGATCGGGGAGCGGCAGCAGGTTGTTGCGCCAGTATGCGATATCGGCGGGCGACGGATCCGTCCCCTCGGTTCCCGCGCGACCCAGCACCTCCACCGCAACATATTGCGGCGGTTGGCCGTTGACCGTGCCGGTGTTGTAGGCCGCACTCAGTTCGTCGAAGAACACCGCCCAGGAATCGTCATCCCAGCAGATGTGATGCACCACCAGCAGCAACACGAATTCATCGGCGCCGGTCCGAAGTAGGGTGACCCGCAGCGGCAATTCGCTGGTGAGATCGAAGGGCCTGCCGAACTCCCGGTGAGCCAGTGCCTCGACGGTCTGCCCGTTTCCGGCGAGTTCCGTTAGATCGTGTGTCTGCCAGGGGATTTGAACGTCATCGTGGAAGACCTGATACGGCTCGCCCTCGGTGTCCACACCGTAGGTGGAGCGCAGGACCGCATGACGCGCGATGACCTCACCGACCGCAGCCCGCAACCGCTCCTCATCCAGAGCGCCCGTCAATCGGTATGCCACAGAGATGTTCAGTGTCGTGTCGGCGGCGTCCATGGCTTGCACGAACCACATCCGGCGCTGGCCGGCGGACAGACCGTAGTGTCGGCCCGCTTCGAGGACGGCCACGTCCGTCGCGGGCACGCTTCCCGCCGCGCCGCTCTCGGCGATGCGACGGCGCAGCAGCTCACGGCGACGCTCCTGCACGGTCTTGGCATCGGGTGCCATCGTCGGTCTCACTGCCTCTCTCATACCGCCTGCGGCCAGGAACCAGTTTCCGATGTCACATAGCCGCCGCGCGCGAAAAACTTGTCGCCGCTGTGCTCGACACCGTCGGCGGTCCGCACCAGCGTGACCACCAGCGCGCGGTTTCGGCCCCGGAACGCTTCCGGCCCCGACACCACCGCACCACCGCCTTCCTGCACGATCACCCGGCCCGGGGTGCCGCCGTATCGCGCTTCGGAGATCCGGGCTTCGAGCACCTCGATCCGTTCACCGCGGTAGAACGCGAAGGGCCGAGGGTAGGGATCGGACAACGCACGCACGAACCGTTCGAGGTCGGCCGCCGGCCAGCTCCAGTCGATCAGGCTGTCCCGCTGCGATCGCTTGTGGTAGTAGGTTCGTTCGGCTTTGTTCTGCGGACGCCAGACCCCGGTGCCCGACTCGAGCGCACTCAGCGCTTCGGCGAGCGCCCCGGGAATGAGATCCATGCCCCGCATCACCAGCTCGGTGCCGGTATCGGTCGGCCCGATCGGCAGCGCGTGCTGAACCAGAATGTCGCCGGTGTCCAGGCCGTCGTCCATCCGGTGCACGGTCAGACCGAATTCGGTCTCGCCGGAAATCAGCGCCCAGAGCACCGGGGAGAATCCGGTGAACTTGGGCAGCAACGAATCGTGCAGGTTCAAGGTGCCGTGGGGTGGAAGGTCGTACAGCTCGGCCGGCATCCAGGTGTACCAACTGTTGACCACGATGACATCGGGTTCGGCGCGGCGAACCCGGTCGATGGTTTCCGCGTCGACCCGGTCGGTGAGATGCACCGGGATACCGTGCTCGCGCGCCAGCTCCTCGACGGACGCCGAGAAGATCGCCTTATAGGAGTGTTCGCTGGCCGGGTGCGTCACCGCGAGCGGAACTTCGTGACCGAGGTCGATCACAGCCTGCAGGGTCTTGTGTCCCCAGGTCTGGAATCCGAACGACACGACACGCATCAAGCGTTCCCCTCCATGGACCCCTCTGTGAACCCCTGCATGAACCCCTCCGTCTCGTTCGTCATCGCTGCGGCCCCCACCGGCACCCAATCCGCACCAGCAGATTATGTTAGCCTTCGCTAAGTTGCTGGGCGCGTG
Organism: Mycobacterium asiaticum; assembly: GCF_001673635.1. Classification (GTDB taxonomy): domain Bacteria; phylum Actinomycetota; class Actinomycetes; order Mycobacteriales; family Mycobacteriaceae; genus Mycobacterium; species Mycobacterium asiaticum_C. The sequence goes on from NZ_LZMH01000056.1 coordinate 13,989, forward strand.
CGGCCATGTCAATCGACTGAGCCGGCCACCGGGTGCGGCCTGGCCATTTGAGTTGTGCGACGTTCGCCACGAAACCGGTACAGCCTGGTCAGTGGTGCGGGAAGATACCCGCGTGCAAGACGCGGTGCAGGCGAACAGGCCGGACCTCGCGGGTCGGCGCGCCGCACTCGAACACCAGGGGTTTGAAGGCACCTTTTCGTTGCGTTCCCTAGACGTGGACCGCGACCTGGATCTGCTGCACTCCTGGATGAACGACCCGGTGGTCGCCACGTATTGGAAGAAGCCGTGGTCCCGGACCCGGATCAAGTCGTACCTGCGTGAGCAGGAGCTCAGCGACCACTCCAGCCCGTACCTGGGTGAGCTTGACGGCGTGCCGATGAGTTACTGGGAGCTCTACCGCGCCGACCTCGACCCGCTGGCTGAGTTCTACGAGGCCCGCGCCCACGATGCGGGGATCCACATGCTGCTCGGTCCGGCGCAATTCCGGGGGCGACGGCTGGCGGCGGACCTGCTGCGGGTGATTTCGGCCTGGCAGCTGGACGCGGACCCCCTGGCCACCCGGGTGATCGGCGAACCCGACGCGGCTAATGTGCGCCTGCTCCGGGTGGCCGAACTTGCCGGGTTTCGGCACGTGGCCGACCTCGACCTGCCGGGAAAACGCGCCGCCCTGATGGTGCGCGAGCGGGACTGGCTGTAGACCCGAACACCCCATTTCGCCCGCGCCGCGTTATGTTAGCCTTCGCTAAGTTCATGCCCGCGCGGCCTTTGCGGCGATCCGTGCGGGCCGACCCGACCGGGCTCACGAGAGGTGGGAGCGCATGCCGCGCACACTTGGCTGGATCAGGCAGTTCCACCAACCGGCTTCTCCCGAGAGCCCCACGCTGCTGGTCTTCCCGCACGCCGGTGCCGGCGCCTCGGCCTACCGCACCTTCTCCAAGATTCTGAGCCGAGACTTCAGCGTCCTGATCTTCCAGTACCCCGGCCGCCAGGACCGTGCGGCCGAGCCGCCGCTGGCCACGCTGCCCGAGATCGCCGCCGGAGCGTTCCATGAATTCTCGACATCCGAGCACAATCGCGGCCCCGTCGCCACGTTCGGCCACAGCATGGGCGGGTGGGTCGCCTTCGAGTTCGTGCGGCTCGCCGAAGCCAGCGGGATCGAGGTGCGTCAACTCACCGTCTCCGCGGCGGTTGCCCCCGCCAACGCGATCACCAAACCGTCCCACCCCACGGAGGACGAGGACATCCTGAACCATTTGACGGCATTGGAAGGCACCAATTCCGCCGTCTTCGGCAACCGGGATCTGATGAGACTGGCGCTGCCCGTCATCAAGGCCGACTACCGCGCCTGCGACGCGTACTCCGGCACCGACTCCTGCACCGACGGCGTCAAAATCTCGGCGCCCATCCATGCCCTCGGGGGCGACCAGGACCCGATCGTCACGCTCGGCGATCTCTACGGCTGGGGCAAGCACACCGGCAGCGTGGAGGTCACCATGTTCGACGGCGGGCACTTCTTCCTCAACGATCATCTCGACGACGTGGCGGAATTGTTGGCCGCCTGTGCGCAACGCGAGCGGGCTCGGTGACTGACCCCGTCGTCATCTCGGGACTGGCCGTCGAAGCGCCCGGCGGCCTGGTTACCCCGGCTGCGCTGTGGGAGGCGCTGTGCGAGTCCCGCGAGCTGATCTCGCCGTTCCCGCGCGACCGCGGATGGCCGGTCGAGGACCTGCTGGCGGTGTCCGAGACCGACGGTTGGGGAAAGGTCTGCGACGCCGGCGGTTTCATGGAAAGCGCAATGATGTTCGACCCGCCGTTCTTCGGCATCACCCATCGCGAAGCTCTCGTCATGCACCCCCAGCAACGCGTCGCGATGCGGGTGGCGTGGAAAGCGCTGGAGAACGCCGGAATCAATCCGGCGACCCGGGAGGGCGAATTCGGCGGCTGTTTCGTCGGGATGTCGATGACCGAATACGGAACCCGCACCGCGGTCGCCGACGGTTACACCGGCCACCGGACCGTAGGGATGGGGCAGCTGGGCGGTGCCGGCCGGATCTCGCACTGCCTAGGCCTCACCGGACCCTCGATGTGCATCGACTCTGCCTGCGGTTCCTCGCTGACCGCCCTGCAACTGGCGGCGAATTCGGTGGCCATGGACGAGTGCGAGTGGGCGTTGGCCGGTGCCGTCTGTGTGCTCGGCTCACCGGCCGCTTTCTTCGAGTTCGCCAAGCTGCACGCGCTGTCCGATGACGGCCACTGCCGGGCATACGCCGACGACGTCAGCGGCACGGTGTGGGGCGAGGGCGCGGGAATGGTTGTGGTGGAACGCGAATCGCGGGCACGTCAACTCGGACACCGCATCTACGGCCGGATCCTGGCGGTTCGTACCAACCACAACGGCAAGGGTAAACCGATCCTGGTGCCCCGAGTTCGCGCGCAGGAGCAGGTCGTGCAGAAGACGCTGGATGCGGCCGGTATCGACCCCGCCGACGTCGGCATGATCGAAGGTCACGGCACCGCGACGCTTGCCGGCGACCCGGTGGAGTTGCTGGCGCTGTTCAAGACCTACGGCGCGGCGGGGTCCGAGGCACTGCTCGGCTCGATCAAGTCCAACGCCGGACACGCCCAGGCTGCGGCCGGGATCCTCGGGCTGATCAAGGTGCTGCTCGCCGGCCAGCACGGTTACATTCCGCCAACCCTGTTCTCCGACAACCCCACCAAGAAGCTGGACTGGGACCTGGTCGGCATCCGGCTGGCGACCAAGCTGCACGAGTGGCAGCCCAAGAACGGGGTCCGGTACGGTGCCGCGTCGTCGTTCGGCGCCGGCGGCGCCAATGCGCACGCGATCGTCGCGATGCCCGCAAGCGCTTGAGTTTCCGAGAGTGAGAACGTGACGCCTCTTAGCTACCGGCTCCCGAACGGCTCGACTCCCGTCCTGCTGAGCACCGATGCCGCCGAACTGCTGCCGCGCGAAGCCGCCGCGCTACTTTCCTACGCCACAACACATTCGGAGGTATCACCGCAGGCGATCGCAGACATGCTGTTCCGCACCCGGATCGCCCGTAAACACCGCGCGCTGGCCATGGTGTCCGACCGGGCCGGGTTGTTGAGCGCGCTGCGGGCAATCGCCCAGGGACTCGACCATTCGCTGGTGCTCCGCTTCCAGGCAGCGGCCACACCCCGCAATGTCGGATTCGTCTTTCCGGGGCAAGGCAGTCAGCGGCCGGGTATGGGCCGGTTGTTCTACGAAACGATGCCGGCGTTCCAAACCGAAGTCGACCGCTGCGCGGCGGCCTTCGAGGCGTACACGGGACACTCACCGCTGAAATACCTTCTCGACGAAGGCTTTACGGCCGACGACGAGGCCGGCACCGTTCAGCCGGCCTTGTTCACCCAGATGGCCGGCCTGGCCGCCATGTGGCGGTCGTTCGGCGTCGCACCTCGTGCCACCATCGGACACAGCCAGGGTGAAGTCGCGGCGGCGTATCTGTCCGGATTGATCACCCTGGATGACGCGGTCCGGATCGTCTCGATCCGCTCGCGCGCCGCCGACGAGTTCGTCTCCGGCGCCTACGCGATGGCCGTCATCGCCGCCGACCGGGAGACGTGCGAGGACCTGCTCGCCCGCGCTTGCGGCTGGGCGGAGCTCGCGGTCGTCAATTCGCCTAACCTGAACGGCATTTCGGGCGACCAGGACGCGGTGCAGAGCATCGTCGACAGCTGCACCGAGCGCGGTATTTTCGCGCGCGTCATCCGGGTCCACTATCCCGCGCACACCAGCGTGATCAACGAGCTCAACGACAAGCTGCGCGCAGCCACCCAGCGCGAACTGGAGAATCCGAAATTCCTCGATGCCGACATCGACTGCGTCGGCGCCACTCTCGGCGCCGCCATCACCCCCGATCTGCCGGTGGATCAGTACTGGTTCTGGAACCTGCGCAACACCGTCCGCTTCGACAAAGCGATCGCGGACGCCACGGCGTCGGGCGTGGACACCTTCGTCGAGCTGGCCGAACATCCCACTTTGCAGTTGGCCATTCAGGAGAACCTGGCAGCCGACAGCGGCGTCGAGGATGAAAGGCCGACCCTGGTCGTCGGTACTTCGCTGCGCACCGCTGGCGATCTCGACGAATTCACCCGCAACCTGATGCGACTGGCGTTGCACGACCTGGCCTTCCCGTGGGACGGCCTAGGCACCGAACTCGACGGCCCTCCCCCGCTGCCGCTGGTCGACTTCCCGAATACCGTCTTCAACGACGCCAAGCTGTGGATGCCCTACGAACAGGGCATCTCACGCATTCCCGGAAGGACACCCACCGTCGCCCCAGCGACCAAGGCAGCCGCCCCCGAAAGCGACAGCATCACGCCGCCGCGCCTGCTGACCGAACAATGGGTCCGCCTGTCCCGACGCTCACTGGTGCCGCCACGGATGATCGGTGTCATCGACTACACCGGCGAGTGCGCCGAGCTGGCCAACGCGCTCTGCGTTGCCGCCGGTGCCGTCGGCGCTACCGCACAGCTGGTCAACGCCGAGACCACCGCAGCGGCAGAGGGTTTGGACACACTTGTGGTCCTGATGCCGCAATCACCGCGCCTCGACGCCGCGGCAGCGGCAGCCCAGGTGGCGGCCTTTTTCTCCGAGCGCACCTGGTGGCCTGGCATGGCTACGGGGGTCACCGACTTCTGGCTGGTGACCGTGGCCGGTGAGGCCGTGGTTGCCGGTGATGCCACACCGGACCTGGTGCATGCCGGCGCGAGTGCCGGATTCCGCAGTGTCGGAGCGAAATACCCGGGCACCCGGTTCCGGCACCTCGACCTGCCGGCGGTATCCGGCGCATCATCGAGTGCGACCGCACCGGCCATCGTGGCGGCGCTGCACACCGCTGACGAGTCAGAGCTCGCCATACGCGAGGCTGGTCTGTACGCCAAGCGAGTGATCGAAACTGATATCCCCGCAACCGAATCCGATATCTGCGCCGCCGGGCACGTCCTGATCATCGGCGGGACCGGCAAATTGGGGCTGGAATTCTGCGAGCACTACGCCCACCGCGGTGCGAAGCGGATCACCCTGGTCAACCGCTCGGGTGAGAGCGCCGCGTCCGCGGCGCGGGTGCAGCGCATCCGGTCGGTCACCCGGACCGATATCCAAGTCGCCGCCTGCGATTTGGGTGATTCGTCCGCTATACACGAGCTGGCTCACCAGGGTCCGCCCGCAGACCTGATAATCCATGCCGCAGTGGAGTATTCGGGTGTCGAGCTGGAAGACATCACTGCTGACAACGTCAATGTGGCGTTGCGGGCCAAGGTGGTCGGCATCGCCCAAGTGCTGGACAGTTATCCGCGAACGTCCAATAGCCGCGTGTTGCTCTGCTCGTCGGTGTCCGCGACCGTCGGGGGTCGTGGGCTGGCGCTCTACTCCGCCGGAAACCGCATGCTCGACGCGTTGGCTCACCAGGTCAGATCCACCGGCGCGGAGTGCATTTCCGTGCAGTGGGGCCATTGGGACGTGCATCTGGACCGCTCCGGTGCGGCGATGCTGGCTGGCCTCGGGGTCGTACCGATGCGTCCCGCGGACGCGCTCGCGGTGGGCACGGCGCGGTTCGGCGATAACGTGATCGTCGCGGCGTTCGATCTGGAGCGGGCGCGATCGGTGCTGCAGACCTGCGGTCGTCATTCCCTGTTGTCCCAATTGGAATCGGCGCCGCGCCGCGCCGCCGAACCCCGGGTGCAGCACCCCGCCGTCGTGACCGGCCCGTCGCAGCGGTTCGTGGATTTACTGGCCCAAGCCATCGGACTCGACAGCGCCGAGACGATCGACACCAGCGTCCCCATGGTCGCGATCGGGCTGGATTCGTTGCAAGCGTTGGAGTTGCGGCGCCGGGTCAAGCAGGAGTTCAATCAGGATCTCGAGGTCGCCGACCTGTTGGGCGGAGCATCGATCGCGGACGTGCTGGCCAAGCTGAACGCGTAGTTTTTCAGCGTCCCTCAGCCGGCGTTCGTCGCCTCTTTCAGACTTCTGGGTCGCAGGTCGGCCCAATGCCGCTCGATGTAACTCAGGCAATTCGCCCGGGTGTCCGCGCCGAACACCGTCCGCCAGCCCGCCGGCACCGCGACGGACGCCGGCCACAGACTGTGTTGATCTTCCGCGTTGACCAAGACGATAAACGTCCCGCCGTCGTCGTCAAACGGATTGATATTCACCGCTTCTCCCGCGCGGCCCGGTGTGAACGGCGGCCTCGCCGCCCAAGACCCGATCGGACAGCAGGCCCAGGCAACTCAGGTTCGGGAAGCCGGGACCCTCGTTGAGCCCGGACAGGTTCGGCAGCATCAGTTTCGGGGTGACGCCTTCGACAGCCAAATCGTGGCCGATCGACTCCTCGAGCCGTTCGCCGGTCAGCGGTCCGCCCAACCCCAGCTCCAGCAGGTCGACCGCACCTTGGCTCAGTAGCGGCAGGAACCACAACGGGTCAGCCCCCGACCCGTCGATGACCAGGTCGAAATCGTGCACGCTTTCCAGTCGTTCGCCGCACTGGTCGGTTTGCAGGGTGATCCAGATTCGTTCATGACGATCGGCGACGTGTGCGACGCGGCCGCGCAGGTGCTTGATCCGCTCGTCGGCGAGAAGCAACTCCTGCACCCGCGCGGAGAAGACCCCCCGATCGGTGCGGGCAATGCAGTCACGCCGTTCCGCCAGCGTCAACGTCCGCCAATGCGTGGGATCGGAGAACAGCGAATTCTCGAAGAACCCCTCACCGCGGGTAAAGAGGGTAGCTTGCGGCGAGATCGCGGTAATCGTCGAAACCCGGTGATGGAACAGCTCATTGAGCATCGAGGCGGCCGTCTCGCCGCCGCCGATCACCGCCACCTTCTCGGCAACGATCCGATCATGGGACGACGTGCGCTCCCAGAACTGGGCGATCGACAGCATGCGCGGGTCCCCGGAAAGGATGGAGCGCTGCGGCTGGCCCGGCCCGGTGATCATCACCGTGTCCGCGGACAGCTGTGTGTCGCGGGTGTGCAGGTTCCAGCGCGAGCCGCTCACCGACATCTGAATCAGTTCACCGCGAACGACTTTGAGCCCCACCATGTCGGCGACCCAGCGCAGATACCGAGCCCAGGTGTCATGTGTCGGCGCCGGCCTGCCCCGGTCGACCCAGCCAACGAACTGGTTCGTGGCGACCAGGTACGCCTGCCAGCTCCAGCGCATCATCCGTTCGTCGATCTCGGCGTTGCGACCCGGCACCAGCGCCGATCGGTACGGGAAGCCGATGTCTTTTTCGGGACTGGTGCCCAGCCGCTGCCGGCCGTCCGTCCAGCCGCCGCCGGCGATCCAGTTCGCCGCCACCGACGACCGTTCGATCGCCAGCACCTCGGGCGTCTCGATGCCCATCTCCCGCAGCACCGCGGCCTTCGCGGCCACTGCCACCGCCTTTGCGCCGGCACCGATGATGGCGAGGGTCTCACTCACAGGGCTGCACCCGCCCGCCAGGGGCCATTCGGTACGCGGCAGGGGCGCACCCGGTTCGCCGGCAAGCCGGCGAATGATGCGTCGCCCACGTCCCCCACCTCCGTTGCTTAGCTCAGGCTGCCCTAACTTTTCTGTACGCTACCCTATATTCGCGGGGCACACACGCTCGCCCCGAGGGAGCTGTCGAGTGCCTGTTACCTCTGGCCCGTCGGGGGCGTTTCCGACTGGGTTCGTACCCTTTCCCGCAGATCGAGCCGCGGCATACCGCGCGGCGGGCTACTGGAGCGGGCGCCCCCTGGACTCGATCTTGCGTCAGGCGGCCGCACAGTGGCCCGACCGTCCCGCCGTGCGGGATGCCCACAGCACCCTCAGCTATGCCGTCCTCGACCGGCTCGCCGATCAGGCCGCGGCGGGGTTCGCCGCCTTGCCGATCGCTCCCGGCGAACGCGTGCTGCTGCAGTTGCCGAACTCCTGCCGGTTCGCCGTCGCACTGTTCGGTCTGCTACGGGCCGGCGCCATCCCCGTCATGTGCCTGCCGGGACACCGGCTGGCGGAGCTCACCCACTTCGCCGAGGTCAGCGACGCGGTGGCGCTGGTCGTCGCCGATTGCGCGGCCGGTTTCGACTACCGACCGATGGCCGAACAACTCGCCGCGACGCATCCGCGGCTGCGGCACGTCGTCGTCGACGGCGAGCCCGGCCCATTCCTGGCCTGGCCGGACTTGCCCGGCGGTGCCGCACCCGAGGTCGTGGTCGACCCGTCTGCCCCGGCGCTGCTGCTGGTGTCCGGGGGCACCACCGGCCTGCCCAAGCTGATCCCGCGCACGCACGACGACTACGTCTACAACGCCACCGCAAGCGCGCGACTGTGCGAGTTGACCAGCTCCGACGTGTACCTGGCGGCGTTGCCGGCCGCACACAACTTCCCGCTGGCGTGCCCGGGCCTGCTGGGGGCGCTCAGTGTCGGCGCGACCGTCGTGTTCACCAACGACCCGAGTCCGGAGTCTGCATTCGCCACGATCGAGCGCACCGGCGTCACCGTCACCGCGTTGGTGCCGGCGTTGGCGAAATTGTGGGCGCAAGCCTGCGATTGGGAGCCCGTGACACCGAAGTCGTTGCGGCTGTTGCAGGTTGGCGGATCCAAGCTGGAGCCCGAGGACGCCCGTGCGGTGCGGGAAGCCCTGACCCCGGGATTGCAACAGGTGTTCGGCATGGCGGAGGGTCTGCTGAACTTCACCCGACTCGACGATCCGCCCGACCTGCTCGACCATACCCAGGGCCGACCGCTGAGCCCGGGCGACGAAGTGCGGGTAGTCGACGCCGACGGCACACCCGTCGCGCCCGGCGGTGAAGGCGAACTGTTGGTTAGGGGGCCATACACCCTCAACGGCTACTTCTGTGCCGCGCGCGACAACGAACGCAGCTTTGATCCCGAGGGCTTCTACCGCAGTGGCGACCTGGTGCGGCTGCGCGAAGACGGGTACCTGCTGGTCACCGGTCGCGTCAAGGATGTCATCTGCCGGTGTGGTGAAACGATCGGCGCCCAGGACATCGAGGAGCAGCTGCTGACCCATCCGGCGATCTGGTCGGCGGCGGCGGTGCCGCTCCCCGATCCGGATCTTGGTGAAAGAATCTGTGCCGCAGTAGTTTTCGGTGGCCCCCCAGCCACACTCGCGGAGCTGAACGCCCATCTCGACGGGCGCGGCGTCGCCACCCACGCCCGAATCGACCAGCTGGTCGCGCTGCCGACATTGCCCACGACCCCCATCGGGAAGATCGACAAGAAGGCAATCGTCGCGCAGCTCGCCGCGCACTAGTCCGCACCTGCCGCAGCAACCTGCGGCTCCTTCGCGCCTGCCCCGCTGCCCTATCCGAGCGGCTGCCGGTAACACGTTGCCCGATACCACTTGAGATGTCGCAATAGCAGACGGTAGTGTTCTCTAAATTCAACGGCGCAGGGGAAGAGCTGGGGCAATGATTGGTTCGGGGTTATACGGTTTCCTGACCGTCGCTTCGCTGGTGCTCATGCTGATAGCGGCGTCCTTTGCCGCGGTCTATGTCAGGCGGCTCAGTAAACAACCGACCACAGCGGTCAGCGAAGAACCGGGCAGCGCACGAATAGTGGTGCAGAAGTTGCGGCACCGCGAGCCCATGTCGCAGGACGAATGGGAGTACGCGAAGCGAGTCGTTACCAACCGCGGATCTCTGCTGGCGCTTTCCATCCCCGGCATGGTGTTCCTGCTGGGCTGCTTCTATGTGTTCGGCAGCCTGGAGCACCTGCACGGTGCGACGCCCTCGGAGCGGACATTTCTGGGTGTGATCCCGATACTGACCTCCACCAGCCTGGCCCTTCGGATGCTGAGCAGCGCCAAGCTGAAACGACGCCTGAAGAAGGCCGGGGGGTAATCCCATGAGTCGTCGTTCCATGGGCCGAACCGCCCTGGCCCGAGGGTGGATGCCGTTGGTCGCCGTCATCGCGATCGGAGCCGGCGGGTTGTGCATGTGGAAGGTTCATCAGTTCTCGGAGCCCGCTCCGGTCGTCACCGTCAATGGACAGCAGGCACCCGAACAGACCACGCCCAAACGGCTCACCTACGAGTTGTTCGGGTCGTCCGGTGACGGCGGAAAGCTGGTGTACGTCGATGTCGACGGGCACCCGCATCAAATCGACTTCGCGACCTTGCCGTGGTCGCACACCGAGACCACCACACTCACTGTGGTATCGGGCAGTGTCTCGGCACACAGCCGGGGTGGCCAGATCGGTTGCCGGATATCGGTCAACGGCGTTGTCCGCGACGAGCAGTCCACCACGCATGAGAACGCCGATGTCATCTGCCGGGTGAAATCGGCATGAGCGAGCATCGCGCGAAACGACCCCTCGTCGCCAGAACGGTACGCGCTCTGGCCATACCGATCATGGTCTTCTGGGCCCTCATCGCCGTGACCACGAACACCTTCATGCCCCAGGTGGAAAGGGTCGCAGAGGAACTGGCGGGCCCGATGATCCCGCACTACGCACCCTCGCAGCGGTCGATGCTGCACATCGGGGAGAAGTTTCGCGAGTCGAACTCCACCAGCCTGACCATGGTGGTGTTCGAGGCCGACCGGCCGTTGGGCGACCAGGACCACCGGTACTACGACGATCTGATGCGCCGATTGAAGCGGGACACAAAGCACGTCCAATACGTGATGGACCTGTGGGGCAAGCCGATCACCTCGGCGGGCGCGCAAAGTGTCGATGGCAAAGCCACTTACGTGCTGCTGCGCCTCGCCGGCGATATCGGTCAGATCCAGGCGAACGAGTCGGTCCAAGCCGTTCGGGACATCGTCAAGAAGGACATGCCTCCGCCCGGGCTGAAGGTGTACGTCAGCGGCGCGGCACCGCTCGCATCCGACACCCTGTCGATCGCCAACGCGAGTCTGAACAACGTCACCATCGTGACGATTTTTTTGATCATCGCGATGCTGCTGGTGGTCTATCGGTCGCTCAGCACGCTCCTGGTGCCGTTGGCCGGAGTCCTGATCGAGATGCTCGTCGCCAAGGGAATCGTGGCGACCCTCGGGCATCTGGGCTATATCGAGCTGTCGTCTTTCGCGGTGAACATCGTGATCGCGCTAACCCTGGGCGCCGGAACCGATTACGGCATCTTCCTGATGGGTCGATACCACGAGGCGCGCCTGGCCGGTGAGAGCAGGGAGGACGCCTTCTATACGGCCTATCGCGGTGTGGCGCCGATCATCATCGGCTCGGGCCTGACCATCGCGGGAGCGTGTTACTGCCTGACGTTGGCGCGGCTCAACTACTTCCACACCATGGGGCCGGCGGTCGCCACCACCATGCTGTTCACCATCGCTGCGGCGCTGACGCTCGGCCCGGCGCTGCTGACCGTGGGCAGCTTGTTCGGGATGTTCGATCCGAAACAGCAGGCCAAGGCGCATCTTTACCGGCGCATCGGTGCGAGCGTGGTGCGGTGGCCGGTGCCGATCCTGGCGGCAAGTGCCGCGGTGGTCTTGTTCGGCGCGGTGTTCGTGCCGACGTATCAGGTGAACTACGACGACCGCCAATATCAGCCGGCCGACGCCCCGGCCAACGTGGGCTTCGCCGCGGCGGACCGGCACTTCCCCAAGAGCAAGCTGTTCTCCGAGATGTTGATGGTCGAGACGGACCACGACATGCGCAACTCCGCCGATTTCATCTCGCTGGACCGGGTGGCCAAGGCGCTCATCCGGTTGCACGGCGTGGCGATGGTGCAGAGCATCACCCGGCCGCTGGGTCGGGCGCTGGAACATGCCACCCTGCCGTATCTGTTCACCACGCAGGGCAGCGGCAACGGGCAGCAGCTTCCGTTCAACAGGGAGCAGAACGCCAACACCGATCAGCAGGCGAAGATTCAGGCGAACACCGTCGAGGTACTGGACCGACTGATCGGGTTGTTCCAGCACATGTCCGACGAGATGCACCAGACGGTGCTCACCATGGAGGACATGCAGCGGGTCACCATGGAACTGGACGAGGAGCTGTCGAATCTCGACGACTTCTTTCGCCCGATCCGCAGCTACTTCTATTGGGAGAAACACTGTTTCGACATCCCGGTGTGCTGGGCGTTCAGGTCGCTGTTCGACGCCCTCGACGGCATCGACAAGATGGCTGAGGACATCAAGGACGCGGTCGGTTCGCTCGAGGTGATCGACCGGCTGTTGCCGCAGATGATCACCCAGATGAAGATCATGCGAGATGACACCATGGCGCTGCAGGCAATGCTGGTCAACACCTACGGATCCGCCGATCTGCAGTCGATCCAGACCGACCAGACCTTCGACGACATGATCAACGTCGGCCTCGATTTCGACCGCTCCCGCAGCGACGACTTCTTCTACATCCCCAGAGAGGGTTTCGAGAACGAAGACGTCAAAGTCGGTATCACACTGATGATGTCGCCGGACGGCAAGGCCGCACGGTTCATCGTCACCCACGAAGGCGACGCGATGGGCCCCGAAGGCGTGGAACATGTCGAGGCTTTCCCGGACGCCATCACCACGGTGCTGAAGGAAACGTCGCTGGCCGGCGCGAGAGTTTACATCGGCGGCTCGGGATCGAACGACCGAGATATCAAGGAGTACGTAATGTCCGATCTGCTGATCGCGGCGATCGCGGCCTTCGTGCTGATCTTTCTGATCATGATGTTCCTGACGCGAAGTCTGGTGGCCGCCTTGGTGATTCCGGGCACGGTCGCATTCTCCTACGCGGGGGCATTCGGCCTATCGGTACTCGTGTGGCAGCATCTCATCGGCCTGCACCTGCACTGGCTAGTGCTGCCGCTGACCTTCATCATCCTGGTCGCGGTGGGTTCGGACTACAACCTGCTGTTGATAGCCAGGGTGAAGGAGGAGATCCACGCCGGCATCAACACCGGACTGATCCGTGCGCTCGGCAGCACCGGCGGTGTGGTGACATCCGCCGGTCTGGTGTTCGCGTTCACCATGCTGGCCATGCTGACCAGTGATCTGCGGACGATCGGCCAGGTTGGTTCCACGGTGTGTATCGGCTTGCTGCTCGACACGCTGATCGTGCGCTCGTTCGTGGTGCCGTGCATCCTGCGGATCCTGGGGCCGTGGTTCTGGTGGCCGACGTTCGTGCGGCCCCGTCCGCTCAGGCAGCGGCCGACGGCAGCCCCGGCGGCTGTATCCAGTTGACACTCATGGATTTCGAGTGCGCATCGCACCGAAGATCGGCCTGGTGCGCAAACGGGGAAGCGACGATAATCATTCGAACTCCTCCGAAAGGCGGTGGCTCCATGGACGGTAGGCCGAATGTGGAAATGTGCTCCTGGCGCCAGGGGGTGGGCATCGTCGACAACATCCGCCGGGACGGGAATCGGGTGTGGTTTTCCTACGCGCGGCCAGGTGAGCCTCCCGAGGATCTTTGGCTGGCACCGGAATTCTTCGATCACAGACTCTGCGACGGAGATTGGGCGGACGTCAAGACCGTCGGCGAGGGACCGCCCGAGCCCGACTGGATGCATTCTGAATTGTGGCGGGTCGTACCCCCGCGGGACGAACCGCCGGCAGAGACAGTGCACATCGAACCGGCTCACGTCCACGTCGCCGGAGTCATGGCCACCGTCCATCTGGGTCACGGACACTCGTTCTCGCGCTTCAGGGACGACGATCACTACCAACGGCGCGGCGAGTGGCATCTGCCGACCGCATATCCACGAGCCCGCTTCACGGACGACAGACAATGGTCGGACGCCGGCGGCCCGCCAATGCCCGATCAGGTGGAGACGCTGTTGGATTTGTTGTACAGCGCCTGGAGACTCGCCCGCTACATCGCTCACAACAGTCCTGAGCTGTTTGAAACCCAAACCCGTTGACGTGTCGCTTTTACACTCGTCCGGCAGTCGCATAAGCTTCCCGCGCGCCCAACGCGAGGGCACCGGCGGTGGCGAAGCGCCGCTTGGGCTCCTTGGCCATTCCCCGCGCGATAACCCCGTCAAAGGTCTTGAGTGCCGGGATATCTGCGCCCGGCCGCGGGACCGGTTGCCGCAGATGGCCGCCGAGGACCGTGGCCAGGTTGTCGCACGGATATGGCGGATACCCCGTCAGGCACTCGTAGAGAACACAAGTCAGCGCGTAGATGTCGGACCGGAACGTCGCCGCGTCACCGGTGAGCGTCTCGGGGGCCGCATAGGCGTACTGCAACGGATGCGCGTCTTCCACGGCCTCGCTGGAGAGGTACCGGAACCCCGCCAGCAGAACCGCTTGATCTCGACCGAGAAGTATGTTGCCTGGGCAGACATTTCGATGCATCCAGTCCTGGGAATGCAGCGCGTCGAGTGCCGTGGCGATCTGACTCACCAACCCGACCGACTGCGCCGGCGGCAACCGCCTGTGACGGACGAGCACCCGCTCGAGATCGATGCCGTCGATCACCGGCATGACGATGTAGCACCGTTCGTCGGTCTCGCCCCATTCATAGATGGGCGCCAGGTGCGGTTCCGCCAGTTGTATCCGCGCGATGGGCGGAAGATTCCGCGACATCCGTAGGCGGAATGACCGGTCCGCGCAATGCCAAGGCAGGACGACCTTCACGGCGACTCTCGCGTCGGTGATCGAGTGCTCGGCTTCATACACTCGGGCGAGCTGCCCGCGCCCCAGCAACCGCAGCAGCTGGAACGGGCCGAACCGCGACCCTACTCGGCAGGACGCGTCGCCGCCGGAGTCGAACTCGTCCTTTAGCCACGCGACGGCGTCGGCCCGTTCGAGTTCGCGTAATTGCAAAGCGCTTTGGTAATCCGCGAGACAAAACGACGCGAGATCGCCGTTCGCCGTAGATTCCTGATCGGCGAACCGGACCGGCCGCAGACGACCGCTACGGTCGCCCGGGCAACCGCAGACTGCGCAGCGCGGCGGTGTGGTCACCAGGCCCCTTCACGGCCCCTTCATCGCATGAACGCTACCGCTGCAGAACTGCCCGCGCTACCGGTTTGGGTGTCCTCGCGCTTGTCCGAACCAACATTGCCATTGACTAATGTCACCATTTGGTATTGACTGCATTGATGAACGACGGCGTTCGGGTGGCAGGTTCGGTGCGCCGACAACCGACCACCGGAACGGCGGGCTGAAAAGTGTTCGGGCCCTTGGGCAGAGTGTTCAGCCGGTCGGCGACGAGCAACGATGCCCTGGCAGTCGTCACCGGCGCCGGCAGCGGCATCGGCGCCGCCTTCGCCCTCGAACTCGCCCGCCGTGGCGGCGCGGTCGTCTGCAGTGACATCGATGACGCCAAGGCCCGCCAAACCGCCGAAGCGATCACCAACAGCGGAGCCGACGCCAAGGTAATCCACTGCGACGTATCCCGATTCGACGATGTCGTGGCACTGGCCGAACAGGCGCAGGCCTGGTTCGGCGCACCGCCCACGCTGGTGGTCAACAACGCCGGCGTGGCGGTGGCCGGTGCCGCGATCGGCGAAACGCCGCTAGACGATTGGGCGTGGATCCTCAACGTGAACCTGTGGGGGGCCATTCACGGCTGCCATGTGTTCGCTCCCATCCTCCGCGACGCCCCGCGCCTGCCCGCGCCCAGAGGGATCATCAATGTCGCGTCGGCAGCGGCCTACGGCGCGGCCCCCGGCATGGGCGCCTACAACGTAAGCAAGGCCGGCGTCCTGTCGCTGTCTGAGACACTCGCCGCCGAACTATCCGGCAGCAGAGTTGAAGTCACCGCTCTGTGCCCAACTTTTGTCAGGACCAACATCGTCGAGGCCGGCCACATCAGCACCGAATACGGCGAGATCGGCGACAGGTTCATGCGCTGGATCGGACGTTCGGCGGACAAGGTCGCGCGCACCTGCCTGGACGCCCACGACCGCGGCGATCTGTATTGCATGCCACAGCTGGAAGCCAAAATCGGCTGGAACATCAAGCGTTTGGTGCCAGGCACCTTCACCCGCGCAGTGGGCCTCGCATCCCGGGTGGGAAATACCTGATACCCCGGGCCGTTTGACCAAGATTGGAAAGGAGCGCCTGGTGGCCATTGAAATGGAAGCCATGCTCGCCAAGATCAAGGACCGCCAGTGGGCGCTGGCCGATATCGACTGGGACGCCCCGGGCGCCGACACGATCCGGCCCGAATTCCGGCCGAAACTCAAAGCTTTCATGGCCGATCTGTGCTGGATCGAGAACATCGGCGCTCGCGGCTTCGCGGCCCTGGCAAAGAAGGCGCCTAACCCGACGATCGCCGAGATCTACCGGTACTTCCACGCCGAAGAGCAACGCCACGCCAACGCCGAGCTGGCCCTGATGAAGCGGTGGGGCATGCTCGACGACGGGGAATTGCCGGAGCCCAACGTCAACATCCGGTTGGCCATCGACTGGCTCGACACCTATGCCGATGACATGCCACTGTCGGTGTTGGGGACGGTCATCCCGATGCTGGAGGTGGCCCTGGACGGGGCACTGCTGAAGTTCCTGCTGGACTCCGTGACGGACCCGGTTTGTCACGAGGTTTTCGAAAAGATCAACAATGACGAATCTAGACATATAGCAGTCGATTTCGCGGTCCTCGATATGATCGGCAACGCCACCGCACGCCGGCTGGCCATCGAGTTCGTGGGCACAGTCGCGACTCCGGGCCTGATCATCGGCGCGTTGATGTATGTGCCGCTGCTGAATCGCATTCGCAACGAGATGGCCGGCATGGGCATGGATGCCGAGCGGCTCTACAACGCGGTCAAGCGATTCAAGCAACTCGGCGAGCGCGGCGAACGGACCCCCCGAGTACCGGCCTACCGTGTCCTGAAGCGGCACGCCGCGATGGTGGTCAATCCACACCACCCCTACCACCTGCTGGCCAATTCCATGGTCTGGCTGTCCGAGCGTTATCCCCGCCCGCTGCTCAAGCCGGTGCCTAGCTGGTTCCGGGAACTCACCCACGAACCGGCGGCGTGACCATGTCCGAGGATCACACCTACGCCGCCCTCATCGTCGGAGCCGGCTTCACCGGGCTCGGCGCGGCCATCCGACTGGCCGAGGCCGGCGTCACCGACATCGTCATCCTCGAGCGCGGCGATCGGGTGGGTGGAACATGGCGAGACACCCGGTACCCGGGCGCCAGTTGCGACATCCCGTCGCTGCTCTACTCGTTCTCGTTCGTCAAGAATCCACGGTGGTCACGCACCTACTCCCCCGCGTCGGAGATCTGTGAGCACATCGAGGACATGGCAACGAGATTCGGCGTCCGCCAACGTATCCGGTTCGGCCACCGGGTCACCGGACTGACTTTCGACGAGGAGGCCGGCGTCTGGACCGCGCAGACCAGCGATCACGACCACTTCCGTGCCCGCACCGTCATCCTGGCGTCCGGTCCGCTCTCCGACGCCAGCCTGCCCGACATCCGCGGGCTGGACAGTTACCGCGGCCACAAAATCCACAGCGCCCGCTGGGATCCTGATTACGACTTCACCGGCAAGCGGGTCGCGGTCATCGGCACCGGGGCCAGCGCAATCCAGATCATCCCGGAACTGGTGAAGCAGGCCGGATTCGTCAAGGTCTTCCAGCGCACCCCCGGCTGGGTGCTGCCCCGGCTGGACGTCGCGACGCCGGCGCCGGTGCAGGAATTGTTCGCCAAAGTGCCTGCCGCCCAACTGTTCGCCCGGCAGCTGCTGTTCTGGGGACACGAGGCCACCGCGACGGCAATGGTGTGGAATACACCCCTCACTTCGCTGGTGGCGCGGCTCGGCCAGGCGCATATCCGGGCGCAGGTCAAAGACCCCTGGTTACGGCGCCAGCTCACCCCGGACTTCACGCCCGGCTGCAAACGCATGCTGGTGTCCAGCGACTACTACCCCGCGCTGCAACGCGATAACTGCAAGCTGATCGACTGGCCGATAGCTACTTTGAGCCCGGCGGGCATCCGGACCAGCGACGGCATCGAACACCACCTGGACTGCATCGTCTTCGCCACCGGCTACGACGTGCACCTGACCGGACCACCCTTTGCGATCACCGGTTTGGGTGGCCGGTCACTGGCCGACGATTGGGCCGGCGGCGGTCAGGCCTACAAGAGCATCAACGCGCACGGCTACCCGAACCTGTTCTTCATGACCGGCCCCAATTCCGGGCCCGGCCACAACTCGCTGCTGGTCTACATCGAGGGTCAGCTCGACTATGCGGTCCGCGGCATCACCACCATCCTGGACAACGACCTGCGATACCTGGATGTGCGGGCAGATGTGCAGCGGCGGCACAACGAGAAAATCCAGCGCCGGCTGACCAGAACGACCTGGATGTCCGGTTGCCGCAGCTGGTATCTCACCAAGGACGGTTTCAACGCATCCATGTACCCGGGCACCGCGACGCAGTATCTTCGCCAGATGCGTGATTTCCGCGTCCAGCACTACACCGCGGTCGCCCGCGACCGCGGTGCCGTGACGGCCTGACGGGCGGTACGACTTGGCAGTCGAACGTCCACTCGACCGATCGTCGAGACCCGACCCCGGCACCATCGCCAGCGTGTTGAACAACGTGCGCCGCGCGCCGCAACGCGTCCGGCGCCAGTCCCGCGAGTTCCTCGAGACGGCGGTGACCCAGCTGTTCGACGCCGCGGTACGCCATCCGCACGGAGCCGCCGCGTCAGGCGAGTACCGCATCGACGAACTGGCCCGGCTGGCCGGTACTACCACGCGCAACATCCGGGTCTACCGCGACCGCGGCCTGCTGCCGCCGCCCTGGCGGGTCGGACGGATCGCGCTGTTCAACGACACCCATCTGACTCGGCTGCGCCTGATCACCTCGATGCTCGACCGTGGGTACAACATCGCCCACGTCCGGGAGATGCTCGGCGCCTGGGAGGAAGGCAAGAACCTGGGCGACGTCCTGGGACTCGAAACCGCCATCGTGGGCAGTTGGGCCACCGAAAAGCCGCAGACGATGTCGGTGGATGAAGCCCGCCGACTCGTCGACAGCCAACGCGCCTTCGAGCGTCTCGTGGAGTTGCGGGTGATCCGCCTCGACGGCGACCGGGCGACCGTCACCCGGCCCAAACTCATCGAAGCCTTCACCGAGGTCCGGGGCTACGGCGTCAGCACCGACAAGCTGATCGACCTGCACGAGCAGATCTTGCCCAAGATCGACGAGATCAGCGACTTGCTGGTGCGCGCGGGATTCGAACATGTCGCGGACCGCATCAAACCCGGTGAAGCGTTGCCCGCGGACGCCGAGGTGGCCGAGCTGATCACCATGCTGGTCCGGTTCCGTACCCAGGCGGTTGCGACGGTTACCGCCACGCTGGCGTCATCCATCGAGTCGACGATCGAGTCACTGGTCAGCCGGCTGCTCTCGGAATACCTCGAGAAATCGGCGGGCGCGGATACCGCCGGGCAGCCGGCGCAATAAGGCTAAACGCCGCTGTCCGGTTGGCGCTCAACCAGATACGGCGCCAATGTGGACAGCTTTTCGCAGGTCTCCTCGAATTCCCGCTCGGTGTCCGAGGCTTCGATGATGCCGGCACCGGCCCGCAGCCAGGTTCGGCCGTCGCGTTCGTAGGCCGCCCGCAGGGTCAGCGCCGCGTCGAGCCCGCCGTCGGCCGAGAACATCACCACCGCACCGGAATACAGTCCGCGTGGCCCCTCGTCGAGGCGCAGGATGGCTTCGACACCGTCGGCTTTGGGGATGCCCGACGCGGTGACCGCCGGGAAAAGCGCCTCCAGCGCGTCCATCCGGTCGCTCGACGGATCCAGCCGTCCGGTGATCGTCGAACCGAGGTGCTGCACGCTGCCGCGCTCGCGTACCGCCATGAAATCGACGACGGCCGCGGTGCCCGGCTCGGCGATCTCGGCGATCTCCTGCAGCGAGGTGCGAACCGAGATCGCATGCTCGACAATCTCTTTCGGATTCGACTCCAGATCTTCGCGAGCCTCGCGGTCATGGGCGGCGCCGCGACCCAGCGCCCGGGTCCCCGCCAGCGGTTCGGTGACCACCAATCCGTCCGGGCGGACGGCGGTGACCAACTCGGGACTGTAGCCCAGCGCCCGGATACCGCCGAGCCTGAGCAGGAACGACCGCACCGGTGTGTTGTGCCGACGGCCCAGCCGGTAGCTGGACGGAAAGTCGAGCGGGAACGGCACTTCGACGGAACGCGACAGGATCACCTTGTGGTAGTCGCCCTTGACGATCTCGCCCACGGCGGTGGCGACCCGATCGCGGTAGCGGGACGGGTCTGCGGAGAGGTCCACCGCGCGGGACCGCGGCACCTCGGGGAGCCCGTCGTTGAGCAGCCGCCGCACCGCCTCCCGCTCGCGCGTCGCGGCACCGGACAGGCGCACCTCGTCCTGGGTGATCGAGACGCAGGTGCGGGCCCAGAAAACTCGCGCCAGCGGCGTGTGCGGGGCCAGCCGTTGCTGCAGTCTGTACCGGTACACGCCGAATTCGAACGCGACCCAGCCGAATGCCCGGTCCGTCTCGAGCAACAACCGGTCGACGGCCTCACCCAGGACCGCGGCGGGCCGCCCCGACCATTGCTGGCGACGGGTGACACCGTCGCGAGTGACTCGCAGTTCGTCAGTGTCCAGCTCGACCATGGCCTGCACGCCGATTGCCAGCGTCCATTGCCCGTCATGTTCGTAGAGCAGATATTCCTCGCCGGCCGGTTCGACCACAACGGCCGCCAGCTCGGCCGCCAGATCGGCGGGGTCGATACCGACGGGCAGGGGCAGGTTCAGTGACGCAGTGCTGACAGAACTCGTCTCCACCCCGGCCTCCATCACAAAAGTAAATGTAGCCTAACCTACGCCGGGGCGCGCGACCCCCTGGTGAGTTCCGGCCTGGAATCTACGCCGCAGCCACGTTTCGCCGGCAATCCCCGAACGTTTCCGAACCGTTCACCTGACCGCCGCCCGCCCGACGGGCCGGGATCCAGGCTCACTTCTAGGATCCGATCGAACCCGGGGACGCAGCACTCGAGTCAGCACGGCAAGGGGAGGACCAGTCCATGTTCATCATCCGGACGACCGACGGCGAAGAGATCAAGGGTGACTCCGAGAACCTGTCGATCAACCACGAGACCGGCGTGCTCACCGTCCGCACCGTCGACGGCTTCGAAGAAACCACCACCCACTACTCGCCGGCCGGGTGGCGCTCGGTGACGCACCGAAAGAAGGACATCGGTGTCGCGCCGTCCCGCCTTTCTTCAGTTCGCTGACACGACACAAATCTCCCAGCGAATTAGCAGCTGATTGGTACCCAATCCACACTTATAGCCGCGAAAACGCTTTAGCCAGCGGAGTTCGGGTTTTGGCTCGTTACGTGGGCGTTTCGCCGCGGCTACTCGTTGGAGACATCGCAGGAAATCGTCGTCTCCGCCGAAATTCTGAGTGGCGGCTCGCCAAAAGCCCAGGCTAAATTCTCAGCGTTATCTGGGATGTTCGTGGTCGCCTTGAAAGAGCCTGGACGGTCAGTACTTCCTTAATCGCCGCACGACGCTGGGAGGTGCCAGGTGCTGCATGAGTTCTGGGAAAACTTCACGCACAACCTGTTCAAGCCGCTACTGCTGTTCTTCTACTTCGGCTTCTTGATCCCGATCCTGAAGGTGCGGTTCGAGTTTCCCTACGTGATCTACCAAGGGCTGACCATGTACCTGCTGTTGGCCATCGGCTGGCACGGGGGGGAAGAACTGGCCAAGATCAAACCGTCCAGCATCGGCGTCATCGTCGGCTTCATGGTGGTGGGCTTCCTGCTGAATTTCCTCATCGGCGGCATCGCCTACTACCTACTGCGCTACCTGAGCCGGATGCGACGAGTCGACCGGGCCACGGTCGCCGGTTACTACGGGTCAGACTCGGCCGGCACGTTCGCCACTTGCGTCGCCGTGCTCACCAGCATCGGCATCGCCTTCAACGCCTACATGCCGGTGATGTTGGCCATCATGGAGATTCCGGGTTGCCTGGTGGCGCTCTACCTGGTGGCTCGCCTACGACACCACGGCATGGACGAGGCGGGAAACATGCCCGACGAACCCGGCTACACGCGCGCCCGGGTCAGCATCGGCCCCGGCACGGTGGCTCGGCCGGCCGACGGCCACAGCGTGGAAAGTGAGCACCGCGAGATCGAGCAGGGGTTGTCCCTGGAGCGGCGGGAGGACGGCGTCCGGGATGCTCATGAGACGCGGGACCCCGCCAAGAAGCCGTCACTGTTCTCGCGCGAACTGCTACAGGAAGTCTTCCTCAACCCAGGACTTTGCCTGCTGGTGGGCGGCATCATCATCGGCCTGGTGAGCGGACTGCAGGGCGAGAAGGTGGTGCACGACGACGACACCTTCTTCGTCACGGCCTTCCAGGGCGTGCTGGCGCTGTTCCTGCTCGAGATGGGCATGACCGCGTCCCGCAAGTTGCGTGACCTGCGATCAGCGGGCAAGGGCTTCATCTTCTTCGGCCTGCTGGCGCCGAATCTGTTTGCCACACTCGGCATCATCGTGGCGCACAGCTATGCGGCCCTCACCAACGCCGACTTCAAGCCGGGAACGTACGTGCTGTTCGCGGTGCTGTGCGGAGCGGCGTCCTACATCGCCGTTCCGGCCGTGCATCGACTTGCGATCCCCGAGGCCAGCCCGACGCTGCCGCTGGCGGCATCGCTGGGGTTGACGTTCTCCTACAACGTCACCATCGGCATCCCGCTCTACATCGAGATCGCCCGCATTGTCGGGCAGTGGTTCCATACGACCTGAAACAGCGCCTAGTCCAACAACATTCGCACAACAGCATCGGCGAGCAGGCGCCCGCGGTCGGTGAGCACCAGCGCATCGTCCCGGGCGAGGAGCAGCCCGTCGGCGACCGCCACGTCGGCGCGCTCGCGTTCGGCGGCGTCCAGCAGGCTGATGGGTAGCCCCTGGCGCAGCCGGATCTGCAGCATCACCTCTTCGGTGTGCAGCGCGTCGGTTTCGAGTTCCTCATAGCCGGACACCGGCAGGGCGGCGGCGGCCAACAGATCCGCATAGGCGTTGGGGTGCTTGACGTTCCACCATCTGGTGGTGCCGATGTAACCGTGCGCCCCCGGCCCGGCGCCCCACCACTGGCCGCCGTTCCAGTAGCCGAGATTGTGGCGGCACTCGCCGCCGGGCCGCGACCAGTTTGACACCTCGTACCAGCTCAGACCGGCCGCGTGCAGGCGTTCGTCGACCAATTCGTAACGGCGGGCCAGCACGTCGTTGTCCGGTGCGGACAGCTCGCCGCGACGGACCCGCCGCGCCAGCGCGGTGCCCTCCTCGACCACGAGCGCGTACGCGGAAACGTGGTCGACGCCGGTCTCGATCGCCGTGTCCACCGAGCGCAGCAGATCGTCGTCGGTCTCGCCGGGGGTGCCATAGATCAGGTCGAGGCTGACGTGCTCGAAGCCCAGCTCGAGGGCCTCGCGGGCGGCGCCCGCGGACCGGTTCGGGGTATGCACCCGGTCCAGCACGCCCAGCACGTGCGGGACCACCGATTGCATGCCCAGTGACACGCGGGTGTAGCCGGCCGACCGGATCGCCTCGAAGAACTCCGGCCAGGTCGACTCGGGATTGGCCTCGGTGGTGATCTCGGCCTGGGGCGCCAGCTCGAAGTGCTCGCGCACCATGTCGAGCAGGGTGGTCAGGCGTGCCCCGCCCAGCAGGGACGGTGTGCCGCCCCCAACGAACACGGTGTCCAGCGTCGGCCCGTCCAGGCGCGCGCTCGCCAGCTCGAGCTCGGTGCGCAACGCATCCAGCCAAGCGTCCGGGTTGACGCCGCCCAGCTCCGCCGGCGTGTAGGTGTTGAAGTCGCAGTAACCGCAGCGGGTGATGCAGAACGGAACGTGCACATAGAGGCCGAACGGCCGACCGGGAGTCGGACGCATTGCCGGCAGGTCTATCGCCGCCTGAACAGGTGCCATGGCCAAATCTTGGCACGACGCCCCCGATCGGGCGGTTTTCCCAGGTAATTCCCGGTTTTGTTTACCTAGCTACCCAGCTTTGCCAAGTAGTTTTAATCACCGTGAGACGAAATTTGACCTGGTAGCAACGGTGTGCCCGATCCATGGCAGAATGGCAGCCGTGACCGTTGCGAATTCGAGCCTGCGTGTAGCGCTGGTGGCCCGACGGCACATCGACCTCAAGCGCGTTTGCAGCTGTTGCTGTCTGCCTTGATGTCGTAGACCCAGCCCACCACCTACTTCTGGCTGCCGGATCTGCGCCGCCGGGACCATCGGTGAGCTGCGCGGGATCCAGCCCAGTTTGTTTGCGAAGGAGATCCGCAATGACCACAGCACGCCCCGCAAAGGCGCCCCGCAATGAGGGGCAGTGGGCGCTGGGGAATCGCGAGCCGCTCAACGGCAACGAGGAGATGAAGCAGGCCGGCGCGCCGCTCGAGGTGCGGGAGCGCATCGAGAACATCTACGCCAAGAACGGGTTCGACAGCATCGACAAGAGCGACCTGCGTGGTCGGTTCCGCTGGTGGGGCCTGTACACGCAGCGCGAGCAGGGCTATGACGGCTCGTTCACCGGCGACGACAACATGGACATGCTCGAAGCCCGGTACTTCATGATGCGGGTGCGCTGTGACGGCGGCGCCATCTCGACGGCCGCGCTGCGCACGCTGGGCGAAATTTCCACCGAATTCGCCCGCGACACCGCGGACATCTCCGACCGGGAGAACGTCCAGTACCACTGGATCGAGGTCGAGAACGTCCCCGAGATCTGGCGGCGGCTGGATGCGGTCGGACTGCAGACCGCCGAGGCATGCGGTGACTGCCCGCGCGTGATTCTGGGTTCCCCGCTGGCCGGTGAATCCCTCGACGAAGTGCTCGACCCGACCTGGGCGATCGATGAGATCGTCCGCAACTACATCGGCAAGCCGGATTTCGCCGACCTGCCGCGCAAGTACAAGACCGCCATCTCGGGCTTGCAGGACGTCGCCCACGAGATCAACGACATCGCGTTCATCGGCGTCAACCACCCCGAGCACGGCCCGGGCCTGGACCTGTGGGTCGGCGGCGGATTGTCGACCAACCCGATGCTGGCCCAGCGGGTCGGTGTCTGGGTGCCGCTGAACGAGGTGCCGGAGGTGTGGGCCGCGGTGACCTCGATCTTCCGTGACTACGGCTACCGCCGACTGCGGGCCAAGGCGCGGCTGAAGTTCCTGATCAAGGACTGGGGCATCCAGAAGTTCCGCGAAGTCCTGGAAACCGAGTACCTCAAGCGCCCGCTGATCGACGGACCGGCGCCGACACCGACGACACACCCGATCGACCACGTCGGCGTGCAGCGAACCAAGAACGGGCTCAACGCCGTCGGCGCCTCTCCCATCGCAGGACGGGTATCGGGCAGCATCCTCACTGCCGTCGCCGAGCTGGCCGAGCGGGCGGGTTCGGACCGGATCCGGTTCACTCCGTATCAGAAGCTGGTCATCCTCGACGTGCCCGACGACAAGCTGGACGAGACCATCGCCGGCCTGGAAGCACTCGGCCTGCAGACCCGGCCGTCGCACTGGCGGCGAAACCTGATGGCCTGCACCGGAATCGAGTTCTGCAAGTTGTCGTTCGCCGACACCCGGGTGCGATCGCAGTCGCTGGTGCCTGAGCTGGAGAGCCGACTGGAGGACATCAACTCCGAGCTGGATGTGCCGATCACCATCAACATCAACGGCTGCCCCAATTCCTGTGCGCGAATCCAGGTCGCCGACATCGGGTTCAAGGGCCAGATGGTCGACGACGGCAACGGCGGTTCGGTCGAGGGCTTCCAGGTGCACCTGGGCGGCAGCCTGGGCCTGGACAGCGGGTTCGGTCGCAAGTTGCGCCAGCACAAGGTCACCAGCGAGGAGCTGGGCGACTACATCGACCGGGTGACGCGCAACTTCATCAAGCACCGCAACGAAGGGGAACGCTTCGCGCAGTGGGCAATTCGGGCCGAGGAGGACGACCTGAGATGACGGAGGCGCCAAGACTGACCGAAGACGAGCTGCGCGAGTTGGCGGCCCGCGGTGCCGCCGAGCTCGAAGGGGCCGACGCCACCGAGTTGCTGCAGTGGACGGAGCGGCACTTCGGCAACATCAACGGCCCGCGCGGATGGGCCACCTGCAACTACGTGGTGGCGTCCAACATGCAGGACGCCGTGCTGGTGGACCTCGCCGCCAAGGTGCGCCCCGGAGTGCCGGTGATGTTTCTGGACACCGGTTACCACTTCGTCGAAACCATCGGGACCCGGGACGCGATCGAATCCGTCTACGACATCCGGGTCGTCAACGTCACCCCGGAACACTCGGTGGCCGAGCAGGACAAGTTGCTGGGCAAGGACCTGTTCGCCCGTGACCCCGGTGAATGCTGCCGGCTGCGCAAGGTTCTCCCGCTCGGGAAGGCGTTGCGCGGGTATTCGGCGTGGGTCACCGGGTTGCGCCGGGTGGACGCACCCACCCGCGCCAACGCCCCGCTGATCAGCTTCGACGAGGCGTTCAAGCTGGTGAAGATCAACCCGCTGGCGGCCTGGTCGGACGAGGACATGGACGACTACATCGCAAAGCACGACGTGTTGGTCAATCCTCTAGTCCACGAAGGCTATCCGTCGATCGGCTGCGCCCCGTGCACGGCCAAGCCGATCGAGGGCGCCGACCCGCGCAGCGGACGCTGGCAGGGCCTGGCCAAGACCGAATGCGGGTTGCACGCGTCGTGACCCCTCTCGTTTTGGTTGCGCACGGCAGTGCGGACCCGCGGTCGGCGGCGAACGCCCGGGCCATCGGCCGCGAGGTGGCGCGCCTGCGACCGGGTCTGGATGTGCGAGTTGCGTTCTGCGAGCACAATTCTCCGGGTCTGGTCGATGTGCTGCGCGATTGCCCGGACCGGGCGGTCGTTGCTCCCCTGCTGCTGGCGAACGCCTACCATGCGCGCGTCGATATCCCGAGCCAGATCGCCGGCTGCGGCGCCGCCGACCGCGTGCTGCAGGCCGACGTGCTCGGCGAGGACGACCGACTGGTGTCGGTGCTGCGCCAGCGAGTGACGGAGCTGCGGGTTTCCCGGCGCGACAACCGGATTGGTGTGCTGGTGGTGGCGATCGGTTCCTCCGACCCCGTCGCCAACGCCCACACCGCCGGGGTGGCGCCCAGACTGTTGGCCGGTACTCGATGGGCCGCTGCGACAACCGCTTTCGCGACCCACCCGGAACCCTCATTGGCTGAGTCGGTGCAGCGCTTGCGGCACATGGGTGCGCGCCGGGTGGTCATCGCCCCCTGGTTCCTCGCCCCCGGGCGCATCCCGGACCGGGTGGAGCGGTTCGCACGCGATGCCGGCCTTGCGATGGCGGCACCGCTGGGTGCGCACCGGTTGGTGGCCGAGACGGTGCTGGCCCGCTTCGATCGGGCCGCCGGTGCACGCATCGCGGCCTAGCAACGGCACCGGAGCGGGCCGGTTCGAACTGTGTAACCCACCCGCGACGGGGTATCCCTTATTCCTATGACCGCCCTGCCGCCGGACCCCGAGCCGTCGAAAACCCCTGGCCTGGAACCAGGTGGGGGTGTCGCGCCGGGATCCACCCCTCCGGACTCCGCACAAACGTCCGGGGTCTCGGAGTCTCAGCCGATACCGAACCGTCGACTCACCCCGCTCGCGATCGCGAGCATCGTCATGGTCGCCATCTTTGTCGCGTTGTTTGTGGCCGTGGCCGTGGGACTTGTGGCGCGCTGGTGAGCGCCTGAGGCTGCGCTCAGGCGGGTGTCAACTCGGACCGATCCTCGTCGCCATCGGGGGAAAGCGTGTTGTCCGCGATCGACGGCACCCTGGTGGCACGCACATAGACGGTGTCGCCGTCCTTCAATGCCAGCGCCTCGGCGTCACCCCGGGTGATCTGCGCGGTGAACGGACTGCCCGAGGGAGCGGCGGTCAGTTCGACCCGGACCTCGAAGCCCAGCGCCACCACCCGGTCGACCGTCGCCTTCACCACACCGATCGACTCGGCGGTGCCGTCGCCGCCGGCCACCGCCATGTCCGGCCGCCGGCCCACCCGGATGTCGTGCGGGCGCACCAGGGCACCGTTCAGCGCGGACACCGCGCCGAGGAAGGACATCACGAAGGCATTGGCGGGCGTGTCGTAAACCTCGGTCGGAGAACCGACTTGCTCGATACGGCCCTTGTTGAGCACCGCGATCCGGTCGGCCACATCCAGCGCCTCGGCCTGGTCGTGGGTGACCAGCACGGTGGTGACGTGCACCTCGTCATGCAGGCGGCGCAGCCACGCCCGCAGATCCTCGCGGACCTTGGCGTCCAGGGCGCCGAACGGCTCGTCGAGCAGCAGCACCTGCGGGTCCACCGCCAGCGCCCTGGCCAGTGCCATGCGCTGCCGCTGGCCGCCGGAGAGCTGGTTGGGATAGCGGTTCTGAAAACCGCTCAGGCCCACCACTTCCAGCAGATGGTCGACCTTCTCGTTGATCTCGGCCTTGGGACGCTTGCGGATCTTCAGACCGTAGGCGACGTTGTTGCGCACGGTCAGGTGCTTGAACGCCGCATAGTGCTGGAAGACGAACCCGATGCCGCGCCGCTGCGGCGGCACCCGGGTGACGTCGCGACCGTTGATCGTCACGGTTCCCGAGTCGGGCTCGTCGAGGCCGGCGATGGTGCGCAGCAACGTCGACTTGCCCGAGCCGCTGGGGCCCAGCAGTGCCGTCAGCGAACCGTGCGGCACCACGAAATCCACGTGGTCCAGCGCGACGAAGTCGCCGTATTCCTTGAACGCGTCGCGCACGACGATTGCGTGACTGCCTTGACCGGCTGTGTTTGCCATCGTTGCGTCTCCTTAGTCCGGCCTATTTGCTTGCCCGCGCCCGACGGGCGTCCAGCACCACCTGAACGATCAACACCAAAACCGCCACCCCCATCAGCAGCGTCGAGAGCGCGTAGGCCCCGTACTCCGCGCCGCGGTTGTAGCGGTCCGACACCAGCAGGGTCAACGTCTGCGACTGGCCCGGCAGGCTGGACGACACCATGATCACCGCGCCGTACTCGCCGAGGGTACGCGCGATGGTGAGCACGATGCCGTACGTCAGTCCCCAGCGGATGGATGGCAGCGTGATCCGCCAAAAGGTTTGCCACCAACCCGAACCCAGGGTGGCCGCCGCTTGCTCCTGATCGGTGCCCAGTTCGTGCAGCACCGGTTCCACCTCGCGTACCACGAATGGCAGGGTGACGAAGACGCTGGCCAGCACGATGCCGGGCAGGCCGAAGATGATCTTGAACCCGAGGTCACGCTCGACAAACCCCAGGGCCCCGCCGGCACCCCACAGCACGATCAACGCCACGCCCACGATCACCGGTGACACGGCGAACGGCAGGTCGATGATCGCCTGCAGGACCCCCTTGCCGCGGAAACGATTGCGCGCCAACACCAGCGCTGTCGGGATGCCGAACACCACATTCAGCGGCACCACGATCGCCACTACCAACAGCGAAAGGTTCAGCGCGGATATCGCCGCGGGCGTACTGACCCAGTCGTAGAACTGGCCCAGCCCCGGCTGGAACGTGCGCCACAGGATCAGCACCACCGGAATGATCAGCAGCACAAGGATATACGCCAGGGCGGTGTAACGAAGGAGGTAGCGAACCGAACGCGACGACGTCATGCCGACAGCTCCTCACGCTTGGCCGCCCGGGCGCCGAAGAGGCGCAGGATCAGCAGCACGACGAACGAAATACTCAGCAGCACAATCGAGATCGCGGCGGCACCGACACGGTCGTCGTTCTCGATCAGCGTCCGGATCCACTGCGACGACACCTCGGTCTTACCCGGCACCGCACCACCGATCAGCACCACCGAACCGAACTCGCCGATAGCCCGCGAAAACGCCAGACCCGCACCGGACAACAAGGCGGGCAACAACGACGGCAGCACCACGGAGGTGAAAATCTTCGGGCCATTGGCACCCAGCGACGCCGCCGCCTCCTCGGTCTCCCGATCGATCTCCAGCAGCACCGGCTGGACCGCGCGCACCACGAACGGCAAGGTCACGAATGCCAAAGCGATCCCGACGCCCCATTCGGTGTGCTGCAGGTGCAGTCCGACCGGGCTGTGGTTTCCGTAGAGCGCAAGCATCACCAGGCTGGCCACGATCGTGGGCAGCGCGAACGGCAGGTCGATAACCGCGTCGACGAGGCGCTTGCCGAAGAAGTCGTCGCGCACCAGGACCCAGGCGATCAGCAGCCCGAAGACCGTGTTCAGCAGCGTCACGCAGACCGAGATGGTCAGCGTCACCCGCAACGACTCCGCCGCCGCGTGCGACGTGACGGCCAGCCAGAACGCGCTCCACCCGCCGTCGACCGCCTGCCACAGGATCGCGGCCAGCGGCAGCAGCACGATGACCGACAACCATAAGGTCGCCACACCGACGCGAAGCGAGGTGCTGCCCGCGCGGCCGACGCCGCGCACGGCGGGCGCCTCGTCGGCGGGCGGGTTCGGGGTCGTGATCACGGTCATCCGGTGGCCTGTGTGTAGATCTTGGTGATGCTGCCCGCGCTCTTGTCGAACAGTTGCGGGTCGACCGTGGCCCACCCGCCGAGATCGGCGATGGTCCACAGCTTCGCCGGCACCGGGAACTGGTCCCGGAAGGCGGCCGCCACCGACGGATCGACCGGCCGGAACCCGGCCTGCGCCCACAACCGCTGCGCCGCAGCGGTGTACTGGAAGTTCTTGAACGCCGTCGCGGCGGCCAGATGGGTACCCGTCACGATCACCGCCATCGGGTTCTCGATCTTGAAGGTCTGCGGCGGCGTGACGTGCTCGACCGGCTTGCCGGCGTGCTCAGCGGCGATGGCTTCGTTCTCATAGCTGATCAGAACGTCGCCGCTGCCCTGGACGAAGACATCGGTGGCCTCCCGTCCCGAACCTGGACGCATTTTGACGTGTTCCCTCACCAATCGGTTGACAAACTCGATGCCCGCCTGGCCGTTTCGGCCGCCTTCGCTCTTCACCGCGTACGGCGCCAGCAGGTTCCACTTGGCCGAGCCGGAGCTCAGCGGGCTGGGGGTGATGACGTCGATCCCGGGGCGTAGCAGGTCATCCCAGTTTCTGATGTTCTTCGGATTGCCCTTGCGCACCACCAAGGTCACCACCGACCCGAACGGAATGCCCTTGGTGGCGTCGGTATTCCAGTCCTTGGCGACCTTGCCGGACTTGATCAGCCGGGTGATGTCCGGCTCGACGGAGAAGTTCACCAGGTCGGCGGGTTTGCCTTCGGCGACGCCGCGCGACTGGTCACCGGAGGCACCGTAGGAGGTGATCACCTGAATGCCTTTGCCTTCTTCGGAGGCGTTGAACGCCGGAATCACCTTGCTCCAGCCGGGTTCTGCCACCGAATACGCGACCAGCGTGACAGTGGATTTCGCATTGGCCAGTCCCCCGCCGCCAACGACATCGCTGGGGCCGCCGCGGCACGCCGCCAGGACGCCGACGAGGCCGACGACCAGTGCCAGCGCGACGGAGTGCCGCAGCCGCGGCACGCGTCTGACGTCGGGGAACATCTGCGACATTGGTGACCTTCCGGTGCGGGACTGATGGATCAGGTGTCCCCGTAGCTACGGAATGGCAATCAGGCAAATTCGAGGAGTCGCATCGAACTCACACCAGGCCGCGCACGGGTCGGTGAGTCAGCGACAACAGTGTGCGTCGGCCATGGGGCAAACCACCACGGCGCAAGTAGCGCAGCCGGACGCCACGACGTGGCGATCCAAAACACCGGCCGCTGCATGCATGTCGCGAAGCCTAACAGAGTTCTCACAGCTGGCAATTCGGCGGGCGACGCGGTGTGTGAGCAACGGACTCAGTGCGTCAGCAACCACATCAGGATCACCAAACCGACCAGTCCGACCAGGATCAGCGTGACGTGCGAACGGGGCATCCGGCTATCCGGAGGCCTCGTCGGAATGACGGGCCCGGCGCAGCAGCTGGATTCCCCTGCCCAGCGACGCGTCCAGGACCGTTGCCAGGAAATACGCCACGAACAGAACGACCGGCATGACCGTCAGGGCCTGGAGCACGAAGGGCAGGCCGGAGAGCCACAACTCGACCCCGTCCCACCAACTCAAGAACCCGTTCACCGCGTCCACCCTATTGGTCCGGTCAATTGAAGCCAACGTGAGCCGAAAGGCCCGCGGCCGTTCCTGGCGGCCCCGGTAACACCTAGGTTGCAGTGGTGGACGCGAAGCGGGTCGACGTTCGATGATGTCGGGATGGTCCTGCACGCCGACTCTGCCGACTCAGTCAACGACCACCTTGCAGCTTCGGTCGACGGGCTGCCCGCCGTACCTGAGCCCACCGCGCTGGCGCCGATCGATGCGGCGGCCGCCGAACTCGACTCGCTGGCGCCCTACGTTTCCAGTTCCCCCTCGCGCAACCCCTTCCCCCCGATCGCCGACTACGCCTTCCTGTCCGACTGGGAAACCACCTGCCTGATCTCGCCGGCCGGCTCGGTGGAGTGGCTGTGCGTGCCGCGGCCGGATTCCCCCAGCGTGTTCGGCGCGATTCTGGACCGTAGCGCCGGCCACTTTCGGATCGGGCCGTACGGCGTCTCGGTGCCCTCGGCGCGGCGCTATCTGCCCGGCAGCTTGATCATGGAGACCACCTGGCAGACGCACACCGGCTGGCTGATCGTGCGTGACGCGCTGGTCATGGGTCGCTGGCACGACATCGAGCGCCGGTCCCGCACCCACCGGCGCACCCCGATGGACTGGGACGCCGAGCACATCCTGCTGCGCACGGTGCGCTGCGTCAGCGGCACGGTGGAACTGATGATGAGCTGCGAGCCGGCGTTCGACTACCACCGCGTCGGCACCACTTGGGAATATTCGGCGAACGCCTACGGCGAGGCGATTGCGCGGGCCGCCAAACAACCCGACGCCCACCCCACGCTGCGGCTGACCACGAACCTCAACATCGGGCTGGAAGGCCGGGAGGCGCGCGCCCGCACCCGGATGAAAGAGGGCGACGACATCTTCGTGGCGCTCAGCTGGACCAAACACCCAGCACCACAGACCTACCAAGAGGCCGCCGACAAGATGTGGCAAACCACCGAATGCTGGCGGCAGTGGATCAACATCGGCAACTTCCCGGACCACCCGTGGCGCGCCTACCTACAGCGCAGCGCGCTGACCCTGAAGGGTCTGACTTACTCGCCCACCGGCGCGCTGCTGGCCGCCAGCACCACCTCGCTGCCGGAGACGCCGCACGGCGAGCGCAACTGGGACTACCGCTACTCCTGGATCCGCGACTCCACCTTCGCGCTGTGGGGCCTGTACACGATCGGCCTGGATCGGGAGGCGGACGACTTCTTCGCGTTCATCGCCGACGTGTCGGGCGCCAACAGCGACGAGCGGCACCCGCTGCAGGTGATGTACGGCGTCGGCGGCGAACGCAGCCTGATCGAAGAGGAACTGCACCACCTGTCCGGCTACGACCACGCCCGGCCAGTCCGCATCGGCAATGGGGCCTACAACCAAATGCAGCACGACATCTGGGGCTCCATCCTGGACTCGTTCTACCTGCATGCCCGCTCCCGCGAGCAGGTTCCGGAGAACCTGTGGCCGGTGCTGAAGAAGCAGGTCGAAGAGGCGATCAAACACTGGCGCGAGCCGGACCGCGGCATCTGGGAGGTGCGCGGGGAGCCACAGCACTTCACCTCCTCGAAGGTGATGTGCTGGGTGGCGCTGGACCGCGGCGCCAAACTGGCCGAGCGGCAGGGCGAGAAAAGCTACGCCCAGCAGTGGCGCAAGATCGCCGAGGAGATCAAGGAAGACATCCTGGCGAACGGCGTGGACTCCCGCGGCGTGTTCACCCAGCGGTATGGCAGCGATGCGTTGGACGCGTCGCTGTTGCTGGTGGTGCTGACCCGGTTCCTGCCACCGGATGACCCCCGGGTGCGCAACACGGTGCTGGCCATCGCCGACGAACTCACTGAGGAAGGCCTGGTGCTGCGGTACCGGGTCGAAGAGACCGACGACGGCCTGTCCGGCGAGGAAGGCACCTTCACCATCTGCTCGTTCTGGCTGGTGTCGGCGCTGGTGGAGATTGGCGAGGTGGCCCGCGCCAAGCGGCTGTGCGAGCGACTGCTGGCCTACGCAAGCCCGTTGCACCTCTACGCCGAGGAGATCGAGCCGCGGACCGGCCGGCACCTGGGCAACTTCCCGCAGGCGTTCACCCACCTGGCGCTGATCAACGCCGTGGTTCACGTGATCCGCGCTGAGGAGGAGGCCGACGGGTCAGGGGCGTTCCAACCTGCCAACGCCCCCGTCTGAGGTCAGCTGCGCGCGCTGATCTTGTCCATCACCGCCTGGGCGATGGTGACGGCGCTGGTGTGCGGGTCGCCCGTCCCCGGGTCCGAGGAATTCTGGACGCTGAAGAAGGCGACCTCCACCTCGACCAGGCAGTTCACTCGCAACCCGAGGGCCCGGGCTTCGGGCCTGCGTCCGCCGGTCGCGCCGGCGGCCTGCACGTAGACCGTGGCGGCCAGCACCGAGTTGTCCACTCGTACCTCGGTGATTTCGTCGCTGAAATTGAGGGCGCCGCCCGAGATCGTCAGGGTCTTTCCGTTGCAGCCGTTCCACTGCTGGGTGAACTGCGCGAACAGCGCGGCGGCGTCGGCGGCGGTGGGCAGCGCCACCACGGCTTCGGCGACGCTGATGACCTTGCCGGATTCGCCTGCGCTCCACCACGTTTCACGAGCGACGTTTTTGACGTCGGCGGATTCGTAGGCGCTCCTGATGGTCATCGTCGAGACCCCGGCGCATTCGGCCGGTTGAATGTCACCGAGCCCGGCCTGCAGTTTTTCCGGACCACCGAATCGCGGCGGCAGGCGAGGGTCCCCCTTGAACGGTTGACCGAGCATGTTGGCCAGCACCACCTCGTCGAGCAGCACCCCCTTGATCGCCTCGCCGGTGAGTGGATTGGGCTTCAACCCGGCCGCCGGGCGGGCGGTGCCGGCGATGGCGTGCGTGCAGCCCGCCAACAGCGACACCGCCCACAGTGCGGCAACCCAGCGGAACTTCATCGGATGCCTCTCTGTTTCGACCTCAACTCGAGCCGGCCACCTTGCGCAGCATCGTTCTAGCGAGATCGGTTGCCCTGCTGCCGGTTTGCAGGTGCGGCCGCACGGCGACCTGCACATCCACGATGACATCGGACTCGACGCCGACGGCACGCTCGACCGGGAATTGCGGGGTGTGGTGGTTGTCCCAGCTCAGGATCGTGGCCGAGAGCAGCGGTCCACGCACCTGGACATCCGTCACCTGGTGATAGAGCTGGGTCTTGCTGGAGTCCCAGGTGAACATCGTCAGCGTGGTGCCCTGGCAGTGCTGCCACTGCTGAACGAACGTCGCGAACAACCGCTCGGCATCGGCCGTCGAGGCGAATTTGATGGCCGCTGCCGTCGCTTTCGACGCCGCCACATCGAGGTCGTAGTTCCAGTAATCCTGCACCGCGGCGTCGCGGACCGGACCCTTTTCGTAGACGATATGCATCCGGGGGCTGACGGCCCCGAGGCACTCGATGGGTGCGGCATCCTTATCGGTGCGAATCCCGTCGGGCAGTACCTCGATACCGCCGACCCGCGGCGGCGGATTCTGCTGCAGTTCGTTGCCCACCGCGGCCCGGATCTCTTCGTCGGTGGGCATGATCTGGACGACAGGCGCCATCGACGATGGCGACGGCGAATACCGTGCGGTGCCGTCCACGGTGGTGGCGCAGCCGCTGATAAGCAGCCCGGCGCACAGCGCGATCACGCGAGCACGGACCGTCCCCGCGAAAGGCATTGCTATTTCTTGCCCTTGTCCCCCGAAGTCTCGGTGGACAGCGCCGCGACGAACGCTTCCTGCGGCACGTCCACCCGCCCAATGGTTTTCATCCGCTTCTTGCCCTCTTTCTGCTTCTCCAGCAGTTTGCGCTTTCGGGTGATGTCACCGCCGTAGCACTTGGACAACACGTCCTTGCGGATGGCGCGGATGTTCTCCCGGGCAATGATTTTCGAACCGATCGCGGCCTGCACGGGCACCTCGAACTGCTGGCGCGGGATCAGCTCCTTGAGCTTGGTGGTCATCTTGTTGCCGTAGGCGAATGCCGAATCCTTATGGACGATGGCGCTGAAGGCGTCGACGGCCTCGCCCTGCAACAGGATGTCGACCTTGACCAGTTGAGCTTCCTGCTCGCCGGCTTCCTCGTAGTCCAGGCTGGCATAACCGCGGGTGCGCGACTTCAGCGAGTCGAAGAAGTCGAAGATGATCTCGCCCAACGGCATTGTGTAGCGCAGTTCCACCCGCTCGGGCGACAGATAGTCCATGCCGCCCAGCTCGCCGCGGCGTGACTGGCTCAATTCCATGATGGTTCCGATGAATTCGCTCGGCGCGATGATCGTGGTCTTCACGATCGGCTCGTAAACCGTGCGGATCTTGCCCTCCGGCCAGTCCGACGGATTCGTCACCACGATTTCAGTGTTGTCCTCTTTTTCAACCCGGTACACGACGTTCGGGGACGTCGAGATCAGGTCCAAGTCGAACTCGCGCTCCAGACGCTCGCGGGTGATCTCCATGTGCAGCAAACCCAGGAAGCCGCACCGGAATCCGAAGCCCAGCGCCACCGAGGTCTCCGGCTCGTAGGTCAGGGCCGCGTCGTTGAGCTGCAGCTTGTCCAGCGCGTCACGCAGGTTCGGGTAGTCCGAGCCGTCGACCGGATACAGGCCCGAATAGACCATCGGCTTCGGTTCCCGGTAACCGGTGAGCGCCTCCTTGGCGCCATTGCGCGCGGTGGTCACGGTGTCGCCGACCTTGGACTGACGAACGTCTTTCACCCCGGTGATGAGGTAGCCCACCTCGCCGACCCCCAGCCCCTCGCTGGCTTTCGGTTCCGGGGAGACGATGCCGACCTCGAGCAGTTCGTGGGTGGCGCCGGTCGACATCATCGCGATGCGCTCGCGTGGGGTGATCTTGCCGTCGACGACACGCACGTAGGTGACCACGCCGCGATAGATGTCGTAGACGGAGTCGAAGATCATGGCCCGGGTGGGGGCGTCGGCGTCGCCCTGCGGGGGCGGCACCTCGCGCACCACGTGGTCGAGCAGATCGGCGACGCCTTCGCCGGTCTTGCCCGACACCCGCAGCACGTCGCTCGGCTCGCAGCCGATGATGTGGGCGATCTCGCCGGCGTAGCGGTCGGGGTCGGCGGCCGGTAGGTCGATCTTGTTGAGCACCGGGATGATGTGCAGGTCGCGGTCGAGTGCCAGATACAAATTGGCCAGCGTCTGGGCTTCGATGCCCTGGGCGGCGTCGACCAGCAGCACCGCGCCCTCGCACGCCTCCAGCGCCCGGGACACCTCGTAGGTGAAGTCAACGTGACCTGGCGTGTCGATCAGGTGCAGAACATACTTCTTTCCGGCGTCCACCCCGCCGGACAGCTGCCAGGGCAGCCGGACGTTCTGGGCCTTGATGGTGATCCCGCGTTCCCGCTCGATGTCCATCCGGTCCAGGTACTGGGCCCGCATCGAGCGCTCGTCGACCACACCGGTCAACTGCAGCATGCGGTCGGCCAGCGTCGACTTGCCATGGTCGATGTGAGCGATGATGCAGAAGTTCCGAATCTGCGCCGGCGCAGTGAAGGTTTTGTCGGCGAAGCTGCTGATGGGAATCTCCTGGCGAACGGTTGATGAGTAAGCCCAGCGTATCGGTGCTCAACGGCCGGAACACAATTGTGGTTTCGGAGCGGGTCTGGCTGCGCGTCTATGCTGCAAACATGGCACCGGACAGGAAGACGCCCGGCAAGTCACAGTGGAAGACGTTCCAGCGGTTTGCGGAGAATCTCGTCAACGAGGCTCCGAAAGTCGTCCAGCGACTGCAGAACACGCAGGAAACGCTGCGGACCATCCAGCAAGCGGTGAAGATCACCGCCAACATCATGGCGATGGGGCTGCCGGCCGCGCCAGCCGAGATCACCGCCGGCCGCCCGGTGACCAAGACCAGCTTTCCCACCGCGCAGCGAGCCCGCAAGGTGGTGTACGCGCCGGATCTCGACGGCCGCGCGGATCCCGGCGAGATCGTGTGGACGTGGGTGGTCTACGAGGATGACCCGACGCGCGGCAAGGACCGGCCGGTGCTCGTGGTGGGCCGGGACCGTAGCGTGCTGCTGGGGTTGATGTTGTCCAGCCAGGAACGCCGCGACGACGACCGGGACTGGGTCAAGATCGGCTCCGGCGACTGGGACTACGAGGGCAGACAGAGCTGGGTGCGGCTGGACCGGGTGCTCGACGTGCCCGAGGAAAGCATCCGCCGCGAGGGCGCGATCCTGGATCGGGAAACCTTCGACGTGGTGGCCGCCCGGCTGCGGGCCGAATACTCCTGGCGCTAGTGCACTTTCTCCGCGAGGCGAACCTGGCTGTCATTTTCCGCTGTGAATTTCGCAGCCACGTTGGGCTCGCGCAGCTGCGTAAGCCCGGAAGCGCAGTACGCGTGGCGCTGAGTTATCCCTGCGTGATGTAGGACTGCAGCTGCTGCTGCTCGGCTTCCAGTTCGCCCATCCGGGTCTTCACCACATCACCGATGCTGACGATGCCGATCAGCTTGCGGCCGTCGAGCACCGGTACGTGCCGCACCCGGTTCTGGGTCATCAGCACGCTGACGCTGTCCACCGTGTCTGACTTCGTGCAGGTGGTGACGGCCTTGGTCATGATCTTGGCGACCGGGCGGGACAACACGCTGGCCCCGTGGACGTGCAGCTGCCGCACCACGTCGCGCTCGGACACGATGCCCACGACGCCCTCGTCGCCGACCACCACCATGGCGCCGATGTTCTGTTCGGCCAGACCCGCCAGCAGTTCCCGGACCGTCGCGTCGGGGTTGATCGTCGTCACCGCCGCACCCTTGTTTCGCAAGACGTCCGCGATCCGCATCTAGGCCTCCGTCCGTGGGGAACTTCAAAGTGACCGGTTTCACACCAGGCTACGGCTAAGTCGGGCGGTTCAAAAGCGAACGTCGCAACCCACGGCCGCGTCGCCACCAAACCGTCATGTCGGCTTGACGGCGCCGTCACGGTAGGAAATCGATCCGGATTCCCGTCAAACGGGTGATGTGCGATGGGCGCGCTTGATAGATATGTGGCCATGATCGAGGTCACCCTGCTCGGAACCGGAAGCCCGATCCCGGACCCGAACCGCGCCGGCCCGTCGACCCTGGTCCGCGCGGGCGGCCAAGTGTTCTTGGTGGATTGCGGACGCGGGGTGCTGCAGCGCGCCGCCGCCGTCGGCGTGGGGGCGGCCAACTTGTCGGCGCTGCTGCTCACCCACCTGCACAGCGACCACATCGCAGACCTCGGTGACGTGCTGATCACCGCCTGGGTGAGCAATTTCACGCCGGAACCCCCGCCGCTACAGATCATCGGGCCGCCCGGTACCGCCGAGGTGGTCGACGCGACGCTCAAGGCGTTCGGCCACGACATCGGCTACCGCATCGCCCACCACGCGGACCTGAATGCGCCACCTCCGGTGGAAGTGCACGAGTACACCGAGGGCACGGTGTGGGACCGCGACGGGATGACGATCCGGGTCGGTCCCACCGACCACCGCCCGGTGGCGCCGACGATCGGATTCCGGATCGAATTCGACGGCGCCGCGGTGGTGCTGGCCGGTGACACGGTGCCGTGCCCCACCCTGGATGAACTGGCAACGGGCGCAGACGCATTGGTACACACGGCGATTCGCAAGGACATGCTCACCCACGCCCCGGTACAGCGGATCAAGGACGTCTGCGACTACCACTCCTCCGTCCAGGAGGCGGCCGCGACCGCGCAACGCGCCGGCGTCGCGACCCTCATCCTGACCCACTACGTGCCGGCCATCGCCCCCGGCCAGGAGGAGCAGTGGCGGGCGCTTGCCGCCACCGAATTCGGCGGGCGCGTCGAGCTGGGCGACGATCTGCACCGGGTGGAGGTACAGCGGCGGCAATAACCCGCGGGAGACTCCCAGCCAACCCTCCGGCGCGCTCGGCGCAAGATCGTGTCGGTGGCCGCGCCGCAGTGCCGTTAGACTCGTACTGGCGCAGGCAGGCAAAAGCGGACGAAACGCTGTTTTCGGGCATAAATCGCGGTACGATCCGCTCCTGCCGTTCTTGATTTGAGGTGCGGGATGTCGTGGTTCGTCGCAGGCCCAGAGGCGATTGCCGCTGCGGCGAGGAACCTGGCCGGCATCGGCTCCACGCTCGCAGAATCCAGCGCCAACGCTGCCGCCCCGACGACCGCGATACCGGCTCCGGCCGCGGATGCCGTCTCGGCGCTGGTCGCACAGCTCTACAGCGCCCACGCTCAGACGTATCAGGACATCAGCGCGCAGATGGCGACGTTCCACGACCAGTTCGTGCAGGCCGTGGCCTCCGGCGGTAACGCTTACGCCAACGCGGAGGCGGTGGGCGCAGCCGCACTCAAGAGTGGGCTCGGCGCGGTCAACGGCCCGGCACGGGAGCTGCTCGGCGGCCCCTGATCGGCTTTACAGACGAACAGCCGCCGCCAAATTTGGCGGCGGCTGTCTCGTTGGGCCTGCTTATGTCACGTAGGCGACGAATTCACCGCTCGGCAGGAACACACCCCACGAGTTCACACTCGCGTTGAAGACCACCGGGTAGGCGATGGGTTGTCCCGGCGGCATCCAGACCGCCGGCAAGCCGTAGCCGATCGGGTCGTTGTAGTGGCCAGGGGGCGGGAAGCCGCGCTGCCCCGGAGGCAGCGGCGTGCCCGGACCGTTGCAGTTGACGCCGGGCCCGCCGACACAGCCAGGGATATTAGGTCCATGCGGGTCCGCCTGCGCCATACCGGCCCCGATGCCGAGGGCACCGGCTCCGAGTGCGCCTGCCATGGCCGCGCCTGCGAAAAACCTCTTCAAGTCCATTGGGAACTCCTTGTAGTCATGGGGTTGACAGTTGTGCAGTTAGGTCCCCGCCCCTCCGGGCTGTGGGAGCGACCCCCGTGCAGTCTTGGGTTGCCAGGGTGGGTGACCCCGAAACACGAATCGCCCAGCTTTCTCACAGCAACCTTCCAGGGAGGTCGTCTGCGCAGGTCAGAAAGCTATCGGAGGCCCGCACGCGGGCCGAATTGGCTGGCTGCCCTATCGACTGCGCTACGCCAGCCGGGTGATTTCCACGTCCACGTCGAGGTCGGTGGCGCCCAACCCGGAGTAGATGCCCTTCAACGGCGATACGTCGGCATAGTCGCGGCCCACGCCGACACTGATGTATTGCTCGGTGATCTCGGTGTCGTTGGTGGGGTCGTAATTGACCCAGCCCCCGGCCCACGCCTGGATCCAGGCGTGACTGCGGCCCGCGACGGTCTTACCCACCTCGGCCTCGGCATTCGGGTGCAGGTAACCGGACACATACCGGCCCGGAATTCCCATGCTGCGCAACAGGATAAGGGTCAGGTGTGCAAAGTCTTGGCACACGCCCTTGCCCTTTTCCAGCGCGTCGAGGCCGGACGAATGCACTCCCGTGGTACCGGGCAGATAGTCCAGTTCACTGCGGGCCCAGCGGGCCGCCGCCACGATGGCTTCCCCCGGGTCGTAGTTCTTCGTGATCCGTTTCCCCACGGCCGCAACGCGTTTGCTGGTCGGGGTGTAATTCGTGGGTCGAAGCACCTCGTCGAAGCGGTCGATGACGGCGATGGATTGCAGCTCTTCCCAGCTGGTCTTGGCGGCGGGCGGTTCCGGGCGCTCGGTCTCGACAACCGATGAGGATGTCACGGTGAGTTCGGTGTGCGGCGCGTGC
Source organism: Mycobacterium asiaticum (assembly GCF_001673635.1). Taxonomy (GTDB): domain Bacteria; phylum Actinomycetota; class Actinomycetes; order Mycobacteriales; family Mycobacteriaceae; genus Mycobacterium; species Mycobacterium asiaticum_C. The sequence continues at coordinate 55,710 of NZ_LZMH01000056.1, forward strand.
AGGTCGAATGCCGTGACCGCGGTGCCCCAATAGTCGATGTAACGGTAGGACCGGGTGGCCGGAATGGTCTCGACCCGGTTGAGGATGACGTTCTGGCGTGTGTTGGACCGCGGAGTCAGCCGAGCCTCGTTGTAGGACGCGGTCACCGGCGACCGGTAGGCATACCCGGTGGTGTGCACCACCCGCATCCGCCACATCAGGATTCCCCATTGGTCTCGACGGCATCGGCCAGTACCCCGCGCTGCCGGGCATCCGTCCATGCCACCCAGGGCGCAGCGTGAAAATACTGCAACGCCAACGCATCTCCGACATCTCGGCAGGTTCTCTGCAAGCTCGCCAGCCTGCTGTCCAACGACTCGAGCAGCACCCCGGGCTGCACGAATTCAAGCTCACTGCGTGCCTGCCCGAGCAGTCGCTGGGCTTCGGTGGTGGCGCCGATGCGGCTGTGCGGGTTGTGCAGCAACTCTTCGAGGTTGTGTTCGGCCAGCCGCAGCGAATAGAAGACCGATCGCGGGAAAAGCCGGTCCAGCAACATGAATTCGACGACCCGGCCGGCGTCGAGCACCCCGCGGTAGGTCCGCAGGTAGGTGTCGTGCGCACCGGCGGAACGCAGCAGCGTGACCCAGGCCGGGGACGACGCGCTGTCCCCCACCCGGGACAACAGCAGGCGCACCGTCATGTCGACCCGCTCGATCGCGCGGCCCAGCACCATGAAGCGATAGCCGTCGTCGCGGGACAGCGTCGAGTCCGCCAGACCCGCGAACATCGCCGCGCGCCCTTCGATGAACGACAGAAACTCGTGCGGTCCAAGACGTTTGGCGGCACGCTCGCGTTCGGGTAGGGCATGGTAGGTGGTGTTGATGCACTCCCAGGTCTCGCTGGAGGTGACTTCCCTTGCCGACCTCGCGTTCTCTCTCGCCGCGGAGATCGCGTCGACGATCGACGATCCTCCGTCACTGTTGGCGCTGAACGCCACCAGGTCGGTCAGCGACCAGACATCGAGTTGGTGCTCGGGGGGCTCGATGCCCAGCACCTGCAGCAGTAAGCGGGAGGCCTGGTCGGGGTCGACGCTGGAATCTTCGAGCAATTGGTGGACCGCGACGTCCAGGATGCGCGCCGTGTCGTCGGCCCGCTCGACGTAGCGCCCGATCCAGTACAGGGCTTCGGCGTTGCGCGCCAGCATCAGTCGGCCGCCTTCTGCTGTTGCTGTTGCTCTTCCTGCTCCTGTTGCGGCTCCTCGGATCGGCCCTGGCTCTGGCGGGTCGGCACCGGGGCGACCGGTGTAGGCCGGGCGTCGTCGGAATTCTGCTCGGGCACCGCCCGGGGCAGCGAGCGCACCACTTCCGCACGCCCCAGTTCGCGGTCGAGCACCGACGCGCGCGGCGCCAGCACCCAGGTGTCCTTGGAACCGCCGCCCTGGCTGGAGTTGACCACCCGGGAGCCCTCCACCAGCGCCACCCGGGTCAGCCCGCCGGGCAGCACCCATACGTCGTTGCCGTCGTTGACGGCGAACGGTCGCAGGTCGACGTAGCGCTGCGCCAGCGAATCGCCGATGCGGGTGGGCACGGTCGACAGCTCCATCATCGGCTGGGCGATCCAGGCCCGCGGGTCGTCGCGGATCTTCTTGCTGATCGCGGCAAGCTCCCTGTCGGATGCTTCCGGGCCGAACACGATGCCGTAGCCGCCGGACCCCTCGACCGGCTTGATCACCAGCTCGTTGATGCGGTCCAGCACCTCTTCGCGTTCGTCGTCGAGCCAGCAGCGATAGGTGTCAACATTGGCCAGCAGCGGTTTCTCGCCCAGGTAGTACTCGATGATGGTGGGCACGTAGGTGTAGACGAGTTTGTCGTCGCCGACGCCGTTGCCGATCGAGCTCGAGATGACGACGTTGCCGGCCCGGGCGGCATTGACCAGGCCGGCCACGCCCAGCACCGAGTCGGCCCGGAATTGCAGCGGGTCCAGGAACGCGTCGTCGATGCGCCGGTAGATGACGTCGACCTGGCGCTGCCCCTCGGTGGTCCGCATGTAGACCTGGTTGTCGCGGCAGAACAGGTCGCGGCCCTCGACCAGCTCGACGCCCATCTGCCGGGCCAGCAGCGAGTGCTCGAAGTAGGCCGAGTTGTAGACGCCCGGGGTCAGCACCACCACTGTCGGGTCGGCTTCGTTGGTGGCCGCGGAGTTGCGCAGCGCGCGCAGCAGGTGCGAGGAGTAGTCGTCGACGGTGCGGACCCGGTGGGTTGCGAACAGGTTGGGGAAGACCCGGGCCATGGTGCGCCGGTTTTCCATGACGTAGGACACACCAGAGGGCGAGCGCAGGTTGTCCTCCAGGACCCGGAAGTCGCCGCGGTCGTCGCGGATCAGGTCGATTCCGGCGACGTGGATGCGCACGCCGTTGGGCGGAACGATGCCGACGGCTTCCCGATGGAAGTGCTCACAGGAGGTGATGAGCCGCCGGGGGATCACTCCGTCGCGCAAAATCTCCTGGTCCCCGTAGATGTCGTCGAGATACATCTCGAGGGCCTTGACGCGTTGGGTGATGCCGCGCTCGAGCCGGGTCCACTCGGCGGCGGAGATGACCCTCGGGACCAGGTCCAGCGGAAAGGGCCGCTCCTGACCGGACAGGGAGAACGTGATGCCCTGGTCGATGAAGGCGCGGCCCAGCGCTTCGGCCCTGGCCTTGAGCTCTGAGGCGTCCGTCGGCGCCAGCTCGGCGTAGATGCCCTTATAGGGCCCACGCACGTTGCCCTGGGCGTCGAACATCTCGTCGAAGGCCTCGGAGTACGCATCTGAGGTGTTGTATCCCTCGAAGATCCGCTCGGTACGGACGCCAGACCGTCGCGCGGACGCTTCGATCTCGTTCGAAAGACTCACCTGTGTCATGCTGCCTCAATTCCCCCATTCGGGCAGACCCAGAATTCCTCTTTTGGGCGAAAACGTAACCGACTGATAACCTGGGCAGTCGCTATCGGGTTGCAGGTACCCCGGGCAAAGCCAAATCGAAACGGATTAAGGAACGACACGCGTGGCCAACATCAAGTCGCAGCAGAAGCGCAACCGCACTAACGAGCGCGCCCGCCTGCGCAACAAGTCGGTGAAGTCTTCGCTCCGCACGGCTATTCGCGCGTTCCGGGAAGCCGCTCACGCCGGCGAGAAGGAGAAGGCGGCCGAGTTGCTGGTGTCGACCAGCCGCAAGCTCGACAAGGCGGCAAGCAAAGGCGTGATCCACAAGAACCAGGCCGCCAACAAAAAGTCGGCGCTGGCGCGCTCGCTGAACAAGCTCGGCTGATTCAAGCCTTTCCTGGGCTTATTGAGCCCGTTCAGTCCCGGGCCAACTCCGCCACCTGCCGCACTGCGGATTCCAGGGCATAATCGGCGTCCGCCACGGCGCCCTTCACGTTGGCGTTGAGGGTGGCAACCAGCCGCATGGCGGCCGCCAACCGGTCTCGTGACCAGCGCCGAGCCTGCTTCTGCGCCTTCTGCACCCGCCACGGCGGCATCTTCAGCTGTCCGGCCATCCGGTAGGGGTCTCCGGACTGCGACATCACCAATCCGATCGTGTGAATGGCCTCGGCCAGGGCGTCGGCCAGCACCACGAGCGGCTCGCCCCGCATCATCGCCCAGCGCAGCGCTTCCGCGGCGCCGGCGACATCCCCGGTCACGGCCTTGTCAGCGATGTCGAAGCCCTTCACCTCGGCTTTGCCGCTGTGGTAGCGCCGCACCGCGGCGGCGTCGACGTCACCCCCCGTGTCGGCGACCAGCTGCGAGCAAGCCGAGGCGAGCTCGCGGATGTCGGAGCCGACGGCATCCAGCAGGGCGGCAACGGTGTCCTCGTCGACTCTGACCTTCAGTGATCGGAACTCCTTGCGGACGAAGTCGACCCGCTCGCTGGGCTTGGTGATGCGTGCACAGGGGTGTACCTGGGCGCCCAGCGACCGCAATTCGGCGGCCAGCGCCTTGGCCCGGCCGCCACCGGAGTGCACCACCACCAGCACCGTGCCGGCGGGCAGGTCCGCGGCCGCCGTGACGACCAGCTCGGCCGCGTCTTTGCCCGCCTCACCGGCGGCTTCCAGCACCACGATCCGTTCCTCGGCGAACAGCGACGGACTCAGCAGTTCGGCGAGTTCGTAGGTGCTCACGTCACCGGCACGCATCCGGTTGACCGGGACGTCGGCAATCCCGGATTCGGTGGCCCGACCGCCGCCGGCGCGCTGCCGGGCCGACCGCAGGATCTGCGCGACGGCCCGTTCGATCAGCAGTTCTTCTTCCCCCAGCACCAGGTGCAACGGCGAAACCTCGCTCACTCCACGATGGTGTCATGGCGGTCTGACGGCGCTCGAGCCGATGGCGGCGACCGACCACGCCACCTGACAACCGACGACCGCCGCCGCGCCCCAGGCCAGGATCAGTCGAAACGGTCGCCACCGCCACATCACGACGATCATCACGATGCTCCCGGCGACCAGCACCAGACCCGCGCCCCCCGAGGGCACCGGCACGCTGGCCCCCGGCACTTTGGCCGCCCAGTGCGCGACGTGCAGCACCCACCAGACCTCGGGCCCGGTGAACCGGATCAGCAGCTGTGCGCCGGCCGAACATGGCACGGCCACCGCGGCCGCC
>NZ_LZMH01000057.1 GCF_001673635.1 Mycobacterium asiaticum
CCGCCGGAACCTCAAAGCTCCAATCCCGCGTCGTCGAAACCTCGGCAGGCTCCGACTCCGCTGGCGGCTCCGCCACAAGAGGTTCCGGCTCAGGCGCCGGGTGGGAGTCGTCAGCCACAACGGGCTCCGACTCCACGGCCCACTCAGCGTCATCAACCACCGGTGGTGCAATCGGCGACGGTTCCGCCGCAACCTCAAAGCTCCAATCCCGCGCAGACGAAACCTCCACGGGCTCCCACTCCGCAGTCGGCTCGACTTCGCCTACCGGCGACGACTCAGTCCACTCAGGCGAATCGGGTTCTGCCGCTGGCGAAGTCGGCGACGGTTCCGATGGAAGCTCAAAGTTCCAGTCCCGCGCGGCCGAAACCTCCACGGACTCCGGCTCGCCGGCCGGCTGCGGTAGCTCAATCGGCGGCGGAATCCACTCCGGCGAAATGGAATCGGACGCTACCGAAGTCGGTAGCACCTCATAACTCCAGTCCAACTCCGGTTCGTCGGCCGGCGGTACCACCCAGTCGGGGGACAACGGATCCAGCGCTGTGCGAACCGGTGATGGGGGCTCGGGTTCGTCAATCGGTGGCGCCATCGACTCATCCGAAGTCGACGGCGGTTCCGGCCCAGTTTCGAGGTCTGATGCGGTGGATGCAGGTTTCGTCGCGGGTTCAAGGCTCCACTCGCGCGCTACCGGCGCCTCCGGCTCCGCTGCCACCGGCGGCGGCCCCGGCGCTGGAGGCGGGTTAATGCGCGGCGGCGGGAAGGGCGGCGGGGCTGTTCGCGGTCCAGGCGCCGGGGGCGGGTCGGCATCGAGTTGCTGCAGCCGCCTGATCCGGTCGAAAGGCACCGCGACACGTTTTGGTCGAGCCTCGTCAGGAGCGTCGGGCTGGGGCGTTGGCGATGGCGTTGCCTGCTGCGGCGCCGGCGCCACAACGGTGGCGTCCTCGTCTGTCACCGGCCCATGGCCGTTGGCGACGCGATCGGAAGCACCCTCGTCACCGATCTCCTGGTCGGTGTCCGACCGCTTGCCCCGACCAAGCTGGACGCGGCGCCGCTTTTTTTCACCCGGCAACCAGGGCGGACGCGCCATCGACCCGCGTTCCTCCTCGGCAGGCGTCTGCTTCGGCGGCTGTTTGGCCAATGTCGTCCCCCCTTTCACCATCGTGGGTTACCTTGTCCAATCCTACGTAGCGGCACACCCTTAATCCGCAGATCGCGACTCCTCCGCGGACGACCCCGCACGCCGTCGGCCTCTGGCCGCAGCAACCGCCGCCGCCACCCCAGCCGCCATCACGCACAGCGACGTCACTCCCAGCACGATGACGCGGGCCCGCTGACTGCCCGGGTCCAGAACCGGGCGTCCCGCGATCGGTTTTGCCGCGTCCGGGTTCGGCACCTGATTGGCCGGCGGCAAGCGGTAGGTCAACGCCGCGATCGGGTCCACCACGCCGTACCCGGTGGCTTCGTTGGGACCCGCGCCGGGCGTGTGGGCGGTCCGTTTGATCAGGTCGATCACCTGCGCGGCATTCAACTCGGGGAAACGGGACCTGACCAGCGCCACCACACCGGACACGAACGGCGCAGCGAAGCTGGTCCCGTTGATCGGTGCCAGACCTTGCTGGCTCATCACGGCATTGACCAGGCCAGGCCCGGCAGAATCCAGCGAGACGATCCGTTCGCCCGGGGCGGCGACGCCCACCCACGGTCCGCGCAGGCTGAAGTCGGCCGGCTCACCCGACGTCGTCAACGCGCCCACGGTCAGCACGTAGTCGTCGAACCAGGCCGGGCTGGCGATGGTCCGCACCGAGTCCCACCCGCTCTGCAATGGCATGTTCGGGTCGGGCATGGCGTTCTGCGTTTTGCACAAGCCTTGGCTGTTGAAGTTGCCCGCCGCGGCCACGACCACGACGTTGTTCTCGAAGGCGTAGCGAACGGCCCGGCCCAGCTGGACGTCGTCAAGGCCCGCCCCGACCGGGCTGCAGGCCACCTCGGACAGGTTGATCACGGTCGCGCCCAGGCTGACCGCGCGCGTGATGGCGTAGGCGAGGGTCAACGTGTTCCCGTATCCCGGCGACGTGGCATTCGGGTCGTTGGTTTGGCCCGACCCGCCCTCCTTGACGCCATAGACGGTGCTGTTCTGCCGGATCGACAGGATGGTCGCCTCGGGGGCCACGCCCGAGAAACCGTCCGCGGGACTGGGCGCGCCGGCGATGAGTCCCGCCACCAGGGTTCCGTGCGCGTCACAGTCCTGCAGACCGTCGGTATTCGACACGTAATCGCCACCGCCATCGAGCGACGGCAACCGCGGATGCCGGTTCACCCCGGTGTCGATCACTGCGACCTTCTGTCCGGCCCCGCGGGAGAATCGCCACGCGTCGGAGAAGTTGAGCATGGCTTCGGCGCTGGGCTGCAGGGTGAAATCGGTGCCCGGGAGCACGCCGGTGGGGACGCCGCAGATCGCCTTGAGATCCGTCGGTTCGACCGGACCCAGTGGGCCGTTCGGTGGCGGTCCCGGTTCCACCACCGGCGGGCGGATCGCCCACGCCGGTGCGGGGTTCAGCCCCGCCAACAACACCACCGCGACCAGCGCCCCTGTCCGCCGCCACGCCCGCATCAGAAGCCCAACCGCTGGTAGACGCCCACCGCCCACAGCGCCAGCGGGATCAGCGAGCCGACCGCCACGTAGTCCAGGTAGGACAACAACGTCCCCCACCGACGCGGTCCGTCACCGGAGGACCCGCTCAGCCCGGCCAGCGCCGCGCCCACGGCGACGGCCAACAGCACGCCGAGCGCCACCGCCGGCATCGGCCCCGGGCCTTGCTGCGCCGCCATGCAGACAACCAGCAGGACGGCGATGGCTGGGACCGCCACCGCGGCACGCTCGAACCAGGTGTCGAAATTTCGGCTACGCAGCGCCAACACGGCCGCGCACGCCAGGGCAAACCCGAAAACCGGCCAATCCAGCACGCCGCGGCCGTGCGACAGCAGCGTCACGTAGACCGTTGCGGCGGCGGCCAATCCAAACAACAGCGCCGCGCGGGTGATCGCCGCCCGCTTCGCTTTGGTCCAAACCTGTTCGGCAGTGGGCATTGCGGTGCCCGAGTCCCCGTCCCGCTTCTTACTTGATGCGCCCGGCTCGAACGGATTCTCGAAATCCCAGTCCTCACGGTTGGTTTCGACGACGACGGTCGGCGTCTCGAACCGGCCCAGCCGGGCCGTCAGATGCGGCACCAGCAGGCAGGCAAGCAGCACCACCGCCGTCGCGACGACGAACACGATGTCGGCACGCACGTGCAGCGCCCGGGCCAGCATCGCGGCGCCGACCAGGGCGAACAGCACGACACCGGCCAGGTAGGCCCAGCGTCCCGCACCGACCACCCGGCCGTAGACCGCGCACGACACCAGCACGGTCAGGCACGCGGCGGCCAGTCCGTAGTGGCCGTAGGGGCCCAGGACGGCCAGAGCGACTCCGGCCGTGAGTGGAATCGCGGCCCAGCCCAGTGCGGCGGCGACATCGTCGAGCCCGTACGAGCGGTGTGCCATGGTGGCCCCGCCGACGAGCGCCAACACCACCGCACCGGCCAACCCGACAATCACATAGTGGTTGGCCGCGGCCACCCGGCCGACCACGCAGTAGACCAGGGCCAGCGCGATCAGGTGAACTCCCGCGAACGCCATCCAGCGCGCCGCAACCGCGTCCCACGCGGCATAGGCGGCCTTGTTCAACCGCCCGACGGCGTCCACCACGTCGTCGTACAACGTGGGCGGTGACAACGCCCGCTGCGACGTCAAGCGCAGCAGTTCACCGTTGGCCACCCCCGCCTCACGCAGTGTCCGGTCGGGCGGCAACACCGCGTCGTCGGCGAAGCGGCTGAGCACCCAGAATGTGCGTCGCTCATCCTTGGCGACCGCCTCACTGCCCCGCTCGTTATCCCGGGACCGCACCAGCCGCGCCAGGTCCGGGACGAAACTCGACACCGGAATGTCCAGCGGCAGAGCGATATCCAGCTGGGTGCGGCCACCGAAGACCGACACCTGGATGTGTTCGGGCGCCGCCGAGATCACCCGGAACCGACGTAATTCGTTGACCCCGGTCATAGGTCTGCCATCCGCGACAGCTGGATCACTCCGCTCTTGGCGGTCCGGGACACCAGCATGCCGCGACCCGGCGGCATCTCCGTGGCCTTGTAACCGAACAGTGCCCCTTCGTCTTTCGTCCCGCTCATCACCAGTCCGTTGCACGAGAGGTCCTTGAGCCGTCCGATGAACTGATCCATCATGGCCCGGCCCGCGCCGCCGATGCGTCGCGTGACGATCACGCGCAGGCCCACGTCGCGTGCCTGGGGCAGGAATTCGACCAGCGGGCTCAGCGGGCTGCTCATCGAACCCCCGGCGATCAGGTCGTAGTCGTCGATCATCACGTAGATGTCCGGTCCGGACCACCACGAACGGTCTTTGAGCTGCTGCTGGGTGACGTCGCTGGGTGGTAGCCGATCCCGCAGGGTTGCGGCGAGCGCCGTCATCAACTCCGCACAGGACTGCGAGGCGGTGGCATATCCGCCCAGATAGTCGTTTGCCACCACGCCGAGCATGGAGCGGCGGTAGTCGACCAGGACGATCTTGCACTCTCCGGGTGTGGTGTTCTCCATCAACCCGGCCGCGATGTTGCGCAGCAAGCCGGTCTTGCCGCATTCCCCGTCACCGAACGCCACCAGATGCGGTTGCGCCTCGAAATCCAATACGACGGGCACCAATTCGGCCTCGTTGATGCCGATGGCCACGCGTGATCTGTTCAGCATCCCGGCGTTACGCGCCACCCGGACCACCGCAGTGCGATCCACATTGTGCGGCAGCATCCGGACCCGTGGCGCCTGCCGGTTTCCGTAGTGCGCGCGTACCGAGTTGACCGCGGCCGCGACACCTTCCGGTAGGTCGTCGACCGTCGAAGTGGAATCCAAGCGCGGCAGCGCGATCAGGATGTGCAGCCGCTCATGGCTGATCCCGCGACCGGGGCGACCGACCGGTACCAGTTCGTTGAACTTGCGGCCCACGTCGCTGTCCAGCGCGTCACCCAGCTTGAGCTCGATGCGGGTGCCCAGCATGTCCTTGACCGCGGCGCGGATCTCCATCCAGCGTGACGCCGAGATCACCAGGTGCACCCCGTACGAAAGACCCTGAATCGCCAGCGAATTCAGCGCCGGTTCGAGCATCTCGAAGTCACTGCGGATCGAGGCCCAGCCGTCGATCACCAGGAACAGGTCACCGAACTTGTCCTGGCTCAACGGATCCTTGGCCGCCACCTCGGGGGGCAGGGTGGCCAGGTGCGCTTTGCGCGCCCGGAAGTCGCGCATCGATTCGATGCCCAGGTCACGGAAGCGCACCTCGCGGAACCGCAGCACCCCCGACACTTCCGCCACGGTCCGGCGGATCGCATCGGCATCCATCCGGCCGGCCACCCCGCCCACGTGCGGCAGGTTGGCCAGGCTGGCCAGCGTGCCGCCACCGAAGTCCAGGCAGAAGAACTGCACCTGCTCCGGAGTGTGGGTGGCGGCCGCGGACATGATCAGCGTGCGCAGCGCGGTGGACTTGCCCGACTGGGGGCCGCCGACCACCGCGACGTTGCCCTGCGCCGCCGACAGGTCCACGATCAGGACGTCGCGACGCTGGTCGTAGGGGCGGTCCACCACACCCATCGGCATCCACAACCGGCCGTCGAGATTGGACGGCGCCGTCCAGTTCACGTCCGGCAGTAGCTGATTGACGGCGGGGCTCTCGTCCAGCGGCGGCAACCACACCTCGTGGGCCGGCCGGCCGTGACCCCGCAGTCGCGACACCACCACGTCGAGCAATGTCGTCTTGGTCGGAGTGGGCGGAACCCCTTGGGCGGATTCGGCGGCTTGGTCCACCGCGGGAGCGACGGGAACGGCGTCCTTCTTGACCGGGGTGGCGGTGAACAGCTTCGGTGCCAGTGCGCCCGGCTGTCGGCGGCCGCTTTGCGCGGCCCGGCGCGGCCGGACGTACTCCCCGGAGACATAGCAGGTGTTGAACCGGATCGGTTCGCCCGCATCGCATTTCAAGAATGCCGAACCAGGCACGCTGGGCAGATGGTATGCATCGGGCACGCCCAGCACGCTGCGCGATTCGCCGGCCGAGAAGGTCTTGAGCCCGATCCGGTAGGAGAGGTGCGAGTCCAGACCCCGCAGCTTGCCCTCCTCAAGCCGCTGCGACGCCAGCAGCAGATGCACGTGCAGCGACCTGCCCAGCCGACCGATCATCACGAACAGCTCCGCGAAATCAGGCTTCTGCGAGAGCAATTCGGAGAACTCGTCGACGATGATGAACAACGCCGGCAGCGGAGCCAGATCCGCGCCGTTGGCCCGGGCGCGTTCGTACTCGTTGACGTTGGGGAAGTTGCCCGCCGATCGAAGCAGCTCCTGGCGCCGGTTCAGCTCCCCGGCCAGCGCGTCGCGCATGCGGTCGACCAGTATCAGCTCGTCTTCCAGGTTGGTGATGATCGCCGCGATATGCGGCACCCCTTCGAGCCCGAGAAATGTTGCGCCACCTTTGAAGTCGACCAGCACCATATTCAGCACGTCGGGCGAGTGCGAGGTGACCATCGACAACACCAGGGTGCGCAGGAATTCCGACTTTCCCGAGCCGGTGGCGCCGATGCACAATCCGTGCGGGCCCATGCCTGCCTCGGCGGATTCCTTGATGTCCAGTTCGAGCGGTTGCCCGTTGGGCGTGTACCCGATGGGCACCCGCAGCCGTTCCCGCGGTGAGCGTTTGCGCCACACCTGTTCGGGCACGATCTCGGCGGCGTCGGGAATCTTCAACAGGCTCATCAGGCCCGGGTCGGTGGCCCGGGAGTCGGCCTCCAGGCTGACGATATGCGCGGCGCTCGCCAAGCGGTAACGACCGATACGGCGGGCCGTCGTCTCGGCTTCGGCGACGGTGATGGTGTCCGGCGTCGCGAACCGCTCGACGCCGACCGCGGTGCGCGCGCCGACGTGCTCACCGTCGGCGTCACCCTCGACCACCAGCTGCAGCCCGCGCCGGGTGGCCGCAGACTCGGACCCGTTCAGGTCCAGCAGCGTCACGCTGTCCAGCCCCGCATCGGTCACCAGACGCTCCGTCCCGGTGACGTAGCCGTCGTCGAGCACCACCACGAGCTGTTTGAGGCCCTTGGTCGGTTCGGCGTTACGGCTGAACCGCCCCCGCTCCGCGAGGTCCGCGGCCAGCGACTGTTCCAGCAACTCCAGGCCGGGGAACAGCAAACGCAGCGAACCCATGCCGTCGCGGACCGTGGCGTGCTGGGCGTGCGGCAGCCACTTGACCCAGCTCCAGTTCTCCCCGTCCGGGTTGGCGGTGACCACGGCGACCTGCACGTGATCCGGCCCGTGGAACGCACACAGCTCGAGGACCATGGACCGGACCAGCTGGCGGGCCAGCTTTCGGTCGCCCTCGAAGGTGATCGCGGGGAACGCCCGCAGCGACACCGCGGTCGGCAGCGCGTGCACCACGGAATGCGTCTTGACGAACCTCCGTAGCGCCACCGTCGACACCGGTTCGAGGTCCTCGGGCGGGCCGGTCTCCGGCGCCAGCAGCCGGGTGGCCAGCCGGTGGGTGCCGATACCCAGCCGCACATGACAGAAGTCGTTGTCGCTGGGCCGGCGCTCCCACATGCGGCGGGTGCCGACCACGTCGGCCAGGGCCCGGGGGTCGGGGTGGCTCCATTCCAGGGCCGCGCGCTGCCCCTCGCCGGTCAGGTCAGCGTCGTCGCGCAGGTGGGCCAGATAGCTGAAGTAGTCCTTGCGTTCCTCGTTGAGTTCGGCGGCCGCCTTGCCGGAGCGGGCGCCCCCGCCCATGAACATGCCCGCCATCGACATGACCATCATCATCGGGAAGATCAGGAACATCGGGTTCTTCATCAGATCCCGGCCGCCGACGGTGACCATCAGCGCGATCATCCCGATCACCGCAACGATCATCACGAACGGCAGCAGCCTCATCAGCAGGTTGCCCGGGATCACCCGGGGCACCTCGGGCGGCGGCTGCAGGTTGACCTCACCGCCCGGCATGCGCGGCGGCGACACCCGCAGTCGGCGCACAAAACCCTGCGTACTCAACCGGTCATCCCCCGAACTCCAAACAGGCGACTAATTGGCCCTGAATGCCTGGGTAATGTCACCAGCGAATGACACAAACCTGCAGGAGGCCGATAGCGATGACTCTACCGCCGTCGCTGTCTGAATTAGACGCCGAATCCGAGGCCGAGCCGACGCTCAGCCGGGTCACGCTGGCGGTGGGTGACCTGCGGCTCGACGTCGGGCTTCCGGCCAACACCAGCATTGCCACGTTCATCGACGACGTCATCGATATCGCGAACGAGCAAATCGCGACACACCCGGGACACGAAGAAGTCGCCTTTGACACCACCGAGGGGAAATGGACCCTGGCGCGGCTGGGTGATGAGCCGATCGACCCCAGCCGTTCGCTGAGCGAAGCCAATGTCTACGACGGCGACCTGCTGACCATCCGCGCGATCGACCAGCCGCTACGCCCGATGTTGTTCGACGACATCGAGGATGCGGACGAGAACCCCGCTCCCACTTGGCTTTCCCGCGACGCGCGGCTGTTCACGTGCTTCGGGGTGGCGCTGGCTGCGACCCTGGCGATCGCTTTCCTGCTGCCGCGCGCAACAACTCAGATCTATGTGCCCGCATCAGCGCTGGGCATCGGGATCATCGCCGTCGTCGCGGCGTGCGTGATCGCTCATCGCTCGTCGGGGGCTCGTCGTTCGGAGTGGCTGGCGGCAGGGGCCATTCCGCTGCTGTTCAGCGGCGCCCTCTACGTGGTGCCAGACGCCTTCGGCGCCAAGTCGCTGCCCATGGCGTTCGCACTGACCGGGCTGGCATCGCTGTTGATTCTGCTGGTGACCGGCCGCGGCCGCGCGCTGCACACCGCGGTGATTGCACTGGCCGTGATCGGCGGCGCGGCCGCCGTCGTCGACCTGCTGTGGAGTCCGCCGCCACGCGCGATCGGCGCGGTCCTGGCGACGGTATCGGTGATCGTGGTCTACCTGTCGCCCCGAGTGACGATCCTGCTGGCCAAGCTGCCGGTACCCCGGGTGCCGACGGCGGGCGAACCACTCGACGACATCGAAACCCAAGGCGGAACCACCGTCGAGGGTGTCAACGCGGTGGGCAAGCAGGTGATCCCCACCGAAGAAGGCATGACGGTCCGGGTTCGCCGGGCCAGCCAGTACCTGACCGGCATCCTGACCGCGGCCGCCGTCACCGCAACGGCCGGCTGCTATCTCGCGGTCGACGTGAGTGGCCGCTTTTATTGGCAGGGCACGGTTTTCGCGGCCGCGGTGGCCGCGGTGCTGTGCCTGCGCGGCCGCAGCCATCACGACCTGGTGCAGTCGGCCACCCTGGTCGCCGGAGGACTCTCGATCGCGCTGCTGTCGATCCTGAAAATGGCGGTCGGACTGGACGATTGGGATTTCCCCGCGGCGCTGGCCCTCGTCGTGCTGATGGTGCTGGTGATCGCCTGCGGGATCATCGCCCCGCGGCTGGAGTTCTCGCCGGTGATGCGCCGGCAGGTCGAGATCCTGGAATACCTCGCCATCGTGCTGATCTTTCCGCTGTGCTGCTGGATTATCCGGCTGTACGCGCTGTTTCGCGAGCTCCGGATCTAACGCGTCAGGACCTGGGCTGTTCGACCTTGGACCCGTGCGGGTCGGCGGCCATGCCGTCATGGGCGACCAGCGCCGCCTCCTGGGACAGCTCCGGTCCCGCCGGCAACAGCGAGACGACCGGCCACGGCGCCAGTTGCGGAACCTCCGCGTCGCCGCGGGGCTCGCGGACACCGGTCATACCCAACGCGGCTGCCGTCGGCAGATCCTTGATGTGGTAACGGATTCCGGCATCCGAGACATAGAACAGCTGCCCCATTGCCCTGCTGTCCGACTCGGCTCCGGTGGTCTGGACGTACTCGCCCGTGCCCGGCTTGAGGTAAACCGAATCGACGCCGGGACCGTTGCCGTCGCCGGTCGCCAATGCGACCGGTTGCGCTCCGGCCGGAATCGGCAAGCGGTGACCGACCAGCAAGCGAACCGTTGCCTGGGCGGCGGTGTTCGCGCGTTCCCAGGCCATACACACAACGCGGTCCGGTTCGGGATTGACCACCTGCGGCGACACCCTCGGGTAGTGGTCGATCGGCAGCGTGTGCACTATCGGCACCCGGCTGACCAGTGACGGCGAAACCTCGCGGGCGCCCGAGGCGACATCGTTCGGGTTGCTGTAGCGGATGATGTCCGCGGCGGCCGAGGTGACCGGCTGCAGCCCGGTGGGCAGCACCACGTACTGCTGCTCGCCGCGGGAGTCGACGGTCTTCACGATCGATCCCACCGGATACGCCGAGAAGATCGGGTTGGTGGCCCCGGCGACGTCGATGGTCACCGAGCGGACCGGCGGCACCAGTGGAAACGCGTTGAGCAGTGCGGTCGAGATCGGGCGGGTCTGCGCATCCTGCAGGTGCAAGGCGTTGATGACCGCCGAGTCCCGGGGGTCGATCAGCGCCCGCACGCCGTCGAAGATCAGATAGACGGCGTCGCCGGACCGGACCAGCAGCATCTGGGCGTCAGCGGCTGCGCGGATGTCGTCGCCGAGGGTTAGATCGCCCGCGACGACCGTGGTCTGCACGCTGGCGGTCCCGACGTTGCGGGCCACGTCCGGTGTCTGCACGTCGTCACACACCGTCCACCGCGAGGCACGCATGTCGGCGCCACCGCGAATGCTGTTGGGAGCGCCGATGATCCCCACCATCGCCCCGCGGGGCAGCTGGTTGAGCCACTTGTCGCTGACCGACTTCGGCGCATCGGGTTTCCCGGTGATCAACCGGGCTGAGGCCAGATTCAGCACTGGGTGCAACCGGTCACCGATGCGCACATAGAGGCCACCGTTGGAGGTACTGAGCAGAATCTGCGCGTTACCGATGTTCGGCGAGGGCTTGAAGAACGCGAGCACACCGGCCGCACCGGTGATCAGGACGGCGATCACCAGGCCGACGAGCAGCGACCGCATCTGACCACGCATCGGGTCATGGATCATCCGCGAGTCGGCGCGGATGAGCGCGTGCTCGAGCCGGCGGATCAGGAACCGGTAGCCGTTGACTTGCGCGCGAGTTGTGACTTGCGCGGGCATGAATCACCCCCATCAGCGACGGTGAAGCACCGCGCCTCGGTAGCGTATAACAGCGCCACCAGACAAAGGCGCGGTAATTCCTGCGCCCGCGTGAATAGGATTTCAGTGTGCCGCGTCGTACCGCGACGCCCCCGACCAAGGGCGCGTCATCGGAGCCGAACCAGTTGCGGTCGACGATCGAGATCGGCGCCCAGCGACTGTTGCCGCTCGCCGACCTGCTGGTGTTGCAACTGCTGGTCGCCGCGGGCGTGGTGGCCGCGCCCATCCTGGGATTTCCCGGCTGGCAGGGCGGCATTGTTGGGCTCGCGATCGCGTGCGTGTTGGTGGTCCGCTTCCGCGGCACGACGCTGCCGCGGTTGATCGGGCTGCGGACCGGCTTCTGGTGGCAGCGCAAGCGACGGGCCCGCAAGATCGTCCCGGCCGAACCGTTCGACGTGCCGATGTCCGACGGCAATCTGATCGGATTCCGTTGGGACGGAGGCACATTGATGTCGCTGCTGAAGATCGAAGAGAATCCGCAAGCCATGACGATCATGGAGCCGGGCATGACGGTCTCCGGCGAAACCGTACCGGTTCAGGCCTTGGTCGATTGCCTGCAGCAGTTCGACATCACCCTGGATTCGATCGACATCCTGTCCCAGGGTGCGCGCTCGCAAGGGCACAGCCAGGTGGCGGCGGCCTACGACGCCGTGCTGGGCCCGCTGCCCGCGATCGCCCAGCGCAACGTGTGGATCGCCATCCGATTCGACCCGTCCAGGTGCGCGGACGCGGTGCGCCGGCGTGGCGGCGGGCGCAATGGGATTCTGCGGGCGGCGACCACCGCGACGCGCCGGGTGGCCAACCGGTTGACCGAGGGCGGCCTGCGCACCCGAGTGCTGACGGCCAGCGAGATCGGCCAAGCCACAAATCAATTGACCGACGGGGTGGATCTGAGCACCGTTGAGGAGACGTGGCGCACCTGCCGTGAGGGCCGGTTCCGGCTGCGCAGTTTCGCCGTCAAACCGCGCATGCTCACCACGGCCGGACTCGGTCTGCTGTGGACCATTCCCAGCTACTCCACCACCATGTCCCTTTCGTTACGCCGCGACCGTCCCCGCGGGCCGATCCAGGTGCGCGGGTTGGCGCGGTTCGACACCCATGGCCGGGCCCGCATCCAGCTGCGCGGCCTCACGCACCTGCGGGGCCTGCAATACTCGGCGCTGGCCGCGAGCCTGCCGGTGCCGACCCCGCCGCGGCGGGTCGACAAGTGGGCCTATTCAAACGCAACCACCAACGCCGACAAGGACTTTGAACTCCTGAAGGTGCCGGCTTCGGGCTGCGGCCAGGTGGTCGGCGCCGACGACCACGGCCGCGCGGTCGCACTGAGCCTGTTCGGCCCCCAGATCCGGCGAGTGGAGATCGCCGGGACACTGCATCTTGCGCAGCAGGTGGTGTTGCGTTCGCTGGCGCTGGGCGCGCACGTGCTGGTGCACAGCCGACGCCCGGCGAAATGGCGCACCATGGTCGACGAGGTGGATGACCACGACCTGCTGTGGGTCTCCGACTTCAACCGGGGGTCCATGCAGGCCGGAGCGGACCGCAACTACTCGGTCGAGATGTTCGACGGAGTGCCCGAGCAGGCGGTGCGCGTCGGGGTGACCACCATTGTGGTGCTGCCGCCGCAATCGGCCGTCACGACAAACGCCGACGTCGCGCTGCAATCGCTCGACGTCGACACCGACACCGTCAAGGTCAGCACCCGTACCGGATCATCGGTGATCACGATGGTCGCCACCGACGAAGAGATGCGCTACCTGAAAGCGTCCTTCGCCGCCCCGGACTAGAGCCCGAGACTAAGAAAGCTACAAAGGAGTGATGATGGCCTACCCGTCCGGTTACGAGGGCTACTACCCGACGGATCAGGCGTGGTCTTCCGGTGACGCCAAACCGGCGCACCGCCACCTGACCGTGGCGGTCGTGCTGCTCGGGCTGGGTGCCTACCTGGTCAGCTTCGGTCCGATGCTCAACGCCGCCGGAATCGACTGGGACGTTCGCTTTGCGGTCCTCGCGGGGCTGCTGGCCGCGTTCGGGCTGCTTCCCCGGCAGACGTCGGCTCCCAAAATCGTTGCGGTGCTTGCCGCGATCGGATTCCTGGACGCCTTGTCGCGAGGGATCGTGGTGCCCGACGGCATCGAGCCCGGGTGGGCGCTGTGGGTGCTGATCGTGCTCAACGCATTGCAGACCGCCGCCGCGATCGGCGCGGTGCTGACCCAGCCGAGCGCGACCGACGAACAACAAGCCTGGTACGCGGCGTACGCCGAGCAATACGCGCAGGCGGCGGCCCAGTACTACGGGCAATACGCCGCATCCGAGCAGGCCGACACCGGGTACGACGGCGCTACCGCGCACGCCCAGCAGCCGGCGCAGACGAGACCGGCAGCGGCTCCTCAGGAGGCGAGTTACGCCGAATTCGTCGCTGGGCAGCCCACGGCACCCGCCGACCAAGCAACGGGGCAGCCGTCCCAGCTTCCGACCGGCCTACCGCAGGTGGGGCAGCACGCGGCGCCCGCCGCGCCGCCCAGCGAAACCGGCCAGCCGCAGCACCACACGTCGGCGCCGCACTGACGTCGCTGCGGTTCAACCGATGGAGAGCTGCGCGATCAGCGTGTTGATCGCCGCGGCGACATCGTCGGGAATCGGACGCTCGGCCTCGGCGTCGGCCAGAAACGACGCCGGCAACCCCGCCGCGGCAGCGGCTTCCTCCAGGCTCAGCTCGGCGCGATGCCGCGCACCGTAGAGCCGCTGCCCCAACGTGGCGTGCGGTGACCGCGCGGCGCGCGCCATCACGTCGTTGTAGGCGCGGCGCACACTGCTCAGCGCCAGCACGATCGACGGGGTGCCCTTGGCGTTGCGCGCCGCGCTGGCCGCCACGTTCTCGAGTTTGCGCAGGTCGGCCAGGATGCTGGTGACGCGTGGCGTGAAGTTGGGATCCGACGGCTCACCCAGCAGACTCATCGCCGCGCTGATGCTGTGCATGGCGAGCTCGACCGCCTCGGCCATCAATGGGGCGCGGACGGTGTCGGTGAGCGACTCGGTGGTCTCGTCGCCGGCCGGCGGGCCCGTGACACCGGGAGCGGCCGGGGTTCCGCTGCGGATTCGGGCGATGGTGCCGGGGGGCCATTGCAGCGCCTCCTCGAGCTTGGCGAGCGTCGCCCGGCGCGGCCAGCTGCGCCCCTTCTCGAACGCGATCAGCGTGCCCGCATTGATGATCTTGTCTTTGGCCAGGCCGCGCTGGGTGATCTGAAGCTCGTTGCGCCGGTTGGCGACCGCCCGCCCGGCGCGTGCCACCCCGGGGTCCACCTCGGCGTCCCACCATTGGTCCTCGTCGGGTTCGGGTAGGTCGATGACCCGGGTGACGTCGCCGGACGTATCCCGCGGCTCGGCGAGCTTCCCTGTCGGCGTCAGCGAGACCTCGATGCCTTCCGGATCGCCTAGATGAAGAGTGGTGGGGCCTGTGATCACCACCGAGCTGCGGCGCACACCGTCGAGATACATGCCGTTCGTGCTGGTGTCGATGGCCTGCCAGGCGTCGTGCCCGGGCTCGAGGCGCACATGTGCCCGGGAGATGCGCTCGTCCGCGAGGCGGACGGCGGCCGAGCTGTCCCGGCCGATGACGGCGACGCCGCCGTGCGGGTCCAGGGTGTGCACCTCGTCGCCGAGTCGCACCGCCATCGCGGGCACCGAGGGCTGGTCAGGTGTCACTGCGTCACTCCCCCGCGCTCAGACCCCCGGATGTTGAGCATCTCCGCTACAGCCTTCCTCGAACCGCGGTTATTGATGCTACATCTTTGTTGGTTCATAACCGCGCACCGCAGGTCACGGATTCGCAGCACTGTGCAGCTGCCGATCCCCCGCTATCGACTCCAGGCATGCTGACCTGCGGATTTACGGTTCGCCCCGGAAGGGCGGTGAGTTATTTCCGTAGCTGCTACGTTTTAGTTGTTGCATCTGGCGCTGATCTTTGGTTAAAGTCGTCGCATCGGAGGCGCGCTGGCGCCGGAAGTGGAGGGGAAGGCGATGACCGCAGCTGCTGCGCCGCTGTTCACGCGGCTGGATGAATACGTTCCGGTGTGTGCCGCCAACCCCGAGCGGTGGACGACCAGCGAACCCGACGACGAGGCCAAGGCGCTCTGCCAGGCGTGCCCGCGACGCTGGCTGTGCGCCCGCGAAGCATGCCAGGACCCGAACGTCGAGGGGCTGTGGGCCGGCGTGGTGATTCCCGAGTCCGGGCGCCCTCGCGAATTCGCGATACGGCGACTACGCGCGCTGGCCGAGCGCGGCGGATATCACGTACCGCCGCGGCGGCGGGGCCGACCGCCCAAGGTGATGCCCTAGCTGTTCAAGGGATGGGGGCCGAGCCGATCTGGCACACCAGCAGGTCGCCGTGGCGCACCTGCAGGGTGAACATCGACGCCCCGCCGTCCGCGCGTAATACGTCCACTGTCCACACCGGTCCGCTACGGGTGAATCTCGCGACGGCATCCACCGGCAGCGGGCGAACGAATCCGCCGCGTTTGATCTCGTCGATCTCGGTGGCCAGGACTCCCTCACGTGGCTCCGGGCACGACAGGGCTTCCACGTTCGCAAGCTGTCGCGCATTTCGTTCGCGCATCCACACCCGCACCGTGTTGGCGGCCACGGCATAGGCCTGCTCATCCGGCATCGACTCACTGGCCGCCATCGGCCGCAGGGTGGCACCGCCATAACCGTCACCGCGGTCGCGGCCTGCGATCGCAACGAGCAGCACCGCGACAGATGCCAGGGCCGCAAAACCCCACGCGCCCAACCGAATCCATTTCCGGACGGGCCTGACCGGCTCGGCAGCCATGATCACGCCAACGGTGGCGTGTCGGCGTCACACACCCTCAACTCGCCGCCCTCCTGCACCAGCGTGTACTCATCGGAGAAGTAGCCGCCGTGTTGTTGCGCCTCCTGCACCAAACGCGTCTGGCGCTCGCTGATCGGGTGCACCCGCAACATGAACCGACCCCAAACCCGCTCCCCTTCGTCGCGGAACCCGACGACCGCCTCGAGGTGAATGATTCCCTGGACGGTGCTGTTCTGCTCAACGCCTGCGATCTCGTCTTCGACGTTCTTGCCGGGGTTCGCGCAAACCAACGCCCGTAACGCCGCGCCGTCGCCGCGGTTCTCCGCGTCATACCAGCGCCTGAGTACCTCGAAGGCTGGCTGCTGGCGAGGCGACGGGACGGGCACCGCCATCATGTCCGCTCGCGGCGGCGGTGGCGGGGTTCGCCACCCGACGGCGAACACCAACACCGCGGCCACCGAACACAGCGCCGTGACCGCCGCCAGTACCCGCACCGGCCATCGCCACGGCCGACCGGCTACGCGCGCCGCATCGGTACGCTCCGACAGCCGCCCGTCGGAGTGGCAGTCGATCACCAGTGTGCGCCAGGGTGTTCCGCCCGCGGCGGCCTGCGCGCGGTAATCGTTGAGCATGTCGACCACCCCATCGGGCACGTCCAACCGCGCCGGCGCCGACGCGGGCGACGTCACCGTCGCGACGACCGGCGCCGCGGCCGACGGGTCGAACTCGACTCGAAGATGTGCCCACCCCACCGGCGCCCGGCTCAAGAGCGTCGTCACTGCATCCTCGACCAGGCGCCGATCACCCGAACCCACCCGGCAAGACTAGCCAGGGGGGCGCAGCCAGGTCATCGTGTTGCGGTCGCGGTCGCGTTGCAACAAGCCGGTGCCGACCTTCCAGATAGCGACGTGTGCGTCGTCGGGGGTTTGCCACATTGTCTGGCAGGTCGTCATGTTGACCGCCGCATAACGTTCGCCGTGCATGTCGATCCCGCTGACGATCGTGGTGCCGTTGGAGGCGACATACGTTCCGTCCGGAAAGGTTCCGTGCAGGTCCACACCGCTGCAGATTGCGCCGGCCTGGCCGGTCAGCAGGTCCCACTGTTGCCAGCGCCGTTCGCTGGGCTCGCCCAGCCCGAGGTAAATCTTGGCGCCGATGGTGCGGACGTCGGTGACGGGTTTCGGTGCCGCGAACTGCGTCACCGGGGTGCCCGCCGCGGTATAGACCGCGATATTGCCGTCCACCTCCACCGCCGGCATGGGCGGATTGTCCAGCAAGGTCACCATGGACCGCCCCAGAGGCCGCTGCGCCACCAACCGCCCCTTGGTGTCATAGAAGAGAACGCCGGTCTCGCCGCTCTGGGAGTTCCGGTAGGCGTAGGCGAAGCCCTCGTTGTAGACGACCGCACGATGCAGCGACAAGCCGGCCGGAGCCGTCGGCGTCAGGTCCGCTCCGTCGGTCACCGAAAAAACCCGGTTCGGATCGCCACCGGTTGACACCGCCAACGTCGGCGCGGGGATGTCGTTGGCCACCCGGTAGTCCATCGGCATGAAGAACCCGTCGCCCGGCACCGACCAGGTGCGCTCGCCGTGCGAACCGACCCCGAAGACGCCCTGGCCCTCCACCGCGGCCACCAGCCACGTCTGCCCGAGGTGAGTGCCCGCCGGATGAGCCTCGGGGCGCCCCGGAAAGGCGGCGAAACCCACGTCGGTGGGACCGGTGAAACTGAGCGATCCGTGAACCAGGTCGATCACCCACGCAGTCAGCCGCGCACCGGTTTTCAGGCACACCGCCACCCCCGGCCCGTTGCCGAAACACTCCGCGTCGTAGCTGTAGTCGGGCAGGGGCACCGGGTCGAACAAGCGGGCACCGGTCCTGGTATCGATCCCGTAGACCCACGCCTGCTGCGGCCGGCACGCAGTTGTACAGAAGTTGTCGACGAATTGGGACAGGAAGTAGGCCTTGTCGCCACTAGCGGCGAACAGCTCACCCAACGGCGCATAGTCGGGCATACCCAGATCGGTCGGGCCGACCTGCCAGCCTGCGACCGGTTGCCGATCCAACGCGAACGGCACCAACAAATCCGTTGGGGTACCGATCGGCGGCTGCCACGGTAGCCCGGCGTCGCGCCCCGTGTGCCTACCGCCCAGCAAACCCGCCCGCCACGCGGCTACGCCGCCGGCCAGGACCACCACCGTCAGCACTACGGCCGCAATCCACCACCAACGACGTCGAGGCGGTGTTGATTGCTGGGGCTCGACCCATTGATACCCGCCTTGGGGCGCCCCACCACCCGATACCACTCACACCCCCACATCCGGTCGATGCACCACGGCCAGGCTAGTCAGCCGACCACCTCCGCCGGTCCAACCGCAGGCAATTATCCGTGCGCAATACGCAAAACCGTGTCTTAGGCTGAACTGAACGGGTCATCGCGACCGGGTGGTTCGGGTCGCGGATGTGCGCTCGGGGGAGGAACGACATGGGCACAGACGATCGCACCCTTGCGGATCTGACGGCGCAGATGAACGGGTGGAAGACGGGCACGGGTACCGAGCTGTTGTTGGAAGACGCGCACGCGGCGGCGTTCCTGGACCGCGTCGAAGCGGCCAAAGCAGATTTGCAGCAACAACTCACCGGAGCCAATGGTCTGCAAGCCTGGCTATCGGGCGCGGACGTCGGCACCTACGTCTCGGCGACGACCACCCGGCAGCACCTCGAGGAAGACATCGCCGAATTTATCGAGGCGGTCAGCAGCTACATCCACTACCTCGACGCTCTCACCCAAACCGCCGCTGCCGCCTGTCAGAGCATCCGCAATGCCGACCAGCCCCATTCCTGAGCTGCCGACACCGCGGGACACCGACATTGGCCACCTATGAGGACCTCGAAGCCGCGGTAGCGGCGATCCACCAGGCGCATCCGAACTGGCAACCACCCCAACTCGTACAGACAGCCCTGAACATGGCGGGGCTGTCGCCGATCGTCCCCAACAGCGTCTTCGACAGTCTGCGCACGTCGGCTCCGCCCGGCGTGTTCGACGCGAACGGTCAGATCGCCAACCCGCGGCCGGGTACCCCGACTCCCGTCCTGCCGCGCCCCGACACGACCACCCTGCCCCCACCGATGAACATCCCTGGCCCGGCAACGGGCCAACCGGTCGACAAGAACCTGCAGGCGCCGAAGAACGACCTGGATTCGCTTCGGGCGACTGGACATCCGTGCAAGAACAAAAGCGTTCCGCACGACCAGATCCGGACTTTCATCGACGGCTACAACGGAATCATCGGAGCCACCGGCAGCGGACCCACCAATTCGCATTGGAACGCAAGTATCGACCGCGCGAAAACCGGCCTGCAGAAAGCGCTGGCGGGTCTCAGTAGTGGAATCCGCGGCCAATTCGCCGATGCGCTGAACCTGAACCTGCAGCGATCTTTTCAAGTGCTGGACGACATGAGCAGCCACGCGGCGACGATGGAGCAATTGTTCGACGCATTCTTCGACGACCTGTCCACGACGAGAAGCAACTACGAGCAATACCTGCCGCTGTACAACCAAGCCATCTCCCACCCCGACGAACCGTCGAGCAAGGAGACGCTGAATCAGCTGAACGATCTCGTGCTGGGCATCATGGACGTCTACCGAGGGCCGATCGACGGGATCGCTGCAAGCCATCCCAGCGTCGACAGCGCGGTACCCGAAGTCGGGCCGCCGATGTCCGGCCCGGCGGGGCTGGGCGGCGGCCCCCCGGCCGGATCGGGCGGCGGCGCGCCCGAAGTGTTGCCGCAGGGCGGGCTCAATACCGGGCGGTCCCCGGCTCCGCCGGCACCCACCGGCGTCCAGTCCGACGGTCGGCAGTCCACGCCAACTGTCCCGGCCGATGGTGGCGCGGGCCAGGTGCCCGGAGATGGTGCCGGTCAAGGCGGCGGCGCCGGTGGGCAGGGTGGCGATCCCGCGGCGAAACCGTCGGCGGACGCGACGAAGGCGGGCGGCAAAGACGGAACCAGCTTGTACACCGGGCCGCTCGGTCTCGGCTCCAAGGGTCATTCGGCACCGCCAAAATCCGGCGGCGGAGGCGCCGGTCGCGGCGGCGGCGGCGGACGAGGATCGGTCGGCACCAAGCCACCTCCCACGGTCGCGACGCCACCCAAAGCCGGCGGCAGTCCAGCGCCCGTCTCCCGCGCCGGGATCAGCGGGCCCGGCGGGCAAGGGGCGCCCGGCGCGCCGGTAGCCGGCCACTCCGGCAGCACTGCGGACAAGGCGCATAAGGCCAGCAAGGCGCTGCGGCTGCCCAAACACGGGGAAGAGGTAGCGGGTGAAGCCGAGGGGGTGGTGCCGGTGATCGGTGATGTACCGCGCCGGCCCGCCCCCGCCGATCGGAAGAAGACGTAGCCGTCGCGACAATGGTGCTGTGCGCGTCAACACCGTGAGCCTGCAGCGTCTGGGCCGCATCGAGGTGCGGGACCTGCGGGTGATCAGCGAATATCTGGGGCGCGACTTTCTACCGTTTCCGCTCATTCCCACTGTGCCGCACCGATTTGCCGACTTGGGTGCGTACCGCGACTACGCGAGAACGATTCCCGATCGCTTCAAGCACGGCGACTTGGCGGTCTTCGGGAAGTGGTTCGCCACCTACGCCGAGGCGGACATTCGAGTGGAATGCCGGGTGCAGTACTTCCCCGCCGATACCCCGAGCACCCGGCTGCTCGCCCACCGCACCGGCGAGCTCGGCTTCCTGGCCGAGCAGCAAGCCGATGACGTCGTTGACATATTCACCCTGTCGGCCTACGACCTGGGACCGGCGGTCGCCGGGACGGTCGAACTGACCAATCCCGGCACCCGGCCGGGAATCGTCATCCCCGAGTACGTCCCGCAAGCACTGCGCGGTCGCGCAACGGCCGACTCCGACCCGACCTGGGGCGTGGGGGCCCCGGTGTCGGTATCGAAGGATGCGGTGATCGCTTACGGAACGGTCCAGAGCCACTGCCGGCCGGCGCGTGACTGGGGATTGGACCAGGACAAGGATGCGGTGGTGTGGGTGCGCCTGCGCGACGAGGGCGACTACATCTACGCACCGGGCTATCGGTCGGCGACGCCGATGAGCCGCCGCGACCTCAGCGCGCGGATCGACGAATTGATCGCGGCGGATGTCGCGTCGTTGCGGCTGTCTCGTGGGAACTAGCTGCCAGCGCCTGGTGAATGTGCCACAGCGAGGCGGACGCCTCGCCGATCGCGGCGATCGCCCCGGCGATGGCCGCAAGGATTGTGGCCGCCGAGGCGACGCCCACCGCCACGCCCGCGACCGCGAGTCCCGCCGCGGCCCCCGCGGCGGCACCGGCGCTGCGCGCGCTTGCGATCGCGACGGCATCGCCCCCGCTTCGCGGGACCAGCGCCAGTTCCCGCATCGCGCTGGCGAAGTCAGTGACCTGCACGACGAGGTGCTCCCCCAGCACGGTGATCGCGTCACTGAGACCGAGCCGCCGAGCCGCGACGCTGCCCGAGGCATCCGCGATCGCGATTCTCAGATCGGCGATGTTGTGGTCGAGCCGCGTCCGCACCATATCGACCTCGTCACGCATTCGCGACATACCCCTCGTGCGTCATTTCCGGGCCCCCTCGGGTACATCACCGCGTCTGCAGCTCTATTCTGCTGCGGCACAGAGATTTCCAGCGGGGACGGTTCATCCCCGCTCTTAGCTTAACGACCGGACCGGGTGAAAATGCGCATCAATATTGCTGCTCGACAACCGATCCCGATTTTGCTGTGGCGCTCGCCTAAGATGGCTTCTTGTCAATTGAGATCAAGCAGGGGGCGTGCTGGTGTGCACCGACAAGCGTGGCGGTAAAGCGTCGAGGTTGCGCGGTGTGTGGGCTGCCCTCGCGGTATTGATCGTCGCCACAACCGCGTGCGGCGGACCGCGCACCAACACAACCACCACCGGAAGTTCAAACCCACAGTCGCACAGCACAACAGCTACCCCGGCCGCGAGTCCGCAGGAAGTGCTGCCCTTCCGGTCGTTGGACCAGCCCGGCGGGGTGGCGGTCGACAACTCCGGCGCGGTGTACGTCACCAGCGGAGGTGACAACCCGCAGGTTCTGAAACTGACGGCCGGTGCGAACGGTCCAAGCAAATTACCCTTCGGTGACGTCAGGACGCCGAACTACGTCGCGGTGGACGGCGCCGGCGCAGTCTACGTCAGCGATTACAACGGCAACCGGGTGCTCAAACTGGCGGCTGGCGCTAGTTCACCAATAACGTTGCCGTTCAATAAGCTTTCCCTACCCTCTGGTGTGGCGGTGGATGCCGAGGGCAGCCTCTACGTCGCCGCCTACGACCGCGTGCTCAAGCTGCCGTCCGGTGCCGGCAGCGCAACCGAGTTGCCGTTCCCGGACATCCACGGGCCGCTCGGAATCGCGGTGGACGGCACCGGCGCCGTGTACGTCACGTCGGTCGCCAACCGGGTGCTCAAGCTGCCCGCCGGAGCGGCCGAACCGGTGGATCTGCCGTTCTCCGGCCTGCTCAATCCCTACGGTGTTGCGGTGGACGGGGCCGGCACGGTCTATGTGGCGGATTCCAGCCACAACCGGGTGCTCAAACTGGCGCCCGGAGCCAACGCACAAACCGAGTTGCCCTTCTCCGGACTCAACCGACCACGCAGCATCGCGTTGGACACGACGGGTCACCTCTACGTCGTCGACGAACTCAACGACCGGGTGCTCAAATTCTCGACCGGTTGACCATCCAACCGGGAAGCCTCTTCCCAGACGATGTTTCGAACAGCACCGGCAACTATGCGGGGACCCAGTCGCCGGCATTCGCGAAACTGGCCAGGTTCGGTGTCTTCCAATCGCCCTGCGCAGCCAGCGCTCGTTCCAGCGCGGCGGCCTGATCGCTCTGGGCATCGTTCACCGTGACCAGCCCGGCGATGATGGCGCTGACACTGGCCAGGAATCCGGCCGCGGTGGTGAGGATGAAAGCGAGGGCGGCGGGTAGGCCGACCACGGTGGCGGCCGAGACGATGGCGCCAACGATGGACAGCACCAGCACCGATACACCGGGGATGATCGTGTACCCCGCCACATCGAGCGCGCTGGCGACGGCATCCAGCGAACCCTCGATCGATTGTGCGGCGGTACTGAGCCCTTCGACCGATTTCTGTTGGTTGCCCACCGCCACTTCGTAGGCGTTGGCCGCCGAACCTGCCCAATGCACTTGAGCGCGAATGCCGTTGGCCTCGTCTTCGAGCGCGTCGGACATCTTGAGCGCACCGGAGCCGACCCTCGACCAGCCCTGCTTGTGATCGCGCAGCACGTCCGACATCGAAACCGTATCGGCCACCTTCTTGACCTGGGGAATGATCTGGTTGCGCAACATCCCGATCACCACGGCGCCGGCGGTGGCAATTTCCTCGTCCAGGTCCAGGATGCGGGCGAGCCGGCTGCCCGCTGCCTCGTCGATCACGCGCTCCAACTCGTCGGTGCGCTCGACAAGCTTGCGGTAGTACTCCTGAACTTCGTCACCGATGCCCATGCCACCCCCTCTTGACCGTGGATCGCCGCGTCAACGTGGAATATCCGTGGCGGCAAAGCTATTCGCGACGGCGACCAGCGTTGCCCCCATGCCGTTCATCGACGTCTCGCCCACTTTCGCGCGGTCGTGAACCGCGTCGCAGAACTTGTTATACGCATCCAGGAAATCCTGAATCAGGGTGTACGGGTCGTAGCTCATCTCACCGACCGCGGGACTGCCGAACGGACTGTTGATCTTGGACGTTGCCGCGGTATTGGCGAAACCCGCCAGCGCCGCCGCGCTGTCCGTCCACAGTTTTGCGTCTTTGCGGAGCCACTCAATGTCGACTTTCAGATCGGGCGGCATTACCTGTCTCTCTCTCGCATGTCGGATATGACCGAGCACGACGCGGCCCTCACGGCGCGGCCTCTCCCATGAATTGCAGGGCGGCGATTCCTTCGCGCGTCAACTTGCTCAACTCGGCCAGCAGCGCCTGCTTGGCACTTTCCAGAGCCGATCCCGCGGCGGACTGCTCGTCTTTGGCGCGCTGCAGCGCGGCGGCGAATTCGGTCATGATCCGCGCGGCGGCGGCCTGCTCGGCCCATGCCGCGTTGATTTGGCAATCGACCAGCCAGGGTCCGTCCAGGTGCACCGCTATCGTCCGCGGCGCGGCGGGAAATTCCGCGGCTTTGCGGGCCGCCGCCTCTGTTGCCAGTTCCGCGGACAACCGGTCGGCCCGGTCGCATGCCGAATAGACGTCCGCGCGGAAGCGCTCCAGTGGCCGCGGCGGGTCCCGGTAGTCGTCCAGCGAACCGATCAAGTCCTGCAATGTCGCCGCGGGTTGCGCCGGTTGGGTCCCCGCGGCTGACCGGGCGTCTTCGTACTGGATGTCCATCGCCGCGCGATACGCGGCGAAAATAGCGGCCGGCAACATCTCGGCCGACAGCCGCTCGGCCCAGTCGGTGCGGAGGTCCAGCCGGACGGGCGTGTGCTGCTCGTCGATGTACAACCCGACCATTCCGGTGCCGTCCCGGCCCACCGCCGGCCCCCGGGCTGGGCCGGTTCGCAGCCGCAGATCGTGCAACGTTCCATTGAGCGCCGTCGCCGTGCCCGCATCCAGCCCCATGCTTGCCGCGGCTTCGGGCGATATCGCATCGAAGCTCGGGAGCTGTTGGGGGACATCGTGTGTGGACGGCGCAGGGGCAGCCGGTTCTTGCGCATCGGCTTCCGCATCGGCTTCCGCATCGGCGTCCGCCCACGCCCTTGCCGTCGCGGGGTCGACACCCTGGGTCAGATATTCCTCGTAGGTACCCATGGCGCGTCAGGCCCGTGAGCCCGGGCTTTCAGCGAACCCACGGATCAGTGGCTGCGCACGACACCTCCGCGCCGGCCTCGCGTGTTTCGGCTCCGGTGGAGTCGACGCCATACCTAAACCCCCAAGGTGGTGCACTGTGCAATCAGCCTATCCGCGGCCCCAGCGATAAATAGCACTTATTCCACGCGGTGGGCTTCGACCGCATCGTCTCGCGCCCGCAGCGAACAGGCTGACCACCGCTCCGGGCCGCACGGTAACCTCGTTCTCAGAGTTCACAGGGATCTCGAGGCTCTTGTGCACCGCACCGAAGAGGAGATCGTCTATGGCCGGCCCCAGCGAGCAGGCTGACGTCACCCGCGCCGACCGTTTCATCAAGACCGCAGTAGAGATCCTTGGCGAGACCGGCCGGACCGACTTCACCGTGCAGGAGGTGGTGGCCCGCTCCAAGACCTCGCTGCGTGCCTTCTACCAACACTTCGGCAGCAAGGATGAGCTGCTGCTGGCGTTGTTCGAGCGAACGATGGTGCAGGCGGCGCAGACCTGGCGCGCCGAGACGGCCGGACTCGACAGCACCGCGGCGCTGAAACTGGTCCTCGACCGGATCAGCGCTCAGCCGGAGTCGACCACGCAGGACAGCCTCAACCGGGCGCTGAGCCTCTACAACCAGCACCTGGCCGAGACCCGGCCACGCGAATATGCGCGAGTCCTCTCTCCGTTGCACCGGTTGTTGCGAGACATCGTCGGCCAGGGCATCACCGAAGGGGTCTTCAATCCCGGCCTGGACGTCGGCGCAGCCGCCGCGATCGTCATGCAGACCATGGTCGGTGCGCTGCGATTGCATTGGCTGGGCACCGAATTGAACGGAACACCGATCGACGCCGGACAGCTCTACGACTTCTGCACCCGCGCCCTCGGCATCCGCGAAACCGACGATGAAACACCCGAGCCATCGCTCGCCGAACTGTTTGCCCAGATCGGCATGCGCCCGGCCAGCTTCCACGGCGGAGAGTTCGCCATGACCATGCCGGTCAGCCCCCAGGTGGTCAACACGTCCGGTGCACTGCAGGGCGGGTTGATCGCGACGCTCGCCGACGTCGCCGGCGGCCAGCTCGGGCTGGAGTACCTGCAGCCCGGCACGGCCATGACCACCGCGGACCTGTCCATCCGCTACCTACGGCCGATTCGGCAGGGTTCGGCGTTGGCGGTGCCCAAGGTGCTGCGCGCCGGCCGCCGGTCGCTGGTGATGCAGATCGACATCTTCGGCGACAGCGACAGCGAACTGGCGGCCACCGCGACGGTGAACTTCGCGATCGTCGGTCGCCCCGCCGATGAGCCCGAACGCCCGCCCGCCGACTAGGCACCAAAACGTCCGGCGAGCAGGCCTTCCCCCGCCCTTTACGAATGGTGGTAACGTCATTACCACCTTCAGAGATCCAGCCTCACAGGAGAATCGTCATGCCCTCTCGCGAGCTTTCCTTTCCGGTGTTCGACGCCGACAACCACATGTACGAGCCGCAGGAAGCGCTGACCAAGTTCCTTCCCGACCACCGCAAGCACGTCATCGACTACGTACAGGTGCGCGGCCGCACCAAGATCGTGGTGCGCGGCCACATCAGCGACTACATCCCCAATCCCACCTTCGAGGTGGTGGCCCGCCCGGGCGCCCAGGAGGACTACTTCCGCAACGGTTCGCAGGGCAAGAGCTACCGCGAGATCCTCGGTGAGCCGATGAAAGCCATCCCCGCCTTCCGCGAGCCGGGAGCACGCCTCGAAGTGATGGACGAGCTCGGCATCGACTACGCGCTGATGTTCCCGACGTTGGCCAGCCTGGTCGAAGAGCGCATGAAGGACGACCCGGAGATGACGCACGACGTCATCCACGCGTTGAACCAGTGGATGTACGAGCAGTGGTCGTTCAACTACCAGGAGCGGATCTTCGCGACGCCGGTGATCACCCTGCCGATCGTCGACCGGGCGCTCGAGGAATTGGAGTGGTGCCTTCAGCGCGGTGCCCGCACCGTGCTGGTGCGCCCCGCACCCGTGCCCGGTTACCGCGGCAGCCGCTCCTTCGGCTTCGAGGAGTTCGACCCGTTCTGGCAGGCCTGCGTGCGCGCCGAGATTCCGGTTTCGATGCACGCCTCGGACAGCGGTTACTCGGAGTTGCTCAACATCTGGGAACCCGGCGACGAGTTTCTGCCGTTCAAGCCCACCGCCTTCCGCAGCCTCGCCCTGGGTCATCGGCCGGTCGAGGACGCCTTCGGCGCGTTGATCTGTCACGGCGCGCTGACGCGCAACCCCGATCTTCGGATCCTGTCGATCGAGAACGGTGCCGACTGGGTGCCGCATCTCTTCAAGGGCCTCAAGGGCGTCTACAAGAAGATGCCGCAGGCGTTCGCCGAGGACCCGATCGAGACGTTCAAGCGTTGCGTCTACATCAGCCCGTTCTGGGAGGACCGCTTCACCGAGATCGTCAAGATGGTCGGCACCGACCGGGTGGTCTTCGGTTCCGACTGGCCGCACCCGGAGGGCCTGAAGGACCCGATCACATTCGTCGACGAACTCAGGGACTTCGATCAGGAAGACATTGAAAAGATCATGGGCGGCAACCTGATGAAGTTGATGAAGGTCACCAGGCGCGCGAAAAAGCCGGTTTCCGCATAGGCGCAAGCACCGGAGCGTTCGGCCCGAACCCGGATCGATCGGGTTCGGGCCGATCTTTTCGATTCGCCCAAATCGGCGCGTGGCGTCTGCTATACAAAGCGCATCACATTGTCTTAAGGCGCATACGGGGCATCCGGTGGGGGGTTATCCGGCGCCATCAAGGTGGGGGTGCACGATGAACTTGGGGTCAGCCAACTTTTCCAGGACCGTTTCGCTCAGCAGTGACTTGTCCTCTCAGTTGGACGGACCGAGCAGCACGTTGCGCGCGACCACGGTTCGCAGCGCCTCGGCGGTGGTCGTCCGCGCCGGCGGCGAGGTCGATGCGTCCAACGAGCACACTTGGCAGGGTCTGGTCACCGAGGCGGCAACCGCGGCCAGCCAGGCCGGCCTGCTCGTCGTCGACGTGAACGGCCTGGATTTCATGGGCTGCTGCGCGTTCACCGTGCTGGCCGACGAAGCGGAGCGCTGCCGCGAACGCGGCATAACGCTGCGCATGGTGAGTCAGAATCCCGGCGTCGCCCGCATTGTCGATGCGTGCGCATTCGGCAATGTGTTGTCCGTGCACCCGACCACGGAATCCGCGCTGACCACCGCCTGAGACGGCCCGAGGCGGCCTGACGAATTTCGTGCGTGGCACACGTCCCGCGCATTGATAACCTGATTAGCGTCGCTTGACGTTGTTTTCGTCAGCGCGCCAAAAACTGGGTATTGATGCGGTCCGTGGGAGGTACGGCCAACATGGCGGCCGATGAGGACTGGGACAAAACGGTGGGCGCGGCTGAGGACGTGCGGCGCATCTTCGAGAACATCCCGGCGATGGTTGTCGGCCTGGAAGGGCCCGACCACCGGTTCATTGCCGTCAATGCCGCGTTTCGCGACTTGAGTCCGCTACTGGTCAGCGTGGGTAAGACCGTCAAGGAGATGTATCCCGAGCTGGAGAGTCAACAGATCCTCGAGATGTTTGATCGGGTGTATCAAACCGGGGAGTCACAGTCGGGATCCGAGTGGCGGTTGCAGGTCGACTTGCAGGGTTCCGGCCTCGAGGAGCGGTTCTTCGACTTCCTGGTGACGGCGCGACGCGGGGACGACGGGTCCATC
The DNA here is from genome assembly GCF_001673635.1 of Mycobacterium asiaticum. Taxonomy (GTDB): domain Bacteria; phylum Actinomycetota; class Actinomycetes; order Mycobacteriales; family Mycobacteriaceae; genus Mycobacterium; species Mycobacterium asiaticum_C. Next base: position 28,656 of record NZ_LZMH01000057.1, read on the forward strand.
GAAGGAGTGCAGCTGGTCTTCGACGACGTCACCACTCGGGTGCAGGCGCGCCTGGCCGCCGAGGCGCGGGTCGAGGAACTCTCGGAGCGCTACCGGAACGTGCGCGATTCGGCGACCGTCATGCAGCAGGCGCTGTTGGCCGCGTCGGTGCCGGTGGTTCCCGACGCCGACATCGCCGCCGAATACGTCGTCGCTGCCGAAGACACCGCCGCCGGCGGCGACTGGTTCGACGCCCTGGCGCTCGGGGACCGCCTGGTGCTGATCGTCGGGGACGTCGTCGGCCACGGTGTCGAGGCCGCCGCGGTGATGTCGCAGTTGCGCACCGCTTTGCGGATGCAGATCAGCGCCGGGTACTCGATCGTCGAGGCACTAGAGGCCCTGGACCGGTTCCACGAACAGGTGCCGGGCTCGAAGTCAGCGACCCTTTGCATCGGATCCCTGGATTATGTGACGGGTGAATTGCAGTACTGCACCGCCGGGCACCCGCCCCCGCTGGTGGTGTCGGCCGGTGCGGAGTCGCGGTATCTGACACCGTCGGGCGGCGGCCCGCTGGGCAGCGGCGTCGGCTTCCCACTGCGCACCGAGCCGCTTGGCATCGGCGACACGGTGCTGTTCTACAGCGATGGTTTGATCGAGCGCCCGGGCCGGCCGCTGGGAGCCAGCACCGCCGAATTCGCCGACTTGGCCGCCAGCATCGCGGCCGGCACCGGCGGCTTCGTCATCGACACGCCTACCCGGGCCGTCGACCGCCTCTGTTCGGAGACGCTGGAATTACTGTTGCGCTCCACCGGATACAACGACGATGTGACCCTGCTGGCGGCGCAGCGCCGGGCGCCGACACCGCCGCTGCACATCACTGCGGACGCGACCATTCACGCCGCTCGTCACGTCCGGTCTCGGCTGCGAAAGTGGTTGTCCGACATCGGCGCTGAAGACACGGACATCTCCGACATCGTGCATGCCGTCTCCGAATTCGTCGAGAACGCCGTGGAACACGGTTACAGCGACGAGGTCACCGGCGGGGTGGTGGTCGAGGCGACCCTGAGCGGTGACGGCAAGCTGCGGGCGTCGGTCGTCGACCGAGGGCAGTGGAAAGACCACCGCGAAGGTGCACAGGGCCGCGGGCGCGGCTTGGCCATGGCCGAAGCCCTGGTGACGGAATCGCATGTCAGCCACGGCCCGGACGGCACCACCGCCTCGCTGACGCACCGACTCAGCCGCCCGGCCAATTTCATCAGCGACCCGGTCATCAGTCGGGTCACCATTCGGCGTGAACTCGACGACGAATTCGTCTCGCTGGTCGACGATGGCCGCATCATCGTGCGCGGCGAGGTCGATTCGCACACCGCCTCCACCCTGGACCGCCAGATCGCGGTGGAAAGCCGTTCGGGCATAGCGTCTTTGACAATTGACCTGAGCGCGGTGACGCATCTGGGCTCAGCGGGCGTGAGTGCCCTGGCCGCCGCGCGCGACCGCGCCCGCAAGCAGGGCGGCGACTGCGTGCTGGTGGCGCCACCGGGCAGCCCCGCCCACCACGTTTTGTCGCTGGTCCAGATACCGGTCAACGGCGCCGATCCCGGGAACGTCCTCCTCGCCGATTAGGCGCGCTCAGCGCGTTCGGCCGTGCCGCACCTGGTTGAACGGCACCCCGCGGTCGGCGGCGTACTCGCGCGGGAAGTTCAGCACCCGTTCGCCGATGACATTGCGAGCCATCTCCGTGGTGCCGCCACCGATCGCGACCGACTGCCGGGACAGAAAACGGAAGCCGGTCTGCAGCCCCTCGCCGACTTCCCCGACCACACCGGCCGCACCGGCGATCGCGAGTGCCGTATCGACCTCCACCATCGTGGTCTCGGCGTGGAACAGCCTGATCAGCGTCCCGGCGGCCGGAGGCAGCGAACCGTCCCGCACGCTGCGCGACACGTGGTTGATCAGTTGCTCGGCAACCGCGCGGTGCACCAGCGCCCGGCCGGCCATCTCCTGCGCGCGCTCGCTGTCAGCCTGGCCGGTCCTGGCCAGCAGATCCGCATAGTCCACCGGTGTGGTGTGACCGCCCTCGCTGCCCGAGCCGCTGGCGAACTCCGAGCCTTGACCGACGGCGCGGCGTTCGTGGTAGAGCTGCCGAGATGCCACCGCCCAGCCGTTATTCACCTCGCCCACCACCGCGTCGTCACCGACATCCACGCCGTCGAGGAACTCCTCGCAGAACTCCGCACCACCGTTCACCTGGGTGATGCGCCGCAACGTGATTCCCGGGTGACGGATGGGGACCAGAAACATCGTCAAGCCGTCGTGCTTGGGCACATCCCAGTCGGTACGGGCCAGGCACAACCCGTAGTCCGCGGCGAAAGCGCTTGTGCTCCATGTCTTGGCCCCGTTGATCACCCAACGATCGCCCTTACGTTCGGCGCGCGTGATGACACCGGCCAGGTCCGAACCACCGCTGGGTTCGGACAGCAATTGGACCAGAATCTCGTCCCCCCGCAGCGCCGCGGCGATGTGTTGCTTCTTCTGCTCCTCACTGCCGGTGTCCAGCAGTGTGGCGCAACAGATGGTGAAAGTGGGGACATTGAGGATCAGCGGCATCTCGTAGCCGACCGACTCCACGTTGAATGCCCGCTGGTATTCGTAGTCCAGTCCCAGTCCGCCGTATTCGCGCGGGAAACAGATCCCGGCGAACCCGCCTGAGTAGAGCCGCTTCTGCAATTCCCGCGCCCGCTGCCAGGACTGCTCGGCGTCCCGCGGCATGGCCGGCGGCGACTCGGGGTCGATACTCGGCATGTTGTCGGCCAGCCAGGCCCGCGCGCGGGCGGCGAATTCGGCGACGGACTCGGCTGTCATTTTGCTGCCGCCTGGTACACCCGGAGGTTGTGCTCCTCAGGGGTGCCGAACATGGAGCGGTACAACGTAATTCGACGCAAGTACAAATGCAGGTCGTGCTCCCAGGTGACGCCGATGCCGCCGTGCATCTGCACGCAACGTTGCACGATTTGGCCGGCCAGCTCGCCCACGTAGGACTTGGCGATGCTGGCCGACAGGCCGGCTTCGGGTGCGCGGGCGGACACGTCGGCCACCGCTGCGGCAGTCGTTGCCCGGCATGCTTCCAACCACATCTTCATGTCGGCGAACCCGTGCTTGAGCGCCTGATACGACGCCAGCGGCCGGCCGAAGCTGTGCCTGTCCAGGGCCCACTGCACGGTGAAGTCGAAGGTGGTCTGCAGGATGCCGACCACCTCGGCGCACTGCAGCACCTGCGCAACCTGACTTTGCCGATCGATCAGCGTGGGTGTCTCCTCGGCGGTGCCCACGGCCGCGGAGCCGTCGAGCACCACCCCGTCGAATTCGACCCGCGCGTACTGCTTGACCAGATCGATCGACGACTGGGGCGTGATGCTCACTCCCGGGCTGTCCGCGGGCACCAGGAACTGACGGATCCCCGCCGCGGACCGTGCGACCACCAGCAGCAAAGAACTCTGAGCTCCGGCCTCGACCCGGTCTTTGACCCCGTCGATGCGGTAGCCCGACCCGGCCTCGACGGCGGTGACGGCCGGCTCGAGGGGCGCCCAGCCCCGGCTCGGTTCCGACACCGCCCACGAAGCGACGGTGGCCCCGGACATCAGCGCCTCGATGAGTTCCCCGTGCTCGTCCCGCCCGGCACAATCCACCAGACCCGCCAGGACGGTGCTGACGGGGTACAGGGGGCCGGGGGCAACGGTTTTGCCCAGCAGCTCGGCGACCGCGGCCAGGTCCGCGAACCCGTCGCCCGAGGCGCTTCCCCCGCCCAGTTCCTCGGGAACCAACAAGGCGGTCCAGCCGAGTTCGGCGGCCCGCCGCCACCACGCGGGCTCGAAGGAGACGCCCGCGGCGTGCAGGTCCCGGACGTGCCGCAGCGACGCTTCTTTTGCCAGAAACGCTTGGGTAGTGGAGGTAAAGAGTATCTTTTCGGGAGAGTCGACAGCGGTCATGATGCCGGCCGGACTTCGCTCGACCATCTTTCGCTGTCGCGAAGGAAGTCGGGTAGAAGAATTGGGTGGCTGATCATCGCCAGATCGGTCCTCGTCGGAGTTCGCGGAAGACTCTGATGTTAGCAATGGGTAATACCGTAAGAGATACCGGAGTTCACTCGATAATGACGAGCGGCAATGGCTGAGACAGACGACGACGCGGTCACGTCCAAAGCTGAAGCGCTGGCGCTGGCTTTGGAGGCAGAGGCGCAGGCCGCCGAGGCCGAGGCGCTGGCCGCTGCCGCGCGCGCCAAGGCCCGCGCCGCCCGGCTTCGCCGCGAAGCGCTCGCCGTGAGCAGCGGTGACACGGAATACGACGAGTATGCCGACGACTATGAAGACGACGAGGAAGACGAGGACTACGACGACTCGGAGTACTACGAGGACGTCGAAGACGCCGAGCACGCCGAGTATTACGAGGACGCCGAGGACTACGACGAAGCGGCGAACTACGACGAGTCGGCGAATTACAACGAGTCGGCACCGGTAGTCGAGGGTCCGCTGTCCCGGCGGGAGCGAATGCGCAATTCGTTCGGCGTGCCGAAGTTGTCGACGCTCGCAAAACTGGCCGCCGTGCTTGTCATCTGCGCCTTCATCGGGACCAGCGGTTACTTTGTGTGGCAGCACCACCAGGCCAACGAGCGTGAGGAAAAGTCCGCGGCCTTCATCGCCGGCGCCAAAAAGGGCGTGGTGAACATGACCTCGCTCGACTATAAGAAGGCCAAAGACGACGTCCAGCGCGTCATCGACAGTTCCACCGGCGAGTTCCGGGACGACTTCCAGCAGCGCGCCGCCGATTTCACCAAGGTGGTCGAGCAGTCCAAGGTGGTCACCGAGGGCACCGTGAACGCCGCGGCCGTCGAGTCCATGGACGGGCGTTCCGCACTGGTCCTGGTTTCGGCGACCTCGCGGGTCACCAATTCCACCGGCGCCAAGGAGGAACCGCGGACCTGGCGGCTGCGGGTGACCGTGACTGAAGAGGACGGGCAATACAAGATGTCGAAAGTGGAGTTCGTACCGTGAGCGACAAGGTGCGCGGCGAACTCGAGGACGAACTGGACCACAAACTGGACGAGCAAGACAAGACCGCGGTTATCGACACGACGGGCGGGCACCCCGAAGACGAGGTCCAGGACGACCCCTTCGTCAACGCCGACGCTGAGCCGGCCGCCGATCTCGCCGACGACCCGGACGGTGAGGAGACCGCCGTCGTTACGACCCCCGCGGCGGCCACCGACTCCGAGACTCGAAAGCGCAACTGGCGGCGCGACTTCTGGCACCGCCAGATCACGATCAAGCCCATCCCGACGATCCTCACTTTGCTCATATTGATCACCGGCGGCGTGACGATTTGGCTGTATTTCAAGTACCACGAGCCGGATCAGGCGACCAGCCCCGGCGTTGCCCGCGCGGCGGTCAATGCGGCATCGGACGGCACCGTTGCGGTGCTGTCCTACTCGGCCGACAGCCTGGATAAGGATTTCGCCAACGCCCGCTCGCACCTCTCCGGGGATTTCTTGTCCTACTACGACCAGTTCACCCAGCAGATCGTTGCCCCGGCCGCCAAACAAAAGTCGCTGAAGACCAACGCGCACGTAATGCGGGCCGCGGTGCAGGAACTACACCCCGACTCCGCGGTCGTGCTGGTCTTCGTCGATCAGAGCACCACCACCAAGGACAACCCGGACCCGTCCATGTCTGCCAGCAGCGTGCTGGTGAATCTTGCGCTGGTCGACGGCAAGTGGCTGATCACCAAGTTCACTCCCATCTAGCCGCCGGCACGTCGGCTAAGCGGTGAACACCCGCCGCAGCGACTGCGCGTGCAGAGCCCGGTTCTCTTGCGAGACAATCCAATCCGGCACCGCGGAGTCGAAGCCGTGAAATGTCGCTGCCACCACGTGCAATTCGGTGTGCACGAAGGCGTGCAACAGCCGATTCGCGTAGTCGATGGCTTCGTCGCGGCACGGATCGATCTCCGAACAGCTGATGTAGGTGGGCGGCAGGCCTTCCAGATTGGCGCGGTGCGCCGGGACATGGTGGCCGCTGGCCGTGGTGTGCCCGAGGTAGTGGCCCCAGGCCCGGCTCACGGCCGGGCCGTTGAGGCCGGGCGTGCGCTGGAACTCGCGGCGCGACGGGGTGGCGTCGGCGTCCAGCATGGGCTGATGCAGGATCTGCATCAGGATCTGGGGACCTTCGGTGTCGAACATCCGCTGCGCCAGGCACGCCACGAGGGCGGCGCCGGCATCGCGGCCCATCACCGCGATGCGGTCGGTATCCGCCTGCAGTTCGGCGCTGTTGGCGATGACATCGCGCAGCGCCGCCTCGACATCGTCCAGGGCGGCCGGACACGAATGCTCGGGCGCGAGTCGATAGTCCACCGACACCACCAGGCAGTTCGCGTCGCGGGCCAAGTCGACGCAGTGCGCGTGGTCGGTGTCCAGGTTCCCGGTGACGAAGCCGCCGCCGTGGGCATAGAGCACCACCGGCGCCGCGGATTCGGTGCGGCCGCGATACAAGCGCAAGTCGAGCCGGTCGCCATCGGGCCCGGCGATGGACCGCGATTCGACGACGACCCCGTCGGTGTCGGCTCCCGCGGCCCGCTCGGCGGCCACGCGGGTGGCGTGCTCACGCTCGGCGGACAGGGTTTCGGCCCGAAACTCGACGACGCCCAACTCCTCAGCAGCGGCGCGCAGCGACGGGTCGAGGCGTCCCAGGCCCTGCGGCCGCGTGAGATTCGTTTGTGTCATGCCCATTAAGGTAGACGGTCGGTCTGCTCCCCGGGCAGGGCCCGCACGGTCGACGGCAAACCGTAGAGGGCCGTCGCGTTCCCGCGCATGATTCGTTCCCGCTGGTCGCGGGGGAACCGGTTGATCGCATACTCCGGGGCGTCGTAACTCCAGTGCGGGTAGTCGGTCGAGAACATCAGGTTGTCGCCGAGGTCCATCATTTCGAGGTAGTCGCGGAACTGGACCGTGTCGGCGTCCTCGAGTGGCTGAGTGGTGAATCGCACGTGTTCGCGCACATACTCCGACGGCGGCCGCCGCACGTGCGGCAGGTCGCCGCGACGCGCCGCCCAGATCCGGTCCATCCGGGACATCACCGGCATCGCCCAGGTGAACCCGCCCTCGATGAACACCACCCGCAACTCCGGATGGCGGTCGAAGGCCCCGTCGAACACCAGGCTCATCAGATGGGACACGTACAACAGCGGCCAGGACGCGAAAAAGTCGTGCCAGTGCGCGGGGTTACCCACCGGGTAGAGCGGGATCAGTTCAAACGGCGTCTGCCCCATCAGATGGGTGGCCACCGGCAGTCCGTTGCGCGCCGCCGCCTCGTAGAGTGGATCGAAATGCGGGCTCCCGAAAGGGATTCCGCGCGTCTGCGGAGTGATGAGCACCTGGGACATGTAAGGGTGACCGGCCCAGCGCTCGATCTCGCGGGCGGCCTGCCCGGGCGTCTGTGCGCTGACGCTGATCGAACCGCGCCAGCGGCCGTGCGCGTTGTGCTTGTCCAGCCAGACGTCGGCGAGCCAGTCGTTGTACGTCGACTTCAACACGTGCTCGGCCTGCGGCAAGTGCGCGTCGCACATCGGCTCCAGCGAGGCGATGCTGACCCCGGCCTCGACGAGCAATTGCTGAGCAGCGAAATCCGGATCACTGCCCGCCACACCGCCGTTGGGTGGATGGGCGTCCATTCGTAACGACATCGTCTTGTACGAGTCCGGGGTGTCGTAGAAGTGCGGCACCGGGCTGACCGCATTGCCGGTCGGCCAGATCTTGTCCACCCATTCCGGCGGTGCGTAGGACTTGAGCACCTCGGCGGAGACAGGCAGCGGATGCACATCGGTGTCGACAACCGTGACCGCGATTTCCTTTGCGCCATCCGGCCTTCCCTGCTGCGGGTCGAGCCGTTCCATGACCGTCATGGCGCACTTCCTTCGCTCACCGTCAATCCATAAAGCTCGCTGGCGTTGCGCCACAACACCTTTGTCCGCTGCTCGGTGTCCATGCCGTCCACCGTGTCCGCCGCGGAAGCCGCCGACCAGTGCGGGTAGCTCGAGCCGTACATCACCAGATCGGCCTTGCCGGAGAAATCGAACCACCCGGGAACGTCTCCGGCATCGACGGGGCCGTCGAAAGCCGAAGAACAGAACCGGACATGGCCGGGCAGAAACTCGCTGGGATAGCGGTCCACCCAGGGTGTCTGATCGCGCATCGACAGCCAGAACGTGTCCAGCCGCCACATCAGCGGGGTCAAGATGTCGTACCCGCCATCGGCGAAGACGAATTTCAGTCCCGGATGCCGGCCGAAGACACCTTCGACGATCAGGGTGGCCAGGTGCACGAAGTAGTTCAGCGGCATGAACGCCGCGTAGCCGGGGTAGGTGTGCGCATGTCCGGCGAACGTGGGCGGATGATCCACGCCGTTGCCGCCGTTGATATGCACCGCAACCGGCAGCCCGTGCGCGGCCGCGGCCTCCCAAATGGGCTCGAACACCGGCTTGCCGTACGGCTCGCGGGACTGCATCGGCACCCCGACCTGAACGAGCTTGGGATGATCGGCGAGACGCTCGATCTCGGCGACCGCGCCCTTGGGATCCTCCGGATTCACCCGGATGGTGCCCAGGAAGCGGTCGCTGGTGTCCGGTTCCAGCCAGCGGTCCAGCAGCCAGTCGTTGACCGCGGCGCAAATCCGGCTGTTGAGCAGGTAGTCGGCGATGTTGCCCCGGGTCAGCGGGTTCAGGATCGCGTAGCTCGCGCCGTTCTCCTCGAACAGGTGCCGGCTGACGGTCTCGGGGTCCGATCCTGGGTAACCGTCGCCGTACAGGTCGGCGCGATAGTCCCCTCCGGGCGCCTGGTACCACTGCTGTTCGACGTCGGGGATGGAACGCAGCTGGTGGGCGGCGGGGAGATAGCGCCGGATTTCGGCGTTGTACCGAAAGTGCGGTTGCACATTCGTATCTATGAAGGTGTCTATCAACGGCTGGTTCATGCGGTCACATACACTTCCCCGTCGGCGACTTCGACCCGATAGGTGCGCACGCGCCGACTCGGATCGGCCACGTTCTGACCCGTGGTGATGTCGAATTCCCAGTTGTGCCAGGGACATCGGACGATCTGCCCCTCACGAACGCGGCGCAGCCCGTCCGGTTCACCGGGTGCGGATTCGTTGGTGCCACCGACTGGGCCCAGACACAGCGGCGCGCCCTCGTGCGAGCAGTAGTTCACGATGGCGTACAGCGAACCGCGCACGTTGTACACGCCCACTCCGAATTTTCCGGCGTCGAGAAGTCTCATCGTGCCCGGCGGCAATTCATCGAGCGAACACACGAACCGGCGGAGCATCACCGATCACCGCCTCTCGCCCGCGTCCGTTGGCTCCCTAGTGGCTAGGTTGCTATTTATATTATGATAGCGACATTCACCTTTCCGGCCCGCCCGCGCGGGCGAAATCGGTCGCTCAGGGAGGAGCGCGTATGACGCTCAGCACCGACCATCAGGATCTCGAGGGCGAGCCCATCGAGCTTGACTACACCGGCGAGACCAGTCCGTATCCGTTCTTCAAGCAGATGCGGCGCATCGACCCCGTGTGGCATGGCTCGTTCATGGATGCCGAGCTGATGCCGGAGGAATTGCGACCGAGCGACGAGTGGGTGCTGTTCAACTACGATGCGGTGTTTCAAGGCTTCCGGGACGACCGCATCTTCACCTCCGCCAGCTATGACAACACCATCGGACTGGTGATGGGCCACACCATCCTGGCGATGGGCGGCAAGGAGCACCACGATCACCGCAGCCTGGTGGCCAAGGCGTTCCGGGCCACCGCACTGGAACGCTGGGAACCCTCGGTGATCGGACCGGTCTGCGACCGGTTGATCGACGAGATCAAGAACGAGGGTCACGCCGACTTGGTGAAGGCGCTGACGTTCGAGTTCCCCACCCGCATCATCTCCGAGCTGCTCGGACTGCCCCGGGAAGACCTCGATCTGTTCCGTCGGCTGTCACTCGACCTGATCTCGATACCGACCGACATCATGGCCGGACTGACCGCCGCCACGGAGTTGCACGGGTATTTCCTCGACCAGGTGGAGCAACGCCGCCGTAAGCCCACCGACGACATCATCGGCGACTTGTGTACCGCCGAGATCGACGGCGAGAGACTCACCGACGAGGCCATCATCGCCTTCCTGCGCCTACTGTTGCCCGCCGGGCTGGAAACCACCTACCGGTCTTCGGGCAACTTGTTGTATCTGCTCCTGACGCACCCCGAGCAGTTGGAGATGGTGCGCCGCGACCGGTCGTTGATACCGGTTGCGATCGAGGAGGGCCTGCGCGTGGAGACTCCGCTGACCATGGTCATGCGGACCACGACGACGGAAATCGAGATGGGCGGCAAGACGATTCCGGCCGGAGCCCAGGTCGATATGTGCATGGGATCGGCCAACCGCGACGAAACGCGTTGGCCCGACGCGGACCGGTTCGACATCCTTCGGCCCCGGCAGGCGCATATCGCATTTGCCGGCGGCATCCACATGTGCCTGGGCATGCACCTGGCGCGGATGGAGACGCGGGTCATGCTGAACAGCCTGTTGGACCGGCTCGACAATCTGGCGTTCGCTCCCGACGACGGGACCGGCACGGAGTCCAAGATCGTCGGGCTGATCTTCCGCTCCCCCAACAAGCTTCCCGTCACGTTCCGCCCGGCAGCATGAAAAGCCGGGCGGCCATCCTGCACGGTATCGGCGGACCGTGGTCGGTCGAAGATTTCGAGCTGGATCCGCCGCGCGCCGGTGAAGTTCTCGTCGAGATGGCCGCTGCCGGGCTGTGCCACTCCGACGATCACATTCTCAAGGGCGACATGTCAGCGCCCAACGAGGTGATGCAGGCGCTTGGTCTGCCCAGCATGTTTCCGATGATCGGTGGACACGAGGGCTCCGGGGTGGTCCGCGAAATAGGGCCCGGCGTAACCGATTTCGTGCCCGGTGACCATGTGGTGATGTCGTTCGTCGCAGTGTGCGGCCAGTGCCGCTGGTGCGCCTCGGGCATGGAATACCTGTGCGACACCGGCATGGGCACCATGGTCCCGGGTATGCCCACCGACGGGACCTTCCGGCATCACACCTCCGCCGGCAAGCCGCTCGGCCATCTGGCCAAGGTCGGCGCGTTCGCCAGACACACTGTGGCGTCGGTCAATTCGCTGATCAAGATCGAACGCGACATACCATTGGTGCCCGCCGCGTTGCTGTCCTGCGCGATCCCGACCGGTTACGGGTCGGCGGCCAACCGGGCGAACGTGCGCGGCGGCGACACCTTCGTCGTCATCGGCGCCGGCGGAATCGGCACCGGTGCCATTCAGGGCGCCCGGATCAACGGGGCCGCGCAGATCATCGCGGTGGATCCGGTTGAGTTCAAACAAAAGTCGGCGCTGGGCTTCGGCGCGACCCACAGCGTCGCGTCGACGGCGGAGGCCCTGGATCTGGTCCGTGGCCTCACCTACGGCGTGATGGCGGACTCGGTGGTGGTTTCGCCGTCCCTGATCACCGCGGATGACGTGCGCGACGCCGTGCAGCTGACGCGAAAGGGCGGGACGTGCGTGCTGACCGGCATGACGTCACAGCTGACCCATTCGGTCAACCTCAACCTGCAGGACTTCATCCTGTCCAACAAGACGTTGGCGGGCACCATCTTCGGCTCGTGCAACGGCAAGGCCGACATCGCGCGGCTGGCGCGGCTCTACCAGACCGGCCAGCTCCAACTGGACGAGATGATCACCCGGCGTTACCGCTTGGACGAGATCAACGATGCCTACGCCGACCTGCTCAACGGCGAAATCATCAGGGGCATAATCGACTACAGTATTGACTAGCCCTCACGGGCCTGTTGCTTCTGTTTGTGGATCTCTTGCAGCTTCTTCAGCCTCATCAGCTTTTCGACCTGCCCGTAAGCGTCGATCGGGCTGTGCAGAGAAAGCCCCCCGTCGGCGTGCAGCACCTGCCCAGTCACCCAGGACATGTCGAGGACACCGACGATGGCCTCCGCCACGTCGCCGGGCTCGCCAAGCCGTCGCAGCGCGGTGCGTTTGGACATGCCCTCGACCCAGGCGGGCCAGCGTTCGGCGTCGGGCAGCATCGGCGTGCGGGTGACGCCCGGTCCGACCGCGTTGACCCGGATGCCGTGCACGCCCCATTCCACGGCCGCCACCTTGACCAGCATGTCCAGGCCGGCCTTCGATACGCAGTAGGCGCCCATGTCCCGGTCCGCCAGGGTGCCGCTGATGCTCGAGACCACCACGATGGAGCCTTCCAGCTCGGCGTCGATCATGGCCTGGGCGGCCGCGCGGATCGTGAACCAGGTTCCGGTCAGGTTGACCGCCAAGACCTTTTCCCAGTCCGCGGGTTCGATCTTCAGTAGCAGACCGGAGGATCCGATGCCGGCGCTGGTGACGACCCGGGTGGGCACTCCGTGCTCCCGGACGGTCTGTTCCATCGCCGCCGACACCGCGTCGAAATCGCTGACATCGCAATCGATGTCGCCGCCGGAGAGGTCCCATACCACCACATCGTGGCCGGCATCGCGCAGCAGGTTGGCGGTTTCACGTCCGATGCCGGATCCCCCTCCGGTCACCAGCGCGGTCTCCGGACTCATGCCGCGCACCCGATCGGCTCGACCGGGACGCCGTCGGCGAAGCCCATTAGCGACCGTTGCCGATCTGCGGTACAGCTCGCAGCGTGATGAACACCTAGCACGAATTCCCCTTCCGGTACTGGGTCCAGTATTACCGCCTCGGCGGGGACAGCCGGGTAGCGACCCCAATGCGGTTCCATGCGTTGATGGCGATTGCCATCGCAATCACCTGGCCGAGTTCGCGGTCGGAGAACACGTTGGCCGCACGGCTGTACACCTCGTCGGACACGTGGCCGCGACCGGTCAGCTCGGTGATCGCTTCGGTCAGCGCCAGCGCCGCCTGTTCCCGGTCGGTATAGAGGTCGCCGACTTCCTCCCAAGCGGGCAGCAACGTCAACTTCTGTTCGTTCATGCCTAGCTTGCGTGCGTCGTGGGTGTGCATGTCGATGCAGTAAGCGCAATGGTTCATCTGGGAGGCGCGGATCTTGATCAGCTCAGCCAGTTCCGGGTCGATGTCCTTGGCGACCGCATTCTGCAGGGCCAGCATCGCTTCGTACAGCTCGGGCGATACCCGGTACAGCTTGATGCGGTTGTGTTCGAGTGTGTTCGTCATATTTCGATAGTAGGGTGGAAATACCCACGCTTATGGTGCAATTACTGCATGACTTCATGGGCTAATTCCGGCAGTCGCGATTTGCACCTGGACCTGAGTTCGGTGGTCCGACCCGGTGCCCGCGGCGTCCGCGAGCTGCTGACCACCGCGTTGCGCGACGCCGTTCGATCCGGCCGGTTAGCCGTGGGTACGACATTGCCTCCCGCGCGCAGCCTGGCCGCCGACCTGGGTCTGGCGCGCAACACCGTGGCCGAGGCGTATGCGGCGTTGGTCGCGGAGGGCTGGCTGGCATCGCGGCAGGGCTCGGGTACCTGGGTGGTCAACGGCGGCAACCGATCTCCGACGGTGCAACCGCGCGGCACGGCGGGCGCGCCCAGACACAACCTCCTTCCGGGTTCACCCGACGTATCCGCCTTCCCTCGCAGTCGGTGGTTGGCCTCGGTGCGGCGCGCACTGACCTCCGCCCCGAATGCCGCCCTGCGCCTGGGTGATCCGCGCGGGCGGCCCGAGCTGCGCGAGGCACTCGCCGAATACCTGGGACGCACACGCGGGGTGCGCGCCTCGCCGGAGTCGATCATGGTCTGCGCCGGCACCCGGCACAGCGTCGAATTGCTGGCCAAGACATTCGGTGCGGCGCGACCGATCGCCGTCGAAGTCGACGCATTGTTTGTGTTCCGCGAGACGATCGCGTCGGTGGGTGCCGCTACCGTGCCGATCGGACTCGACCAGCTAGGCGCCCGTGTCGATGACCTGGAGAGACTCGACACACCCGCGGCGCTGATCACCGCCGCACACCAGTATCCCCATGGCGTGCCGCTGGATCCGGCACGGCGCACCGCGATCATCAGGTGGGCCAGGCGGACGGGTGGTTACGTAATCGAAGACGACTACGACGGCGAGTTCCGCTACGACCGGCAGCCCATTGGCGCACTGCAGGGTCTTGACCCCGACCGTGTGGTGTACCTCGGTTCGGTCAGCAAGACACTCTCGCCGGCTTTGCGACTGGGCTGGATGGTGTTGCCCGCTGATCTGCTCGACGCCGTCATTGCCACGGCGGGCGGTGAGCAGTTCTACGTCAACTCAATCGACCAGTTGACGATGGCCGATTTCATCGTCACCGGCCAGTACGACCGCCACATTCGTCGTATGCGTGCCAGCTACCGGCGCCGGCGCGAGATTCTGGTCGCCGCGCTGTCCGGATTCGACGTCGGGATCAGCGGCGTGCCCGCCGGACTGCACCTACTGCTGACCCTGCGCGCCGGGGCCGAACAGACGGTGCTGCGCCGTGCCGCTGAGGCCGGCGTCGCGTTGGCCGGGTTGGCGCGCCTGCGTCATCCGCTGGCAGCGGCTGACGCGCCGCAGCGCGACGGCGTTGTGATCAACTTCGGCACGCCCGCCGACCACGAGTTCGCCGGGGCGGTAGGCGCCATCTGCCATGTACTGCGTGACAGCGGGCTGGCCGGCTAGAGAGCCGCCCTGGCCGCCGTGCGTTCCCAGAGCTCGCCGGCCAGTCGCGGATCGTAGGCCGCGCGGTTGGCCCTGGCGACCTTGTGTTTGGAGTAGTACTCCCCCGGCCGCCAGTCGACACCGGGCGTGCTGGAGGCAAGCCACACCAATTGTTCGGCACCCTGCTCCGCTGACGCGGTGAACCTGGCGATGACCGGGACGTGGTACTTCATGAAGAGCAGGAACCGCGAACCGGATGCCTCGCCGAAATTGGAGTTCACGTAGCCGGGATGGAAGGTTGCGGCGGAGATACCGCTCGCCTGGTAGCGGCGGTGCAGTTCTCTGGTGAAGAGGATGATCGCCAATTTGGTGAGCGCATAGGCGAAGCTGGGCCGGCGCCCCTCGGTGTGCTCGAGATCGTCGACTTTGAACCTGGGCACCAGCTTGTGGGAGTTGCTGGTGGTGTTGACCACCGTGGCGCGGGAGTCGACGAGCACGTCCAGCAATCGCGTGGTCAGCAGGAACGGCGCCAGGTAGTTGACCTGATAGGTCTTCTCCAGGCCGTCGACCGTGGTCTCCGGCTGCTTGCACATGCCGCCCGCGTTGTTGGCCAGCACATCGATGCGCGGGTATTCGGATTTGATCTTGTCCGCCAGCGCCTGTACCTGGGCCAGGTCGGCGAAGTCCGCCACGAAATAGTCCGCGCCGATTTCGTTGGCCACCGCGGTCGTCTTGCTCTGCGAGCGACCGACCACGACGACGTTTGCACCTTCGCGACTCAGCCGGCGGGCTGCTGCGGCGCCGATGCCATCGCTGGCACCGGTGATGACAATCGTCCTGCGAGTCATATCGATGGCATCCTTTGACACTGACTGACCGTGGGCAAAAGACAGCTTAGACTCACGTCAGCGAGTAGCGGACGGGCAGGTGCTTGAGGCCACCGACGAAGGTCGTCGCGACCAACTCCGGATCACCGTCCAGCTCAATGGATTTCAGTCGTGGCAGGAGTTCCGCGAAGAAGCTGCTGACCTCCATGCGGGCCAGCGCGGCACCCATGCAGAAATGCACGCCGTACCCGAAAGCAACATGCTTGTTGGGGTCACGACCGACGTCGAAGCGGAACGGGTCGTCAAAGATGTCCTCGTCGCGGTTGGCCGACACATAGGACAGCAGCACCGAATCGCCCTCGGCGATTGGTATGCCGCGAACCTCGACATCCTTGGCGGCGGTGCGCATGAACTGCTTGACCGGGGTGACCCAGCGGATCATCTCCTCGGTCGCTTGGGGCATTTGGTCGGGGTTTTCGCGCAGCCACTGCAACTGCTCGGGATTCTCGATGAGGGCCTGCAGGCCGCCGGAGATGGTCGCGCTGGTGGTGTCGTGCCCGGCGGTGGCGACGATCAGGTAGTAGGACACCGTGTCGATGTCCGATAGCGGCTGGCCGTCGATGCGGGCGTTGGCGATCGCCGAGGCGAGATCTTCGGTGGGACTTTCGCGACGCGCTGCGGTCAATTCGTTGAAATAGCCGAACATCTCCAGTAGCGACGCGATCTGTTCCTCAGCGGTGGTGCCGCGCTTGAATTCGCTGTCGTCGGCGCCGAACAACTCCTGCGTCCAGCGCAGCATGCGGGAGAAGTCGGCTTCCGGCACGCCGAGCAACGACATGATGACGTAGAGCGGGAAGTTCACCGCGACTTGCTGAACGAAATCGCACGCCGGTCCCACCTCCACCATCTTGTCGACGTAGCTCTTGGCCAACTCGTCCACCCGGAGCTTCATCGCCCGCATCGCCTTGGGGCGGAACCAGTCCGAGCCGATGGCACGCACCACCCGGTGCTGTGGGTCGTCCAGGTGGATCAGCGTGCGCACCCCCAGGGCTGCGGCCTGTTCGTCGCCTTCGGCGGTCGCCAGCACCGGCCGCGGCCAGTTGGTGAACACCGTGTTTTCCCGCTCGATGGCCATGACGTCGGCGTGCTTGGTGATCGCCCAAAAGGGCCGGTAGTGCGGTACGTCCACCCACGACACCGGGGCGTTGGCGCGCAGGTGGGCCAGGGCCGCGTGCAGCCGCCGCTCGTCGGTGAAGGCCTGCGGATCGGCCAGGACCCGCGCGGCCTCATCCATGGTCGGAGCGCTCACCGCCGACATCTCCTCACTGCCGAAACTCTCCTCACTGCCGAAACTCCTTCAGTGCGGCCCGAATACAGCCCTCTGACGCGGCATAGAAGATCGGCAACACTCGATCGGCCACGCCCGTACAGCGGTCGCGCAGCGCCGCGCCGACATCCTCGATCGGGGCGACCACCGCGAAGGTGCCGAGCATCTCGTCATCGATCAACGACCCCATGATGTCCCACTCGCCCAGCTTGGAGAGCCGGTGCAACTCGTCGTGCAGATCGCCCCAACCGTGCAGGTCGAGCACCTTGCGGTAGGCCGGCGTGGACCCGTAGAACGCGATCTGCTTGCGGGTGGCGGTCATGGCTTTGGCCAATTCGTCGTCGTTCGTTCCGGTCGCGACCATCACTTCGGCCGATATCTCGAAATCGCCGCGGCC
Source organism: Mycobacterium asiaticum (assembly GCF_001673635.1). Classification (GTDB taxonomy): domain Bacteria; phylum Actinomycetota; class Actinomycetes; order Mycobacteriales; family Mycobacteriaceae; genus Mycobacterium; species Mycobacterium asiaticum_C. The sequence goes on from NZ_LZMH01000057.1 coordinate 45,894, forward strand.
GCGCCCGGCGCGCTGCAGGCCGCGCAGCAGCACCGGCGTCGTCACATCGGTGAGGTACCGCCGGGACACCATCGGGTGGCCCAGGTGGCCGTCGGCGATCTCCCCGCAGATCTCGGTCATCGCCTCACCGACGGCGGCCAAAAATACCCTCGGCGCAGAGTAAGGGTGGGGTTCGGGGGTGAACATCGGCGTCATGATCTTGTGGGTGTAGAACTCACCCTCGAACCGAAGTTTGGTGCCGTCGCGCCACGCCGACCAGATCTCGCGCATTGCCGCGACGAATTCGCGCATCCGCCGGGCCGGATGGCTCCAGGGCATGCTGAAGCGCTTCTCGATGTGGGCCTGGATTTGGGTGCCGAGGCCGAGGATGAACCGGCCGTTGGAGTAGGCCTGCAGGTCCCAGCCCAGGTTGGCGACGGTCATCGGGTTGCGCGCGAACGCCACCGCGATGTTGGTGCCCAGCTCGATTCGCGAGGTGTGCTCGGCAGCCAACGCCAGCGGCAGGAACGGGTCGTGGCTGGTCTCGGCCGTCCAGCCGCCGTCGCAACCCCGCTCTTCCAGAGCGATGGCCGCGTCGATGACCCGGTCCAGTCTGTTGGGTATGCCCCCGTCGATCTTGAGGGCCCCGCGCGACATAGGGCAAAAGCTACAGTAAGCAATTCGGTAGGGTCAACGTCAGCCAACTCCGCAGCGCTGCGCGGCCGCGCTACAGTAAGCACTTCGGTAGATATCGACCGGTGAGTGAGGACTGCAGAGCATGGCTGAGGCCCCCAAGAAGCCCGCCGATTGGGCCGCGACGCTCGAGGACCTCGACCGGCGTCGCCGGCACTCGCTGGGGATGGGGGGGCCGGAGCGCCTGGACAAGCACCGCGGCAAAGGCAAGTTGGACGCGCGTGCCCGCATCGAGCGGCTGCTGGACCCGGGCACGTTCCGTGAGATCGGCACGCTGGTCGGCGGCGAGGTTGCCGCGGACGCGATCGTCACGGGCTCGGGCCTGATCAACGGTGTGCCGGTGATGGTCGGTGCCGAGGATTTCACCACGCTGGCCGGAAGCATCGGGCCCGGCGGGAATTCGAAGCGCTACCGGATCGCCGAACTGGCTGTGCGCGATCGCATTCCGCTCGTCATGCTGCTCGACGGCGCCGGCTTCCGCCCGACCGGTGGGCATTACGGGCGCAGCCCCACCGACCTGCTGGCCCAGACGCAGTGCTCCGGCCGGGTCCCGACCGTCGCCGCCGTGCTCGGACCGTCGGCCGGCCACGGTGCTCTGGTTGCCCCGGTGTGTGACTTCCGGATCATGAGCCGGCAGGGCACCATCTTCACCGCCGGACCACCCGTGGTGAAAGAGTCCACCGGCGAAGAGATTTCGAAGGAAGACCTGGGCGGCCCGGACGTCGCGCTGCCCAGCGGGGTGATCCACAACGTCGCCGAGGACGATGAATCCGCGCTCGACGACATCCGCCGCTACCTGTCGTACTTCCCGCCGAGCGCGTGGTCCTATCCGCCGTCGCTGACGGCGGACGAGACCACGCAGCCCCGGCCGACCCCCGAGCTGCTGAACATCGTCTCGCGCGACAATCGCCGCGTCTACGACATGCGCGCGGTGCTCGATGTCGTGTTCGACCGGCCGGACTGGTTCGAAGTGCAGCCCGCCTTCGGCCGGGCGATCATCTGCGCACTGGCCCATCTCGGCGGACATCCGGTGGCCGTCGTCGCCAACCAGCCGCGGGTACTGGCCGGGTCCATCGACTCCGAAGCCGCGGACAAGGCGGCGCACTTTATCCTGGTCGCCGATTCCTTCCATCTGCCGATTGTGTTCCTGGCCGACAACCCCGGCATGCTGCCCGGTAGCCGCTCCGAACGCCAGGGTGTGCTGCGCAGCGGGGGGCGGATGTTCGCCGCGCAGACAGCCGCGACGACGATCAAGTTGCACGTCACCCTGCGCAAGGCCTACGGGTTCGGCTCGATGGTGATGTCGCTGCTCGGATTCGACCATCAATCGGCCACATTCGCCTACCCGGGCGCCACGATGGGCGCCATGAGTGCCGCGGCGCTCAGTCGCGCATCCAACGCGGGTGAGGACCTGTCGGCGAAGCTGCGCGACGCCGAATTGCAGGCGTCTTACCGGTCGGCCGAACACATGGGGTTCGACGAGCTGATCGATCCGGGTGAAACCCGGGACGCGCTGCTGGCCGCCCTGCAACGGGCGCTGTCGGCCAGGCAGGCGATCGCCGAGCCGGTGACCCGCACGGTCATCCTGCCGTAGTTAGCTTGCGCGAGCAGACGCATAAGCCCCCGACACGCCGGGCGTGCGGGGGCGTATGCGTCTGCTCGCCACCACTCCGCTACGCGCGGTAGGCGCGCACCACCGGTTCCAGCTCGTCGGGCGTGGCACCGTGCAGGATCACCGCGTCGGCGCCATAGTCGAATTCGCGGCGGATTCGCTGCGCGCACTGTTGCGGCGACCCGGTGGCCGAGGGCTCTAACCATTCGTCGGGGATCAGCGTGGCGATGTGCTCGATCTGTTCGGGCGTGGCCTTGTGGTCAATGCCGCCGGCGATCGAGGTGACCACCGAATCCTCGCGGAACCGTTGCAGCACAGCGGGATCCCAGTTGTTGGTCTGCACCAGCAGATCGCCGTAGCCCTGCAGGTAGGTGGCCAACCGGGCGACGGTCTTCTTCAGCCGCAATTGCTCGGGCAAGTGGTCGCCCACCGTGGCGAAGCATGACCACACCCGGACGCTGGCGGGATCGCGGCCGGCCTGTTCCGCGGCGGACTTCACCGTAGTGACGGCCCGCTGCAGCGTCTCCGGGGTGAAGTAGGTGTGCAGGATGACGTCGTCGAAGGCCCGGCCGCCCAGCGCCAGCGTGTTGGGACCGAATGCCACCAGTGCCAGCCGGATGTCCTCGTCGAAGTCCCGGTCGAGAAACAGGATCGGATACTTACCCATGGGGCCGTCGTGGTTGAAGATCACCTCCCCATGCCACAACCGGCGCATGACCTGGGCCCAGTCCTCCATCTGGGCCGTGGTCACCGCCGGAATGCCAAACGCCCCATAGATCGCCGCGATGCCACGCCCGATGCCCAGGGTGAAGCGCCCACCCGAGAGTCGGTGCATCGTGGTGGCCCACGACCCGGTGATCAACGGATGCCGGGTGTTGTGATTCGTTGCGGCAGTGGCGATCTGCATGCGGTTGGTCACCGCGCACGCCGCGCCGACGAGAGACGACGCTTCCTTGATGTTCCAGCGCTCGGAGATGAACGCGGTGCCGAAACCGAGTTCCTCCCCGCGGCGCGCCTCGTCCATCAGCGTGGCCGGGCCCTCGCCACCCGCGCCGGCGAGCAGGTAATAGCCCAATTCGTCGAGAACGCTCAAACCCACACTCCTTGCTTGTAGCCACAGTTCCAGACCTCGGTTATCCTGCCGTCCACGACGCGGAACACCTCGATGCTCGCCACGTTGGTCTCTGCGCCGTTGGACGTGATGGCCGAGTCGTAGACGATCGCGACGTGCTCGTCGTCGGCGACGACGATGTTCAGCGCGAAGCGCAGCGAGTCACACACCTGCCACATGTCGGCGACCCGCTGCACCGCCTCGGCGTGGGTCAGCGTGTGTGCCCCGCCCGGCTCGTGCCGAATGACGTTGTCGCCCAGCAACTCCTCGGCCAGATCGAGGTTGCGCTCGTTCCAGGCCACCAGGTTGTAGAGTTCGACCACCTCGCGCGCGGTGCGGACCGCAGTCATTACTGGGACACGGCTTCTTGCAGGAACCGCTCGGAAACCCGGCGCACCCGGCCGGACAGCACGTGACTGACATGCCCACCGGCATACCAGTACAGCCGACCACCCCACTTCTCCTGCAACACCAATGCCGGCTCCAGCATGGCCATCCGGTCATGCCGCGCAGCGACGATGAGCCGGCGATCCGGTGGTGGCGCCGGGTCCGCCTGCAGCGGGTCGATCACCGTCGTGAGCCGAGCCACCACGTCGGACTGCAGCAGCTTGCGGTAGTCGCTGTGCGACGAGCCCGACCGGCCCAGGTGCCGGGCGATCATCCCGTTGAGTCCCAGAATGGGCGTGTACAGCGCAACGGCGTCCACGTCGCGCTCGAAATGCGATACCAGCGCCGCGACCGGGCTGCCCATCGAAACCCCTGCGACCACAACGGCAGTCGCTTGCCGTCGCACCCAGCGCACGACGGCGCGGATCTCCGAAACCGACCGCATCATGCCGGCGACGTTGCCCAGCGGATCCATGTCCGGATAACTGGGCCAGTGACCGCGCCGGCTGCCGTGACCCGGCTGAATCGGCATCGCGACATTGAAGCCCAGCACCCGGTGGATCCGGTCGATCCGCGACATGAGCATGTCTTCGGCGCCACCTTGACCGGCGCCGTGAATCCACACCAGCCACGGACGCGGGCCGTCGCGATGCCGGCACAGGTGGACCGCCGCCCGGGCCGGACCGCCAAAGCCTTCGTCGACCAACGTTTTCGGCCAGCCGGGATCGTGTTCGAACGTCATCCGTTCGTACGGCAGCCCGGCGATGCGTCGGCGTTTGATGGCGTGTACCCGCAGCGGTGCCGGCTCGGCGTGTGCGCCGTCGATGCCGAGTTCCGACAGTTCCTCGGCCGCCGGCAGGCATCCACTGAGCGAGCGCACCGTCTTCGGCGCTCCACCGCCCAGCACCGAGAACCCGGTCAGCACAAGCTCGTCCAGAAAGACCTCACCGAACTGCCGCGCAGTGCGCGGAGCCGCCGGAACCAGCCCGGTCGATCCGGTGACATCGGTCCGAAGCCCGGAGATGGTGCGCGGCAACACCATGCCCAACTCCCGAGTGATGCCCAACCCCCGCATGGCCCACGACATAACAATCACCTACCTCAGCTTGAACCCGGTGTACCCGGTGGCCGCGATCTCATCGCAGCGGCGCCGGTATTCGGGGATTCCGCCGGTATAGCCCATGTACATCCGCTTCTTGCCGGGCACATTGCCACCGTTGTACCAGGAGTTGCAGCTCGGATGAACGAGCACAGTTGGCGCCACCAGGGCCGTCGCGTGCTCGATCCATTCCCGCTGCGCGCTGTCCAGCGCCTCGATGGTGCGAATCCCGTTAACGCGCAGATAGGCGATGCAATCGCCGATCCACTCAACATGTTGTTCAAGTGCCGCCACGAAATTCGTCGCCGCGCTCGGGCTGCCCGGCCCCTGCACCGTGAACAGGTTCGGGAACCCGGCCACCGCCAGGCCCAGCAGCGACAGTGGACCCTCGGTGGCCCAGAAACCCGCCAGGCTCAACCCGTCCCGGCCGCGAACGTCGATGCGGCTCAGCGCGCCGGTCATCGCGTCGAACCCGGTGGCGTAGATGATCACGTCGAGGTCGTACTCGTTGGCAGCGGTGCGGATACCGCCGGGCGTCACGGCGTCGATCGGGTCCCGGCGGAGATCGACGAGGGTGACGTTGTCGCGATTGAACGTCTCGTAGAACCCTTGGTCGATGATGGGCCGCTTGCAGGCGAACGGGTGCTGCGGCACCAGCGCCGCCGCCGTCTGCGGGTCCTTGACAATCCGGGCCACCGCCTCGCCGTACAACTGGGCGGCCATCCGGTTGGCCTCGATGTCGAAGAAGACATCGCTCCAGTTCAGCGCGCCCAGCACGCCGTTCTCCTCGATGGCGCGCAATTGCTCCTCGCGGGTTGCCGACTTCAGCGGCGGGCTGGCCAGCATCTCCAACAGCACCGAAAAGGCACTCAGCCGGGCCGCCCCGATCGGATGCTCACGCTGCGCAGCGCGGATCTCGCCGTAGCGGGCCTTCATCTCCGCCAGCTCGCCGGGCGCGAACCGGTGCACCCGCCATGGCAGCGTGTAGGGTGCGGATCGCTGAAACACGAACAGCTGCTTGGCTTCCCGCGCCACGATCGGAATCAGTTGAACTCCGGTCGATCCCGTCCCGATGACGCCAACCCGCAGCCCGGTCAGGTCGAAGCCGGCCCGAGGCCAGCGACTGGTGTACAGCGACGTGCCGGCGAAGGAGCCCATGCCGGGAATCTCGGGTTCCAGCGGTACCGACAGGATCCCCGAAGCGGCGACGACGAACGCGGCGCTCAGCGTCTGGTCCGTCTCGGTGCGCACCGTCCAGGTTCCGCGGTCTTCGTCGAACGCCATGGCGACCACTTTGGTGTCGAAGGCGATGTCGCGACGCAGGTCGAGGCGGTCGGCGACGAAGTTCAGGTAGGCCTCGATCTCGGGTTGGGCGGGCATGGACTCGGTCCAAACCCATTCCTGCTGAATCTCTTCGGAGAAGCTGTAGGAATATTCGATGCTCTCGATATCGCATCGCGCGCCCGGATAGCGGTTGTACAGCCAGGTGCCGCCCACGTTCTCGGCCTTCTCGAGCACCCGGGTCCGCAGGCCGAGCTGACGCAACCGATGCAGCATGTACAGGCCGGAGAATCCGGCGCCGATCACGACGACGTCGAAGTCAGGTTCCATCGCTGGTCACCTTCAGGACGAGCCCTGATGCCATGAAGCTCCTTGCCGTGCGGTGGGCCGAACTGCTGAAATCTATACTGTAATGGATTTAGTATCAGCCGGACGGAGGCATCGGCAAGTGAAAGTCCCGTTCACCTGGAAGGTCACCGGGTGGTTCATGATCGGGTGGTCACCCGAATTCCCGGTCGGTGAGGTGCGGCCACTGCGGTACTTCGGCGAGGACCTGGTCGCCTATCGCGACGAGTCCGGCGAGCTGCACGTGCTGGAAGCTCACTGCAAACACCTCGGCGCGCATCTGGGCCACGGCGGAAAGGTGGTCGGCGACTGCGTGCAATGCCCGTTCCACGGCTGGCGCTGGGGACCCGACGGCACCAACCGCTACATCCCCTACCAGCCGGACCGGCCCAATCGGGGGCTGAGGCTACGGGTGTACCCGGTGACCGAACAATACGACTGCGTGTTCGCCTGGCATCACCCGCACGGCGAGCCGCCCCGGTGGGAGATGCCGGACATCTTTCACAAGTTTCCGCAGTTCGAGACCGATCCGCGGGCCTATTACCGCGCTTATCCGGAATTCTCGCGGCGGGCCGAGCGCGAACCCGTGCATCCGCAGATCGTGGCGGAGAACGCCCCCGACAGCGCGCATTTCGAGTATGTGCACCATGCGACGGTGACTCCGCGGGTGTTGGAGTGGAAGATCGAAGACCACGAGTGGCGGTTCGTCGCCGGCTGGCCGGACGCGCGCACCGACAATCCGGAGGATCTGGCGCTGCGGTTCCACAGCCACTTGTTCGGCCTCGGCGGGGCGATCAGCGTCTTCGAGGGCGCCCAGAACCATCGGCTGATCTTCACCTGCACACCGGTCGACGACGAATGTTCGGACCTGTTCTATTCGATCTGGTGGCCGCGGGTCCCCGGCGACACCGGCGCGGTGCCCGGGGGCAAACTGCGCGACCTCATCGAACGGCAGTTCCTGTCCACCGTCTTCGACGACCTGGAGATCTGGCGCTACCAGAAGTACGTCGAACACCCGGCGCTGTCCAAGGTCGACGCGAAAGGTTATATGGCGCTGCGTAAGTGGGCCACACAATTCTATGACGTAGCGCCACGCGACTCCGCGAGCGCGTCGGCATGACCGACACCGCTTCCGGGATGCACGGCGGATTTCCCGACATCAAACCCGCCGACGCACCACACCCCGAATTGGGGGAGTTCGTGGCGGCGCTGCGCCGGTTACATGATCTCACCGTTTCGACCAACCCCGATCCGGCGCTGTGGGTCAGCGCGTCCCGATTTGTAAAGGACGCCTGTGCGCTCCTCGAATGCCACCAGGTGCCAGAGACCGAGGCGCCCGGTGGCCGAGTGTTGGACCTGCCCGGGCTGGGTCATCCGCTGCTGCCGCCGTGGACCGTCATGGAGGCCGGGACCGACGGTGTGACAATGGAGGGACTCTTCACCAGGGCGCACGTGGGAGGGAACAACGCCGTGCATGGCGGGATGATCCCGTTGTTCTACGACTGGCTGTTCGGCATGGTGGTTTCCACCGCCGAGATTCACCCCACCCGGACGGGCTATCTGCATGTCGATTACCGGTCCATCACCCCGATCGACGAGCCGCTGACGGCCAGTGGCCGGATCGAGCGAATCGAGGGCCGGAAGGTTTTCATCGCGGCGTCTATGAAAAGCTCTCACGGTGCGACCCTCACCGAAGCCTCCGGGCTGATGGTTCGCCTGCTACCCCACCAACCGTAGTCTCGCGAGCAGACGCAAAAGCACCCGGCGCGCGGCGCAAAAGGGCGCTTTTGCGTCTGCTCGGCGGAAGGAGTGCTGTGCCCGAATTCACCGTTCCCGCGGTCGCGGCTGCCGTCGCCGCCGCGATACCTGACCGCGAACTCGTCGTCCAGGGCGACCGGCGCTACACCTACGCCCAGATCATCGAACGGTCCAACCGACTAGCCGGCTTCCTGCACGCCCAAGGGCTGGGCTGTCACACCGAGCGCTCCGAGCTGCCGGGCCACGAAGTCGGCCAAGACCTGCTGGGCCTGTACGCCTACAACGGCAACGAGTTCGTCGAGGCATTGCTCGGCAGTTTCGCCGCTCGCGTCGCACCGTTCAATGTCAACTACCGCTACGTCAAGAACGAGCTGCAGTACCTGCTGGCGGACTCGGGGGCGACCGCGCTGCTGTACCACGCGGTGTTCGCGCCGCAGGTGGCCGAAGTGCTTCCCCAGCTGCCGAAGCTGCGCGTGCTGATCCAGATCGCGGATGACTCAGGTAACGAATTACTGGATAGTGCAGTCGATTACGAGAGCATCATGGCCGGTGCCTACGAGACGCCGCCGGTGCAGCACTCCCCCGACGACTTGTATGTCCTCTACACCGGCGGCACCACCGGCATGCCCAAGGGCGTGTTGTGGCGCCAAGCCGACATCTTCATGACGTCCTTCGGCGGCCGCGATCTGGTGGGCGGGCAGTTCGTCACTTCCATCGACGAGATCGTGGCCCGGGTGACCGCGGGCCCGGGCACCAAACTGATGGTGTTGCCGCCCCTGATTCACGGTGCCGCCCAATGGAGTGTGATGACCGCGCTGACCACCGGGCAGACCATCGTGTTTCCCTCGGTCATCGACCATCTGGACGCCGAGGACGTGGTGCGCACCATCGAGCGCGAAGGCGTGGCGGTGGTGACGGTGGTGGGTGACGCGATTGCGCGGCCGCTGGTCGCCGCGATCGAGAAGGGGGTCGCCGACGTCTCGTCGCTGTTCGTCATCGCCAACGGCGGTGCGCTGCTGACGCCGTATGTCAAGCAACGCCTCATCGACGTGCTGCCCAACGCGATGGTGATCGACGGAGTCGGGTCGTCGGAGACGGGTGCCCAGATGAGCCACCTGTCGACGTCCGGCTCGGTGTCGACCGGCAACTTTACCGCTGGTCCGGATACATTCGTTGCGGCCGAGGATCTTTCGTCGATCCTGGCACCGGGTCACGACGGCATCGGTTGGTTGGCGCAACGCGGCTATGTTCCGCTGGGCTACAAGGGCGACGCCGCGAAGACGGCGGCGACCTTCCCGGTGATCGACGGCGTGCGGTATGCGGTGCCCGGCGACCGGGCCCGTCACCACGAGGCCGGCCACATCGAGTTACTGGGCCGGGACTCGGTCACCATCAACTCCGGAGGCGAAAAGATCTTTGCCGAGGAGGTCGAGACCGCAATCGCCTCACATCCGGCGGTGGCCGACGTGGTGGTGTCCGGACGCCCGAGCGAACGGTGGGGCCAGGAAGTCGTCGCGATCGTCGCGCTCGCCGACGGTGCCTGCGCCGAAGCCGACGAATTGGTCGCGCACGCCGGAAAGTCATTGGCGCGCTACAAACTTCCCAAAGCCATCGTGTTCCGCCCCGCCCTGCAGCGCAGCCCCTCGGGCAAGGCCGACTACCGATGGGCGCGAGAGCAGGCGCTCAACCCCTAGCGCTCCACGACCCCCAGCGCGGATTGCGCACGCCGCTCGTAGAAAGCCCGTGCCGCATGGTCGATGTCGTCGAGAAACAGCGTGTCCGCGCCGATCCTGCGGTTGAACCACCGTCGGCCGCGCGCGCCAAGCATGGACACCACCGGACCGACGAACCGGGCCGGCCGGGGTACCGATACCTGCGTGCGCGGTTTGTCCAGCGCCCCGACGATGGCGGCGGCCACCACGTCGGCCTCAACCGGTCGGCCGACGCCGGACGCCTTGGTCCCGGCGATGAGATCGGTCTGGGTGAAGGGTGGCAACACGACGCTGACTTGCACGCCGTGCGAGGCGATTTCGTCGGCCAGCGCCACGCTGAGTCCGACGACGCCGTATTTGGTGGCGGCATAGACCACCTGCCCCGGAATGGCCATCACGCCGGCCATCGATGCGATGTTGACGATGTGGCCGCGACGCCGAGCCACCATTTCGGGCAGTACCAGCTGGCAACCGTTGAGTACGCCATAGAGATTCACCTCGAGGGCGGACCGAATGGCTTGCGCCGGTTGATCGGTGAACCAACCCACGGGCATCACTCCGGCATTGTTGATCAGCACATCGATGCCCCCACCACTGCCGGATCGAGTCAGTCCGAGAAACTGAGCGAACGAATCCCGGTCCGCGACATCCAACGGGTAGCCCAAAACCGCACCGGCACCACTTAATTCGGCGACGGCGTCGCCGAGCGCGGCCGCGTCGCGGTCACCGATCACCACCAGCGCACCCCGCACCAGCAATGCCTTGGCCGTCGCGAAACCAATGCCCCGGGCGCCGCCGGTGACGACGACCGTTCGGCCGCGGACTCTGTCCATCCCGAACCTCCCTACCGCAGTTCCTCGAGGATCGTCGCGATCACTTCTTCGGGCAGGCCGGCCGGAAAACCGGGCAACACCCGGTCCACCGCGCCGTCACACCGTTCCCGCAGCGCGGCCGCGACCCGGTCGACCGGCGCTACGACGGCGAAGGCGCTGAGCACCTCGTCGTCGATCAACGCACCCATGGCGTCCCAGTCGCCCCGACGCGACAACCGGTGCAACTCGGTGTGCAGGTCCGCCCAGCCGTGCAGGTCAAGCACCCGGAGGTAAGCAGGCGTCGACCCGTAGAACGCGATCTGCTTCCGCACCGCGACGGCGGCATCGAACATTTCGCCTTCGGTGCGGCCCGTCACCACGAACACGGGGCAGGACACCGCGACCTCACCGCGCGCGCGGTGAGACCGCCGCAGCCCGCGTTGCAGCGCGGGCAGGGTCACCTCGTCCAGGTACCGTGCGGTGGTGAACGCGTGTGCGATCACGCCGTCGGCGACCTCGCCGCACAGCTCGGTCATCGCCTCGCCCACGGCGGCGACGAAAACCCTTGGCGGCGTGCAGTTCAGCGGCTCGGGCGTGAACATCGGCGTCATCAGCGTGTGGGTATAGAAGTCGCCCTGGAAGCTGAGCCGGGTGCCCTGCTGCCAACTGTCCCAGATGGTTCGCAGCGCGCAGATGAACTCGCGCATCCGCGGCACCGGACGGCTCCACGGCATACTGAATCGCTTTTCGATATGGGTCCGGATCTGGGTGCCCAGGCCCAGGATGAATCGACCACCCGAGTAGGACTGCAGGTCCCAAGCAGTATGCGCGACGGTCATCGGGTTGCGGGCGAAAGCCACCGCGATGCTGGTGCCCAGTTCGATCCTGGACGTGTGCTCGGCCGCCAGCAGCATGGGCAGAAAGGGGTCGTGGTTGATCTCACCGGTCCAACAGCCGTCGTAGTGACGCCGTTCGAGTTCGGCGGCGACGCCGGGCGCCCGTCGCAGTTCCATGGGGATGCCCCCATCGATCTTGATGCCGGCGCGCGCAGAGGCACCGCTCATGCGTGTGGACGTTACTGTAATTAATTCGGTAGGGTCAACCGGTGCATGCATTGGGTGATGCAATACTGGGTGGCTGGCGATTGGAGTCTTTCGTATCCCGCGACGTCGCCACCGGTGAGCTCCGGCATCCGTTCGGCGAGCACCCGTCCGGCCTGATCCTTTACACCAACGACGGCCACATGTCGGCCCAGCTGACGCCCGGGCCCGGCGGCGAATTCATCTCCTACGGCGGACGGTTCCGCGTCGACGAAGCCGCGGGCACGGTCTGCCACGACGTCGCGATCGCGACGATGCCGGAGTTGTTGCAGCAACCCCAGATTCGTAACGCACGGGTGGACGGTGATCGGCTGACGCTATCGGCGAGCATCACGTCGCCGGAGGGCGCCACCACGCACAGCACCCTGGTGTGGCGCCGCGACCCGGGTTAACGCAGCACCCGCACCGGCACGTTGCTCCAGCCGGCGACGTTTTGCATGTTGACGCGTTGGCAACCCGCCCAGTCGACCTGGTAGCGCGGCATGAATTCGAGCATCCGCTCCAGCGCGATGGTGCTCTCCAGGCGCGCCAGGGCTGCGCCGAGACAGCTGTGGATGCCGTAGCCGAGTCCGAGGTTCTGCGCCTGGGTGCGGTCGCGGTCGATCTCGAACGTGTCGGGGTCGGTCCAGGCCAGCGGATCCCGGTTGGCCGAGCCGCCCACCAGGAACACCGGTTTTCCGGCCGGGATGGTCTCGCCGTGCAGGCTGACCTCACAGGTCGAGCGCCGCACGTTGTACTGCGCGGGCGCCTCGTAGCGCAGCAGTTCCTCGACCGCGAGCGGGACCTTGCTGCGATCCTCGAGCAACTTGCGCCACTGGCCGGGATTGCGGGCGAACACGACGGCCGCGTTGCCGATGAGCTTGGTGACCGTCTCGGCGCCGGCACCGCCCAATAACGTGGCGAATTCGGTGATCTCGATGTTGTCCAGCGGAGCGATTTCACCGTTCTCGCGTTCGATCTCGGCGCGGATCAGCCTGCTCAGCAGATCGCCACCCAAGTTCTCCCGGCGCTGCTTGGTGAGGCGGTAATAGTAAATGGCCATGTCGACGGCGGACTTCAGACCGGCCTCGCCCATCTCGACTTCGCCGGGCGCGCGGTGCAACAGGTCGTCGATCCACAACCGGATCTGTTGGCGGTCCTGCTCCGGCACTCCTTGCATGGTCGTCATCACGTCGACGGGGAACAGTGCCGAGAAGTCCTGAACGAAGTCGAAACCGTCCGGGTCAACCCTCGACAGGTACTTGTCGACCACCTGGGTCACCAAGGGCCGCAACGCCTGGATGGCGCGGGGGGTGAACACCTTGTTGAGCAGACCGCGCATGCGACGGTGTGCAGGCGGGTCCATCGCGATGATCGACCCGTGCTTGGTCACTTCGCCTTTGCGCACCTGCGCCAGGTCGACTCCGTACGCCGAGGAGTAGGTCTGGTGGTCCTTGAACGCCGCGGCCACATCTTCGTGGCGGGTCAGCGCGTAAAAGTCGTATTCGGCGCTGTAGTACACGGGAGCCTCGGCCCGCATCCGGCAATACGTCTCGTACGGGCTGTTGAAAAAGTCCTCGGAAAACGGGTCGAACACCACCGCGGCAGTGGTCACCGGCGGACCTCCGGTGACTGGATAGGGCGACGGGTTCTGTTGCGCTGCAGCCAAAGCTGGTCAGCACACCGATCCTCGGCCACGTTGCGACCTCTCCCCGATGGGCGTGGAATGATCTACGGTAATGGTTACAGTATTATAGTCAAGTGTCCTTGACACCACGAAAGCGAGAACCGCCGCGATGAACGATGTCGCCATCATCGGAGTTGGCCTGCACCCGTTTGGCCGGTTCGAAGGAAAATCCGCGATGCAGATGGGCGTCGACGCGATCTTCGCCGCGGTCAAGGACGCCGGTGTGCAGTGGAGCGATATACAGGCGGCGACCGGTGGCAGCTGGACCGTGGCCAATCCCGACGCGATCGTCGGCATGGTCGGACTGTCCGGCATCCCGTTCACCAACGTGTTCAACGCGTGCGCCACCGCGGCCAGTGCGGCCAAGGCCTGCGCCGACGGAATCCGGCTGGGAGATTACGACATCGGCATTGCCATCGGCCTGGACAAACACCCGCGTGGTGCGTTCACCGAAGACCCGGCCCTGGTCGGCATGCCGCGCTGGTACGCCGAGAACGGTCAGTACCTCACCACCAAGTTCTTCGGGATGAAGGCCAACCGGTACCTGCACGACCACGGCATCTCGCAGCGGACCCTGGCCAGGGTCGCCGCCAAGAATTTCCGGAACGGCGTGCTGAATCCGAATGCGTTCCGCCGCAAGCCGATATCCGAGGACGACATCCTCGCTTCGGCGATGCTCAACTACCCACTGACGCAGTACATGTTCTGCGCCCCGGACGAGGGCGCCGCCGCGGTGGTGATGTGCCGCGCCGACATCGCGCACCGCTACACCGGCAAGCCGGTCTACTTGAAGGCCGCCGAAGTCCGCACTCGCCGCTTCGGCGCCTACGAGGTGAACACGACCTTCGCGCCGGTCGAGGAGGACGTCGCGCCCACCGTCTACGCCGCGCGCGCCGCGTTCGAAAAGGCGGGCGTCAGTCCGGACGACGTGGACGTGATTCAGTTGCAGGACACCGATGCCGGCGCCGAGATCATCCACATGGCCGAATGCGGTTTTTGCGCCGACGGGGACCAGGAGCGGTTGCTGGCCGACGGTGTTACCGAGATCAACGGCGCGATGCCGATCAATACCGACGGCGGCCTGATTGCCAATGGCGAGCCGATCGGCGCGTCGGGCCTTCGGCAGATCCACGAGATCGTGCGGCAACTGCGGGGCCAAGCCGGTGACCGTCAGGTCCCCGGTGAACCGAAGGTCGGTTTCGCTCAGCTTTACGGGGCGCCGGGCACGGCGGCGGCGACGATACTGACCACCTGAGAGCGGCCCTGCGCCAGGTTGACACCGGCCAGGGACATGCAGATCGCGACCGGAACCAGCAGCGCGTATCCGCCGAGATGAGCGGCGGCCAGGATGCCGATGACACCGCCGCCGAGGAACGCCAACAACGTCATCGCCAGGATGGCGACCTTCCACCTGTCCACTCCGAGTTGGCGGCTGCGGCCGAGCATCAGCCCGAGGTCGGTGACGGTGCCGGTGAAGTGGGTGGTGCGCACCGACATCCCGCGGAAGCTTGACGTCAGTCCGTTCTGCAAACCGAGAGCGGCGGCGGCGAGCAGCGCCTGGACGGCGGTTCCCTCGACGCCCAGCGACGAGAGTTGCGCCTGCACTGGCGGCGCTTCTACCCCGGCAGCGGCCAGCAACAGCAACACCGCCTCCATCACCAGCACCGTGGCATGCCGTCCGCTGCGGGGCGCCTGGGTGGACGTGATCAGGGCGCCGGCAACCGTCGCCCCCGCCAGGAATCCCAGCAGGATGGCTATCAGCACGTGGCTCTCGTATCGCCACGGGTTGGCGGCATCCATGCCGAGTTGGGTGGTGACGCCGGTCAGGTTGCCGACCGGCACGGCCAGGATCAGCAGCGCTACCGCGTTGACGAACCCGGCGGTCAATGCCAGCGCGGCGCAGTAGCCGAGGACGTGACTGGGAGGATGCAGTGGACCAGGGCGACGATCTTGAACCCCCCACGGGCCGTTAAAGGTCATGCGGCAATGATCGGGGCGGGGTCTTGGAGGATCCTTGACGGATTTTCGGAGCGGCCAATCGCTCAGGTCGCGACGTCGATGAGTACCTTGCCGACCACGCCGTTCTCGGAGGCGCGATGGGCCTCGGCGGTGTTTTCCAGCGAGTAACGGTGCAGCGGCAACCCGGCCTGCTCACCCACCGCCAGGGCGCCTGCCGATATCGCTGCGTTGACGGCCCGTACCGACGCCAGCTTGGCGTCGTGATCCGTCAGGTAGGTCAGCACGTACTGCAGGCGCGCGTTCCTGGTCATGCCGGCCCGCGTAGGGATTGCGACGGCGTCACGTTCGTCGGATGCGTAGATGGTAATCACCCCGTCGTTGGCCAGCACCGCGAAATCGGTGTCCACGTTGGCGCGCAGGTTGACCTCGACGATGACGTCGGCGCCCTCAGGGTGTTGCCGCAAAAATTCGTGCGTGACGTCCTGGTTGCGGTAGTTGATCCTCTGGTGGGCACCCGCCCGCTTGCACAGTTCGGCTTTTTCGTCGCTGCTGACCGTGGTCGACACCGTCGCACCGGCCCAGACGGCGAGTTGGATGGCGGCATGGCCGACGGCTCCCGCGCCGCCGGCAACGAGCACGGTAAGTCCGCTCAGTGCGCCGGGTTTAAGCTCCAGCGGCGCATCCCGGTGTGCGGTCAACGCCCGGTGCGCGGTGAGCGCCGGGATGCCCATCGAGGCACCCACATCGAAGCTTGCGTTGTCGGGCAATGGCACGACCTGCCGCGCGGGAAGTGAGACATATTCCTGAGCGGTGCCGTCGGCCCGTTGCCATGCCGCATCCCAGACCCAAACCCGGTCACCGACTTTCATCCCGGTCACGCCTTCGCCTACCGCGTCGACGATGCCCGCACCGTCCTGGTTGGGTACCTGGCCGCCCGCCGGCACCGTTTCCTCGCCCTGACGCGCTTTCCAATCGGTCGGGTTCACGCCCGACACGGCGATTTTTACCCGGATCTCCCCCGCCCCGACCGGTGGAACGGGCCGGTCGACGAGCTTGAGAACCGACGGGTCACCGGCGTGGGTATAGGCTATCGCCTTCATCGGGTTCCTCCTGTGTGATGACAAACATTGCTGCGCTTGTTAATTCGGCCAGTCATTTCAGCCGGACGGGTTGCGCCCGGATGTCGACACGGATCAACAGGTACGGAGGTATCCGCTCGTCGTTGCCGTCGTTGAACAACGGGGTGCGCGGAAGCTGATTGATGCTGACGTACAGGTACCCGTCGGCGCCGACCGCCAACGTGTCCGGCCACAGCAGATTCCTGGCCTGCACCACCGTGGTCCAATGTCCACCCACACTGCGTCGCAACACCGCACCGTGCTCATAGGCGGTGGCATAGAGGTTTCCGTCGGTGTCCGACTCGAGCCCGTCGGATGCCCCTTTGTCGCCGTGGTCGAGAACAGTCTCGGCGACACGGTCGTCGGACACATCGCGGTCCCGTAGCGCCGCCGCGTCCACGCTGTAGAGACGCCGCGACGACAGCGGGCAGTAGTACAGCCGGCCGCCGTCGGCGCTGATCGCGATGCCGTCCGCGCCCACCCGGTACTGATCGCGCACCAAACCTTCGACCACGGCCCGAAATTGGTCCTGCGCCTGCGTCGTCGGGTGCCCGCGTAACCGGTCCCAGCACGCGCCACTGTCGAGGTCGACGACGATCAGCGCGCCCGTCGGCTGCGAGTCGGTGAGGTAGGCGAACCGGCCGTGCCGGAAATCGAAGCGCACGTCGTTCAGATACGTCGCCGGCGTCATCGCGGTGGGGTCGATGGGCACCACTTGGTCGATTTCATTGCGTGTCAGATCAACTCGGACGAGCTTGGGCCCCATGTCGACGTAAGCCGAGAAGGACGGTGCTCCGGTGTCCAGCAGCCAGAGATACCCGTGCGGGTCGATCACCACGCTCTGTACCGAGATGAGCCGCTCACCGGGATCCGTCCCCGTCCACTTGTTGACCCCAATATTGGGGAACGCTCCCGCGGCGCCGTCGACGACTTCGGCCACGGTGAAGGGCACTTCGTCTCCCCACCGCGGAAACGAGACGAAGACGCGGCCGTCGTCGCTGACGGTGACGCCCGTCGGCATCAGATCGGTGAACTCGGCCACCACCTCGTAGTTGGGTTCGGCATCGCTGCCGAGCGGGCGCGGTGAACTCATAGCCGCATCTCCTTCGCCAATGCAGGAACCTAGATCAGTGGTGGAACAGTCGCATCGACCTGCGCTTCCACCAAGTGCGGTCGTTTGTAATCGATTCCGCGTTTGATCACGCCATAAAGATCGTCCGGTGACGCCACTCGTTCCGCGTTGCAGCCGTACCCCTGTGCCAGCGCCACGAAGTCTAAGCCAGGCAGGTCGAGGCCCGGCACGTCCGGCGTATCGAGCAGGTCGGCGAACGACTTCAGGATGTTGTAGGCACCGTTGCGCACAATGACGAACAGGATGGGCAGATTGTGTTGGGCCGCCGTCCAGAGTCCCTGGATCACGTAGTTGGCCGCACCGTCGCCCACGATGCAGATCACCTTCCGGTGGGTGCCCTCGTCGCGTTCGGCCAGGGCGACGCCGACGGCAGCGGGCAAACCGTAACCGAGTACGCCGCTGGACATGGAGAAGAACGACCTCGGCTGGTCGGTGGGTATCTGTTGGCGCAGTTGCCGCATAGTGGACAGCGATTCCTGAACGATCACACTGTCTTTCGGACGGCAGTCCTGGATCGTGTGATACAGCCACTCCGGGGTGATGCGGGCGTCGGGCTGGGCCGGCACCAGGGCCGGTCGCGCCGCTGGTAACGGTTGCCGCGCCGGTGGCAGCGCCGCGGCCAGCACCGCACAGGACCGGCCAGGGTCGGCCAGCACCGCGGTGCCGACGGGTGCGCGCGCTGCCTCGGACGGGTCGTCGGTGATATGGAAAAGCTGCGCGCCTGCGGGCAGGTAATCGCCCGGCACAAAAGGGTAATAACGGAACACCGGCGCACCTATCACCACGATCAGGTCATGCCCCGACAACGTCCGCGCCAGCGGGTCGATTGCCGGCGGCAGTGTTCCCTGATACAGCGGATGGGTTTCCGGGAATCCCGGCCGCCCCTCCCCCGGCGCCGCCCACACGGCGCAACGCAGCCGCTCCGCCAGCTCAACCGCATCGTCCCAGCCACCGGCCTGATCGACGGCACCGCCGATGACAAGCACCGGTGACTGCGCCGCGGTCAGCGCCGCGATCAGCTCCGCCAGCGTGTCCCGATCCGCCGGTAGCCGGTCACTGACCCTGCGGGTCATTGGAATTCGTGGGCACGGTTGGTCGCCGTCGTCCATCGGAATGGACAGGAACACCGGTCCGGCGGGCGGCAGTACCGCCGCCGCATAGGCCCGCACCAGCGCTGCGGGCACATCCTCCGCGCGGGCCGGCTCGTAGGCCCATTTGACGAACGGTTGCGCCACCAGCTGAGGATGCACGTTGGTCAAATAGGGCTCCAACAACAACATTTCGCGAGTCTGTTGTCCGGCGGTCAGAATCAGCGGCGCACGGTTGTACCACGCGCTGGCGATGTTCCCCACCGCATTTCCCATGCCGGCGGCCGTGTGCAGATTCACCAGTGCGGGCCTGCCGGTGCGTTGCGCATAGGCATCGGCCATGGCCACCGCCGGGGACTCCTGCAAAGCCAATACATAGCGGAAATCGGTGGGGAAGTCTTTGAGGAACGGCTCTTCGGTCGAGCCGGGGTTGCCGAACACGGTTGTCAGGCCTAACCCCCGGGCCACCTCGAAAAAGGCTTCTCGTACGGTCGGCATCGTCACCCTTCGGTTGGCGCTCACAGCGCAATGGCGTATTTCTTGACGGCGCGCTCGTCCCAGACCAGCCCGGCACCGGGCTCGTCGAGTGCGGTCACGGTGCCGTCCCGCGGCTGCAGGGGTGCCGCCTGGATCGGACAGGCCCAGTCGACCCACTCGAGCCAGTGCGCCGTCGGCGTGACCCGCAGCAGGTGAGCGGCGAACTCCGGATAGAGATGGCTGGAGAACTGGATTCCGGCCGCTGCCGCGACCCCGGCGGTGCGCACCCATCCGGTGACGCCGCCGATGCGCATCAGGTCCCCCATCGCATACGAGACACCACCGCGATCGCGCATGTTCAACAGATCACGAGGTCCGTAGAAGTTCTCACCGGCCTGCAGCGGAGTCCGGACCTGTTGCGCCAGTTGGGCATAGCCGGCTAAGTTGTCATAGGCGATGGGCTCTTCGAACCAGTACAGGTTCTGTTCGTCGAGTTCGTGGCAGCGGCGCAGCGCATCGCCGAGACCGAGGGCCTGGTTGAAGTCGACCATGAGGTCGACCTCGCGACCGATCCCCTGCCGTACGGCATCGATGGCCGCCAGGTCATCGCGCAGATGCTCGTTGCCCAGGCGCATCTTGACGGCGGTGAAGCCACCCTCGTCCAGCAGCGACCTCGCTTCACCGGCCAGCGACGAGACCTCATGCCGCCACAGGCCATTGCTGTTGTACGTCCGCACGGGTCCGACCGAGCCGCCCAACAGCCCGGCGAGCGGCACGCCCGCGGACTTGGCCAGCGCGTCCCAGAGCGCCATATCGACTGCCGACCCAGCGATCGTCGAGAGACCGTTTACGCCAACGACATTGAGAGATCGCATCGCCGAATCAAACACGTCGCCAGGGGCGGCGCTGCGATTGACCAATCCGTCGAGGAGATCACGAATGGCAGCGGCCACGGCCGGCAGTGACCGGGCTCGATACGGCGCAACATAACTCGAGCCGACGATCCCGTCGGTCACCTCGACATCGATCAGCACCAGCGGCCACTCGTCGAATCGGCCGATGGCCGCCAGGATCGGATGCCGCAGCGGCACCACAACCGCGCGCACGGCGGCGCGGCGCACGGTCATCCGAGTGTTGGTCATCGACACCGACTTTCAGGCAGGGGAAAGCGAACGTCGCGAGACTAAGCCAACAACGCCGGTGACATGCAAGGGAGGCTACTCTCCTTTGGAGACCTTCGCAGTTCAGAGGCCTGTGGGTACGATGTCGCCATGAGTCAGACCTGCCTCACCGGCCAGCACGACGAGCACGACGTCTATGGCGAACGGTGTCCGTGCCGCTTGCTGCTGGACCTGCTTGCCAACAAATGGTCGGCATTGGTGATCGGCTTGCTCGAACACGGTCCCGTGCGCTTCGGCGCGCTGCGCGACGGCTTGCCCGGGATCAGCTCAAAGATGTTGACGCGCACGCTGCGACGTCTCGAGTCCGCAGCGCTGATCACCCGCACGGTGTATCCGGACGTGCCGCCGCGGGTCGAGTACGCACTGACCGAACTCGGTGTCAGCGTCTCGGTTCCGCTGGCTCAACTGCGCGCCTGGGCCGAGGACAACATCGATCACATCACCGCCGTCAACCCCAGTTGGGCTTTGTAGCCACTCAGGACGCCTTTGTCGCGGGTGGTGCGTAGCTGGGCTTGCCGAGGCCAAGCACATGCTGGGCGATCATGTTGCGGAAGACCTCCAGCGTGCCGCCGTAAATGCCGGCGAGCGGGGCGAATCGGTAGAGGTACTCCGAGGTCCCGTTGTCCGCGGCGCCCTCGGTTTCGATCGGCAGCACCGAGGCCTCCCCGGCGATGTCCATCAGGTCGGGTCCGATATCGCGCATCGTCTGCGCCTGCGCGACCCTGCCGAAAATGCTGGGCGTGGACAGCGCCGCCTCCAGCCGTGCGGCGCTGCGACCCAGCCGGTATGCCACGGATCCGTCGTCAATTGGCCGCGCCCCATCTGGTTCCGGCTGCGCGGCCCGGGCCGCCACCGCGTCCACCGCCGCGGACATGAACCCGGTCTGATGCTGCATGATCGCCACGTCCTGCAACCCGTCCGGCGCTGCCGCAACGGCACCGTGCTCGGCGTCCAGCGGACCGCGCAGCACCGTCCAACCGCCGTTGACCTCGCCGAGCAGATACTTGTCGTCGACGCGTACGTCGCTGTAGTAGACGATGTTGGTCCGGTCTCCATCCACGGTGCGGATGCCCTGGATTTCGATGCCGGGCAGGTCGAGCGGGACCAGAAACATGGTCAGGCTCTTGTGCTTTCGCGCTGTCGGATCGGTGTTGGTGATCAGGAATACGTACTGACAGTTGTGCGCACCGGTGGTGAACATCTTCGAGCCGTTAATCACCCACTGATCCCCGTCGCGCACCGCGCGCGTCTTACAGGTCGCGACGTCCGAGCCGCCCTCGGGCTCGGTGTAGCCCAGGCACATACGCACCTCGCCGGTGAAGACCTTCGGCAGCACCTCCTCGACCAATTCGGGTTTACCGAACGCGGCCACCGCCCGCGCCACCATCGCCGTGGTCCCCCACGTCACCCACGGCGTGTGTACCCGCCGCTTCTCCAGCTCCCAGATGCGGCGCCGGACGCGAGTGAACCCGCCGTCGGCCGCCGACTTCCACTCCTTCTCCAGATAACCGGCGGCACCGATCGCCAGATGCACGCCTTCATCGAAGTTGTCACCGGTCTCGCGGTCACGGCGGCGAACCTCATCGGTCACGTGTTCGGCTAGGAAGGCCCGGACCTCGGTAAGAAAGGCCTGGTCGTCGCCGTCGAGTTCGACTCGCGCGAAATCCATTGCCCTAGGCTCCTTCTCGCTCGGCGACCAAGCGGCCCACTTGCTTTGCCGTGAGTCCCGGATCGCCGCCGGCCAGCGCCCAACCCCGGGCCCGGACCAGATACGCCGTCGCGGCCGCCTCCACGGACACGCCGAGGCCGCCTTGGATGTGTACCGCCATGGTTGCCGCCTTGGGCGCCTCTTCGGCCATGAACACGAACGCGCAACCGGGAAGTTCCGGACGCTCGTCAGGTTCGTTGTCGAGGAACCATGCGGCCCGCCGGGCCAGGTTGCGGCCACCCTGGACGGCGATTGCCATGTTGGCCAAGGGATGTGAAATGGCCTGCAGGGTCGAGATGGGCACACCGAGGGTGTAGCGCGTCTTGGCGAACTCGGCGGCAATGGTCATGGTCTGCTCGACGAGACCGGTCAACGCCGCCGCGGTCAGCACCCGCCACTCGTCGACCCCACGGCGGTAAGCGCCAATCGCCTCGGGGCCCGAGCCAAGCACGGTCCGTGAATCCGCGGCGTCCGGGTCCACCCAGGCCATCGGCAACTGACCCAGGTTGGGCACCCGCGTCGGCCTGGTCGCGAACGTCAGCAGCGCCACCTCGTCCCCGTCCCGGACAATGAGGCCGTCGGCGATCGCCGCGGACGGGAGGAGCCGTTGTCCCGAAACGGGTTCCGGCGCAATTTCGAGACCGATGATGCGGCTGCCCTCGACCATCTCCGGCGCGACGGCGCCCAGCCGCTCCGCGAGCCGCACCGCGCAGACGTGGTCTATCCAGGGCACCGGCGCCAGCACCCGACCGAGTTCTTCAGCTACCAGCGCCAGATCCACCAGCGTCGCACCGTCCCCGCCGGCGTGCTCCGCCACTGCCATCGAAGTGGCGCCCATGGCGCACAACCGTTCCCACAGGCTCTTGTCGAATCCCGTTTCCTGTGCGGCCCACACCGTCTCGATAGGACAATGGGTCTCCAGCAGTTGGCGGTAGGCGTCCTGCAGAGCCTTGTGGTCCTCGCTCAGGCTGTAGTCGACACGGCGCAATTCGTAGCGATCCATCGGTTACCGCTCCTGATTCTCGTCAGCGCCGAAAAAGAACTCGTTGGCGTTGTTGTACAGGTAGTTGTCCAGCACCTCGGCGGGTAGGTCGAGTGCGTTGGCCTCTGGGACGACGCGATGCTGGCGCAGCACCGGCCAGTCGGAAGCGAAGATCACCTTGCCGGGTCCTCGGGTGCGCATGTAGTGAACGAGGCTGTCCGGCAGTCGTTTCGGTGACCAGGCCGAGGTCATCAACCGCAGGTTGCGGTATTTGATCAGCATCCGGATCGCGATGTCCCACCATGGGTCCGCGCCGTGGATCATGCACAACTTCAGTTCGGGGAAGCGCACGCACACCCGGTCCAGGTGGATAGGGTTCTGCACCTCACCGGGAATCGGCGGGCCCGGCAGGCCGGTATTGACGCACAGCGGCAGACCGATCTCGGCGCACTTGGCATACAGCGGGTAGTACACGGCGTCGCTGGGCGGGTACATGCCGTCGGCCCAGAAGCTCGGGCCGACGGCGGTGTACGCCACCGGCAGATCGGCGACCGTCGCGGCCAGTTCCCGTAGCGATGCCACCGGACGCAGCAGGTTGACACCGCCGATGGCCAGGGCGAAGCGGTCCGGGCGCGCGTCGACGAACTTGCGGGCGGTGACCGAAGGTTTCGCCAGGTTGTCCATCAGGATGGCCTTCTGGACTCCGTGTTGGTCCATTTCGTCAAGCAGTTCGGCGAGATCCACCGGGTCGAACATCGACGCCGGTCCCTTGAAGTAGTCGTCGCGAACTCGCTTCATGAACTCGGGCTGCGCCTCGGTCTCCCCGAAGTGGACGTTGACCAGGCAATCAATCACCGGCCGGGGGCCCTGGCCGCTCATTTTCCGGATGTCCTTGCCATGCTTTCCGTTTCAGCTTGTTGTTTGGCCCAGCGATAGTCGGCTTTGCCGTTGCCCAGCCGGCGCACCCGATCTACCACGATAAACGCCTTGGGCACCTTGAACCCTGCCAACCCGGCGGCACAGTGGGTGCGCATTGCGTCGGTGTCGAAATCGGCACCCGCGCGCAGTTGGATCAGCGCCACGACTTCCTGGCCCCAACGTTCGCTGTCGCGACCGACCACCAAAGCATCGGCGATCGCGGAGTGCGCGCGCAGTACCTCCTCGACCTCTTCGACGAACACCTTCTCGCCGCCGGTGTTGACGACCAGCGAGTCCCGCCCGAACAGCCGCAGCGTTCCGTCGGCTTCCACCGAGGCCCGGTCGCCCGATATCACCACGCGGCGACCCTCGACGACCGGGAATGTCTTCGCCGTCGCGGCCTCGTCGCCGAAGTAGCCCAACGGAATTCGACCGGTGCGCGCTACCCAGCCGATCTGTGGTTCACCCGGTTCCAGAAACCGGCGGTAATCCTCGGAGAGCACCAGCCCACCGGCCCTGATCGTGAAGGTATCGGTTTGGGTGCCTTGGCGACTGTGGCCGAACCCCATGTTGCCGGTTTCCGAAGACCCGTAACCGTTGATCACGGTGATGTGCGGTAGGTACTTCAGCAGAGCCCGTTGATGTTTGACGTTGGTGGCCGCGCCACCGGTTCCGATCGCGAACAGCCCGGACAGGTCGTAGTCGCCGCGGCCGAGCTCCTCGACCAGCGGTGCGGCGTAGGCGTCGCCCACCATGGTCATCAGGCCGACCCTTTCGCGTTCGGCGATCGCGAGCACCGCCGCGGGATCGAACTTCTGCTGGGTGTCGTACAGGACAGCGGTCTGCCCGGACAGGATGGCCGAGAACGCGGTCCACATGCCCGCGGCGTGCATCAGCGGCGAGACCGCGAACCAGGGCGCTCCGGCATTCCGCGCCCGCGCCTGGATTTCCTCGACACCGGCATGGTCGTCGCCGTTCATCGACGCGACGTACATGTCGGACTGCCGCCACAGCACGCCCTTGGGCCGCCCGGTCGTTCCCCCGGTGCAGATCATCAACAGGTCGTCGGGCGACGGCACTTGGGTATGATCCGAATCACCCTGCGTTAGAGCATCTTCCAGGGTGACGGCACCCGCGAGATCGGGAGACGCAGTGCCGTCGTCGATCGATATCAACAACTCTGCGCCAGCCGGCAGCACCTCGGCGAATTTGGCGCCCAACGAGCGGTGGTAAACGATGCCGCGCGGCTTGACGTAGGCCAGCAGCTCGGCCACTTCCCGCGGTGTGTAGTAGTGGTTGACGTTGACCGGTACCACCCGCGCCTTGAGACAGGCGATCACCAGGTCGGGGTACAGGTCGTTGTACATGATCAGCGCAACGCGGTCCTGACCGCATTGCCAGTTGTCCAGCGAGGCACGCTCGGCATGTGCGCCGAATCCCCGGTGCGCCAAATAGTTGGCCAGCCGGCGCGTCCGTTCGGCGGATTCGGCGAACGTGCTGGTGCGGGCGCCGCAGATCGTCATAACCCGATCGGGCACGGCCTCGGCGACCGCGTCCAGGACGGCCCCGATCGTCCATTCGCTCATCGGCAGCGCTATACCGACGCTGCGATATTCGCACCGAGCAGGTCAAGTGCGTTGTCGCGCATGACCTTACGGGTGTCTTCGGCGCTGAACTCCGGGAACTGCGGGATGTCGGCGGTGAAGGCCATCGGATCGGCCAGCCCTTCGCCGTGCGGCCAGTCGGAGCCGAACAGAATCTTCTCCACGCCGATCGTCTCCGCGAGCAGCTTCACATCGTCCTCGTAATACGGGGCGATCCATACGTTGTTCCTCAGCTGCGCCACCGGGTCCTCCTTGAAGTGATAGGGGGCGGTGTTGGCGGCTTTCTTGAGTCGCTTGATCAATCGGTAGACGAAGTACGAACCGTTCTCGATACTCGCCACCTTCAATTTCGGATGGCGGGTGAAGACCTGGTGCACGATCATCGAGGCCATCGAGTCGTGGATCGCCCGGTCGTCGAGGAGGACCTGGTCGAGCGGATCCTTCTTGCCGAACCCCTCGAAGGTGGCCTTGCCGCCCCACAACGCGTTGATCGCCAGGTAGCCGCTGTCGCTCAAGTGGAAGCCAACGGGCACACCGGCTTCGGCGAGTCGAGCCCACACCGGGTCGTGCGCTGGGTCGCCCAGCGACCGCGGCTTGACCAAACCGGGCACCGGAGCGGGGCGCACGAGCACCATTTTGGCGCCTCTGCCCAGGACGAACTCGACCTCCTCGACCGCCTTGACCGGGTCGGCCAGCGAGATGATCGGCGCTGCGATGATCCGGTGATCAGGACGGTCGAAACCCCAGTCCTCGTCCAACCAGAGATTGAAGGCGTGTATCGAGGCCATGGTGGCGTCGATGTCGGTCTTGAGGGCTTCCTCCACACCGCAGGCGAAAGTCGGCAGCATGAACACGGTTTGGAGGTTCTGGGTGTCCATGACTTTCACTCGGGCATCCCGGTTCTGGTATTCGGGATGGTTCTCCAACCGGTCGACCTTCATCAACGACGCCGGATCGACACCTTCCGGGATCTCGCCGCGAAACAGTAGATCCAGGCACCCCGGTTCGATGATGGGGTCGAAGGTCGGGTTCGGGATGAACTGGTTGATACGTTCGCCGATCACTGCCCAGGTCCGCTTGCCGTCGTTCAGCATCTGTACGCCGCGGCGTTTGAACTCCTTCGGCAGGTGCCGAGTGAACGAGTCGATCGGTTCGTAGTAATGGTTGTCGACGTCAATCGCCTGGTAATCCAGCGTCGTCATCGCGGACGTCCTCTCAAATCTGCCGGTTCCCTTAAGTCTCGTCGCTGTGCGCGCTCAGTGGTGGAAATCGTGGCGGGCGCTTTTCGAAGAAGGCGGTGATGCCTTCGATGAAGTCCGAACGCGTCATGGATTCGTGCATCAATCCCTCGGCGGTGTGGCTCGTCTCGACGATCGGCAGAGCCGCATCGGCGTAGAGCTGCCGTTTCATCACGGCCAGTGAACTGGGCGCGCAGTTCACCGCGATGTCTTCGGCGTAGGCCAATGCCACGTCGAGCAACCGCTCGCCCGGCACAACCTGCTTGACCAGGCCCAGTTCGGCCGCCTCCTCGGCCGTGAAGGTGCGACCCGACATCAGCAGGTCGACGGCGGCACCCCAGCCGGCCAGCCGCGGCAAGATCCACGAGATGCCGTACTCGGCGACCAGTCCCCGCCGCGCGAACGAAGTGGTGAACTTCGCTCCGGCAGCGGCGAAGCGGATATCGGCCATCAACGCCAACGCCAAGCCGATACCGGCAATCGAGCCATTGATCGCGGCGATCACCGGCTTGCGTAACTGGGTCAGAAAATACGGGTGCTTCTCGGCCACCAGCGAGGTGATGTCGGTCTGGCTGGCCGACTCCACCGTCGTCGACGAGATGGAATCCAGATCGCCCATGTCCGCACCCACGCAGAACGCCCGGCCGTTGCCGGTGATCACGATGACGCGCACGCGGCCGTCGGCATCCGCGGTCTCCAAGCAGCGGAAGAACATCGACGTCAGCGCCCCGCCCCACGCGTTCCGGCGCTCCGGGCGGTTCAGCGTGATCAGCGCGACGCCGGTCGGCGAGACGTCGTACAACACGGGGTCCCCCGGCGCGGTCGGCCGTTCGGCAACCGCGCTGCCGTCGGTGCTCATCAGACCGTCCCCTCAATCGTGCAACGCTCGCGCGACATCCGCCGAAGCAGGGCGCGTAGTAGATACTGTATACCTATCGGTACTGCTTTCTGCAATGTCGGGCCAGGGTGGCTGAATGGCAGGAAAGCCTGCTCACGCGGGTCGTCGGTGGCGGCCGGGAATCCCATCGCGCTTTGCCTACTGTATTCGTTACAGTAGGCTCATGCGGACCATCTTCTGATGCCATTGAGCCGCCGGGGAGCCAGGTGACAGGTCAAGTCCACGATCAGGTTGCGTTGCGTGACCCGTACCCATTCTTCGCTCGGCGCCGTCGTGATTGCGGCGTGTTCGAGGGAACCGTGATGGACTACTCCAAGACTCCGGAAGCCTTCCGTCCCAGATGCGAATACTCGGCGGTTTCGTTCCACGCGGTCAACACGGTATTGCGCAACGGCCAGGTGTTCACGTCGAGGTTCTACGACAAGACCATCGGGATGTTCATCGGTCCGACGATTTTGGCGATGGACGGCACGCAACATCGCGAGCACCGCAATCTGGTGTCGGCCGCGTTCAAGTCCAAGGCGTTGGCGCGGTGGGAACCGACCATCGTGCGTCCCACCTGTAACGCCCTGATCGATGACTTCGTCACACGCGGACATGCGGATTTGGTACGAGACTTCACCTTTGAATTCCCGACCCGGATCATCGCGCAATTGTTGGGCCTGCCCGCCGAAGACTTACCGATGTTCCGCAAGCGTGCGGAGCAGCTGATCAGTTACCACGTCAACTACGAGCGGGCCTTTGAGGCATCGGCGGCGTTGAAGGACTATTTCCTGGGCCAAATCGAGCAGCGCCGGTCGCAGCCAACCCAGGACATCATCGGTGATCTGGTGACGGCGGAGATCAGCGGAGAAAGGCTCAGCGACGAAGCCATTTACTCGTTCCTGCGGCTGTTGCTTCCGGCTGGATTGGAGACCACCTACCGCTCGTCGGGAAACCTGCTGTATCTGTTGCTCACCCACCCTGACCAGTTCGCTGCCTTGCGGGCCAATCGCGGACTCATCCCGCAGGCGATCGAGGAGGGTTTGCGCTACGAGACGCCACTGACCACGGTGCAGCGGTTCACCACCGTCGCGGCCGAGGTAGAGGGTGTGACGATTCCGTCGCGAGCGATGGTCAGCGTCTGCATCGGCTCGGCCAATCGCGACGAGCGACGCTGGGAGCGGCCCGAGGAGTTCGACATCCTCCGGAAACCGCTGCCGCACATATCATTCGCCGCCGGTGAACACACCTGCCTGGGACTGCACCTGGCGCGTTTGGAGACCCGGGTGGCGCTGGAGTGCCTGCTGGATCGGTTGACCGACATCGAGTTGGTCACCGATGACGATCCCCACATCCACGGCCAGCCATTCCGTTCTCCCACCGCATTGCCGGTAACGTTCAACACGATGTGACGGGAGGCCACATGACGATCAAGGTGATGGCGGGGATTCGCGTCCTTGAGGTTGCGCAGTTCACCTTCGTCCCCGCGGCCGGAGCCATCCTCGCCGACTGGGGCGCCGACGTCATCAAAGTCGAGCACCCGTTACGGGGTGACACCCAGCGCGGATTTCTCAACATGGGCGGCATCCAGGTCGACCCCGACCGCCATCCCCTGATGGAGCATCCCAATCGGGGCAAACGCAGCGTGGGGATTGACATCTCCACACCCGGGGGACAGGAAGTGATCTACGAGCTAGCCAAGAGTTCCGATGTGTTCTTGACCAATTACATGCCGGCACAGCGACAGAAGAACAAGTTCGACGTCGAGCACATCCGCGCGGCGAATCCCGACATCGTCTATGCGCGTGGTTCGGCCTACGGCGACAAGGGACCCGAACGCGACGTGGGGGGCTACGACGGCACCGCGTTCTGGACCCGCAGTGGCGTGGGCCACTCATTGACCCCCGCGGAGCTCGGCGGCGCTCTGGGACAAGGCATTCCCGCGTTCGGGGATTCTATCGGGGGCATGTTCATCGCCGGGGGCATCTCGGCTGCGCTGTTGCATCGGGAGCGTACGGGTGAAGCTGTCGAGCTGGATGTGTCGTTGCTGAGTACCGCGTGGTGGGCGGCCGGCGCGAGCGTCACCCAGGGGATGGAGACCGGCGAAGTGATGCGTTCGCACATGCCGGGATCCCTTGCCCCGTCGGTGAATCCGTTCATGGGCAACTACCTGACCTCGGACGGCGGCACCATCAACCTGTGCGTCATCAGCCCGACCGGCCTGATCCGCGACACCTTCGAACACCTCGGCATTCCCGAGGCCGCCGACGACCCGCGCTTCTCTGAGGTATTGCCGCTGATCCAGAACGCCGATGCCGCCGCTGAGTTGATTGGTGAAGCGTTCGCCGCCAAGCCATTTGAATATTGGCGTCAGCACCTCAAGACGATGCGCGGGCAGTGGGCTCCGTTCCAGAGCCTGCTCGACCTGGCCACCGACGAGCAGGCCATTGCCAACGACATGATCGCCGAGGTCGAGGTGGCCAGCGGCGGGGCGCCGTTCCGGGTGGTTCGTGGGCCGGTTCAGTTCAACCATGAGCCGCTGGAGACGACGCGGGCGCCGCAGGCGTCCGAGCACACCGAGATCGTTTTGATGGAGCTTGGGATGGATTGGGATCGGATCGCGGAGCTCAAGGAGGCGGGGGCTATCGCCTGACATTGGGCAGCCGAACCGCATTCGCACAGATCGCAATCTCAAACTGGTTCAGGCTCAACCCCCTTCGGTCGTAGCGGCCGCCTACAGACGGCGCCCGCCGAGGGCGCCCGCCCGGGGCGTTGTCCACAGTTGGGCTTTTGTCCACAGTTCGTGATTTGGCCGGGGCTGCGGCGGTGCCGTGTCACTAGTATCGAACCTATGTTCGACGACGTGGATGATGCGGGCCTGGTTGATGCCATGGTCGCCGGCGCAGCCGCG
>NZ_LZMH01000058.1 GCF_001673635.1 Mycobacterium asiaticum
CCACCGACCTGGCCGCCAACACCCACAGCACCACCGACCTGGCCACCGACAGCACCACCAACGGCCCCGCCGACCTGACCACCAACACCAATCGCACCACCGACCTGGCCGCCCACACCCACAGCACCACCAATTCCGGCCTGCACTCCAATGCCGGCCTCCACGCCGATGCCAATGCCCACACCCGCCTGCGCGCCCACACCTACTCCGGTGCCAACGCCGAGGCCGGCGCCCGCACCTATTCCGGCTTGCACGCCGAGATCCACGCTGAGGCCGGCCTGCGCGCCGACGCCTACCCCGGCGCCGAAGCCGCCCGTCGGCTCGACGAATGCCAACCCGGGAGCGACGCCCGGAACCACGTCGGCCCCAGGCTGTGCAACGAGCCCGGCATTGACGCCACTGGCCAGCCCAGCTCCCGCACTGCCGGCAAGGAATCCCGCATCAGCGGCGAGGACGCCCGCATCGCTGGTGACGGCACCTACGTTGCCGATCACCGGACCGGCCGCGTTCAAGGCTGGCCCGGCATCCGGGCCCGCAAAGGTGGGTACTGCACCCGGGTCGGAGGTGAACGGGGTCAGACCGTGCTGGTCGGCCACCGCCTGTCGGAGGCCGATGATCGGATCGTCCGACGAGAGCGCCACTCCCGGCACCGCAGTCGCGACGGCCGAGGAAACCTCCGCCGGCGACACGTTGACCAATCCGGCGTTGGTCATCGCCTGCCCAGGAGCGGCGACAAAAGACCGCGCCGCCTCTTCGCTGCGAAACAGGCTCATGATGTAGTCCACAAGCGAGGTCATGTCGTTCCCCTTCAATTGGAAGCTGTAGCTTCTCGCCGCCGTGTGCGGCGCCCTGCAATAAACGTATGGACTTCGCTACTTCCCCGAATCGGGGTCGACTCCCCCAGACTTGGCAAAGCCCCCAGGGGTGCACCAGGCAAATCCATTAGGGGATTAGGGGGTGATTGCCGAGTCCCTAAGGCGAGCCCTGACAAGCCGACAGAGCGGGGCGTTTGCGCATGTCAACGGGATCCGTGGCACGAGCCCGCGGCGATTAGTTGACAAAAAAGCGTTCTCAGCCGTGAATGCCGAAGCCGTGGTGGTCAGGCTGGGCGTCGTGTGAGTGCGCGTCGGGGTGAATCACGGAGTGATCCCAGATCCCGGGGTCGTTGACCGCGAAGCCGCCGTGGTCGAAGGCCATTTCGGGCAGCTCTCCGCCGGTGAGCAATACCGAGGGTTCGTGATGGACAACGCCTGCCGGTTGGGCAGGCACTGCCGGCTCTCCCGGCGCCGGCGCGGCCGGATGACTGATCACACCACCCGTCGGACCGTGCTGCGCCACGCCCGCGGCCGGAACATGAGGAGTGAACGCATCGAACGCTGCCGTCGCGGCCCCGCTCGCCCACACATTGCCGTGATCGGCCACTGGCGCGCCTCCGCCGCCTACCGATGGCGCGGTCATGGACAGCGAATCCGACACTACGGGGATCAGATTGTTGACATCCGCGCTGGTCACGTCGGTAAGGTGAGCGTCCGCAATGGCCTGCGCGGGGTTCGCGGCATACCGCGCGGCAGCGTCGGGATCGCGCACCAGGGAGATCACGAAGTCGAGCAAGGAATTCGCCACGATCCGCCTCCTCCTCGACACACGCCCAACATTTTCGGCGCTAGCAAAATGCTATCTACTCAGCAGCAAGCCGTGTTCGGTGCCAACCCCGCCTGCCCCGAGGCATCATTAGGGGGTGGCGCGTTAGGGGATTGACGAGGCTACGGGGCCGCGACTTAGGGTAGGGAGCCGCTGCTGAGCACCAGTAGAGCACAAGGGGCAGGGGAATGACCGACTCGCTTAGTTCCTCGATCGAGTTCCCCCATGGTGCTCGCCAGCTGGTCGAGGACCTCGCCAACGCCATGACCGAACCGGTACAGGCCCTGGTCACGGGAGGTGTGGGCACCGGCAAGTCCATGTTGCTGGCCACCGTGCGCGACAAACTGCGCCGAGCCGATCGCACCGTGCTCACCCGTCCGCCGCGAGACGACGATCCGCCCGGCGCCGCGCTCGTCGTCGACGACGCCCACCTGCTCCCCGACCACGACCTGCACCGGCTCACCGAACGGGTTGTCGAGGCCCGGCTTACGGTCGTCGCCGCTGCCGAAGCGCAGGAGCAGCGTCCCGCGCTTCGATCCCTGGCATTGGCGATCGAGCGGGAGCGACCGCGGATATTGCTGGGGGCAGCGCCATCCCCCGGCCACATCTTGGACTGCACAGCAGGTCTGCCCTTCCTCTTGCGCGCGGTCGCTGAGAGCAACCAGGCGCCGGAACATACGGCCAAAATTGCGCTCACCGCTCGCTTGCGTCGCATCGACGAGGCGGTGCTTGACGCCCTTCTCCTCATGTCGTTGACCCACGAATTGGGCGCCGCCGACATCGCAGGGGCACTGGAGATCCCGGTACCGGACGCCAGGACGCTGGTCGATCGGGTCCGCGCGTGCGGCCTTGTCGACCCATCGCATCCACCCAAATTTCTGCGGCTCGTCCACGACGCGGTCGCCCAAACCGTCGGCAATGCACATCACCGCGAGATCGAAACGTCTCTGGTGCGTTCCCAGCTCGACGTCTCCACGATGTCGCCAGACCTCGCGTTGCAGCTGGCCGAACACGGGCTGCGCGACGATCGGCTGGCCGCGGTTCTTGCCCGGCACGCAGACGAGACTCGAGCCGAGCCGACCCGAACCGCGCGCTTGTACCGGGGCGCAGTCCAGGCCGGCGCCACGGGGCTGACGTCCCGATTGGCCGACGCGCTTGCCCTTACCGGTGACTGCTCGGCGGCGACCGCTCTGGCCGACGATCTGCTCGGCTCATCGGATTCCGGCGAGCGTGCCGCGGCGGTGCGCATCGCGGCCAGCGTTGCCGCACACGACGGCAACACCGGGCAGGCCGCCGAGCTGGTCGGCTGGCTCGGCCCCTACCCGGACTCGGTGGTCGGCTCGGCTGCCGCCATCGTGCTCGCCGCGACGGGTGACCTGGCGGCAGCGCGGGTCGCGTTACGCATGAAGGACTCCGGGCCACCGACCATGGCCGCGCGCGCCTCCCGCAGCCTTGCCGAAGGTCTTCTGCTGACGATGGATCAGCCCTATCCGGCCGCCATGTCCCGGCTGAGTCAGGCGATCGCGGTCGAGCAGCCGTTCGGAGAGGCATTTCCCGACAGTCCGGCCGCGGTGGTGACCTTGGCCGCAATTCATGGCGGCGACCCGGTGCGGGCCCACAGCGTGATCGGCCGTGCGGTGCGATCCGGCGCGGACGCGCCGTTCCTGGCTCGACACCTGCTGCTGTCCGGCTGGATCAAGATGCAGGACGGGCAACTGACATCGGCCGGCACCGATGTCGTCGCGGCGACTTCGGGTGTCGAGCTGCATCGCCGCGATGCGCTGTGGGCGTCGGCGCTGCAAACCGCCATCGCTCGTCGCAGCGGTGACACCGGTGCGTTGCAGAAGCATTGGTACGCGGCCATGGAGGTCCTCACCGAATACTCACTCGACCTGTTCGCGCTGCTGCCGTTGGGTGAGTTGTGGGTCGCGTCGGCTCGCATGCACCAGGTGGACCAGCTACAACACAGCCTGGACCAGGCCTTCACCCTGCTCGGCGCACTGGGCAACCCACCGCTGTGGGCTAACCCCTTGCATTGGGCCGGTGTGCACGCCGCGATCCTGGCCAGCTCGCCGGAATCCGTTGCACCGCATGGACAGGCACTCAGCGCCGCGGCCGCCCATAGCAGCCTGGCCTATGCGCTCTCGAATGCCGGCCGGACCTGGCTGCGGGTGCTCGCGAATCAGGTGGAGGTTGACGAGGTCGCCGCCGCGGCGCGATCCCTGGCCCACGTCGGGCTGACGTCCGACGCGACCCGCCTGGCCGGTCAGGCCGCCTTGCAGACTCCCGACTCGCGGGTGTCCGGGGCGATGCTCCAACTTGCCCGGGATCTCAAAGTGGGCACCGGTTTTGGCGGTGAGATCCCCGGCGCGACGCCCGCTATGGACGCGGCCCCCCGAGCGCCGCGCCAACCACAGTCGCGGTCACCGCTGTCGGATCGCGAGCGTGAGGTCGCCGAACTGCTGCTCCTGGGCATGCCGTACCGCGACATCGGCAATCAGCTCTTCATTTCGGCGAAGACCGTCGAGCATCATGTCGCGCGGATCCGTCGCCGGCTCGGGGCCGGCTCCCGGTCGGAGATGCTCTCGATGCTGCGGAGCATGCTTGTCCCGCAAAGCTAACTGGCATTCCACACCGGCTCACGCTGCGTTCTGGTGAACGCTATGGCCTTGAATGGCGTCGATGTAGAACTGATCACACTCCTCAACCGTCGGGGCTGGTGGTGCACGCAAACTTAGGTCAGCCTTTCTCGCGGCCAACGCCAAGAAGGTGTCAGTATGGGCTGGTTAAGCAGCAAAGGCGCCTCTAACGCGCGCTGCCTTGTGAGTGACGACGAATTGGGGTGACCTTCCGTGACCACGCAGACGCTCATCCGGCTGGTAGTGGGCCTGGGCATGACCGCGGTCGTGATCCTATTGGCCCTGAAGCGGGTCTGGTGGTTGTACAAGCTCGTCATGTCCGGGCAGCCGGCGGGCGGCGGACGTACCAACGACATCGGCCAGCGGATCTGGGCACAGGTCGCCGAGGTGTTCGGTCAGCGCAAGCTGCTCAAGTGGTCGCTGCCCGGGGCCGCCCACTTCTTCACCATGTGGGGCTTTTTCATCCTGCTGACGGTCTATATCGAGGCCTACGGCGTGCTGTTCCAGCCGAACTTCCACATCCCGATCATCGGTCGTTGGGACGCACTGGGAGCTCTGCAGGACTTCTTCGCGCTCGCCGTGCTCACCGGCATCGTCACCTTCGCCATCATCCGGTTGCGCACGGCGCCAAAGGAATACGGCCGCGACTCGCGCTTCTACGGATCGCACACCAGTGGTGCGTGGCTGATCCTGTTCATGATCTTCAACGTCATCTGGACGTACGCGATCTTCCGCGGCGCGTCGGTGAACGCGCTTGGCGACGAGTTCCCTTACGGCAACGGCGCATTCTTCTCGCACGCCATGGGTTCTTTCTTGCACCCCTTGGGGCCCCACGTCAACGAGATCGTCGAGACCGTCGCCCTGTTGCTGCACATCGGGGTCATGCTCGCGTTCCTGTTGATCGTGCTGCACTCCAAGCACCTGCA
The DNA here is from genome assembly GCF_001673635.1 of Mycobacterium asiaticum. Classification (GTDB taxonomy): domain Bacteria; phylum Actinomycetota; class Actinomycetes; order Mycobacteriales; family Mycobacteriaceae; genus Mycobacterium; species Mycobacterium asiaticum_C. The sequence continues at coordinate 5,207 of NZ_LZMH01000058.1, forward strand.
CATCTTCCTGGCGCCGATCAACGTCACATTCAAGCGGTTGCCGGACGGCTTGGGACCGCTGCTGCCGATCGAGGCGGACGGCAAGCCGATCGATTTCGAAAACCCGCCAGACGACGCCGAATTCGGCCGCGGCAAGATCGAAGACTTCAGCTGGAAGGGCATGCTGGACTTCGCCACCTGTACCGAGTGCGGCCGATGCCAGTCGCAGTGTCCGGCGTGGAACACCGGAAAGCCGCTCTCACCCAAGCTCGTCATCATGGACCTGCGCGACCACTGGATGGCGAAGGCCCCGTACATCCTCGGCGAGAAGGAAACGCCCCTCGAAAGCACGCCGGAGGGCGGCCTCGGCGAGGAGCTGCGCGGGGAGAAGCACGACGAGGCGCACCATGTCCCCGAGTCGGGCTTCGGCCGGATCATGGGCTCGGGTCCCGACCAGGCGACGCGTCCGCTGGTGGGCACCGCCGAACAGGGCGGCGTCATCGATCCGGACGTGCTGTGGTCGTGTGTCACCTGCGGCGCCTGCGTCGAGCAGTGCCCGGTGGACATCGAGCACGTCGACCACATCGTCGACATGCGCCGTTACCAGGTGATGATGGAATCGGAGTTCCCCTCCGAATTGTCCGTCCTGTTCAAAAACCTTGAGAACAAGGGCAATCCGTGGGGCCAGAACGCCTCGGACCGCACCAGCTGGATCGACGAGGTCGACTTCGACGTCCCGATCTACGGCGAGGACGTCGAAAGCTTCGACGGCTTCGAGTACCTGTTTTGGGTGGGCTGCGCCGGCGCCTACGACGACAAGGCGAAGAAGACCACCAAGGCCGTCGCCGAACTGCTGTCCATCGCCGGGGTCAAGTTCCTGGTGCTGGGCACCGGTGAGACCTGTAACGGCGACTCTGCACGCCGGTCGGGCAACGAGTTCCTGTTCCAGCAACTGGCGCAGCAGGCCGTCGAGACGCTTGACGGCCTCTTCGAAGGCGTGGAAACCGTCGACCGCAAGATCGTCGTCACATGCCCGCACTGCTTCAACACCCTGGGCAAGGAATACCGGCAGCTCGGCAGCAACTACACCGTGCTGCACCACACCCAGCTGCTGAACCGGCTGGTGCGGGACAACAAGCTGGTGCCGGTCAACGCCGTCTCCCAGGACATCACCTACCACGACCCCTGCTACCTGGGCCGGCACAACAAGGTCTACGAAGCGCCGCGCGAGCTGATCGGTGCCGCGGGTGCCAACCTGACCGAGATGCCCCGCCACGCCGAGCGCAGCTTTTGCTGTGGTGCGGGTGGGGCACGGATGTGGATGGAAGAACACATCGGCAAGCGCATCAACCACGAGCGCGTCGACGAGGCGCTGGCCACGAATGCCGCCACCGTCGCCGTAGCGTGCCCGTTCTGCCGCGTCATGGTCACCGATGGTGTCAACGACCGGCAGGAAGAGGCCGGTCGCAGCGGCGTCGAGGTGCTCGACGTCGCGCAGGTGCTGCTGGGATCGCTCGACCGCGACAGCGTGAAGCTCCCGGAGAAGGGCACCGCCGCCAAGGAGGCGGAACAACGTGCCGCCCAGGCCGAGAAGGCCAAGCCGAAGGCCGCCGCGCCGACGGCGCCCGCCGAGGCGGAGCCCGAGTCCGCCGCCGAAGAGGCCGCCGAACCGGCCAAGGCACCAGCGGACAAGCCGGCCGCAGCCGCACCCGTGAAGGGTCTGGGCGTGGCGGGCGGGGCCAAGAAGCCCGGCAAGAAGGCCGCCGCGGCCCCCGCCGGCGAGGCCTCAGCCGCACCCTCCGCCGCACCCGCCAAGGGGCTCGGCATAGCGGGCGGGGCCAAGCGGCCGGGCGCCAAGAAGGCGGCCGCTCCGGCCGCCGAGGAAGCGGCGGAGACTCCGAAGGCCGCCGCGACTGAGGCGCCCGCCAAGGGCCTCGGCCTGGCCGCCGGAGCCAAGCGACCCGGTGCCAAGAAGGCCGCCCCCGCGAAGGCCTCGCCGGCGGGGGCCGGGCCGACCGAGGCCGAGCCGACGAAGGCCGCAGCCACCGAAGCGCCTGCGGAGGAAAAGGCCGAACCGGCCCAACCCGCCGCCCCGGTCAAGGGTCTGGGCATCGCGGCCGGCGCCAAGCGCCCCGGTGCCAAGAAGTCAGGACCCGCCAAGGCCGAGCCGGCACCCGCCGAGGCCGAGCCAGAACCCGAGCCCGCAACACCAGAAGCAAAGTCCGAGCCCGCGCCGTCTGCTGATGCGAACGGCGACGCCGCGGCACCCGACAAGCCTGCCGAGCCGGTCAAGGGCCTCGGACTGGCCAAGGGCGCCCGCCCACCGGGCAAGCGCTGATCACGGTTTGACACCGATCAGCAAATATCGGTGGACAGTGATGGGACGATGGTTGACGTGACTACCCACCAGCTGCCCGTGCACACTTCTGGCCACTATCGGCAGCGGGCGTTCGCGCAGTCGTCCAAGCTTCAGGACGTCCTGTACGAAATCCGCGGCCCGGTCCACGCCCACGCCGCGCGCTTGGAAGCGGAAGGTCACCGCATCCTCAAGCTGAACATCGGAAACCCGGCACCGTTCGGCTTCGAGGCGCCCGACGTGATCATGCGCGACATGATTCAGGCGCTGCCCTACGCGCAGGGCTATTCGGACTCCAAGGGCATCCTGTCGGCCCGGCGCGCGGTAGTCACCCGCTACGAGGTAATCGATGGTTTCCCGCGATTCGACGTCGACGACGTCTACCTCGGCAACGGGGTCTCCGAACTGATCACGATGACCCTGCAGGCGCTGCTCGACAACGGCGATCAGGTGTTGATCCCGGCGCCCGATTACCCGCTGTGGACGGCGTCGACGTCGCTGGCCGGTGGTACCCCAGTGCACTACCTCTGCGACGAGACGCAGGACTGGCAGCCCGACATCGCCGACCTGGAGTCCAAGATCACCGAGCGCACCAAGGCGCTGGTGGTGATCAACCCCAACAACCCGACCGGCGCGGTGTATGGCCGCGAAATCCTGACCCAGATGGTCGAATTGGCGCGCAAGCATCAACTGCTGCTGCTCGCCGACGAAATCTACGACAAGATCCTCTACGACGACGCCAAGCACATCAGCGTGGCTTCCCTTGCGCCGGACATGCTGTGTCTCACATTCAACGGCCTGTCCAAGGCCTATCGGGTTGCCGGATACCGCGCGGGTTGGCTGGCGATCACCGGCCCCAAGGACCACGCCAGCAGCTTCATCGAGGGAATCAGCCTCCTGGCCAACATGCGACTTTGCCCGAATGTTCCGGCGCAGCACGCAATTCAGGTCGCGCTCGGTGGCCACCAGAGCATCGAGGATCTGGTACTTCCCGGCGGCCGACTGCTCGAGCAGCGTGACATCGCATGGCAGAAGCTCAACGAGATCCCCGGGGTGTCCTGCACCAAGCCCGAGGGGGCTCTGTATGCATTTCCCCGACTGGACCCCGAGGTCTACGACATCGCAGACGACGAGCAGCTGGTCCTGGATTTGCTGCTGCAGGAGAAGATCCTGGTGACCCAGGGAACCGGATTCAATTGGCCCGCACCGGATCACCTGCGCATCGTGACGCTGCCGTGGGCCCGTGATCTGGCAGCCGCCATCGACCGCCTCGGCAACTTCCTGGTCAGTTACCGCCAGTGATTTGAGGCCGATGCCTCATGTTCGGCACCGGTCGTAGCGGCGACCATTTCCACACCTTCGTGGAAATGGAGACGTCACATGTCCTTCGTGATCGCAGCACCGGAGATCCTCGCAGCCGCGGCTTCAGACTTGAGCGGTATCGGTTCCGCACTGAACGAAGCGAACGCGGCCGCAGCCGCCCGGACCACCACCGTGCTGGCGGCGGCGGCCGATGAAGTGTCGACAGCGTTGTCCGCCTTGTTTTCTGGCCACGCCCAGCAGTATCAGGCGCTCAGCGCCCAAGTAGCCGCGTTTCACGAGGATTTCGTCCGGACGTTGTCCGCGGGCGCGGGGGCGTACACCAACGCCGAAGCCGCCGCGGTCTCTCCGTTGCAGGAGGCACTCGACGTGATCAACACGCCGTTCCAGAACCTGCTGGGTCGGCCGCTGATCGGTGACGGCGCGAACGCGGCGCCCGGGAGCGGGGCCGACGGCGGCGCCGGCGGACTGCTGATCGGCAACGGCGGCGCCGGTGGATCCGGCGGGACTGGCATGCGGGGTGGCAACGGCGGCGCCGCGGGACTGTTCGGCAACGGCGGTGCCGGCGGGGCTGGCGGCAACATCGCGAACGCCAATGCCCCAGCCGGTGGCGCCGGAGGTGCGGGCGGGCTGTTGTTCGGCAACGGCGGGGTCGGCGGTACCGGCGGAAGTTCGAACCTCGGCACGGGTGGGGCCGGTGGGCCGGGCGGCGCCGGGGGACTATTCGGCAACGGCGGCGCCGGCGGCTACGGCGGAAGCTCCGCGACCGGCATCAGCGGCGGGCAGGGCGGCGCTGGCGGGTCCGCTGGTCTATTCGGCGACGGTGGTGCCGGCGGCATAGGTGGCAAGTCGGGCGGCACCAGCGGCGGTGCCGGCGGTGCGGGCGGAGCTGGCGGCATCCTGGGTGGCTCCGGCGGCGACGGCGGAATTGGTGGGCGGGGCAGCACAGGCGGCGGCGACGGCGGGGCCGGCGGCAACGCCGGCGCGCTTTACGGTTCCGCCGGCGACGGCGGGACCGGCGGGATCGGCAATACCGGCGGTGGGTTCGGCGGTAGGGGAGGAAACGCTACCGGCCTGTTCGGTACCGGTGGTGCCGGGGGCAACGGCGGATTCGGCGGTGCGGCCGGCGGATTCGGTGGCTCCGGCGGCAACGGTGGTCTGCTTTTCGGTGATGGTGGGGCCGGCTGTCGGTCGAGGTGATGGCCCGCGGCACGGCCTGGTTGGATACCGGCACATTCGACTCGCTACTGGACGCGTCCGACTTCGTTCGCACGCTGGAACTGCGACAGGGCTTAAAAGTCAGTGTGCCCGAGGAAGTTGCGTGGCGGCGAGGCTGGATCACCGATGAGGAATTGGCGCAGCGGGCCGGTGCGCTGGTGAAGTCCGGGTACGGCGGCTATCTGCTGGATCTGTTGCAGCGCGACTGATTAGCGGTTACCACCGCCCGTCGGGACCCGCGAAGCCAAACAACGCGCCACCGGAGCCGCCGTCGCCAGGTTGGCCGGTATACGGGCCGGTGCCACCGTTGCCGCCGCTGCCGCCGTTGCCGATCAGGATGGCCCCTCCGCCAGCACCGCCCTTTCCGCCGGTGGTTCCTGCCGGTCCCGCGCTGCCGCCGTCGCCGCCGTCGCCTCCGTTGCCGATCGCGCCGGCCTTACCGCCGACGCCCCCATTGCCGCCGAACACGTTGCCCGAGCCGCCGAGCCCGCCCGTCCCGCCGTCACCCCAGAGCTGGCCCGCGTTGCCGCCAGTACCGCCGACGCCGCCGAAGGTGCCGCCGCCAAGGAGGCGGAACAACGTGCCGCCCAGGCCGAGAAGGCCAAGCCGAAGGCCGCGGCGCCGAAGTCGC
>NZ_LZMH01000059.1 GCF_001673635.1 Mycobacterium asiaticum
GCGCTGCCCAGCACGGTGATTGCGGCGATCACGGGCGCCACCGCCAGATTGGCGGCGACGGCGACCAGGCTGAACCGTCCGGAGATCGCGGCGACCAGCGGCGCGGTCACCAGTTGCGCCGCCCCCGCGACCGCGACGGCGTCGGCAAGCGGCTTGGGCCAGCCCCGGCCGACCAGGCGGCGCGACCAAGGCGGGGCGAGGACAACCAGCGCCGTGGTCGCGACCACCGACAGCGCGAAGCCCACGTCGACGGCCAGCTGCGGTACCACCGCCAGCAGGACCAGCACCGTCGCCGACAACGCCGGAATCGCCTGCCGCCGCCGCGATGACCACATCGCCGTCAGCGCGATGGCGCCCATCACGGCCGCCCGTAACACGCTGGCCGAGGGCTGCACCACGACGACGAAGGCGACCAGAGCCAGCCCGGCCAGCACCGCGGCGGCCCGCGGTCCGATCAGTGTGGCCGACAACAACATTGCCGCGCACACGATGGTGACGTTGGCGCCCGAGACCGCCGTGAGGTGCGTCATTCCCGCGGTGCGGAATTCGTCGCGAGTGGCCCTGCCGAGGTGTGCGGTGTCCCCCACCACGAGCGCGGGGAGCATCGCGGCCTGGTCGGTCGGCAACACTTCGCGCACGGCGGCGGTGAACTTGCTGCGGACGGCGTGGGCAGCCCGTTGCATCCACCCGGCACGCCCCAGTTCCGGCCGGCCCGTCGCGGTCAGCACCGCGACCGTCAGGTCGTGGCGGGTGGGCCGGGCAATGCGCGCGCTGAACCGCACCGGCCGACCGACCATCAGCCCGTCGTCGTCACCGAAATCCGAATCGCGTGCGAAAACGGTTACCCTGCCGGACATTTCGTCATCGCCCAAGCGCAATAA
>NZ_LZMH01000060.1 GCF_001673635.1 Mycobacterium asiaticum
CGACGTTGTTGAGTGCCATCCAGAGCGCCGCCACCGCGGCAGGCAACGACGGCATCACCATGACCATCACCTCGGGCAGGGCGGCTCTGGCGGCAACGCGTTCGAGACCGTCTTCGGCGATGGTGGTCGCGGTGGTGACGGCGGCCAAGGCGGAGTTGGGGGCCAGGCCGGAGTGGGTGGCGCCGGTGGTGCCGGATCCACCGTCGGGGCAAGCGGAGCAAAGGGAGTTGGCGGCACCGGAGGAACCGGCGGCAACGGCGGCAGCGGCGGAACAGTTTTTACCGAGCTCGGTAACCCGGGTGGCGGCGGCAATGGCGGTCGCGGCGGAGATGGCGCCGCCGGTGGTGGTGCTGGCGGCAGAGGTGGTAGCGGCGGCAGTGGCGCGAGCACAGGCCAACCCAGTATCAGGGGAGGCAACGGAGGCAACGGAGGCAATGGGGGCAACGGCTTCGGTGCCGCCGGTGGCGATGGCGGCAAGGGTGGCTCTGGGGGCGATAGTGGCCCGGGCGCCTTTCAGACGCCGCCCGCGAGCGGCGGCGACGGTGGCAACGGCGGAAACGGCGGAACCGGTATATACGGAGGGGTTACCGTGCCAGGCGGTGACGGTGTCGGCGGCGCTCCCGGAGGCGCCCCGGTCGGCGATAGCGGCGGTCAGGGCGGCGCCGGTGGCGCCGGCGGGACAGGGGGCTCGTTCGGTTAACTTCGGCACCACACCGCCCTGACAAGCCGACGATCGCGCCGAGGCGCAACCTGGTGCTGCCGGACCCCCAATTCGCGCGTACTGCTAGCGCCGCCCGGAGCTGTCCGCGTACGAGCCTAAAGCGGCTTTGGTGGCGGGTGCATGGGAATGACGTCCATCGTCGACAAGCTTCGGACGCCACACCGGTCTGAATTCATCTATCCGGACGCGTTGGGCAGCAGTGCTGGGCAGTTTCCGGCCGCGTCCGCGGCCAATTCGAAGTGCCACAACTCGTTGGCGTAGATCTGACACAGCCCAAAGCGCGCGCCATTGGCGATGAGCCACTGATCGGCGCCCACACCGCCGACGTCCACCGCTTCCCCTACTACGTGTCGGGATGCTGCAGGTGTCTGCACATATTGCCGCGCCACCGCCAAGCTGCCGTAGGTCTGCACGGCCTCATCGAGAAGCCGCTGTTGGAACGCCGGTGACCGCCAGCCCGAGGTGATGGTCATGGTGATGCCGTCGTTGCCTGCCGCGGTGGCGGCGCTCTGGATGGCACTCAACAACGTCGGATCAAGGCGTCCGATCGCCGGGTTCTGCACGTCGAAAGGCGTCAGCGGACGTCCATCGGGCAATGACCCGTCGCCTGGGTCGAAGGCTGGGTCCAGCGGGACGCTGCGGTCGGCGAGGGTGATCGTTGCCGAGGGATCGTGCGCAGCGGGTGGGCAGAACGACAGGGCGGCAGCCGCGACGGCTACCACCGCGAATCGCCCAACCCAGCTTGCTGTCCGTGTTCTCACGTCGGCCCACCATAGTTACCTCTCCAAGCGGGAATCAGCTTGGGCCGTTCCCAGCGCGGCATCATATTCCGGCGTTTGCAGGGCTGATCTTGGCCGGAGTCGTGCGTGGAAACGGATGCGCTGGCTGGAGGCTTCTGCGCGCGGGTTTACCTTCCACGCCACAGAGATACGTTGGCACCATGAGTGTTGCCGGCATCGTCCTCGTCGCACTCGCGATCGCCGTCGGAGTCATCGGCATCGTGGTGCCGCTATTGCCAGGCACGCTGCTGGTGTTCCTCGCGATCGCGGTGTGGGCCGTCGTCGAGAACAACATCACCGCGTGGGTGACGCTCGGCGTGGTGGCCGCGCTGCTCGGCGTGGCGACGTTGATCAAATACGCCTGGCCCGTGAAGCGGATGCGGGCCGCCGACGTGCGCACGCTGAGTTTGGCGGCCGGCGCGGGACTGGGCATCATCGGTTTCGTCGTAATTCCGGTGATCGGCCTGCTGATCGGCTTCGTGTCGGGCGTCTATTTGGCGGAGCTGGCCGGCCGCGGAGACCAGCGGCTGGCGTGGACCTCGACGAAGCACGCCGTGAAAGGAGTCATGCTGTCGACGGGTGTGGAGCTGGCTGGAGCACTACTCGCCACGGTCGCGTGGGCGCTCGGGGTGTACCTGACCCAGTAGGCGCCTGGCTGGAAGCGTTGTACCCCTAATGGTTTCAACGACGCTTTCGTAGAGCCGATGACGGGAATGGAACCCAGGTATTCCGTTTGGGAAGCTAGTTGCACGTCCGGTAAGTGACGGCTGCAGACGCGGGGACCGTTACGGGACCGCGTGCTGGTCGCGGTTCAGCACCCGGTGAAGCCGGATGGCTCGCGCTCGCCGCTAGACCGAATGCGTCTGCCGTCCGAGCAGGAGTTCGAGATTTCTAGATGATGGCTTGGTAGCTACGCACGGTGCGCAACGAGGTCAAGGCGGGGCCCCAGCCCCGCGACACATTGTTGCCGCGGGACCTGTTCAAACGGCTGCACGCCGTGCGGGTTTTTGGTCAGAGCAAGGACTGCGGAGTCGTTACTGCCGTGATGTAAGTGTTGTCGCCCGGGCGCCCCAACGTGAAAGATGTGGGACGGCCATTTCGTAGGTCTTGCAGGGTGTTTCGAGGAATCGGTGTGCTCCCGCGACCGTTGCTGATCTGCCCGTGACTGACTGCCACGCGGGCGGGATCATCGTCCGGCCACGCCGCGAGATTGAACTGGCCGGATGGCACCGGTTCCCAGACGCCGCCGCGGAGGGCTGCCACACGTGCGAAGACCACCTCCTCATCGTGGCCGGCCTCGTCGATGAGTACACGGCGGCCGGTCCGCAACGTCAGTCCGCACCCGAACACGCGGCGCGGCGATCCGCACTCGGTGTCCTCCGGCAACAACGACGACACGACAACCAGGTGGTGTTCATGGCTGAGGATCCACTCCAGGTTGCGCTCGAAATCGTTGCCGTGAACCGGGTCTCCGGCCAGGCTCTCGTAGGCAACTGGGATTGCCCTGGTTTCACCCGGCGCTAGCTGCAGCCAGGCGTGACCCAGATAGATCCGATACCACGGTGTGTCCTGGTGCACATCGAAAAGGTAAGTCGCATTGCGGGCCAACGTGTTTGTTGCAGTGGCTGCCGTGCTGAGCCGGTCCGACGGTGACCCGAAGCCCACCGCTTTGGTGCCGAAGTTCGATTGGGCCCAGTTGTCGAAGACGACGATCTCGTCCGCATCGGGGTGCGCCGGATCGTGGTAGCGGTCGATGTCTACCCTTACGCAGAAATGTTGTGCTTCGACATGGTCGTCACCGACCGGCACCGATGCCGGCAGAGGCCACGGCACTTGCAGTGTGGTCCGTCCTCGAGCAGGAACGTTGAAGACCGGTGGGTCGTCGAGGTCGCGCCAGTCGCCGGGTGTCAAGGTCCACGGCAACCACTTCACGTGAATCTGCGTCTGGGTGGCATCGAGTGAGCCGACGTTGTGCACGGTGATCTTGATGATGTTGGTTGCGCCCTTGACGACCACCGGCATCGTCAATCCCAGAGGACCGATGAGGCTGATGTCCGGGCTCTTGAAATTGCCTTTGCCCGGGGCCGGGTGCACCAGCAACTGGGGCCGGTGCGCCTCAAGGTAATCGACGACTACTTTCGCCGAGTCGTTGTCCGGCGATCGGATCGAGTCCAGTCGCAAGACGAAGTCGTGCATTCGCTGGGGGTTGGTGACGTCGCTGTCGGTGTAGTCCTGGCCGTCGGAGTCGAGCACCGGCCCGTCGCCGTCGGCGTCGTTGGGTAGGGCCAAGATTGGCGGACGGGCCACATCTCCGCCGCGGAATCGGAGATCGGTTCCGGCGATGAGCTCGGTGCTGCCGGGATCGACGGCGGGATCGAGCTCCTGGTCACCGATCTGGCCCGATTGCTCGCGACGGTATTCGAACAGATAACTCCAATCGTCGCTGATCGGCACCTCGATACCCGCCGCCCGGCCCCCCGTCGGGCCGCCCGCGTCGATGGTTTCGACGGCCTGCAGCACCACATTGCCCCCGGCGGGATTGGCAGTGAAATCGAAGCGGCGCAGCCAGTTTCGATCGATCCAACCCAGGGCGATCCGGTTGGCGAGCGAGAAGTGCGGCAACTTCTGAGACGAGCCCATGAGATCGACGGCGCCGACGGCCCGCTCGTTCACCTCGGCGGGGTAGTCGCCATCAGCGTCGTACAGGTCGTCCAAACCCAGGTTGTGACCGACCTCGTGGCAGAGCGTGCGCGTGACGTTCTTGTTCGGCGCGGCAGCCGGGAACGCATCGGTGACGAACGTGACCGGCCGCTGGAACTGAGTGAATGTGAACGACGTGTCGGGGTTGGTGACCTTGCGCCAGAAGCTCACCGACGGGTTGGCGTGACCCCACACGTACTTCGTCGGCAGATCGGGGTTGCCGGCGCCCATCGGGATCGGATCGTCGGAGCCCGAACGCACCACGATCACAAAGGAATCGGCGAGCGATATCTGCGCCGCACCGCCCGGCATATCGGCGAAGAAGGTGCTCACCGCACCGGCCATCTCGATCTTGCCCTCTGGGGTGGACTGCCAGCCGTTGTTGACGCCGCCCCTCTTCTTGAAGACATCGCCCCAGCCGCGGTTGACCGAAATTGGACCGAAGACTTGATCGCCGACCAGCTTGACGGTCATGCCGTGGGTGTTGGCGACGTAGGCTGACACTTCCTCGTAGTAGTGACGTAACGACTCGCCGTCACCGATTACGCGTTGTTTCCATTCGTCGCGCGTGGCGTTTTCGCCGTCGCCGTAGTCCCGGTCCTTCAGGAAGAGCAGGACGACCAGGACACGCCACTCGCGTGGTGCGGGGAAGCGGTAGCCCGCCACCCCGCCGGTACCGCCCCAGTTCATCAGTGTCGCCCCCACGTCACCGGTGATCGCGATGGGCGGCCCCGAAACGTCGTCGGGCCACAGCGTCGTCACGCGGAAGCGTCGGACCGCGAGCGTGCTGCCGTCGGCCACGCTGAGTGCCTCGACGTGGAATTCACCGGCCAAGAAGCCCGCGAGTAACATCACCGACTCGGTGCCATCCGGATTCGGCGACTCGACGCCGAGCGAAATGGCGCCCGCGCCAACGCCTTCCCGCACCGTATAGGTCACGTCGCCGACGGCGAGCCCCGCCGCGGGTAGGTCGACAAGTAACCGCGCGTATCCGGTAACCGCGAGCGGCCCGAGCGGGACAGTGATCGGCACCTGCCCGTCGTCGATCTCCCATTCGACCGCGTGCAGATCCGCACCGGAGGCGATCAGGACCAATGACTCCCAGCGTGTCAAGCCATCGACGCGTCCGGGAAGCGGTTCCACTGCCGCTTCGGCCCCCTGCCAGTAGGTGAGCGTGTCGTTGCCCGGTGACGCGGGATCGGATCGGGTGGCGAACACGGCCAGCGCACCGGCGGCCGGCGCGCTGGTGAAGTGGTCGTACGCTTCGGTGGTGACGGTGTCCACGGCGCCGTTGTCGAGCCCGATCGTCGTCAGCGTTCGGGACCCGTCGGCCAACACCGACAGCACGAGCACGCTGCGCCGGTCGGTATCGATGACCATGCTCCGCGCTCCGTCCAGGTCGGTGGCGACCACGCTGATGTTGCCGGTCTTCAGGTCGCACTGCAGAAGCTGCGGCAACAACTGGCCGTCGGATGATGCGTCCGAAAGCACAAGCAGTGAACCGGAATCCGGGTGTTCGTCGAGACCGAGAACGGGAGTGGGCAGCTGGGCCAGCAGCCGCGCATGCTGGCGGTCTGCCGTATCGCGCGCGACGACGAGGATGGCACCACTGGACTCGGCGACAGCCAGACGCAGGCCGTCCGTTAACGACACGACCCCCACTGGGCCGGTGTAACCGGCGCCGAGATTGACGAGCCTGCCGTCGAACAAGCGGACGGCGACCAATCGACCGTCAGTGGCGGCGGCGTAGACGCTATTGCGGGACTCTACGAACCGTAGGCTGTCCGGAACCAGTGCGACGCCAGTTGAAATCGTTCGTCGGTACATTGGCCAATCCCCCTGACGCGATGAGCCGTCCCCGCCTTCAATTAGTGAAGCAGGATTTGAGGCTGAAACAAGACCGAGATTGACGTGGCGCTGCAGTGGCCTGGTGCGCGAATTGAATTGGGGCCTACCTGCAGCAACAAGCGGTCAGTAAGACTCCTCGTTCCCGCCGGGGTTGCAGCGGGACGCGATCATGGTGATGTCGCCGACCAGTGGACGCCACGGCTCCAGGTTCCAGCTGGTCTTGCCTGGCTTGCCGAACTCGGCAAACCGCCAGTGGCAGGCGAACTGCTCGCGCATCCCCGGACTGTCGGCGTCGGGAACCAGCCTGAGTACCTCGGCCCACGCTCGACCGGGTCCGATTAGACGCGACAACACTCGACGTCCCGCGGCTGTCGGATACACCCGTAAGCTGGGCCGGCCCCCCGACGTAGCCCATTCGGCGTGGTCGACGTAACCGCCACCAGGCCCGGCTTCAACCGGCTGTGCGGCCGTCGCCAACGCCATCACGACGGGAAGCTCGTCCGCATTTTCCATAACGCCCAGCACGCCGAACTCCAATGCGCCCACCAGGCTGCAGACGATCGCCGCCAAGCCGATCCACACCCACTTGACGAACCCATCCCACCTGCGGGGTGCCGCAGCGGGTGGTTCGGTGAGTGCCAGGACGGTCATGAGTCTCTCTGCTGTCGAGTCGGAAATTGTCGATGGCAGAGGTTGGCAAGCACGGCTTGAGGATTTCTTGGTGTCCTTTTGGCACGACCTCTACACAGACGCCGTGAAAGGAGTCATGTGGTCGACGGGTGTGGAGCTGGCTGGCGCACTACTCGCCACCGTCGCGTGGGCGCTCGGGGTGCACCTGACCGGGTAGGCGCGTCGCTGAGAGCGTTGAACTCCGAATGCTTGGTAAGGTCTGGCCAGCAAACGGGCTCTGCGTGGCATCAGACGTTATGTTCCCGTACCCGCTTGACGAATGAGTTCCGGTAAGTGCTAAACAGCAAAGCTGGGCTTTAGGCCCAGCTTGCTTCCGGCACAGGGGTGATGGGCGCCGTTCGACGCATCCTGGCGCGGCTTGCGGGGACGATCGTGCGGTGTGGCGTACGCGCCGTGGTCTTCGCCCGGTCGCGGGCGGTTGGCAAGGGGTGCGCAGGATTGATCCTGCGCGGGCGATCGCGAAGTAAGGCCGTCGTGGCGACGGCTGCTGACCTAGCGGGCTTGGCACCGCTCTTCGTTTGCGAATGACACGGAAGGGCCGCGTCGCGCCGTGTTGGCTGCCATCATCGCAGGCATGTTCGTCTTGTTGGGAGTTGTCAACGACATCGAAAACGGTCTGCATGATCTCGACGAGACTTGCCGGCGGTGAGCTCGTTCACGTCGGGACCTGATGTGGACCCTGCCTTGCGGACCGTGGCCAGAGTTCTGCCCAGGGGGTTCGGGCTCGACCGTGGGCTCGCGGTGCCGCGTGCGGCGATGACGTTGTTGGGACGCATCAACGCCGTTCGTGACGTGCCGGTGGTGGCGGTTGATGCTGATGTGAGTGTGCGCCTGCATCGTCCGGCACGCCTGGCTGATCCCGCCCCTGCGTTGCTGTGGATCCACGGCGGTGGGTTTGTGTTGGGTAGCGCGCGACAGGAAGACGGCTTCTGCCGCAGGCTGTCTCATCTAGCTAACGTCGCGGTTGCGGCCGTCGACTTCAGGTTGCCGCCCGAACACCCATACCCCACTCCGCTAGAAGACAGCTACGCGGCGCTGCGGTGGTTGGCGCAGCAGCCGTGGGTAGATTCGTCACGGGTCGCGATCGGCGGTCTCAGCTCCGGTGGTGGGCTGGCCGCGGCGTTGGCGTTTCTGGCCCGCGATCGCGGCGAGATCCAGCCGGCCTTTCAATTGCTGTCCCAGGCCAACCTCGATGACCGCACCGGGAGTAAAGCCACGGGTCGCCGTCGCTTGATCTGGTCGGAGGCGGACAACCGCAAAGCGTGGCGGTGGTATCTGGGTGATGCGGACCCCGCGGTCGCAAGCCCGGCGCGGCGCACCGACCTCGCCGGGCTGGCACCGGCCTGGATCGGCACCGGCTCGTTGGACTTGCTTCATGACGAGGCTGTCGAGTACGGCAGGCGCTTGAATGAGGCGGGCACGCCCTGCCACGTCGAGATTGCGGTGGGCGCCTTCCACACTTTTGATGTGATCGTGCCGGACGCGCCGGTCTCGTTGACATTCTTCGCCAGCCAATGTGATCAGCTGCGGGCCGCGCTGGCTAGCGGCTAAAAGGCAAGGGAAGCAAAATGATTCAGCCTCAACAACATCAGGGCTGCGCCGAAGCCGGGGTGGGGCACACCGCGGTTGTGTGTCTGTAGCTCGTATTCCCCATAGGACTTCTTGAGTGCGTGACTTCTCGCCAGAACTTGCCCTCATCAACGCCGTAATGGTCGAACAGTGGCTTCTGCATATAGCCGCGGGTAAGCGCCCGGTCGAAGGCCCAAATGAAGGCAATGATGGTTTGGGTTACGAGGGACGGCAGCAGCTATGCGACTTCCAGCCGTACAGAGTCTCAGGTGGTAGTCGAGGTTTTGTCGAATGGCAGACCTCTGAGCTGCTGTTATGTGGAGCCGATGACGGGAATCGAACCCGCGTATTCAGCTTGGGAAGCTGATGTTCTGCCATTGAACTACATCGGCGCGGTTGCTCAGAAAGGCTAGCATCGGCTGCCTGTGTGGGGAGCGGGAACCTCCCAGCCGTTTCGCGGGTTCGCTGGCCCGATTTGAGGGGTCGAGGCGGTGACGTGATCGAAATAACTGGAGTGCCGCCGCGAGCCGCGAGCAGGACCCCGAACTCGCTGCCGAGCCGGCGCCCGGCGGGCCACCAATCCCGGTTGCCGCCCGGATGCTGCGTTGCCGACGCAGCCTGCCGGGCGCCACCGCCATCGCTCGCAGAGTTGAGTGCGAATCCCGCATCATTCCAATGATTTTGGCGCTCACGGCCCGCTCTGGCGGCCACCGTCGGGACGCGGCCGACACGGGTCCGCATTACGCCGGAGGGGCCGGCTGTAAGGTGGAAATGGCGGGTTGATCGACCGCCTAAAGCATGCGGAATGACGAATGCGTAATCTGGACAACCATTACCCATTCGCGCAATGACAAGCGTGAGATTGTCACGTTTACCCTTTCGTTATCATTTTTAACCTCGTATTGTGACCATCCGTGGGCAGGCACGCGTTAGCTAGGAAGAGGCGGAAAGCCCCAGCGGTGCTGGGTGCAGCCATAGCCTCGGGGGCCGTGTTCTTCGCCGTCGGCGGTGACATCCATTCCACCGTCGGACGGAGCGAGCAGAAGGTAGCCGCTGGGGGTCCGTGGGGCATTGAGCTCGCCACCACAGAGGCGGCGCCGCAAATCGACACTTCTCGCTTGAAATTCAACCTCGAAGAGGTGGCGCCGGCGTCGCGCTCTCGGGCGGGCCTCGTCGGGATCCGGTCGTTCCCCGTCGGCGTCGCGCCGGAGGCCGGCCTACAGGTCCGCACCATCCTGGTGGCGCGCGCGATCAGCGCACTGTTTCCCGAAATCCACCAGATCGGCGGCGTCCGGCCGGACGCGCTCCGGTGGCATCCGGACGGTCTCGCGGTCGACGTGATGATCCCCGACCCCAGCTCGGACGCAGGCATCGAACTCGGCAACGCGATCGTCACATTCGTCATGCAGAACGCGGACCAATTCGGCATCCAGGACGCCATCTGGCGCGGCACTTACTACACGCCCGGCGGCGGCGCTCAATCCGGCGGCTATGGCCACTACGACCATGTCCACGTCACCACCACCGGTGGTGGATACCCGAGCAGCGACGACATCTTCGTCCGCTGACCCAGCGCGCGCCCGTACGGCAGATACGCTCGTCGGGTGCTGCTCTCCGATCGCGACCTCAGGGCCGAAATCGCCGCGGGCCGGTTGGGCCTCGAACCGTTCGACGACTCCCTGGTTCAGCCGTCCAGCATCGACGTCCGGCTCGACTCGCTGTTCCGCGTCTTCAACAACACCCGCTACACCCACATCGACCCGGCGAAGCAGCAGGACGAGCTGACCAGCCTGGTCGAGCCCGAACCGGGTGAGCCATTCGTGCTGCACCCCGGTGAATTCGTCCTCGGCTCGACACTGGAGGTCTGCAGCCTGCCCGATGACTTGGCCGGACGACTCGAGGGCAAGTCGTCGCTCGGCCGGCTGGGGCTGCTGACGCACTCGACCGCCGGGTTCATCGATCCGGGTTTCAACGGCCACATCACGCTGGAACTCTCCAACGTCGCCAACCTGCCGATCACGCTCTGGCCTGGGATGAAGATCGGCCAGCTGTGCATCCTGCGCCTGACCAGCCCGGCCGAGCATCCCTACGGCAGTTCCCGCGCGGGCTCGAAGTACCAGGGCCAGCGGGGGCCGACACCGTCGCGGTCGTACCAAAACTTCATACGGATCACCTAGGCGTCGCACAGTTTTCGCGCGCACAATGGGGGTCGCGCAACACTGGGGATTGTTGTGCGGTGCTTGGGGCAAAGCTTTTGGGAGGGGCTATGGACGTCGTGCTGGGAGTGTCGATGGCGCCCAGGGATGTCCGTATGGCGCTGGTCGAGGGCGAAGACGCCGACGGCGTCATTGTTGACGAAGACAGCTTCCGCCTGCCCGGTGACGCCGAGGCCACGTCGGCCTCGGACCGGGTGGTCGAAGCGATCCTGGGCACCCGGGAGGGCGCCGTCGACGCGGGCCTGCGGCTGTCGTCGATCGGCGTGAGTTGGACCGATCAGATGCAGGCCGCCGCGCTGCGCCAAGCGCTGGCCGCCCGCAAGGTCGAGAACGTCATGCTGGTCTCCGCGTTTCTGGCCTCGGTGGCGATGGCCCAGGCCGTCGGCGAGTCCATCGGCTACCGCCGGACCGGTGTGCTATTTATCGAGCCCGACAGCGCCACCTTGGCCGTGGTCAACACCACCGACGGGTCGATGTGCGATGTGCTGCGGCGAACGCTGGCCGATGACGACGACACAGCAGTGGCGGAGCTGACCGAGTTGGTGTCGGGCGCCGAGACCATGACTGCCCGACCTGACGGCCTCTATGTGGTCGGTTCCGGTGTCGACGTGCCGATGATCAAGCCGGTGCTGGAGGCGGCCACGTCGCTGACGGTGAACATGCCCGAAGAGCCCGAGATGGCGCTGGCCCGCGGTGCGGCGTTGGCATCGGGAAGCGCGCCGCTGTTCGCTTCGTCCACCGCCGCCCTGGCGTATGCGCAGGATCCTGAGGACCGAGCCGCCACCGATCTGGCTTACAGCGCGGTGCCGGACGAGGACGACGCTGAGCGGGCCGAGCGGCGCAGGCCGGCGCTGCTGGTGGGCAGTGGGTTGGCAGTGGTAGCCATCGCGGCCGTGGTCGCGCTGGAGGTCGCACTGGCGATCAACATCCGCCCGACCGTTGCACTGCAGCCCAGGCCGAATGAGAACCATCTGGTCGCGCCCGCCGCGCCGCCACCCGCGCCCACCCAGGTTGCCGCGCCGCAGCCCAAGATCGACCTGCCGGGCCCAGCGGTGCCACGCGCCGTGCCGCCGCAACCGGCGCCGGCGCCCGCGGCGCCCGTCGTGCCCGCCCCAGAACTGCCCGCGCCGCGGTTGCCCGAGCCGGTCGCGGCCCCGCCCGTGGTACCCATCGTGGTGCCGCCCCTGCAGATCCCCGGCCCCGACTCGCTGCTGCGGCCACCGGTGATCCAGGTCCCGCGCCAGCAACCCCAGCTGCCTGCGCCCCAGCTCCCGGTGCCGGCCGTGCCGCCGCGGGTGGTCAACCCGGTTCCGCAGCCACCGGTGATTCAGGCGCCCAACCCCAGCCGGGGACCGTTCGGCGGTGGCCGCGGTCCGTTCGGCGGCGGCGGCGGTCCGGCCGAACGCGGGCCGGTCGGCGGCGGCGGCCCGTTCGGTGGTGGTGGTCCGGCGGATCGTGGGCCGTTCGGTGGCGGTCGCGGACCGTTCGGTGGCGGACCGGGCGGCGGCTTCGGCGGTGGTCACGGTCCGTTCGGGGGAGGCGGTGGCGGTCACGGTCCCTTTGGTGGTGGCGGTGGCGGTTTCGGTGGCGGTCACGGTCCGTTCGGGGGAGGCGGTGGCGGCTTCGGCGGCGGCCATGGCGGCTTCGGCGGCGGTGGCCACGGTCACAGGTAGTGGTAACCGCCGCCAACCAGTGATGGCCCAGCTGGTCGATTTGCGAAATCGCTTGTGTTGCTTTGATGCAGCACGCCGGTGAGTTCACTTACACAACGAACTCAAAGGGAATGTTGCCCCACGTCTGGGTACGTTGTAGTTAACGGGTTGGGGAATCCAGGTAACCGATTGGGGGAGTAGTGGACACCGTCCTTGGCGTGTCGATGGCGCCCGCGGCCGTCCGGATGGTGCTGGTAGAGGGCGAAAACGGCGACGGCGTCGTGGTCGACGAAGAGAAGTTCGACCTTGCCGCAGAACCCCAAACAGCCTCGACCGAGGCGGCCGAGCAGGTGATCTCTGCAATCCTCGGCACCCGCGAAGGCGCGGCCGAAGGCGGTTACCAGCTGGCCTCGACCGGTGTGACCTGGCACGACCCCGCTCAGGCCGCCGCGCTCCGCGACGCGCTGGCCACCCGCAAGGTCGAAAACGTCATGCTGGTCTCGGCGTTCCTGGCCGCTGCTGCGCTGGCCCACTCGGTCGGCAACGAGACGAACTACGCGCAGACGGCCCTGCTGTTCATCGAGCCGGACACCGCGACGCTGGCCGTGGTGGACAGCGCCGACGGGTCGATCGCCGACATCCACCGCCAGCCCTTGGCCGCTGACGACGACGCGGCTGTTGCGCAACTGGCCTCGCTGGTTTCGGAAGCGGAAGCGCTGCAGACGCGCCCAGACGCCGTATTCGTCGTCGGCTCCGGGGTTGACGTCCCCATGATCAAGCCGGCTCTTGAGGCCGCGACCACGCTGCCGGTGACCGCGCCGGAAGAGCCGGAAACCGCGCTCGCCTGGGGTGCGGCGCTGGCCTCGGCGAACACGCCGTTGTTGTCGTCATCCACCGCGGCGCAGGCCTGGGCGCAGGATCCCGGCACCGGCGCCTACACGCCGCTCGCACTTGACCCGGTCCACTTCGAAAACGTGGAGTCCGGCCTGGCTTACAGCGCCGTGGACAGCGCCGAAAGCGCGGACAGCGCCGATGAGCAGGAGGACCGGAAGCCGTTCGCCCTGCTGGGCAGCATCCTGCTATCGATCTTCGTGATCGGGGTGGCTTCGCTGGTTGTCTCGTTGGCGGTCAGCATCCGGCACACGTCCAGCACCCGGCCCGATCCCGGCCAGGCCATCGTGGTGCCCACCGAGCAGGTGCCCCAGGCGCCGGCTCCGGCGCCGCAAGCGCCCGCGCCGGTTCCCGAGCAAGCCCCCGCGCCCGTTCCCGAGCAGGCTCCCGCGCCGGCGCCCGTGCAGGTTCCACAGGCGCCGGTGAACGCGCCGCAAGCGCCGGTCGAGGTCCCGCAGGCCCCCGCGCCGGTACCGGTGCCGGAGGCGCCGGCCCCGGTGCCCGTCGCGCCCGCCCCTGTTCCGGTTCCCGTCCCGGTGCCGTTGCCCCCGATCTTCACTCCGCAGCTGCCCTCGCTGGACCCGCCGGGTCGAGGAGGCGGCGG
This sequence comes from Mycobacterium asiaticum, assembly GCF_001673635.1. Taxonomy (GTDB): domain Bacteria; phylum Actinomycetota; class Actinomycetes; order Mycobacteriales; family Mycobacteriaceae; genus Mycobacterium; species Mycobacterium asiaticum_C. The sequence goes on from NZ_LZMH01000060.1 coordinate 13,671, forward strand.
CAAGCCGCCCAACATCGGCAAGCCGCCCGGCCCCAAGGGGCCCGGCGGTGGTCCCGGCAAGGGCGGCAAAGGCGGTCGCGGGGGTGGCGGCGGCCGGGGTGGCTTCAACATCCCCGGCATCCCCGGCATCTGATTTCGCCGGGTAGCCGTCTGCCGTTCAGCGTCGCGATGCGGATCGCTCATCGCGGCCACCTACACACGGTGGTATGCGCTGCACCGTCTTTGGTACCGGCTACCTGGGCGCCACCCACGCCGTGGGCATGGCCGAGCTGGGCCACGAGGTCGTCGGAGTCGACATCGACCCGGGCAAAGTCGCCAAGCTCGCCGGTGGCGACATTCCCTTCTACGAGCCCGGCCTGCGAAAGCTGTTGACCGCCAACCTCGCTGCGGGACGGCTGCGCTTCACCACCGACTACGACATGGCGGCCGAGTTCGCCGACGTCCACTTTCTCGGTGTCGGCACACCGCAGAAGAAGGGTGAATACGGTGCCGACCTGCGGCATGTGCACGCCGTCATCGACGCCCTGGTACCCCGGCTGACGAGGCCGTCGGTCCTAGTCGGCAAGTCGACGGTCCCGGTCGGCACCGCCGCCGAACTGGCCCGGCGGGCCGCCGCGCTGGCGCCGCCGGGCGTCGACGTCGAGATCGCCTGGAACCCCGAATTCCTGCGAGAGGGTTACGCGGTGCACGACACCTTGAACCCGGACCGCATTGTGCTTGGGGTGCAAGAGGATTCGTTGCGGGCTGAAGCTGCGGTGCGCGAGGTGTACGGCCGCTTGCTAGCCGCGGAGGTGCCTTTCCTGGTGACCGATCTGCAGACCGCGGAATTGGTCAAGGTCTCTGCCAACGCCTTTCTGGCAACCAAGATTTCGTTCATCAACGCCATCTCCGAGGTGTGCGAGGCCGCCGGAGCCGATGTCAGCGTGCTGGCCGACGCACTGGGATACGACCCCCGCATCGGACGCCAGTGCCTCAATGCGGGCTTGGGGTTCGGCGGCGGCTGCCTGCCCAAGGACATCCGCGCATTCATGGCCCGGGCCGGTGAACTGGGAGCCGATCAGGCGCTGACCTTCCTCCGCGAAGTGGACAGCATCAACATGCGACGCCGCAGCCGGATGGTCGAACTGGCCACCGCTGCCTGTGGCGGCTCGCTGTTGGGCGCCAACATCGCGGTGCTCGGCGCGGCCTTCAAGCCCGAATCCGACGACGTACGCGACTCGCCCGCATTGAACGTGGCAGGTCAACTGCAGCTCAACGGGGCCGCGGTCAACGTGTACGACCCGAAGGCCCTGGACAACGCGAACCGGCTGTTTCCCACCCTGAACTACGCGGTCTCGGTGGCGGAGGCTTGCGAGCGCGCCGACGCCGTCCTGGTGCTGACCGAATGGCGCGAGTTCGTCGAACTCAACCCCGATGCCCTCGCCAGCCACGTGCGGGCCAGGGTGGTCGTCGATGGACGCAACTGCCTCGACGTGGCGAAGTGGGAGGGCGCGGGTTGGCGCGTGTTCCGGCTGGGTGCGCGACGACCTACACGCTGACCGGGACGGGCACGTTGCGCGGTTGGGCGTCGGCGCGCAGGAATCCGCCGGTGCGCTCGCGTCCGAGGATTTCGGTGGGTCTGCCGTCCCGGAAAACTTCGCGCCCGGAGACGAACACCGACTTCACCGTCTCGTCGTTCCGATTCACCATCCGTGAAAGCCCGTCGTAGACATCGATTTTCGCTTCGTGGTAGGAGTCCAGCGACTCGTCGAGGCGTTCGGGATCGATGACCACCAGATCAGCCCAGTCGCCCACCCGCAGATGGCCGGCGTCGATCCCGTACCAGTCGGCGAGCTCACCGGTCAGCCGGTGTACCGCCTGCTCGACGGATAGAAATGGCCGGCCTTCGTTCGCGGCGTCGCGGACGTGGCGGAGCAGTCGCAGCCCGGAGTTGTAGAACGCCATGTTGCGCAGGTGCGCCCCCGCGTCCGAGAAGCCGATCTGCAGACCCTTCATCTGGGCCAGCCGTCGCAGCATCTCCGGCCGGTGGTTGGAAATCGTTGTGCGCCAGCGGATCGCGGTTCCGTGCTCGAGCACCAGGTCGAGGAACGCGTCGACTGGGTGCAAGCCGCCGCGCTCCACTCCGACCTGACCGAACGACTTGCCGACCACCGATTCGTCGGGGCAGGAGACGATCTCGGCGTCGAAGAAATCCCGGTGCCAGGCGCGGGGACCGAACTTGCTGTCGTAGTCCTTGCGGAATTGCCTGCGGTAGTTCTCGTCCCGCAGCAACTCGTTGCGCTGGACCTCGTCCTTGAGATGCAACGCCGCCGCTCCGGCGCCGAATTCCTCGAACACCACCAGGTCGATCCCGTCGGCGTACACCTCGAACGGCACGGGTAGATGCTGGAAGCGGAAGTCGCCGCCGAACCGGTTGACGAATGCCGCCAGCCCGCTGGTCAGCCAGATGGTCCCCGGTGCCGACTTCATATCGGCCGCGGCCAGTAGGCTGGTTTTCAGCAGCGGCCGACGGATACCGAGCGACTGCAGCGCCTGGGAGACGATGTTCTGCGGGTGGGAGATGTCGGGACCGGACTGCAGCGCACGGCCGGCCCGACGCAACAATGTTTTCAGCCGAGTCAATTCCCGGCGCTTGGCGTACGTCGAGGGCAGCGTTCGCGACCGGCACGTGTCGCCGTCGATCTTGTCGAAAAGCAGCTGCTGCGAGGACATTCCGATAAACCCGGCATCCAGCGCCTCGGTCAGCATCCGCTCCATCCGGGCCAGCTCGGCCGTGGTGGGCCGGACGTCTTCACGGGTGGCGCGGTCGAGGCCCATCACCGCGGTCCGCATGTCCGAGTGGCCGATGAACGCCGTTACGTTCGGTCCGAGTGGCAACGATTCCAACGCCTCGATGTACTCCTGCGCGTTGTTCCATGTCTTGCGCTCACCGACGATGCGCACCACGTGCTCGTGCGGAATGGCCTCCACCCGGCCGAACAGGTCAGCGGCCTCGCCGGCGTCGACGTGCACGGTGGACAGCGAGCAAGACCCCATCACTATCGTGGTCACGCCGTGCCGTAGCGACTCCGACAGCGTGGGCGCCGCCAGCACTTCGGCGTCGTAGTGGGTGTGGATGTCGATGATGCCGGGGATCACCCACTTGCCCTCGGCGTCAATCACATTCGGGCAGCCTTCCGTGTCCAGCGGTGTCGGCGACACGGCGGCCACCCGCCCATCGCGAATGCCGATGTTGCGGATCGCCGAGGGCCCTCCGGTGCCGTCGAACCACCTGCCGTTTTCAACCACTGTGTCGAATGTCAATGCCATCACCTCACTTGACTGGACAGCTTACCTAAATCGTCAAACCGCCGGTGCATCACACCCGATGGCTGGCGATCTCGGCCATCAGGACCGGCGCCACCCAACGTCGCAGATAGGCGCGCAGCACTTCACCGGTGCGCGGCGGGCGGCCCGGGTCGATCATGAAGGACTGCAGAATTCGCAGCGTATATTCCGCCAAATCATCGAGGTCAGCGTCGGTGAGGCCGAGAGATGTCCAGTCGACGTCCAGACCGGCCAGCAACCCGTGGCCGAACCTGATCCCCAGCTCCGAGGTCACACCCGTGGATGCCTTCGCGAAATCGTGCACCAACATCAGCTGCACGTGTTTGTCGTCCGGCAACCACTCCAGGGTGAACGCCAGGCTTTCAACGAGCGCGTCCACGGGATCGGTCATGCCGGCCAAATGCGCGGCCAGCCTGTCCAGGAACCGCATGCTGGATCGAGTCGCGGCCGCCTCGATGAGGGTGTTCGTGCCCGGGAAGTAGTTATAGACGGTCTGCCGCGAGACCCCCAGGCTTCGAGCCACGTCGGCGATCCGCATGTCTCCGCCACGTTCGTCGATGGCCTGGCTCGCGGCATCGAGAATCCGTTCGATCGCCTCTTCGTCGGTCGCGGGCTTGGCACCGCCCCACCCATGGGTGCGCATGCCTGAGACGTTACGGCCTCGGGGGGCTTTGGTGAACACGCCTAACGCGCGCGCCACCGCTTCCAGACGGCGTGACCCGTGGCGCGGGTCTTGTCGGCGTAAACCAGCTCGGCGTCGCAGACGATCTCGGCCTCGGAGGATTTGACGATGACCGCTTTCAGCTCGATCTCGTTGTCCAGCGAGCTGGGGCGCAGATAGCGGACGTCGATGCCGGCGGTCACGAAGGGTATTAATACCCCGGGCGGGGCCTCCCAGCCTTGTGCCGCAGCCTCATTCATCACACCGGCGGCGGTGTGGCAGTCCAGCAGCGTGGCGATGATGCCTCCGTTGAGGAAACCCATCCCGTTGTCGTGTTCGGGCCAGGGCGCGAACGTCGCCCTGACGTGGCCATCGGCCGGGTAGCTCTTCAGACGAAGGCCGCGCGTGTTCGCCGGACCGCACCCGAAGCAGGTCATGGTCGGGAACAGCCGGTCCTGAATGGCGATCGTGTCCACGGTCGAACAGTATGCGCTCGGTGCGTGGCGATGAAGCAAGAATTTCCCAAGACGTAGGTCGCAGACTTTCGCCATGGCGAAGGTGACCGACCCGCACGGCGTCCAGTGGAAAGTGCGCCGGCAATGGGCCTTCGACTGGGATTTCGAGCTCCTCGACGACGGTGACGAAGTGCTCGGTGTGCTGATGTTTGTCATCTGGCCGTTCTGGTTCGCAGCGCACTGGTTCGGCTTGCGCTGGGTGGTTCTGGTCGAGCGGGGCGGAATCGAGGTGGGTTCGCAGCGAGTGCGCGGTTGGGCGGCGTCGCGCCGCCGGATCGACGAGATTGCTCAATCGGTGGCCGAGGGCACTTGGCAGCCATGGTCGGTTCGCGTTGGTACACCGCTGCCGGGACAGCCCCGGCACTTGGCGAGCTGAGTCGTTACCGGGCCCGTTTGAACCCGGCATTGAACCGGATCTCGATGTCGTCGGGCCCCGGCGCGGAGGCATCTGGCTCGTCGGTCAGGCGCACACGTACCGGGCGGCCCGTGTCGGCGGCCACGAACCGCAGCGGGCCCTGGCCGTTCTGCAGGTGCTTGTCGCCCCACTGCATTAACGACAGGAACACCGGCAGCAGGTCCTGACCCGCCGGGGTCAGCCGGTATTCGTCGCGGACCCGCCTACCCGGTTCCTGGTAGGGCACCCGGGTGAGTATGCCGGCGGTCTCCAGCTGTTTGATCGCCCGGGATACGGCGGGTGCGGAGGCGCCGATCCGCTCCACGAAGTCTTCGAACCGCGTTGTGCCGTAGAAGCATTCACGGACCACAAGAAAGGCTGTCTTGGTGCTGAGCAGGTCGAGCACTTTCGCCATAGAGCACCCGTCGCCGATCGACCACTGCTGTCGATCGCGCAGCTTGTTCTCGAATTCCATGGCCCACCTCACATGACTAACGCTTGCATTACTCAGCCTACAGTGCTTATATCTGGATAACGTAGTCGTTATTCAGGCAGAGGAGCGGTCCGGTGGTTGCGATAAAGAACAAGGTGGTCGTAGTCACGGGTGGCCGGCGCGGGTTGGGTGCGGCCCTGGTCGACGAGGTGCTGGCCCGCGGCGCGCGCAAGGTGTACTCGACGGCCAGGTCGCCCTTCGTCGACGGGCGACCCGCGGTAGTCACCCACGAGCTCGAGGTGCGCTCCGAAGAATCCGTGGCCGCGCTCGCCGAGGTGGCCGGCGATGCCGAGATCGTGATCAACAACGCCGGCGTCCTGATTCCCGACTCCCTGCTGACCGGCAACTTCGAGTCCATCTCGGAAACCTTTGACACCAACGTCTTTGGGCCGCTGCGCGTGACGCGTGCGTTCGCCCCGATCCTGGCGGCCAACGGTGGCGGCGCGGTGGTCAACGTGCACTCGGTGTTGTCCTGGTTGGCCGGCAGCGGAGCCTACGGCGCGTCGAAGGCGGCGATCTGGTCGGTGACGAACTCGCTTCGAGTCGAACTCGCGGCACAACGCACCCAGGTCGTCGGGGTGCATGCCGGGTTCATCGATACCGACATGGTTTCCGCGCTCCCGCTGCAGAAGACGACGCCGGCCGACATTGCCAAGCGCATCGTGGACGGCCTGGAAGCGGGTGCCGTCGAGGTGCTCACCGACGACGTCACCGTCAACGTGAAATCCGTCCTGTCCGGCCCCGTGGAGAATCTCGATTTCTCACTGGCGCAGTAGTCGAATCGATAGAAAAGGAAATGCTATGCCGCTGTGGATGTTTCACCACACGCCAGGGCTGCTCAGCGACGAGCAGAAGCGCGAGCTGTCCGCCCGGATCGCCGATCACTACGAGAAGGCGGGACTGCCGCGCTTCTACGTGATCACTATCTTCAACGAAACCCAGCCCCAGGACTTCTACGTCGGCGGTGAGCCCACCCCGGTAGGTCTGCGCGTCGTCATCGACCACATCGCCCGGCGCGCCGCCGACAAAGCGGATCGCCAGCGGATCGCCCGCTGGATCAACCGGCTGATGACGCCTGTCGTCGAGGCACACCCGGAGTTGCATTGGGAGTTCCACGTCGACGAAACCAGCGAGGACCTCTGGATGATCAACGGCATCACGCCGCCGCCGGGCGGTTCGGACGCGGAAAAGGCCTGGGCGGAAGCCAACGCGGTATCGGCCTACTGAGGCGGCGAGTAGCGTCATCCGGGTGGATTACGCGTCGGCCTATCTCCGGGAAACCCGCGCGTTCGGGGAACTGATCCGCACCGCCGATCAAACGGCGCCGGTCCCGACCTGCCCGGGCTGGACCATCGAGCAACTCTTCCGCCACGTCGGTCGAGGCGACCGGTGGGCCGCGCAGATCGTGCGCGACCGGATGGACAGCTTCCTGGACTTCCGCAGCGTCGAGGCCGGCAAGCCGCCACCCGACCTCGACGACGCGGTCTCCTGGTTGAACGGCGGCGCGCAGCGACTCGTCGACGCGGTCGAACTGACGGGTGTTCAGACGCCGGTATGGACCTTCCTTGGTCCGCGGCCCGCGAACTGGTGGATCCGCCGTCGACTCCACGAGAACGCGGTGCACCGCGCGGACGTCGCCATCGCGCTGGGCGCCGACTTCGCGCTTGACCCCGAGGTGGCGGCCGACGGGATCGAGGAGTTCTTGGAGCGCATCGCGATCCGGGCCGGAGCCGATGGCGGGGAGCTACCGATCGAGGGCGACGACTCGGTGCACCTGCATGCCACCGATCCGGGGCTGGAATCGGCCGGGGAATGGACGATCCGCCTCGACGAGGGCGCGATCACCTGGGCTCACGAGCATGGCAAAGGCACCGTCGCCTTACGCGGTCCGGCCACCGAGTTGTTGCTGACGATGACGCGCCGGGTCCCCATCGGCAACACGGGGATAGCGCTGTTCGGTGACGAGTCCGTATGGCAAAGATGGCTGGATCGCACGCCTCTTTAGACTTGCAGACCATGACCACATCGGAGATCGCCACCGTGCTGGCTTGGCACGACGCTCTCAACAGCTCCGACATCGATACGTTGATCAGTTTATCCAGCGACGACATCGACATCGGTGATGCGCACGGGGCCGCCCAGGGGCATGATGCCCTGCGCAGGTGGGTCGCCTCGCTCACAGCGCGGACCGAACTGGGCCGTATGTATGTGCACGACGGCATCGTGGTCGTCGAACAGAACATCAGCGACCGAAACAAGCCCTTCACAGCGGCAACCGCCGCATCGGCCTTCCGGGTGGTGCGCGACCACGTCACGGCGGTGTTCCGGCACGAGGATCTGGCCTCGGCCTTGGCGGCAACCGAACTGACCGAAGACGACCGGGTCGACTGAGCTTAAGGAGCCGGTATGCGCGGCATCATCTTGGCCGGCGGTTCGGGGACGCGCTTGCACCCGATCACTATGGGTATCAGCAAGCAGCTGCTGCCGGTGTACGACAAGCCCATGGTCTACTACCCGCTGTCCACGCTGATGATGGCGGGCATTCGCGACATCCTGATGATCACGACTCCGCATGACGCGCCCGGGTTCCACCGGCTTCTCGGCGACGGCAGTCAGTTCGGCATCAACCTCAGCTGGGTGACTCAGGAAAGTCCGGACGGTCTGGCGCAGGCTTTTGTCCTTGGCGCCGACCACATCGGCGGTGATTCGGTGGCATTGGTGTTGGGCGACAACATTTTCTATGGCCCTGGCCTCGGCACCAGCCTGAGCCGCTTTCAAACCATCAGCGGCGGAGCGGTTTTCGCCTACTGGGTGGCCAATCCCTCGGCATACGGTGTCGTTGAATTCGATGCCGACGGCATGGCGGTGTCGCTGGAGGAGAAGCCGGAAACTCCGAAGTCTCACTATGCGGTGCCGGGCTTGTACTTCTACGACAACGACGTGGTCGAGATAGCCAAAGGTCTGAAAAAGTCGGCGCGCGGAGAATACGAGATCACCGAGGTCAACCAGATCTACCTGGATAGGGGCCGTCTGTCGGTCGAGGTGATGGCCCGCGGCACGGCCTGGTTGGATACCGGCACATTCGACTCGCTACTGGACGCGTCCGACTTCGTTCGCACGCTGGAACTGCGACAGGGCTTAAAAGTCAGTGTGCCCGAGGAAGTTGCGTGGCGGCGAGGCTGGATCACCGATGAGGAATTGGCGCAGCGGGCCGGTGCGCTGGTGAAGTCCGGGTACGGCGGCTATCTGCTGGATCTGTTGCAGCGCGACTGATTAGCGGTTACCACCGCCCGTCGGGACCCGCGAAGCCAAACAACGCGCCACCGGAGCCGCCGTCGCCAGGTTGGCCGGTATACGGGCCGGTGCCACCGTTGCCGCCGCTGCCGCCGTTGCCGATCAGGATGGCCCCTCCGCCAGCACCGCCCTTTCCGCCGGTGGTTCCTGCCGGTCCCGCGCTGCCGCCGTCGCCGCCGTCGCCTCCGTTGCCGATCGCGCCGGCCTTACCGCCGACGCCCCCATTGCCGCCGAACACGTTGCCCGAGCCGCCGAGCCCGCCCGTCCCGCCGTCACCCCAGAGCTGGCCCGCGTTGCCGCCAGTACCGCCGACGCCGCCGAAGGTGCCGCCGCCAAGGAGGCGGAACAACGTGCCGCCCAGGCCGAGAAGGCCAAGCCGAAGGCCGCCGCGCTGATCGCGATCG
>NZ_LZMH01000061.1 GCF_001673635.1 Mycobacterium asiaticum
CCGACCCTCCCGCAACCCGGCCGCGCACTGCGGGAACTCCTCGAGCCGGCGCGCGATCGCGGTGATCGTTTTCGCGTTCGCCGAGGACAGGGCCATCTTCCAGCCCATCACCATCTCCAGCGAGCGCGCCCCGGTCATGCCCCACAATTCGTCGCGCTCAAGTTCGGCGGCGATCTCCACCAGCCGCCCATCAATGGCATTACGATGCCCGGCCAACTCCGCCAACTCCTCGAACAACACCTCCAACCGATCCATAGGCCGCAGCCCCACCGGCGGCGACGCGATCGAAGACATAACCCCATCCTGACAGGAGGGTCTGACAAGTTCTGGGCGCCCGAAACCGAATCGGTCAGATATGTGCGCGCACAGGCGCTTTGACGGTGGTGGGGCGCGGAGTGGCCAACGCCCCGATGCTTCAGCCGACCTCTCGACTCGACGGGCCTGCGGTGGACCTACGGTCGGGAGTGCAGACGCTGATCAGCAGCGAAGATGGGTGCGCCGGCGAACTGAACTATCGCGGCCCTGCCCGCGTTACATAGCTGGCTACTATTGTAAATACCGTACTTGGTACGATTCGGTCGATCCCCCGACAGGAAGTTCGAGGTTCTGCTATGGCCACACCCGTGATCGTCGGCGCTGTCCGGACTGCGATCGGCCGCTCATTCAAGGGCACGCTCGTCAACACCCCACCCGAGACGCTGATCACCGCGGTTCTGCCCGAGGTGGTGCGCCGCTCGGGGGTGGACCCGGCCGAGATCGACGACATCATCTTCGCCGAATCCCATTATGGCGGCGGTGATTTGGCCCGCTACGCGGCCAGTGCGACCGGGCTGGAGCACGTGCCGGGCCAGTCGGTCAACCGGCACTGCGCGGGCAGCCTGACCGCGATCGGCAACGCCGCCGCGCAGATCGGCTCCGGCATGGAGCGGGTGCTGATCGCCGGGGGCGTGCAGTCGCTGTCGATGACGCCGCTGACCAACTGGCGCATCCCGGGGCCCGAGCTGAAGTTCGAGGAGCGGTGGATGCCGCCCACCCACGTCGAGACGCCGGACGCGCCGGCCAAGGACATGTCGATCACCGTCGGGTGGAACACCGCGCAGTCCGTCGGCATCACCCGCGAAGAAATGGACGCCTGGGCGGCCCGCTCACATCAGCGTGCGGTCGCGGCCCAGGACGCGGGCAAGTTCGCCGACGAGATCCTGCCGCTGAAGATCACGGTGCACGACGGTTCTGTCGTGGACTTCTCGGTCGACGAGCACCCGCGGCGCGACACCACGGTGGAGAAGCTGGCCGGGTTGAAGGTGTTGCACCCCGAGATCGAGGGCTTCTCGATCACCGCCGGCAACAGCAGCGGCACCAACGACGCCGCCGCGGCCGTCGCGCTGGTGGACGCCGACTACGCGGCCGCCAACAACCTGAACGTGATGGGCAAGGTGCGTGCCTGGGCCGCCGCGGGCGTTGCGCCCCGCGACTGCGGGCTGGGTGCGGTGAAGGTGATCGGCAAGGTGCTGCAGCGGGCCGGGCTGTCGGTCGACGACGTGGCGCTGTGGGAGATCAACGAGGCGTTCGCCTCGGTGCCGATCGCGGCCTGCCGCGAGTACGGCATCGACGAGGAGAAGGTCAACTTCTCGGGCAGCGGCTGCAGCCTCGGCCACCCGATCGCGGCGTCCGGTGCGCGGATGGTCACGACGCTCACCTACGAATTGGTCCGGCGCGGGGGCGGGATCGGCGTGGCGGCGATGTGCGCCGGCGGCGGTCAGGGCGGCGCGGTCGTCATCGAGGTGTAGCCGCGATCAAAGCGCGATCGGCACGTGCTTCTCCGCGCACGCGTCGAGCACCGCGGTCAGCACGTCATCGGCGCATAGCGTCTGCAAGTCTTCGACGGTCACCGAACCCTTGGCGCTGCGGTGTTGAGCGGCCACCCGTGAATCCCGCAGCCGCTCAGCACGTTCCACTACATTGCGGGAGAACCGGCCGTTGTGCATGACGTCGATGCCGTGCGTACCGTCGGGTGCGCGGTAATTACGTAGCGTCGCGCAGGCCGACCTCATCGCGGCCGCGGCGTCCGGCTCGATAACGGTCGCACGCGGCTCACCGTAACGGACCGCGATCTGCACCAACTCGTCCGGACTGTAGGACTCGAAACGCAATTTGCGATTGAAACGCCCCGCCAAACCTGGGTTCACCGTGAGGAATTCGTCGATCTCCCGCTCGTAGCCGGCGCCGATGAAGCAGAAGTCGAAGCGGTGGACCTCGAGTGCCACCAGCAACTGGTTGACCGCCTCCATGCCGATCATGTCCGGCCGGCCGTCCTGATGGCGTTCCACCAGTGAATAGAACTCGTCCATGAACAGGATCCGTCCCAACGAACGAGCAATCAGCTCATTGGTTTTCGGACCCGACGCGCCGATGTGCTCAGCGCAGAAGTCGGCTCTTTTGACTTCAATGATTTCCGGATGACGCACGATGCCCAGACCGGCATAGATCTTGCCCAACGCTTCGGCCGTGGTCGTCTTGCCGGTACCAGGCGGGCCGACCAGCAGCATGTGGTTGGTTTGGTTGGCCACTGGCAATCCCGCCGCCAGGCGCAGCGCCCGGACCTCGATCTGGTCTTCGAGCTCGGCGACCGCCCGCTTCACCTCCGCGAGCCCGACTTGGTTGTCCAGCAGCGCGCGCCCTTCCCGCAGCAGTTGTTCACGCCGCTCTTCGTGTTCGGCCTCGGTGCGCTGCTGAGCGGATCGCTGGGTGCTGACATCCCATTTGTCCGTGCGGGATGCGATGGCGTCTTCCGCGGTGACCAACAATTGCAGGTCCGGGTCGCTCAGCGCCTGCTTGGCCGGCTCCACCAGCGCGCCGTTGATGGTGGCCTTGGACAACCACACCTGCGCTTGATGTTCCTCGCCCAGCTGCCGATACGCCATCCCCTTGACGTAGGCGAGATCGGCCGCGATCAAAGGGAATTCATCACACCTCGGCAGGGCGACCCGGTCGGTCCAGTCCAACGCGACCCGTGCCTGGCCGAGATGCGCCGCGGCATGCGCGGCCAGGGCGCATGTCGCCGCCGTAACCACCGGCATGATGATGGCCTGCGGCGGGAGAATCGCCGCCGCAGCGGTGATCACGTCTGGCCACCGTTGCGTGACGAACATCAAATGGGCGGCGATGTACTGCTTCCAGTGGTGATTTTCCCAGGTGTCGAGCAATGCCGGATCGGCCAGCAGCGCTTCGGCCCGCGCGTAGTGTCCGGCGTCGACCAATGCGCTGGCGAGCGCCAGACCGGCGTGCGACGACTCCGTCACCGAGATAGACAGGTAGGGCCCGGCTTTGATGGGCGCCGACAACCGCACACCCAGGCGATTCGTCTCCCGGTGCAACCGCGCACCGTAGTTGTAGAGCTGTTCCACCGTGGTCAGCGCCTCGTCGCCCGCGGCAATGCGCCCGAGCCAGGCATCTGCCATTGACGGATCCAGCTCGGTGGCTTCGCGGAATCGGGCGCCGGCGGCCTCGATATCGCTGTCCAGCAGCGTCATTGCCTGATCGAACCGCTTGCGTGCGGCCGACGTCGTGGTGCTGCTCGTCATGGATATTCCGCCGAAGCGAGGTCGGCACTGCGCAGGCTGGTCGGTTCGGATGACACATAGCGGTTCTCGGCGCGGAACAGCTCGACCTCGACGCTGTAGGTCTGACCGCCCACCGTCACATCCACCGTCGCCGGGCTACGCTGGGTAATCAGCACCTCGGCGGCGCCAGAATACGGCTTACCCGAGTCATGCACTGAGACAACAGTATTGGGACGCGGCGCGGGTGTGACGGTGCCGTCGACGACGCTGACCGTCGTGCCTGCGACTGGCCTGGCCTGATCTGTGATCGCCACGTCCGGCATCCGGATGCTGTCCCAACGCTTCGGGTTGCGTGTGTGAACGGTGATTTGCTCACCGGCACCCGTCAGTCGCACCACGATTCGCTTGGAGAGCGCGTCGTCGGCCGAAATGTGTACCCGGCTGAACTCACCAGGATCGTCCAGAGGCAGCAGTATTCGTCTACCGCCGCCCACCTTCCCGAGCAGCACACCCGATGGTCCCACCGGAACGACCAGCGCGTCCATCAAGCGCCCGGTCCGGATTCGCGGCAGCGGCGGGCGAGGGCCACACAGATTCGCCGCGAGGGCCTGGGCTTGCTCCCCGGGCAGCGTCTGCAACATCGTGCTCGGCGGCGCGGTCGGTGGCTGGGCACTGCGCACCGTCAACGTGCCCATCGCGCGGCCATCACCGAAAAGCGTGATGTTCTGGGTGATTCCGTCGCATCGGATCGTCCACGCCTGCGCCAGGTTCTCGGTGGTGAGGTCCTGCGGCCGGTACCCATAGGTTGTCAGCCACCCGCCGGTCCCCCGCACCGCTGTCCACCGCCGGTTGCCCGCCTCCAGTGCGGTCCGGCCCAGCCTGCGCTCGAGTTCGACGATGTCGGTGGCGGTCGCGACCCTGGATCGGATTCCCTGCTGCCGGAGGGCGGCGCTGATGCGTTGTGCCGCGGCAAGCGTCGCGGTCCCGGCTGAGCCACGCCAACGCAACGCCTCGACGTTGTCCAGCAGCGAGATCCGCAATATAAGCCACGTTTCGCGTTGCCCGGCGTAAGGCGGTGTGCCGATCAGGGTGTCGTAGACCCGCGGGTAGTCGCCAGTGCTGCGGCGGCGCGCTCCCGTGCTGACCACGCTCAGAGAATCCAGCTTCAGCCCCAGGCTCTGTTCTAGCAGCGGCACCAATTCGGTGATCTGCAGGACATTTTCGGTATCCACCGAAGCCGAACCGGTGAAAAGGGTTGGGGTGTGCGCCTTGCCGAGCAGCTGTACGGCCGCCGCGGCAACACCGTCCTGAAAGCGCACTCCCCCACCGGCCCGATCGTTGGCGACGGTTCGCGGCTGCGTCCACCGCATCGGGCGGTTGCGCCGACACCACAGCAGCAACCAGGACCACGCCGTCCGCCGCCGCCACGGAATAGCCCCAGCGGCCAAGCCAATCACCAGACCGGTGGTCGCGCCGGCATACCCATAGGCTGCGAGTCCGGCGATGGTGACAACAGAGATCGCAACGATGCTCACCACCTTGGTCGTGAACGTCATCGTTGCCGCCGCACCCGCGCCACCAGCCACGCCGCGGCACCACCGGCAGCGACGATACCGGCGAGGATCAGCGCCACGTTGCGGGCTCGGTGATCCGGGGGCGCCGGCGGAGCCGCCGGCGTGACGATCCGGCTGTGTGCGGGCGGCGGAAGTCGTTCTCCCGGAGGAACATCGAAGGTCAGAGCGGCCACCGGGTCCACCACACCGTAGCCGACCTGATTGTCCACGCCGCGGGGCGGGTTGTGCGCGGTCTGCAGTATCCGATTGACGACTTGATGGGCCGATAGCGTCGGATACTTGGCGCGAACAAGGGCGGCGACGCCACTGACGTAAGCCGCGGAGAAGCTGGTACCCCAGATCGGCATATTCTTGTCGCCGGGACGGATCGGTGGGTAGGCGTTCACCGGTCCGCCGGTCTGAGGGGACAGGCCCATGATGCCCACGCCCGGTGCGGCGGCTGCCACCCAAGGACCGGCAAGGCTCTTGGTGATCGCGGCACCGGTGTTGTCCACCGCACCCACCGACAGCACGTAGTCGGCGAACCATGACGGTGAGGAAACGGTTTTCACTTGGTGCCAGTCGCGCGGATCGGATGCATTCAGCGGGTCGAAGGTCGGATTTTGCGCGCAGCCGTCCTCGCTGTCGTTGCCCGCGGCGGCGACGACCACCGCGTCCTTGACCGTGGCGGCGTACCAGACGGCCGCGCCGATCGCGGCCTGGTCCAAAGGGTCGGCGGCCGAGACGCAAGAGGTGACACTGATGTTGATGACCTTCGCGCCCATATTGGCGGCATGGACGATCGCCCTGGCCAGGGTCGCGATCGAACCCGCCTTCTTGCGCACTTCCATGTCACCGGGCCCGGGGTTCACCGGCTCATAGGCCCGTGACGACTGTCGGATCGACATGATCACGGCGTGTGGCGCAACGCCTGCGACTCCGTCGGGCGCTCCCGGCGGGGGCCCGGGGACTTCGGGGACGTCGGCCGCTCCGGTACTGGGATCACCTGGCGCATTGGAAGGTTCGTCGGGAGGCGGCGCTGCGGGAACCGGCACCGGTTTCGTCTCGGTCACCGTGACCGGGGTGGGCGGCGGAGACGGGGCGAGGGGCGGCGGCGGCCCACCGGGTGGTGGCGGCGCCGCATCGACCGCCGGCGGTCCGGCCGGTGGCGGGAAGGCCGAAATAGCGGGCATCGGGGACGGCATTGGACTGCCCTGCGGGGCCGCACCGATCACAGAAGCGACGATGGTGCCATGGGCGTCGCAGTCCGTCAGCCCGTCGCCACCCATGATGTAGTCACCGCCGGCAACCACTCGAAGCCGCGGACTGGGATTGATGCCCGTATCGATGACGGCCACCGGTACCCCGTTACCGGTCGAGTACTGCCACGCCTTGCTGATGTTGAGCATGGTGAAGCCGGGTGCGGCGACCGACACATTGGGGTCGGCCACGGTGACGGTGCGTGCGCACATGTTGCTCTGCCGCATCGGCTGTTCGGAGGCGGGTTTGCCGTCCGCGGGTACCCGGCCGGGGTCGATCACTGGCGGTGGAATCGCTCGTGCAGCACCGGGATTGCATGCGAGGGCCGATAACAGGATCACGGCGGCGAGCACACCGACGCGCCGTACTAGAGCGGCTGTCGGCTTCATCGCATTCGCACCCAGGTGAAGAGCCCACCGATCCAGGCCGCCAGCGGCAGCGCAACGATAATCGCAACTATCTCCAGCCACTCGGCGCCCATTCGGACCAGCGGGGTAAATCTGGTTACCGGAACCAGCAGGGCAGCCAACAGACCGGCCGCCGCGAAGGCCCCCAGCAGCATAGTCGCGGGAAGCAGCGTGTGGTGTGCCGAAGACGGCTGCTGGACAACGTATTTGACGGTACCTACGCAGGTGGCTGCGGCGGCACCGCATACCAATGCGACGGCTTGGCGCTTGTCCGCGAAGGCACGGCCGCGGCTGATGAAGATGACCACGAACAGGCCTACGAGTGCGGCGGCCGCGGTGCTGCGATCGCGTCCGGGCATGAGTGTGGCCCACACTGCTGCCGGCAAGCTGAACGCCGCGCCTATGCAGATGCCGGTCAGCACGCCGTTGGCTTTGATCGCTGCGGTGGTGATCTGCGACCCACGCGGCGTGGTGTCCGGGTTGGCGTCGTCCTCGGCGCCTTCTGTTCCTTCGGTCACCGGGGAGACCGCGTCGACCGGCATTCCGTCGGTGCGGCGGAACAGGTCTCGTCCAGTGATGGAACCAAAATAGGGTGGGCGGATCCGGGCCGCCCAGAGCGCGGCGGTTGGCGCGAATGTCAGCACCAGCAAAAGCGCGACCAGCATGCTCATTCCCAGCCACTGGGCGGGAACAGGCCACCACATGCGTACCGCCGCCACCGTGCCGCCGAGGGTGCACAGGGTGACGACCGCAGTGGCGATGTCGATGTGGCGCTGTGTCATTGCCGTGACGGCGGACGTCAACACTGCGACCGCCAAGGCACCGATGAAGAGGTGCGCCGATGCCACCCGGCCCGGGGCGGCCGTGGCCAGGCTCACCGCGAGCAGCGGGACGGCCAACCCGCTGAGCCCGTCCAGCATGTCGACGCGGTGCGACCACCAACGCCACACCACCACGGCCCCGCCGGCGGTCAGCAGGCCCGCGACACCGGTAACGATGCTGGGTAATGCCGACGAACTTGAAAGACGTAGCCACACCGCTAAACCGGCGATCGCCGCCACCACCATGGCAACGATCGCCAGCGCGGTATGGGCGGCGGTCTGCATCGTTACCGGTTCGAAGAGCCTTTTACCCACACGGGCCAGTCCGGTGGACAGCGACTCATATTGCGGCTCGAAGGATTCGCCGTCGACAGCGGGTACCAAGGTCAAGGTGGCGCCGTCTTCCACGCCGAGTTCGTCGAGGGTCTTGGTGATGTCGAGGCGAACCCCGTTGGCCTTGTGCAACTCGTATCCGACATCGGGTTCCAATCCGCTGACCCCGCGACGCTTGAGTTCGTCATTGAGCAGTTCGACGACATTGTCGATGAAGACTTCGATCGGCACCGAAGCCGGATACACCTGTGAGAGAAGGTGTTCACCGCAGACGACGGCCACTGCGCACCGCGCCGGGAACGAGACTTTCGCCATCACCGGGGCCTGTCGGCATCCGGAATGTACTTGTCCGCCAGCGCCGCGGTGATCTCGAACAGTCGCAGCCGAGTTTTCTTCTTCAATTCATGCCGGGTATCGATGATGCCGCCCTTGGCGAGGTATGGGTCGTACGGCATGAATTCGACGGTCGCCCCGGACTGGCGGAACCGCTCAGTGAGGTAGTTGCGGGCCTCGGGATCATATTTGTTGCGGCTGTCGTTGAGGACGACCGTGCTGCGTGATACGAGCTCATGAAAGCCCATCGACCGCAACAGGTCGATCGCGCGCGTCACCGGTAGCGAGGTGTCCGCCGTCAATCCGGAGACGAAAACCAGTGCGTCACAAGCCTCCAGCACCGCCTTCATCACCGGGTGCTCCAAGTCGTCGGAGGTGTCCACCACGATGACGGTGTGGGTGCGGCGCAAGCGGGAAAGTACCCCGGTGAACATCGACGGGACGAGCGGCCGCGGTTGGTCCGAGGCCCGGTTGCCGGCCAGCACATCGAGCCCGATGCTGTTCTGCCCCAGGTGTTCCCGGATGTCGGCATAGCCCTGAACATCGGTGTCGTTCAGCACCGCCGAGTAGTCACCCGGCGGAGACTCGTCGATCCGACCGGTCAGCGTGCCGAACCCCGGTGCGGCATCGATGGCAACGACATTCTCGGGCCGGCATTCCCGGAATACCCCACCGATACACGCGGTCATCGTCGTTTTGCCGACGCCGCCCTTACCGGAGATCACGCCGATCACGTACTGCTTCCGGATGTGGCGACGGATTCGCTCCTGCAATTCTCGGTAATGGCGTTCAGCGGGTGATTCACCAAGGTTGATCGCGCGGAAGGAAATGCCGTACAGCAGCTTCCGCCAGCCCGACCCGGGGGGAATCTTGCGCGGCGCCACCATGTCGGAAATGCGTAGGGTGCCCGAAACCGATTGCGTCACGGTGCGATTGCTAACACTCGAGTAATCCCTTTCGACTACACAACTTTCCGGTATGAATGCCAGTCCTGGTCGGCCGGCAGGCGCCGCACCATGCGGCGGACCGCCGCATCGATGTTGCTCTGCGTACCAGGCGCGATGATCGTCCATGTCTTGCCGGCCGATTGGATGTCGTCGACGACCAGCCGACCCGCCGGTGTGTCGATGATCGTCACAGGGCTGGCCTCGAGGTGCGTGCGATCGGATCGCCCGGTGGTCACCCCGGATTGGATTGCCACAATTGAGGCTTGAGCGGACTGGTCCGGGTCGGCGGCCAGCTCCAGCACTTGCAACTGGTCGGGGTGTAGCCGCTGGTCGACCAACAGTTCGTGCAACGCTTGTCGGTCCGGCATGGAGCGCAACATGTCGGTGTCGAGCGTGACCGGCCGCAACGGCGCTGGCGTGTTCTGGCCGCACAATCTCTCGATCTCCGTGCACAGCATCGAACAGGCAGGTGCTTCGGCGCTGGCGGTGCCGACGCCGCTGATGCGCACCAGATCTGCAGAGCGCTCGACAGCCACCCACCATTGCGCGAATCTGGCGATCAGCACCCGGGCGGCCTGGTCATCGCCCGGCGTGCGGATCTGGACGAACAGCGCGATATCGCGGCGAGAGAGTACGGTCAGCCACTCGACCACGGTGTTATCCACGATGCCGGACTCGTCGATGACACCTGCGTCCCGCAGTTCGCTTGTGACCGGGTGGGACAGGGCCAGCTGCCTGGGCTCCACACTGGGCAGATGCGGCCGCAGGCCCAACTCAGGCGCAACCGTTTCGATGCCGGTGAGTACTTGCAGGGCCCATAGCCCGTCGAGAGTGGTGGTCAGCACGATGTCCTTCTGCGCGCGTCAAGGGCGCACGCACCGCATGCGCCCTCTCGGCCCGCTCGTAATGGCTAGGTGAATAGAGCGCCCATCTGCGCGTCGGTCGCCTGGGCCATCTCGTCGACGTTGTGCACGGTGTGACCGTGCCGAGTGACGGTCTGGATCATGTCTTCCAGGCCTCGCAGCATCTGCTGCTGAGCGTCGAAGAAGGCGGTGGCGCCGTGCCCTTGAAAGAAGTCGCCGAGGCCCTGGGTGAGGTGGAGGACGTCGGCGTGGATCTCCATCAACTGCGCGGCCTGCGCCCCGACTTCACCGGCGAAGCCGATGACGGCGCCGTGGTTGTAAACGATGTGATCTGTCATGGCGGTGGATTCCTTACGTGGTCAGGTCGGTCGATTTTCGGAAGAGTCGATGGGCGAATCAGACTGCCGGCGTCCCCCCGCCGAAGACACCGTTGAGGTTGTGTGCTGCGTCCGCTTCGTGGTTCTCCATCAGAATCGCCGCCCGACCCAGGCCGTTGGCCAGGCGGTGCCCGCCCGCCATGATCTGCTGCAGATCGTGGTGAATCTGGCCCGCCGTGCTCAGCGAAGTCGAGCCGGCGTCGCCCGCCCATCCGGTGGCGCCGATGATGTTTTCGTGACCGCTCAGATACTGGTTGGCGATCACAGCCGCCTCTTGCAACCGGGTCTCGATCCGCTGTTGAGTACTGCGTAACAGTTCCGGAGTAACAACTGTCGTATTTGCCATATTTACGTCTCCCTCAATTCATTGCACTGCCCGAGCTTGGGGTCTGGGTAAAACTAGACCAGGTGCCCCGGCCTGTCACTTCAGACGCCTCAGGGGATACTTAGGTTGGGGAACAGGCTGTTTAGTGCACACGAGAACCCCAGCGCTGTCAAACGGGGAAAGATTACTGCCAGTCCTGCAAACGATTCAGTATTATCCAGTGAACGATTGTTTCTTTTAGCTGTGCGAAATTTAATTGAATTCAAAGAGCTGTGGCGCCATCGGCAGCTCCGTCGCCATTGCTGTCGGTAAGCCGGATATTCCAACGACCGTCGCCGTCGGTGTCGACATATCCGCTGAGCCCGTCGGGACCACTGCAGAGCACCCGATCGGCAAGCCCGTCGCCGTTCGCATCGATCAACTGGTCGTCAGGGTGGCCGCTGCCGTCGAAGTCCACCAGCGGGCCACCGGTGTGCTCGACGCCGTCCAGGCCGAACCATCGAACCTGCCCGCCCCGGTCGACGGCAACCGCCCAAGTGCCCGATCCATCGTCAACGAAGAAGCTTTCCGGCGAGCCGTCGTTGTCGATGTCCAAGACGGCGTGGTCGGCCAAGCCGTCCCCGTCCAGGTCCGCGAGGGCATCGTCGCGCATGCCGTCGCCGTCCAAGTCCAGGCCGATCGCGTCGAGGTTGCCATCCCCGTCCACGTCAAGATCGAGCGGCCGGGTCCAAATCGAGGCCGTGCCATCGTCTCCCGCCAGGCAGTAGTCCATGCCTGATCTGATGCGCCGGCAGGGCGCTGGGTTCCCGCTGTCAGGCTCGAATTGTCGGCGTCAGCGCCGCACGCAGGATCTGGTGATCGTTGGTAACCAGAGTCAGGTTTCTTCGCGCAGCTTGAGCAACGAGAACACGATCAAACGGGTCGGGTGTGGTCCCAGGCGAGCCGCCCGGCGACGATGGTGTCTCCCGCGTAGGCGGGAAGGTCCCGCGCCCCGTCTCACGCACTTGGTCAGAAGCGCGTTGAGTCGCGCCTTTGCCTCGGTGCTGGAAACAGACTTCACGGCAGACCCGCCTCCCTGGTTGGCACCCAGCTGGCGGAATCGGACTACCGCACTAGTCCGATCAGTCTCCTCGAGACTTCCACCACGCCAACAACTCGGCGGTCGCTTCGTCGGCGGACAGCGGGCCCCGGTCCAGGCGCAGCTCCTTGAGGAACCGCCACGCCTCCCCCACCTGCGGGCCGGCCGGGATGTCGAGCAGCCGCATGATCTCGTTGCCGTCCAGATCCGGACGCACCCGGTTCAGGTCCTCCTGGGCGGCCAGCTCGGCGATGCGTTGCTCGAGCCGGTCGTAGCTGGCCTGCAGCCGCGCGGCCCGGCGCTTGTTGCGGGTGGTGCAGTCCGCCCGCACCAGTTTGTGCAGCTGCGGTAGCAGCGGACCGGCGTCTGTGACGTAGCGGCGCACCGCCGAGTCGGTCCATTTGCCCTCGCCGTAGCCGTGGAACCGCAGGTGCAGGTACACCAGCTGCGACACGTCGTCGATCATCTGCTTGGAGTACTTCAGCGCCCGCATCCGCTTGCGCACCATCTTGGCGCCGACCACCTCGTGGTGGTGAAAGCTCACTCCCCCGTTAGGTTCGTGCCGGCGGGTGGCGGGCTTACCGATGTCGTGTAGCAGTGCGGCCCAACGCAATACGAGATCGGGGCCATCGTCCTCCAGATCAATCGCCTGGCGCAGCACGTTCAGCGAATGCTGGTAGACGTCCTTGTGCTGGTGGTGTTCATCGATGGCCATCTGCATGCCACCGATCTCGGGCAGCACCACATCGCCCATCCCGGTCTGCACCAGCAGGTCGATGCCGGCCACCGGGTCCTTGCCCAACAGCAGCTTGTCCAGCTCCGCGGCCACCCGCTCGGCGCTGATCCGCGCCAGTTGCGGGGCCATCTCCTCGATCGCGGCGCGCACCCGCGCCGCCACGGTGAAGCCGAGTTGGGAGACGAACCGCGCGGCGCGCAGCATCCGCAGCGGGTCGTCGCCGAAGGACACCTCCGGGGACGTCGGGGTATCCAGCGTCCGGGCGCGCAATGCCGCCAGGCCACCGAGCGGATCGAGGAACTCACCGAGGCCGTCGGCGGTGATGCGCACGGCCATCGCGTTGACGGTGAAGTCGCGCCGCACCAGGTCGTCCTCGAGCCGGTCACCGAACCGCACCTCGGGGTTGCGCGACACCTGGTCGTAGGTGTCGGCGCGGAACGTGGTGATCTCGAGACGGTGCTGGTCTTTACCAACCCCGACGGTGCCGAACTCGATGCCGGTGTCCCACAACGCATCGGCCAACGGCCGCACGATCTTCTGCACCTGCTCGGGCCGGGCGTCGGTGGTGAAATCCAGATCCGGGCTGAGCCGGCCCAGCACCGCGTCCCGCACCGAACCGCCGACCAGGTAGAGCTCGTGTCCGGCACCCGCGAACGCCGCCCCCAGCTCACCCAGCAGGGCGGCGTGCTGGTGTAACGCGACCGCGGCCGCGGTCAGCAGTTCGGCATCTTGAGCGAGTTCAGCCACGTTCGGTCAGCGTAGTCGGGCCAGCCGGGTGACTCAGCCCACGCCGGGGTCACGGCACCGACACTGTCGCTGTAAGCCGGGCAAAAAGAGTGCCGCCCGCCGGAGAGGCTGCTGTGGCTGATGCGACCGCGGCGACAGAAGTGATCAAAGGTATCCGTCGACGGCGAGTGCATCCGGAAGACCGGCCCGTGCCAGCTAATATCGCTTGGGTGTCGGACGGCGAACAGGCCAAACCACGCCGACGTCGCGGACGGCGTCGCGGTCGTGGTGGCGGTGTGCGCTCGGCCGACCGCTCGGCCGACAAGAATACGAACGGCCAACCGGCCGCCGACACCGCACCCACCCCCGCCACCGCCGCCCAGAGTCGCGCTCGGCAACGTCGTGGCACCGACCGCATGCGCACCGTGCACGAGACCTCCGCCGGCGGCCTGGTGATCGACGGCATCGACGGTCCGCGCGAGTCACAGGTGGCCGCTCTGATCGGTCGCATCGACCGGCGTGGCAGGATGCTCTGGTCGCTGCCCAAGGGCCACATCGAAATGGGCGAAACCGCCGAGCAGACCGCCATTCGCGAAGTCGCCGAAGAGACCGGGATCCGGGGCAGCGTGCTGGCCGCGCTGGGACGCATCGACTACTGGTTCGTCACGGATGGCCGGCGGGTGCACAAGACCGTGCACCACTATTTGATGCGGTTCTTGGGTGGGGAGTTGTGCGACGAGGACCTCGAGGTCGCCGAGGTGGCGTGGGTGCCGATCCGGGAGTTGCCGTCCCGGCTGGCCTACGCCGACGAACGCCGCCTGGCCGAAGTCGCCGACGAGCTGATCGACAAGTTGCAAAACGACGGCGAAGCGGCGCTGCCCCCGCTGCCGCCGAGTTCCCCGCGGCGCCGGCCGCAGACCCATTCCCGCACCCGTCACGCCAACGATCCCGAGCCGGGCAAGAAGAACGGTCACGGGCGAGGGCCGTGATCGCCTCCTGGACGAGATTGGTGCGGTTCGCGGCAGTGATCGGCATCGTCGCCGGCTTCGCCGTGTTGCTCACCGCACCCGCCACCACGCCGCGCGCCGGCGCCGGCGAGCCGACGGCCACCCCCTTCGTCCAGGTCCGGATAGACCAGGTCACCCCCGACGTCGTCACCACGACCAGCGATCCCGTCGTCACCGTCACCGGCATGGTCATCAACATCGGCGACCGCCCGGTCCGCGATGTCATGGTCCGGCTCGAGCACGCATCGGCGGTCACCGCTTCGGCCAGTCTGCGCACCTCGCTCGACGGCAGCACCGACCAGTACGAGCCCGCCGCCGACTTCCTCACGGTGGCCCCCGAACTACAGCGCGGACAACAGGCCGGGTTCATCCTGTCCGCGCCAATGCGCTCGCTGACCAAGCCCTCGCTGGCCATCGCGCAGCCCGGCATCTACCCGCTGCTGGTCAACGTCAACGGCACCCCCGACTACGGCGCACCCGCGCGCCTCGACAACGCGCGCTTCCTGCTTCCCGTGGTGGGCGTGCCGCCGGACAAGGTCGGCAACATCGAGTCTGCGGTGGCTCCGGAAACCAACAAACCGGTGTGGATCACCATGCTGTGGCCGCTGGCCGACCGCCCCCGGTTGGCCCCCGGCGTGCCCGGCGGCACCGTTCCGGTCCGCCTCGTCGACGACGAACTGGCCAACTCGCTGGCCAATGGCGGCCGACTGGACACGTTGCTGTCCGCCGCCGAGTTGGCCACCAGCCGCGACGTCGACCCCGACGGTGCCGTGGGCCGCGCGCTTTGCCTGGCGGTCGATCCGGACCTCATCGTCACGGTCAACGCGATGACCGCCGGCTATGTCGTGTCGAACTCGCCCGAGGCCGCGGCCCAGTTGCCGGGCACCCCCGCCCATCCGGGCACCGGTCAGGCCGCCGCGACCCTATGGCTGAACCGGTTGCGCGCACTGGCCCACCGGACCTGTGTGGCACCGCTGCCCTACGCCCAGGCCGACCTGGACGCCCTGCAGCGGGTCAATGACCCCGGCTTGAGTTCCACCGCCACCGTCAGTACCAGCGACATCGTCGACCGAATCCTGGACGTCGCGTCCGTGCGCGGCACCGCCCTGTTGCCCGACGGTCCGCTGACCGATCGCGCCGTCACCCTGCTCAACGCCAACGACAGCACGGTCGCCGTTGCCGCCGCCGACTTCACCGCCCAAGACGGGACCCACGACAGCGCCAACATCGCGCCGCGCCGCCTGTCCCCGCGGGTGGTCGCCGCGCCCTTCGATCCCGCCGTCGGCGCCGCCCTGGCCGGCGTCGGGACCAACCCCACCGTGCCGACTTATCTGGACCCCGCGCTCTCGATCCGGCTCACCCACGACTCGGGCACCGCGCGCCGCCAGGACGCCCTGGGCGCCATGCTGTGGCGCAGCCTCACACCGGAGGCCGCGCCGCGTACCCAGATTCTGGTGCCGCCGGCGTCGTGGACCCTGCAGGGCGATGACGCGCAGTCCATCCTGACCGCGTTGGCCACCACCATCCGCTCGGGTCTGGCGGTGCCGCGTCCGCTGCCCGCGCTGGTCGCCGACGCGGCGGCACGCACCGAATCTCCGGAGCCGCCCGGTGCCTACCCATCGGCCCGGGGCCGGTTCGGCGACGACATCACCAACCAGGTCTCCGGACAGGTGGGCCGGCTGTGGAAGCTGACCTCGGCGCTGATGACCGACGAGCGCACCGGCCTGACCGGACCGCAGTACACGGCGCCGCTGCGCGAGGACATGCTGCGGGCACTCAGCCAGTCGGTGCCGCCGGACACCCGCAACGGCCTGGCTCAGCAGCGGCTGACGGTGGTCGGCACCACCATCGACGACTTCTTCGGCTCGGTCACGATCGTCAACCCCGGCGGCTCCTACACGCTGGCCACCGAGCACAGCCCGCTTCCCCTCGCACTGCACAACGGTCTGGCCGTTCCGATCCGGGTCAGGCTCCAAGTGAATGCGCCGCCCGGCATGGCGGTCACCGACATGGGCGAGATCGAGCTGCCGCCCGGCTACCTGCCGCTGCGGGTGCCAATCGAGGTCAACTTCACCCAGCGGGTCGCCATCGACGTCCGGCTGCGAACTCCCGACGGAACGACGCTCGGTGAACCGGTCCGGCTCTCGGTGCACTCCAACGCCTACGGGAAGGTGCTGTTCGCGATCACGCTCACCGCCGCGGCGGTCCTGGTCACGCTGGCCGGCCGCCGACTCTGGCACCGATTCCGCGGCCAGCCTGACCGCGCCGACCTGGATCGCCCCGACCCGCCGCCGGGCAACCGCCTCCGGCCCGTCGAGCAGCGTCAGGTGATCGATCATCGGGTTCACGAAGAGCATCGCGTATGACCACCGCACCCCGGCGGGTGCACACACCGCCGCAGGGTCGGCCGCAGAACCTGCCGCGTAGGCAGCCCGCACCTTCGCAGCGGCCCCGCCAAGAGGAACTGTCTGACGCCGCCCTGGTCTCGCGGTCGTGGGGCATGGCGTTCGCCACCCTGATCAGCCGGCTCACCGGATTCGCCCGGATCGTCCTGCTGGCCGCCATCCTGGGCGCGGCGCTGTCCAGCTCGTTCTCGGTGGCCAACCAGCTGCCGAACCTGGTGGCGGCCCTGGTGCTGGAAGCCACGTTCACCGCGATCTTCGTGCCGGTGCTCGCCCGCGCCGAGCAGGACGACCCGGACGGCGGCGCGGCCTTCGTGCGCCGCCTGGTCACGCTGGCCACCACCCTGTTGATCATCGCCACCGCGTTGTCGGTGCTGGCCGCACCGCTGCTGGTGCGCTTGATGCTGGGCCGCGACCCAGAGGTCAACGAACCGCTCACCACCGCCTTCGCCTACCTACTGCTGCCGCAGGTGCTGGTGTACGGGCTGTCCTCGGTGTTCATGGCGATCCTGAACACCCGCAACGTGTTCGGGCCGCCGGCCTGGGCGCCCGTCGTCAACAACCTCGTCGCGATCGCCACCCTGGGCGTGTACCTGGCGGTCCCCGGCGAACTCTCGGTGGATCCCGTCGAGATGGGCAACCCCAAACTGCTGGTGCTGGGCATCGGCACCACGCTGGGGGTGTTCGCGCAGACCGCCGTGCTGCTGGTGGCGATCGGCCGCCAGCACATCAGCCTGCGCCCGCTGTGGGGACTCGACGACCGGCTCAAGCGCTTCGGCACGATGGCCGCCGCGATGGTGCTCTACGTGCTGATCAGCCAGCTCGGTCTGGTGGTCGGCAACCAGATCGCCAGCACCGCGGCCGCGTCCGGGCCGGCGATCTACAACTACACCTGGCTGGTGCTGATGCTGCCGTTCGGCATGATCGGCGTGACCGTCCTGACGGTGGTGATGCCGCGGCTGAGCCGCAACGCCGCCGCCGACGACATTCCGGCGGTGCTCGCCGACCTGTCATTGGCGACCCGGCTCACGATGATCGCGCTGATACCGGCGGTGGCGTTCATGACTGTCGGCGGACCTGCCATCGGCAGCGCGCTGTTCGCCTATGGCAATTTCGGCCAGGTCGACGCCGGATACCTCGGCGCGGCCATCGCCTTGTCGGCCTTCACGCCGATCCCCTACGCGCTGGTGCTGCTGCAACTGCGGGTGTTCTACGCCCGCGAGCAGCCGTGGACGCCGATCGTGATCATCATCGTGATCACCCTGGTGAAGATCGCCGGCTCACTGGCCGCACCGCACGTCACGAGCAACAAACAACTGGTGGCCGGCTATCTGGGAACGGCCAACGGCCTCGGCTTCCTGGCCGGTGCGATCGTCGGGCACGTCCTGCTGCGGCGCAGTCTGCGGCCCAGGGGGGGCGGGCTGATCGGCCTCGGCGAAATCCGCACCATCCTGGTGACGATCTCGGCGTCGCTGCTCGCCGGCCTGGTCGCCCACGTCGCCGACCGGCTGCTCGGACTGGACCGCTGGACCGCCCACGGCGGCATCGGTTCACTGCTGCGACTGCTCGCGCTGGCGATCATCATGGTGCCGATCCTGATTGCCGTGCTGCTCGCCGCGCGGGTCCCCGACGCACAGGCCGCGCTGGCCGCTGTCCGGCGCCGGCTGGGAGCAACCAACGCAAATCAGCGCGTCCAAGCGGACCCAGCCGCAACCACTGTCTCGTCCGGGCGCCATTCGGTCACGTACCCTGAGCAAAGAAATCCGTCCCCGCCGGGGGAATCCGTCAGCCAGGAACCGACCCGGCGCAAACCTCCGGTAACCAGGGCCGGGATAGCGAAAGGACTGGGGGTGACCGACCGCTCATCGGATAGCGCCTTGCCCCGCGCCTTTCCCGACTCGCCGAAGGGCGAGGAACCGCCGCGGCCACGCGCCGACGACTTCCAGCCCGACATCCCGGCCGAGCGGGGACCCAGCCGCATCCGCGACCAGCGCAACGGCGGCGCACCCGACCCGCGCGGGCCGCTACCGTTCGACGCGCCGCGCGAACGCGCACCGGAACCGCCGCCCGATGACCACAACCTGGTGCCCGGTGCCCGCATCGCCAACGGCCGCTACCGGCTGCTGATCTCGCACGGTGGCACGCCGCCCCTGCACTTCTGGCAAGCGATGGACACCGCGCTGGACCGGCAGGTGGCACTCGTCTTCGTGGACCCCGAGGGTTCGCTGCCCGACGACGTCCTACAGGAAATCCTGTCCCGCACCCTGCGCCTGAGCCGGATCGACAAACCGGGCATCGCCCGGGTGCTGGATGTGGTGCACACCGGATCCGGGGGCCTGGTGGTCGCCGAGTGGATCCGTGGCGGCTCGCTACAGGAAGTCGCCGATACCTCGCCGTCACCGGTGGGAGCCGTCCGGGCCATGCAGTCGCTGGCCGCGGCCGCCGACGCCGCGCACCGCGCCGGGGTCGCATTGTCGATCGACCATCCCAACCGGGTGCGGGTGAGCATCGACGGCGACGTGGTGCTGGCCTACCCGGCGACCATGCCGGACGCCAACCCCGAGGACGACATCCGCGGGATCGGCGCCTCGCTGTATGCCCTGTTGGTCAACCGGTGGCCGCTGCCCGAGTCGGGCGTGCGCAGCGGGTTGGCCCCTGCCGAGCGCGATGCACACGGTCAGCCCGTCGAACCCACCGCCGTCGACCGCGACATACCCTTCCAGATTTCCGCGGTTGCCGTCCGCTCCGTCCAGGAGGACGGCGGAATACGCAGTGCCTCAACGCTTTTGAATCTGCTGCAGCAGGCCACCGCCGTTGCCGACCGCACCGAGGTGCTGGGGCCGATCGCCGAACCGCCCGCCCCTGCGGCTCCACGGCGGGCCGCCGCCCGCGACGGCGAGGTGTACTCGCGCCGGCGTCGCAACATTCTGATCGGCGTCGGTGCGGGGGCCGCGGTGCTCCTGGTCGCGCTGCTCGTGTTGGCCTCGGTGGTCAGCAAGATTTTCGGCGACGTCGGCAGCGGCATCAAGGGAGAGCAGCTCGGTCTGAACAACCCGACGTCGTCCGCTGCCTCGGAGTCGCCGGGCAGCCCCGCGCCGTCGGGCAGCACCGTCAAACCCACCAAGGCCACCGTCTTCTCCCCCGGCGGCGACGCGGACAACCCGGGTGAGGCGGGCAACGCCATCGACGGCAATCCCGGCTCCGTGTGGCATACCGACACCTACTCCGACTCCGTCCCGTTCCCCGGCTTCAAGAGCGGGGTCGGCTTGCTGCTGCAGCTGCCCCGCCCGACCACGGTCGGCGCTGTCACGCTCAACATCTCCAGCACCGGGACCAAGGTCGAGATCCGGTCATCCAGCACGGCGAACCCGTCGAAGCTGGAGGACACCACGGTGCTGACCCCGGCTACCGCGCTCAAGCCCGGCCCCAACACCATCCAGGTCAACGCGTCGTCGCCAACGTCGAACCTGCTGGTGTGGATCTCCACCTTGGGCACCACGGACGGCAAGAGCGAAGCCGACATCTCCGAGATCACCGTCCAAGCCTCCTGAGCCGCCGCTCAGGTGAAGTGCCGGGCGGGCACCGATTGGTTACTGTCCGGCGGTGAGGTTCTCGGGAACCACCAGCCCGCGCCGAGACAGCGACGCCGACCTACTGGCCGCTCATGTGGCCGGCGACCCGCACGCATTCGCCGAGCTGTTCCGGCGTCATCATCACCAGCTCTACCGGCTCACCAGGCTCGTCAGCATGTCCGGCGAGGACGCCGACGACGCGCTGCAGGAGGCGATGCTGTCGGCGCACCGTAACGCCGGTTCCTTCCGGTACGACGCCGCGGTCAGTACCTGGCTGCACCGCATCGCGCTCAACGCTTGCCTGGATCGGCTGCGCCGCGCCAAGGCCCGGCCGACGGTGCCCCTGCAGGACATCTATCCGGTCGCCGACCGTACCGCGGAGGTGGAGACGGCGATCGCGGTGCATCGGGCGCTGCTGCGACTTCCCGTCGAGCAGCGGGCAGCGGTGGTCGCCGTCGACATGCACGGTTACTCGATCGCCGAGACCGCGACACTGCTGGGCGTGCCGGAGGGGACGGTCAAGAGCCGCTGCGCCCGCGCCCGGGTGCGGCTCGCCCGGCTGCTGGGCTACCTGGATGCCGCCGCCACCGGAGTCACGAACATGGCGGACACTGGGGCCGATGACTTCCGCCGAGTCCGACGACAACGATCCGCCCCTGACGGTCGAGCTCCTGGCCGACCTGCAGGCGGGTCTGCTTGACGACCACACCGCCGCTCGGGTGCGCAGGCAGATCCGCAGGGACCCGCAGGCCGCTGAGCAGTTACAGGCCCTGCAGCGAGTGCGCACCGATCTCGCCGCCGCCGGCGCAACATCGTCCGCACAGCCCCGCGCCGTGCACGCCGCCCGGCCCCCGGTACGCCCGGCACGCTTGATCGCCGGTATCGCCGGCCTGTGCGCGGTGGTGGCCGCGGTCGCCGTCGGAACCACCGCCCTGCTCCACGAGCCGCCGTCGACGGCCAGCACCCCGGCCACCGCCGACCACATCACCGTCTCGACCCCGGTCCCGTTGATACCGCTGTCGGATCAGGAGATCCGTGCGCTACTGCACCGCGCGCCCGATTTCGGAGCCCTCGCCAATGCGGCCCAGCGGGCGTCCTGCCTGGCCGGCCTGGGTTATCCAGCCTCCGTGCAGGTGCTCGGCGCGCAGCCGGTCGACGTCAATGCCCGCCCCGGGGTGGTGCTGGTGATGCCCGGTGATACGCCCGACACGGTGATCGCGTACGCGGTGGCGCTGAACTGCAGCGCCGCCGACACAGGGATGCTGGCGAGCACCGCAATTCCCCGCTGACGCGCGGCTCAGTGTGGTGCGTCGCTGTCGGGAACAGCAGTGCCTACGCTGGCGTTCGTAGGATTGCAGATCAGGTTCAGTTTCCGGAAGGTTCCGAAAGGCCCGCATGACCGCTTTCTCCGCCCCAGACACCATCCACGATGTGATCATCATCGGGTCCGGCCCGGCCGGATACACCGCCGCGCTCTACACCGCCCGCGCCCAGCTCAAGCCGCTGGTCTTCGAGGGCACCGCGTTCGGCGGCGCGCTGATGACCACGACGGAGGTGGAGAATTACCCAGGGTTCCGGGACGGGATCACCGGCCCGGAGTTGATGGACCAGATGCGCGAGCAAGCGCTGCGGTTCGGCGCCGACCTGCGCATGGAAGACGTCGAGTCGGTGTCGCTTCAGGGTCCGGTCAAGACCGTGGTGACCGCCGAAGGCGAGACCTTCCGGGCCCGCGCCGTCATCCTGGCGATGGGCGCCGCCGCCCGCTACCTCAACGTGCCCGGAGAACAGGAACTGCTGGGTCGTGGGGTCAGCTCATGCGCCACCTGTGACGGGTTCTTCTTCCGCGATCAGGACATCGCCGTGATCGGCGGCGGGGACTCGGCGATGGAGGAAGCGACCTTCCTCACGCGTTTCGCCCGCAGTGTCACGCTGGTGCACCGCCGGGAGGAGTTCCGCGCCTCCAAAATCATGCTCCAGCGGGCGCAGGACAACGCGAAGATCAGAATCCTCACGAACAAGTCCGTGCTGGGAGTCGACGGCGACACCACCGTCACCGGCCTGCGCCTCCGGGACAACGTCACCGGTGAGGAGACCACCCTGCCGGTGACCGGAGTGTTCGTCGCGATCGGTCACGAGCCGCGCTCTGCCCTGGTTCGCGACGCCGTCGACCTGGATCCGGACGGTTACGTACTGGTGCAGGGGCGCACCACCAGCACCTCCCTGGAAGGGGTGTTCGCCGCCGGCGACCTGGTGGACCGCACCTACCGACAGGCCGTCACCGCAGCGGGCAGCGGTTGTGCCGCCGCCATCGACGCCGAGCGGTGGCTCGCCGAACACGAGGCGGCCGGAGAGACCGGCAGTACCGACAATTTGATAGGAGCACAGCGATGAGCGAATCGGACAAGTCCGCCACGATCGAGGTGTCCGACGCCTCCTTCGACAGCGACGTGTTGTCCAGCAATAAGCCTGTGCTGGTTGACTTTTGGGCCACCTGGTGTGGACCGTGCAAGATGGTGGCCCCGGTGCTCGAGGAGATCGCCGCCGAACGCTCCGCTGACCTCACCGTCGCCAAACTGGATGTCGACGCCAACCCCGAGACCGCGCGCGACTTCCAAGTGGTGTCGATACCCACGCTGATCCTGTTCAAGGACGGTCAACCGGTGAAGCGCATCGTTGGTGCCAAAGGCAAGGCGGCCCTGCTACGCGAACTCTCCGACGCGGTGCCCAACCTCGCCTGATTCACTCCATCGCGCCCGCGCCGCGAGGCCATCTCGTTGCCGAAACGAGTCCCCGATTGGCCTGGGGTTTTCCGGATATTGGCGAGGATCTGCGACAATACCGGTTAACTGCGCTGCATTTGCATGCGATGTCAATAGTCCCGGAGGGCCCTTGGTATGCCGAGTCCGCGCCGCGAAGACGGCGACGCGCTGCGCTGTGGCGACCGCGGTGCGGCTGTCACCGAGATCCGAGCGGCGCTGGCCGCGCTGGGAATGCTGGAGAACCCCGACGAGGACCTGACCACCGGTCGGCACGTCGCATTCGAAGTGTTCGATGAGGAACTCGACTACGCGGTGCGGGCCTTTCAGCAGCACCGCGGTCTACTGGTGGACGGCATCGTCGGCGAGGCCACCTACCGTGCGCTGAAGGAAGCCTCCTACCGGCTCGGTGCCCGCACGTTGTATCACCAGTTCGGCGCCCCGCTCTACGGCGACGATGTCGCGACTTTGCAAGCACGCCTGCAGGATCTGGGCTTCTACACCGGTCTGGTCGACGGACATTTCGGGCTGCAGACTCACAACGCGTTGATGTCCTACCAACGCGAGTACGGGCTGTCGGCGGACGGTATCTGCGGGCCGGAAACGTTGCGGTCTTTGTACTTTCTCAGTTCGCGGGTCAGCGGCGGTTCACCGCACGCGATCCGCGAGGAAGAGCTGGTGCGCAGCTCCGGACCGAAGCTGTCGGGCAAGCGGATCATCATCGATCCGGGCCGCGGCGGCAGCGACCACGGCCTGATCACCCAAGGCCCGGCCGGCCCGATCAGCGAGTCAGATATCTTGTGGGACTTGGCCAGTCGGCTCGAAGGCCGGATGACCGCGATCGGGATGGAGACCTTCCTCTCCCGGCCCACCAACCGCAGCCCCTCGGACGCCGAGCGCGCAGCCACCGCGAATTCCGTTGGCGCGGACTTGATGATCAGCCTGCGCTGCGAAACCCAAACCAGCCCTTCGGCCAACGGCGTGGCGTCGTTCCACTTCGGCAACTCTCACGGCTCGGTGTCCACCATCGGGCGCAACCTGGCTGACTTCATCCAGCGAGAAGTGGTGGCACGTACCGGATTACGGGATTGCCGCGTCCACGGCCGGACGTGGGATCTGTTGCGGCTCACCAGGATGCCGACCGTTCAGGTCGACGTCGGCTACATCACCAATCCGCGCGACCGCGAGATGTTGGTGTCGCCTCAGACGCGCGACGCCATCGCCGAGGGCATTCTCGCCGCGGTGAAGCGGCTCTACCTACTGGGCAAGAACGACCGGCCCACCGGCACTTTCACTTTCGCGGAATTGCTGGCCCACGAGCTGTCCGTGGAGCGGGCCAGCAGAATCAGCGGCACTTAGTCGCCGTTGCGCTGCACGGCATTACCGGTCGGCACTCCCCCCGCGGACGCCGCTCCCACCGGCTGTTGCGACTGAGCATTTTCCAGCAGGCGCTCCAACGCGGCCTCGACTTCGGCCTTCCAGCCCAGGCCCTTGTCCAGCTCGAGGCGCAGACGCGGGAAATAGGGGTGCGGCGCGACCACCACGAAACCCACGTCCAGCAAGAAGTCGGCATCGATGATGCAATGCTCGACCGAGCAGTCGCCGAGTGCTTCGACCACCGGTTGCACGTCGGCATCCAGTGGCGGCTGCAACTCGGTGGCGGCCTGGGTCCGGCCGAAGGCTTCCAACGCCCGCACCCCGCGTCGCACCAACTCGTCAATGACTCGGGCGATCAGGTTGTGCGGCAGGTCAGCGTCGGCCAGCCCGCGCTCGATGCCCATCGACGTCAGTAGCACCGCGTCAGCGGAGACCGGCCCGGTGGGAAATCGATGCGCCCGGGGCACCGCACGCGGTGGGGCGTAGAGGACATAACCCGCGCAGGGCGGTTCGGCCTGGCTGCGCTCGTCGGGGATCGCGGTCGCAAACTGTCCGCAGGAGCCCCACTCCAGCATGACCATCGACAGCCACGCTTCCTTCTCGAACTCCGGGTCCGCGAGGTGGTCGTCCTTACCCAGCGTCGCGGGGTCGACCTCCCAGAAAACGCATCGGCGCGCATGCTTGGGGAGCTGCTCGAAGGCTTCGAGCCGCAGCGCTGTAATCCGAGCTGACACTAGTCTCCTGGCCTCCGTGCGGTACTCACGCGCATGGGATCCGCCCGGCTCTTCCGAGGCTGATACGCACCGGCAACCCTTCCAGGATAGGAGAGTCGGTCGCTTTTGGGCCAGTGTTCACCCGACCACTGCCAACTGACTGGTCGCACTGCGTGGTCGCCGCCATCTGGAATTCGAATTTGGTTGCGGCACAGCATGTCTCCGTCATTCTTGGTGGCGCGGACGGGCCGGCGCCCATGTCGTCACCGGGTGGGTGTCACAGTGACGTAATTACAGGGTATGACCGGATGCGGAGCTTCAGGCCTTTTTTGCGGTCATCAGGTCGATGATCCGCTGCAGATCGTCCACCGAACCGAACTCGACCACGATCTTGCCTTTGCGCTTGCCCAGCGCAACCGTCACCCGGGTATCGAAGGCGTTGGACAGCCGCTCGGCGACATCCTGCAGGCCGGGCATCTGGATGGGCTTGCGCCGCGGAGAGGCCGGCGTCGCGCCGTCCCCACGGTTGGCCAGGGTGACGGCTTCCTCGGTGGCCCGGACCGACAGGCCCTCGGCGACGATCCGGCTCGCGAGCTCCTCCTGCGCATCCGGGCCCGCCTCCAGGGAGAGCAGAGCCCGGGCGTGGCCGGCGGACAACACCCCCGCGGCCACCCGTCGCTGCACCGGGATTGGCAGTTTCAGCAGCCTGATCATGTTGGTGATCAACGGCCGCGAACGGCCGATGCGCGCGGCCAGTTCGTCGTGGGTGACCCCGAACTCGTCGAGGAGTTGCTGATACGCCGCCGCTTCTTCCAGCGGGTTGAGCTGCACGCGGTGGATGTTTTCCAGCAACGCGTCGCGCAACAGATTGTCGTCGTTGGTCTCGCGCACGATCGCGGGAATGGTGGCCAGGCCGGCTTCCTGCGCCGCCCGCCAGCGCCGCTCCCCCATCACGATCTGGTATCGCGCGCCACCCGGGGACACCGGCACGGCGCGCACCACGATCGGTTGCAGCAGTCCAAACTCGCGGATCGAGTGCACCAATTCCGACAGCGCCTCGTCGTCGAACACCTGCCGCGGCTGCCGCGGGTTCGGCTCGATGTCCGAGGGTGCGATCTCCCGGTATACCGCACCCATGGCGGCGGCATCGGGCAGCGGTCCGCCGATCACGACGTCGGCCGCGGCGGAACCCATCCGCGGTCCGAACGGAGACGCACCGCCCTCCCCCTCGGCGGGCCCGGTCGGGATCAGCGAGGCCAACCCCCGGCCGAGGCCGCCCTTCCTACGCGACGGATTCGTCATTCGTCATCCCTTCCCGGCTGGTGGTCGATCGCGCTGCGCGAGTTCACGACTGGCGTCCAAATAGCTCATGGCTCCGCGCGAGCCGGGATCGTAATCGATGATCGTCATGCTGTAGCCCGGCGCCTCGGATACCTTGACGCTGCGCGGGATCACGGTGCGCAACACCTTGTCCCCGAAGTACCGGCGCACTTCCTCGGCCACTTGGTCGGCGAGCTTGGTGCGTCCGTCGTACATGGTGAGGATGACCGTGGTCACGTCGAGTTGCGGGTTCAGATGCGACTTCACCATCTCGATGTTGCGCATCAGCTGGGACACCCCCTCCAGCGCGTAGTACTCGCACTGAATCGGGATCAGCACCTCGGGTGCCGCCACGAGGGCATTGATGGTGAGCAGCCCGAGTGACGGCGGGCAGTCGATGAAGACGTAATCGAAGTCGAAGTTGTCCAGCTCCGCCAACGCGTTCCGCAGCCTGTTCTCGCGGGCCACCATACTGACCAACTCGATCTCGGCGCCCGCCAGATCGATCGTCGCCGGTACACAGAACAGGCGCTCGCTGTGCGGGCTGCGGCGCATAGCCTCCTGCAGTGTCACCTCGCCGATGAGGACTTCGTACGACGAGGGGGTGCCGGACTGACGGTCGGCGATGCCCAGCGCGGTGCTCGCATTGCCCTGCGGATCGAGATCAATGACGAGCGTCTTGAGGCCCTGCACCGCGAGCGCGGCCGCGAGGTTGACGGCGGTGGTGGTCTTACCGACGCCGCCCTTCTGGTTCGCGATGGTGAAGAGCCGGCGCTGACGCGGTCGCTGCAGCGGTTCGTGCGTTGTATGCAGAACCCGCATCGCGCGTTCGGCCGCGGCCCCTATGGGCGTATCGATGTCGATCGATGTTTCACGTGAAACATTCACGGTGGGATTGTGCGCCCCCGGCGCCGTCGCTGCCACCCCATGTGATGATCTGGCTTCGGGTGGGTGGTGAATGGGCGACGGCATCGCCGGCACGGTGGTCACGGGTGTTCTGGTCGGCGCGGGTGCGGGCGTCGCGGCCCTGGCGGTGAATCTCATTCCGCTCCCCTGCCCGCCCGCTGCTTGTGCCGCGTAGCCCTGCCCCGCCGCGCCACTACTCCGGTTGCGGGCTGCTCCAAATAGTTCGCGCCACATGTCACCACCCTTACATCGGTGGCACCCGAAGCCTCCATCACACGCCGGTGCTCCCGAACTTCATCCGGGGCGCGCTCCCCCTTGATTGCGATCATCTGCCCGTCGTGCTTCAGCAACGGCATACTCCACTTCGTCAGTTTGTCCAAGGCCGCCACCGCCCGGGAGACAACGGCATCGCTGCCACCCAGTCGGTCTCGAACCGCGCGCTCCTCCGCGCGGCCGCGGACCACTTCCACCGGCACGCCGAGGTTCGTCACAATCTCCGACAGAAACTCGCTGCGGCGCAGCAGCGGCTCCAAAAGCACGACCCGCAGATCGGGGCGCGCGAGAAACAACGGGATGCCGGGCAAGCCCGCGCCACTGCCGATATCCACCACGCGGGCGCCATTCTCCAACAGCTCGGCGAAGACCGCGGAGTTCAACAGGTGCCGGTCCCAGAGGCGATCGGCCTCGCGTGGTCCGAGTAGTCCCCGCTGGACACCGTCAGTAGCCAACAACTCGGCATAGCGCCGAGCGAGCTCGAGGTTCGGCCCGAAGATGGTCTCGGCCGGGGCCGGCGGCCGGGGACCGGCGGCGCGGGAATCGCCATGTTTCACGTGAAACATCCCTTCGCTCTCCCGCGATGCCCTCAGAACTACAAGCCTGTAACTCCCCACATCACGGTCGGGTCACAGTCCGGCCGCGCGGTGTCACGAGTCAGTCACGTAGGACGACAACCCGTCGCGCGGGCTCGGCGCCCTCGCTCTCACTGTGTACTCCGGGCACCGACGCCACGGCATCGTGCACGATCTTGCGCTCGAAAGGTGTCATCGGCGAAAGCGCCTCGCGCTCGCCCGTCTCCGCCACCCGCCGGGCCACCTTGTCGCCCAGCGCCGCCAGCTCCTCTCGGCGACGGCGCCGCCAGCTTGCGATGTCGAGCATCAGTCGGCTCCGCACACCGGTCTTCTGGTGGACGGCCAACCGGGTGAGTTCCTGCAAAGCGTCGAGCACCTCGCCGCCGCGGCCCACCAGTTTGTTGAGATCGTTGCTGCCGTCGATGCTGACCACCGCACGGTTGCCTTCGACGTCCAGGTCGATGTCGCCATCGAAGTCCAACAGGTCCAGCAGCTCTTCCAGATAGTCGCCGGCGATCTCGCCCTCGGCGACCAACCGCTCCTCGAGGTCGTCGGCCGAGTCGGCCTGCTCGTCGGCCGTGAGATCCTCGTCGGATGCGGCGTCCGCGTTCAGTTCGGTGGTCTCCGCGTCGGTCATGGTGTTTCTCCCCTCTTCCACGGGTTGCTATTGGCGGCGCTGCGCCGCGTTTCTTGCCTGTCTCGTCGAGTCGGGGCGGTGCGGCCTGGTTGGCAAGCCCCGGCAAGTTCGGGTGCGCTGACTAACGTTTGCGCTTTTTGGGTCGTGCTCCCGGCCTTGGGGTACGCCCCGGGCCGCTGTTCCGGTTGCCCGGGCTCAGCTTGGGTGCCTGAGTGCCTTTCGCCGGTTTGCCGTCTGTCGCGCCGTCTTCGACGTCACTCGTTTCGGTGCCGCCCGTATCCCCCTCGCCGGCGGCCGCCGGTCCCGTCTTCGGTGTCCGTTTCGGCTTGGCGCCCGGGGCGGGCGCGTTGGCCGCCCGGCGCTGCAACACTTCCTGCTTCTTGGCCTCGTCTTCCTTCTCGATCATTCCGAAGACGTAGTGCTGCTGGCCGAACGTCCAGATGTTGTTGGCGAACCAGTACAGGATGATCGCCAGCGGCAGGAAGGGTCCGCCGACCACCACGCCGAGCGGGAAGACGTACAGCGCCAACTTGTTCATCATCGCCGTCTGCGGATTGGCCGCCGCTTCCGGACTCTGGCGCGCGACCGACGCGCGGCTGTTGAAGTACGTCGCGACGCCGGCGAGGATCATCACGGGTACGCCGACCGCGATCACCGCGGGACGGCTGAAGTGTTCGAACGCATCCAGCCCGCCGCCCTGCGTCATCGAGGCGCCGATGGGCGCGCCGAACAGGTTGGCCTTCAAGAAGTTCTGCACATCGGTCGGGGTGAAGACGTAGTTCCCGACGAGCTTGTTCTGCGCCACCGACATCTGCTGCAAGCCGATGCCGCCGGTTGTCCGGTTGAACGAACGCAGCACGTGATACAGACCGAGGAACACCGGGATCTGCGCCAGCATCGGCAGGCAGCCCAGGATCGGATTGAACCCGTGCTCGCGCTGCAGCTTTTGCATCTCGAGCGCCATGCGCTGGCGGTCCTTGCCGTACTTCTTTTGCAGCGCCTTGATCTGCGGCTGCAGTTCCTGCATCTGCCTGGTCGTACGGATCTGCCGCACGAAAGGCTTGTACAGCAGTGCGCGCAAGCTGAACACCAGGAACATCACCGACAGTGCCCAGGCGAAGAAGTTGTCCGGTCCGAGCACAAACGCGAACGCTTTGTACCAGACCCACATGATCCACGACACCGGGTAGTAGATGAAGTCCAGGCTGAAGAAATCAAACAAAAGATCCACTCTCCCCTTGCTGTGCCGGAGCGTCTCCGGCCGCAGTATCGAAGTTGGTCCGGCACTCGTGGCGCTCCGGGATTGGATCCCATCCTCCCCGATGCCACGGCCCGCACTTTGCGAGCCTGGCTACCGCCAGCCAACCTCCCCGAAGAACTCCGTACTCGGCCAGGGCCTCGACCGCGTATTGACTGCAGGTTGGGACGAACCGGCACGACGCCGGGCGCAGCGGCGACACCATGTGCCGGTAAAGCTGAATGACATAGATCAACGCGCGCGCCACGGGGGTGCCTGCCCTGCCGGCGGAGCGAACCACGCGCGCAGGGTTCCACTGGGCGACGCTCACCGCTCGGTACCCGCCAGCTCGAAGGCTCGACGTAGTCCGCTACGCAGCTGTTGCTCCAGCCACGCCGACGAGACGTGCCTGCTACTCGGCAAGGCGCGAATCACCACCTGGTCGTGCGGGTGCAAGCTGTCCAGCATCGGCCGGGCAACGTGACGCAGCCGCCGTGCCACTCTGTGACGTTCGACCGCAGACCCCACCCGCTTGGCAACGATCAACCCGACCCGTGGCCCGGGGACATCGTGTTGGTCACTCCCCCGCCGCACATGCACAACCACATCCGG
Source organism: Mycobacterium asiaticum (assembly GCF_001673635.1). Taxonomy (GTDB): domain Bacteria; phylum Actinomycetota; class Actinomycetes; order Mycobacteriales; family Mycobacteriaceae; genus Mycobacterium; species Mycobacterium asiaticum_C. The sequence continues at coordinate 30,707 of NZ_LZMH01000061.1, forward strand.
CTGCACCGTGCGCATCCCGTACCGCACGGTCGCGTCGAACTCAGACGACCGCCGCATGCGGTTACGTGCGGAAAGCACGGCTAACGGAACCCGAGCTTGCGATCAGGCAGTTAAAGAACGACGACCCTTACGCCGCCGGCCGGACACGATGGCCCGACCCGCGCGAGTACGCATCCGCAGCCGGAAGCCGTGAACGCGGGCTCGGCGCCGGTTGTTCGGCTGGAAGGTCCGCTTGCCCTTGGCCACGGCTATTCTCCTCGTGTGTTGGCATAACCGTCCGCCGACTGATGCTTCGCAATTCGTCGAGCGGAGGTGTTTCCCGCTTGCTGGCCGGCGCGGTCCCCGGGCACATGATCCGGGTCGCAGCCGTATCGCCGACTTTCGGGCGACTGTTTGAGGGTACTGATGCGGCTTGTCCTGGTCAAACCTCGCCCGCCTCAGCAGACTCACGACGATGGCTGGTGTGGTCCGATCCCGACGGCCCGGCGCGTGGCCGATTCTGGTCAGATCATCAAGAACGCCAGCGGAATACAAGAGAACTGTTGGCAGCCGCAACGAAAACTGTTAGCTTCTTGCGGGGTAGCATTCAAGCCGCTGCGGAGTTGGGACTCTGACGATAATGAAGCGAGGATGGCGGATCGACTAGCTGAGCGGACAATCGCATGGTTGTCTACAGCATGAAGATCACGAGCCGTTGCCAATAGGCGGCGGCACGCTATTGACCTTCCTTTCCACATCTGTGGATAACCATGTGGACAGGTGCATCGTCGCCATCAGCAGTTGCACCTCGACCGTCGGACCAGGAGATGCGTCGTTGACCGATGACCCCGGTTCTGGATTCGCCACGGTGTGGAATGCGGTGGTCTCCGAACTCAACGGTGAATCCCCCAACGGCCACGCCCTCGCCACGCCGCTCACACCCCAACAGCGCGCCTGGCTGAATCTGGTCCAGCCGCTCACCATCGTCGAGGGTTTCGCTCTGCTCTCGGTGCCGAGTGTGTTCGTGCAGAACGAAATCGAACGCCATCTGCGCACCGCCATCACTGACGCACTCAGCCGTCGGCTCGGCCAACAAATCCAGCTCGGGGTGCGCATCGCACCGCCACCCGCCGACGACGACGGGGTCGCCGCGGCGGAGAACGTCACGGCGCCGGCTGATGAACCCGACACCGACGACAGCGACACCGTGATCGGGCCGGGGCAGAACTGGCCGAACTACTTCACCGAGCGTCCCGCCGCTTCCGACGGCGGCTCGGCCGCCGGCGGCACCAGTCTCAATCGGCGCTACACATTCGACACCTTCGTCATCGGCGCTTCGAACCGTTTCGCGCACGCCGCCACCCTGGCCATCGCCGAGGCGCCCGCCCGCGCCTACAACCCGCTGTTCATCTGGGGTGAATCGGGTCTGGGCAAGACCCACCTGCTGCATGCGGCCGGCAACTACGCACAACGGCTGTTCCCTGGCATGCGGGTCAAGTACGTCTCCACCGAAGAGTTCACCAACGACTTCATCAACTCGCTGCGGGACGACCGCAAAGTCGCATTCAAGCGCAGCTACCGAGACGTCGATGTGCTACTGGTCGATGACATTCAGTTCATCGAAGGCAAAGAAGGCATCCAGGAGGAGTTCTTCCACACCTTCAACACCTTGCACAATGCGAACAAGCAGATCGTCATCTCCTCCGACCGGCCGCCCAAGCAACTGGCCACCCTCGAAGACCGGCTTCGCACCCGATTCGAGTGGGGTCTGATCACCGATGTCCAGCCGCCGGAACTCGAAACACGCATCGCCATTCTGCGCAAGAAGGCGCAGGTCGAGCGTCTCGCGGTACCCGACGACGTCCTGGAACTCATCGCCAGCAGCATCGAGCGCAACATCCGCGAACTCGAGGGCGCGCTGATCCGGGTCACCGCGTTCGCCTCGTTGAACAAAACACCGATCGACAAGGCCTTGGCCGAGATCGTGTTGCGCGACTTGATCGCCGACGCCAGCGGCATGCAGATCAGCGCGGCCACCATCATGGCCGCCACCGCCGAATACTTCGACACCACCGTCGAGGAATTACGCGGTCCAGGCAAGGCCCGCCCGCTGGCACAGTCCCGACAGATCGCGATGTACCTGTGCCGGGAACTCACGGATCTCTCGCTGCCCAAGATCGGCCAGGCGTTCGGCCGCGATCACACCACCGTGATGTACGCCGAGCGCAAGATCCGCAACGAGATGGCCGAGCGGCGCGAGATCTTCGACAACGTCAAAGAGCTCACCACCCGCATCCGGCAGCGCTCCAAGCGCTGAATCACCCTCTTACGCGCCTCATCGCCGGTTTCCCGCGTCCTTTTCCAAAAAACTTCTCTACCTCGAGTCACAACCGCACCAGCGGCGCGATGTGTGTACTCCTGTGCACAAAGCTGCCAAACTCCAGTGCAGCACCACCGCCGCGGTGCACCACAGTGCTTCATCCCCAACCGCCCAGCATCACCCACACAGCCGTGCACGTCGTCTTCCACAACCGACCCCGGCCCGGAGCAGCAAAAAGACCGGCTGTCCCCAGCTTGCACACCCCTTATTACTGATATTGAGATCTCTCCGTAATTTCTTCTTTGAAGTACACCCCTGGGGACGTCCTGTGCGAGGCGTCCTCGGGCAGCCCGCGCACCGGCTTTGTCACCGTTTACGTTTAGCTTTCAAGTTGGCCCGAGAAGCTCTACGGTTGTTGTTCGACTGCCGTTACGGTCGTCGTTGCGAATGACACACCGGCAGGGGAGCCGGGTACGGATTCGAACTCTGGTGAAGGGACGCAATGGACGCGGCTACTACACGGGCTGTCACCGACTTGAAGTTTCGTTTGGTGCGGGAGTCCTTCGCCGAAGCGGTGTCGTGGGTGGCCAAGAACCTGCCGTCCCGGCCCACCGTGCCGGTGCTTTCCGGGGTGCTGCTCACCGGCTCAGACGACGGTCTGACGATTTCCGGATTCGACTACGAAGTCTCCGCCGAGGTCCAGGTCGCTGCCGAAATCGCCTCCCCTGGAAGCGTTTTGGTGTCCGGGCGGCTGTTGTCCGACATCACCCGGGCGTTGCCGAACAAGCCTGTCGATTTCTTCGTCGACGGCAACCGGGTAGCGCTGACCTGCGGCAGCGCGCGATTCTCGCTCCCGACGATGGCCGTCGAGGACTACCCGACGCTGCCGACGCTGCCCGAGGAGACCGGGACGGTGCCGGCGGAGTTGTTCGCCGAGGCCATCGGCCAGGTCGCGATCGCGGCCGGTCGCGACGACACCTTGCCGATGTTGACCGGGATCCGGGTGGAGATCTCCGGTGAGACGGTGGTGCTGGCGGCGACCGACCGGTTCCGGCTGGCGGTGCGTGAGTTGACCTGGTCGGCGTTGTCGCCGGACATTGAGGCCTCAGTTCTGGTCCCGGCCAAGACGCTGGCCGAAGCGGCCAAGGCCGGTGCCGACGGTTCGGAAGTACGGCTGTCGTTGGGTTCTGGATCTGGAGTGGGCAAAGACGGACTGCTCGGAATCAGCGGCAACGGCAAACGCAGCACCACCCGGCTGCTGGACGCCGAATTCCCGAAATTCCGTCAGCTGCTGCCGGCCGAACACACCGCGGTGGCCACCATCAACGTGGCCGAATTGACCGAGGCGATCAAGCTGGTCGCGCTGGTGGCCGACCGGGGGGCGCAGGTCCGGATGGAATTCGCCGACGGGATGCTGCGGCTGTCGGCCGGGGCGGATGACGTTGGTCGCGCCGAGGAGGATCTGGCCGTCGACTACGCCGGTGAACCACTGACGATCGCGTTCAATCCCACCTACCTGACCGATGGTCTCGGCTCGCTGCACTCCGAGCGGGTGTCGTTCGGCTTCACCACTCCGGGTAAGCCGGCTTTGCTGCGGCCGGCTTCGGCCGACGATGCCGTGCCGACCGGCAGTGGCCCGTACCCGGCGGTGCCGACGGATTACGTGTATCTGCTTATGCCGGTACGGCTGCCGGGCTGATCATCGAGGCGTCGAGGTAGGTGTACGTCCGGCATTTGGCGTTACGGGATTTCCGGTCCTGGGCGCATGCGGAAATCGACCTGACGCCGGGTCGTACCGTCTTCGTGGGTCCGAACGGTTTTGGCAAGACGAATCTCGTTGAGGCGCTCTGGTATTCGACCACGCTGAGCTCACATCGAGTTGGTACCGACGCGCCGCTGATCCGGGCCGGGGCCGAACGCGCCGTGGTGTCGACCATCGTCGTCAACGACGGCAGGGAATGCGCGGTGGACCTCGAGATCGCCGCGGGCCGGGCGAACAAGGCGCGACTGAATCGGTCACCGGCGCGCAGCACGCGCGAAATCGTCGGCGTGCTGCGCGCGGTGTTGTTCGCGCCAGAAGATCTGGCCCTGGTCCGGGGTGATCCCGCCGAGCGCCGCCGCTACCTCGACGAGCTGGCAACGGTACGGCGTCCGGTCATTGCCGGCGTGCGCGCCGACTACGACAAAGTGCTGCGGCAACGCACCGCATTGTTGAAGTCCTTGTCCGGCGCCCGGTTCCGCGGTGACCTCAGCGCGCTGGACACACTGGACGTCTGGGACAGTCGGCTGGCCGAGTACGGAGCCCAACTGATGGCCGCCCGGATTGACCTGGTGAATCAGCTGACACCCGAGGTGGAGAAGGCGTACCAACTGTTGGCGCCCGAATCACGTTCTGCCGCAATCGGTTATCGTGCCAGTACGGACTCTGTGGTTCCCGGTGCCGATCACGGCGCGGACCGGGAGATGCTGGAGGCCACGTTGCTGACGGCGCTGGCCGCGCGCCGTGAAGCCGAACTCGAGCGCGGGGTCTGCCTGGTCGGCCCGCACCGGGACGACCTGGAACTGCGGCTCGGTGATCAACCCGCCAAAGGTTTTGCCAGTCACGGCGAATCGTGGTCGTTCGCGGTGGCGTTGCGGCTTGCTGCCTATGAATTGCTGCGCGCCGACGGCGGCGAACCGGTGCTGTTGCTGGACGACGTCTTCGCCGAGCTGGATACCAAGCGCCGCCGGGCGCTGGCTAACGTCGCGGAGTCAGCCGAGCAGGTGCTGGTGACCGCGGCGGTGCTGGAAGACATCCCGGACGGCTGGGACGCGACCCGGGTGCATATCGAACTGCGGGACAGCGACGCCGGCGCGGTGTCGGCCGTTGCGGCGGTGCAGGAATGACCGAGGCCGAGGACGCCGCGGGCGGCGACGAACTGCGGGGCATCGATCTGGTTCGGCGAACCCTGGAAGACGCGCGCGCCGCAGCTCGTGCACGGGGACAGGACGCCGGACGGGGACGCGCGGCCCCGGTGCCGCGTCGACGCGTCGCCGGCGGGCGGCGCAGCTGGTCGGGTCCCGGCCCGGACGGGCGTGACCCGCAACCGCTGGGACGACTCGCGCGCGACCTGGCCAAGCAACAGGGCTGGACGACGCACGTGGCCGAAGGCACGGTCTTCGGGCATTGGAATTCGGTGGTCGGCGAGCAAATCGCAGAGCATGCGACCCCGGCCGCACTCAACAACGGGGTGCTGAGTGTGACGGCCGAATCGACGGCATGGGCGACCCAGCTGAGGCTGATGCAAGCACAACTGCTGGCTAAGATCGCCGCGGCCGTCGGCAACGGCGTGGTGACGTCGCTGAAGATCACCGGCCCAGCGACGCCGTCATGGCGCAAGGGCCCGCGGCACATCGCCGGCAGAGGCCCGCGGGACACCTACGGCTAAGGGCTCTTGACAGCCCGGATGGTCGCGCTCTGAGAGCCGCCAGAAATTAACGGACCCGCATTCGGAAGGTCGGGACGCGGCGACAACGAAGATAATGAGCGCACGGCGCAATGAGATGGGTAGAAACGCGCCCGCAAAATCGGTCCTGACGGTAGTTCACGGTAGAGTGGCAGGAGTGCGACCGCTGCGGTGAATGAACCGCTCGCATGCAACCCCAAGGAGAGCATTCCGACCGTGGCTGCCCAGAAGAAGAAGGCACAAAACGAATACGGCGCTTCCGCCATCACCGTCCTCGAAGGATTGGAGGCCGTCCGCAAACGCCCGGGCATGTACATCGGCTCCACGGGTGAGCGTGGTCTGCACCACCTCATCTGGGAGGTGGTCGACAACTCGGTGGACGAGGCGATGGCCGGTTACGCCACCCGGGTCGATGTGCGAATACTCGACGACGGCAGCGTGGAGGTCGCCGACGACGGCCGCGGCATTCCGGTCGCCATGCACGCCACCGGCGCCCCGACGGTCGACGTCGTCATGACCCAGTTGCACGCCGGCGGCAAGTTCGGCGGTGAAAACAGCGGCTACACGGTCAGCGGTGGGTTGCACGGCGTCGGTGTGTCGGTGGTCAATGCGCTGTCGACCCGACTCGAGGTCGACATCAAGCGCGATGGGCACGAGTGGTCTCAGTACTACGACCGCGCCGTACCCGGGACCCTCAAGCAGGGCGAGGCCACGAAGAAGACCGGGACCACCATCCGGTTCTGGGCCGACCCGGACATCTTCGAGACCACCCAGTACGACTTCGAGACGGTGGCGCGCCGGCTTCAGGAGATGGCGTTCCTCAACAAGGGCCTGACCATCAACCTGACCGACGAGCGGGTGGACCAGGACGAGGTCGTCGACGAAGTCGTCAGCGACACCGCCGAGGCGCCCAAGTCCGCCGAAGAGAAGGCGGCCGAATCCAAAGCGCCGCACAAGGTCAAGCAACGCACCTTCCACTACCCCGGTGGTCTGGTCGACTTCGTCAAGCACATCAACCGGACCAAGAGCCCAATCCAGCAGAGCGTCATCGACTTCGAGGGCAAGGGCACCGGCCACGAAGTCGAGATCGCGATGCAGTGGAACGGTGGCTACTCGGAGTCGGTACACACCTTCGCCAACACCATCAACACCCACGAGGGCGGCACGCATGAAGAAGGGTTCCGCAGCGCGCTGACGTCGGTGGTGAACAAATACGCCAAAGACAAGAAACTGCTGAAGGACAAGGACCCGAACCTCACCGGTGACGACATCCGCGAAGGACTGGCCGCCGTCATCTCGGTCAAGGTCGCCGAACCCCAATTCGAGGGACAGACCAAGACCAAGCTGGGCAATACAGAGGTCAAGTCATTCGTGCAGAAGGTCTGCAACGAACAGCTCACCCACTGGTTCGAGGCCAACCCCTCGGAAGCCAAAACCGTTGTCAACAAAGCGGTATCGTCCGCGCAGGCCCGCATCGCGGCGCGCAAGGCCCGAGAATTGGTGCGGCGCAAGAGCGCTACCGATCTCGGCGGGCTGCCCGGCAAGCTTGCCGACTGCCGCTCGACCGACCCCCGCAAATCGGAATTATATGTGGTGGAAGGTGACTCGGCCGGCGGCTCGGCAAAGAGCGGTCGCGACTCGATGTTCCAGGCCATCCTCCCGCTGCGCGGCAAGATCATCAACGTCGAAAAGGCTCGAATCGACCGTGTGCTGAAAAACACCGAAGTCCAGGCGATCATCACCGCGCTGGGCACCGGTATTCACGACGAGTTCGACATCACCAAGCTGCGCTACCACAAGATCGTGTTGATGGCCGACGCCGACGTTGACGGACAACACATTTCGACGTTGTTGCTGACGCTGTTGTTCCGGTTCATGCGGCCGCTGCTCGAGCATGGCCACGTATTCCTGGCGCAGCCGCCGCTGTACAAGTTGAAGTGGCAGCGCAGCGAGCCCGAATTCGCCTACTCCGACCGGGAGCGCGACGGTCTGCTGGAAGCCGGGTTGAAGTCCGGCAAGAAGATCAACAAGGAAGACGGCATTCAGCGCTACAAGGGTCTCGGCGAGATGGACGCCAAGGAGTTGTGGGAAACCACAATGGACCCGTCGGTGCGGGTGCTGCGCCAGGTGACGCTGGACGACGCCGCCGCGGCCGACGAGTTGTTCTCCATCCTGATGGGCGAGGACGTCGAGGCGCGCCGCAGCTTCATCACTCGTAACGCGAAAGACGTACGCTTCCTGGACGTTTAACCAGTCCGCCTTCGACGATCAGACGAGGAATAGATGACTGACACGACGTTGCCGCCCGGTGACGACTCGGTAGACCGGATCGAACCGGTCGACATTCAGCAGGAAATGCAGCGCAGCTACATCGATTACGCGATGAGCGTGATCGTGGGCCGCGCGCTGCCGGAGGTTCGCGACGGTCTCAAGCCGGTGCACCGCCGCGTGCTGTATGCGATGTACGACTCCGGGTTCCGGCCAGACCGCAGCCACGCGAAGTCCGCCCGGTCAGTCGCCGAGACGATGGGTAACTACCACCCGCACGGCGACGCCTCCATCTACGACACCTTGGTGCGGATGGCACAGCCGTGGTCGCTGCGGTATCCGTTGGTCGACGGGCAGGGGAACTTCGGCTCGCCGGGTAACGACCCGCCGGCCGCGATGCGGTACACCGAGGCGCGGCTGACCCCGCTCGCCATGGAGATGCTGCGTGAAATCGACGAGGAGACAGTCGATTTCATTCCCAACTATGACGGTCGCGTGCAAGAGCCGACCGTGCTGCCCAGCCGGTTCCCCAACCTGCTGGCCAACGGGTCGGGCGGCATCGCGGTGGGTATGGCCACCAACATCCCGCCGCACAACCTGCGCGAGCTGGCCGAGGCGGTCTTCTGGTGCCTGGAGAATTACGACGCCGACGAAGAGGCCACGCTGAGCGCCGTCATGGAACGGGTCAAGGGCCCCGACTTCCCGACCTCCGGATTGATCGTCGGATCCGCGGGCATCGCCGATGCTTACAAGACCGGCCGCGGATCCATCCGGATGCGCGGAGTTGTTGAGGTAGAAGAGGATTCGCGGGGGCGGACCTCGCTGGTCATCACCGAGTTGCCCTATCAGGTCAACCACGACAACTTCATCACCTCGATCGCCGAGCAGGTGCGTGACGGCCGGCTGGCCGGCATCTCCAATATCGAGGACCAATCCAGCGACCGGGTCGGTCTGCGCATCGTCGTCGAGATCAAGCGCGACGCGGTGGCCAAGGTGGTGCTGAACAACCTCTACAAGCACACCCAACTGCAGACCAGCTTCGGCGCGAACATGTTGTCGATCGTGGACGGTGTGCCCCGCACGCTCCGGCTCGATCAGATGATCCGCTACTACGTCGAGCACCAACTCGACGTCATCATCCGGCGCACCACCTACCGGTTGCGAAAAGCCAACGAGCGGGCCCACATTCTGCGCGGTCTGGTCAAGGCCCTCGACGCACTGGACGAAGTGATCGCGTTGATCCGGGCGTCGGAAACCGTCGACATCGCGCGCACCGGTCTGATCGAGCTGCTCGACATCGACGAGATCCAGGCGCAGGCGATCCTGGACATGCAGCTGCGCCGGTTGGCGGCCCTGGAGCGGCAGCGCATCATCGACGACCTGGCCAAGATCGAAGCCGAAATCGCTGACCTGGAAGACATTCTCGCGAAACCGGAACGTCAGCGCGGCATTGTGCGCGACGAACTGCGCGAGATCGTCGACAAGCACGGCGACGACCGTCGTACCCGGATCATCGCGGCCGACGGCGACGTCAGCGACGAGGACCTGATCGCCCGCGAGGAAGTCGTCGTAACCATCACCGAGACCGGCTACGCCAAGCGCACCAAGACCGACCTGTACCGCAGTCAGAAGCGCGGCGGCAAGGGTGTGCAGGGCGCTGGGCTCAAGCAGGACGACATCGTGCGGCACTTCTTCGTCTGCTCGACCCACGACTGGATCCTGTTCTTCACCACGCAGGGCCGGGTGTACCGGGCCAAGGCGTACGAGCTGCCGGAGGCCTCGCGCACCGCGCGCGGCCAGCACGTCGCGAACCTGCTCGCCTTCCAGCCCGAGGAACGCATCGCCCAGGTCATCCAGATCAAGAGCTACGAGGATGCGCCGTACCTGGTGCTCGCCACCCGCAACGGGTTGGTGAAGAAGTCGAAGCTCACCGACTTCGACTCCAACCGATCGGGCGGGATCGTGGCCGTCAACCTGCGCGACGGCGACGAGCTCGTCGGTGCGGTGTTGTGCTCGGCCGAGGACGACCTGCTGCTGGTCTCGGCCAACGGACAATCCATCAGGTTCTCGGCGACCGACGAGGCGCTGCGGCCGATGGGACGCGCCACCTCCGGCGTGCAGGGCATGCGGTTCAACGCCGACGACCGGCTGCTGTCGCTGAACGTGGTCCGCGAAGGCACCTTCCTGCTGGTGGCCACCGCGGGCGGCTACGCCAAGCGGACCGGGATCGAGGAGTACCCGGTGCAGGGCCGCGGCGGCAAGGGCGTGCTGACCATCATGTACGACCGCCGACGCGGCCGGCTGGTCGGCGCGTTGATCGTGGACGACGAGAGCGAGTTGTACGCGATCACCTCGGTGGGTGGTGTCATCCGCACCACGGCGCGCCAGGTCCGCAAGGCGGGCCGGCAGACCAAGGGCGTGCGGTTGATGAACCTCGGTGAAGGCGACACCCTGCTAGCCATCGCCCGCAACGCCGAGGAGAACGCCGAGGCGGACGTCGAAGACGAAGAAGCGCCGGCGACCTAGGCCGCGCACAGCGGCAGGCAGGCGGTGGCTCGGTGCGCGGTGAACCCGGCATAGACTCAGCTACTTGAGTACACACGTTAGGAGTCGGGGTGAGTTCACCGAACGAGCCGGGCGCCCCCAATCAGGGTGACAACCCGAATGGGGAGGGGGCGGTCGAACGCGCCGGCGCGCACCGGGCGACGACCGGACCCGGCCGCCTACCGGACGCCGCGGATTCGCCGCCCTGGCAGCGCGGAGCTGCCCGGGCCGCGTCCCAGTCAGGACCGCCGCCCCGGCCGGCCACTGACCCGCCGACCGATGTCCGGCCACCCGCCTCTTCAGAGGCCCGGCTGAACCGCTTCATCACCGGTACATCCGCACCTTCCACTTCACAGGCGGAGGCTCCACCCGTGCGTAGCGAAAACTCACCCGCCGAGGCCTATGCCAGCGAGTTGCCGGACCTGTCCGGTCCCATCCCGCGGGCGTCGCAGCGAAACGACCGCAAACCGGCCGCCGATCGGGCCGAGGCACCGAGCGTCTCGGGCACCACCGGCCGCGCGGCGACCAGCGAATCGCGTGAATCGCGGGTACAGGTGGGATCCCGGCGTGCCCGCGGTCCGGTCCGCGCCAGCATGCAGATTCGGCGGATCGACCCGTGGAGCACCCTGAAGGTGTCGCTGCTGCTGTCGGTGGCGCTGTTCTTCGTCTGGATGATCGCCGTGGCGTTCCTGTACCTGGTGCTCGGCGGCATGGGCGTGTGGGCCAAGCTCAACAGCAACGTCGGCGACCTGCTGAACAACACCAGCGGCAGCAGCGGGGAGCTGGTCTCCAGCGGAACGATCTTCGGTGGCGCCGTGCTGATCGGGTTGGTCAACATCGTCTTGATGACCGCGATGGCCACCATCGCCGCGTTCGTCTACAACCTGACCACCGATCTGATCGGCGGTATCGAAGTGACACTGGCCGACCGCGACTAGCGTGCACGCGTTTTGGGGGTAGGGCTGCCGGTGCGGTAATCTCGTCGCTCGTCCGTATGCGCAGTACGGGCCTATAGCTCAGGCGGTTAGAGCGCTTCGCTGATAACGAAGAGGTCGGAGGTTCGAGTCCTCCTAGGCCCACGATCATGTGCCCGTCAAGACGTCGTGTGAAGTTCACCTTGCCGCTGGCCGCGGCCGCCTTGGGCGCGGCTGCGGCGGTGGTTCGATCCCGGCGCGATGTCGAGGTGTGGCACGTGGCGCCCGATCCAACCTCTGGTCAAGCACCCGACCAGCCCGAGGGGCCTTAGCTCAGTTGGTAGAGCACCGCCTTTGCAAGGCGGGTGTCAGGGGTTCGATTCCCCTAGGCTCCACAGGTTTTCGCTCCACCGAGCGTGCGCCTTACGTAGGCAAACGGCCGTCAGAGCATCCACAGCCCCCACGTTCGACGACGAACATTACGGACGCGGCTGTACGTCCACGCTCGGCGGGAGCGGCGACGGCTCGGGGCGCGTCGAGCGCCGCACGATGCTGAACGCGATCGCTCCACCCGCAAGCGCCACCCCGGCGGCGCCGGCGATCACCCACGGCTTCTTGGACCGCCGCTGGTTGCGCCGCGCCTCTTGCAGCAACTGTGGCAGGTTGGCGACCACTTCCTGCGCGGCCGCCAGCTCCTGGCCGATGCTCTCCTGCGCCGCGGCGAGCTCCCGGGCCAGCCGGCCCTCGCGGTAGCGCCGGCGAAGCTCCGTCGCGGTGGAGTGCGCCGACTGCACTCCCAGCCCCACCACGCCGCGAGTCACGTCCACCGGTCCCACCGCCGAATAGGTCAGGCCCCGGGTGAGTCGCTCGCGGGGGGTCAACGAGGCTTCCGCCTTCTCGCTCATCTGCCGCCTTTCTATGCACCGCTCAAGTCCTACGCAGTCCTATCAGTTACCGAGCCGCCGAGCTAGTACCTGGGCGATCGACACCGGCTGCGGCGCTAGTCGTGGGTAGTGGCAGACTGTGATCCCGTGACTAACAGCCCCATTCAGACCGCCACCGCAACCCTGCACACCAACCGTGGAGACATCAAGGTTGCCCTGTTCGGGAACCACGCGCCCAAGACCGTCGCAAACTTTGTCGGCCTGGCGCAGGGCACCAAGGAGTACTCGACCCAGAACGCGTCGGGTGGCCCCTCGGGCCCGTTCTACGACGGTGCGGTTTTCCACCGGGTCATCCGGGGCTTCATGATCCAGGGCGGCGACCCGACCGGTACCGGTCGCGGCGGCCCGGGCTACAAGTTCGCCGACGAGTTCCACCCCGAGTTGCAGTTCGACCGGCCTTACCTGCTCGCGATGGCCAACGCCGGTCCGGGCACCAACGGCTCCCAGTTCTTCATCACCGTGGGCCCGACGCCGCACCTGAACCGCCGCCACACCATCTTCGGTGAGGTCATCGACGCTGACTCGCAGCGCGTCGTCGAGACCATCTCGTCGACGGCCACCGACGGCAACGACCGCCCCACCGACCCGGTCGTCATCGAGTCGATCACCATCTCCTGACGCGCGGCTCGCGAGGCGCGCTACGGTGCGCTGGCAGACCGGATGAAGGCCGCGTAGCTAGCGGCTAGTTAGCGCGTGCCCTTCTTTCGGGGCCCGGCGTATCCGGCGTCCGTGAGGGCGTCCAGCACCTCCAACGGATCAGTGCCAAGGTCCCACCGCGACAGGATCAGCAGTCCCCCGCCGGTGGTTTCGATCTCCAGCAGGCGGACCCTGCGCGTGTGCCGACGGAACTCCGAGATACGAATGATTTCGATGGAATCCCGACGCAATGTCTGCGTTCGAAACCACCCTCGCACGGCCAGACCATCCGGTGTGATTGCCAGCTTGGGCCGCGCGCGCCATGACGCGCCCGCAAACAAGATCAGACCCGCCGCCGCCACGCCGGCGATGACACGCCCGGGCGGGTCTGTGACGAGGGTCACAGTGGCGATAGCCAACACGACGCCAGCAAGCCCGCAACCAGCGATTCCAGCCGGATGTGGCGCCCATTCAGTTTGCTGCATGCCTTAGCTGCACCCTCCTACCACGGTGGATACGGTTATCCACAGACGCTATCAACAGTGGGGATGAATCACACGCGTGTGATTGGGTGACGGGAAGGTTGCTGACGCGCAAACAAAACCGCCGCAAGATGAATACATTCCGGCTGCACCCACCCCCGACCGGGTCGGTCAGTGCCAGCGCATGGTTAGCAAAAGGCCGGTGATCATGAAAGCGAACGCGATCGCGTAGTTCCACGGACCCAGCTCGGCCATCCAATGCAACCAGGTAGGGGCTTGCGGGCCGTAGGCGGCCAACTGGAACACCATCAGCCAGACCAGCCCGATGAGCATCAGTCCGATGAACAACGCGACGAACCACACACTCGACGGCCCGACCTTCACCTTCACCGGCGTGCGGCTTACCGCGCTGACGGTGAAGTCGTTCTTCTTGCGGACCTTGGACTTCGGCATTTGTTACCTCTGATATCGGGTGCAACGATTACGGTTGCAAGCAGGCAGAGCTCGAACATGAGACTAGCCCACTTGGCCCGAACGCCAGGAAACCGGAGACACGATGATCGATCGGCGCCGTTCGCCGTGGCGCTTCGGTGTCCCGCTGGTGTGCCTGCTGGCCGGCCTGTTACTGGCCGCCACGCACGGGGTCTCCGGTGGATCGGAAATCCGGCGCAGCGACGCTCCCCGACTGGTCGACCTGGTCCGTGAGACGCGCGACTCGGTCAGTCGCCTGGACTCCGAGCGGCAGGCGCTGACCAGCAAGATCGACGCCTTTCATGGCCGCTCATCGGACACCGCGCTGCAGGCGATGCTCAGGCGGGCGGCCGAGCTGGCCGGCGAGGCGGACATGAATCCCGTCCATGGTCCGGGCCTGGTGGTAGTCCTCAACGACGCCCAGCGCGACGCCAACGGGCGCTTTCCTCGCGATGCCACGCCGGACGACCTCGTGGTGCACCAGCAGGACATCGACGGCGTCCTCAACGCGATGTGGAGTGCCGGCGCAGAGGCCATCCAGATGCAGGATCAGCGCATCATCGCGACCTCGGTCGTGCGCTGCGTCGGCAACACGCTGCTGCTCAACGGGCGCACTTACAGCCCGCCCTATTCGATCACCGCGATCGGCAATGCCGCGGCCATGCAGGCCGCCCTGGCCGCCGCTCCCCTGGTGACGCTGTACAAGCAGTACGTGGTCCGGTTCGGGCTGGGCTACCGCGAGGAGGTCAAGTCCGACGTCGCGGTCGCGGGCCATGCCGATCCGGTGCGGTTGCACTTCGCGCAGCCGATAGGCCCGATCGGCTACTGACAACGGCGTTCCGGCACGGACGGTAACCTGTGACGGTGCGGATCCTGGTCGTCGACAACTACGACAGCTTCGTGTTCAACCTGGTGCAGTACCTGGGCCAGCTGGGCGTCGAGGCGACAGTGTGGCGCAACGACGACGCCAGACTCAGTGACCCGGACGCGATCGCCGCGGAGTTCGACGGCGTACTGCTCAGTCCCGGACCCGGAACCCCTGAACGTGCCGGCGCCTCCATCAGCCTGGTCCGCGCGTGCGCCGCGGCCCACACGCCGCTACTCGGGGTATGTCTGGGACATCAGGCGATCGGCGTCGCGTTCGGCGCCACAGTGGACCGGGCGCCCGAGCTCCTGCACGGCAAGACCAGCAGCGTGCACCACGCGAATGATGGTGTGCTGCAAGGGCTTCCGGACCCGTTTACGGCGACCCGCTACCACTCGCTGACCATCCTGCCCGAATCGCTGCCCGCCGAGTTGCAAGCCATCGCCCACACCCCGAGCGGAGTGATCATGGCGGTCCGGCACACCGAGCTGCCGATCCACGGGGTGCAGTTCCATCCCGAGTCGATACTCACCGAAGGTGGGCACCGGATGCTGGCGAACTGGCTGGTCTACTGCGGCTGGGCGCGCGACGACACCCTGGTTCGCCGACTGGAGAACGAGGTTCTCACGGCGGTCCGGCCGCACATCTCGGGCGGCCAATCCGGTCCCGAAGAGGCTACTGACCGAACCTCAGCGTGATCACACCGTCGCGGTTGACGCCGGTCCCCGCCGCTGGGCTCTGAGAGACCACCTTGTTGTGCAGGTTGCCGCCGGCATCCACGTCGGCCCCCTTGTCCAGCACGCCGGTCCAGCCCAGCGCGCGTAGCCGGGGCTCGGCGTCCGTCCAGAACATGCCCGAGAGGTCGGGCATCAGGAACTGGTTGCCTTTGGACACCTGTATGTCGATTACCGAATCGACCGGAACCGTCTGACCCTTTGGGGGATTGGTGCTGATCACCTCCCCCGCCGGCTTGGTGCTGTCCACCTGCGACTGACTGAATTTGGTGAAGCCGTAGACCGTGAGGTTCTTCTGTGCCAGCTCGACGGTCTGCCCGGAGACGTCCGGAATCTCCTTGGTCTCGGGTCCGGAGCCCACAATGATCGTGATCACGTTGGTGATCGCCGAGGTCTGATTGGCCGGCGGGTTCGTGCCGATCACCTTGCCCGCCAGGTCCGGTGTGGACGGCGAATTGGCCTGCTTGAACTTGTTGAAACCGGCCGCGGTGAGCTTCTTGACCGCCTCGGAGTAGGTCAGCGCCGATACATCGGGCACCTCACGCTGCTCCGGGCCGGTCGACACGTTGATGGTGATCTCGTCGCCGGCACCCACCGAGGTATTGGCGGCCGGGTCGGTGCTGATCACGTGGTCGGGCGGGATCGTGGAGTCGGGTTTTTGCTGGGTGCGCGTCTTGAAGCCCTTGTTCTGCAGCGAGGCGATCGCATCGGCCGAGGTCTGACCCCGCACGTCGGGCACCTGGACGTTGCGGGTACTACCGCCGAAGGTGTTGATCGCGATGGTGACCACGATGGTCAGCACCGCCAGCACCGCGACGACCGCGATCCACCGGCCCACCGATCCGACGTTGCGGTCGTCGTCGGAGTCGTCGAAATTCTGGCGCGGCAACGGGTCGGTGCGCGGACCGCCGTGGCCCGACGACGACAGGAGCGACCGGCGCTCGGCGCCGGTGAGCACCTTGGGCGCCTCGGGCGGCTCGCCGTTGTGGACCCGGACCAGGTCGGCCCGCATCTCGGCGGCGGTCTGGTAACGGTTTTCGGGATTTTTCGCCAGCGCCTTGAGCACCACGGCGTCCAAATCGGGGGAAATGCCGGCATGACGTTCCGAGGGCGGAACGGGGTCTTCCCGCACATGCTGGTATGCCACCGCCACCGGCGAATCGCCGGTAAAGGGCGGCTCACCGGTGAGCACCTCGTAGAGCACGCAGCCCAGCGAATAGACGTCGGACCGGGCGTCCACCGAATCGCCGCGAGCCTGTTCCGGCGACAGGTATTGCGCCGTGCCGATCACCGCCGCGGTCTGGGTCACGCTGTTACCGCTGTCCGCGATCGCCCGCGCGATGCCGAAGTCCATCACCTTCACCGCGTTGGTGGAGCTGATCATGATGTTCGCCGGCTTCACATCGCGGTGAATGATGCCGTTCTGATGGCTGAAGTTCAGCGCTTGACACGCGTCCGCGATGACCTCGATGGCCCGCTTGGGCGGCATCGGGCCGTCGTTGTGCACGATGTCGCGCAGTGTGACGCCGTCGACGTACTCCATGACGATGTAGGGCAACGGTCCGGCGGGCGTCTCGGCCTCGCCGGTGTCGTACACCGCCACGATGGCCGGGTGGTTCAGCGCGGCGGCGTTCTGCGCCTCGCGCCGGAACCGGAGATAGAAGCTGGGATCGCGGGCCAGGTCGGCGCGCAGCACCTTGACCGCGACGTCGCGGTGCAGCCGCGTGTCACGTGCGAGGTGAACTTCGGACATGCCTCCGAAACCGAGGATGTCACCGAGTTCGTAGCGGTCGGACAGGTGCTGAGGGGTGGTCATCGCGCATTCTCGAATCGGGCGGGCGCCGCGTGCAGTCCAGGATTACCTGTTTCTGCGCGATCCGTCCAATCCACAATGATGCCCGGACCAGGGCCGTAGCCGGCGTCCGGCGCGCTCCCGGTATTGGTGACAGTTGGCGGCGACGGCTGCTGCTGCTGCGTGTCGGCTTTCGAGTTGATGACGATGAGCACCGCGATGATGATCGCCAGCGCACCGAGCACCCCGGCGGCCCAGAGCAGCGCCCGCTGTCCCGAGGAGAACGTGCGTCGAGCCGGTGGCGGCCGGTGCCCGCGGGCGGCGCGCCGCGGCGCCGTGCTGCGGGTGGCGGGCGAAGGCGCGATGCGGGCCGGTGCGGCCGACGGGATCGCCGCCGGCGCAGCCCGGCCGGCCGGCGGCGTCGCGCTGGGCCGGGGTGGGCGCCGACCCGCCCGGACGGCGGCGACCGCATCGGCGAAGGGCCCCCCGCTGCGGTAGCGCTGGCTGGGGTTCTTCACCAGAGTGATCTCGATGAGCTCCCGGACGTTGGGCGGCAGGTCGGCCGGCAACGGCGGCGGCGGCTCTTTGATGTGCTTCATGGCCACCGTGAGCGCGCCATCACCGGTGAATGGCCGCTTGCCCGAAACCACCTCATAGCCGACCACACCCAGCGCGTAGACGTCACTGGCCGGCGTTGCGTCGTGGCCGAGGGCCTGTTCCGGCGCGATGTACTGGGCGGTGCCCATCACCATGCCGGTCTGGGTCACCGGGGCGGCGTCGACAGCCTTGGCGATGCCGAAGTCGGTGATCTTCACCTGGCCGGTTGGCGTGATGAGGATGTTGCCGGGCTTGACGTCGCGGTGCACCAGGCCGGCGGCGTGGGCGATCTGAAGCGCGCGGCCAGTCTGTTCGAGCATGTCCAGCGCGTGCCGCAGGGACAGCCGGCCGGTGCGTTTGAGCACCGAGTTCAGCGGCTCGCCGTTGACCAGCTCCATCACCAGGTAGGCCGTGCGGCCCTCCCCGTCCATCGCGCTTTCCCCATAGTCGTGGACCTGCGCGATTCCGGGATGGTTGAGCATCGCAGTGGTGCGCGCCTCCGCGCGGAACCGCTCGATGAACTCCGGGTCCTGGGAAAACTCCTGCTTGAGCACTTTGACCGCGACGCGCCGGCCGAGGCGGCTGTCCACCGCCTCCCATACCTGGCCCATGCCGCCGGTGGCGATGAGCCGCTGCAGGCGGTATCTGCCCGACAGCGTCACCCCAACGCGGGGACTCATGTTTCCCCTCGCTCAGGTCCGACGCGACGTCGGCGACCCGCGCTTGCGACGGGTCGTGCCATCGCTGCAATCCTCACTCGCCTGTGGCGACTCATGGTCCCCCTTGCAAAGCAGCCTCGATCACTGCCCGCCCGATCGGCGCGGCCAATGCGCCTCCGGTCGCGGACAGACGATCGCCACCGTTCTCGACCAGCACTGCCACCGCAACCTTCGGGGCCTGCGCGGGTGCGAAGGCGATGTACCACGCGTGCGGCGGAGTGTGCCGCGGGTCGGTGCCATGCTCTGCGGTGCCCGTCTTGGATGCGATCTGCACGCCGGGAATCGCCCCTTTCTGCTGTGCGAGTTTCTCGGCGCCGACCATCAGCTCTGCTAGCTTAGCGGCGACCTGCGGCGACACTGCGCGGCGCTGCTGATACGGGGCGGTGGTGCTGATATTGGCCAGGTCCGGCCCCTTGAGGCTCTCGACGAGGTAGGGCCGCATCATCACGCCACCGTTGGCGATGGCCGCGGCCACCTCCGCATTCTGCAGCGGGGTGAGCGCCACATCCTTCTGCCCGATGCTGGTCATCCCCAGCGCCGCACCGTCGGCGATGGCGCCCACCGTCGATTCGGCGACCTGCAGCGGAATCGGCTCCGGAGCGGTGTCCAGGCCGAACGCCTGCGCCATGCTGCGCAGCGCGTCGGCGCCGGTCGACAGACCGAGCTGGACGAACGCGGTATTGCACGATTTGGCGAACGCCTCGCTCAGCGACACGGTGGGTTCGGAGCTGCACGCGGTGCGACCGTAGTTCTCCAGGGTGGCGGTGCTGTTCGGCAGCGGGATGGTCGGTGCCGACGTCAGCTGCTGGTTCACGGTCGCCCCGGCCTGCAGGGCCGCGGCTGTGGTGATCACCTTGAAGGTCGACCCGGGCGGGTAGGTTTCCGAGATCGCGCGATTGATCAGCGGGTTGTCGGGGTTGTCGCGGAGTCGCTGCCAGGCCTGAGCCTGTACCTCGGCGTTGTGGGATGCCAGCAGATTGGGGTCATAGGACGGCGACGACACCAGCGCCAGGATCTTGCCGGTGGCCGGTTCGATGGCGACCACGGCCCCCTTGCAGGGCGGTCCCCCGCAGCCCTGCTGCATCGCATCCCAACCGGCCTGCTGGATGCGCGGGTTGATGGTGGTGTCGACGTTGCCGCCGCGGGGGTCGCGCCCGGTGAAGAAGTCGGCCAGCCGGCGACCGAACAGCCGCTCGTCGGATCCGTTGAGCAGCAGATCTTCGGCACGTTCCAGGCCGGCGCTGGAATAACGCAGTGAGTAGAAGCCGGTGACCGGCGCGAACACCTCCGGGTTGGGATAAACCCGCAGGAAGCGGAACCGGCTGTCGGTGGCCACCGAATAAGCCAGCAGTTGGCCGCCGGCGATGATCTGTCCCCGCTGCCGCGAGTACTCGTCGAGCAGGACCCGCTGGTTGCGGGGGTCGGCACGCAACCCGTCCGCCGTGAAAACCTGCGTCATGGTGGCGTTGAGCAACAGCAGGACGATCAACGCCATCACGGTCATCGAGATCCGGCGCAGCGAGGTGTTCATACGCGCTCGATCACCTCGGTGCTGGCCGCCGCGATCGGCGACTTCTTGCGCGGGCGGGTGCGCAGCGGACGACGCGCCCCGTCGGAGACGCGAGCCAGGATGCCCAGTAGCACGTAGTTCGCCAGCAGCGACGAGCCGCCGTAGGACATCCACGGTGTGGTCAGACCGGTCAGCGGGATCAGCTTGGTGACGCCGCCGACGACGATGAACAGCTGAATCGCCAGTGTCGAGGACAGGCCGGCGGCAAGCAGCTTGCCGAAGCTGTCCCGGGTGGCGATCGCGGTGCGCATCCCGCGGATGATGACGATCGTGTAGAGCATCAGGATGCTGGCCAGCCCGACCAGCCCGAGCTCCTCGCCGAAGGCGGCGATGATGAAGTCGGTTGAGGCGGCAGGAACGGTGTCCGGCTGGCCGTTGCCCAGCCCGGTGCCGAAGATGCCACCGGTGGCGAAGCTGAACAGCGCCTGCACCATTTGGTATCCGCTGCCGTCGGGGTCGGCGAACGGGTCCAGCCACGTCTGCACCCGGACCCGCACGTGCGAGAAAAGGTAGTACGCCACCACGCTTCCCGCGGCGAACAGCACCAGCCCGAGCACCACCCAGCTGAACCGCTGCGTGGCCAGGTACACCACCACCAGAAACGACGCATACAGCAGCAGCGAGGTCCCGAGATCCTTCTCGAAGACCATCACCCCCACCGAGATCACCCACGCCGCCAGCAGCGGCGCGAGGTCGCGCGGCCGCGGCAGGGTCATGCCCATCAAATGCTTGCCGGCGCTGGTGAACAGGTTGCGCTTGGCCACCAGGACCGCAGAGAAGAAAATCAGCAGCAGGATCTTGGAGAACTCAGCTGGCTGAATTGAGAAGCCCGGCAAGCGAATCCAGATCTTGGCACCGTTCTGCTCGGACAGCGAGGCGGGCAGCAGCGCGGGGATCACCAGAAAAATCAGGCCGGTGAGGCCGCAGATGTAGCCGTACCGGGCGAGTTGCCGGTGATCCTTTAGGAACGTCACCACCAACGCGAAGGCGGTGACACCGACCAGCGTCCAGAGCATCTGCTGGTTGGCACTCGGGTGGCCGTGACGGCCAACTTCCTTGTCCACCAAGTCAAGTCGATGAATCATCACCAGACCGAGCCCGTTGAGCAGCGCCACCACCGGCAACAGCAACGGATCGGTGTAGGGCGCGAAACGGCGCAACGTCAGATGCGCGATTCCGAACAGCGCCAGAAAACCCAGCCCATAGGTGCTCAGGTCCCAGTGCAGGCCGCGCTCCTGGTTGGCCTCCACGATGAACAGCGCGGCGATGGTGATCAGCGCGGCGAAACACAACAGCAGCAACTCGGCATTGCGCCGAGTCGGCAAGGGTGGGGTCACCGCTACCGGTGCCGGCAGTTCCGTCGTCGTCATGCCGCTGCCCGGCAGTTCACGCCTTGCTGTGCGGGTTGCGGGTTTTCGCTCGTCGTCGGCGACGTCGCCGGCGGCGTCGAGGACGACGGCGTAGCAGGCGCTGCCGGGGTGGTGCTGGGGGGTGTCGTCGAAATGGTGGAGGGGTTGGCTGAAGTGGTCGAAGTGCTCGACGTGGACGGTGTGGCCGATTGGGTGCCGGGGGCCGGCGACGCCGGCGGATTGGACTCGGGTGTGCCGCTGCTGTTGGTCGACGGCGCCGGTGGCTCCGGCGGTGACGTCGCTCGGGCGGGTGGGCATTCCGGCAGCAGCGACTTGGCCAACTCGCGCAGCTGCTTACGGGCGCCCTCGAGGGTGTCGGCGGGCAACCCGTCCTGCACCGACTTGCGGGCCGAGGGGTTGAGATCCTCCAGCTTCACCTGCCGGCACCCCGATTGGTCGGGACTGGCCTCGGAGATCTCGTTGCCCTTGAGGCATCCCACCGAGTAGGTGCTGTGCAGGGACAACCCCAGCAATGAGCCCTGAATGCCGCGCATGATGGCGACCGTGCCGTTGTCGTTGGCGACGTAATAGTTGTTGCGGATGATTGCGTTGCCGATGCCCAGACCGGCGATCAACAGCAGCAATGCGAGCGCGATGACCAGCCCGAGCCGTCGGCGTGACCAGCGACGGCGAGGCGGTTCGACCGGCGGGGCAACCCGTTTGGTGACTTCGCCCTTGCGCTGGCCGATCGCCGAGGCGCGGCCGGCCGCGGTGTTGGGCAGGGTCAGCTGGTCCTCGTCGCCGTCCCCGGATACCGCCCCGGCCAGGATCGGCTGCGTCTGGCCGAACTCGTCGTCGACGACGTCCGCGACGACGACGGTGACGTTGTCCGGGCCGCCACCACGCAACGCCAATTCGATGAGGCGATAAGCACTTTCGGCGACATCGGGGATCTGCAGGGCCTCGGCGATGGTCTCGTCGCTGACCGGGTCGGAGAGTCCGTCCGAGCACAGCAGGTAACGGTCGCCGGCCCTGGCCTCCCGCATCGTCAGGGTGGGCTCGACCTCGTGGCCAGTCAGCGCCCGCATGATCAGCGAACGCTGCGGGTGGCTGTGTGCCTCCTCGGCGGTGATCCGGCCCTCGTCGACCAAGGTCTGGACGAAGGTGTCGTCCTTGGTGATCTGTGACAGTTCGCCGTCGCGGAACAGGTAACCGCGCGAGTCGCCGATGTGCACCAGGCCGAGCCGGTTGCCGGCGAACAGGATGGCGGTCAGCGTGGTGCCCATGCCCTCGAGGTCGGGTTCCATTTCGACCTGGGCGGCGATCGCGGCGTTGCCGGCCCGCACCGCGTTGTCGAGCTTGGCCAGCAGGTCACCACCGGGCTCGTCGTCGTCGAGATGGGCCAGCGCGGCAATCACCAATTGCGAGGCGACCTCGCCCGCCGCGTGGCCGCCCATACCGTCGGCCAGGGCCAGCAACCGCGCTCCGGCGTAGACGGAGTCTTCGTTGTTGGCGCGTACCAGGCCGCGATCACTGCGAGCGGCGTACCGCAGGACGAGGGTCACGGGCGCAACTCCTCAATCCCGGCGGTGAAACCGGCCGAGCCGGCACCGTCGTCGTAGCCGCGCGTCACGGGCGTAACTCTATTGCCGTCTTGCCGATCCGAACCGGCGTACCTATGGGAACTCTTACCGCAGTCGTCACCTTCGCCCTGTCGAGGTAAGTGCCGTTGGTCGATCCTAGATCTTCCACATACCATTCCGAGCCGCGCTGAGACAGCCTCGCATGCCGTGTCGAGGCGTAATCGTCAGTCAACACCAAGGTCGAGTCATCCGCGCGGCCAATCAGCACCGGTTGTCCACTCAGGGTGATGCGCGCGCCCTGCAGAGCACCCTCGGTCACCACGAGATAGCGGGCGGCGTCGCGGCGCTGGCGGGACAGTAGGTTTCCCCGCAGGGTAAGACCGCGCCGCACCATCACCGCGCCCGTCGGCGCATAGATGTCAGTGCGCAGGATCCGCAACACCGACCAGATGAACAGCCACAGCAGCATCAGGAAACCGGCACGCGTCAGTTGCAGTACCAACCCCTGCATCTGGCGGTCCTTTCCGTCCCGGCACTGCCCTCCCCGCGCCCCTGTTGCCGAGCACCTCGGCAAAGTCACGATACTTCGACAGCGGCCGACGCGGGAGATGCGCGACCGCTTCGAAACAATGGGTTCAGTGGATCCGGACGATGATCTCGGAATGACCCAGCCGGATCACGTCACCGTCGGCCAACTGCCATTCCTGCACCGGCGCGTTGTTGACCGTGGTGCCGTTGGTGGAGTTCAGATCGGACAGCAACGCGACCTGGCCGTCCCAGCGGATCTCCAGATGCCGACGGGAAACGCCGGTGTCCGGCAACCTGAACTGGGCGTCCTGGCCGCGTCCGATGATGTTGGAGCCGTCCCGCAGCTGGTAGGTCCGCCCGCTGCCGTCGTCGAGCTGCAGGGTCACCTGCGCGCCGACCGAGCCGTAGCCGCCCTGCCCGTAGCCGCCGTACCCGCCGCCGACCTGCCCGTAGTCCGATGCGGCCTGCTGGCCGTAGTCGGGTGCGGGCGGTTGACCGTAGTCGTAGTCGCGGCCGGCCGGCTCACCGTAGCCGCCGCCCTGCGGGGCGTACCCGCCCGGCGCCGCGGTCTCGGCGTACTGCGTGTAGTCACCGCTGCTGCCGTAGT
Organism: Mycobacterium asiaticum; assembly: GCF_001673635.1. Lineage (GTDB taxonomy): Bacteria > Actinomycetota > Actinomycetes > Mycobacteriales > Mycobacteriaceae > Mycobacterium > Mycobacterium asiaticum_C. The sequence goes on from NZ_LZMH01000061.1 coordinate 55,055, forward strand.
CCTGTCGGTAGCCGCCCTGCTGGTAACCCTGGTCCTGGCCGTAGCCGCCGCCCTGGTCGGGGTACGACGGGCGCTGCGGTTCCGGGGGCGCCGAAGGTGCGCTCGGGGCGCCGTAGCCACCGTCGTCCTGGCGGGCGGGCTCGCGTCCGTAGTCGCCGTAGCCGCCGTAACCGGGCTGGCCGCCCTGGGGTTGGCCCTGCGGCTGGCCGTAGCCGCCGCCCTGCTGGTAGCCCTGGTCCTGGCCGTAGCCGCCGCCCTGCTGGTACCCCTGGTCCTGGCCGTAACCACCGCCTGGGCCGCCATAGCCGCCGGCCGGCGGAGCGGGCGGCGCCACGGGAGGCTGCGCCTCATACGTCGGTGCGTAGCTGCCCTGGCCCTGGTCGCCGTAACCGCCGCCTTGCTCGCCATAGCCGCTGGGGGCGCCGTAGCCGCCGCCCTGGTCCTGGTAACCGCGCTGCTCCGGGTAACCGCCGGGCGCGCCGTAGCCGCCCTGGCCCTGGTAGCCGCCGCGCTGGTCGTAGCCACCGGGTGCGGAGCCTTGGTCGTAGCCACCCTGATAGCCGCCGCGCTGGTCGTAGCCGCCCTGCGGGGGGCCCTGGTCGTAGCCCTGACCGCCGTAACCGCCCTGATCCTGCTGGGGCTGCTGCGGCGGGTAACCCTGCTGTGGCGGGTAGCCGCCGGCCTCGGGCGGATACCCCGGAGGGCCACCCTGCTGGTAGCGGTCGTCGTAGTACTCGTCGGGCCGCCCCTGCCCCTGACCGCGGTAGCTCGGATTGTCAGTCATCGGTCGTACTCCTGGTTCTGCGCCAAACGCATCATCTGATTGTGGCGGGGCGGAATGTGTAACCGTCGGGCGGGGCTCGACGTCGGGGTTGACAGTCCCGCGGGCGCGGAACTGGCCGGTATGCAGGTTCGAGGACCGCTCGAACCGGACGACCACATCACCATACGTTTGCCACCCCTGTTCTTGGATATAGTCGGCCAGGTACCGAGCAAAAGCGCCCGACGTGAGCTCCGGGTCAGCGCCCAACTTCTCGAAGTCGTGCACACTGAGGGTAATGATGTATTCGTTGGGTGCCAAAAGGCGGTTTCCCGGCAGCGAGCGGACGCCATCTGCGGCTTCCCGGCGCAGCAGGACTTCCACCTCTTGGGGAACGATCGATCCGCCGAACACACGAGCAAACGCATCACCCACGGTCGCTTCGAGTTTGCGCTCGATGCGCTGAACTAGCCCTCGTTGGCTACCCATTCTCGCGCGCTCGCCTCACTCGTGTTGTAAGGAAGATCGTCGGCGGACGGCAATCGATGCGGCCGCGTGGCGTTTCAACCCCAATCGTATCGGGACTGTGCGATCCGGCGTCACCGTGAGATTTCTGAGAATCACATCGATACCGTTCAGAGACCTGTACGGCCCGGGGGCCACTCCCACGGTTGGGGCGCGCGGCTACTACAGTGATATGGTCCTCCGGTTGTTTCGGGCGAGTGGCGGAATGGCAGACGCGCTGGCTTCAGGTGCCAGTGTCCTTCGGGACGTGGGGGTTCAAGTCCCCCTTCGCCCACAGATTTCCCCGGCTTCGCGCCGGGGTTTTTTGTTGCCGAGCAGACGCAAAAGCCCCATTTCGTGGCCCAAATAGGGGGCTTTCGCGTCTGCTCGGCGGGAGCGGATGCGGCGCCGTCTACGGTCTATCTGGAAAACGCGACGACCGAGGGAGCCGCAGAGTTGAACATCGACCCCGCCGCCACGGCCTGGCTGCTTGCCAGCACCGCCCTTGTGCTGCTGATGACGCCCGGGCTGGCGATCTTCTACGGCGGCATGGTGCGCACGACCGGCGTGCTCAACATGATCATGATGAGCTTCATCTCAATCCCACTGGTGACGGTGGCGTGGCTGCTCGTCGGCTACAGCCTGGCGTTCTCCGACGGCGGGGCCGGCGGCTTCGTCGGCGGCCTGACCCACGCCGGCATGAGCGGCATCGGCCCGGACACCCTGCACGACAAGGTGCCCGAGCTGCTGTTCGCCACGTTCCAGTTGACCTTCGCGATCATCACCGCGGCTCTCGTCAGCGGCGCCATCGCCGACCGCGCCAAGTTCGCCGCGTGGATGGTGTTCGTGCCGCTGTGGTCGGTGGCGGTCTATGCCGTCATCGCCCACTGGGTGTGGGCGCCGACCGGCTGGCTCTACAAGATGGGCGTGCTCGACTACGCGGGCGGCCTGGTCGTGGAGATTGTGTCCGGTTCCTCGGCGCTTGCGCTGGCGCTGGTGCTGGGCCCGCGCATCGGCTTCAAGGTGGAGGCGATGCGCCCGCACAACCTGCCCTTCGTGCTCCTCGGTGTGGGGCTGCTGTGGTTCGGCTGGTTCGGGTTCAACGCGGGTTCCGCGCTGGCCGCCAACGGGATGGCCTCCGCGATCTTCCTCAACACCCTGGTCGCCGGCTGCTTGGGCATGCTGGGCTGGCTTTCGGTGGAACAGATCCGGGACGGCAAGCCCACGACATTCGGTGCGGCCTCCGGCGTGGTCGCCGGTCTGGTGGCCATCACGCCGTCGTGCGGGGAGGTCAACACCCTCGGCGCCGCCGTCGTCGGACTCACGGCCGGCGTCGTCTGCTCGTTCGCCATCCTGGCCAAGTTCAAGCTCAACTATGACGACTCACTCGACGTGGTGGGTGTGCACTTCGTCGGCGGCGTCGTGGGCGTGCTGCTGATCGGGCTGTTCGCTACCGCGGTGATGACCAGCGGCCCGAAAGGCCTCTTCTACGGCGGCGGGCTCGGACAGCTCGGCAAACAATCGCTTGCGATGGTGGTGGTCGGCTTGTACGCCTTCGCGACGAGCTACGTGCTGGCCAAGGTGATTGACCGGCTGGTGGGTTTCCGGCTCAGCGCGGCGGACGAGAAGAGCGGCGCCGACCTCACTCAGCACGCCGAGACGGCCTATCCCGAAGGCGTGTACGGCCACCAGGCTCCGCGCCGCGCATCGTCATTCGGCGAGCGGGACGAGGCCCGTCCCCGGTTCGACGACGACGACGAATGAGCCGTGCCACGCACATCGGTAATCTAACTGCGTGAACAGCCAGACGGTGCCCGGTGGGGTCGTGCACGAGCTGCCCGTTGACCTGCGAGACGCGCTGATCGCCAATTCCACCGCCCTTGCGCTATGGCAGGACATCACGCCGCTGGCGCGCAATGAGTTCATCTGCTGGGTCGAAGACGCCAAACAGCAGGTGACCCGCGAGCGCCGCATCCGGCGGACCCAGGAAGAGCTCGAGGAAGGCAAGCGCCGACCCTGCTGCTGGCCGGGTTGCAAACACCGCGAGCGCAACGGCAGGTAGCCGGTCGCCCGCAGCGCTGTGGCAGCACCGCGCATGCGGGTGGGGGGTATCCACTATGCCGGTGAGGGGTATGGGCTAGTTAGGTTTGCCTACACAATGTAAGGGTGGGGATTGCGCATTCGGTGGGTGAGCCGTGATGGCGGCCCCCATCTGGATGGCCGCACCGCCCGAGATCCACTCGGCGCTGTTGTCCAGCGGTCCGGGTCCAGCGGCGCTGCTGGCGGCCGCGGGTGCCTGGCAGGCGCTGGGCGTCGAGTACGCCGACGCGACCGCCGAACTGCTCGCCGTGCTGGGCGCGGCACAGAGCTCCTGGGAGGGGCCGAGCGCCGCGGAGTATGTCCTCGCCCATGCGCCGTACCTGGCCTGGTTGGCCCAGGCGCAGGCCAAAAGTGACGCCGCCGCGGCTCAGCACGAGGCCGCGGCTGCCGCCTACACGACGGCGCTGGCGGCGATGCCCACCCTCGGCGAATTGGCCGCCAACCACATCGTGCACGGCGTGCTCGTCGCCACCAATTTCTTCGGCATCAACACGATTCCGATCGCCGTCAACGAGGCCGACTACGTGCGGATGTGGGTCCAGGCGGCCACCACGATGAGCACCTACGACGCGGTGTCCTCGGCTGTGTTGGGCGCAGTGCCGCAGACCGTGCCCGCGCCCGCGGTGCTCAAATCCGAGGCGGCGGCGCCCACCCAAATGGCGGCCGCGGGACCGGCGGCGGATGCCGGCACCCAACTCAATTTCTCCGACCTGATCAGCCAGCTGCTGCAGGGCTACATCAACTACGTTCAGCAACTGTTCGGGCCGATCACCGATTTCCTGCAGGACCCCTTGGGTAACAGCGTCAAGCTGCTCACCGACTTCCTGACGAATCCGTCCCAGGCCTTGGTCACCTGGGGTCCACTGTTGTCCGCGGTCGCCTATCAGGTCTTCTCCAATGTCGGTGCGGCGCTGACTTATCCGCAGCTGCTGCTGCAACCGCTGTTGGCGATCACGCTCGGGGTGGTGGCCGGCGTCGGTCAACAACTCCTCGCGCTGGGACCGGCCGCGGCTGCGGCCGCCGGCGAGGCCGCGGTTCCGGCCGCGGTGGCGCTGACCGGGCACTCGGCGGTCCTGCCGCTGGCCGGTCTGGCGCCGAGCGGGGTGACCTCCGCGGCGGCACCGGCTGCCTCAGCGGCCGGCGCGGGAGCACCGGCACCGACCGCGGCCACGCCCGCAGCCGCGGGTCCGCTGGTGCCGTACGCCGTGCCGGGTTTCGATCCGGGTGGCGGCTTCACGCCCACGCTGCGGGACCGGACGGGAGCCAAGGCGCCGGCGGAAGGGATTCCGGCGGCCGCCGCGGGTGTCTCGGCGCGCGAGAAACGGCGCGCCCGGCGGCGGCGCACCGACACCATGCCGGAATTTCAGTACGGCGACGAGTTCATGGACTTCGACGATCCTGACGCCGCCCCGGCGGAGGAGCCTTCGGTCGCGGCGTCGAGTCGCGGCGCGGGAACCATGGGCTTCGGCGGCACGGTCACCAAGGATGACGCCGACGCCACCGGGCTGATGACGCTGCCCACCGACTCATACGGTGGGTCACCGACGATCCCGATGCTGCCCACCACCTGGGACCAGAACGAGCCCTAGTTCGGTTGGGTGTTGACCCACCCCACGACCTCAGCCGTCACCGGGTCGGTGATGTCGTTGTACTCCGGATGCTTCTTGAGCACCGTCACCACCATCGAGCACACCGGGACGATGCGCTTCCCCTCCGACTTAGTGTCCTGTAGCGCCTGCTCCAACAACAGCGTCGCCAAGCCGCGGCCGCCGAACTCGGGGTCGATCTCGGTGTGGTGGAAGACGCGCTGCTCGCCGCGGTCGGCGTAGTCGGCCAACCCCACGACCTGACCGCCGACCGAGATGGTGTACTTGCGGTCCTCCTCGGTGATGGTGACTTCTGCGCCGGTCTTGTCGACGGTCATGAGTGCTCCTTCGGTTTCGATGCGGACCCGGGCAATGGCCTGGGCAATAGCCGGGTGGTGGGCATGGGCGGCGCCGGCAGCCGGTCGACCGAACCGCGATAGCCCTGCACGGCGCCGAACCGGTCGTCGGCTTGCTCCCACTGCCGGCGATACTCGACGATCTCGTCGTGGCTGCGGCCCAAGAAGTTCCACCACATCACCAGTTGTTCCCCGAAAGGGGCGCCGCCCAACAACAGAACTCTGGCCGGTCGTTCCCCCAGATTGCGCAGCGGCAACACGCGATGCCCCGGTCCCTGGTATCCCAGCTGGGCAACACCGAGGCCGGCCTCGCACATTTGCACCGCACCCTGGTCACACAGCACGCCGTGCTCGAACGCCGGGTCGACCTCCAGTTCCACGACGGCATGCGCGTCGAGGTCGATCTGCGCCCCGACCAGCGGGGTGAAAGTCGTTACGGGCGAACGACTTGCGACCAACTCACCGAGGAACACCCGGACCCGTGCGCCGGCCAGCGCCACCGGTTCAGGCCGGTAATGGGCGAAGTCGCGTCCGGTGTCGCGAGCAGCATCGGGCAGCGCCACCCACAGCTGCGCCCCGTGCAACACCGCGGAATCGACCGAGACCTCCGAGTGGCAGATGCCTGCTCCCGCCGTCATCAGATTCAGTTCGCCCGGTCGCACCCTGGCATGCACACCGGCGCTGTCGCGATGCTCCACTTCCCCGCTGAACAACCAGCTCACCGTCTGCAGGCCGGTGTGCGGATGCGGCGGGACATCCATCCGCACCGACGCGGGACCGTAGTGGTCGACGAAGCACCAGGCTCCGATGAGCGAGCGTTCCCGCTGTGGCAGGGTCCGCTGGACCCGCATGGCTCGCGGCCCGCCGAGTGGCACCTCACGCGGATGCAACACCTCCACCGCGGGTCGCGACGCGGCCTGCACTGCGCCGCAAGCAACCTCGTCCGGCATGCTTTCGAGGTTGCTCATGGCCGGCCCTCCAAGAACTGCGGCAGTTGGCGCCGATACAGCCGACCCTACTCGCCGCCACGGCCTACTTTCGGGGCGGCTGCAACGCCTTCATGGCGACGCGCATGATCGGCTCCGGCACCCGGTCCTTGAGCGCCAGGGCGCGATCCGCGGCGCGCGACCGCAGCGGGGTGCCGCGACCGAACACCCGGTTCAGCGGTCCCCCGGTCGGTTCGACGGTCACGTGCAGCGGCGGGGTGTCCACCGCCGAGCCCAGCGCATTGGAGATGACCATGCGCTGAATTTCACTGGTCCCTTCAAAGATGGTGTACAGCTTGGCATCTCGGTACCACTTCTCGACCGGGTGGTCGGTGATGTAGCCCCAGCCGCCCATCGTCTGAATGGCGCGTTCGGTGGCCTTGACCGCGACCTCGCTGGCGGCGAGCTTCGACATCGAACCCTCGCCGCGTTCGAAGGGGACGCCGCTGGCCGCCATCCAGGACGCGCGCCAGGTCAGCAGCCGGGCCGCGTCGATCTGAGTCGCCAAGTCCGCCAACGGAAAAGCGACACCCTGGTGGTCGATGATGGGTCCGCCGAACGCCTCCCGTTCGGTCGCGTATGCGGTGGCGTATTCCAGTGCCGCCCGCGCGATCCCGATAGCCTGCGCGGCGACCATCGGACGGGTCTGCTCGAAGGTGCCCAGTGTCGCCGAGCCGGATTTCTTGGCGCCGGCGACCACCTCCCGCGCCTTGGCCAGCTTGTGTTCGAGTTTGTCTTCTCCGCCAAGCAGATTGGCACCCGGGATCCGGACATCGTTGAATTTGAGCTCGGCGGTGTGCGAGGCGCGGCAGCCCATCTTGTCCAGCTTGCGCACCAGTTCGAGCCCGGGTGTCCCGCCGGGTACCACGAACAGGGCCTGACCGCGGTGGCCGAGTTCCTGGTCGACGACCGCGTTCACCACGTGCACGTTGGCGATGCCGCCGTTGCCGATCCACATCTTGTGGCCGTTGATGATCCAGTCATCCCCGTCGCGGGTAGCGGTGGTCCGCAGATTGCGGACGTCGCTACCGCCCTCGGGCTCGGAGATCGCGAGCGCGGCCAGCTTGAGGTCACCGGGCGTCCCGAAGCATTCCGGAGCCCACTGAAGCATTTGTTCCGGCGAGGCGGCCTGGCCGATGGCCGAGAGCGCCAACGCCGGCATCACGATGGCCAAACCGATTCCGGCGCAGCCCCAGAACAATTCCTCCATGAACATCGGCAGCGAGATGCCGGTCGGGTCACCGATCAGGTCGCGGTAGAAGAGCGGGCTGTAGAAGCCGCGCTGTGCCGCCTCCTCCAGGACGGGCCACGGGAACTCCTGGCGCTGGTCGTAGTGCAGGGCGACCGGGCGGATGACCTCCTCGGCGAACTCGTGCGTTCGACGCGCCAGGTCGTGTTGCGCTTGGGTGGGGGTCAGGTCGAAGGTCATGAGAGCGCCTCTGGGTCAGTTGCCTCGGCCCGTACGGGGCCCCTGTCGTCCCCCGTATACCCTGCTCTACCGCTCTGATATCCAATGGATCTGACCGCCGCCGCATCAGGCCGCCGAGCGCGGGCCTGCCTCGGTCCGGGCGGTCGGTAGGTGCAACACCACCGCGGTGGCCGGGACGGCGTCGTTCTCGCGGCGCGCCAACAACGCCGCGTTCTCGGGCAACTGCCTGGGGTTGATCTCGCCCGAGGCGATCCGGCGCAGCACCTCGTGCGCTCGGGCGAGCTGTTCACGCTTGCGGTACTGACCGCCGGGCAACTTGACACCGGCCCAAACGCCCCATTCCTCGCGGTGCCTGATTGCGCGCTCCGCGCACAACCGCTGCTGCGCAAGGGGGCAGCGACGCAGGCACTGAATCCGGGCCTCGGTGGCGGAGCGCTCGTAGGCGCGAGCTTTGGCGGCCCCGTCGCCGCCGTCGTCGTCGGGATAACCGAACCAGAGTTCCGGGTTGGTTGCACAGGGGTTGGACATGCTGGCCTCCTCGAATAACGAAACGTAGACAGAAGCGTATACACAACTCGACCATGCACACAAGAGAAGCGCGACGAAAACGTATATGACCAGCGCTGGTTGCATCGCTGTGTAATATCCGGGGCATGGCCGGAGCCAGCCGTGAGCCGTGAGTCGGCAGGCGCGGCGATCCGGGCACTTCGCGAGTCGCGGGATTGGTCGCTGGCCGACCTCGCCGCCGCAACTGGCGTCAGCATCATGGGATTGAGCTATCTCGAGCGCGGTGTCCGCAAACCACACAAAAGCACAGTTCAACAGGTCGAGAACGGTCTCGGTCTGCCGCCGGGCACCTATTCGCGGCTGGTGGTCGCGGCCGATCCGGCGGCTGAACTCAGCCGGTTGCTCGCAGCCCAGCCGGTCCAGATCGCTCCCGCTGGTGGAGATCCTGTCGTACGACGTCACGACGACACCGATGTCCTTGCCCGATATGCCGAAGCGCAGCGTGAAACCCTCGAAGCCTTCATCGACCGTCTGCCGGCGAAAACATCAAACGAATATGAGTCGTATATTCAGGACGTGATCGCGCAGTGCGTCAAGGCGGAGATGCTGGCCGCCAGTTCATGGCGATTGGCCATCAATTCCGGCGGCGAATCCGCGTCCCGCTTGATGGAACACCTGCATGCGCTCGAGGACACCCGTAGCGCCCTGCTGCAACGTCTGCCGTCAAGTCTGAGTGCGCAGTTCGAGCAGGCGTGCGCGCAGTCGGCTCTGCCGGACGCGGTGGTAGCGGCAATGATCGGCATCGGGACCGACGAGGTGTGGGACATCCGCACCCGCGGCGTGATTTCCCAAGCCGTCCTCCCCCGCGTGCGCGCTTTCATCGATTCCGTGCAGGCTGTGGAGTCGGGCACAGACGTGCCCGCGGGCCAGGACAGTGAGCAAGCCCAGTGAGTCCGTCCGAGGTCGAGACGTTGACCCGCGCCCATCAGCTGTTCGCTGGCTTCGATCATCCGGTGCCGGCGATGGCGCGCGACCAAATGCCACTCGACGTGCCTGGTGATCCGAACACCGCTGTGCGACAAGGGCATTACCAGGGTGCCGTGGGCCGTGTTCACGCGGCGCTGGTGTCGGCCGGCCGAACGGATGATGCGTTGGCGGCGATCCTTGCCGGTGCGCACCGGGATCGTGCGACGGCACGAGGGCTAACCGGCAACGTCGTCGACGAGGCCCGAGCAGATGCCGCGGTTCCGTCGACAACACCGCTTGCCCAGCGCGAGGCGCTGCGCCGGCGGGTGGCGCGGCTACGCGCGCAGCGATCGCACGTCGTCGCGGCCAGGGGTCGGGCCCGGCGGCGTGTGGCGGCCCTACGGGCGCTGCGTTATCGGTCATCGCATCGTCGTCCGGAGCTGCGGTCGGCGCACGGCCGCGCCGGCCGCGCGGTCCGGGCCGCTCTGTCGCGCCTCGGCCGTCCCTATGTGTGGGGGGCGACCGGGCCCGACCGGTTCGACTGCTCCGGTCTGGTCCAATGGGCCTACGCGCAGGCCGGTGTGCACCTCGGACGCACTACCTACCAACAGATCAACGACGGTGCCGCGGTGCCGCGCTCGCAGATTAGGCCCGGTGACCTGGTGTTTCCGCACGCCGGGCACGTGCAAATGGCGATCGGCAACAATCTCGTGGTCGAGGCGCCCTACTCGGGCGCTTCGGTGCGGATCAGCCGACTGGGCACCAACGTGCAGATTCGGCGGCCCTGGTGAGAGCCCTGGTGAGAGAAGGTTGACCCATGTCGGAATCCATTGGATCCCCGATGGCGGCATTCCGGGAGCGACAGATCGTTCTGGCCGGTAAGTACAGCGCAAGCGCCGAGGCAGATCGAACCCTGTCGGAGGTCTTGAGCAGCGCACATCAGACCATGCTCGACAGCATCCGGCGACTCGACGCGATCGCCGCCGAGATCGAGCGCGCCCAGCAGGCGAAGCTCGCCGCCGACACGCCACTGGGATCGCGCGAATACCAGCGGTTCCTGGTAGATAAGCAGCGCGAGATCGCCGCGATCGTGACCCACGCCCGAGAGATCAGCCACGCGAAAAGCCTTGTGCTGCACGATCTGCAAGACCGGTACCGGGGTTGAGACCAGGTTACGGTCGGGGTGAATTGTCCGGGGCGCCGCGCCTGGGTACTGTCCCGCGGCATGAAGTGGTCGGGCGGCGCGCGGATCACCTAGATGACGACCTACCAGGACCTCGTCGACGCCATGCGGCGCATCCAAACAAGCACCGGAGACCCGCAAGCCTGGATGACCGGGCTGACGGCCGCCGAAGTGACCACCGCGCTGATGCCTGCGACCTCCGTGCCAGAGCTCGATGCGATCCTGGCCAAGATCCGCCAGCGCCATCCTGATTTGTTCTCACCGCAAGGAATGCCCCCGTCCGCCGGTTTACCCACCCGCACCGAGGGGGATGCGGCCAAAGCCATCGCCCAAGCCGAAATCGCTTTGGCGCACCAGAATTCGGCGACGTCTCAACTCGACCTGCAAGTGATCTCGGCCGTCCTCAGTGCCCACCTGACGAACATGGAAGGACGCGATGCGCTCACCAAGTTGCAGCAGGAACTCGAGTCGGCGGTAGCGATGCGCACGGACCTGGACACCCCCGCCGGCGCCCGCGACTTCCAACGGTTCCTGATCGGCAAATTGAGAGACATCCGGGAGGTCGTCGCGACCGCCAGTCTGGACGACACGTCGAAGTCCGCCTTGATGGCCGCGTGGACGTCGCTGTACAACGCCTCGAAGAGCGGTTCGGCGACACCGGCGCCATCCGGCGATCTGCGGCCCGCGCCGGCACCCGCCCAGCCAGCCCCAAGCGCTGGCGGCCAACTACCCGCACCGGACGGTGATCCAGGGCTCGATCCCCTGTGGTTCGACGACCCGGGGCTGTCGGGCGCAGTCCCGCCGGAAGCCGCGATGTCGGTCGCACCCACCGGGGCGCCCGCGGCGCCTGGTGGGGGCGGCGCGACAGCACCGTCCGGCGGCGGCATGCCGTCCTGGGGCGCACCGAGCGGCCTGCAGCTGCCCGGCCTGTCCGGCGGCGGGTCCGGCCGGGATTCCGGAGCGCTGGCCGACGGCGCCTTCGGCGATCCCGACCTCGATGATCACCGCCGCCACGAGGACAAGATCAAGCGCGACGACCCCAACGACGGAGGCGACGACGATCCACGTGACGAGGAACGCGACCCTGCGTCCGGCCAACCCGAGGCACCGCCGGCGGGCCCTACCACCGTGACGCTGCCCAACGGGGAGACGGTGACGGCCGCAAGTCCCCAGCTGGCCGCCGCGATCAAGGCTGCGGCGGGTGGAACACCGATTGCGGAGGCATTCCGGCAACAGGGCATCACCATCCCGCCACCGGGGACCGCGGTGGCACACCCGATCGACCCGGCGCAGGTCGTCCCGGGTGACATCGGCATGTTCACCGATCGGCACGCGCTTGCCCTCGGTCGCAGCAAGGCCCTGCTCGAAGGCCAGATTCAGCACATCTCAGCGGTCGCCGGGCCGAGCTTCCTAGGCTGGCAACATCCGCCGCCCCCGCTAACCCAGCCGTCGGCACCGGCCCCGCCTGACGCCGACCTACCCACCCCGACCCGGCCGTCGGCCATCACAGCCTGATAAGCCCACATCAAGGAGGCAGCTATGGCAGATCGAATCCATGTGGTGCCGGCGCAGCTGCGAGAAGCCGCTGCCCGGCACCGGGAGACCTCGGAGCAGCTACGGGCCGTGCCGTCGTCGCACCCCGCAATCCAGGCGAGCCTGGACTCGCTGGGTCCGATTTTCGGCGAACTCCGCGAGGCCGGCCGGGAACTGCTCGAGGTCAGGCGCCAGTGCTACGAGCAGCAAGCCGACGATCATGCCGACATCGCCGAGGGCCTGCACACCTCCGCGGCGATGTGGGAGCGGCACGAACAAGAAGCCGCCGACAAACTCGGCGGCGTCGTCGACGGATGACTAACGTCAGCGGCACCGATGACTGAAGCCAACCCTGCGTTCGACACCGTTCACCCGAGCGGGTGCATCCTGGTGCGCTCCTGCCGGGGCGGGTACCTGCACAGTGTCGCGCTGAGCGAAGCGGCGATGGAGACGGACGCCGAAAGCCTCGCGGAGGCGATCGTGCTGACCGCCGACGTGTCGTGCCTCAAAGCATTACTGGAAGTGCGCGCGGAGATTGTCGCGGCCGGGCACAGTCCGTCAGCGGAGGTTCCGACGTCGTCCGATCTCGACGCGGCGATTGAAAAGCTGTTGGCGCACCAGCTTCGGGCCCGGCTTTGAGGTTGGAGACCTAAGGGAGCCAGGTCTTGGCGGCGTCGGGTTCGGGTACGATATCGACCGGCGGCTCGATCGGGTTGGCGCCGAACAACTCTCGCGCGCGGCTGAGCAGCGCACGCACCTCGTCGAGCTGCTGCTGCAGCGCAGAATCGGCCATGGCCACACGCTACCCACGCGATAGCGGCCACACAATTCACCGTCCGCAGATACCGCAATCGGGGCCGACCGGATGCCGGTACGCTTAGCCGGTGGGAATCTTTGGTCGCAGAACGGCGCGGGAGCGGCTGCGTAGAGCGACCCAGGAGTCTCTGACCGTTCCGACTTTCAGCGCTCCACCCGACTGCACCCCATGGGTGATCGGGGGGCTGTGGCCGCCCGAGTTGTCGCCGAGCGACGGCGAAACCGCAACTCTCGCAGACTATCTCAGAGCCGACCTGGAGCGCATTGCCAAGTCGGCCAACGATGATCTGCGAGCTGTCCGGCGTTCGGAACTGGCGCATTCGGCGCGCCGTGCCGCCGAAGCCCGAGTGATCGACGATGCCCGCGCCGATGCGGTGCGCCGAGTCGACTCGACGATGCGCCAGTTGCGACACCTGAGGCAGCGACCCACCGCGCCACCCGCGCTCGGCAACGGCGGCGGCCGCGCCGACATGGACAAGACGCAGGTGCTGCCGGCCGTTCGGGACGTGCCCCCACCGGTCGACGATGTGCCCCCGCCGATCGATCTGCACAAGACGCAGGTCATGCCGGCCATCCGGGACGATATTCCGCCACCGCCGGCGCCAGCCGCCGCCGACGAGGCTTCCGACGGTGAGCAGCGGCTGCAGCGGCTGCTGGCCTTCGTCGCGCGCCAGGAACCGCGGGTGAACTGGGCGATCGGGGAGCGCTTGGACGGTACGACGCTGTTGGTCACCGACCTCGCGCATGGCTGGATACCGCCGGCAATCGCGATCCCGGCCGGGCTACGGCTGCCCGAACCGCAGCGGCGCAGCGGTCGGGCCGCCGAGCTACTCGGCGCCACGACCCGCGCCGCGACCTACGCGCCAGGAGAGTCGGCGAATTGGCCGACCGGATCCGACGATATCGAGGCGTCGGTGGAACCTTTCGAACTGCCTGTCGTCGACGACCTGGACTGGGAGCTCGGCGCCGCGACCCACTGGCGCGAGGGTTTGCCGCGGTTGGTGCACACCTCGGCGAAGGCCGCCGCAAGCGGTGGCGAAATCGTCGAACAGGAAGCCGACCTGCTCCGGGTTCACCTGGACACCTTGCGTTATCAGGTGCTGGCTCAGTACCCCGACGTCGAATTGGCGCAGCTGCTCAACTGCATGTTGTTGGCCGCCACCGATGCCCGCGTTGCGGGCGACACTATATCGGCGAACTATCACTTCGCTTGGTTCAAGAAGCTCAGTGCCGCAGCGGTTGCCGAGCCACCCGCTACATCGCCCGAAGGCGGCCCGCAGGTTTGAATTGACGCTGGTAAGAGGCGTCGACATACTGTCAGGGTGTCGGGGCCGGGTCGCAGTGAAATCGCCGACCTCAGCGCCGAAGGCGACAGGGCTCTCGTGGAATCGGTGCTCCGCTCACTGAGCGAGGCGGCCGACAAGTGGGAAGCGATTGTCGCCCAGGCCGAAGCCGTCACCTACAGCGTTGACCTGGGAGACGTTTACGCTGTGGCAAATTCGGACGGACGGTTGCTCAAGTTGACCCTGCATCCTGACGTGATGGTCGGCTACTCCCCCAACGAACTGGCCGACAGATTGAACCTCGCGATTGCAGCGGTGCGCGAAGAGGCTGAAGCCGACAATCAGGCACGGTACGGCGGCCGCCTGCAGTGACGTCGGCGACGTACGGAGGGATTCGTACGCACCCGCCGGAAGGAGAATGACTGTGCCACTTAATCTGTCGAACCGCGACCAGAGTTCTGGGCACCTGTTCTACAACCGGCGGTTGCGAGCCGCCATCACCAGGTTCTCCGTGCGGATGAAGCACGACGACCGCAAACAGCAAGCGGCGGTAGCTCTCTCGACCGTACTGGTGCTGATCGGCGTCGGATGGATGGCTTTGCTGCATGTGATGAAGCCTGCCGGGTTGGTCGCCCAGTCGTCCGTCATCGGCAATCGCGACACCGGGGCGATCTACGCCAGGATCGGCGGACGCCTCTACCCCGCGCTGAATCTGACTTCGGCGCGTCTGGCGGTCGGCAATGCGGTCGCCCCCACGTGGGTGACCGCCAATGAAATCGCCAAGTATCCGACCGGCCCGATGATCGGGATTCCCGGTGTACCGGACGCGCTGTCGGTCACCGGCGGCACCGTCTCGGCTTGGGCAATCTGTGACACCGCGCAACGGCAGGGTTCCCGCGCCAGCACCGCCACGCCGCTGGTGACATCGATTGCGGGGTCACTCACGTCGGCGGATAGGGCCGCAACCCTGGAACCGGGACGGGCAGTATTGGTGACCCACCGCGGTGCGACCTATGTGATCTGGGGCGGGCAGCGATCCCGGATCGATCCGGCCGACCGATCGGTGACATTCAACCTGGGGCTCGATCCCGGCGTGACGTATCCGGTCGAAATCTCCAACGCGCTGTTCGATGCCATGCCGTCAACCGAACCTCTTGTCCTACCGACGATTTCGGAATCCGGCAGTCCTTCGCGGTGGCTACCCGGCGCCAAGGTGGGTAGCGTCCTGGAGTCCCGCGACGCCGGCGGGGCGCTCAACGGCTTCTACGTGTTGCTGCCCACCGGAGTGCAGAAAATCACCGGATTCGTCGCTGACCTACTGCGGACCGGCGACTCCCAAGGCTCGACCGCGCCGACGCTAGTGGCACCGGACAAACTCGTTCACATCCCGGTGGTCGACGTCCTCGACGTCGACTACTACCCCTCGGGCAAGCTCAATTTCGTTGACACGGCCGCCAATCCCGTCACATGTGTCGCGTGGGAGAAACAGGCTACCGATCCACAGGCCAGGATCACCGTCATCTCCGGACGTGGCCTGCCGGTCCCGGCCGGCATGGATTCCCGGCTGGTGCACCTCGTGCGTGACGATCGAAATCCCGAATCGGCCGAGGCGCACCAGACTTTGATCCTGCCCGGTGCGGCCAACTTCGTCGCAACCACCAGTGGCTCGGCTGTCTCCGACAGCCGGGAAAGCTTGTATTGGCTTTCACCACAGGGTGTCCGGTACGGCATCGAGCCGGATCAACGGACTTTGCAAGCACTGGGTCTGGAGCCTCGGCACGCCGTCCAGGCCCCCTGGCCGATTGTGCGCACGTTCGCCCCCGGCCCGGCAATCGCTCGGGACGCCGCCCTGATCGCGCGCGATGCCGTACCCGCAGGAGGCGCGGTAGCACCCATTGCTGACTCCGACGAAGCGGGGAACTGATCATGTCCAAACGAGGGTTCGTCCGCGGAAGGCGCACGCCGCCAGCGACTGTCCCGCCGGTACGGGTGGCGGTGGCCGCGCCTCTGGCGCTGCCCGAACGCGAGCCGCGCAACATCCTGCTGATGATCGCCTTGCCGGCCCTGTTGATCGGAATCATCGGCACCCTGGTCGTGATGTACGCATCCGGCGTGCGGTCACTGCAGTCGGGGTTCTTCCCGATGGTCGGCTTGGTCGGCTTCGGCGCGCTGATGTTCGGCGGACGCTTCGGCCGTGGACGCCGAATCACCTGGGGCGAACAGGAAAAGCAGCGGCGCAGCTATCTACGCCAACTTGACGACGACCGCGAGGAAGTACAACGCGCCGCCCAACAGCAGCGGCGGTCCCAGCTGTTCGTCCACGCCGACCCGCAACGGTTCGACACCATCATCGGCGGCCCCCGCATGTGGGAACGGCGCCCCACCGATCCGGATTTCTTGGACGTGCGGCTCGGTGTCGGGGTACAGCAAGCCAGCGAGTCAGCGGTCTCAATACAGTGGCCCGACGTCCCGATCGGCGAAGAGCTGGAGCCCGTGACGGGTGGTGCACTACGAGACTTCATTCTCGAGCAGAGCAAGATCCGGGGTATCGGAAAGGTGCTGAGCCTGCGCTCGAAACCCGGGTTCAGTTTCGTCGCCGAAGACCCGATCGAGCTGCACGGACTGATGCGCGCGATGCTGTGCGCGCTTGCGGTCTACCACAGCCCGCACGATCTCAAGCTGATGGTGGTGACCCGACATCCCGAGCACTGGCAGTGGCTGGTCTGGTTGCCGCACAACCAACATGACGAGATGTTCGATGCGTGCGGGCTACGTCGGCTGGTGTTCGCCTCACCCACGGAACTGGAAGAAGCGCTCGATGCCGAATTGCACCGCAAAGGTCGCGGGCCATGGACCCCACCGGCGACGGCGAGCCCGACCTCCATGCCGTCGCCGATCGAGGTGTCGTCGGCGCTGGGACCGCATTGGCTGATCGTGGATGACAACGTCGGCACACCCGAACAGTGGGAAGGGGTGACCGGCCAGAAGGGCATGGCCGGTATCACCGTGCTGCGGTTGGCAACCCGGGTCGGCGTCGGCGTCGGCTTCACCGACGAGAGCCAGCGATTCGCGTTGCGTGCCGGCAGGCTCAGCCACCGCGACGCCTTCTACGCGGTAGCCGACGCGCTTGCCGACAGCACCGCCAACAGGTATGCGCGTGCGCTGGCCCGCTGGTCCCCGATGAGCGCCGACGAGCTGTCCGAGACCGAAAGCCTAGGCGGTGAACTACTTCGGGCGCTCGGCATCAGTGATCCGAGAGAACTCGACGTCGACAAATTATGGGCGGAGAGTCGCGGTCGTGGGGACCCGCGATGGGCGATGGTGCCGGTCGGCGTCAAACAGAACGGTGAACTGCAGTATGTGATCCTGCGCGCCAAGGACTTCGGCGGTTACGGATTCCACTCCGTCGTGATCGGGACCTCCGGGTCGGGTAAGTCGGAATACTTCCTGTCCCTGTGCAGCGGTATCGCGTTGACCCACTCGCCGGAGTCGTTCATCGTGATCTTCGTCGACATGAAGTTCGAGTCGGCAGCCCAGGACCTGCAAGGTTTTCCGCACGTCGCCGGATCGCTGTCCAATCTGGGAAAGGACGACCGGCACCTGGCCGAGCGAATGCGAAAGGCCATCAACGGTGAAATATCCCGGCGGTACCGGCTTTTCAAGAACGCCGGCGCCCGCGACGCGAACGAGTACGAAGAGATGCGCCTGGCGGGCCGGGATCTGGAGCCGGTGCCGATCCTGCTGGTCATCATCGACGAATACCTCGAACTGTTCATTCATCATCCGGAGTGGATCGACTTGGTCATCCACATCGGGCAGGAAGGCCGCGGCTGCAACGTTTTCTTCACCCTGGGCGGCCAGCGGCTGGATCTCTCCTCGCTCAGTAAAGCCAAGAGCAACATCGCATTCCGGGTCGCGCTGCGCGCCGAGACCGCCGAGGACTCTCGGGACGTCATCGGTAGCGACGCCGCGTTGCATCTGCCGTCGCAGGAGAACGGGTACGCGTTGCTCAAAGTCGGGCCGCGTGACCTCGACCAGTTCCGCTGCTTCTATGTGTCCGCGCCGTTCGTCGTGCCGAAGCGGGTGATGGAGGTGAACCAGACGGTCGCCATGAGCTTCTCCCAGCCGCGGGCCTACACCTGGGCGTATCAACCGCTCAGCGATTCCGACAGCGCGGCGCTGGCTGTCGCCGACGAACCCGCAGAGCCGGACGAGTTCCTGTTCCATCCCGACGGCTTCCGCAAGAAGAAGCTGGTCGACGTCGTCCGCGAATCACTCATTTCGCACCCCGCGCGGCCGCCGCACCAAATCTGGCTTCCCCCACTTGAAGTCAGCGAACCGGTTGATGCGCTGGTGGCGCGCTGGCGGGGCAAGCCGTGGCATGTCGACTATGGGCGTAACCCCGGCCTGGCGTTCCCGTTGGGCGTGGTCGACATTCCGGAGGAGCATGATCAGCGGGTGCATGTGGTCAACGCCGAAACCGACAACATCATGGTCGTGGCAACGGCGCAGCGCGGTAAATCCACCACTTTGATGACGCTGATGACCTCGGCTGCGCTGATGTACCGGCCCGAACGGGTCGCCTTCTTCTGTATCGGTGCGTCGTTGTTCCCCGTCGAGGACCTGCCACACGTGGCGTCGGTAGTGAGTCCCACTGACGCAGAAGGTGTTTCACGAACGATAGCCTCCATCGAGGGACTTGTCCTGGCCCGCGAGGCGTCCTTCAAGAGGTACCAGATCGACATCTCAGAATTTCGGGAGCGGCGATTCGCCGTCGACGGTTCAGCCGGCGGCGGCACCGATCCCGACGACAAGTTCGGTGACGTGTTCCTCGTCATCGACAACTTCAGCGACCTCTACGACAAGGACGCCGCCATGGGTGAGCGTGCCATCGCGATCGCCCGGCAGGGACTGTCCTATGGGGTGCACATCATGACCAGCGCGACAGCCTGGTTGGTGGGTCAGAAGCAGCAGCTGGTCAATGTGTCGAACGCCCGCATCCAGTTGCGGCTGAGCAATCCCGACGAGACCCAGATGGGCGAGGGATTCGAACGTAAGAAGGCGGCCCGGAACACGTTGGACCGCCCCGGGTTCGGACTCACCCGGGAGGGCTTCGAGTTGTTGGTCGGGGTGCCCGAGGTGGTCGGTGCGGCCGGCGACCGGGTGGGCACGCGCGACATCGGTGCGCTGATCGCGGGCGTGACCGGGGTGGGCAGGGTGGAGAGTTTGGCGCGGCTGCCCGAACGGATCGGCCTGGCCGAGGTCGCCGCCGCGTTCGTGGCCGGCGCCGGGCACGCAGATCCGTTGAACATCCCATTCGGGATCGGCGAAACCGCTCTGCAGCCGGTGGTGTTACCGGCTCGCGTGGTGCCCAATCTCCTGGTGGTCGGCCGGCAGTCGTGCGGCAAGACGACCACGCTGGCGGCGGTCGGGCAGTCGGTTGTGGCGCGGTGCACTCCCGAGCAGGCGCAGATCACCATCATCGACCCCAAGACCTCGCTGATCGGGAAGATCCAGGGTGACCACGTGCGGGCCTACGCCTACACCGCCGATGACATCGACACCGTGATCGGCGACTTGGCGACATTGCTGAGGGACCGGTTGCCGCCTTCGGGGTTGAGCCAGGACGAGTTGCTCAGCCGCGGCGACTGGGACGGTCCGCACCACTTCGTGCTGATCGACGATGAACAAGAGCTACGACCGCACGGTCTGCTGGGCAAGAACGCGGCGACCGCGCCGCTGTGGGGCCTGATCGAGCGAAGCCGCGAGATCGGCCTGCATGTGATCGCCTCGCGGCTGCCCGGCAACTGGGCAGGAGTCGCGGTCACCAATCCGTTCCTGCAGAAGATGACGGGCTCTCGGGCACCGACGCTGTTCATGGACAACGATCCGGCGGCTGTCAAAGTTTTCGGCCGAACCAGCGCGCAGCAGCTCCCCCCCGGCCGTGGTCTGCTGGTCACCACCGACGGAGTCATGGAAGGAGTCCTGGTAGGCGACCTGCAAACCTGAATCGACAGGCAAGAGCCGCCACCCTAGACTCAGCGCAACTTGCGGCCGCTCGGGCAGGCCGCGACCGATCGAGAGGCAGATATGACTGGGATGTTCGGCATGGTGCCGGGTGCCGTTGACTTGTCGGCGGCCGCCGAGGCAGGGCTCAGCGAGGAAATGGCCGCGACCACCGCGGCCGGTGCCGCCGCCCTCACCGGGGTGCTGCCGATGGCAGCCGACGCCGACTCGATCGAGTTCGCCGCCGCGTTGAACGCCGCTGGCGCCGCCTACCTCGCGACGTCCGCGGAGCACGTCGGGCAGCGGGCAGCCTTCTCCGGTGCGCAGGGGCTGGCGTCTGCCGCCACGGTCGCCGCCGAGGCCGCCAACGCGGGCGCGGTGGGGCTGTAGGACACGCAGATGCCGGATCCCCGGTGGAGTGGCCCGCCCGAGGTCGTCGCTGCAATCTTCGAAGCGGGCTCCCCTGCCTCCGTGATTGCCAACACGACTGTTTGGGTGACCGAGACGGCCAACAAGGAGCTGGCGGCCGGGCTTTCCACGTTGAACAGCCTGGCCACCGCGGCGCAGTGGCAAGGCGTGGGCTCGGTCGCGTCGACGGTGGCGGTCACCGGCCTCAACGCGGGACTGCAGACGTTGGTGGGCTGGACTGCCGAAAAGATCAACGTGACGCAGGCCGCCGTCGAAGCCTTCATGCTCGCGCGGTCGGCTGTCATTCCCTCGGTGGTATCGCAAACCAACCGCGACGAGTGGAGCGTGCTCAACGCCACGAATTTCTTCGGACAGAACACCCCGGGGATTGTCGAACGTGACGTCGAATACTTCGGCGAGCACTGGCCGCACAACTCGAGCGTGGGCTGGACCTACTCGGCCGCGCTGAGCGCACTGGTCGCGGCCCTGGCGGTCCCGCCGCCGCTCGCGCCGATGGGCGCCTCCCCCGCTGCTCCGGCAGCCGCGGCGCAGGCGGTGGCCCAGGCGGCCGCGCAGACCGGCATGCAGAACGCCGCGCAGGCGTCGGCCCAGGTCGCGCAAACCACCGGCCAGGCCACGGCCGCTCCGACGGACGGCGCCGGCCAACTCGGCTCGCTGATGCAGGAACCGATGCAGCTGATGTCCGGCGCCACCGAGCCGCTGAAGCAGATGTTGCAGGCGCCGATGCAAGCGATGCAGGGCGTCAGTAGCCTCCCTCAGGGCATGATGCAGGCGTTCGCGGGAATGTTTCCGTCGACCGGCGCGGCGGCTGACGTCGCGGCGGTGTCGCCCGGCGGCTCGGTCCCGGTCGGGGCCGCCGGCGGCGCTCTCCCGGGAGGCGGCGGCACGTCCGGCTTCCCGGGTGCCGGGCTGACCAGCTACACCCGCCCCACCAGCAGTTTCGAGCCCGAAGCGGGCGGCAGGCCGACCAGCCTGCGCGCCGGTGTACTCAACGCCGCCGAAGTCCGCGGCCCCACGGTGTCCGCCGGGGGCGCCCCGATGCCGATGGCGCCGGCGGGCATGCTGGCGCGCGGCAACGAGGCCGATAAGCAGGAAGTGGCGCGGGCTCGGGTCCTCATCACCGGCGACATCACGGGCGAGGGCACCGACCCGCGCTGAGAGCGCCTCGCCCAGCTGCACGCTCGGCGACAAAGGCAAGGCGGCGTCAGCGTCCCGGCCCCGGTGGACCGGCGAACGCCTGCGCGATGCCCAGCCAGCGCTGCGCGTCCTCCCCCACCGCCTCGACGTCCAGCTCGCGCAGCGCCCGCCGCTGGGTGACCAGGAAGCAGAAGTGTTCGGCCGAGCCCGTCACCCGCTGCGCCGCGTCGGCCGGTCCCCACGACCAGGTGTCGCCGTCGGGCGCGCGCAGCTCCACCAGGAAGGGTTCGGTCGGCGGCGTCAGGTTGTTGACGACGAACGCGTAGTCGCGGGTGCGTACGCCGATGTGCGCGATCGAGCGCAGCCGATCCGTCGGCGGCCGGGTGACGCCCAGCGCGTCGGCGACGTCGAGCCCGTGTGCCCAGGTCTCCATCAGGCGCGCGGTGGCCATCGACGAGGCGCTCATCGGCGGCCCGAACCAGGGCAGCTTGCGTCCGTCGGTCACCTCGAGCAGGGCCTCGTGCAGGCGATGACGGGTGTCCCGCCAATCGCTCAGCAGCTTGTCCGGCGGCAACAAAGCCAGTTCTTCGGCACCGGCGTCCACGAAACCGGCCGGGTCGGCGGCCGCGCCGGTCAGCACCTCGGCGAAGCCGCTCTCGTCGGTCACCGACAGCAGCGACACCCGGTCGGTCCACAGCAGATGCCCGATCTGGTGGGCGATGGTCCAGCCCGGCGCCGGCGTCGCCGTCGCCCAGTCCTGCGGCGGCAGCGGTGCCACCAACGCGTCGAGCTCGTCGCTCTCGGCTGCCAAGTCGGCGACGAACGGACCCGGGCCTGCCATCTTCGTTACCTCCTACGTCGTCTGGCCGCGGCGGCCGACCAGGCCGTGCACCAACAGTCCCACCAGATAGACCCCCGAACCGCACAACACGAACGCCGGCGCGTGCCCGTCCGCCGGAATGAACACGGCCGCCACCCACACCGCGGCGATGAACGATACCCAGAACAGGGCGTCCTGCACCGCAAAGACGTGACCCCGCAGCGCGTCGTCCACATCGATCTGCATTGCGGCGTCGGCGGAGAGCTTGACCACCTGCCCGGCCAGCCCCAGCAGGAACCCGCACGCCACCATCACCGGCAGCAACAAGCTCGCACCGGCGCACTGGATGACGGCCGCGGCCACCAACGCGGCATTCGCCGTCGCGTAACGGCCCCAGCGGCGAACCAGGACGGGGTTCACCGCATTGGCCAGAAAGGCGCCCAGCCCGGTGGCGCCGAAGAACACCAGCGCGGTGCCCAACCCGTCACCGTCGACGTTCTTCATGTTGTGCACCACCAGCAGGATGACCAGCGAGTTGATCCCCACGACCATCCGGTGGGCGGCCAGCCCGGACAGTGCCGCGGCGACCGTGGGACGCTGCGCGACCGTCCGCACGCCGTGCAGCCATCCGGTCAGCACCGCGTAGCCGGCCGACCCGTGGATCGCCCGCTTGGTGTCGTCGGGTCCGAGCACCCGGGGGGCGAATCGCAAGGACAGCACCAACGCCAGCGCCACCGGGATGAGCGCGGTGAAGATCACCACCGCCGCGCCGTGGTCTCCCGAGCCGCCCAGCCACCGCGGCACCAGCATGAAATTCGCCCCCAGGAATGCCGCAACCGCCCCCGCCGCGACCGCCAGCGAGTTCATCGTGACCACCTGCTCGCGCGGCACCACGTGCGGCAGGCTCGCCGACAGCCCGGACGCGACGAACCGGGCCATGCCGTTGGCCAGCAGCGCGGCGCACAGCAGCAGAATGTCGCCCGCCCCCACCGCCAGGATCGTGCCGATCGCAACGATGAAGCCCAGCCGCACGCTGTTGGCGCCCACCAGCACCAGCCGCCGGTCCCAACGGTCCATCAGCGCCCCGGCGAACGGTCCCAGCAGCGAATACGGCAGGAACAACACCGCGAACGCGCGCGCGATGGCCATCGGGTCGGCGGCCCGGTCCGGGTTGAACAGCAGCGCACCCGCCAGACCGGCCTGGAACAGGCCGTCGCCGAACTGACTTGCCATGCGCACCTGCAAAAGTCGCCAGAAATCCGGCAGCGCACGCACCGACCGCCACAATTCGACGGGTGCGCTTGCCTGCATCCGGGTGCGAATCACTGAACCCACTTCCACAATCGGCACAGGCAAGGCTGGATCGGCTCTGCGCCGTCTCAATCACAGTACAAATCTCCGCCGACCGTGGTTGTTTGCGCCGACCTCCACGGCGCGGGTGCGATGATGTGATAGTGGCGCCGCACGAAGACCCCGACGACAATTTCGCCCCTCCCGCACAGCGGGTGCGGGCCGGCACGTTGCTGCTTGCCAACACCGATTTGCTGGAACCGACGTTTCGCCGCAGCGTCATCTACATCGTCGAACACAACGAAGGCGGCACGCTGGGGGTGGTGCTGAATCGGCCCAGCGAAACGGCGGTCTACAACGTGTTGCCGCAGTGGGCCAAGATCGCGGCCAAGCCCAAGACGATGTTCATCGGGGGGCCGGTCAAGCGGGATGCCGCGTTGTGCCTGGCCGTGCTGCGGGTCGGCGCCGAACCCGACGGAGTTCCAGGGCTACGCCATGTGGCGGGCCGCATGGTGATGGTGGATTTGGACGCGGACCCCGACCTGATCGCCCCGGCCGTCGAAGGAGTGCGGATCTTCGCGGGATACTCCGGCTGGACCATCGGGCAACTCGAGGGTGAGATCGAGCGCGACGACTGGATTGTGTTGTCCGCGTTGCCCTCTGATGTGCTGGTGCCGCCCCGCGCCGACCTGTGGGGTCAGGTGCTGCGCCGCCAGCCGCTACCGCTGTCGTTGCTGGCGACGCACCCGATCGACGTGAGCCGCAACTAACCGACTACTCGCAGGACAGCGTGCAGACGCCGCAGCTGCCGGCGCAACCGGCCGGCTGGACGCGGCTGTGGGCTGATTCCCGGCGCAACGCGAACCGCGCGCTCTGCAACGAGCCGGTGGCCAGGGTGCCGAGCGCGCCTGCGACGCAGACGATGACCACCACCAGCGCGGTCTGCGGCGACGCGGCCAGCGCCACCACTCCCCCGGCGCCCAGCATCACCGCGGCCGCCAACTGCGTGGGTGCCATCGACCGCAGCGCCAGCTGCATGGGCTCCGCGGCAGGGGCCTGCGAGAGCGACCAGATCCCGAATGCGGCCGAAGCTATGGCCGCACATACGCACACCACGCCCGCGATAAGCATGGGCTCACAATACGAGCCCGCCGGAGTTTGTGCGCGCCGGGTTCCGCCGTTGCGGACGCCGTTGCCCTAGCGCGCCGCCACGGGCGTGAGCGGGCTCAACGGCGGCAGCGCCGGGGTCACCGGGCTGGGCGCCGGACCGCCGAGCGCGGATTGGCCGGGCACACCCAGCGGCGCCGGGTGGACCGTCTGGGACGCCGGTGCCTGCGGTGCGGCCGGCGCGGCGGGACGGGCGGGTGCCTGCGGAGCAGGCGCGGGTGCCTGGGGGGCCGGCTGTCCGGCGGTGCCGGGGGCCGTCACCCGGAAGCCGTTGACGATCGCGTCGGTGGCGGGCGCGTCGCTGACCGCCTGGCTTGCCGCCGTCGTCACCGACAGGGACACCAGGTACTTGTCGTTTCCGGAGGTGGCCAGGACGTGGCGCCGGGAGGTGTTGAGCGTCATGTCGTTTTCGCGGTAGGTGCCTTCGATGACCGACGACGGGAAGGTGCCGAGGTTGGTCAGTGACGCATTGGTCGTCTGCCAGGCGAGCAGCCGCTGGCTGTCGACGAATCCGTGCGTGATCGCCTCCGCCGGGTCGAAGTCACCGACCAGCCTGTACACCACCACCTGCGCGTTCGAGGTGTACACACTGTTGCCCCCGACGCGGTCGGCGATCACCACGAACGCGTCCGGCACGTTCGGGTCCGGCACCTGCGTCCAGCGGGACGGCACCGGCAGCGTGATCTCGAGTGCCTTGAAGTTCAGCGGCCGCTGCGCCTCGAGCTTGACCCCCTTGCTCTCTAAATACTCGCGCAGGGTGCCGGTGACGGCTGGGGTCGCCGCAGGGGGAGTTGGCGCTGCCGCGGCCGGTGCCGGCCCGGCGGCCGGTACGGCGGCCGGCAGCGTGGCCGGCAAAGTCGCCGGAGCGGGGGCCTGCACAGGTGCCTGCACCGAGGCCGGGACCGGCGCGACGGGTGCCTGCAGCGGCGCCGGCGCCTGCACCGGCAGGGGGGCGAAGCGGTTGCTGTTGGCACCGCCGGGAAACACCGTGGAATTCTGCCCGGGAATGGTGGCCGGCTGCATGGGAACCGGACCGGGCACGGCCGGCTGGGGCACCAGAGGTTCCGCGGATGCGGTTCCACCGGCAATCATCACGAGGCCGACGGCGCCGGCGGCCATGCCACCGGCGAGTGTTCGCCAGGTGCGCGCGATCTGAATCATCTCGGTCGGTCCCTCCGGAATAACTCGGGGCGCTGGTTGTCTTTGAAGCCCACCTCGAGGCTGAATGTAACCACTGCTCAGGGCGCCTACCACGCTCGAAATCGAGCTGGGATGAACCTCTGACCGGTGCGCAACGGAACCGATATCAAGCTGTGGCCGCCGGAGCGGGGCCGGTGGGTAGCGGGGCTGCCCTTTACCCTGTTGGGCGTGACCGAATCGCCGACCGTGCAGGACGCGGACTCCGACGCGCCGCGATACCGCTATACGGCCGAGCTCGCGGCCGACGTGGAGAGCAAGTGGCAGGACACCTGGGCCCGGCTGGGGACGTTCCACGTGCCCAACCCGGTCGGCTCACTGGCCCCCACCGACGGCTCGGCGGTTCCCGACGACAAGCTGTTCGTGCAGGACATGTTTCCCTACCCGTCGGGGGAGGGGCTGCACGTCGGCCACCCGCTGGGCTATATAGCCACCGACGTCTACGCCCGGTACTTCCGGATGCGCGGCCGTAACGTTCTGCATGCGTTGGGCTTCGACGCCTTCGGGCTGCCCGCCGAGCAGTATGCGGTGCAAACCGGCACCCATCCGCGCACCAGGACCGAAGCCAATATCGTCAATTTCCGCCGGCAGTTGAGCCGGCTGGGCCTGGGGCACGACAACCGCCGCAGCTTCTCGACCACCGACGTCGAGTTCTACAAGTGGACGCAGTGGATCTTCCTGCAGATCTACAACGCCTGGTTCGACACGGCAGTCGACAAGGCCCGTCCCATCGGGGAGTTGATCGCCGAACTGGATAACGGTGCTCGGCGTCTGGAAGACGGGCGGGACTGGACGACGTTGTCGGCGGGGGAGCGGTCGGACGTGATCGACAGCTTCCGGCTGGTCTATCGGTCGGATTCGATGGTGAACTGGTGCCCGGGCCTGGGCACGGTGCTCGCCAACGAAGAGGTCACCTCGGACGGGCGCAGCGATCGCGGCAACTTCCCGGTGTTCCGGAAACGGTTGCGGCAGTGGATGATGCGGATCACCGCCTACTCCGACCGCCTGCTGGACGACCTGAACCTGCTGGACTGGCCGGAGAAGGTCAAGACCATGCAGCGCAACTGGATCGGGCGCTCGACCGGCGCCTCGGCGCTGTTCTCGGCCACCAAGGCCGACGGGTCCGGCGCCGACATCGAGGTGTTCACCACCCGGCCCGACACCTTGTTCGGCGCCACCTATCTGGTGCTGGCTCCCGAGCACGATCTGGTGGACGAGCTGGTGGCCACCAACTGGCCCGACGGCGTCGACCCGTCCTGGACATATGGCGCCGCGACGCCCGCGGAGGCGGTGGCCGCCTACCGCCGCGCCATCGCCGCCAAGTCCGACCTCGAGCGCCAGGAGAGCCGGGAGAAGACCGGCGTGTTCCTGGGCGGATATGCCACCAACCCGGCCAACGGCGCACCGGTGCCCATCTTCATCGCCGACTATGTGCTGGCGGGCTACGGCACCGGGGCGATCATGGCGGTGCCCGGCCACGACCAGCGCGACTGGGACTTCGCCCGCCAGTTCGGCCTTCCGGTGGTGGAAGTGATTGCCGGCGGCGATATTTCGGAGTCCGCCTACGCCGGCGACGGCGTGCTGGTCAACTCGGACTTCCTGGACGGCATGGATGTGGCGGCGGCCAAGGAGGCCATCACCGCCCGGCTGCAGTCCGAGGGAAAGGGCGAGGCCCGGGTCCAATTCAAGCTCAGGGACTGGCTTTTCGCGCGACAGCGGTATTGGGGCGAGCCCTTTCCGATCGTCTACGACAGTGACGGCCGGGCGCATCCGCTCGACGAGGCAGCCTTGCCCGTGGAACTGCCGGACGTGATCGATTATTCGCCGGTGTTGTTCGATCCGGACGATGCCGACAGTGAGCCGTCGCCGCCGTTGGCCAAGGCCTCCGACTGGGTGCATGTGGAGCTGGACCTCGGCGACGGGCTGAAGCCGTACACCCGTGACACAAACGTGATGCCGCAGTGGGCCGGCAGCTCCTGGTATGAGCTGCGCTACACCGACCCACACAACTCGGAGCGGTTCTGCGCCAAGGAAAATGAGGCCTACTGGATGGGGCCCCGGCCCGCCGAGCACGGACCCGAGGATCCGGGCGGCGTCGACCTGTACGTCGGCGGCGCCGAACACGCAGTGCTACACCTGCTGTACGTGCGGTTCTGGCACAAGGTGCTCTACGACTTGGGTCACGTCAGTTCCCGGGAACCATTCCGCCGCCTCGTCAACCAGGGCTACATCCAGGCGTTCGCCTACACCGACGCCCGCGGTTCCTATGTGCCCGCCGAGGAGGTGATCGAGCGCAACGGGAAATTCGTCTACCCGGGTCCCGACGGCGAGGTCGAGGTCTTCCAGGAGTTCGGCAAGATCGGTAAGAGCCTGAAGAATTCGATCTCCCCCGACGAGATCTGCGACGAATACGGCGCGGACACGCTGCGGGTCTACGAGATGTCGATGGGGCCGTTGGAGGCGTCGCGGCCGTGGGCCACCAAAGATGTCGTTGGGGCACAACGGTTTCTGCAGCGGGTGTGGCGGCTGGTGATCGACGAGGACACCGGTCAGAGCCGGGTGGTCGACCGCGAGCTGGAAACCGATACGCTGCGCATTCTGCACCGGACGGTGGCCGGAGTGTCCGAAGACTATGCGGCGCTGCGGAACAACACCGCGGCCGCCAAACTGATCGAGTACACCAACCACCTCACCAAGCAGCACCGCGACGATGTCCCCCGGGCGGCGGTCGAACCGCTGGTGCTGATGTTGGCGCCGCTGGCTCCGCACCTGGCCGAAGAGCTGTGGTCGCGGCTGGGTCACTCGAAGTCGTTGGCGCACGGGCCGTTTCCGGTGGCCGACCCGGCCTACCTGGTGGACGATACGGTGGAGTATCCCGTCCAGGTGAACGGGAAGGTGCGCGGCCGGGTGGTGGTGGCCGCCGATGCGGACACCGATGCGGTGCAGGCCGCGGCGCTGGCCGACGAGAAGGTGCAGGCGTTCCTGGCGGGGGCGTCCCCGCGCAAGGTGATCGTGGTTCCCGGCCGGATGGTCAACCTGGTCGTGTGATCCACCTGGTTACCTACCGCGGCCGGATCACCACTTCGTGGACGTGACCGTCCGGCGGGGTGGCCACCACCTGGGCGACGACTTCGGCGACGGTCTCGGGCCGCAGAAACCTGCCCGGATCGTATTCGCCGCCTTCGTAGGCGACCAGCTCGCGCTGCATATCGGTGTCCACCCGGCCCGGGTGAACTGAGGTCACCAGCAGCGAGGGCTCGTCCTGGCGCAGTGAATCGGCGAAGGCTCGTAACGCGAACTTGCTGGCCGAGTAGGACGCCATGCCCGGTGACACATTGCGTCCGGAACCGGAGTTGATGAACACCACGCGGCCGCGCGCCTGCCGCAGCGCCGGCAGCAGCGTCAGCGTAAGGGCAACGGCGCCAATGACATTGACGGCAAAGGTGGCGCGCCACTCGTCGACGTGGGACTCGGCGACCCGGCCGGGGACGGAAACTCCGGCGTTGTGCACCAACACGTCGAGTTCGTCGATGACTTCGCAACTCGATTCGATGGAGTCGGTATCGGTCAGATCCAACGGGAATGTGGTGGCCCCGAGCCGCTGGGCGACCGCGTCGAGGCGCCTGGAGGGCCGGCCGGCCAGCAACAACGTGTGGGTGGGGGACAGCGCCGTGGCGATGGCGGCGCCGATGCCGCCGCTCGCGCCGGTGATGAGTGCGGTGGGCATGAGTTCAACAATTACCGAACTTGTTGAAATCAAACACTTTCAGGGCACTCAGCGGAGCCGGCGGGATTCCCGGCCGGTTCGTTGCTGGCCAGCCGGTCCAGCGGCGGCAACGCTTTCATCAGCGTTTCCTGGTCCGACTCGGGCAGCTTGCTGAGCATCGCCGCCAGGGCGGCGTGCCGGTTGGCCAGCGACTCGTTGTGCACCGCCCGCCCCTGCGGGGTGATGTCGACCAGCACCGCCCGGAGGTCCGACGGGTCGCGGGAGCGCTTCACCAGACCGATCTTCTCCAGCCGGCGGATCGCCACCGTGGTGGTGGGTGTCCGCACCCGCACATGGGCGGCGAGATCGGTCATCCTGATCGGGCCCCGATCCAGCAGAGTGATGAGAATCGATAATTGCGCCAGCGTCAATTCGCCGGCGACCACGTTGTTCGGGTCACCGCGGCGCAGAATCGCAAACAGCTTCGACAGTGACCGGTGCAGCCCCTCAGCGAGCTCCGTCACCTCCGGAGCCGTGGCTTCGCTGTCCGCCATAAACCGGCAGTCTATCCCGACACGTCTACAGGCGGAGGCACTGTGTCGCCCGGGTGTGCCCGCCCGGGAAAAACCCGGGTCACAGCGCCTGAGAGGGAGTCCGCCGCAGCCGTTCGGCCGCCACGCCGTTGAAGATCTGCTCGGAGGCACCGGACTCCACGACTTTGCCGTGATCGGTGAGCGCGAGGGGCGGGGAGGTTTCCGGGTGGTCCCGTGGGACGAAAACCCCGCGCCGGCACAGCTCGGCGATCATGGTCTTGGCCATCAGCTCGGAACGGCCGACACAGGCGGCCCGGGCGGCTTCCGGGTCCCGCCGGTGCATCGCGTCGTTCTCATTTTCGTAGAACGGCAACATGTCGTCCCGGCCGTGCTGGTAGGTCATGAAGAAGACACGGGGGATCAGGTTCTGCGACGCGCGGATGGTGGCGTGCAGCCGGGGGCCCGCGTACTCGTCGTTGACCACCCGGCGGTACTCCCAGGCGATTTCGGCGAAATTGCGGGGCTCCTTGGCTACCCGCAACGCCCGCAGCAAAGCGTCGAGTTCACCCAGGATGCGCGGGGTGGGGTTGGCGGCCGCTCGCGCCGACGCGATGCCGTTGAGCAGCCCGTCGAGTTCGTGGTGCTCGAGCACGGTGGCTTCGTCGAAGCGCTCGACGAACGCACCACGGTGGTATCGCGTGGAGATGATCCCGTCGTGTTCGAGCTGAACCAGCGCCTCCTGGATGGGCACGCGGCTGATGCCCAGACCTTGGGCGATCTCGTTGCGGTCGACGCGGTCGCCGCTGCGCAGCCTGCCAGTCAGGACCAGGTTGAGGATGTGGGTGACAACCTGGTCCTTCTCTTTGGTTCCGTACTTCTTCGGCATCGGTCCTAGCAGTCTCTTTTAGGCGGCCACGCGCCCCTAGCGGGCAAGTTTCTCATGACCAGAGCGGTACGTTGAGACGTTTCGCCGATGAAACGCGGATTAACGGGAGCTGTCTCGCCATCGGCAGAGCGCTTCCGCGGCCGTCAAGTCGTACTCCGGTCCGTCGCAGCCGACGGTCAGCAAAGTGACACCCAAACCGGTGAGGGCTTCGGCGTTGGCGAGCAGTTCTTTGCCGCCACCGACCCCCGCGGACCGTTCGATGCCGGCCGGATCCCGGCCCACCGCCTCGCAGTGCTTGGCGAGCACTTCCGACTTCGCCGGATACTCGTCCGCCGAGCTGAAGCTGTGCCACACGTCGGCGTGCTCGGCGACCAGGCGCAGTGTCTTGCGTTCGCCGCCGCCGCCGATCAGCACCGGGATGTGGCGGGTGGGGGCCGGGTTGAGCTTGGCCAGTCGCGAGGTGATCCGGGGGAGTGCATCGGCCAGGTCGTCCAGCCGGCTGCCGGCGGTCCCGAACTCGTAGCCGTACTCGTCGTAGTCCTTCTGCTTCCAGCCGGATCCGATGCCCAGGATGAGCCGGCCGTTA
The DNA here is from genome assembly GCF_001673635.1 of Mycobacterium asiaticum. GTDB lineage: Bacteria > Actinomycetota > Actinomycetes > Mycobacteriales > Mycobacteriaceae > Mycobacterium > Mycobacterium asiaticum_C. The sequence continues at coordinate 86,821 of NZ_LZMH01000061.1, forward strand.
CAGATATGGTCCACGGTGCGGGCCATGTCGGCCAACAGTTCTGGATTCCGATAGGAATTGCAGGTCACCAGCGCGCCGATCTGGATGCGCGAGGTTTGCTCGGCCCAGGCCCCCAACATCGTCCAACACTCGAAGTGCGCGCCGTCGGGATCGCCGTAGAGCGGGAAGAAATGGTCCCAGTTGAAGGCGACGTCGACACCGATGTCCTCGCACCGGCGCACGGCGTCGCGGATGTCGTTGTAGTTGGGGGCGTGCTGTGGCTGCAGTTGCACACCGATGCGGATGGGGACGGCAGATCGAGTCTCGGCAGTCATAACAACCACCCTAGGCGCCGGCGACCACCGCAGGCGCCCGCGAAGTCAGATGTTGCTGTACTGGCGCACAACGCAATGCGTTCCGGTGTATACGGTGGGCATGCACTTCATGCAGTGGACGCACAGGCCCTCGCCGGCCACCCCCGCGCGGAAATCGTTGACCAGATTCGGATCTCGCAGCAGTGCCCGGGCCATCGCGACGAATTCGAAACCCTCGGCAAGCGCTCCTTCGACCGTGTCGAGCCGGTTGATTCCGCCGAGCAGGATCAGCGGCATGGACAGGGCCGCACGAAACTGCCGGGCAAGCGGGAGAAAGAAGGCTTCTTCGAACGGGTAGGCGCGGAACATGCGGCGACCAATGACACGCAGGCCGAGTCCGACCGCTCGTGGTTGCGAGGCGATGAATTCGTCGAGAGGAACGTCACCTCGGAAGTAGTACATGGGGTTCTGAAACGAACTGCCGCCGGTCAGTTGTAGTGCGTCCAAGTGTCCGTCGGATTGCAGTAGGCGGGCGGTGGGCAGGCTGTCGGTGAGCCAGAACCCGCGGCGTACCCCGTCGTCCATATTGAACTTCGCTGTGACTGCAACGGACTGGCCGACCGTGCGCCGAACCCGCTCGGCTACCCGGCGCGCCAACTCGGCGCGCCGAGTGGTGTTGCCGCCGTAGTTGTCTCGCCGCTTGTTCAGGCTCGGACTGAAGAATGAGCTGACCAGGTAACCGTGGCCCATGTGAATTTCGACCGCGTCGAATCCGGCTTCGACGGCATTGCTTGCGGCAGCCCCGAAGTCGTCGACAACCGCCTCGAGCTGACCGGGTGTGGCAGCGCGAACCAAGCCCATAGCCGGGGCGCTGAGGCGGGTGGACGGCGCGAGGGTAGCCGTTTGGTTCGATAGGGTGTTCGCGACCAGCCCGGCGTGGCCTATCTGCGCGCAGACCAGTGCGCCCGCTGCATGAACGGCATCAGTCAGGCGGCGCAACTGAGGTACCCGATTGCGGTCGAGCACAATGGTGTCGCGGTGCACTCGTCCGCCGGGGGAGACCGCGCAGTAGGCAACGGTGGTCATGGCCGCCCCGCCGCGGGCTACTTCGGAGTGGAAGTCGACGAGGGCATCGGTGACCTGCCCGCGAGGCATCACGCCCTCGAACGTCGCCGCCTTGATGAAGCGGTTTTTCAACGTCAGAGGACCGAGCCGCATCGGGACGAATGCAAGTTTCGATGCCATTGGCACCGAAATATATCATCGGGCTAAGCCCGATCAAAGCCCGGCCGCAGGAATTTGCGCAGGTAGCCGACGATGCGCCGCGCCGGTACCGGTCGCGGCCAGTCCGCACCGCGGAAGTGGGCGTCGGTGCCACCATCGACGAAAATGATGCTGCCACAAAGGAAGTCGGCGGAATCGGACAGCATGAAGCAAACCCACTGAGCCAGCTGGTCCGGGTCGCCGAAGCCACCGACCGGAACCGGGAAGCGCTGCACCGCGCGACGCTGCCTCGGGTCGGCCAACTGCTGCTCGAGCAGCGGCGTCAGCACCGCACCCGGCGCCAACGCGTTCAACCGGATCCCGGCCCCGGCCCATTCCGCTCGGACCGCCTGGCACCGCAGCCACCTACTGACCGCAATCTTGGACGCGGCGTAAACCATGGCGGGCCGGGCGGGCCCGAAGGCGCGCACGCTGCGCACGGCCCGATCCACATCGCCGGCCAGCAGGGCACGCACCGTCCGGGCCGGAACCATCGGCGTCGTCGTCGTCGAGTTGCTGGACACCACAACAACTTTCGCCCCGTCGGCGGCTGCCAGCGCCGGCCGCCATTGGCCCAGAAGGTCCACCACCCCGAGGTAGTTCACCTCCGGGATCCGGCGCAGGTTGCCGGGGGTGGGTCCGATGCCGGCGGCCAGGACGGCGCCGTCGAGCCGGCCGTCGGCGGCCGCGAGCACTTCGCGGGCCGCCTGCGCGCGCCCGTCCACCGACGAGAGGTCGGCGATGACCTCAGCGTCCCGGAGGTCGACCCCGATGACGGTGTGGCCATCGTTTCGCAGCCGGTTGGCGGTCGCGCGGCCCATGCCCGACGCCGATCCGCTGATTGCGTAGGTACCCATGAGTGTGCAGACCGGCTCGTTCGGAGTTGGAGTTACGATTCCGTTGGCCTCATAAGGCCTCGTAAGGCTCGTAACCTTATCATCGCTCGAACGTGGGTACCGTCGCGGACTTCAGCAACTGCGCGATGCGGTCTCGCAGTATCTCTGAATTATCTTCTACGCCAACCGTTGTCAGAAACAATGCAGCGCCGGCAGCCATCGCCAGGGTGGCCCGGGCGTCCAGCTCGGCGCGGTGGCGCTCCCGCCGGTTTGACGCCTGTGCCTTCTCGGTGAAGAGTGCCACCGCGGGTCCGCTGAAGGCGGTCCACAGTGTCTTCCGGAGGTCGTCGTTCTCCTGTAGCGCCAGCAGCAGACCCGGTACCGCCGTCCGCACGTCCGGTCGGTTGAACAGTTCGTGGCTGCCGCGCACCACCCATTCGATCCAGCCCGTCAGGTCGGTGCCCTCGAAGGGTGCCAGGTCCGGGGATTCACCCAGGATCGCGTGCAGTACCAGTTCGGCTTTGGAAGACCAGCGCCGGCTGAGGCTGGACCGGCCGACACCCGCTCGGGCAGCGACCAGCCGCACGCTCAGATCGTCCCAGCCGACCTCGAGCAGCAACTCGCGCGTGGCCGACAGCACCCGATCGTCGATGGAGGTGTCCCGCGGGCGACCGGCGGGCCTGGCTCGATCGTTACTGGGCATCCGGCGATCGACCTCGGCCGGCATCGATCACTCCGCGCACCAGTTCGATCAGCGCCCGCGGTTGGTCGCTCTGCACCGAGTGACCCGAATTCTCGACGATGTGGGCGCCGCGGAATCGCGGTGCGCGGCGGCTGAGTTCGTCGGCGTCCTCGTCGGTGACGAAACCTGATGAACCGCCGCGGATCAGGGTCACCGGGGCGGCCAAAGCGGCGACGTCGTCCCACAGCGTGCTGAAGTCGGGGAAGACGCGGATGGCGTCGTAACGCCACCTCCAGTTGCCGTTGTCCAGGCGGCGAGAGTTGTGGAACACGCCGCGACGCAGTGCCTTGACCTCGCGGTGCGGCGCGGCGGCGATCGTCAGGTCCAACATGGCCTGGAAGCTGGGGAACTCGCGCTCGCCGTGCATCAATGCGACCGTGCCTTGCTGTTCCTTCGTCATCTCTGAATGCCGTTGCAGGGCAGACGGAGTCACATCGATGAGCACCAGCTCGTTGACCAGGTCGGGGGCCTGCGCGCCCAACCGGATGCCGGTCAACCCACCCAGCGACATGCCGACCACGAACTCGGCGTTCGGCGCCAGCTCGCGCAGCACCGGCAAAAGGGTGTCGGCGTTGTTGGCGGGGGAGTAGTCGCCGTCGTCGCGCCAGCCGGAGTGGCCGTGGCCCGGCAGATCCACCGCCAGCGCCGGCTCACCGAGGCCGACGATCACGGTGTCCCAGGTGTGGGCGTTCTGCCCACCGCCGTGCAGGAACACCACCCGCGGTTGCGAGCCACCCCAGCGCAGCGCACTGATCCCGCCGGTATGCACCCGCTCGACCGGCGGGAGGGGACCGGTGACACCCGCCTGTTCGGCGTTCTCGGCCAGCAGGTCGAACTCGGAAAGGGCGGTCAGTTCGTCATGCGAGGTCTCGGTCACCCTCGCGACTCTACGAGCTGGGCCCGCCGCTGACTCGGCGAGTTACGCCTCGATGATGAACTCTTCGAGCTGGGCACGCGCGATGTCGTCGGGCAGCTGCTCGGGCGGGCTCTTCATCAGGTACGCCGACGCCGGGATCACCGGGCCACCGATGCCGCGGTCCTTGGCGATCTTGGCCGCCCGCACCGCGTCGATGATCACGCCCGCGGAGTTCGGCGAGTCCCACACCTCGAGCTTGTACTCCAGGTTCAACGGCACGTCACCGAAGGCGCGACCTTCCAGCCGCACGTAGGCCCACTTGCGGTCGTCCAGCCAGCCGACATGGTCGGACGGGCCGATGTGCACGTCCTTGGTCTTGAACTCACGCTGCAGGTTGCTGGTGACGGCCTGGGTCTTGGAAATCTTCTTGGATTCCAGGCGCTCGCGCTCGAGCATATTGAGGAAGTCCATGTTGCCGCCGACGTTGAGCTGCATGGTGCGGTCCAGCTGCACGCCGCGGTCCTCGAACAGCTTGGCCATCACGCGGTGGGTGATGGTCGCACCGACCTGGCTCTTGATGTCGTCGCCGACGATCGGCACACCGGCATCGGCGAACTTCTTCGCCCACACCGGGTCCGAGGCGATGAACACCGGCAGGGCGTTGACGAACGCCACCCCGGCGTCGATGGCGCACTGGGCGTAGAACTTGTCCGCCTCTTCCGAACCCACCGGGAGGTAGGAGACCAGCACATCGACCTTGGCGTCCTTGAGGGCCTGCACCACGTCGACGGGCTCGGCGTCGGACACCTCGATGGTGTCGGCGTAGTACTTGCCGATGCCGTCGAGCGTCGGGCCGCGCTGCACCGTCACGTTGGTGGGCGGCACGTCGGCGATCTTGATGGTGTTGTTCTCCGAGGCGAAGATCGCTTCGGAGAGATCGAAGCCGACCTTCTTGGCGTCGACGTCGAACGCGGCCACGAACTTCACGTCGCGGACGTGGTACTGGCCGAACGTCACGTGCATCAAGCCTGGCACGGTGCTGTTCTCGTCGGCGTCGAAGTAGTACTGGACGCCCTGAACCAGCGAGGACGCGCAGTTGCCGACGCCGACGATGGCGACTCGTACCTCGGACGCCTGGGGCGCGTTCTGCTCACTCATTGGGCGTTCTCCTAACCTCGTAACTCTGTGTCTCTACGTTGTTCGATCTTGTGTTTCGCGAATTCACGTCTGTTCGGCGTGATTGGGTGCGGCCAGCTCCGCAGCGATGAGCTCGTTGAGCCATTTGACTTCCCGCTCGCTGGACTCAAGCCCGAGTTGATGTAGCTGGCGGGTGTAGCGATCGAAGGAGCTGCTGGCCCGCGCCACCGCTTCGCGCAGCCCTTCCCGGCGCTCCTCGACCTGGCGGCGCCGGCCCTCCAGAATGCGCATGCGCGCCTCCGCCGGAGTGCGGTTGAAAAATGCCAGGTGCACCCCGAAGCCGTCGTCGGTGTAGTTGTGCGGTCCGGTGTCGGCGACCAGTTCGGCGAACCGGCGGCGGCCCTCGTCTGTCAACTGGTAAACCCGGCGGGCCCGCCGCACCGGTGTACCGGCGGGCGCGGCGTTCTCGGCGATCAGCCCGTCGGCCTGCATCCGCCGCAGCGCTGGGTACAGGGAGCCGTACGAGAACGCGCGAAAGGCCCCGAGCAGGCCCGTTAGCCGCTTCCGCAGCTCGTAGCCGTGCATCGGAGATTCGATGAGGAGACCCAGAATGGCAAGTTCCAGCACCGTCACACCCCCTTTTTGCGCAGCTGATTACGACTGATTACGACTGATTACGACGTTGCGACGCCTCGCGTCATCGTATCGCCCCGATATATTAGCGACAACACCACCGCCCGTTAATGCGCCGTTCGTCACACGCTCAGCTCACGTAGCGGACCTGTTTGACCGTGCCGTCGCCGGCCAGCTCAATGGACCCACTGCCGTAATCCCCGGAAACGTAAATGGTCAGGGTCAGCGCCCCCGGCGTGGTCGGATCCTTCGCCGGCTCCACGATCAGATAGGTCGACTTGACGTCCTGGGGTTTTATGCCGACGGTCTCCGGGGCGCCGCGCAGGATGCCGACCACGGCTTTCACGTCGAACTTGCCGAGGTCGACGAGCGCGGTGTCGGTGCTGCTGTTCTTGGCGGTACTGCTCGGATCACCCCAGCCGCCCCGGTAGGTGTAATCCAGCACTCGGCGCTCGTCGGTGGGGTCCTTGCGGTCGATCGAGGCGTATTCGGGGTAGACCAGCAGGCGGTAGCCCATGGTGTCGCCGAATCGCTTCCGGGTTTGCTCCAACAGCCCGGTGAGTCCGCCGAGCGAGTGCAGCTGTTTCGGCGGCGTCAGCACGACCGCCGCGATGCCGTCGGACTTGGCACCCGGATCGGAGGTGAAGTCCAGTGGCGACGTGGTGTTCCCGTACAGGCCCCAGCCGATCGCGATGCCCAGCAGCGCCGTCACCCCGAAGGCGGCCACCACCAGACCGCGCCCGGTGGACTTCTTCTCCTGCTTGACCACGGGGTTCTGCACCGGCGGCGCGATCTCCGCGGACTGCAGGTCATCGACCAACAGTTGCAGGTCGTCCAGTGTCACCGCATTGGTCGCCATGCCGACGCGCTCGCGGTGCTCCTCCATCGACAGCTCACCGTCGTTGAAGGCGCTGTCGAGAATCCGGCACGCGCGTTGCCGGTCGCTGTCCTTGGCTCGCGTTGTTCCCCAACCGCCACGAGATTTCGCCACGGGGATGATCGTAGAAGGCGGTTGCCAGAGCGGCACAGCGTGTGAGCACCCGATACTTCATCACCGCGCGATCACCCCGGCGACCGACGCCCGCGCGAACAGCCGCGCTGCGTATCGGTGCTGGAGAAGGCGACGTACTCTGGTCAGCGTGCGACTGCAGCGACAGGTAGTGGACTACGCCCTGCGGCGGCGCTCGCTGCTGTCCGAGGTGTATTCGGGACGCACCGGTGTCTCCGAGGTGTGCGACGCCAACCCCTACCTGCTGCGCGCGGCGAAGTTTCACGGGAAACCGAGCAAGGTGATGTGTCCGATCTGCCGCAAGGAACAACTCACGTTGGTGTCCTGGGTGTTCGGTGAACACCTCGGCGCGGTGTCGGGGTCGGCGCGTACGGCCGAGGAGCTGGTTTTGCTGGCCAGCCGATTCTCCGAGTTCGCCGTCCACGTCGTGGAGGTGTGCCGGACCTGCAGCTGGAACCATCTGGTCAAGTCGTATGTCTTGGGTGCGGCAGTTCCCGCACCTCCCCCCAGGGGGAGTGGCGGCCGGCGGACGGCGCGCAACGGCGCCCGCACGGCCAGTGAATAGCGAAGGGCGCCACCACCAGTCGTCCAGCGACACCCCGGGCGAGCCGGTGTCCGGTGGCAAGCGTCTCGGTGGTGGCCCGGGCGATTCGCCGCCACCGCGCCGGCCGGTCCCTCCCGACGACCGGTTGACCACGATCCTGCCGCCGGTCGTCGACGACGACTCGGCGCGACATGCCGACCCGATCGACAAGGTCAAGGCCGCGCTCAACACGCCGCCGTCCGCGCCCGTCGAGCACGACGCGCTCGATCAGGTCAAGGCCGCGCTGGATGCCCCGTCGCCGCGGTCCGGCCGCGAGCGACTCGGCGGCACGGGGCGCCCACCGGGCGGGCCGCCGCCCCCGCCCGGCCCCACCGGGCCCTCGGGTCGCCGTGGTCCGCGACGCAAGCCCACCTGGTCCGAGCAGATCAACTGGCGCTGGGTTCGGCGCTCGATCTACCTGAGCGCGGCGGTGCTGGTCTTGCTGCCGATCGTCACCTTCACGATGGCCTATTTCATCGTCGACGTGCCGCGGCCCGGTGACATCCGCACCAACCAGGTCTCCACTATCCTGGCCAGCGACGGCTCGGAGATCGCCAAAATCGTGCCGCCCGAAGGCAATAGGGTTGACGTCAACCTCAGCCAGGTCCCGGTGCACGTCCGCCAGGCGGTGATCGCCGCCGAGGACCGCGGCTTCTACACCAACCCGGGCTTCTCGTTCAGCGGGTTCGCCCGAGCGGCGAAGAACAATCTGTTCGGCGGCGACCTGCAGGGCGGCTCCACGATCACGCAGCAGTACGTCAAGAACGCGCTGGTCGGTTCCGCGCAGCACGGCTGGAGCGGCGTGATGCGCAAGGCCAAGGAATTCGTCATCGCCACCAAGATGGCGGGGGAGTGGTCGAAAGACGATGTGCTGCAGGCCTACCTGAACATCATCTATTTCGGCCGCGGCGCGTACGGGATCTCGGCGGCGGCCAAGGCCTACTTTGACAAGCCCGTCGAGCAACTCACCGTCTCCGAGGGCGCGCTGCTGGCCGCGCTGATCCGCCGTCCTTCCACGCTGGACCCGGCCGTCGACCCCGAAGGGGCGCTGGCTCGTTGGAACTGGGTCCTGGACGGCATGGTGGAAACCAAGGCGCTGGCCGCCAATGACCGCGCCGCGCAGATCTTTCCGAGGACGGTCTCGCCGGACCAGGCGCGGGCGGCGTACCAGACCACCGGCCCCAACGGCCTGATCGAGCGGCAGGTCACCAAGGAACTGTTGGAACTGTTCAACATCGATGAACAGACGCTCAACACCCAAGGATTGCAGGTCACAACCACGATCGACCCGCAGGCGCAGCAGGCCGCGGAGCGGGCGGTGTCGAAGTACCTGGACGGCGAGGATCCCGAGATGCGGGCCGCGGTGGTCTCGATCGACCCGCGTACCGGGGCGGTGAAGGCCTATTACGGGGGCGCCGACGCCCAGGGCTTCGACTTCGCCCAGGCGGGCCTGCAGACCGGCTCGTCGTTCAAGGTGTTCGCTCTGGTCGCGGCGCTCGAGCAGGGCATCGGTTTGGGTTATCAGGTGGACAGTTCGCCACTGACCGTCGACGGCATCAAGATCGGCAACGTCGAGGGCGAAAGTTGCGGGACCTGCAACCTGGCCGAGGCGCTGAAGATGTCGTTGAACACCTCCTACTACCGGCTCATGCTCAAGCTCAAGGGCGGGCCTCAGGCGGTCGCGGACGCCGCGCACCAGGCCGGTGTCGCCGAAAGCTTCCCCGGTGTCGCGCACACCCTTTCCGAGGACGGCAAGGGCGGACCGCCCAACAACGGGATTGTGTTGGGGCAGTACCAGACCCGCGTGTTCGACATGGCTTCGGCCTACGCCACCCTGGCCGCGTCCGGCATCTACCACCGACCGCATTTCGTGCAGAAGGTGGTCAACTCCGAGGGGCAGGTGCTCTTCGACGCCAGCACCGCGGACAACAGCGGTGACCAACGCATCCCCAAGGCCGTGGCGGACAACGTGACCGCGGCCATGCAGCCGATCGCCGGCTACTCGCGTGGTCACAGCCTGGCCGGGGGCCGGGCATCCGCCGCCAAGACCGGGACGACACAGCTCGGCGACACCACCGCGAACAAGGATGCGTGGATGGTCGGGTACACCCCGTCTCTGTCCACCGCGGTGTGGGTGGGCACGGTCCGGGGTGACCAGCCGTTGGTGAGTGCCTCCGGCGGCGCGGTGTACGGGTCGGGCCTGCCGTCGGACATCTGGAAATCGACGATGGACGGTGCCCTGAAGGGCGCGCAGAACGAAACCTTCCCCAAGCCGACAGAGATCGGCGGCTATGCGGGGGTTCCGGCTGCACCGCCACCGCCGCCGCCGCGGCCCTCCGAGACCGTCATCCAGCCCACCGTCGAAGTGGCGCCGGGCATCACCATCCCGGTGGGGCCGCCGCAGACGGTCACCGTGGCACCGTCGGCGCCACCGGGCGGGCCGGGTGTGCCGGGTGTTCCCGGATCGACTGCGCCGCCGGGGGTTCCGGGACTTCCGCCGCCGGCTGACATCCCCCAGCCGCCCCCGTGACCGAGGTTCCGACCGAACGCGCCACCATCTCGCCGCTGCCGATCGCTGCCGATCGGCGTAGCGCGGACAATCGCGACTGCCCCAGCCGCACCGATGCGCTCGGGGCGGCCCTGGCCAACGTCATCGGCGGACGCGTTGGGCGGCACGCGCTGATCGGCCGGACCCGCTTCATGACGCCGCTGCGGGTGATGTTCCTGATCGCGCTGGTGTTCCTGGCGCTCGGCTGGTCGACGAAGGCCGCGTGCCTGCAGAGCACCGGCACCGGCCCGGGTGATCAGCGGGTCGCCAATTGGGACAACCAGCGCGCATATTACGAGTTGTGCTACTCCGACACGGTGCCGCTCTACGGCGCGGAGTTGTTGAGCCAGGGCAAGTTTCCGTACAAGTCCAGCTGGGTCGAGACCGACAGCGGTGGTCGGCCGCAGGTCCGTTACGACGGCAAGCTCGCGGTGCGCTACATGGAATATCCGGTGCTGACCGGCGTTTACCAATACCTGTCGATGGCGGTCGCCAAGACCTACACCACCCTGAGCAAGATCGCGCCGCTCCCGGTGGTGGCCGAGGTGGTGATGTTCTTCAACTTTGCCGCGTTCGGGTTGGCGCTGGCCTGGCTGGTGACGGTGTGGGCGACGGCGGGACTGGCCGGACGCCGGCTGTGGGACGCGGCGCTGGTGGCCGCGTCGCCGTTGGTGATCTTCCAGATCTTCACCAACTTCGACGCGCTGGCAACGGCTTTCGCGATGGGCGGGCTGCTGGCGTGGGCGCGGCGCCGGCCGGTGCTCGCCGGGGTGCTGATCGGGCTGGGGGCGGCGGCCAAGCTGTATCCGCTGTTGTTCCTGGGGCCGTTGCTGGTGTTGGGCATTCGGTCCGGGCGGCTGCGGGGCGTGGCACGCACGGCGCTGACCGCCGCGGCAACCTGGCTCGCGGTGAACCTGCCGGTGATGGTCCTCTATCCGCGTGGCTGGTCGGAGTTCTTCCGGCTCAACACCCGTCGCGGTGACGACATGGATTCGCTGTTCAATGTGGTGAAGTCGTTCACCGGTTGGCACGGGTTCGACCCTGCCCTGGGCTTCTGGGAGCCACCGAGGGTGCTCAATGCCGTTGTCACGGTTCTGTTCCTGTTGTGTTGTGCGGCAATCGGTTACATCGCGCTCACCGCTCCACGCCGGCCGCGGCTGGCGCAGCTCGCGTTCCTGGTGGTGGCGGTCTTCCTACTGACCAACAAGGTGTGGAGTCCCCAGTTCTCGCTGTGGCTGGTGCCGTTGGCGGTACTGGCGGTGCCGCATCGGCGGGTGCTGCTGGTGTGGATGACTATCGATGCGCTGGTGTGGGTGCCGCGGATGTACTACCTGTACGGCAATCCGAATCGTTCGCTGCCCGAGCAGTGGTTCACGACGACGGTGCTGCTGCGCGACATCGCGGTTATAGCGTTGTGCGCGCTGGTGATTCGCCAGATCTACCGGCCGAGCGAGGACCTGGTGCGCTGGCAGGGCCGGGTGGACGACCCCGCCGGCGGAAGCTACGACCTGGCGCCGGACGCACCACCTAGCTGGCTGCCGAAGTGGTTGCGGCCCAAGTCGGCGCGGCATCCGCAACAGCGGGCGGTGGCCCCGGAAGCTGAATTGGTTGGGGAGAAGTCCTGATGCAGATCGCCATTCCGCTGTTCCCCCGGTTCACCGCCCTGGATGCCGTCGGGCCCTACGACGTTCTGCAGCGCCTGCCTTCGGCGCAGGTGGTGTTCGTGGGTCGACAGCGCGGCGAGGTCCGCACCGAGAACGGCATGCTGGGAGTGACGTGCGATGCCACCTTCGAGGAGGTGGATTCGCCCGACGTCGTGGTGGTCCCCGGCGGCATCGGCACGCGCGTGCTCATCGGCGACGAAACCATCAGCGGCTGGCTGCGAGCTGTCCATCCGGGCACCATCTTCACCACCTCGGTGTGCACGGGGGCGCTGCTGCTCGGCGGTGCCGGATTGCTCGACGGTCTCACCGCGACCACCCACTGGGCCGCCATCGACGAACTGAACAAGTTGGGCGCGCGGTATGTGCCGGAGCGGGTCGTCGAGCATCTGCCGCAGCGCATCATCACCGCCGCCGGGGTGTCCAGCGGCATCGACATGGCGCTGCGGTTGGTGGAACTGCTTGTCGACCGCGAGGCCGCGCAGGCGATCCAACTGCTCATCGAGTACGACCCCCAACCCCCGTTCGACACGGGCTCGGTGGCCAAGGCCCTTGACGCGACGCGGGCCCGGGCCGCGGAGTTCCGGACGGCGCGGAAGTGATTTCCCAGGTCGGTACGGCGTCCGGTACCCTGATGCGGTTGCCGACGCAGGCGACCCTCCTGCCGCGGAACGTCCGTGGCCGCTCAGACCAGAGGAGGTGATGAGGTCCCTATGCGTCCATACGAAATCATGGTCATCCTTGACCCCACGCTCGACGAACGCACCGTCGCCCCGTCCTTGGAGACGTTCCTGAACGTCGTCCGCAAAGACGGTGGAACGGTCGAGAAGGTCGACATCTGGGGCCGGCGGCGGCTGGCTTACGAGATCGCCAAGCACGCCGAAGGCATCTATGTCGTCGTCGACCTGAAGGCCGAGCCCGCGACGGTCTCCGAGCTTGATCGCCAGCTGAGCCTGAACGAGTCGGTGTTGCGCACCAAGGTGATGCGCACCGACAAGCACTAGCAGTCCCTGTCGGGACCGGTGCCTACGCTCGTTCGTGAATAACCATCAGGCCAGGACCAGGTAAGAATCAGGCGGGACCAAGGAGGACATTGTGGCTGGTGACACGACTATCACGGTCGTTGGAAACCTCACTGCTGACCCGGAACTGCGGTTCACGCCGTCGGGTGCTGCCGTGGCCAATTTCACCGTGGCGTCAACGCCGCGGATTTATGACCGCCAGAGCGGGGAGTGGAAGGACGGCGAAGCGCTGTTCCTGCGCTGCAACATCTGGCGGGAAGCGGCCGAGAACGTGGCCGAAAGCCTGACCCGCGGCGCGCGGGTGATCGTCACCGGCCGGCTCAAGCAGCGGTCCTTCGAGACCCGCGAAGGCGAGAAGCGCACCGTCGTCGAGGTCGAGGTCGACGAGATCGGACCTTCGCTGCGGTATGCCACCGCCAAGGTCAACAAGGCCAGCCGCAGCGGCGGTGGCGGTGGTTACAGCGGCGGCGGTGGTGGCGCATCCCGCCAATCTGCCCCGGCCCCGTCCGGCGGATCCGGCGACGACCCGTGGGGCAGCGCCCCGGCATCGGGTTCGTTCGGCGGCGGTGACGACGAACCACCCTTCTGAATTAGAGAACCTCAGAGCACGAGAACGGAAGAACAACAGACATGGCCAAGTCCACCAAGCGGCGCCCGGCTCCGGAGAAGCCGATCAAAGCGCGCAAATGCGTTTTCTGCGCCAAGAAAGATCAGCAGATCGACTACAAAGACACCACGCTGCTGCGCACCTACATCAGCGAGCGCGGCAAGATCCGCGCCCGCCGGGTCACCGGCAACTGTGTGCAGCACCAGCGGGACATCGCGGTTGCGGTGAAGAACGCCCGCGAGGTCGCCCTGCTGCCCTTCACCTCCTCGACGCGGTAACCGCCGCGCGCGTAACGAAAGTACTCAACGATGAAGCTGATTCTCACGGCTGACGTCGACCACCTCGGTTCCGTCGGCGACACGGTCGAGGTCAAAGACGGATACGGCCGCAATTTCCTGCTGCCGCGCGGTCTGGCGATCGTCGCGTCCCGCGGTGCCCAGAAGCAGGCAGACGAGATCCGTCGGGCCCGGGAGACGAAGACGGTCCGCGACCGCGAGCACGCCACCGAGCTCAAGACCGCGATCCAGGCGCTTGGGTCGGTCGCCCTGCCGGTGAAGACCGCGGCCGACGGCGGCAAGCTGTTCGGTTCGGTGACCGCCGGTGACGTGGTGGCCGCCATCAAGAAGGCGGGTGGGCCCAACCTGGACAAGCGGATCGTCCGGCTGCCCAAGGCACACATCAAGTCGGTCGGCACCCATCCGGTGGTGGTGCACCTGCACCCGGAAATCGACGTCGAGGTGTCACTCGAGGTCGTCGGCCAGAGCTAACTCGCCGCTGTCTTACTCACCCGGTGTGGCCGCCTCCTATCGGCCACACCGGGTTTTCGCGTACCCGAACTGGCGAACGAATTCTGGTCCTCGACCGGCCGGCCGTGTAACCCGCCATTCACGCGGCGAAAATCTGGCCGAAAACCAACACGCCCGAGGCGATAACCTGCGCCGACACGCCGTAGCAATTCTTGTCCACACCGATTTCGTGGCGTTGTATGGCGGTCAGCAGCAGTGATGTCCTAACACCCCGCAGTGATCCACAAGTTCTCCACACCCCCCTTAACACTGGTGTCGATGGATATGCACACACGATGCACAGCTTCATGAACAGAGGCCCTTGGAGGATGCGCCAGCAACGTTTACGTTCATCCCGGCGCCTTGGCCAATTGGGGCCATGAGGTGGGACGGGGGTGGGTGTCAGTGCCTTGACTTACGCTCTGAATCGCATTCTTCGAATATATGTTCGGTGCTAAGTCAAGAGGAGGTGAGGGCCGATGGCGGTCGTTGACGATCTGCCACACCCTGGGATGGATTCCCCGCCTCCGAGTGAGGATTACGGTCGTCAGCCGCCCCAGGATCTCGCCGCAGAGCAGTCGGTGCTGGGCGGGATGCTGCTCAGCAAGGACGCCATCGCCGACGTCCTGGAGCGGCTGCGGCCCGGCGATTTCTACCGGCCCGCTCATCAGAACGTCTATGACGCAATCCTGGATCTCTACGGCCGAGGCGAGCCGGCCGATGCCGTGACGGTGGCCGCCGAGTTGGATCGCCGCGGCCTGCTGCGCCGCATCGGCGGGGCGCCGTATCTGCACACCCTGATCTCCACGGTGCCCACGGCGGCCAACGCCGGCTACTACGCCACCATCGTCGCCGAGAAGGCCTTGCTGCGGCGCTTGGTCGAGGCCGGCACGCGGGTGGTGCAGTACGGCTATGCCGGGGCCGACGGCGCTGATGTGGCCGAGATCGTCGACCGGGCGCAGGCCGAGATCTACGAGGTGGCCGAGCGGCGGACGTCCGAAGACTTCGTGCCGCTCGAGGACCTGTTGCAGCCGACGATGGACGAGATCGACGCGATTGCGTCCAACGGCGGCATCTCGCGCGGGGTGCCGACCGGCTTTACGGAGCTGGACGAGGTCACTAATGGGCTGCACCCGGGGCAGATGATCATCGTTGCGGCGAGGCCGGGTGTGGGGAAAGCGCTCGCGTTGAACACCCCACTGCCCACTTCATACGGCTGGACGACGATGGGTGATGTCGCGGTCGGTGACTGGCTCCTCGACGCGGAGGGCATCCCAACTCAGGTCATGGCGGCGACGGAGGTCATGCTGGGCCGCCCCTGCTACGAAATCGAATTCTCGGACGGCACGGCTATCGTCGCGGACGCAAATCACCTTTGGCCGACCGGCTGGGGTATTCGAACGTCAGCACAGCTGCGCAGCGGTATGGACACCATCGCGCCGGCAGGATCGTTCGGACAGGGCGTCGCCGTGCTCGCGCCCGTGCTGCAGATCAAGTCGGTACGCCGAGTGCCCAGTGTCCCCGTGCGTTGCGTCGAGGTGGACAACGACCAACACCTCTACCTTGCCGGCGAGGGGATGGTGCCGACGCACAATTCCACGCTCGGCCTGGATTTCATGCGCTCATGCTCGATCAAGCACCGGATGGCCAGCGTCATCTTCTCGCTGGAGATGAGCAAGTCCGAGATCGTCATGCGACTGCTGTCGGCGGAGGCCAAGATCAAGCTGGCCGATATGCGGTCGGGCCGGATGACCGATGACGACTGGACGCGGCTGGCGCGGCGGATGAGCGAAATCTCTGAAGCGCCGCTGTATATCGACGATTCACCGAACCTGACGATGATGGAGATCCGTGCCAAGGCGCGGCGGCTGCGGCAGAAGGCCAACCTGAAGCTTGTCGTAGTGGACTACCTGCAGCTGATGACCTCCGGCAAGAAGGTCGAGTCACGCCAGATTGAAGTGTCCGAGTTCTCCAGGCACCTCAAGCTTTTGGCCAAGGAACTCGAGGTACCGGTGGTAGCGATCAGCCAGCTGAACCGCGGTCCCGAACAGCGGACCGACAAGAAGCCGATGCTGTCTGACCTCCGTGAGTCGGGGTGTCTGACGGCGGCCACCAGGATCCTGCGCGCCGACACCGGAGCGGAGGTGACGTTCGGTGAGCTGATGCGCACCGGCGAGCGACCGTTGGTGTGGTCGTTGGATGAACAGCTGCGCATGGTGGCTCGGCCGATGACCAACGTCTTCCCGAGTGGGCGCAAGGAGGTGTTCCGGCTCCGGCTGGCGTCCGGGCGTGAGGTCGAGGCCACCGGTAACCACCCTTTCATGAAGCTCGAAGGCTGGACTCCGTTGGAGCAGCTCAAGATCGGTGACCGCATCGCGGCACCGCGGCGGGTGCCCGAGCCTGTGAACACGCAGCGCATGGAGGAGTCGGAAGTCATCCTGCTTGCGCACATGATCGGCGACGGATCGTGCGTGAAGCGCCAGCCCATCCGCTACGCGTCGGCGGACGAAGCCAACCTACTCGCGGTGACCTCGGCCATGCGGTTCGGCGTGACAGCGGTGCGCGACGAGTATCCGGCGGCACGCGTCACGACCCTTCGGATGCCGGCCCCGTGCCGGCTGGCACGCGGTCAGCGCAATCCGATCGCCGCCTGGCTCGACGGTCTGGGATTGTTCGGTAAGCGCAGTCACGAGAAGTTCGTGCCCGCAGCGGTTTTCCGTGCGCCCAACGATCAGGTGGCGCTGTTCCTGCGGCATCTGTGGGCGACGGACGGGTCCGTGCGTTGGGACGGCAAGGTGGGCGAAGGGCGCATCTACTACGCGACGACAAGCCGACGTTTGGCCGATGATGTGACGCACTTGCTGTTGCGTGTCGGTGTTTTCGCACGCATCAAGCTTGCGAAAAAGCATGGGTACCGGGATTCGTGGCACGTGCACATCTATGGTGCCGAGAATCAACTCAGGTTCCTTCGCCACGTCGGTGTGCATGGTGCGAAATCGGCACCGGCGCAAGAGGTGGTGTCGCATCTCGAGCAGGTGGTGCGTAATCCGAACCTCGACACGGTGCCGCAGGGCGTATGGGTTCAAGTTCGGGATGCGTTGAGCCGAAAGCGGTTAACGCATCGTCAGTTTGCCGCCGCGATGGGTACCCAGTTCTGCGGGTCGACAATGTGGAAGCGTGCGCCGAGCCGCTCGAGGTTGCACCGCGCCGCAGCGGTGCTCGAGGACCGTGACGTTCATGCGCTGGCCACCAGCGACGTTTACTGGGACACGGTTGTCGAGATCAGCAGCCTGGGCGAAGACGATGTTTACGACGGAACCGTCAGCGGCACACACAATTTCGTAGCCAACGGCATTGGGGTTCACAACTCGCTAGAACAAGATGCGGATATGGTGATTCTGTTGAATCGCCCCGACGCCTTCGAGCGGGACGACCCACGCGGGGGCGAAGCAGACTTCATTCTAGCCAAACACCGTAACGGTCCGACCAAGACAGTGACCGTCGCACACCAGTTGCACCTGTCGCGGTTCGCCAATATGGCGAGGTGAGGTACTGGGACGGCGCGTTCTCGTTGCTGACATTTCGCGACGTAGGTGACCTTGAATTCATTCCGGTCACGTGCGGGTCCGTCGTCGGAATTAGTCCGCGCCGTCAGGCATGCCCTGGCCACCCGCGACGAATTGCGCGCCGCGACAGGGCCATTGGCCTGACTGCAGGCATCCGCCCCCGCTAGGTTCGATCGCCTGTCGGACGGCATCGGTCCGTCACGTAATGTGCAGACCGTGGATATCAACGGAGCTAGCGCAATCGTCACTGGAGGCGCGTCGGGGATTGGAGCCGCGACCGCCCGCCAACTCGCCGCCAAGGGTGCCCGGGTCGTCGTCGCCGACCTGCAGGCCGAACGCGGACAGGAACTCGCCCACGAGATCGGCGGCGTGTTCGTCAACGTCGACGTGACGAACACCGAACAGATCGAAGACGCCGTCAACACCGCAGTCGACCTCGGGCCGCTGCGGGCGCTGGTGAACTCGGCGGGTGTGGGGTGGGCACAGCGCACCATCGGCAAGGACGGTGAGTTCGCCTCTGCGCACAACCTGGACGCGTACAAGAAGGTGCTTGCGATCAACCTGGTCGGCACGTTCGACTGCATCCGACTGGCCGCCACCGCGATGAGCCGCAACGAGCCGACCGAGACCGGTGAACGCGGGGCGATCGTGAACATGACCAGTGTCGCGGCCTTCGACGGACAAATCGGACAAGCCGCCTATTCTTCCTCCAAGGGCGGCGTCGTCGGATTGACCCTGCCGGTTGCACGCGACTTGTCCGCGGTCGGTATCCGAGTCAACACCGTGGCGCCCGGCCTCATTGACACTCCGATCTACGGTGAAGGCGAACATTCCGAGGCCTTCAAGGCGAAGCTGGGCGAGTCCGTGCTCTTTCCGCACCGGCTTGGCAAGCCCGATGAATTGGCTTCCATGGTCATCGAATTGATCACCAACTCGTACATGAACGCTGAAGTCGTTCGTGTCGACGGCGGAATTCGGATGCCACCGAAGTAGATCCCGCCGCTACACCACTGTCCGGTAGGTCAGTGAGTCCCGAGACGGGACCGCCGCGGGGATCGGGCGATGTCAGTGGGTCGGTGCACCCTTGCTCGTAACCACGAGAGAAGGTACGAGGAGAAGGGTAGCGGGATATGTGCTGGCAGTGCGACAACCCCCACGGCACCATCGATGATTACCTGAACGAGTTGCGCGACATCATCGCGGATCACGGTTGGGTGGTGCAGTACGTCGAGCACGACGCACGGCCGTTTGCGTACACGATCGGGTTGACTGATCGGGGTCTGCCCGAATTGCTGATCACCGGGATGCTCCCGCAGCGGTCGACGCGCATCTTGAATTCGATCGCACACCAGATCGTTGACGACGGCATGGTCCTGCAGCCCGCCGTACACATCGATTATCAGGGCGAATTCCTGCTCGAGGTGGTCGAGGTCGAACACCCGGACGTGCACCTGAAATTCGCGGTTCGGTTGTGCGAGCCGCCCCTCCGTGCGTTTCAACTGGTCTGGACCGACGATCGGCGCCGTTGGCCGTGGGATCGCGGGTGGAGTCACGGGCGACGCCGGCAGCCGGTACTGGGGATCCGCACTCCGCTGACGGGGTGAGGATAAAAACGTCGCGGCATGAAGTTACGGAATAGCTTGTCCTGCAACGCTATCGCGGCGCGCAGAGCAACCGCCTAATCGCGCTTCAGCCCACGATCGGGCGCGCTCATGTCACCGGTGGCGGGCGTGCCGTCGGCCAGGCCGTAGCGCAGCAGGACCGTGCCCTTCCCACCGGCCGCGGGCGGTTCGAGCAGGGTGAGATTGGTAGGTACCGCGCCAGCGGCGAACACCTTTTTGCCGACGCCGAGCATAAGGGGGTGCAGCCAGAGGTCGATTCGGTCAAAAAGCCGCTCGCGCAACAACGTCTGTACCAGATCCAGGCTGCCGACGACCTTGATGTGCTCATGCCGATCACGGATATCGCGCACGGCGGCGGCCAGGTCCGCGCCGAGCTGGGTTGACCCGTTCCACGAGAGGTTCGGCCGGCCGCGCGAAGCCACATACTTCGGGACCCGGTTGAACAGTGTCGCGATTTCGCTGTCCTCGCCGCCTTCCTGGTGCGGCCAGTATGCGGCGAAGATGTCGTAGGTCCGCCGACCCAGCAGAAGCGCGTCGGTGCCCTCGTACGCGGCACCAACCTGCGCTCCGGCCACCTCGTCCATCAAGGGCGCCTGCCAGCCGCCGAACGAGAATCCGGCCGGATCCTCGTCGGGGCCGCCGGGCGCCTGCCCGACAAGGTCGAGGGTCGCGAACAGCTCGAGGTGAATGAGGCCCATGCGTTGCTCCCAGATTGCGTCAGTGCGGTCGGCAAGTCTGACCGCTGACCGCCGGCAAACTCATCGCGGCGGCCACCTTCAGTCGTCAGACGAATCTCGGTGCTGTGCCTCGACGGCGGCCAACACGTCTTGGGACGCCTGCGCAAATACCGCGAGACGCTCCGGCCCCAGCACGTCGACGAAGAGCTCCTTCACCCGGGCCGCGTTCGCGGGCGCCGCCGACTCGATCGCCGCGCGCCCAGCCGTCGTGAGCACGATCTGGGGGTACCGGGCATCAGCACCGGAATCCATCTCGCGGCTGATCAGGCCGCGCTTTTCCATTCGGCTGAGGTGGTGGGACAGCCGGCTCTTCTCCCACATCGTGGCCCGGCCGAGTTCGTAGGCGCGCATCCGACCACCCGGCGCCTCGGAAAGGTTCACCAGGATCTCGAAGTCGGAGTCGGATAAGCCGAAATCGCGCTGCAGGCATCTGCCCAGGTGTCGGTGCAGGAGGTGGTGCATGTCGACGAAGCTCCGCCAGGCAGCCAGCTCGTCCCGGTTGAGGTGCCACCGCTCGGTCATGCAATGCAGCGTACCCGCACGGGTTGACATATCAACCTGCCCGCCGTAGCGTGGGATGGGTTGACATATCAACCAGGAGGCAGAGAAATGACAACCAAGAAGTTGATCGCAGTGGTGGGGGCGACCGGATCCCAAGGCGGGGGCCTGGTCAAAGCAATCCTCGACGATCAGCACGGCCGGTTCGGGGTGCGTGCGCTGACGCGCAACCCGCAGTCGACCGCCGCCCGCAACTGGGCCGACGCAGGCGCGGAAGTGGTGGCCGCCGACCTCGACGACGGCGCAAGCCTGCGCAGCGCTTTCGAGGGCGCGCACGGGGCGTTCATCGTCACCAACTACTGGGCGCCGCTGTCGGAGGAGGACGAGGGCATCCGGACACGAGCCGAAAGGGAACTGGCGCAGGCCGATACGGGCGCGCTCGCGGCCAAGCAGGCCGGCGTCGAGCACGTGGTCTGGTCGACGCTGGAGGACACGCGCGACCACTTCGGTGACGACGACCGCGTGCCGACCGTCGACGAGCGCTACAAGGTGCCGCATTTCGACGCAAAGGCAGAGGCGGACGAGTTCTTCCGCGAGTACGACGTGCCGACCACGTTCCTGCGCAGCACCCTGTTCTTCGAGGGTTTCGCCGACGCGCTGGCACCTGTTCGAGGAGACGACGGTCAACTCCGGCTGATGCTGCCGATGGCCGACCAACGCTTGTCGGGCATTGCCGTCGCAGACATCGGAAAGACGGCGCTGCAGATCTTCGCGCGCGGCACGGCCTACATCGGCCAGACCGTCAGCATCGCCGGTGACCACCTGACGGGTCAGGAATACGCGTCAGCGCTGAGCGATGCGATGGGCGAAACCGTCAGCTACCAGCCGCCGGCTTGGGACGATTTCCGCGGGCAGGGATTTCCCGGCGCGGTTGAAATGGGCAACATGTTCCAGTACTACGCGGAGAACTCGGCACGCTTCGTCGGCGACCGCGATCTGGCTCAGGTGCGCGAGCTCAACCCGGACCTGCAGTCTTTCCGCGACTGGCTTGCGTTGCACCGGAAGGACTTTCAGGTGGACCAGTGAGGCGTCGCCAGAGCAGCGACAGCATCAGCGCGATCGCTCCGGCCAGCGCCGCGATCAGGATGGGAGTGGTTTGATGCAGGCGCACCGCGATGGCAACCAGCGCCCAGACCACAACCAGCGCGTAGGCGGTATCTCCCCGGAAGCTCATCGTCAAACCGAGGGCGGTCGCCACCACGATCATGATCACCCCCCAAGTGGGCTCCGACAGACCGAATCCATTCCAGCCCGCGGCGTCGAGCGTGATCGTCGCGTTGGCGATGGTGGCCACCGAGACCCAACCCAGGTAGACCCGAAAGGGAATGTGCACCGCCCACCGCTCGATCGTCGAAGCGGGTGGGCGGGCGTCCTGCAGTCGGTGGATGACGATCAGTGCGCCCAGCAGCACCGCCATCAGCGCCATGCTCAGCGGGAATCGGTTGTAATGCCATGCGAACAGCCATGAACAGTTGGCCAACGCCGTCAGCAGATACCAGGGAGCTATCGCTCGCGCGGCGCCGCTGTCGGTGCGCCGCTTGCCCGCGGTGATACCGAGATAGACGGTGTAGGCGATCAACCCCGCGTAGATGACGCTCCATATAGAGAAGGCATAACCGGCCGGCACGAAGTAGACCTGAAAGCGGCGGGTGACGTCACCCGTGCTCTGGCCGTTGATGGGCAACGCGTTGGCCAGGCTGTTGACGAAAAGCGTCGCCACGGTGGCCAGGCCGACCGCGGCCGGCACGAGCAATCTGGACATCGAACGGTTGTCGAGGGCTTCGCTGACCATAGCGACCCGTTTGCCCGTTGCCGACGTCTTCGAACCAGCCCCGGAGAAAGACGGGATTAGTCCGTGCGCAATACGGCAATACCTCACCGCGTCGAAGACGCTACCGTCGTCGACTCCGCATCCGGTCGCCGGATGTCCCGGACGACGAGATGAGCCATAGACGTGTTCGCGAATGCCGCTACGCCGCACTCCCTCTCGAAGCGGAGGGCGTGACATGGGCGCAGCGGTTGCCGTTCATTTCTTCCTGGAACTTGCCGTCATCCTGGTGGCCTGCCGTGTCGTGGGGCTGTTGGCACAACGCCTGGGTCAACCTCAGGTCGTAGGCGAAATGCTGGCCGGTGTGGTTCTCGGGCCTTCGCTGCTGGGACGGATAGCGCCCGGCGTGCAGCAGGAGCTTTTCCCACCGGGTGCGGCCAATGTCGTGCTGTTCACCGCGGCGCAGATCGGCCTGGTGCTGTACATGTTCCTGGTCGGCCTCAACTTCGATATCAACCTGGTCAAACACCGCGCCGGTACCGCAGCGGTGGTCTCCGCTGCCGGCATTTTCGTGCCGCTGGCGCTGGGTGCGGTGCTGGCCGTGCCGCTGGTCGCCGGCGGCGGCTTCTTCGCGAAAAACACCACCTTGGCCATGGCGATGATGTTCCTCGGGGCGTCGATCGCTACCACCGCGTTCCCGATGCTCGCCCGAATCATTTTTGAAAAAAAGCTCTCCGGAACACCTTTGGGCACGCTAGCCCTCGCATGCGGTGCAACCGACGACGCTCTGTCGTGGTGCATCCTGGCGATAGTGCTGGCCATGCACCGGGGCAATCCCGCAACGGCACTGATCGCGATAGTCGGCGGAATCCTCTACACGGTGGTGGTGCTGACGCTCGGTCGCCGGACACTGAATGTTCTCGGGCCGATGTCCGAACGCCGCAACACGGTCAGTCCAGCGGTCCTCAGCGTCGTCCTCGTCCTGCTGATGCTGTGCTCCTGGTTCACCGACACGATCGGGATCTACGCGATCTTCGGTGCGTTCATCCTGGGCGTCGCCATGCCGTCCGGCTTCTTTGCCAAACACGTCACCGCCAACTTGGAGCCGGTCACGACGACGCTGTTGCTGCCGCTGTTCTTCGTCTATTCGGGGTTGAACACCGAGATCGGTCTGGTGAACACCCCGCAGTTGTGGGGCGTGACTCTGGGCATCCTCGTCGTTGCGATCGCGGCGAAAGGAATCGCCTGCACTCTGGCCGCCCGGCTGCGGAAGGTGTCATTGCGTGAATCGGTCGCGCTGGGTTCGTTGATGAATGCCCGCGGCCTGATCGAACTCATCCTGCTCAACATCGGTCTCGAGGCCGGGATCATCACTCCGACGCTGTTCACCATCCTGGTGATGGTCGCCATTGTCACCACGCTCATGACGTCGCCGATATTCGAGTTCGCCTACGGACGGCACCGGGCGGCGGCTGACGACACAAAGACGGAAAGCCAGCCGGCAACCGCTAGCCGGTTGGCCGTGTAGCGAAATCAACATCGGGGTATTTAAAGCGTTCAGTGTCGAGGGGAGTAAGTGCGTGGAGATGCGAGCGCAGCTGTCACAGCTGAGCCCCGAGGCTCGGGCGGCTCTGGCCAGACGAATACGGAGTCAGCTGGCCAAGGATGACTCCGGCGCCGATCACGACCTCGTCATCGTCGGCGGTGGGGTCGCCGCCCTCACACTGGCGCTGGAGATTCGCTCGGCCCGACCCGGGACGCGGGTCTTGATCATCGAGGCGACCGCTCACCCGGTGCCCGAGATCACCCACACGGTCGGCGAGTCGACCGTCGAGATCTCCGCGCATTACCTGCGCGAACGAATCGGCCTGCACGAGCACCTGCGCACCGCTCAGCTTCGCAAGATGGGGCTGCGGATGTTCTTTACCCAGGACGGCAACACCGACATCGCCCGACGGATGGAACTGGGTAGTTCCAGCTTCGTACCCCAGGTGACTTATCAAATCGACCGCGGCAGACTGGAAAACGAACTCAATCGGCGATGCGTGTCCGACGGCGTCGAAATCACCTGCGGCCGAGTCCGATCCGTTGACATCGGCCGCGAGCGCGGGCCGCACACGGTGACCTTCCAAGACGACGACTCGACCACCAGCACCAAGGCTCGCTGGGTGGTGGACGCCTCAGGGCGAAACCGCGCGCTGTCCCGCCAACTCGACCTGAGGCGCGCCACCGAGCATCACTGCAATGCCGCCTGGCTGCGCGTCGCCGTCGAACTCGACGTGGGCCAGTGGACCACCGATCCGACATGGCACACCCGGCTGGTCGAGGGTGACCGCGCTCTGTCCACGAACCACCTGATGGGCGACGGTTACTGGGTATGGCTGATCCGCCTCGCCTCCGGTGCCACCAGCGTCGGCATCGTCGCCGACCCCGCGATCCATCCGTTCGACACCTTCAACACGCTGCCGAAGGCCAAGGCATGGCTACGCGAACACGAACCGCAGTGCGCGGACGAACTGGCCAGGCACGACGACCTGATCCGGGACTTCCGGGTGATGAAGCACTACAGCCACACCGCCGCCAAGGTGTTCGACGGCCGTCAGAGGTGGTGCCTGACCGGTGATGCGGGAGTCTTCCTGGACCCGTTGTATTCCTCGGGACTCGACCTCGTCGCGATCGGCAATGGCCTCATCACCGACATGATCGTTCGCGACCTCGAGGGCGAGGACGTGGTAGCGCGAGCCGGGATCAGTGATTCCCTGTTCCGCTCCCTCACCCAGATGTGGATCGCGGTGTATCAAGACCAGTACCCGCTCATGGGCACCCCGAAGGTGATGTCAGCCAAGGTCATCTGGGACATCGCGTTCTATTGGGGATTCATCGGCTTGCTGTACCGAAATGGAAAATTCGTGACGGTGGCAGACGATCCCGCCGTCGTCCCACACCTCGATGGGCTCATCGAACTCAGCAACCGGGTACAGCGGTTCTTCCGCGAGTGGGCCGAGGTGGAGAGTAAAGATTCGCCGGTCGGATTCGTCGACCTGTACTCGCCGCTGAATTTCATGGTCGCCCTGCATGAAGCGATGATGGGCTTGGCGCCGAACTTCGCCGAGCGGTTCGATGCCAACTCCCGGATGCTCCGCCAGCTGGCGGGCCAGCTGGTCGAGACCGTTCTAGCGGACAAAACCCATATGTTCTGGGATGACGCCGTCGTGCGGCAAGTCCAGGCGTGGCAGCGGGATCCGCTGTTGCGGGAGTTGCGATCGATTTATCGGGACGCCCAGCCCACCAATCCGCTCAGCCGAGACTGGATCCTCACCGCGGTCCCTGAGCTACGACCAGGTTGAGCGGGCGGGAAAATTCGACCCATCCATCGTCGTTCCGGCAACGAATTACCTGGGGCCGTGCCACGCACGGCGGCAGTGCCGATTACGACGGGAGGGCAATTGATGGCCGTGGGGCATGACTTGTTTTCGCAGCAGGATGTGCGGGAAAAGCATGAAGATGCGCACTGACCGCCCCAGCCACCCACCATTGGCGATCGTGGGAATCGGATGCCGCCTGCCGGGCGGCGTCGATTCTGCGGAGGGCTATTGGAACTTGCTGGGCGGTGCGACGGACGCTACCTGCGATGTCCCCGAAACACGTTGGAGCGCTGCGAGATTCCACGACCCGAAGCCAGGAAAAGTCGGAAAGATGGTGACCCGCCGCGGCGGGTTCCTCAGCGAGATAGACCAATTCGACCCACAATTCTTCGGCATCTCCCCGCGCGAAGCGCACTCGATGGATCCACAACAACGCCTCTTGCTGCAGGTTACGTGGGAGGCATTGGAAGACGGCGGAATTGCGCCGGACGGCCTCGCGGGCACCAACGTCGGGGTGTTCGTCGGCGGCTTCACCCTCGACTACCAACTGCTGCAGAACCAGGGACCCACCAGTCGCTACCGGTTCAAGACGCATTCCGCCGCCGGAATGATGATGACAATGCTGGCGAACCGGATCTCGTTCGCCTTCGACTTCCGCGGACCGAGCATGACGATCGACACCGCGTGCTCGAGCTCGCTCGTTGCCGTGCATCTGGCGGCGCAGAGCATCTGGAACGGCGAAAGCGACCTCGCCCTCGCCGGCGGCGTCAACATCATGATCGGGCCAAACACCACGATCGCGGAGTCCAAGAGCGGATTCCTCAGTCCCGACGGGCGCTGCAAGGCCTTCGACGAATCCGCCGACGGCTACGCCCGGGGAGAGGGTGGCGCGGTCGTCGTCATCAAACCGCTCGAACACGCGCTGCGCGACGGCGACGAGATCTACGCCCAGATCCTGGGCACGGCCGTATCCCAGGACGGCCGCACCGACGGCATCACTGTCCCACGCGCGGAATCCCAACAGGCAGCGATCACCTCGGCGCTGCGACACGCCGGCGTCCAGCCGGGTGAAGTCGGGTACGTGGAGGCACACGGCACCGGAACGCCCGTCGGTGACCCGGTGGAGATACGCGCCCTGGCCGCGGCGCTGACTTCGGGCCGACCGCTCACTCAACCGTTGCTGGTCGGGTCGGTCAAGACCAACATCGGCCACCTCGAGGCCGGTGCCGGAGTAGCGGGTCTGATCAAAACCGCTCTGGTGCTCAAGCACGGCTACGTCCCACCGCATTTGCACCTGGCAAACCCCAGCAATCAGGTCGACCTCACGGATCTCAAGATCGACATCCCGCGAACGGGCCGCCGGTTTCCCGGGTCCGAGCGGCGCATCGCCGGGGTCAACTCATTCGGATTCGGCGGCACCAACGCGCATGTGGTCCTGGCCGAACCCGCTGTCGAGTCGCACGTTTCAGCTGACGATGCTTCCGGCCAACTGCCGCTGTCCGTCCTGCCGATCTCGGCGCGCAACGACGAAGCGTTGATCGACGCGGCCGGTCGGCTGGCGGCACACCTCGAGGCACACCCCGAGGTCACGTTGCGGGATCTGGGCTATACGCTCTCGCAGCGACGCGCCCACCTCAGTCATCGCCACACCCTGATCGCGCGGAGTGTCGCTGACGCCCGAGACCAGCTTCAAGCCCTGGCCGAAGGCGGGCAGATTACTTCGGGCCGTGCCTCCCCGACCGTACCGAAGCTGGCGTTCGTCTGCACCGGGATGGGCCCGCAGTGGTGGCGGATGTGCCGCGGATTGCTGGACGTGCTACCGACTTTCACCGAGAGCATCATGCGAACCGATCGCGAGCTTTCTCGGTACACGGACTGGTCCCTGATCGAGGAACTCCGCCGCGACGAGACCAATTCGCGGATGGGCGAAACCGACGTCGCTCAACCGGCCAACTTCGCGATCCAGGTTGCGCTGGCCGAACAACTGCGACGGTTCGGGATCCACGCCGATGCGGTAATCGGCCACAGCGCCGGTGAAGTCGCGGCACACTACCTCGCCGGGCTGCTCAGTTTCGAGCAAGCGGTCCACGTGATTTATCACCGGAGTCGATTGCAGCAACGAACCCGCGGGTTGGGCCGCATGCTCGCCGTCGGCCTCGACGCCGAAGCGCTCACGCAGGCACTCGACGAGCAGACGCGGGAAGAGTTCGGCCACCGAGTGTCCATCGCAGCGATCAACAGCCCGTCAGCGGTGACGATCGCCGGTGACGCAGACATTCTGGACGACATCGCGCAGCGGCTTGACGACGCGGAGGTGTTCAACCGATACCTCTCCGGCAAGGTGCCCTATCACACCCACTACATGGAGGAAATCAAAGAGGAACTGCACGCCGCCTTCGAAGGACTGTCGTCCCAGCCGGCTGCCGTCCCGCTGTACTCCACCGTCACCGGCGACCGGCTGGACCAATACGCTGCCGGTGCCGCCTACTGGTGGCAGAACACCCGCGCCACAGTTCTTTTCGAGCCCGCCATCCGGCGGATGCTCGAAGACGGTTACACCCATTTCGTCGAGCTCGGCCCGCACCCTGCGCTGGCCTCATCCATCTTTGAGATCGCCGGCGCCGAGCAGCCGCTGGTCCTGGCCGCGCAACGCCGCAATGACGACGACCTGCGCACGTTCCTGAATTACGTCGGTGTACTTCATAGCAACGGCCACGAATTGGCGTGGGACGCCTTATATCCGCGCGCCGGCGCTCGGTTGCTGAAACTTCCCGCCTACCCCTGGCAGTCCAAGCGCTTCTGGAACGAAACCCCGGAAGCGGCGGAAGCCCTGTACTACCGGCCGGTGCACCCGCTGCTCGGCCAACCGGTCAGTGCCGTGCACCCCACTTGGGAAGTCGAGCTGAGCACCGCACTGCTTCCGTTCCTCGACGATCACCGGGTTCAGGGTAGCGTCGTGTTACCGGGTGCGGTCTACGTCGAAATGGCCTCTGCCGCAGCCAAAGCAACCTACGGCTCAGATCTCGGTGTGAACAATCTGGTACTGCACCGCGCCGTCATCCTCGACGAGACTTGCGACCCCGTCTTGCGAACCACGCTGCACGAAGACACCGGTGCTCTGGAATTCGCCGCTTTCACCGCGACGAGCGACGGAGAGCTCAAGTGGACCATCACGGCGACCGCCGAACTCGCCACGCGGCCAAGGATTCCTGGGCGCAGCGACGTCAAGAACGGCGCGCAACCGGTCACCTCGATTGGCGGCGCAGAGTTCTATGCCCGCACTCGCGCCATCGGATTCGACTACGGGGACTCGTTTCAGACCGTTAACGCCGTCACCGCCGGGGACGACTGGGTAGTCGCGGATATCAGCGTTCCATCTCCGATCGCGGCCGAACTCGACGACTACGGCTTCCATCCGGCGCTCGTCGATGGCGCCTTCCAAACACTTTTCGGCGCACCGCTTCTCGGACGCAGTAGTGGTGACGGCCCGTACCTGCCCGCGCTGATCCGGCGAAGCTCCATCTACGGTTCACCCAAGGGCGATATGACCGTGCGCCTACGCGTCACATCGGCAACAGCGGACGAGATCGTCAGCGACATCACGATCTGCGACCTCGGTGGGGAACCTCTGGCGGTGTTCGAAGGCTTCACGGTTCGATCGCTGAGCGCATCGTCGCGCCTGTCGAGGGAGAGCATCGACAAGGGGCTCTACGAGTTGCAGTGGGAACCATTGGCGGAGCCCACCGAAGACCTGGCGGGACACCCGGATGCGATCACCCCGTCGTCCTGGCTGGTCTTCGTCGATGATGGCGGAGTCGGTGTCCGCATAGCGCAGCAATTGCAGCGCGCCGGCCACCGCGTGCGGACCGTCGCCCACCAAGCCGTCGGCGAGATCACCGAAGTCGTAGGCGGATACGCGATCAACCCGCGCCGGCCCGAGCAGCTGCGGGCAGTCTTCGATTCGCACTTCGCTGGGGAGTGCGGCGTCGCGGGTGTCGTCAACTGCTGGCCGCTGGACCTTGGGGCGGACGTTGACGACGAGCAGACCTACCCGCTGGGTGTCCTGGCCGTCCTGCACATCACCAAAGCCCTGGCCGCCTACGACACCGTCGCGTCCCGCTTGTATCTGGTCACCGCAAACGCCCAACCGGCACTCGGTACCGAACCGCTGGCCGTGAACCAGGCTGCGATTTGGGGCCTGGGCCGCGTCATCGGCCACCAGGAGTTCGTCGAGCGGTGGGGTGCCCTGATCGACGTCGACGACGCCGACGGTCCGGACCAGGCCGCAGCGCGCGTCTGCCGGCACATTCTCGACGGCCACCATGAGGATCAAATCGCGATCCGCGGCGAGACGGTCCTGGTCCCGCGTCTGCGCCCCGCCACGAACCTCACCCGACCGTTTCCCACCAAGCTCAGTCCCGACGCGACCTACGTCATCACCGGCGGAACCGGCGCGCTGGGCCGCACGGTCGCCGCCTATCTGGCCGAACGCGGGGCGAGACACATCGCATTGCTTAGCAGAACGACGCTCCCAGCGCGGAATCGCTGGCCGGGGATGACCGAAGACGACCCGCACTACACGTCGGTTGATACGGTCCGGGCCATCGAGCGGCTCGGCGCGCATGTGAGCACGCCGAGTGTCGACGTCACCGATATTGACCACGTGCGCACTTGGTTGGCCGAACACGTCCGGGAAGGGGGCCGCCCGGTTCGCGGCATCATCCATGCGGCTGGGTCGGTGCACGACCAGCTCCTGGTGAATGTCACCGATGAAGACTTCGTCAAGGTCCTGGCGCCCAAAATCACTGGCACGCGGAACCTGCACGAGGCGTTCGCGGACGCCGACCTGGAATTCTTTGTCATGTTCGGATCCGCGGGATCCGTGATCGCCGCACCCGGCCAGGGCAACTACGCCGCCGCCAACTCGTTCCTCGATGCATTCGCCCACTACCGACAGGCGCAGGGCCTGCCGGCTCTCACCATCGGGTGGGGACCATGGTCGGTGGGAATGGTCGAGGAACTCAAGCTGGAAAACGTGTATGCGATGCGCGGAATAGAGCTGATCACACCCGCGGCGGGGGCGAGTATTCTCGACCGGCTGATCAACCAACGGACACCGAATATCGTTGCCATCAACGCAGATTGGGGTCGGGCCCGCCAACTCCTCGGCGGACACCTGCCGGCGATGTTCGCCGCACTCGACGCCGCGGTCGCCGATCCGACCGCCGATTCCGATGCATCGATACTCAGCGTGCTCGCCGCGACACCCGAGTCCGAGCGTCTCGCCGTGGTCAAGGAGCACGTCGGGAGGCTGGTGGCGGCCGTATTCGACTGCGCTGTGACCGATTTCAGATCCGACGCCATGCTGGACGACATCGGCCTGGACTCGATGATGGCCATGGACTTCCGGGTCCGGATCAACACGGCGTTCTCGATCGACCTGCCGGTGCTGGAAATCCTCAAGGGTGTCAGCGTCGACTCGCTAGCCATTCGAGTGCTCACCGAACTCGAAGCGATCCACAGCGAGGAACCCGCACCCACCGCACCGGCCGCCGAGCCCGCCGCAGCGGAGAACGACGTCGAGCGATTGATCGACAACCTGTCGGAGGCAGACCTGCGCGACCTGCTCGCCGAACTCGAAGGCGGCGCCGGATCGTGACAACAGCTACGCCGGCCGCGATTCATGTGCGAGGCCTGTCCAAGGCCTACGGAAAACAGCACGCGGTGCGGGAATTGGATCTCGATGTCGGCCACGGCGAGATCTTCGCCATCCTCGGCCCCAACGGTGCCGGTAAGTCCACGACGATCGAAATACTCGAGGGCAACCGGACTCGCGACGCCGGGGAGGTGCGAGTTCTGGGTGAAGACCCCGGGACCGCGGGCCGAGGTTGGCGGGCCAGGATCGGCATTGTGCTGCAAGAGGTCAGTGACGCCGGGATGCTCACGGTGGACGAAACCGTGCGCATGTTCACCAGCTGCTACAGCACCGCCCGGGACCCGGAGGAAGTCCTGGCGCTCGTCGGGCTCGAGGCGGTCGCGGCTGCGCGGGTGCGAGCCCTGTCCGGCGGGCAACGGCGTCGCCTCGATGTCGCGTTGGGCATCATCGGCATGCCCGAGCTGTTGTTCCTGGACGAACCCACGACCGGGTTCGACCCGGAGGCCAGACGTCAATTCTGGGAACTGATACGGCTTTTGGCGTCCGACGGCACGACCATCCTGCTCACCACGCACTACCTCGAGGAAGCCGCGGCGCTGGCAGACCGGGTGGCGGTGATCGCCGCCGGCCGGGTGGTCGCCGTGGATTCACCGCTGGAGTTGACCGGGTACGTGAGTTCTGCCGCGACGGTCCGCTGGGTCGAGGGCGACGAAATCCACGAGGAACAAACCGATTTTCCGACCGAGTTGGTCCGGCGGCGCAGCGCCGATGGACGCGAGCTGCCTCAGTTGACGATCAGCCGACCGACGCTCGAAGACGCCTATCTGCGTCTGATCGGAATGACGTGATGGCCGTGGACCGCGCTGCCCCGGACCTGGCGCCGCGTCACCGCGCGGCGAGCCCGCCGGCTCCGCTGCCCTCACCGCTGCGCATCGGATTGTCCCGCGTCGTCCCGGAATTGAAGATGTTCTACCGCCGGCCGGAACAGGTGGCGCTGACGTTCTCGATGCCCGCGGTGATCTGTGTGCTGCTGGGTTCGATCTTCTCGACGAAACTGCCCAACAGCGACACCAGCACCGGTGCGGTGATCGCCGCGAGCATGCTCGCCTACGGCATCCTGTCCACGTCGTTCATCAACCTGGGCATCAGCATTGCCGCCGACCGCGACACCGGCGCACTGCGACGGCTGCGTGGCACCCCGACGACTGCGTCGTCCTATTTCATCGCCAAGATCATGCTGGTCGCCATCGTCACTTTCGCCGAGGCGGTCATTCTGCTGCTGGTCGGCGTCTTGGTGTTCAAGCTGCGCCTCCCGTCCGACGTCTTCGGCTGGTTCACCCTTGCGTGGGTATCGCTGCTGGGCATCGTCAGTTGCGCACTCCTGGGCATTTTCATCAGCAACCTGGCCAGCAACGCCGTCTCGGCCGCTGTCATCACGAATGGGCCGGCGGTGGCCCTGCAATTCCTGTCCGGGACGTACGTGCCGCTGATGGCGTTGCCGACGTGGATGTTGATGGTTGGTTCGGTGTTTCCCGTCAAGTGGATGGCACAGGGATTCCGGTCGGTGCTGTTGCCGCCGGAAATGGTGATGTTCGAGCCGGCCGGCAGCTGGGAGCACTGGCGAATCTTCCTGGTGCTCGCGGCGTGGAGCATCGGTGGCTTGGTCGGCTGCCTCGCCGTCTTCCGCTGGTCGGACACCGACTGAGCTGACGACGCCTACCGGGCTCAGCGGAACCGGATGTCAACGGTCGCGAGACCGAAGATCTTCTTCCCCGCGGATTTCGCGCCGACCACGACGACGCCGGTGCGGGCGGCGGGGTCCAGCGATTTGATCCGGCCGCTGAACTCGATGTCGGCGCCCTCGGCGGCCGACACAATCGCGGGAGCCGACAAGCGGACCGCGTAACGGGTCACCGCGCCCGGGTCCCCCGACCAGGCGGAGACGAATCCGGCGCCCAATCCCATCGTCAGCATGCCGTGCGCGATCACGTCCGGCAGCCCGGCAAGTTTGGCCAGGTTCTCGTCCCAGTGGATTGGGTTGGCGTCACCGGCCACTCCCGCGTAGTTGACCAGGTCGCCACGGGACAAGCGGGCGTGGTGCACCGACAGCTCGTCGCCCACCTGGACGTCCTCGAAGGGCCGCGTGCCCGGGGTGCGCGTACCGCTGCCCCCGGAGATCTGCACATCCCCCTCGGGACGCACCGTCTTCTGGTACGTGGCGTCGGATTCGCTGATTTCGATGATGTTGAAGTCATGCATCATCGCGTTCTGCACGGCGGACTTGATCGCCGGGTCCACGTCCTCCGCGGTGACGCCGACGACCGTGGTGTGCAAGGTGTGCACCCGCTCCCCGGCGGCGTCGGTGAAGGTGTTGGTCACGGTGATCAGGTCGCGGCCGGCGATCCTGCGCACCGAGGTCAGTTCGACGTCGACGTGCAACTCGTCACCCGCGACGATCGGGCGGTGCTGCTCGAAGACTTCCTCGGTTTGCACGTAGGTGTCGTATCCGACGACCACCGATTCGAACATGCGGCGATTGCAGGCCATCCCGGGTACCGAGGTGAACGTCAGCGGCGCCACCAGTTCCGGATAACCCAGTGCGGCGGCCGCGGCGACATCCCAATGCGCGGGGTGATAGTCCTGCACCGCCCGGGCGTACTCACGTACCTTTTCGCGGCCGACCAGGTACGTGCCGTCCATCTGGTAGTGGTGGCCGACCCGCGATTCCAGCGTCGACGACGTTGCTGCTGTCATGACTTTCGCCCAACTGTCCCGTCGGCTTGTTTGTTCAGGCCGACCTCAGCACAGTAACGCGCGGGCACCGGCGCGATACGCGCACGTGTTTCTCCAATCGCGGCATCCGGTCGCTCGCAGGGTGCTGGAACGGGTATAAGAGCTATCAGATCCCGTCACCGAAGACGCCCAGAGGAGAACAGCCATGCAGTCCGTCAAGGGAGCCAACGTCCTAGTCACCGGAGCCGCCATGGGCCTCGGCAAGCTGTTCGCCACCCAGGCGGTCAAGGAGGGCGCGGCCGCGGTGGTCCTCTGGGACGCCAACGAGACCGCGTTGAAGGAGACCGCGGCCGAGCTGGAAGCGGCGGGAGGCACGGTTCATTACGAAACCGTCGACGTCACGTCGCAGGACGTGGTGGCCGAGGCCGCCGAGCGGACCCGCGCCAGCGTCGGGACGATTCATGTGCTGTTCAACAACGCCGGCATCGTGCGGGGCAACGGCTACTTCTGGGAGAACCCACCGCGCGACTTCCTGCTCACCATGGAGGTCAACTCCATCGGGCCAATGCTGGTGCTTCGCGAGTTCCTGCCGGCGATGGTCGAATCGAACACACCGTGCCGCGTCGTCAACATCGCATCCTCGGCCGGCCTGAACGCCATCCCTCGCATGGCCGCATACGCCGCTTCCAAATGGGCGGCGATCGGTTTCTCCGACTCCGTGCGCCTCGAGCTCGAACAGGCCGGCCATGACCACGTCAAGGTGACCACCGTCTGCCCGACCTACATCAACACCGGCATGTTCGAGGGCGCCAAAGGAATTCTGTTCACTCCGATGCTCGAGCAGGAGGACGTTGTCAAAGCCACGTGGTCGGCGATGCTCAAAGGCCAGCCGTTCGTGGTGATGCCGTGGACGTCGAAGATGAACAAGGTGCTCAGCGCCGTACTGCCGATTCGGTTGCGCGACATCTATCTCCGTCGGGTCGGCGTCTACAACTCGATGGACGAGTTCAAGGGCCACTGAGCCCACGGGGCCATTCGGTGAGCCGCCGGCTGGTCGGCACGATCGACCTCGCCGACCTGGATACGCTGTGTGAACTTCGCGGTGCTGAATTCCTGCCGTATCCGTTCATGCGCGAAGGCGGTCCGGCCGGACCCGAGGCCCCGTCGTCGGTTGCGGCACGCTTCGACGACGGTGACCTCCGGGTCTTTCGCGAGTGGCTCGAGACGCATGGAAACGCCGACGTTTGGGTGGAGTGCCGCGTGCTGTACCGCGATGACGACCTCCCGGACACCCGATTATCGGCTTGCCGTTCCGCACGGGTGGGCTTCCTTGCGGCACAGCGAC
The DNA here is from genome assembly GCF_001673635.1 of Mycobacterium asiaticum. Lineage (GTDB taxonomy): Bacteria > Actinomycetota > Actinomycetes > Mycobacteriales > Mycobacteriaceae > Mycobacterium > Mycobacterium asiaticum_C. Next base: position 122,146 of record NZ_LZMH01000061.1, read on the forward strand.
CCGGCCAGAACCTGGTGGATGTCTATGAACTGTCACCGCCCGACATTGCCGCGGCGATAGCGGAGGGGGTCCGGCCCAGCGGTCCCGGTTCCCACCCGCAGATCGTTATCCCGAAGTACGTCAACTACTTCGGCGAATCGACCGCCGAATTCGGCGACTTCGATGACTTCGGCGATGAGGACGACTACGAGGCCATCATCCGGGCGGACCGCCCTGCGCTGGAACAAGCGGCCACGGTACCGGACGCGGACGTCTTGGCGCTCGCCACCATTCAGTCGCACTGCGAGCCCGCCCGCGCATGGGGTGTCGACTGGGCGAAGGACCTTCTGGTCTGGGTGCAACTCGATGCCGACGGCGATTACATCTACGATGCCGAATTCCAGCACGCGGTGCCCGCGACCCACGAGACATTGCGAAATCGGATCAACGGGTTGATCGAGGCGGACCTGGCGGAATCGCGTCGGCGCGGAACCCGTTGATTTGCGGCCTATTCCGCGGCCAGGATGGCCGGGAAAGGGGTCCGGTCGCGAGGTATATCGGCCGGGAAGCACGGAGACGTCGCTTTGAGGCTCGGCGGTTCACCGGGCCGCGCCCTGGCTTCGATCTGCAGGCTGTACCCGTCGGGGGCGTAGCCGAATCGGTTGGGCTTGTAGAAGCCGTCTCGTTCATAGACGTACCAGCCCCAGCGTTTCCAGATGTCACCGGCGCTGACAACGAGGGACTCGGTGTCGGTGCCGGGCGGCGGCTTGAGGTCCCCGATAGTGGTGAATTCCTGGGGTGGGTTCCCGGAGGTGTCGTCCTTGCAGGGCACAGTGTTCGTGCCGCCGCTGTAGCGGGTCGCGTCCAGGGTGGTTCCGGGGGGAAGCTCTTGCAAAGTCCGTCGCAGGTAACCGATCACCGTGTCCTGCGCCTGCTGCTGGCTGGCCGGGACGGCGGGTTGCGGTTTCCAGCCCGGCGGCGGTGGGGGTGTGGATGTCATGGGTGGTCCTCCCAGGGGGGTAGCTCCGGACGGCGTTGGCGGGCCCAGTGGGGCGTCGTGCCCGCATCCGCCCACAAGCAACGCCACGGCGGTTGCGCCGGCGCCGAATTTCGTTGTGATGCCCCGGTTTCGGCTCATCGTCCCGGCTCCACTCCGTTGGGGCCGATCACCTGCGGCGGTGGGACACCGGCGATGACGGCGCCCATGTTGGCCAGCGCGGGATTTCCGGCGTTCCAGTAACTGCTGTGCGCCTCGACATTGGGGAGAAGCCCGAACGGGCCGAAACCGGGCCCCGGATCCGCCAAGAGCGCGGTTGCTCCGAAATCGGATCCCTTGGGGTCGGGGCCCAGGGTCAATCCGGTGACCAGGTCGATCGGGTCGTTCCAGGCCCGGATGGCGAACACCTTCGCTCCCGGGTCCAGGTTCAGGTCGCTGGCGTGCTCGACCAACATTCCCGGGCTGCCCACAGCGATGACGTTGTTGGCGTCCAGGTGGTGTCCGCCGGATGCGGCCGCACCGACTTGCGTTGAGCCGTAACTGTGTCCGACCACGGTGTCGATCGACGGTGCGCCGATGTGGGACGCGCGCTGTCCGCTTTGGAATGATTCCAGGGCCCCTGCGCCGGCGCGGGCCGGATCGGGCCACGCCGCCTGGGTGAGGTCCATCGGCCGGTCGTAGCCCATCCAGGTCGTCACTGCCACGTCACCGGGGCCCAGCGTCGTGGTCGCCTGCATCGCGGCGTTGTACATAGCGAGCGATTTCCTGTCACTGCCGTTGAAAGTCGCCATGTCCTGTCCGGTTCCGGGCACCAGGATGGCGTTGCGGGAAGCCTTGTCCGGGTCGCCGATCGCCACCGCGGCATGCCCGTTAGCATCGATGATGCCGAGATAGCGCTTCGGCCCATCGGTACTGTCCAGCGTGCTCTGCACCGCTCGGTAGCCGTCGAGGTTGTGCCGGGCGGTGAGTAGTTGCGGTGCCAGCACCGCCAGCTGATCGGCGGTCGTCGCACTGTGGTCGCCCATATACTGTTGCACCGCAAGCGCATTCACCCGCTCCTGCAGGCGGTCGACGTCTGCTGCGGTGTGCTGTTCGAGCTCCGCGAGGTGCTGGCGGTTGTAGTGGTCCCTACCCAGGTGATCGTCGGGATCCCAGGGCATCCCGGGGTGGTTGCCGATGTTGTGGTCTTGGCTGTAGAGCCAATCCTTCTCCTCCGGGGTCAGCTGCTGCCACAGGTCGTGGAACGCCTTTGGATCTTCCGGTAGCGGCCTGGACAGCGCGTCCTGGATATGCGGCCGCTCGTCGTGCGGAGGATGTCCCGCGGCAACCGGATTGAAGTTGGCCGCCAACCCCTTTCGGTCGCTGTCCAGCTGCCGCGCTACCGCTGAATCGGACTCCCACCACCTGTTCGCGGCCGCCCTGATGTCCCTCTCGAAATTGTCCCGGTCCTGGGTGCGTTTGGGGTCCGGTGCGCCGTTTGCCTGTTTCCTGGTGTCGGTGACCGACAGGTCGTCGTTGACGCGAAACTCGTTGGCCTCGGCATCGGCGATCTTGGAGCGCACCTCGTTGAGCCTGGGGATCACCGAGCTGTGGATGTCGTTTGCGGCTCGGTCACCCATCGCGTCAATGGCGTCGCGCAGCCGGTCGATCGCCGCGTGATCCTTGGCGGCCATGGTGACCGCCGCGTCTCTGGTGGCACCCGACCATGGCTGGCCGCCCGGAAACGTGACCAACTGCCGGTACGAGTCGGCGTGGCCGGCCATGTCTTTCGCCGACTTCTTCCAGGCGTCGACCATGCCCAGCACGCCTTGCGGATTGGCGGCGTCGATCTGCCTGCGCGTGACCATCGGAGGTGTTTCCTCAGCTCCCGGGCGCCAAGGTGCCCGCGCTCTCGATCACCGCGATCAGGTCGCCGTCGGTGCGCGCAAATGCGTTGCGGGCCTGCTCAATCAGATTCCCCACCGTGGTGAATCTGTCGGCGATTACGGTCTGCAGATCCGGAATCGTTTCATAGCTCACCGCGCGCGCCGCCACCAGCGAGGGTGAGTCGGCGGCAGCATCCGGGACAGCGCCGGCGGACGGACGATGCGCGACCATCCGCAGCACCTCACCCAGCGTCTGCAACTCCGGGCGCAAGCGTCCCAGCGCCTGCAGTTCGAGCTCCAACTGCGTGGTCATCCGCTCAACCCCCCTCGGTTTCCGGGACTGAACGAACACTAACAGCGGGTTCGGTGAAATTACCGCGCTGATTCGAGGCTGAACGTGAGGCTTGACAACATACAACCATTTGGTTGTATGTTGAGGTGGTGACTGTGGATGCCGAGGACCGGGCGGACGCCTTGTTCCAGGCGCTTGCCGACCGGACCCGGCGCGACATCATGCGCCGGGTCCTGACCGGAGAGCATTCGGTTTCCGCGCTCGCAATGAATTACGAGATGAGTTTCGCCGCGGTGCAGAAGCACGTCATGGTCCTGGAAAGGGCCGGGCTGCTGACCAAGCGTCGCAGTGGTCGCGAGCAGTTGGCCAGCGGTGACGTGGCGGCGGTGCGGTCGGTGGCGTCCATGCTCACTGAGCTGGAACACCTTTGGCGTGATCGGGTTGCGCGCATCGACGAACTCATCGCATCCGATGCAACCAGGGAGGACTGAACCATGCCCGTGACCGACGTCCAACACGACCTCGAGAATCTGACCTTGACCATCATCGCCGACTTCGCCGCGCCGGTGCAGCGTGTCTGGCAGGTCTACGCCGATCCGCGTCAGTTGGAAAAGGTCTGGGGGCCACCGTCTCATCCGGCGACCGTGGTCGACCACGACCTGCGGCCCGGCGGCCGCATGACGTACTTCATGACCGGTCCGGAGGGGGAGAAGTACGCCGGGTATTGGACGATCACTGCCGTCGACGAGCCGAGGAGCTTCTCTTTCGACGATGGCTTCGCCGATGAGGACTTCAACCCCAATCCGGATTTGCCCGTCTCGACGAACGTTTACACCTTTGCCGAGCACGACGGCGGGACCCGCGCGACCTTCGTCAGCACGTTCTCCTCCGCCGAGGCGCTCCAGCAGGTGCTGGACATGGGCGTGATCGAAGGAGCTACGTCGGCGATCAACCAGATCGACGACCTGCTCGCCGCCTGACCTTAAGCCACAAGCGGTTTGGGGTCGTCGATCACCGAGTAGTCGCTGGCGTCGCCCTGGATCGCACGGCTGCGCTCCCCGCGCACGTTCACCGGGATGTCGCCGGCCAACGTGATTCGGTGCACCCGGCGCGGTTGGTCGCCGAAGTCCGAGACGGCGTAGTGCTGGGTGGCGCGGTTGTCCCACATCGCGACGTCGCCGAGTTCCCAGTTCCACCGGATCGTGTTCTCCAGCCAAGTGATGCGGTCCTGGAAGATCCGGTACAGCGCCTGCGACTCGGCGCCGTTGAGCCCCACGATGGACTTCGCGAAAGAGCCCAGCAGCAAAGCTTTTTCGCCGGTCTCCGGATGCACCCGCACCACCGGATGCAATGTTTCGTAATGCGTCGACTGAAATTCGGCCGCGTACTTCAGCATCGGTTCCGGGTTGGCCTGGGCGGCCGCCAGTTTGACGGGATCTATCTGGGCGTAGTCGAACGCGTTGTTGTGCACGGCCCACAGGTTTTCGGCGAGTTCCTGCAATGGCGGGGGTAGTTGCCGATACGCGGTGACGGTCGATGCCCAGGTGGTTGTGCCGCCGTAGGACGGCAATTCGACGGCGCGCAGGATCGAGGCTTTCGGCGGGCGGTCGACGAAGGTGACGTCGGTGTGCCACTGGTTGGCGCCGCTACCCCCGACGGCCTCCAACCGCATGACCCTGCTGCCCTCGAACTTCAGTGTCGGATGCGGAGTCGTCGGCACGCCCAAGCTTTCGGCAAACGCGTAATGCGAGTCGTCGTCGAGGTGGTGCTGCCCGCGGAAGAAGATCACCTTGTGCGTGAGCAGCGCCTGATTCACCGCCGCCGCGGTCTCGGGGTCCAGCGCACCGAGCCGTACGCCATCGACACGTGCACCGATGTTCTCGCCCAGCTTCACCACACGAATATCGCTACTCATTTGCCCCGCGCCTTTCGAAGTATCCCGCGTGTAGTCGACTGTATACACGCGGCTTACCGCAACGGTAGGCACGTGGCGCCGCCATCGCAACGCTTGTGATCAGGTTGGACGAAACGGCTCAACCGGTGCCGTCGGCCACCGACACGTGCTCGTTGGGGACGCAGTGCGTCATCGTCAGTCCTTCGACGTCGCGAGGCCCGTTCTTGCCGAGATTGGCGCGGCGGTGTTCTTCGGCGTCGGTCAGCGTCTGCGATTTCAGCGGTTCCAGGTGCCGGACATCGTCGGGCGTGATGCCCAGACCCTCGCCGACTCGGATCCCGAGTTCGTCGTCGCACATCAGGAAGTGCCACACCATGCGCTCCTGCACCTCGCGCACCGCCTCGGAGATGCCGTTGACCAGGTTGAGCACCAGGTCGTCCTTTTCCCACTGCTCCATCAGCTGGTAGCGCTGTCCGGCCTGGGTGTAGTCGTCGGTGCGCGCTAGGCGTTTCTTCGTCAAGCGCCCACTGATCTCGGGACCGAGCTCGTCCTGGCGCTGGCTGGTCGCCTCCCGCAGGCCACCGGTGATGGACGGCTCGTAGTTGACGTGCGGGTTGGCGCCGTTGTTGTCGACGCGGTACTGCATCTGCCCGCCCTGCTGGTTGGTGGACACCTTGGCGTTCTTGGCCTGGTTCACCGGAAGCTGCAGGTAATTTGGCCCCACCCGGTAGCGCTGGGTATCGGAGTAGGAGAAGGTCCGACCGACCAGCATCTTGTCGTCGGAGAATTCGAGACCGTCGACCAGCACGCCGGTGCCGAAGGCGCTCTGCTCGTTCTCGTTGAAGAAGTCCGACACGTTGCGGTTGAGCACCATGGTGCCGACCAGTTTCGGCGGGAACTCGTTCTCCGGCCAGGTCTTGGTGTCGTCGAGCGGGTCGAAGTCGAGTTCGGGGTGGTCGTCGTCGCTCATCAGCTGCACCAGCAGTTGCCACTCCGGATAGTCGCCGGACTCGATGGCCTCGTACAGGTCGCTACTGGCATGACCGAGATCCTCGGCCTGGATCGCAGCGGCGTCCGCCTCGGTGAGGCTCTTCACTCCGATCTTGGGCATCCAGTGGTATTTGACCAGGTGAGTCTCGCCCTCGGCGTTGACCCATCGATAGGTGTTGACGCCGAAGCCCTGCATGGTGCGGTAGTTCGCCGGGATGCCGCGCGGGGAGAACAGGTTGACCAGCATGTGCATCGACTCCGGCGTCTGCGACATGAAGTCGAAGATGCGGGCGGGCTCCTGCCGGAAGGTGACGGGATCCGGCTTGAGCGCGTGAATCACGTCGGGGAATTTCACCGCGTCGCGGATGAAGAAGACGCCGAGGTTGTTGCCCACCAGATCCCAGTTGCCGTCCTCGGTGTAGAACTTGACGGCGAATCCGCGCGGGTCTCGGGCCACCTCCGAGGAGTCCCGGCCACCGATCACGGTCGAGAAGCGGATGGCCAGGTCGGTGCGTTTGCCGGATTCGGCGAAGATCTTGGCCCGGGTGTACTTCGCGATCGGCTCGTCGCCCCACTTCCCGGTGGCCTCGAAGTAGCCGTAGGCGACGAAACCGCGGGCGTGCACGACCCGCTCCGGGATGCGTTCCCGGTCGAAATGGCTGATCTTCTCCAGGAAGTGGTAGTTCTCCAGGGTCGCGGGCCCGCGGGCGCCGATGGTGCGCTGATTCTGGTTGTCGTAGATCGGGTGCCCTTGGCGGTCGGTGAGGATGTCGCGGGTGTCGTCGGGATCGGGCGGTATTGCGGACACATCGGTCATCTAAGGCTCCTGGGCTTGTTCGCTACGTCAGCTGATCGGTCGCGTACCCGTCAGCGCCGCGCCGAAACTCACGCGGTCCGGGGCCGGCCCCGCGCCTCGGACTCGGCCCACAGATTGCGATACAGCGCAACGTATTTGGCGACCATCGCCGAGACGTCGTGTTGGGCGACCGCAACGCGACGCACCTGAGCGCGCGAAAGCTCGCTGACGACAGGAATGGCCCGCGCCATGGCGGCCACGTCCCTGGGCGGCACCAGGCGGCCGCACCGTTCGTCGACGAGTTCGGGGATGCCGCCACGAGCGAACGCCACCACCGGCGTCCCGCACGCCATCGCTTCGGCCACCACCAGGCCGTAGGGCTCGTCCCACAGCGGGGTCACCAATGCGGCGGCGGCACCGCCCACCAACGCGGCCAAGCGGTGCTGGTCGAGATGGCCCACATACCGGACTCGGTCACCCAGCTGCGGCTGGATTCTGCTTCGGAAGAACTCGTCGTCCACGATCGGCCCGGCCAGCACGAGGCGGTGCCCGCAGCGTTGTGCCGCCTCGATCGCCAGATGCGGCCCTTTTTCTGCGACGATGCGGCCGGACCACACGACATAGCGCCCGCCCGGCCCTGCTGGCCACCGCGCGACGTCGATGCCATTGGGGACGACGGCCGTGTCGATGCCGGTGTGCGCCCACGTGGCGGCGGCCTGCCGGCTGACCGCCGCAAAGGTGAGGTTGCTGCGGCGAACCGCACCGACCGCCGCTTCCAGTGACGGGAACGGAGGCGTGTGCAGGGTCGTCAGCACCGGCGTGCCGAGCCGTGGAGCCATCAGGATCGGTACGTAGTGCAGGCTGTGATTGTGGATCACGTCGTATTCGGCGGCGCCGCCCCCGGCCAGCCACGTCATCAGCTCGACGAATGCGTTGTGGTCGGAATCCTTGACCGCGCCCGGCAGGGGGAACGGTTCCGAGGCGGCTGAACTGCGGTGCAGCGTGTCGATAGCCAAATTCGGATAGGCCGGCCCCAGATCGGAATCCGCCGCAGCGAACAGTGTGACCCGATGACCCTCGTGCACCAGCGCCCGGGTCAGGTGTCCTACGTGTGCCTCGAGTCCGCCGGCGTAGGGCTCCCGGATCGGGAAATGATTGTGCGCGATCACCGCGATGCGCAGGGGTGAGCGCACACGTCCCCCTTCGGCCGAACTGAGTCTGTGTGCAGATACCCGTGGGCCTCGCGTAGGAAACCGGGCGTGACTCGGTGCGTAGGCCACACACTCGACGAACCCCGGCGCCCCGGGCAGTAGGCAAACCCCGGGGATTTCCACGGGCTCACCCAAGCGCGGAAGGTGCCAATGTTGAGCCGACCCAACACGATCGAGGATGCCCATGGATAGCAGCGTGATCAGCCAGTTCGCCGCCGCGTTGTCTCGGCCCGACGCAATACTTTCCGACGCCGGCGATCTGGCCGCGCGGGGCCGCGACTGCTGGGGATTCGGTGGGGTGCCCGGTGTCGCCGTCCGGCCGGTGTCCCGCGCCGAGGTGATCTCGGTGCTGCGCATCGCGGCCGCTTACCACATTCCAGTGGTCACCCGCGGGGGTGCGTCGAACTGCAGTGCCGGCATGATGGCCGCACCCGATCGGGTAATGCTGGACATGTCGGCGATGAATCGGGTGCTGGCCATCGATCCCGAGGGGCGCACCGCGCGTGTCGAGGCGGGTGTCATCAACGCCGACCTGCAGCAGCAGCTGGTCGCCTACGGCCTGTGCTTCTCCCCGGATCCCGTCTCGGCGCCGCTGTCCACCATCGGGGGCAACATCATCGAAAACGCGGGCGGGCCACACGCATTGAAGTACGGCGTCACCTACAACCACATCGACGAAATCGAGGTGGTGCTCGCCGACGGATCCGTAGTGAACCTGTCTGCCGACGATGCCGGGCCGGACCTGCTCGGAGTGATCATCGGTTCGGAGGGCACCCTCGGCATTGTCACCGAGGCGACCGTGGCGTTGCGGCCCATCGCACCGGTGACTCACAGCTTGATGGGCAGCTTCGCGTCGGCACACGACGCCGCGGATGCCGTCGCGGACATCATCGGGACCGGTACGGTGCCCGCCGCGCTCGAATGGCTGGACCGCGCCGGAATTGCGGGGCTGCAGGCGTTCACCGACACCGGGTACCCCACCGATGTGGATGCGATCGTGCTGGTCGACGTGGACGGCACCGGCGAGGAAGTGGAGCGCGACACCGCGACAGTGGAAAAGGTATTGCGACGCAACGCCGTTGAGGTACGGGTTGCCACCGACGACGAGGCGCGTGAAAAGCTCTGGTACGGAAGGTTGCACGCGCCGGATGCGGTGGTACGCAGCGGCCACGACTACTTCATCGGGGACGTCACGGTACCCCGTAACCGGATTCCCGAGATGCAGGAGGCCATCCAACGCGCCGCGGCCCGGCACACCGACGGGCTGCTGTTCATCGCGGTGGCCGGGCACGCCGGCGACGGGGATCTGCACCCCATTTCCTTCTTCGACTCAACCAACCCCAAGGCGGCTTCGGCGTTGGAAGCCGCCAACAACGAAATCATCGATGCCGCACTTGACCTCGGTGGAACCTTGACCGGCGAGCACGGTGTCGGTACCGAGAAGCGCCAATTCATGACCAAGCGCTTCACCCCGGTCGAGATCGCCGCGCAGCGCGCCGTCAAGCGTGTCTTCGACCCCACCGGGCTCCTCAATCCGGGCGTGCTGCTGCCCGACTTGTCGCCGGACGAGCCGAGCCTGGCCTCGTTCGAGGCGACCGTGCTCGCCGCACTGGCCCGACGCCGGGACCAAGATTCGGTGCAGGATGAGCCGGCGCCCGCGCCAGCCGCCGGCGATACGCAAGTCGACCTCAACGCCGCGAATCTGAGCCTGACCGTCGGTGCCGGCGTGCGTCTCGACGACTTGGCCGCTCACCTGGCCCAACAGCACATGGCTTGTGCCGCAATACCTGCCGAGGAGGATCGACGTAGTGTCGGAGCGCTGATTGCCACCGCCAGTGGCACCGAGCGGCGCGCGGTCCGCAACAATCTGCTCGGCCTTCGCGTCGCCCTCGCCGATGGTGGCGCACCGGCCCGATTCGGCGGTGAGACCATGAAAGATGTCGCGGGTTACGACCTCAAGCGGCTCTTCATCGGCGCGGGTGGGGCATTCGGTGAGATCGTGTCTGCCACGTTCAAGGTCAACTGCCTATCGGCGGTATGAGCAGGGTGGAACCGTACGTCCGCCGGGACTCCAGGTCGCGGTGAGCCCGGGCGGCATCGGCCAGCGGATAACGCTGACCGATGGCCACGTCGACGGTGCCGTCACCGATCACGCGGAAGAGTTCGGTTACCCGCCAAGCGAACTCGTCGTATGTCCGGTTGAAATGGCTGCGCAACGGGCGGGTGAGGTAGACCGAGCCGGCGTTGCGCAGCCGCTGCGAATCGACCGGCGGCACCGGACCGCCTGCTGCGCCGAACAGGGCGAGCGTGCCGCGAACGGCCAGGCTTGCCAGGCTGGCGTCGAACGTGGTCCGGCCAACTCCGTCGTACGCCGCCGAAACACCGCGGCCACCGGTCAACTCGCGAATCACCGACCCGAATTCGTCCGGTGCGGTTGGGTAATCGAGCACGTGCCACGCTCCGGCCCGGCGTGACAGCTCCGCCTTGGCCGGGGTGGATGCGGTTGTGATCACCCGCGCGCCGAGACTGACTGCCCACTGGGTCAGGATCAGACCGACGCCGCCGGCGCCCGCGTGCACCAAGATGACGTCACCCGGTTTGACCCGGTACACGGAATTGATCAGGAGGTGCGCCGTCAGTCCCTTCAACAGCGCGGCGGCCGCGGTGTCGCTGCCGATGGCGGCCGGTACATGAGCCACCAAAGCGGCAGGCGCGCTGCAGTACTCGGCATAAGCGCCCACGGCGTCCGCGCTTGCGACCCGATCACCCTGCTGAACCGTGGACACGTTCGCGCCGACCCGCACGACGGAGCCGCACACCTCACTTCCCGGAATGAAGGGCAGCGCGCGGGGGTACCTGCCAGATCGGAAATGGGTATCGATGAAGTTGACGCCGATCGCCTCGGCCTTGATCACCACCCCGTTGGCATCGGGTGCCGGCTCCGGGATTTCGGTGTCGGTGAGAACCTCCGGTGCGCCGGTTCGGGTCACCGCCACTGCGTACACAGCGGCTCTGTCAGTGGCCTGCCAGCCACGCCTGTTCTTCCCCCGGGTTGGGCAGGACCCGCCCGCCCTCCATGGCGAAGTGGGCGGGACTGTTTTGGATGATGACGAGGATGCGCGCCGACGGGATGCCGGTCACTCTGGTAGCAGCCTCGGCGACTTCGGTTAGTAGCTGGCTGGTTTCGCCATCAGGGTGACCCGTGCGCACCCAGCCGCTGATGAGCAACGGCTTTGACTGTTGGGCATCGGTGTAGACCGCGTCCGGTGGAAGTTCTTGGAACACCACGTTGATGTAGGTGCTGGGAACGTGATTGACGCGGGAATGGATTCGCGTGATTTCCGCAGCCAGCTCGGCTTTGGTCTGCGCGTCGAGCGTCGAGACGGCGGTGGTGCAGGTGTAGATGGGCACCGGATCGGCCCTCAGCCCAGAAAAGGAAGTTGAGGGACGGTCGGCACCACGATGACGGTCGGTCCATCAGCTGCCAGCGCCGCGGAGAATTCGCTGGCCAACGCGTCGGTATTGTCGACGGTCACGGCCCGGCAGCCGAATCCCTTTGCCAGATATTCGATGTCGAGGCCGGGCAGGTCGAGGCCCGGCACGCCCGGTGTCTTCTCCAGCAGCGCGAACGACTTGAGGATCGCGTACTCGCCGTTGCGCAGGACGACGTATACGACGGGCAGTTTGTGTTGCGCGGCGGTCCAGATCGCCTGAATCGAATACTGGAAGGAACCGTCACCAATGGTGGCGACGACGGTGCGCTTGACGCCGCGGGCGCGGTCGCCCAGCGCGACACCGACCGCGGCCGGTACCCCCCAACCGATTCCACCGCTGCCGGTCGCATAGAAGCCCGCGCTGCGCGTGGTGGGCAACCAGGTCTGCTGTTCGGCGATCGTCGACGTCGACTCCATCACCAGCGCCGAATCCTTGGGCTTGAGGGTGCTGAGCACCTCGTACACCGCGTTGGCGGTCATCGGCGCGGACGCCGGCACGTCGGATTTGCGTTCGTGAGTCAATGGCGGCGGTGCCTGCCGGTCGGCCGGTACCCGCACGGTCTCGGTCAGGTACGTCAAAGCCTGTCCCACGTCACCAACCAGACTGTCCCCGACCGGCGCCACCGCAGCGCGTTCCGAACTGGCGGTGATCTGTAGCAGTTCGGTGCCTTCGGGCAGGTACTCGCCGGCCACGTAGGGGTAATAGCGGAACACCTCCGCGCCGACCACGACCACCAGGTCGTAGCCGTGCAGCACCTGTTCCACCCCGGCGATGGTCATCGGCAGCATGCCGGCGTACAGCGGATGGTCCTCCGGAAACGAGATGCGGTCCGGCAGTGAGCTGCCGTAGACGGGCGCCTTCAGTTTCTCGGCGAAGGCGACGCCGGCATCCCAGGCGCCGGCACGGTCCACTTCCGGTCCCAGCACGAGGGCCGGACGCTGGGCATCGCTGATGCGTTCGGCGAATTGGCGCAGACGATCGGGGTCGGCGCTGGTCCGTTCGGCGACCGTGCGCACGACGGCGGGACCGAGCGCGGGCTTTTCCCAGTCGTCGAGGGGTATCGACAGGAAGACCGGGCCGGCGGGCGGTTGCAGGGCCGTCGCATAGGCGCGCATGAACGCAGCCGGGACATCCTCGGCCCGCGCCGGTTCGTATGCCCACTTCACCCACGGCCGCGGCAGCGTCGTTGCCTCTTTATTGGCCAGATACGGGTCACACAACAGCATTTCGCGCGTCTGCTGGCCGGCCGTGACGATGAGCGGGGTATTGGCGCGGTATGCCGCCACCAAACTACCGACGGCATTTCCGGTTCCCGCCGCCGTGTGCAGGTTGACCAGCGCCGGCCGGCCGGTGGCTTGGGCGAACCCGTCGGCGATGGTCAGCACCGACGCCTCCTGCAGCGCCAGGACATAGGTGAAGTCGTCCGGGAAGTCCCTCAAGAAGGACTGTTCGGTCGATCCGGGATTGCCGAACACCGTCGTCAGACCGAGCTTGCGGAGCAATTCGTAGGTGACTTCGTGGACATTGTTTACGTCGGTCATCGGAGCACACGGCCTTTCTCGTCGAGTGCGGAAGCGGCGGCCGCTCGCCTTCCACGGCGTCGAGTCAAGCACCGGTGACCAACTGCCGACCCCGGGTAAACCCCCGGTCTCCGGCGCGCCCCGGGGGCAGTTTCCTGCGAATATGTTTGCGTGCGCGACAATATTCGTGGGTTGCTGGGCCGGCGGCAGGAGCAGCAGCTACTGGCCGGCCTGCTGGGCGGCGCCCGCGAAGGTCACAGCGGCGTGCTCGTCGTGCGGGGTGAGCCTGGCATCGGCAAGACCGCACTGATCGACCACCTGCTTGAGCAGGCCTCGGATTTTCGCGTCATCCGCAGTAGTGGAGCCGAGTCCGAGATGGAGCTGGTTCACGCAGGGGTGCAACAAGTTTGCGCTCCACTACGAGAATTGCTGAGTCGGCTCCCCAAACCGCAGCGGCTTGCGCTGGAAGTCGCACTGGGAGTCAGCGAAGGCGACGGGGCACCGGATCGGCTGCTGGTCGGATTGGCTCTGCTCACCCTGCTGGCGGAAGTGGGGGCGAGCCGGCCGACGATCTGCGTCGTCGACGACGCACACTGGGTCGACCGCGCGTCGCTGCAGGCGATCGCCTTCGCGGCGCGACGGTTGCTGGCCGACCGCGTCGTCGTGATCTTTGCCGCGCGGACCCCGGTCGCCGAATTGGCCGATCTGCCGGAGATGGTCTTGGAAGGGCTGTCGGACAGTGACGCCCGGGCGCTGCTTGCGGCACTGCTGCCGGGCCGGATCTCTGACCGCATGCGCGACAGCATTGTCGCGGAATCGAGGGGCAACCCGCTGGCGTTGCTCGAACTGCACCGGTCCCTTGACCCGACCGATCTCGCCGGCGGTTACGGCCTGGCTCATGGGAAATCGATTCCCGGGCGCATCGAGCACAGCTTCATCGAGCAGTTCAACCAGCTGCCGGCACCTACCCGGATGCTGTGTCTCATCGCCGCCGCGGAACCGACCGGGCAACCGTCCTGGTTGTGGTCGGCGGCGGCTCGGCTGGGAATCGGTGTCGAGGCCGCGGCGCCAGCTGAAACAGCCGGCCTGTTATCGGTCGACGGCCGTATCCTGTTCCGCCACCCGCTGGTCCGCTCCGCGATCTACCGGCACGCGCCCCTTGCGGAACGGCGGCAAGCACACGAGGCCCTCGCCGTTGCAATCAGCGACGCCCCCGACCACCGGGCCTGGCACCGTGCGCATTCCATTGCGGCCCCCGACGACGCGGTTGCCAACGAACTCTTGGCCGTTGCCGAGCAAGCACGGGCTCGGGGCGGCATCGCGGCCGCCGCGGCGTTTCTGGCAGCGGCCGTCGACGCGACACCGGATCGTCCCCAGCGGGTGCAGCTGGCATTGCAAGCCGCGCAGGCCAAGCTTGACGCGGGATCGCTGGACGCCGCCGCACGGCTGTTGGATCTCGCGAGCGAAGTCTCCGACGACGAATCCATCAGTGTGCGAGCCGATTTGATCCGGGCGAAGCTGGCGTGGGCCGCACGCCGTGGACCCGATGCACCGCCGTTGTTGCTGGCGGCCGCGCAGCGGCTCGCCAGGATCGACCCCGCTTTGGCAAGGGACACCTATCTTGAGGCGTTGATGTCCACCCTGATCGTGGGCCGTTTCTTCGACCCGAAAAGTCCGCCGGAGCTCGTTGCCCGCGCCGCACGCCCAGTGCTGGGCACGAGCCGGCGCGACACGGTCGACCTGCTGATGGAAGGGCTGATCATCCGACTGACGGACGGCTATATTGCGGCAGCACCGCTGCTGCGAAACGCGATCGCGGAGTATGTACGGGAGACCCGGTCGGGCATGTCGGATCCGCGCTGGCACGACGTCACCAACCGCATCTGTCTGGACCTGTTCGAGCAGGACGCCTACGACTTCCTCACCAGCCAGCAGGTGGAGATGCAGCGCGCTACAGGCGAATTGACGCTCATCGCGTCGTCCCTGTCGACCTACGCCGGGCTCTGTGTGACGCGCGGTGACTTCGCCGCCGCGGAGGCGACGTTGCAGGAGGTGGAGATCCTTGCCACCGCGACTGGTACCCCGCCGCACCTGTCGATCGTGCCGTATTTGGCTGCCTACCGCGGGGAGGAGAAGCACTGTCTTGAATCTGCGAGGGTGATCATCGAGGGTGCCAGCGATCGCGGCGAAGGCACCGAAGTGTCGGTCACGCGCTATGCCGTGGCCGTCCTGCACAACGGTTTGTCGCAATACCCGAAGGCCTTGGCGGCGGCGCGCGCCGGGCTCGAACACGACGACGTCGGCATGTCGTCGTATCTGCTCACCGAGGCGGTGGAGGCGGCCGCCTATTGCGGTGAAACCGACTTGGCTAAGGAGCTTTTCGCCCGGATCAATGAACGCGCGCAGGCAAGTGGCGCCGAAACCGCGCTGGGCATCGCGGCGCGTTCGCGGGCACTTGTCGGTGTGGGCGCCGACCCGGGCGCGGACTATCAGGCAGCGGTGGAGCACCTGTCGCGCACCCCGGTGGTCGTCTATCAGGCGCGCACGCACCTGGTCTACGGGGAGTGGTTGCGGCGCGCGAATCGCCGCGCCGATGCCAGGACTCAGCTGCGGCGCGCTTACGACTTGTTCGCTCAGATGGGCGCGGCGGGCTTCGCCGCGCGGGCACGCCGCGAACTGCAAGCAGCCGGTGAAGCGGTGCACAAGCCGGTGAAGGGCACCGCGATCGGCCTCACCACGCAGGAACGGCAGATCACCCGACTGGCGCGGCAGGGCTGTACCAACTCCGAAATAGGTGCCCAGCTTTTCATCAGTCCGCGCACGGTGGAATGGCATCTGGGCCGCATCTTCGCGAAGCTGGGCGTCAGCTCGCGGCGCGAATTGCGAAACCTGGGCTTAGAAATGCTCGAGTGATGCTCGAGTGATGCTCAAGCAATGGCGTGACTAGGCCTCCACGCCGCTCGCTGTCTCACCGACATGGTGCCGCGGAAACGAGGAAACGATGGCGTCAACCGGGGACCGCCACGTCATGCCGAAGTCGCCCAGCGTGCGCGAATCGTCGGTCGGCGTGGCCGCGATCAACAGCAGCGCGGCCTCGTAGCTGAGCCCGTCACCCAGCGGCACGATCCCCGACAGCGCATCACCGACCCTGCTCAGGGCGCGAAACACCCGGTGGTCCAACGGGATTCGGATGGAACGGCGACCGGCCCCACGCTCGAGGGCGGTAATCATGTCGTCGAACGCGACGAGCTCCCCGCCGCACACATAGCGCCGCGGGCCACGTCCCGGACTCATGAGGGCGGCGTGTACATCGGCCACATCCCGGACATCGATCATCTGCATGCCGCCGCGCAACTTGGGCGCGATGCCGAGTCGCACGATCGGTGCCCAGCCGCGCTCGGTCACGCCCGGCGAGGTGTGGAAGGCCGGCCCCACAACGCTCGACGGATAGGTGATCACGACGGGCGCACCCTCATCCTGCAGCTTGCGGGCTGCCCGATCGGCATAGCCCTTGGTCTGCGCGTACGGGCTGCGACCCGGTGCGGTCGGGGTATCGGGGCCGATGATGCCGTCCGGCGGCGGAAACAGGGCGCTGTAGCTGCTCACCATCACAACTGGATCCAGACCCGTCCGCACCGCGTGCCCTAGCAGCGACTCTGTTGCGTAGGCGTTGACTTCCCACATCAGTGCCGCGCGACGGTTGTCGGTCCCGACGACGCCGGCGGCGTGCAGGACCGCGTCGCAGCCGTCCAGCAGCGTCTCGATTATGCGCTGCTGCCGGATGTCGCCCTGGTGTATTTCGACCTCGCCGAGTTCGGAAAGCTTGCGCACCACCGGGGCGTCCGCCGCCCCGGGCTCGACGAGTAGGCGGATGCGGTGGCCCTGGGCGAGCAGGGCTCGGACGCAATGCGCTCCCAGGTATCCGGTCCCGCCGGTGACGCCGATCAGCATGGTTCTCCCTCATCTTGGCTCGTCGGGGCGACGGCCGACGGTTCCATATTACGATGCCAGTGGCATCGAAAACTAGGGGCACCGCGGGGGTTTGCTGATTACGCTGTTAGCAGTCCTATTGGGGAGCGTCGCGTGATCACTTTGGACCGCCTGGTCAATGTGCTGGGCAGCTACGGGGTTCGGCTGCGCTCGGCGACGGTTCCGCGGTCGACCGAACTGGGCAGCGTCGTAATCCACGAGGCAGACCAGAACGGTCCCGTGCTGGGCGATGTCCTGCTGGCCATCGACGCCGGCTCACACGAGGAAGCGCTGCAATGGGCGGCGTCGGCGCATGCCGTGGTGGTGTTGGTGCGCGCGAGCGCCGTACCCGCGAAGCCGGACGACGACGCGCGGGTCGGCGCGGTGCTGGTGGTCGACGACGCGCTGTCGTGGAGCGAGCTGGCGGCGGTCGTCTACGGGCTGGTGCTCGAGGGCCGCGAAACCGCGGCGGGCCGCGGTCCGACCGATCTGTTCGCACTTACCGACAGCCTGGCCGATGCCATCGGGAGCGCCGTGGTCATTCACGATCGCCTGATGCAGGTGCTGGCCTATTCGCGGCTGCAGGAGCACGCCGATCCGGCCCGGGTGGAGACCATCCTGCTGCGGCAGACACCCGAGCGCCTGCGCAAGTTCTTCGAAGCCGACGGCGTATTCGCCCACTTGGAAGTCTCCGATGACCCGCTGTTCGTCCCGCAGGACGCCGAACACGGCTTGACCGGCCGGATGGTGGTGGCGGTGCGCTCGGGACGCGAACTCATGGGCTCGGTGTGGGTGGCGTGTTCGGCGCCGCTGGACGGTGCCGCGCGCGCCGCGCTGGCCGACGGCGCGCACACCGTCGCCCTGCATCTGCTGCGGTCGCGGGCGAGCGCGGACCTCGAACGCCAGGTCGAATCCGATCTGGTCATCCGGTTGTTGGAGGGCAGCGCCGACGCCGCCACGGTCAGCACCAGGCTGGGCCTGCCGCCGGACCCGCTGCGGGTGATCGCGTTGCAGGCCTCCATCGCCCGGGAACGGGATGCCGCACTGCTGCTGGCATTCGAGCGCGCCACCGCCGGGTTCGGCTGGTCGCGACCCGGCCGCAGCGCCCTGGTGGCGAAGACGGTGTACACGCTGCTCCCCGGTGGCGAGGCCGCGACGGCGCGTCGCTGGGTCACCGGCTTGCGCGCCGCCCTGCCGGAGGGGGCGTCGGTGGTGGCGGGCATCAGCGGAGCGGTCGAGGTGTCCGACCTGCCCACCGCGCGCCAAGAGGCCGACGAGTGCTTGGCGCTACATGAGGCGTCGCCGACGGCCGCCACGCCGGTGTACGACGAGTCATGGGACGACATCCTTCTTCAGCGGTTGCGGACGGCAGCGCGGTCGGGTCGGTCCCCGGACCGCGGACCGGTGGCCGAACTGCGCCGCCACGACACCGCGAACGGGACCGAGTACGTGGCCACGCTGCGGGCTTGGCTGGAGGCGCAGGGCGATCCCGCGGAGGCCGGCCAGCGGCTGGGCGTGCACGAGAACACCGTGCGGTACCGGATGCGCAAGATGGCCGAGATCACCAATCTGGCGCTGGACGACGCCAAGAAACGGTTGGCCATGATGATCCAGCTCGCGGCCGGCGACAGCGACTGATCGTCCTGTCGCAACGGGACAATGCGCGGGTGCGGGATTGTCCGCTTCCGTCAACGCGGGGGGCTGTCGGCCGCATCACCATGGAGGTGTCGAACAGAGCAGGACGCCCGACGCGCCTGCCCGATAGGAGCACCGATGCCTACCCCGCAACCCGATCAGCGACGGCGTGACCGCCGCCGCTCGGACGAGGGTGCCGACATGGAGACTTTCACCCTGGGTCTGCCGAGGTGGCTTCGGGTGCTGTTCGGCCGCAATCCTCTGATCCGCCGCAGCGACCGAATCGAAGCGCTGGTCCTGGCGTTGGCGGTCGCGGTGGCGCTGCTGGCGGCACCCATTGCGGCCGCCGTCGGCACGGCGATCCACGACTCGCGCGCCCGCTCCTACGCCGAGCAGGCACAGAGTCGTATCGCGGTCGACGCGACCGTCCTCGACCGCCCGGCTCGCAGCGACAGCACCTGGGTGCAGGCCCGATGGTTCGCTGCCGGGGTCGAGCACACCGGTCTGGTCCAGTCGGAATCGGCGCCGAAGCCCGGCGCGGTGATCGACATACCGGTGAACCCGGACGGCTCCTACGCCGGGCCGCCGCACATGTCCGCGGCCAGGGAGGCGGTGCTGGTGGCCCTGGCGATCTGGTTGAACGTGGCCGTCGCCGCGGCGGCCCTCGTCGCAGGCACCCGGGCGGCGTGCAACCGGGCCCGCGATGCCGATTGGCGGCCCGAGCTGCTGACCAACGAGGGCAACGAACACCCCAGCCGGCCGTAACGAACTCTGCCCCGGAGGGGGCCTCCCAGTCGTCAGGGGCGGTTGCTGTCTCCCCGCCCGCCCCTGGCGACGACCACTTGAATAGGAAAGGGCATGTAGTGACGGTGCAACGCAAGGCGCAGCGGGTGTGGATCTCGAAGCAGGCTCACGACCGGTTGCAGCGAGAGTTGGCGACGTTGCGTCGACGGTGTCTCTCCGCGATCGACAGCGGTGACGAGGACCGCGCCGACGACATCCACCGCTGGCAGTCAAGGATCCAGGAAATCCACGATCTGCTGGTCGACGTGACCGTCGGCCAGGACCCGCCGGATGACGGGATCGCGGAGCCGGGAATGGTTTTGACCATCCGTTACGACGACACCGGGGAGGTCGAGACCTTCCTGCTAGGTCTGCGCGGAGCCGAGCCCGGCGACCTCGAGGTCTACTCGGTCCATTCCCCGCTGGGCGCCGCATTGGAAGGAGCGCGCCCCGGCGAGCGGCGAACCTACGCGATGCCCAACGGTGCTCAGCTCACGGTCACACTGCTGCGAGCGGTCCCTTACGGGATGCACACGGGCGCGGCGTGATTCACGCGGCACGCTGGTATTCGACCGGACTCCGGTGCGTCACCGCGCGAAGCGGCTCCCACCGGAACATCCCGGCGCCCTGCGCATAGGAAAGGTGCCCACCGAGTGCGCCGCCCACACTGATCGCCGTGAGGCCGGCGAGGGTGTACGCCCGCGCCGCCCGGAGTCGATTTTTGCGGTACGCCCGATAGGACAGAGAGAACATCACAACGCCGGCGAAATTGGAGAGCGCGTGCACAAGCCCTACCCGCTGCTGTCGCCGGCCGAGCAGCGCGTAATCTGCCCAGCCGGCCAGCAGCGTGGGTGGCGTGGCGGCCAGACCGACGGCAATGAGTCGGCGGGCGGTGGTGACGTCTTTGAAGATGACGTCGAACACCGCCGACGTCATCCAGGTGCCCACCGGAATCGTGATGAGCAGCGGGTGGACGGGGTGGCCGAGCCAGGATCCGCGCAGGAGCCTGGCCAGGCCACCACGGCCGACCACTCGTCCGGCGACACGAGCGGCGACCGCTGCGGGTTCGTCGAGTACCTCGAGTTCCTCGACGCTGCCCAAGACGTGATGCAGGTTCATTGCGCCTGACTACCCCGTTGCGCGGCGTCGAACCGCGCAACCGAGCTTTACGTCAGGACCGCCGACAGGTAACCCGACGCCTTGCCGAACGCGGTCAGCTCGTCGTCGGGAAGCGCGAATCCATGTGCGGCGTAGGCCTCTTCGGTGTTCCTGACTTCCGGCCGCCAGCCGAGCGCGGTCAGGTATTCGGCAGCGCTGTTGCGTTCCCCGGTGTAGAACAATTCCGCCAGGTTGATGTTGGAGCCGATGCGGCGCGAGCGCTCGGTCAGTTTTTCCGCCCAGTCGGACGGGATGTTGCGCATGTCCATGTGTTCGGTAGCGATCCTGCTGCCGGGTGCCGACAGGGCGGAGATGTTGTCGAACAACCGGTCCTGCGCCTCGGGCGGCAGGTAGACCAGCAGGCCTTCGGCGATCCAGGCCGTCGGTAGCCGCGCATCGAATCCCGCCGCTTGCAGGGCTGACGGCCAGTCGTCGCGCAGGTCGATCGCCACCGTGCGACGCTGAGCGGCGGGCTCGGCGCCCAGGTCCGCCAGCGTGCGCGTCTTGAATTCGATGACCTCGGGCTGGTCGATCTCGTAGACGACCGTGCCCGCCGGCCACGGCAGCCGGTAAGCCCGCGTGTCCAGCCCCGAGGCCAGGATCACCACCTGCCGAACGCCAGACCCGGTCGCCTCGACAAAGAAGTCGTCGAAGAATCGGGTGCGCACGGTGATCTGCTCCTTCATCGCTTGGCGGGTCACCAGGGGATCGTCGATGTCCCCGAGGTCGCCGTCGAGCAGCTTGACGAAGGTATCGATGCCGACCGCCCGAACGAGCGGGGCCGCCCACGGATCGTCGAGCAGCGCCTCGGGCCCTTCCGAAGCAATCGCGCGCGAGGTGGCGACGGCCGTGGCGGTCGCTCCCACGCTCGAAGCCAGATCCCAGGTGTCGTTGTCGGTCCGAGCCACGCCCGTCTCCTCCCAGCGGATCCCGCCGCATAGTTAGCGTATATAACTTCTCGATCCACTGTACGCGGCAACCGGTGGATGCTTTCGAGCGTCGCGATGGCCAGGATCGTGTGTCCACGGCTCGGTGCACCCGGCCGGCTGGATATTGAACCAAATATATGTTCCGGCTAGGGTTCGTCCGAACCGAGCGAAGGGGAAGCCATGGCGCGTGGGCGTTTCAAAGCGCGTCCCATTGCGATGACCAACGGGGCGCTCCGGCTCGGCATGATGGTCTTGCCGCGGATTCCGGCTCCGGCGAAGCGCCTGCTTGCCGGCGGTCGGCGGATCACGGTCGACGGCAACACCCTGGATGCGACGGCACAGCTGATACTTGCCGCACAACGAGTTTCGCGTACCGGTGGTCTCGGGGCCTCCGGCGACCCGGAGATCGCCCGCGCGCTGATGCGCGATTCGCACGTGGCGATGGCTCCCAGAATCCCGGTGCCGACGAAAGACCTCACCATCCCTGGACCCGCCGGCGCGCTGCGGACGAGGCACTACCGGGCGACCGGCGCGACACCGGCGCCGCTGCTCGTCTTCTTTCACGGCGGCGGGTTTGTCGTCGGCGACATCGAATCTCACGACGGGCTGTGCCGAATGATCTGCCGGGACGCCGCGGTCCAGGTGTTGTCGGTCGAATACCGATTGGCGCCCGAACACAAGGCCCCCGCTGCCGTCGAGGACTGCGTCGCGGCGTATCGATGGGCGCTCCAACACGCCGCGGAGATGGGCGCGGATCCATCTCGGGTCGGCGTCGGCGGTGACAGTGCCGGCGGGACCTTGGCGGCGCTCGTCACGCTGCACTGCCGCGACGACGGCATCCCCCAGCCGGCGCTGCAGGTACTGCTCTACCCCGCACTCGATCTTGCCGGTCAAACCCGATCGCGGGCGCTGTTCTCGGACGGGTTTTTCATCTCCAGGTCCGAGATCGACTGGTTCACCGAATCGTTTCTCGGCGGCACCGACATCGCGGCCGACGATCCGCGGATGTCGCCGCTGCGAGCCGATCTGACGGGACTGGCGCCCGCCCTGGTGTTCACCGGTGGATTCGACCCGCTGCGCGACGAGGGCAACGAGTATGCCGCCGCCCTGCGTCGGGCGGGAGTCGCCGTGCACCACCAGCAGTTCGACACGCTCCCGCACGGTTTTGCCAGTCTCGCCCCGATGGGAGGTGGCAGCGCCGATGCGATAGCTTCGGCGATCTCGGCAATTCGGACCCACTTCGGCCACTATGGAGCAACTTGATGGCATCACTAGAAGGCAAGGTCGCGTTCGTGACCGGAGCGTCGTCGGGCCTGGGTGCGGCGACCGCGCGACTATTTTCCCGCAGCGGCGCAACGGTTTTCGGTATCGCACGAGACACCGGTCGGCTGGCCGAGGTGTTCGCCAACATCGAGCGCGGCGCATATGCCGCGACCGACGTGGCCTCGGCGCAGGCCTGCCGGGGCGCGATAACGCAGTGCGTCGAACGGTTCGGCGGGCTCGATGTGCTGATCAACATCGCGGGCCGCCACCAGATGCGCCGGACCGAGCACATGACTGACGACGACTGGGCCGAAGACCTCGCGGTCAACCTGAACGGCCCGTTCTTTCTGTGTCGCGCCGCACTTCCCCATCTACTCGCCCGCGGCGGCAACATCGTCAACGTCGCCTCCATCGCCGGGGTCGAGGGCCAGGCGTATTCGGCCGGTTACTGCTCGGCCAAGCACGGCTTGGTTGGGCTGACCCGCGCGCTGGCGGTCGAGTACACCGCGGATCGGTTGCGGGTCAACGCCGTATGCCCCGGGGGCATGCTCACCCCGCAGATCGAGCAATTCACCGCCCCGGAGAATCCGAACTACGACCTGATCCTGCGCTCGGCAGCACCGCGCGGAATGATGCAGCCACACGAAGTCGCCAGTGTCATCGCGTTTCTCGCCAGCGACGACGCCGCGGCCGTCCACGGCGCCGTGTACCGGGTGGACAACGGCAAGGGTGCCGGCTGATGGCCGAGGCCTGATTCATTGCCGGTAGAAGACGTCGCCCTCAACGGTGATTGTCGACTGGTTCACCCAAAGCACATTGAAATAGACCGGCGCAGGCCGACGGGTCTGGCTGCTGATGATTGTCAGGATGCCGCCGTTGGACGACGCGTTCCAGCTGCATGGCCCCGAGGTCGTCGGTATCCCAGCGCCATTAGCCAATGAGCAACCGCTCTGGCTCACCAGCAGCTGTTCGGATCCGTTGCCCGTGATCCAGAAGCCCACCGGGGCTGCCGCGCCGCCGGCGTGGGCGGTGCCGGTTGCGGCCGCAAGCAGACCCGTGGCCAAAGCCGTTGCCGCCAGCCACTTCCTGGCCCGCATACCCCACTCGCGCATGATCGTCTCCTTCGATGTTGGACACGATCAGACTCGGCGATGCCGCTCAACGGATTCTTGCGGTTTCCTTGATGGTTTCCCGGGCAGTCGTCAGCTGCGGCAGCAGGTATTCCAGCTGTCCCACCTCTTCGATGTTGTGCTTGACCCAGGCGCGCAACATCTCGTCGGGGAAACGCCGCTGGACCATGCGGTTGATCGGCGCGAACAGCGGCGTGCGCGCCCCGGCGTCGAGCACCGTCACGTAGTGTGCGCCGTCCGATCCGGCCGACCAGGTGTGCTCGAGCTGGAAGACGATGACGCCGGCGATCCGCGTCACCAGCCGAATGCCGGTCTCGTCCAGCTTCTCCACGCGGTCGACGACGTCCACCCGGAACTCCGGCCGCGCGCCGAAGGCCTCCACGATGCGGAACCGCGCACCCTCGGCGGCGCCGCCACCGGGGGCCGGACGGGCCAGTTCCCAACGGATGTGATCGATCGGATGCCACGCGAGATAGCGGTCGATGGTCTGGCCGCCATATTCCATCGTGCCCCCGAGATTGGTGAACCAGTCCAGCAGCATCGCCGGGGTGACACCCGTCAGCACCCGATGGTCGATGGTGACGCGGCGACGGCGATGCGGGGCTCGGGTGAAGCGCACTGTCGCGCTGTCGACCGGTCGCAGCGGATAGAGAACGGGACGACCCTGCATGACAGCCTCCAAGATACGGTAACGTTTCTTGCGCCGAGGTTAGGCCGGTGTGGCAAGAAACGCAAGCGTTTCTTGAAAGGGGTTGGGAATGGCGCGGCGGTACGGCGCGGAACTCGACGCCGCGATCAGGGACGCGGTGCTGGAGCTGGTCGGCCAGAATGGGCTGACCGGGGTCACCATGGAGGCCGTTGCCAGCGCCGCAGGCACCAGCAAGGCGGTGCTCTACCGGCGCTGGCCCGACAGCAGGGCGCTGCTGCGCGACACGCTGCTGCGGACCGCGGTCGCCGCGATCCCGCACGACGACACGGGCAGTTACCGCGAAGACATGCTGGCTATCCTGCGCGGCTGGTCCGAGCTGTTCACCGGTCCGCAGGCGCCCGTCGTTCGGGCCGGGATCGCTGCGGCCGCAACCGATCCCGAGCTGGCGACGGCCTTCCGCACCGGTGTGATCGGCTGGCGCAAGAAGGAGATGGCCGACCTGCTGGCCCGGGGAATCGCCCGCGGCGATGTGCGGGCGGACGTTCCGGTCGAGATCGCGCGCGAGTTGGGTCAGAGTGTGCTCTGGCACCGCCTGTTGGTGACCGGCGACCCGATCAGCGACGAGCTGATCGTGCAACTCGTCGACGAGGTGCTGGTCCCGTTTGTGGCGCCGCGACCGTCCCGCCATGCTGAAATGTGATCGGTCGCAACCGTCACGGGATTTGAGGTCGCCATGCCTGATAGCCGCATCGTGGTCCGTGGTGGCCAGATAGTCAGCATGGACCCCGAGGTGGGAGTCCTGCCCCGCGGCGACGTGCTGATCGAAGACGGACGGATCGCGGCGGTCGGTCCCTCGTTGCCCGCCATCGACGCCGAGGAGATCGACGCCCGCGGCCACATCGTCGCTCCGGGACTCGTCGACACCCACCGCCACACCTGGCAGACGCAGATGCGCGCGATCTGCGCCGACTGGACGCTGCTGGACTACTTTTTCGGCATCCGCTTGAGCGTCTCGCCGGCTTACACCGCCGACGATGTGTACCTCGGTAATCGCCTCGGGGCACTGGAAGCGCTCAACGCCGGCGTCACCACCATCCTGGACTTCTCCCACTGCAACAACACTCCAGAGCACAGTGACGCGGCGGTGAAAGGACTGCGCGACAGCGGCATTCGCGGGGTTTTCGCCTACGGCTTCTTCGACTCCAGCCCGCTGGCGCCGCAGCATTTCACCGAGCACGACCAGCGCCGCGCGGACTTCGAGCGCGTCGCGGCGACGCATTTCCGGAGCGCTGACGATCTGCTGACCCTCGGCGTGGCGCTGACCGAGGTGGGACTGATCCCGTTGCGGCACACCAGAGCCGAGATCGAGACCGCGCGTGCGCACGATGCCCTCGTCGTCTGCCACACCGGGTCGGTATGGTCCATGCCCACCGGGGTCGCCGAACTCGACGCTGCGGGGCTGCTCGGTCCCGAGCAGATCCATGTGCACTGCAACGCGTTGAGCGACACCGAATGGGACGTGCTGGCTCGGGCGAAGGCCAAGCTGTCCATCTCGCCGGAGACGGAACTGAACATGGGGATGGGGCGCTTGGTATTTCGGGCCGCCGAGCAGCGCGGGATCAAGCCCACCTTGTCCGCCGACGTCATGTCGCTGAACTCCGGTGACCTGTTCCACCAGTTGCGGATGGCGCTGGCATTCAAGCGCTGGGCGGACAGCGAAGACGTCAATCTCGCCGGAGGCGACCCACAGCAGGTGTCGACCACCGTGTCGCAGGCGCTGGAATGGGTCACGGTGAATCCGGCCGAGGCGATGCGCCTGCACGAGCGGGTGGGCAGCATCACCGTCGGCAAGCGCGCCGACCTGATCCTGGTGGGCGGTCCGGGGATCAGCCAGCATCCGCACCTCGATCCCGTTGGCACGCTGGTATTTCAGACCGGCCCCGGCGATGTCCGGACGGTGCTGGTGGATGGCAAGGTGGTCAAGCGCGACGGCGTGCTGCAGGGTGTAGACCTCGCCGAACTCACCGCTCGCGCGGAGGCTTCGGCGCAGGCTGTGCTTCAGCGCATCCGTGATCGGGGTGCTCAGTTGCCGGGTACCGACCCGGCCATGCTGGAACTGCTGCTGGCATTGTCGACCGCGAATCTTGCTGACGCCTGAGGGATTACCGCGCCGAAAATCGGTTGAACCTCACGGCATCGGATGCGATCGTGGTCGGTTGCTCTGCCAAACCGACCGACGAGAAAGCGATGACACTCACCGACCGCCCACTGACCGATCTGACTGCCGGCGTGACCGACGGTGATCGAACGCGCCGCCACCGCATCGAGGACCTCGGCGCGTGGCTCGATGGCCTCGATTACGGGGTACGGCCCGCGCTACGTGCCCTCGGTGAACTCTTGGTCGGTGTGGCCGAACGCGAAAGCGCGGAAAGCGCAGAGCGTTTCACCGCCCGTTGCCTCGGTGTACCGGACTGTGGCCACCTCGTCGACGAACAGCGCGAGCTCAATCCGGTGTCGCGGCTGACCACGGCGCTGGCCCTGGCGGAGTTGATCGACGCACATGCCGACGTGTGCGAAACCGGCCCCGGCGAGTGCGCCTATCCGCCGAAGTGGACCCAGACCGAAATCGGCGACCAGCGGTACCGGCACCCGCTGTGCTTGCGTGTGCATTTTCCCGTCGGCACGCTGCTTGCGGACGCGGGCTGCGTCATCCACATCGAGGCGCGCGATTCGATCATGCACTCGGCCGAGGTGTCCGCCTACGTGACACCGGACAACCAGGCGCACGCCCGCGTCGTCCTGGACCGACTCGCCGAACGCGCCAACGAACTCAACCCCTACCGGGGCCGGGCGGTGCGGGCCAGCAACCATCACGGACTGAACCTCACCGTTATCGACCTGCCGTCAGCGGCGACCCGGAACACCGTGATCGTGCCCGACGCGGTGTGGACGGAAGTCGATTTAGGCATCACGGCGGTGCGTGACCGGCACCGCATTCTCAACGCGCACGGCCTCGGTGCGCGCCGTGGGGTGCTGCTGTGCGGGCCGCCCGGCACCGGCAAGTCGGCAGTCAGTGCCGTCGTCGCTCGCGAGGTGGTCGGGGAATTCACCGTCATCTATGTCGAGGCCAAGGCCGGTGAGGACTTGCTGACCGCCGTCGTCGAAGAGGCTCAGCGCCTCGGCGGTCCCGTGCTCATCGTGCTCGAGGACGTCGATCTGTGGTGTCGCGCCCGCGCCGCCGGTGATCGCGGACTCTCGGAATTGTTGCAGGCCATGGACATTGACGCCGATGCCCGCATCCTGACGTTGGCATCCACCAACGACGCCGCAACGCTGGACAAAGCGGCGATCCGCACCGGCCGCTTCGATTCGGTCGTCGAGGTGGGCTACCCCGCCGCGGCCGAGGCGGTCCGCATCCTGGCGGCGCTGATCCGCGACATTCCGGGCGGTCCGGCGGTCGACACCGAGGCGGTGGTGGCGGCGTTGCCGGAGCGGACCACAGGCAGCGACATCCGCGAGGTCGTTCGGCGCGGGGTGCTGGCCGGCGAGGAGGGGAAGATCAGCACGTCGGTACTGCTTGCCGAGGTGGGCGCCGGCAGGTACCGGGCGTCGGTCCCGGCCGGGATGTACCTCTGATGGCTAGCGCCTGCTCTCGTCGGCGAGCTGGTCCGCCGACTGCTGCGCACCAGGGGCGTCGGGGTCGACATTCTGCTGTTCCAGCTGCGCCTCCTCGGTGAGCTGCTCTTCGGTCGGTTCCCTGGCATCCGTCGGCACGCCTACCGGCTTGTCATTTTGGTGCTGATCCACGCGGGGCCTTTCTGAGCGGCTTGAGTGTCTGCACTCAGGGTCTCCCCGTTCAGGCCCTTCGAAACCCGGTTACGGTCGAACCATGGATTTCGAGGAATACCGGAAATACGACGCCACCGGGCTGGCCAAACTCGTCGCCGATAAGGAAGTGACGCCGGCGGAGCTGCTCTCGCTGGCTCGGGACCGGGCGTCGGCGGTGAATCCCCGGATCAACGCCATCGTGCGCGACATCCCCGCCGCTCCCGATGAACAGCCGACCGGTCCGTTCGCCGGCGTTCCGTTCCTGATCAAGGACATCGCGCAGGACTACGCCGGCCTGCCCACCTCGCAGGGGTCTCGCGCGCTGATGTCGACTCCTGTCGCCGAGCACGCGACCGTCGTCCAGCGCTGGCTCGACGCGGGGCTGGTGATCTTCGGAAAGACCAACCTGCCGGAATTCGGGGCGAAGGGGATCACCGAGCCCGACGCCTGGGGGCCGGCGCGCAACCCGTGGAATCTGCAGCGGACGCCGGGTGGGTCGTCGGGCGGTTCGGCGGCCGCCGTCGCGGCCGGGGTCGTGCCCTGCGCGGGCGCGAACGATGGTGGTGGGTCGATACGGATCCCCGCGGCGTGCTGTGGGTTGGTCGGTCTGAAGCCGGGTCGCGGGCTGACGCCGCTGGGCCCGGCGACGGCCGAGGCAATGCATGGTGCCGCCGTGCAGGGCGTTGTTTCCCGAACGGTGCGTGACACCGCGGCAATGCTCGATGTCATCAGCGGCGGGGAGCCGTTCGGGCCGTACTTGCCGGGCTTGCCCGACGAACCCTTCGCCTCCCAGGTCGGCCAGGATCCGCCGAAGCTGCGGATTGGGGTCCGCGTTCCGTCGGCGATCAACCCGAAACCCCACGCCGAAGCATTCGCGGCGGTCGAGGCGACCGTGCGCGCCCTGACCGATCTCGGGCACCACGTGGACGAACTGCCCCAGGCCCCGTACGACGATGCCGCGCTTGCCCGCGACTTCCTGTTGACCTGGTTCGTCCATCTGGCCTGGGATGTCGAGCAGGCCAAGCGGCTCACCGGCGCGGGCAATGAGTCGTTCGAGCGCGACACCCTGATCATGTCCGCGATCGGCCGGGCGACCAGCGGTGTGGATTATGTGGACGCCGTCGAACGGCGCCACGAGCACACCCGACGGCTGACCACCTTCTTCGAGTCCTACGACTTGCTGATGACCCCGACGCTGGCGACTCCGCCGCCCAGGATCGGTGAGTTCGACCTGCCCGCCGTGCTGCAGCGTGCATCGGACGCGCTGATCAAGACGCGTACCGCGAGCCTGCTTCGGTACACCAAGATCGTCGACGACCTGGTGGACAAGAACCTGGGCTGGGTCCCCTACACCCAACTGGCCAACCTCACCGGCCGCCCGGCGATGTCGCTGCCGCTGCATTGGACCGCCGACGGCATCCCGCTGGGTGTGCAGTTCAATGCGCCGCTGGGCGGCGAGGCGGTGTTGATCCGGCTGGCCGCTCAGCTCGAGCAGGCCGTTCCTTGGGCCGACCGGGTCGCGCCGTTGTAACCAGCGGTCATCGTCGGCGTAGCGGATGACACCGCGAATGTTGCGGGCTGCCAATACGTCCCGGTAGCCCAACCCCGGCGGGACGAATCCGCGATCAGTACCAGTTTTCGTACCGTAACGTCTACGGTAAAGGTGAACAGCTGCCGGGTCGAAGAGAGGTGCAACGGTGCCGGAAGTTCTTGCGCGACATGACCAAGCGCGGCCCGACATCGATTTGACCGACGGGGCTTTCTACGCCGGCGATTCACGCTCGTACTACAAGTGGATGCGTGAGCACGAGCCGGTGTTTCGCGACAGTAGGGGCCTGGCCGCCGCGGCCAGCTACCAAGCGGTGATCGAAGCCGAACGCAACCCCGAGGTGTTCTCCAATGCGGGCGGAATCCGGCCCGACCAGGCCGCGCCACCGATGATGATCGCAATGGACGACCCGCAGCATCTGCTGCGCCGCAAACTCGTCAACGCCGGCTTCACCCGCAAGCGGGTCAAGGACCGCGAGCAGTCGATCGGCGCCCTCTGCGACGCACTGATCGATGCGGTGTGTGAGCGGGGTGAGTGCGACTTCGTCCGGGACCTCGCTGCTCCGCTGCCGATGGCCGTGATCGGCGACATGCTGGGGGTGCTGCCCAAGGAACGCGAGATGTTCCTGCGCTGGTCCGACGACATGGTCAGCTTCCTCAGCAGCACCACCGACGAGCAGGATTTCCAGGTCTCAGTGGACGCCTTCGCCGCCTACACCGAATACATGACAAGCATGATCGCGGCGCGCAAGGCCGAGCCGACCGACGACCTGGTGAGCGTGCTGGTGCATGCGGAAGTGGA
Organism: Mycobacterium asiaticum; assembly: GCF_001673635.1. Classification (GTDB taxonomy): domain Bacteria; phylum Actinomycetota; class Actinomycetes; order Mycobacteriales; family Mycobacteriaceae; genus Mycobacterium; species Mycobacterium asiaticum_C. Next base: position 152,879 of record NZ_LZMH01000061.1, read on the forward strand.
CGGGGAGCAGCTGGCCGACCACGAGATCGTCACCGAGGTGCTGCTGCTGCTGATCGGCGGTGACGAGACCACGCGCCACACCTTGTCCGGCGGCACCGCCCAGCTGTTGCGCGAACCGGAGCAGCATCAGCGGCTGGTGCGCGATCCGCAGCTGTTGCCGGCCGCGGTCGAGGAGATGCTGCGCTGGACGTCGCCGGTGAAGAACATGGCGCGCACGGTGACCGCCGACATCGACTTTCACGGGGCGCAGCTCAGGCAGGGCGAAAAGATCATCCTGCTGTTCGAATCGGCGAACTTCGACGAGACGGTCTTCGATGACCCGGAGAGCTTCCGGATCGACCGGCACCCCAACAATCACATGGCTTTCGGCTTCGGCACCCATTTCTGCCTCGGCAATCAACTGGCACGCCTGGAGCTGTCGATGATGCAGGAACGGCTGTTGCAGCGGCTGCCCGATTTGCGGCTGGCTTCGGATTCTCCGCTGCCGCTACGCCCGGCGAACTTCGTCAGCGGGCTGGAAAGCATGCCGGTCCAGTTCACCCCGTCCGCGCCGATCGGTCGGTAGCGGTTTTCGCGGACCGCCAACCAGGCCGGATGACCAGCGTTAAGCTGCTCGGTGGCCTCGGGACAGCCTCGACGGGCCAGCACCACTGCGCGTGGCGGCGATGGGGAATCGACGATGACTGCGATCTTTAGCCGGTGGCGACGGGCCGACCAGTATGACTGGCTCTCCGGTTATCTGGCTGCGCGGGGAATCAGCGGTGCCACCCGTGCCTTGATGGCGTTCATCTCCGCGTCGATGGTGTTGTGCCTCTTCGCGCTGATGGCGGGGTCGGACGGACCGCGCGGATCGGTGCCGATCGCGATGACGTGGGCCGCGGTCGCCCTGGGTGTCGCGGCGACGTTGCTCTGGATCTGGCGCTGGCCGACACGCACCCAGTCGGTGGCCTTCGCGGTCAGCTGCAATACCGCGGTCGCGCTGGCCTGCTTGGCGCATCCCAACCCGCTGGCCGCGTTGATCGGGTGCATCGCTTTCGCCACCTTCGGCGCCTACATCGCGTTCTTCCACACCACGGCCTTCGTGCTCTACAACTTTGCGGTGGCCGCGGCGGTCGCCGGCTACGAAGCCGTCCAGCTGGGGTCCTCCGGGCACCCGTCCCTGGCCGGGGTGGACCTGTGGCTGGTACTCGAGGTCAACATCGCGCTGCCGTTGGCGATCCGGATCCTCGTGCGGGCGCTGTCGGGCGACCTGCTCCGTGCCGACCGCGATCCGCTGACCGGGCTGCTGAATCGACGCGCGTTCCAGCACAACGCCTTGGGGATGATGCTGGCCCGCCGCGGCATCGACGCGCACCTTGTGGTCCTGGTGATCGACCTGGACAACTTCAAGGGGCTCAACGACAACCGCGGTCATGCGGCCGGTGACCACGCGCTGGTCCAGGTGGGCCAGGCATTGCTGGCCGCCGCCGACGACCAGGCCGTAGTGGCGCGCAGCGGCGGCGAGGAGTTTCTGGTGGCCGGCACGGCGGCCAAATGCAACGCCGAATCGTTGGCGACGCAGATGTGCCTGGCCGTGGCGGGCTCGACCGCCGAAGTCACGGCCAGCATCGGCACCGCATGCGCCCTGCTGGACGACGCACCGGCAGGCGACCATCAGGCTTTGCTGGAGCGGCTGATCACCGACTCCGACGCCGCGATGTACCAGGCGAAGCGCCTGGGCGGGAATCAGTGGTACCACCACGACCTGTGCTGAGCGGTGTGCGACCATCGACGCGTGGCGGATCAGCTGGTCGAGATGATGAATGCGAGTCTGGCGTCGACGATTCCGATCGCCGACCGCATGGGGGTGCGGGTGATCGAAGCGGGGCGCGGTTTCGCCGCGACCAGTGTTCCGGTCGAGGGCAACGGCAACCACTTCGGCGTCATCTATGCCGGCGTGCAGTTCACCGTGGCTGAGATCCTCGGTGGCATCATCGCGTTGTCCACATTCGATGCCGCCAAGTACTTCCCGCTGGTGAAGAACGTCGACATCTCTTTCGTCGGCATGGCGACCACGCCGCTGCGCGCGGAGGCCAAGCTGGACGAAGAGACCATCGCGCGCGTCCAGGCCGAGGCCGAGGAAAAGGGCAAAGCCGACTACACGCTGGAGGCGGTGGTCACCGACGCGGCCGGGGCCGTGGTCGCCACCACCAAGGGGCTGTATCAGCTGCGCGCACATCGTCGCTGAAGCGCACATCGTCGCTGAAGTTGACGGTGCCGGGCTCACGCCTCTCGGCAAGTGGTCGCTCGAAGCGACGGTTCTGATGTGGTACCCGGGGGAATCTCCGGCACCGCCGATCTCGTCAACCGGCGGGAGCGCCGGGATATTCCGGGATCTTCCGGGACCGCCGAGCGGTTTATCACCCCGGCACGCCGGGTAACAACGTTTGCAGCGACTTCACTCGATGGCGGGCCAAGAGTTGTCGGACGTGTAACCGGATAAGCAAGGAACTGACCGTGAGCGCCAGACACCGCCTCCTCGCAGGATCAAAATCCAGATGTCCCGGTGTAGGCGCGGCAGCATTCTCCGCATCCCTGCTGGCCGTGGCGTTGTTCGCGGCGCTGCTCAGCGGCCCGTTGTTCCTTTCCGCCGATGGCGCCGCCGAGGGACCCGCGGCCCCCGGTGCGGCCCCGCCGGCCGAGAGCCAGTTCAGCCAGGAAGGAACACTCGTCGCCGTCTCGGCCGAGTCGTTGACGGCACGCAGTGCCGACGGCTACGTCCAAACCTACGTCGTGACCCCAGACACACTGGCGATCACCAAGGGGGGAAGTGCACCGATTGGCAACGCACCCGCTTTCTCGGTCAACGACGAAGTCGCAATCGTCGGGACGATCCAGAACGGGACACCGATGGTTACCGCAGTCGCACACCGCGGCATGGCGCAAGGGGACGCTCGACCGATGGATTTCCTCGATGGAGCCGAGAACTGATTGTGGCCGAACAGTAACGCGGACAACGTTATCGCCCGCCCTGCCGATGGGTATCCCTGAACTATGAGCGTTCTGACATCCACCGCCGTCCACCCGGTTCGGCTGACTTGCGCGGGTGCAGCCGACGCCACGACGGCGGCGGCGTGGCGCCGCTTCCTGGACCGCTGGCTGGAACAGCGGGTGCAGGGACCGGCGGAGATCCGCGAAGACATCGTCCTGAGTGTGAACGAAGCGCTGGCCAACTGCGTGGAGCACGCCTACCGCGGCCACCGCGCGGTTGGCGGAATGCGCCTGTACGCCAGTTACGATCCTGCCGCGCACACCATCAGCGTGCGCGTCAGCGACCGGGGGACCTGGCATCGTCCGGTGCGCCGCCACCCGGATGACCCGTTTGCGTCCCGGGGCATCATGCTCATGCATACGCTGGCCGACCACTGCACCATCAACGCCCGCAGCACGGGTACCACCGTCTCACTGGATTACGCCATCCCAGCGGAATCTGTTGGGAAAGCCGATGATTGAGCGGACGCGCGGAATACCGCGGTGATCTTGGCGACCCGGTCGTCCTCGCGCAGGCCCTCCAGCGTTGCTGGAAGCGGCTGCCGCCAGTTGGGGTATTCGTCAACTGTGCCAGGCAGATTGGGTTGACGGGTCTCGCCGATCACGTCATAGGGTGAGATCAGCTTCAACCGGCTCGGGGTGGCCGCGAGGAAGCGGTGCATCGCCACGATGATCGCCGTCTCGTCGGGCTCGGCCGCGGAATGCCCAGCGGGCAACAGGTTTTCGGAGCGCAGCAGCGCCAACCACTCGGCGCGTTCCCGGGCTGGTCCGGCCTCCTGGGCCGGCACGTCGTCAAGCAGCCCAAGTTCGGCGCGCGCCCGCACGTGCTCGCCGCGCAGGAAGCCGGCCGCGGTGGGCAGGTCGTGGGTGGAAAGGCTGGCCGCCGCCCTCGACGGCCACCTCGCCGACGGCAGCAGGGGTTCGTCGGGCGCGGACTCGTCGCGGGTGAACCACGACACCGCGCAGCCGAGCATCCCGTTGTCGGCCAAGGCCTGGGTGACCTCGGGTTCCACAGTGCCCAGGTCCTCGCCGACGACCGTGGCCTTGGCCCGGTGAGCTTCCAGGGCAAGGACGGCCAACATCACGTCGGCGTCATAGTGCACGTAGGTGCCGCGGTCCGGGCCGTCGCCGGGTGGAATCCACCACAGCCGCCACAGGCCCGCGACGTGGTCGATCCGCAGCCCGTCGGCGTGCACCAGCACCGCCCGGACCATGTCCCGCAGGGCGGCATAGCCGGTTTGGGCCAACCGATCCGGCCGCCAGGGCGGCAGCCCCCAGTCCTGGCCGCGTGGGGTGAAGTTGTCGGGCGGTGCGCCCACGCTGACCCCGGTCGCCAGTACATCGGCCAGGGCCCAAGCGTCGGCCCCTTCCGGGTCCACACCCACGGCGAGGTCGTGCAGGACACCGAGCGCCATCCCAGCGTCGCGGGCCGCTTGCCGTACCGCCAGCAACTGTTCAGCGCACCGCTGCTGCACCCAGGCGTGAAATGCCAGCCGAGGAGCCAACTCTCGGCGCGCCGCTGCCACGGCCGGTCCGTTGACATCGTGCAGCGCCTCCGGCCAGCGGGTCCAGCGGCCGCCGTGGACCTCGGCCAGCGCGCAGTAGGTAGCGAAGTCGCGCAGCCCGTCGGCGCCGAAGGAGTCGTCCAGCGCGGCGGGCCGGCCCGCGGCGCGCCAGAGCAGCTCCAGCGCCGAGCGCTTGGCGGCCCAGACCAGATCGTGGTCGATCCGCGGGGTGGTTGACGACACCCGCAGCGCATCGACCTCGGCGCGGGTGACGGCGTCGGCCCGGCGGTAGACGTCGAGGTCTTCGATGCGTAGCGCCAGCGGGTTGGCGAAGCGCCGACTGGACGGCGTATAGGGCGATGGCTGGACCGGATGGGTGGGACCCGGCGCGTGCAGCGGGTTCAGCAATACCGCGCCTGCCCCGTGCTCGGCGGCCGTCCACGTCAGGAAATCCTTGAGGTCCCCGAGGTCGCCGATGCCCCAGGAGCGGGCCGAGCGCAGCGCGTAGAGCTGCAGCATCCAGCCCCAGGTGGAGGGGGTGGGCGGGACCTGAGGCGGAGCTGCGACCACGGTGACTTCCTGCCCGTCCCGGGTGTGCAGCCGGTACCAGCCCGGGGACAGTTCGCCCGGCAGCTCGTCGCGCACCTCGGTGTGGCTGCCATCCTCGCCGGTCAGCAGGCGGGCCCCGGGTACGGACCGCGGCTGCCCGGTGCGCACGGCGATGGTGGCCGGCAGCACACCGGCGCGGTCACGTTCCTCGAGCCGGGCCAGCTCGCGGCGCCGGTCGCCCTCGGTGGCTGCGTCCACATCCAGCAGACCCAGCACCCGGACCACGACGTCGGCGTCGACCTCTACCGGTTCACGTCGTTCATTGCGGTAGGAGGTGGCCACCCCGTGCGCGGCGGCGAGCCGGCGCAGGTCTTCAGGTATCGCGCGCTGCGTTAGGGACACCGCGCAGGTATACCCGCAGTCCGTCCGCTCACACGCAAATTGCCTGCCGCCGTGGCGGTTTGCCCATCAAAGTTCGTCGGAGAAGTCCGCGGTGAGCCAGCGGTCCGGGCGGACGGAGAACATCACGGTCGGCTGACCTTCGAGACTACGCACAAACGCGCGCCCGCCCTCCTCACCGAGGTACCGGATGGCGATCGCCTCCTGCACGTCGTCGGGAGCGGGCGTGGTGGTGTCCACCACCGTGCCCTCGACGATGACGTATTGGTACGGCGGATCTTCGCGTTGCACAACAAGTGTCACCGCACCGGCCCCCTCGATCAGCCGGGCCTTTCGCGTCGTAGGGCCGGTGGTGAAGCGAACGAGCCCGTCGGCGTAGTCGTACCAGATGGGCGCGCTGGCCGGCGGGCGGCCACCGCCGGAGTCGATCGAAAGCACCGCGACGTGCTTTTCGGCGAGAAACGCTTCACGTTCGGCTTCGGTCAAGGATTTCATGTGCGGTGGAACACAGTGAACTCACAGCGCTATTCCCCGGCGTCGGATTCGCGCCGAGCGTGGGCCTCGGTAGGTGAATCGACGGGCGGTCTCACGTCGGGGCATGCATAGGCCCCACGTTCGACGGACTTCACCGTCAGAGTCGGCCCAGCAACTCGGCCTTCTTGGCCGCGAACTCCTGATCTGACAAGATGCCCCGATCGTGCAGCCCGGCCAGGGACTCGATGGCCGCAACGATGTCCGCGGCATCCCCGGAGCGGCTGGCCTGCTGTTGCGGCGCGGGTGCGGCGGTCGGTGTTTCGGCGACCTGCTGTGCCCCGAGTTCCTGCAGGCTTGACACGTCGAAGGTGCCGAACTGGCTGGTGAAGGTGACCGTGCCCGCCCCGCCGCTCTGCTGCTGCTGCACGCCGGTGATGTGGTGCTCACCGGTGTCGAAAACTCTCGTGGCACCGTTGACCTGTATCGCCAACCGCCGGGTGCCGGGAAAGATCGCGTAGCGCGCGCTGTTCTGCCCACCTGACGAACTCGGCACACCCAAATCGGCCGGCCACCAGTTGCCGGAGGTGAAACCCTGAGCCTGAGCTTGTCCGCTGGGCGCGGCGAACACGGTGGCCGACGAAAGCAGTTGGGACAATTCGCTGCACAGCGCGTCGACGCGCGCCTTCAGCGCGTTGTCGAACATGTTGCCGACCATCGTCATTCCGCCCCGCATCCACTGACCCGATCCGCCCAACTCGGGGATGTTGAACTGTGCCATGGCGCCACCGCCGGCGTGCAGGGCGAACAGCAACGCCAGCGCCGCCTCCCGCGAGATGCCATGGCGCTGCGCGATCTCGGTGACGGCGATTTCCGCCTCGGGGGTGACCGTTGCCTTCATGAGTTGCGAGTCTTTCATTCGGGATACCGGATTCAGCTTACGGAAGCAGCCTGGACGTGGCTCGAATCGAATACCCCGGGTCGACGTCAGTAAAAACCACCGCCGCCGCAAAGTCTTGTGCGTCACATGGGCAGCCCATAGGGTTGGCCGCGACTTGTAGTCGCCCGACTACAGCGCCCGACGTCCCCTCGGAGGATCTTGCGTGAGCCCTACCCCACCGACGGACGCCCCCAACGTCGTGGTGATCGTGCTCGATGACCTCGGTTTCGCCCAATTCGGCTGCTACGGTTCGGATATCGCGACGCCCACCATCGACCGGCTGGCCGGGGATGGCCTGCGCTACAACCGGTTTCACGTGACCGCGTTGTGTTCTCCCACCCGGGCGGCGTTGTTGACCGGCCGCAACCACCACGCGGTGGGCATGGGGTTTCTCGCCGATCTGCCCACGTCACACCCGGGATACACCTCCCGCCTGCCGCGCTCGGCAGCCGCATTACCGCGGTTGCTGCGCGATGCCGGTTGGAGCACGTTGGCCGTGGGCAAATGGCATCTGGTGCCACGGGGGCAACTCGGGGGCGCCGGGCCATTCGACCAGTGGCCGCTGGGGTTGGGTTTCGAACGCTTCTACGGTTTCCTTCGCGGTGACGCCAATCAGTGGGCACCCGAACTGATTCGGGACAATTCGTTCGTCGAGGCACCCACCCGCGACGGTTACCACCTGACCGAGGACCTCGCCGACGAAGCCATCCGGATGGTGCTCAACCAGCAGGCCGGTGCGCCGGGTAAACCGTTCTTCCTGTACTTCGCCACCGGCGCCATGCACTCGCCACACCATGTGGACCGCTCGTGGGCCGACGCCTATGCCGGCCGATTCGACGACGGCTGGGACCGGTGGCGCGACGCACTCTTCGCCCGGCAACTCGAATCGGGGGTCGTGCCCGCCGCCACCACGCTGACAGCCCGGCCGTCGTGGGTACCGGCCTGGGACAGCCCGAGCGCCGACGAGCGCCGACTGTACGCCCGCATGCATGAGGTGTACGCCGGATTCCTCAGTCACACCGACGCGCAGATCGGCCGCGTGGTAGCTGCTCTGGATCGGATCGGACAGCTGGAGAACACGCTGATCTTCGTGCTGTCGGACAACGGCGCCAGCGCCGAGGGCGGTGTGACGGGCACCGTCAACGAACACCGGTTCACCCACCGCATCCGCGACAACCTCGCCGATAACCTCGCACTCCTCGACAACTGGGGTGGCACCGATACCTACCCGCACTATGCGTGGGGCTGGGCCTGGGCGGGCAACACGCCGTTTCGGCTGTGGAAGCGCTACACCTGGCTCGGCGGGACCCGCGTTCCGTTTATTGCCCATTGGCCCAAACACATTCGCGACGGCGGGGGCGTACGCCCGCAATTCGGTCACGCGATCGACCTGCTGCCGACGGTGCTCGACGCGTGCGGCGTGAGGGCGCCCGAGGCGGTCTACGGCATCATCCAAACGCCGGTGCAGGGCGCTAGCCTGCTGCCCACCTTCACCGACCCGTCCGCTCCCGACCCGCGCTCGGTGCAGTACTTCGAGATGCTCGGGTCGCGCGCCATCTTCGTTGACGGCTGGAAGGCCACCACCGATCACGTCTCCACCGGCCTCATGGACGAAGACCTCTTGCTGCCCGGGAGCCGCGACTTCGACCAGGACACCTGGTCGCTGTTCGACCTCGACGAAGACTTCTCCGAATCGCACGACGTCGCCGCCGAACACCCCGACCTGCTCGAGCGGCTGAAGCGGCAGTGGTCGGCCGAAGCCGACGCGAATAACGTGCTGCCGTTGCTGGATTCACTGGTGGGGCGGTTGGCGGCCTTCGTACCGCCGCAATATCCCATCGGCCAGACGGTGACGCTGTATCCGCAGGCCGGCCCGGTGTCCGATGAGGCGATACCCCTGCTGGCCGGCGGGGGCCGGATCATCGCCGACGTGGAGGTGGCCGACTCCGCGCCCAGTGGAGTGCTGTTCGCAATCGGTGACCACAACGGCGGCCTGGCCGGTTACGTCGTCGACGGCAGGCTCACGGTGACCCTGGCGCTGCCCGGCGGTTCCCTGAAAGTGCAAGCAAGCCAACCACTTCCGGCCGGTCGGCACTTGGTGGGATGTGTGCTTTGCCTGGTGTCGGGCGGGGTGCGGGCCGAAGCGGTAGTCGACGACGCCGTGGTGGCCACCGCCACGTCCGAACACACGCTGCCGTTCGTCTGGCAGCACGGCGGCACCCGCATCACGCTCGGCTACGACCGCGGCCTGCCGGTGAGCCGCGATTATCAACCACCGTTCGCGTGGAACGGCGCCCTGCACTCGGTCACCGTGCACGGCGGTGACTCCGAACCCAACCAGCTGGAGGCCCTGCGCGGCGCGCTGGCAGCGGAGTGAACGCTGGAATCGATCCCGGAATGGATGCGCCGTCCCGATGTGTTGAGAACTCGTATGGCTGATCAAATCGAACTGAGTCCCACCGACTGGGTACGCAAGCAGACCGAAAAGATCCTGGAGCAGGGCACCACCGATGGCGTCGAGATCTTCGACAAGCCCGTCGTCCTGGTGACCATCACCGGAGCGAAGACCGGAAAGCAGCGATATGTGCCGTTGATGCGCGTCGAGAAGGACGGCCGCTACGCGATCGTGGCGTCCAAAGGCGGCGCACCGGCGCACCCGTCCTGGTATTTCAACCTCAAGGCGAACCCGACTGTGACGCTGCAGGACGGGGAGAAGGTGGTCACCCTGACGGCGCGTGAGCTGGAGGGGACCGAGCGCGAGGAATGGTGGCGGCTGGCGGTCGAGGCCTACCCGCCGTACGCGGAGTACCAGACCAAGACGGACCGGCTCATCCCCGTCTTTGTGCTGGAATAGCGGAACTCAGCGCGGGTTTTGCTCGCCCGCCTCTACCGCGACCGGCAGGCGGTTCTCGGGTGGCGCCACGGGGCACGTGGCGTAGTCGGTGAACGAGCACGGCAGGTTGGACGCCCGGTTGAAGTCCAGCGTCACCTTGCCGTCCTCGTCCGGCAGGGCCACCGAAAGCGACCGCGCGCCAGGGTAGGTGGTGACACCGCTGGTCTCGTCGGTGAACAGCACCTGCAGCCCACCGTCTTTGCCACCGAACGCGACCAGCCGCAGTGCAATGCCGGCCAGTTCGAAGTCGATGACGCCGACCGCATTGAGGTGGTGCCGAAGTCCTTCCACCACCGCGCCGGTGGTGACCGTTTCCGGCTGTTGGTACGGGCTGAAAACGCCTGGCACGCGCCACTGTTCGCGGGGTGGATAGGTGGGTATGCCGCGGTATTCCAGCAGGTGCGGTGATCGGGGATCGTGGATCCGCAACGCCGCGGCGCCGGTCCGGCGGATCACTTCGACGCGGCGCTCCCCGACGTCGACCAGCAGCCCCGGTGCTCCCTCGACGGGCTCGAGCCGGTCGGCTCCGTCGATGCCCGTTACGTAGACGGCGTCCGCGCCGGCCCGCCAGCGGCCCGGCAGGTCGGCGACCGTCTCGAATTCTTCGGTGAGCCAATACAAGCCGGTCAGGCTCACCCAGCCCAGTGGGTCGCGGAAATAGGCCTCGCGCTCGGCGTGCCAGCGTTCCCACGCCGCCTCGAACGTGTCGGTCTCTGTTTGGGCCTCTCGATGCGTTCCCGTAGTCATCGTTGTCTTGCTCCTTCACGTACATCGGGATGGCCTGAACCCGCCGAGCGTCACACCAGGGCGGCGCTCAGCGGTGACCGGCACGCTGATGTGACGCTCGGCGCAACGATAGGCCCGCAGCGTTCATTCCCCGCAATCTGGCCGACGTCGACCTTGAGTGCGCCGGTACGTCTGCGTACCGTGTCGGCAGAAGGGAGGCGGTGTTGGTTTCAGCGACGACGGACATAGTGGCCACCGCGTCGGCGGCCGGCGGCCGGGCCGTTGTGTACCGCCGCGGTGCCGGCCGACCCACGCAGCGCGAGACGCGGGTAGCCGGATGAGCCTGTCCAGGGATTTCGACGTGCGCGGCCGGGTACTGGAGGCGGGTGAGCTGCCGGCCTGGCTGTCAGAACACAGCCTGGGCAACCGGTTCGGTTTGACCGTCGCCGGCACCGGTACTGGATGCGACGCGCGGGCCGCGTCCCTGGCGATCGTGGCGGCCGACGGGGACGGTCGATTCCTCGACCTCGCCGCACTGACGCCGGATGACACGGAGGCGTTGGTGTCCTGGCTCGCCGACCCCGGTCCGCCGAAGGCCGTGCACGACGCAACGTGGGCGATGCACGCGCTGGGCCGCCGCGGCTGGGCCCTGCGCGGCATCACTTCCGATACTGTGCTGGCGGCCCGCCTGTTGCGTCCCGAACGTCAATCCGGTTCGCTCAACGAGCTTTTGGTGCACCACATGCGCTGCGCACTTTCGCCGGAAGCCGTCGAGGGAGACAGCCCGCGGGGCTTGATCCTGCAGGCTTGCGCGGTACTCGATCTGGCCGATGTGCTGGACGAGGAGCTCGCGCGCATCGACTCCTCGTCGCTGCTGGGGCGGTTGGAGTTGCCGGCGCAGCGGGTGCTGGCCGAGCTGCAGACGGTAGGCGTCGCTGTGGACCGCCGCATCCTGGGGGCCGCCGCGACCTCGGAACTCGTTGCGGCCGACGGGCGTATCCACACCTTGGCTGTGGGACACCAGGTGCGCGAGGCGGTCGCGGCGGGCGAGGGTTATGCCGAGCTGATGGTCGCGCAATACCGCGATCTGGACACCCGGATCCTGGCGCACTGGGCCGGCGAAGGCGCCGTGGTCGACGAGGCCCGCAGCCTGGGGTACGCCTCGACCGTGCTGGGTCGGCGACACTACCTGCCGGACTTGGACAGCGGTGATCCCCGGGTGCGGGCGGCAGCCGAGCGCGCCGCCGTCGCGATGGCGATCCAGGGCAGCGCCGCCGACATCGTCAAGGTCGCGATGATCGACGTGGACCAGGCGATCAAAGCGGTCGGCCTGACGTCACGCCTGGTGCTGCAGCTGTCGGACGGGCTGGTGTTCGAGGTCGCCGTCGGCGAGCGCGATGACCTGGCCGGCTATGTCCGCGACAGCGTGTGCGGCGCCTACCCGCTGGAGGAGCCGCTCGAGGTGTCGACCGGCTGCGGCCCTACCTTGACCACGGCTCTGTCCCTCATCCGGTCTCACATCCGCGAGTAACGGCTCAGCGCAAAGCTATACAGCCCGTAGGCCGCGAACCCGAACGACGCCAAAGCCAGCAACACCATCCCGATGCGGGTCGCGGCAAGGGTTTTCACGGCGGCATCCAGACCCGCGGCCTTCGCGGGATCGACGTCGACGGACGCCTTGACGACCAGCCCTCCCGCGATGGCCAACACCAGCCCCTCGACGACATAACCGCAGCCGCCGAGCACCGCCACCCCCTTGGGCCGGTCGGTCAGGTCGGAAAGGAATCTCTTCGACGCCCCCTTGTACGCGTGATAGCCGCCGACCACGACCACCGCCACTCCGCCGGCGATCAGGGCCGCCCGGCCCGCCCCCGATTGCATCAACCGGGCGCTCAGGCCGGCGGTCTGTTGACCGCTCGGCTGGCGGTCGCCGAGAGCGAAACGGATCGCGGTCAGGCCCACGCCGCAGTACACCACCATCAATCCCAACGCCTTCAAGCGATTTCCCGCGCTCGCATCCTGCGAGTCGGCGTCGACACCCTCGGCCGGATGCAACCCGATCAACGCCTCGGCGAGTCGCCACAGAGTCAGCGGGATCATCGCGAGGGCCAGACCCCACAGCGCCGCTTCGCCACCGCCGCTGGCCGCCACCGTCGCCAGGGCACCGGATGGATCGGCGTTGGCCGAACTCCCGCACGCGATACGGGCGATCAAGTACGCGATGAGCAGATGGATGACGCCGCTGACGATGAATCCCGTTCTGGCGGCGAATCGTAAGCCATCATGGCGAGTCGCGTCGTGCAGAAGTTTCCACCGCATGACGTCACTCGTTCGCGCCGTCACCTCCACCGTCGGCGGCCGATGACGGATCGGCGGCGAACTCTTTGGAGCTGTCCTCCAGCCCCTCTCCCTCTGCGGCCTGCGGTGGTTGCTCGCCGCCTTCGGGGGGTGGCTGTTCGGCAGTCGTCACGATTTCTCCCTTCCAGGGGTGCGTGTCCCTCTCTGCTACCCGGATCGCGTTCGTGGGAAACCGGGCCGCGGGCGGGGCGTCCGTCCGGCGTGGCCGCTGCTGTTGCAGCTGTGTTTCAATAGCCCATCGACAGCTGGCGGCGGGCTCTTTCCACGATGCGGTTACCGATGGTGCCCGCGGTGGCAACGGCCGCCAATGTGCCGTCGGGCCAGGTGCTGGAATTGCCGGGGCGGGGGAGTACCTACGTCTATGACTCCGGGCCGTGCGACGGACCCACCTACGTCCTGCTGCACTCGCTGGCCTGCACCGGCTTGATGACCTGGTACCCCGCGCTGGAGGCCATCGGGGAATTCGGCCGCGTGGTGATTTTCGACCAGCGCTGCCATGGCCAGGGCATTTCGCCGCCGCGGATGCTATTGGAGGATTGCGCCGACGACGTCGTCGCGCTGGCCGACGTCCTGGGTATCGACAGCTTCGTGCCGGTGGGCTACTCGATGGGGTCGCTGATCGCGCAGCTGGTCTGGCGGCGGCACCGTGAACGGGTGGACGGGCTGGTGTTGTGCGCCGCCGCGGCGGCGGTGAGCCGCGCCCAGTACGAGCGGGTGGCCACCGGGTTGTTCGCGGCACTCATCGAGTCACTCACTCCCGCACCCCGCCGCTGTCAGCCCGCCGGGGCGGTGACCCAAGGCTTCCTGCCCGACCATCAATGGGTGCTCGGCCAGTTTCGCAGCACTTCTGCGGGCGGCATCACCCGCGCGATCGCCGAAGTGGTCCGGTTCGACTCGACCTCGTGGGTCGGCGACATCGACGTGCCGACCGCGGTGGTCGTCACGATGAAGGATCGCGCGTTCGGTGTGGCCCGGCAGAAGTGGCTGGCGGACCGGATTCCGGACGCCGTGATGGTGCCGATCGAGGCGGGCCACGCCGGGTGCACTTTCGCGCCCGCCGCGTTCGTCCCGGGGGTCGTGCAGGCGATCGAATCGGTACACCGTCGGCTTCCCACATGCCACCATGGCAGACGGGCGGTCCCCTAGCTCGGGCGCACTGAGAGGAGCGGTGGTGAAGCGACTCAGTGGTTGGGATGTGCTCATGCTGGCCAGCGAGACGCCCAACGTGCACCAGCACACCCTCAAGGTGGCGATCGTCGATACGTCCGGCTTCCGGGGCACCGCGGGCTCCGAAGGCGGGGCGACATTCGAGGCGTTTCGTGACGTGTTCCGCGACCGGTTGCCGGTTCTCGAGCCGATGCGCTATCAGATGGTGGCCACTCCTTGGCGGGTGCATCGCCCGATCTGGCGCGAAGACGCCGAACTCGACCTCGACTACCACCTGCAGCACGTGCGGGTCCCGCCGCCCGGCGGCCGGCGCCAACTCGACGCTCTGATCGGCGAGATCGCCAGCACGCCGCTGGACCGCGGTCGCCCCCTGTGGCAGTTCTATTACGCGGAGGGGCTGAGCGACCAACGCGTTGGGGTGATCGGCAAGGTGCATCACGTGCTGGCCGACGGCGTCGCTTCGGCGAACTTGATCGCCCGCACGGTGGACTGGCCCGGATCCGAATCCGAGCTGCCGCAGGCTGATTCGGGCTCCCCGGCACCGACGACCCGAGAGGTGCTGCGATTCGCGGCACGTGACCATGCCGCGCGGCTCGCGACGTTGCCGTCGGCCGTTCGGGACGGAGTCGTCGGCGCTTACCGCTTGCAGCGCCGCGCCCGGCACCGCTTGCGGCACCCGGACCTTGCCGGCCGGTTCGATCCGGCGCCCACCTTTCTCAACCACAAGCTTTCGCCCGGACGGACTTTCGCGAGCGCCTCGCTGCCATTGGCCGACGTGAAAGCCCTCAGCAAGAGACTCGAAGTGACCATCAACGATCTGGTGTTGACCGTCGCGGCGGGCGCCCTGCGGCGACTGTTGCGCGATCACGGTGAGGGCGCCGACCGGCCGCTCATCGCCTCGATCCCCACCGCCACCGACACGTCGCCCGACCGGATCACCGGCAACGCCCTGGCCACCATGCTGGTTTCGCTGCCGGTGCAGCTCGCCGACCCGATGGGGCGCCTGGGGCTGATCCGGACGTCGACGCGCATCGCCAAGGAGGATCACCAACTGCTCGGCCCCACGCTGGTGGGCCGGTGGCTGGAATTCGTGCCCCCCACCATCACCCGCGCGACGTTTTCGTGGATGTCGCGGCGTGAGGCACCCAATCAGCTGTTCAACCTGATCGTGTCGAACGTGCCGGGCCCGCGGGAACGCGGTCGCATCGCGGGTGCGGAGATCAGCGAGTTCTATTCGGTGGGCCCGCTGGCCGCGGGGGCCGCGCTGAACCTCACCGTCTGGAGTTATGTCGACCAGCTGAGCGTCTCCGTGCTCTCCGACGACGCCACCCTGACCGACACCCACGAGGTGACCGACGCCTTCGTCGACGCCTTCGCCGAACTGCGGCAGGCGGCGGGATTCCCGGGCGCCGCCGACATCGTTCCGGCGCCGACCGGCTGAGCAGGTGCCGCGGCCGCGGGAGTGGGTACTCCCCGGCCATGTTCGAGCGCGCCTCACTGATGCACGGCCTCATCCCGGCGGCGGTGCAGTGCCTGGCCGCCGCGGCGTTGCTGTACGCCATCGGATGGCGCGGGCGGCGCTGGCGCACGCGACGCGTGCCACTTGCGTTTGGTGCGGCCGCGGTCACCGGTGGGCTGGCGTACTGGTACTACGGGACGCTCGGTTTGGCCAGTGAGCCGGCGCCGTGGCAGATGTGGCTATGGGTGACGCTGGTCGGGCTGGCCGTTGCCCTGGCGATCCTCGGTTGGCGGGGCGCCGGCTGGTGGCGGCGCAACGTGCTCGTATTCGCCGCGTCGTTCTGCCTGCTCAGCACCGGGTTGATCATCAACGGCTGGCTGGGTTACTTCGCCACCGTGCACAGCGCCTGGAGCCAGCTGGCCAACCGGCCCCTGCCGGGCCAGATAGACCTGGCGACGATGCGTGCGATGCAACGGCAAGGCGTGGCGCCACCGAACGGAGCATTGCTGCCGGCGCACACCAGCACCCGAGTGTCGGGTTTCGCGCACCGCACCGAATGGGTCTACCTGCCGCCGGCCTGGTTCACCAGCACCCCGCCACCGGCGTTGCCCGCGGTACTGATGATCGGTGGCGAGTTCAACACCCCGGCGGACTGGGTTCGCGCGGGTGATGCCCTCACCGCGCTCGACCACTACGCCGCCGCACACGGCGGCAACGCGCCCGTGGCCGTGTTCGCCGACGCGACAGGCGGATTCACCTCCGACACCGAGTGCGTCAACGGTCCGCGCGGCAACGCCGCCGACCATCTGACCGCCGAAGTGATCCCCGAGATCGCCGATCAGTTCGCGCTCGGCACGCAGACCAAATGGGGCGTCGTCGGCTTCTCCTCGGGCGGCACGTGTGCCGTCGATCTGGCCGTCATGCACCCCGGAACATTCAGTGGATTCGTCGACATCGGCGGTGACATCGGGCCCAACGCGGGCACTCGCGAGCAGACGATCGAGCGGCTGTTCGGCGGTGACCCCGCCACCTATTTGTGGTTCGATCCGGCCACCGCCATCACCCGCCACGGCCACTACGCCGACCTATCCGGGTTGTTCGCGGTTCCCGGTGCCTCCGCAGACCATAAGGCCGTCGGGCAGGACGCCGCCGAGGAACTGTGCGCGCTCGGCACCGCAAACGGCATCTCCTGCAAGGTCGTCGCCCTGCCCGGCAAGCACGACTGGCCCTCCGCCGCCACGGCCTTCGCCCTCACTCTGGGATGGCTCGCCGAGCGGTTGGGCGCCCCGGACGGGACGACGGCGGCCGTGCCCTAGTTTGTGTGCTGCGCTTGCAGGTGCGGCCCGTTGGGTACTCGCCTGCGAGTATCGATCAGGAGGAGGCCCCGGGTGCCGATGGAGGCGGGTTGTCCGAAACGCATGGAATTCGGGCCATGCGGCGGGGTACGACCCGACGGCCAATGCGAAATGCGCCCCGGCGCATGCGCATTCGACGACGTGGTGCCGTGGGCAGGGCCGGCGCCGGCACGGCGACCCGGTAGGTGGCAGAACTCCGGTCCCTTGGTTCTCACCGACTTCAGTTGTGCGCCCTTCGATCGCGGCGACGTCGCGGCCACCGCCGCGATTCTGGCGCCGGCCTGTGATGCCGTGCTGGTGGGTGAGCATCAGAACAAGCCGGACTTTCCGCCGACGCTGATGGGATCGCTGTTGCTCGACGCAGGCGTGGCGCCGTGGATCACGTTGTCCTGCCGCGACCGCAATCGGGTGGTGCTCGAACAGGAACTGCGCGGGTTGCGCAGCATCGGAGTGGACACCGTGCTCTGTGTGACCGGCGACGGGCGCGGCTACGACGTCCGCCCGGACGTGACGCAGACCTTCGATCTGGACGGACCTCGGCTGGTGTCGTTGGCCGCATCGGTCGGGGTGACACCCGCGGTGCCCGAAACACCGACGGCGCCTCCGGTGCACGCCCGCCCCGCCCGCCTGGTGGAAAAGCAGCGGGCCGGAGCGGATGTGGCTGTGCTCAATCACGTTCCGTATCCCGCGATGATCGCCGACTTCATGGCGGCGGCGCGGTCGGCGGGCTTGTCCATTCCGGTGATCGCCGCCGTGGCCGTGTTCACCGACAGTGTGTCCGCGGCTGTGCTGCAGGGGCTGCCGGGACTCGAATTGGACCACGCGGTGACCGAACAGGTCTTGACCGCGACGGATCCGGTGGCGGCGGGGATTGCGGCCGCCGTTGCCGAAGCCCGCGAACTGCTTTCGATTGAAGGTGTTGCGGGCGTGAATGTTTCCGGGCTCGCGTCAGCGTCCGGCGCACACATCGGCGCGGAGATCAAGGCCGAGGTCGGCCGCAGGATCAGACAGGAGGCGCAATGACCGACGCCATGCAGGCCGAGTTCGACACGGTGGCTGAATGGACCGCCCGGGTGGCGGCCGATTTGGGGCCGGACTATCACATTCCCGCCGGTTGCCGGGGTAGCGGCAGTCCGGCGGCGCTGGATTGGCTCATCGAGCACATGGAACTCCAGCCGGGCGCGGCCTTCCTGGACTCCGGGGCCGGCGTCGGCGGCCCGGCCGCCTATGCCGCGCAAGCGCGCGACGTGCTGCCGGTGCTGCTGGAGCCGGAGACAGGCGCTTGTCGCGCCGCCAAGCGATTGTTCGGTTATCCGGTGGTTTGCGCGTCGGGATCCCAAGCACCTCTTGCTGATTCGTCTTTCGACGCCGCCTGGTCATTGGGAGTGTTGTGTACGACGCCAGATCAGCGTCAGTTGCTGGAGGAGCTGCGCCGCACCGTGCGCCGGGGCGGTTACATCGGCCTGCTCGCGTTCGTCGCCCACGACGAAATTCCAGCGGATCAGCTTGAAAGCAACCACTTTCCGAGCCCGGACGGCCTGGCTGACCTCGTCCGGCAATCCTCGCTACGGATCGAGGAATGGCTGCGAACCGCCGAGCTGCCGGCGATACCCGAAACGTGGAATGAACGGGTCGACACCGTCACGCACGCACTCACCGAGCGCTACGGCCACACCGAGGCGTGGCAGCTCGCCGAGCGGCAGAGCGGGCGGATAGGCCGGCTGCTCGAAGAAGGGGTGCTGACGGGGGAGTTGCTGGTGCTGCGGCACGCGTGACGCTCAGCGCTGCAGGAGGTCGTCGAGTTCGCTGACCCGAGCGTTGCCGAGGTGCAGCGTGGCCAAGTCCGCCAGTGCGGCGGCGCCGATCAGCTGTTCGGCGTCCTTGCGAACGATCAACGTCGCCGCGTCGGTGCCGCCCAGCAGGCCCCGCGGCTCCCTGAGCTCGCGAATGCGATAGCGATGATGCAGCCAGTGCGGCTGCCAGAGCGGGACCACCACCCACCGCCGGTCGGCGACGGCGGCCACGTACCGTCCGGAACATTGCGCCTCCGTACCGGTCGCAAATGTGTATCCGGCTGTGGCCAAACCGTATTGCTCAACGATGGCCGCGGAGAAGCGGCTGATTCCCGCGCCGGGGTTGATCCCTTGTATCAATCGCTCCATGCGCTCGATTGCCGGGCCACGCAGCAGATCGCTGATCTCGCCGACGTCGTCTTCTGGCACATATTCCGGCACTCCCCACAGGCAGTACGGCTCGTATAGCACCGTGAGCTTGCGCACGTCGGCTTCAAACGGCGCAAGGTAGCCACCATGGCTTGCGGGCAGCCAGGCGGACACCAGCATGTCTACCTCGCCATGGCCGATCCGCCGGAACATTTCCTCGTGCGGTGCGGCGGATCGCACGATCCGATGCCCGTGCTCGCGCAGAATCCGCTCGACCTCTCGTGCCGCGGCGTCATGAAAGCTCAGATCGATGTGTCCGACTCGGACGGCGTCGGTCATGGCGCTATGAGTCGAGCGCACCGGCGGCCACCGCGGCCGCATTGACCTTGGTCAGCACCTCGCGCAGATGCTCGAGCTCGGCGAGGTCCACGCCAAGCCGCTCGACGACCGCCTCGGGAACCTTCAGCGCCTGCCGGCGCAGGTTGCGGCCCTGCGGGGTCAACTCGACATGGGTGGTTCGCTCGTCGGCGGCGCTGCGGGTCTTCGTTATCAAGCCCTGGGCCTGCAACCGTTTCAGCATCGGTGACAGGGTGGCCGAGTCGATCTGCAGGAGTCCGGCAATGTCCTTGACGGACAATGCTTTCGCACCGTTCTTTGCGTTGTCCCACAGTGCCAGCATGACCAGATACTGGGGGTGGGTCAGTCCGAGCGGCTCCAGCAGTGGCCGATAGACGGCCAGTACCGCGCGATTGGTGGCGGCCAGCGCGAAGCACACCTGATATTCCAGTGCCAGCGGGTCTGTCGCAGCGGTTCTGGTGCCCATGTCGCCCCCCGTAACCGTTGGGATGATGCTCAGAACGGGCTGCTGTTCGCCTGCCATTCGGCCGACTCGGGGCGCGGCCCGTAGCGGCGCGCGTAGTCCTCGTGGATGTGCGCCTGCTTCTGCCGCTTGATCACGTCGACCAGGTTAGGGTCCAGACCATGCTGGGCCAGGCGGTGCCGGCGCCACACCTTGTTCAGTGCCATCGCGATCAACAACGACCAGATGTAGATCGGCGCCGTCATCTCCAGGTGCACGTACAACGACGCCGGCAAGAGCCAGAACGGGGCCAGCACCAGCAGCGGCGGTATCCCGATGCGGATCATGTGCCGACGGACGGCGCCCTCGCCGGCGAGGTCGTTGGCGACCCACTCCCGCATCGAGTCGGGCAGGCGCCGTCCGTACGAATAGGCGATGCATTGCCAGATATTCGGGCGATCGGCAGCCACGGTGCACTCCTAGCATTCGGGATTCGATTTCCATCGTACCCAACTAGTTAGTGCACTAACTATGTGTGCTCGGTCACGGTGGCGGTTCAGGCGGCGATGAGCTTGACCGGCAGTGCGCTGTGGCGGCGGATGATGTTGTTGCGCGCCCACGAGGGTTGGCCGGTCACCTCGATACGGTCGACGCGGTCGAGCAGCGCGCAAAGCATCGCCGCGGTTTCCATCCGAGCGAGTCCCTGGCCCGCACAGGCATGAGTCCCGTTGCCGAAAGCGATGTGACGGCTGGCGTCTCGGCGGATGTCAAAGGTGTCGGGATCGTCCCATTCGGTCTCGTCCCGGTTGGCCGAGGCGTAGATGACCAGCACCCGGGCACCGGCCGGCAGTGGGATGCCGGCGATTTCGGTGTCGGTGCGGACTTCCCGGCCGAACGCGCGCAAGGGGGATTCATAGCGCAGCACTTCGTTGATCGCGTTGGGGATCTGGCCGGGGTCCCGCTTGAGGAGGCGCCATTGTTCAGGATGAGTTGCCAGCAGGTAGATGGCGTTCGAAATGGCGCTGATCGTGGTATCCAGCGACGGGGCAATGTAATCGATCATCAGGGCCGGGCATTCCGCGTGTGCGAGCTTGCCGTCGTCGGCCGCGCAGAGCAATTCGTGTGCCATGCTGCCGTCGAGTACCGAACGTTCGCGGACCACCCGCCGCGCGAACCGCAGCATCTGCACAGTGCGCGGAATCGCTTGAAACGCTTGGCGATTGAGGGGCCCCAGGACGTCGAATGTGGCACCGCCCCAGGCGATCAGGTGGTCGCGCTCGTCGCGAGGCCAGCCGACGAGGTCGGGGACTACGGCCAGGGGCAGCGCGGTTGCCAGGTCGGCGACCGCGTCTACGGTGCCACGTCGCAGAGCGGCGTCGACCACGGCACCGGCCTGGTGATCGATCGCTTCGCCGACCGATCGCAGCGCCCTGGGTAACAGGCGGTGCGCGAGCAGCTTGCGGCGCTGGTCATGTTCGGGCCCATCGCTGTTGAGCGTGGTGCCGCGGGAGAGTCGATTGCTCAGCGGATTGAGCGCGACCCCGTTGCCGGAGATGAACAGGTCGTCGGTGCGCAGCACGGTCCGGCATTCCCGGTAACGCGGCAGGGCGTAAGTGCGCTGCCTGGTCAGCCACACCACCGGGCCGAGTCGTCGCATCCGACGGTAGTGCGGGTAGGGGTCGAGCATGGCGTCGGTTGCGTAGATGTCCTCGTGATAGCTAGGTACACCCTCGGGCCCTCTTCCCACGGATCTATCCCCTCGGCCTGGGCGCCGCCGCACCTTCTGACGAAATCGTCACATACTTCCGGCGGTCCAGTCAACACTTTCTGACGAAATCGTCACGGTTAGGAGTGCATTGCGAGGGTAGAGGGACCCACATGCGAGCAATGGTTTACCGCGGTCCGTACAAGGTGCGGGTCGAGCAGAAGGACATGCCGCCGATCGAACATCCAAACGATGCGGTCGTGCGGGTCACCATGGCCGCGATCTGCGGATCGGACCTGCATCTTTATCACGGCATGATGCCCGACACCCGGGTCGGCATGACATTCGGTCACGAGTTCATCGGTGTGGTGGAAGAGGTCGGACCGTCGGTACAGAACCTGCAACGGGGCGACCGGGTGATGGTTCCGTTCAATGTCTATTGTGGCTCTTGCTATTTCTGCGTGCGGGGCCTGTACTCCAACTGCCACAACGTCAATCCCAACGCCACGGCGGTGGGCGGGATCTACGGCTACTCACACACCTGTGGCGGCTATGACGGGGGGCAGGCGGAATTCGTGCGCGTCCCGTTCGCCGATGTCGGGCCGGCCAAGATTCCGGACTGGATGGACGAGGAGGACGCCCTGCTGTGCACCGATGCCTTGGCCACCGGCTACTTCGGTGCTCAACTGGGCGACATTGCCGAAGGTGACACCGTCGTCGTCTTCGGCGCCGGACCGGTCGGGTTGTATGCGGCCAGATCCGCCTGGCTGATGGGTGCCGGACGGGTGATCGTGATCGACCATCTGGAATACCGGTTGGAGAAGGCCCGCACATTCGCCTTCGCCGAGACCATCAACTTCGCCGAGTGCGACGACATCGTCGTCAAGATGAAGAAGGAAACCGACTATCTCGGTGCGGATGTCGCGATCGATGCGGTCGGGGCGGAGGCCGACGGAAACTTTCTGCAACATGTCACCGCAACCAAGCTCAAGCTGCAGGGCGGCTCGCCGATCGCGGTCAACTGGGCCATTGACTCGGTCCGCAAGGGCGGAACGGTATCCATCATGGGGGCGTACGGCCCGATGTTCAGCGCCGTAAAACTCGGCGATGCCTTGAACAAGGGCCTGACCCTGCGGATGAACCAGTGCCCGGTCAAGCGCCAATGGCCGCGGCTGTTCTCCCACATCGAGAACGGCTATCTGAATCCGAAAGACATTGTCACGCATCGTATCCCGCTGGAGCATATCGCCGAGGCGTACCACATCTTCTCCGCCAAGCTGGATGACTGCATCAAGCCGATCATCCTGCCAACCGCAAGTTGACGACAGGACCTCCCATGGCCTATCTACCGAATCTGCCGGCAACCCACGATTCCGACGCCTTACGGGCCCGCATCCCGGGCTGGGGTGCCGATCTCGACCCACGCGACCGGCCGTCGTACCCCAAACTCGAGGTGAACCCACCGCCGGCGACCGGCGCCCACTGGGAATTTCCCGAGCGGCAGCCCGAAAAGTGGCCCCGTGAGCGGTCGATCGAGCACGGGATGCTCACCCCGGTGTTCGGCACCTCGACGCCTCCCAGGGGACTCTCGGGCGCCATCCGCAAGTTCGCCTATCGCAAGTACAGCGAGGCGCGGGCCGCGCATTGGCTGCTGCTGATCGCCGCCGACCGCGTCGACGCCGTCGAAAGTCACCTCGCCTCGCTGTTGAGCCTGCGTCCGGACAACCCGATCACCGAGACCGGGATCAAAAGCGAATTCACCCACAACGGCTTATCGGCCAGGCGCGCGTCCAAGCGAGTCGACAATGCCCACACCTGGATCGACCCGATACTCGTCGGCGCACCATGGGCGGCTCCCGCCATAACCGGTGCGTTGGTGGTGCGGGCAGTCCGACGGTCGCGGAATACAGCTGACACAACATGATTGGCGCGCATTACCCGGAGCTGATACGGAGTTGAGTCGTCTGCAGGTAGTTCGCCGATTCGATCCAGCGCCCATCACCACGGTGCTCTGCGACGCCGATGGCAACCTGTTCCCTTCTGAGCAGCCGGCGTTCGACGCGTCGGCTCAAATCACCAACCGCTTCCTGGTCAGATTCGGCGTGCCGGAGCGATATACAGCTGAGCAGCTCCGAAAGAGCGCCACAGGCAAGAACTTCCGTACCACCGCCGTAGATCTCGCCGTGCTGGGCGGGGTGCCGATCGACCCGGCACTGGCCTCGGACCGCCCGTACGCCCGCATCGCCACCAGTGCTGATGTCGCGGCCGGTCACGCACTGTGCGCCGATGAGCTCAAGGACTGGGTGGCGCGCGAGCGCCGGCATGTCACCGCACGCCTGGTAGCCACCCTGCGCCCCGACAGCCGGGTGCAACACGCGCTGCGCGCACTGGCCGCTCGATACGCGCTGGCGGCGGTGAGTTCGAGTGCGACGGCCCGCCTCGACGCATGCTTCACCGCCACCGGGCTCGATGACCTCATTCCCGCCGAACTGCGGTTCAGCGCCGAGGACTCGCTCCCGGTGCCCACGAGCAAGCCGCACCCGGCGGTGTATCTGCACACCGCTGAGGTTTTGGGCATCGACCCCGATCAAGGGTTGGCGGTCGAAGACTCCGTTGCGGGCGTGCGCTCCGCGGTTGCGGCCGGATTCGTCACGATCGGCAACCTGATGTACGTGCCGAACGCCGAGCATGGGGTGCGGAGCAGCGAGTTGGTGGATGCGGGTGCGAGCGCCATCGCGGACTCGTGGTCGGCGCTGACTTTGTATCTGCTTTCGCTGCATGCATCGGCCGCTGTTGCCCAGCCGTTTCCGTGCCGCCTCAACGGGTAGCCAATTTCGGTGAAGGAGGACGACATGTCTGCTGCCGACGAGCTGCCGATACCCGATTACGACCAGCTGCCCCTTGGCGATCTGCGCCACCGGGTCCGCTTGCTGCAAGAGTCGCAACTGCACGAGTTGATCTCGCACGAGCATGCCCACGGTCAGCGCACGCCGGTGCTGCAGGTGTTGCAGGCGCGGCTCGACGAGATTCAAGACGGCGCCAAACCTTCGGGCGGCGACCCCCGGAACACACCGGAGGTGCACGGCACCTCGCACGGCTCGACGGTGCGGGAAGCGACAGCCGCCGAAGCCAACACGCCGCTGCGGCACGGGGTTGCCGGTCAGACTCCGGCCCGCGGCCGGCCCTAGCACCGCTTATGGTCGAGCGGTGACCATCGCATACGACGACGCGCTGCGTGAGAAAATCCGGACGCGCCTGGCCGGCCACCGGCGCCGAACGGTGACCGACCCGACGAAGCGGCACGCGGCGGTTGCGGTCGTGCTGGTCGACTCCGAGGTCGGCGAAGACCGCATCGACCCTGCACCGGTGGACGAATGGATCGGCGGACGGCCGATGCCGGAGGCGGGCCTGGACGGCCATATGGTCGACGTGGCCGGCGGTGCGGCTTTCCTGTTGTGCCGCAGAGCAACCCGCATGTCATCCCACGCCGCGCAGTGGGCATTGCCCGGTGGCAGGCTGGACCCGGGTGAGAGTGTGATCGATGCGGCGCTGCGCGAACTGGACGAAGAGGTCGGAATCAGATTGCCTGAATCCGCCGTGCTGGGATTGCTCGACGACTATCCGACCCGGTCGGGATATGTCATTACGCCGGTGGTGATCTGGGGTGGCGGCCGGCTCGATCCGCGGCCGGCTCCCGAGGAGGTGATGGCGGTCTACCGGGTGGGCCTGCATCAACTGCAGCGACCCGACTCGCCGCGATACATCAGCATCCCGGAGAGCCCACGCCCGGTCGTCCAGATCCCGCTGGGGAACGATCTGATCCATGCGCCGACCGGTGCGGTGTTGTTGCAGCTGCGCTGGCTGGGTCTGGAAGGCAAGGACGACCCGGTCGACGAACTCGAGCAACCGCCGTTCGCCTGGAAATAGGCGTCAATCCTCGTCGTCGCGGTCGGATCTGTTGCGGGAGGCGAATCTGGCGTACCCGACGAGTCCGATGAAGAAGACCACCATCGCCACCAGGAGAATCAGCACCATATTCGTGGTGCCAGTGCCACCCATGCGCCAAGGCTACGCGCAGGATGTGCCGGGGCGGATCCCGTGCGCACCGCAAACTTGAGGTGCTGTAGAAAAACGGAGTGCACGGCGATTCTGACGGTGGCGTCACGGCGGACTCGCCGCCCTATTTCCTGCGTGCGGATAACCACTTCGTGCCGACCGCCATCGCACGGGGTGGTTGGGGGCCGTCGCTGAGCGGCCACGTGGTCGGTGGCCTGTTGGGCTGGGCGGTCGAGCGCGCGGTCGACGACCCACAATTTCAGCCCGCCCGCCTGACCGTCGACCTGCCGCGCCCCACCGCCTTGCAGCCCCTCGAGGTCCACACCCGCGTGCTCCAAGACCGGCGGCGGCTGCGCCTCGTCGAGGCCGCCGTCGTCCAGGAAGGGAACACGGTGGCGCAGGCCAGTGCACTCTTCCTGCGGCGCGGTGCCCAGCCCGACGGGCAGATCTGGTCGCAGCCGGTACAGATGCCCCCGCTGCCGGAAGTGCTCGACGCACCGTCGCTGTTCATCCGCACCTACGGGTGGGGCGCGGAGCTGCAGAACCCGGATCCCGAATGGGCGCAGACGTTCGGCCCGAAGTACACCTGGCTGCAGGAAACACGCCCGCTGATCGATGACGAACCGATGACGGCCTTCACCCGCGCCGCCATGGCCGGCGACATCACGGCGTCGATCGCCAACTGGGGAACCCAGGGTCTGGAGTTCATCAACGTCGACTACACGCTGACCTTGAGCCGGCTGCCCGACGGCCCCCACCTCGGGCTAAGCTCGCTCACCCACTACAGCGACGACGGTGTCGCGACCGGTTCAGCCGTCCTGGTCGACCACCGCGGCCCGATCGGCAACGGTGTGTCCGTCGCCATCGCGCAAACCGGGTTCAGGCCGACGCAGGACTCACGCGGTGCTGCCGGTGCGGATGACGCCGCAACCGCACCGCGCGGCTGAGCGCAGCGGTCGTCGCCAGCCCCGCTAACCCGGCGAAGATCAGCGTCGTCTCCGGGCCGTAGCCAAGCACGGTCAACAGCAGCGGCAAGCCGAACCCGACGTAGGTGACGGCATAGAAGACCCCGGTCAGGGTCCCGCGAACATGTTGCGGCGCCGCGGCTTCCACGTCGATCAGACCCTCGCGCAGGCATAGGCCGGAGGCGCATCCGAGCAGCAGCACCAGCGCCAGGCCCAGCCCGAGTGGCACCGTCGACGGCGCGACCGCGAGCGCCGCGTATCCGAGTGCGGCGAGCAACGCCCCGACGGTGCCGGTTTGCGGGCCCCAGCGGCGTGCCCGGGCCACCAGCTGGATGATCCCGCTGGCGCCGTTGGTGATCAGTGCGGCGGCTCCGGCCGCCAGTGGTGCGGCCAGACCCGTGTGCACCTTGGTGGGGATGGTGACGAAGGCGACCGACGCCGAGGCGAACACCCAAGGGGCCAGCGGCAGGGCCCAGCCCAACGCGAGGCGCCCCCCGTGACTTTCCGGCGCCGCGAACTCCGGTGCGGGCTGCGGCCGCACCGGCGCGGCCCGCTGCGAGACACCGACCGCGATGATCATCGCCACCGCGACCAGGCCCGCGGCGACGGCGAACGCCAACCGGACGCCGGAGGGCGCGATCGAGGCGATCGCACCCGAAGCGAAGGGCCCGACGGCGAAACCGACCATCAACACCGCACCGGCTAGGGCCGCGCCGGTGGAGCCGTGCAGATCCGAGGCCCATGATGTGCACGAGCTGACGGCAAGCCCCACGCCCAGCCCAACGATCAGCCGCCCCACCATCAGCACGCCGGACTCCTGTGACGGCAGCATCGCCACC
This sequence comes from Mycobacterium asiaticum, assembly GCF_001673635.1. GTDB lineage: Bacteria > Actinomycetota > Actinomycetes > Mycobacteriales > Mycobacteriaceae > Mycobacterium > Mycobacterium asiaticum_C. Next base: position 180,257 of record NZ_LZMH01000061.1, read on the forward strand.
GTGCCCAGCAGGACCGTCAGCGAGCCCGCCAGCGCAACCGAGGCGCGCCCGAAGGTGTCGGACGCCCGCCCGCCGAGCAGCAGGCCGGGCAGCAATCCGATTGCGTAGACGCCGAATATCACATCGAGGGTGGTCGCACTGAGGTGCTTGCCTGCGCCCAGGGCGGGCATCAGCGCGGTGAAATGGCTGGCCGCCCAGCCCATCGCCAGCAGGGTCGCCAGCACGCCGGCAAACAGAAGTCTGGTCGCCTCACTCGAAGTTCTCAGCGTCGCGGTGCTCACCGGTGCACAGACAATGCCGCCCGGGCGCGTTATTCCTGCTTATTCCTAGACGAGAGCTTCCTCACTATCTCGGGAATGGGGTTTCGTGCTACACAGCAGTACGTGGCAGAAGCGGCAGTCCTCGTCGAGCGCGACCAACACATCCTGACGATCACCATCAACCGCCCCGAAAAGCGAAACGCCTTCAACCCGGAGGTGTTGTGCCGGCTCGCCGATGCCTGGGACCTGCTCGACGGAGATCCCGACCTGCGTGTCGCGATCATGACCGGGGCGGCGGGCAACTTCTCCGCCGGAGCGGACCTGGACCGGCTGGTGAGCGCATTGATCGCCGGTGAACCGCCGCAGAACGAGTACGAGGAGCGGGTCAAAGCCGATTTCTCGTTGATCTACAAGGGGTTCCTGAAGGATCACTACGTCAAGAAGCCGATCATCGCCGCCGTGGAGGGCTACTGCTATGCCGGCGGGATGGAGATCCTGCAGGCATTCGACATCCGGGTCGCCGCCGAGAACGCGCAACTTGCGATCAGCGAGGTGCAGCGCGGCCTGTTTCCGATGAGCGCGTCGACGATCCGGTTGCCCCGGCAGATTCCCTACACCGTTGCGATGGAACTGCTGCTGGTCGGCACGCCGATCTCGGGGCAGCGGGCCTACGAGGTCGGGTTGGTCGGGCACGTCACGCCCGCCGGTGGAGCACTGAGCAAGGCGCGGGAGATCGCCGCGCAGGTGGCGGCCAACGGCCCGCTGGCCGTGCGCAACATCAAAGCGTCGGTCCTGGAGAATCTGAAAAAGACCGAGGCCGAAGCCTTTCCGCGGGAACTCGAGCTCGGGATGGCCGTCATGGCGTCGGCCGACGCCAAAGAGGGTCCGCGGGCGTTCTTGGAGAAGCGGTCGCCGAACTTCACCGGCAAGTAGTCACTGCACCGAATCGGGGGCCGAATCTTCGGCCGCGAGCAGGCAGCCCGCCGTCAGCAACTGCCAGATGGTGATCGAGTACACGCTGCCGCGCTCAAATACCCCGTCGGGCAGTATCCGGAAATCGGTGAACCTCGAATCGACCACCAGCATGGTCAGCGACAACAACCCCAGGGCGGCAACGAGTTCGGAGCCGCGGCGGTACCAGCGGCGGGAGATGCCGACCACCCCGGACCCGGCCGCGACGGCGACGTTGCCGCCCACGATCGCCAGGGCGGCCCCGGCGACGTGCACCTTGCCGCTGTATACGGTTCCCACCACGATGTTCCCGGCGGCGTTGGCGGCGGCCATGGCCAGGAAGATACGGGCCCGTCGCCTGGCCGGAACGCCTACGACCAGGACGGCACCGAGCAGAAACAGCACGCCATACGAGCAGAACGCGACGTGCATGACATGCGTCCTGGAGCCGGCGACCCCGAGATCACTGATGTAGTTGTCGGCATAGCTGTAGTGCGGATAACCGGCGGCGGAGAGCGCCTCCAGGACCAGGTACCCGATGGCTCCGAGGACCCAGAGGGCCGCACCGCACTTGCTGCTCAAGCAGCCGGTTCCAAATGAATGTTCCTGGCGCCCCTGGCATTCCGCAGGCCTGAGCAGTTGACACAGCCGACGCACCCCACGCAGTCGGTGCACCGCACGCACGCGACGCAACCCACGCAGCGCGTGCAGGCGATGCAGGCCAGGCAAGCGACGCATTCCTGGACGAACACGCAGATCACCGTCAACAGGCTGGCGATCACCCCGACGCTGCCCGCTGTTGCGGCCGATCCCGCCACCGCCACGCTGCCCGCCGTCGCGACGGATCCCGCCACCGCGACGCTGCCCGCGGTCGTCGCCGATCCGGCCACGGCGACGCTGCCCGCGACAGCGGCGGAGCCGGCAACGGCGCGGCTTTCGATGACGCCTATCGAGCCCACCGCGGTCTCGTCGTCGACAACCGGATTGCGGGCCGAGTCCAACAGAAATGCCATGCGCCTCATCATGTCATCCCGCCGTGTCCAGAAGCGTCGTGACGTCACCCGTCATACAATGCGTTTCACCATGGACCTCGAGCGCATCACCCATCCGCTGCGGCTGGCGCGCGGATCCCACCAGCCGGGATCGGCCAAAGGGTGTGCCATGAACGTCATTTCGTACATCAACGGGGACGAGCGGATCACCGATTTCCCGGCGACCTCCGCCCGGCCGCTGGCCGCCTTCGTCCAGCTGTGTAACGACCAGTTGGCCGGGCCGGACGGTTACCTGTCTCCGGCAGACGCCGTGCTGGCCCTCGACCTGGGTTGGCTGACGGTGGGGACGGCCGACGTCGGCGCCGACGTGGCTCGCCGGTGGGTGTCCAAGCTGCTGATCAGCCCACCGTGGGGAGTCATTCGATACGCGGATGGCGTTGCGGCCGAGGTTATCTCGACGATCGCCGAACTGCACCGCACCCTGGCGCCCGGCGAGTTGCCGGACATCGCGACCTGGGACCGGGCCGGCCGGCTCGCCCGTGAGGTCAGCGCGGCGATGCAGCCGAGCGCGCAGAAGTACGCCGTGCGCGCCGCCTACCAGTCGACCCTGTTCGCCGACACCGACGACTGGGACGCGCTGGATGCGGTCACCGGCAACGCGCTGCGTGCTCATCGGCTGGCCAGCCTGGACGCCGGGCCTGCAGTGATCGTGGCGGTGACGCGGCAGGCCATCCGGTCCTGGCGTCGGCTGGCGGGACTGTCCGTGGTCGGCCGGCAACGCCAGGGCGCGGCGGCCTAGCGGATGGCCAGCCCGGTCAGCGCACGCGAAATCACCAGGCGCTGAATCTCGCTGGTGCCCTCGAAGATGGTGAAGATCTTCGCGTCCCGGTGCATCCGCTCCACGGGGTAGTCGCGGGTGTAGCCGTTGCCGCCGAGAATCTGGATCGCCTCGTCGGTCACGTAGACGGCGGTCTCGCTGGCCACCAGCTTGGCCATCGATCCCTCGGCGCTGTCGAAGTTCTGGTTGTTGTTCGCCATCCAGCCGGCCCGCCACACCAGCAGCCGGGCCGCGTCGATACGGCTTTTCATGTCCGCCAGCTTGAATGCGACGGCCTGGAATTCGCCGATCTTGCGACCGAATTGCTCGCGCTGACAGGCGTAGTCGAGCGCGTACTCGTAGGCGGCCCGGGCCACCCCGACGGCCATCGCGCCGACCGTCGGACGGGTGCGCTCGAAGGTCTTCATCGCCGCCTGGCCACGCGTGGACGCACCCGACTTGACCCGGGCGACCCGCGCCTCGAATTTTTCGCGGCCGCCGAGGATCGCGTCCTCGGGAAGTCGCACGTTGTCGAGCACGACCTCGGCGGTGTGCGAGGCACGGATGCCGTGCTTCTTGAATTTCTGGCCCTGCGCAAGGCCTTTGGTGTCCGGCCCGATGACGAAGCTGGCCTGGCCGCGGGTACCGAGTTCCGGGTAGACCGAGGCGACGACGATGTGCACGTTCGCAATGCCGCCGTTGGTGGCCCAGGTCTTGGTGCCGTTGAGCACCCATTCGCCGCTGGCCTCGTCATAGCGTGCCCTGGTGCGGATGCCGCCGACGTCCGACCCGGCGTCGGGCTCCGATGAGCAGAACGCGCCGAGCTTGGGTTCGTCGGCGGTGCCGAACATTTCGGGCAGCCACTGGCCCAGCTGCTCGGGAGTCCCATTGCCCGCCAACGCCGCCGCGGCCAGTCCGGTGCCCATGATCGACAGTGCGATGCCGGCGTCACCCCAGAACATCTCCTCGAAGGCGGTGAGCATGCCCAGCCCGGTGGCCTCCGCGGCCTGCTGGGCGAAGAAGTCGGGAGAGTACAGTCCCACCTTCGCGGCCTCCTGGATCACCGGCCAGGGGGTTTCCTCCCGCTCGTCCCACTCGGCCGCGGCCGGGCGGATGATGTCGGCGGCGAACTTGTGCACCCAATCGCGCACCTCGATCACGTCGTCACTGAGTTGCATAGAGAATGTCACTGTTGTGCTCCTGAAACATGTTGCTGGGTAGGGGTTCTAGGTGTTCGGTAGTGCGCGAGGACGCTGAGTGTTTGCTTGACCCACGCCTCGAAGTAGCGGTCTTCGTCGATATTTCCGGGTAGGCGGCCGGTGAGGGCGCGCAGCGTCGCGGCGTAGGACAACGAACCGATCGCGGCGGCGGCGGCCGCCTCCGGGTCGGGGATATCGGTGCGGCCGGAGCGGTTGGACGCGGCCAGTTCGTGGGCGAACCGCTGATAGGCATTGTCGGTGATGACCTGCCACGTCTTCTCATCGAGGTCGCCGAGTTCGTCGGGCTCGCGCAGCATGACCTTGAGCAGGTCCTCGCTCTGCTTGAAGTTGCTCCAGATCAGCTGACCCGCCGTGCGCACGGCGTTCTCGACGCTGTCGGGTTCGCCGGCGTCGTACTGCTCGCGCGCGGCGACGATGCTGGCGATCCGGTGCTCGACGGCGGCTTCCAGCAGCTCGCGCTTGGAGCCGAAGTGTTTGTAAAGCGCGCCCGACCCCGGCGCCAGGCCGGCAGCACGCTGAATGTCGGCCACCGACGTCGCCGCGTAACCCTTGGCCGCGAACAGCTTGAGCGCCTCGGCCAGCAGCCGATCGCGCCCTCGACTCTGTTCGGCGACCATGGTGAGAGAGTACTCACTCACCACATCGGTACGCAAAGTAAGTGGCGCGAGCAGTACGACGCCGGCGAACCCGACAGCGTCGAGAACGCCGTGCGCACGGCGGGTCAGCTGATCTGGAGCA
>NZ_LZMH01000062.1 GCF_001673635.1 Mycobacterium asiaticum
TACGAGTGAGTTGCTGTCGATCATCGAGGGTATGCAGCGGGTGGTGCGTAAGTTGCGCGTGCCCGGGCATGCGGTGGTCAACCAATTGGGCTTAGTGGCCACCGGATCGGAGTTGGGTGGCACGCTGGGTCAGGCGTTGGCGGATCGGTTGCGGATCACCAAAGCCGAGGCGGATCGGCGTATCGCCGAGGCCGCGGTGCTGGGTCCGCGCCGCGCGCTGACCGGCCAGCCGCTGCAACCGGTGCTGGTCGCGACCGCGGCCGCCGAACGCCGAGGGCTCATCGGCGACGCCCAGGTGGGGGTGATCCGCAAGTTCTTCACCAAATTGCCCGACACCGTCGACGCGCCCGCGCGGGCCGAGGCCGAGGCCAAGCTGGCACTGTTCGCCACCGGGTTTCGCCCCGACGAGCTGGCCGAGTACGCCCGGGTCTACAAGGACTGCCTGAAGCCCAACGGGGACTTCGATCCCGACAAGGCCGCCCAGCCGGCCCGCAACCGCGGCATCACGCTGGGCAAACAACAACCCGACGGCCTGTCCAAGATCAGTGGGTACATCAGCGCCCAATGCCGCGCCACCGTCGAGCCCGTGCTGGCCAAACTCGCCGCACCAGGGATGTGCAACCCGGCCGACGACGCACCGGTGATCGACGGGCGCGCCCCCGCTGCGGCCGTGGACCGCGACACCCGCACCGCGCCGCAACGCAACCACGACGCCCTCAACACCGCGCTGCGCGCCCTGCTGATGTCGAAAACCCTGGGCCAGCACCACGGACTGCCAACCTCGATCGTCATCACCACCACCCTGGCCGAACTCGAAGCCGGCGCCGGGCGCGCCCTGACGGCCGGGGGCACCCTGCTGCCCATGTCCGAAGTGATCCGGCTGGCCTCCCACGCCCACAACTACCTGGCCATCTTCGACAAAGACAAAACCCTGGCCCTCTACCACGGCAAACGCATAGCCACCCCCGAACAGCGCCTGGCCCTCCTGGGCCGAGACCGCGGCTGCACACGCCCCGGCTGCACCGTGCCCGGCTACTGGACCCAGGTCCACCACCTCGAAGGCTGGCTGGCCAACCGCCGCACCCACATCGACGAACTCACCCTGGCCTGCGGACCCGATAACCGCATGGTCGAACTCCGCAACTACGTCACCCGCCGAAACGCCCACGGCGACACCGAATGGATCCCACCCCGACACCTCGACCACCGACGCCCCCGCACCAACTGCATGCACCACCCCGAGAGACCACTCAAACCCGAAAACGACGAGCCGGT
>NZ_LZMH01000063.1 GCF_001673635.1 Mycobacterium asiaticum
TGCACGGCCCCGACGGCGAGCAGCGACGGGATGGGTGCCAACGTTTCGTCGGAGTTGCGGTCGGACAGGATGATCACCCGCGCACCGTCGGCGATCGCCGCCGACGCCTCCGCCCGCACCTCGTCCAGGGCGGCGGCCAGTCCGGCCCCGCCTTCGGCGACCGGGTACAGGCAGCGGATGACCTTCGACCGCATGCCGTGCGGGCGTCCGTTGACCTCGTCATCGGGGTTGAGGCTGATGAGCTTGGCCAGTTCGAAGTTCCGCAGGATGGGCTGCGGCAACGAGATCTGGTGACAGGAGTATTCGTCCGGGCTGAGCAGGTCGCGCTCGCCGCCGGTGGTGCCCTGCAGGCTGGTCACCACCTCTTCGCGGATGGCATCCAGTGGCGGGTTGGTCACCTGGGCGAACAACTGGTGGAAGTAGTCATAGAGCAGCTTGGGCCGCTTCGAGAGCACCGCGATCGGGGTGTCGGTGCCCATCGATCCAAGCGCCTCGGCGCCGGTGCGGACCATCGGCGCCACCAGCACGTTGAGTTCCTCGTAGGTGTAGCCGAACGCCAGCTGCCGCATGACCAGCCGGTGGTGCGGCATCCGCACGTATTTGTTGGCAGGCAGCTTGTCGATCGGCACCAGGCCCTTGTCCAGCCACTCCTGGTAGGGGTGCTCAGCGGCCAGTTCGGCCTTGATCTCCTCGTCGGCGACGATGCGCCCCTGCGTGGTGTCCACCAGGAACATCCGGCCGGGCTGCAACCGCATCCGCTTGACCACCTTGGCGGGGTCGAGGTCCAGCACACCCGCCTCGGACGCCATCACCACCAGGCCGTCGTCGGTCACCCAGATCCGCGATGGGCGCAGGCCGTTACGGTCCAGCACCGCGCCGACAATGGTGCCGTCGGTGAAGGTGATCGATGCCGGGCCGTCCCACGGCTCCATCAGCGAGGCGTGGTACTGGTAAAACGCCCTGCGGGCCGGGTCCATCGAGTCGTGCCGTTCCCACGCCTCGGGAATCATCATCAGCACGGCGTGGGCCAGGCTGCGCCCGCCCAGGTGCAGCAGCTCGACCACTTCGTCGAAGCGTGCCGTGTCCGAGGCGCCGGGAGTGCAGATCGGGAACAGCTTCTCGACGTCGTCTTCGGTGCCGAAAACATCGGTCTTGATCAGCGCCTCGCGGGCCCGCATCCAGTTCTCGTTACCGGTGACGGTGTTGATCTCGCCGTTGTGTGCCACCCGACGGAAGGGGTGCGCCAGCGGCCAGGACGGGAAGGTGTTGGTGGAGAACCGGGAGTGCACGATGCCCAGGGCACTGGTCACCCGGTTGTCCTGCAGGTCCAGGTAGAACGCTTTGAGCTGCGGGGTGGTCAGCATGCCCTTGTAGACGAACGTCTGTCCGGACAGGCTCGGGAAGTACACCGTCTCGCGACCGGGGCCGTCCTGACCCGGGCCCTTGGTGCCGAGTTCGTGCTCGGCGCGCTTGCGCACCACGTAGGCACGCCGTTCCAACGTCATGCCGGAGGCGCCGGCCATGAAGACCTGACGGAAGGTGGGCATCGCGTCGCGAGACAGCGCGCCCAGAGACGAATCATCGGTGGGCACGTTGCGCCAGCCGAGCACCTGCAGACCTTCGGACTCGGCGATCTTTTCCACCGCGGCGCACGCTGCCGCCGCGTCCTTGGACGACTGCGGTAGGAACGCGATGCCAGTGGCATAGCTGCCCGGTTCCGGCAGCTCGAAGTCCACGACTTCGCGCAGGAAGGCATCCGGGACCTGGATAAGGATGCCCGCGCCGTCACCGCTGCGCGGTTCGGCGCCGGCGGCACCGCGGTGCTCCAGGTTGAGCAACGCGGTGATCGCCTTATCCACGATGTCGCGGCTACGCCGGCCGTGCATATCCACGACCATGGCCACGCCGCACGAATCGTGTTCGTACGCGGGGTTGTACAGCCCGACGCGCTGTGGCGTCATTCCCACCTAACCCTTCAGCAGACTTTCTGCACGGCCGCTTTGCGGATCGACGACCCCGCCCCCGGAGGTTGCGGGCTGAACCCCTTCGGTCTCGTCGATAGGCTGTCCGCCAAGCGGAGATAGTCCGGTCAGGGATTCATCCGTGCAGCGGTGAACGGCGGCCCTGGACCCGAGTTCCGACAAGTCGTAAAACGATATGACAAAAACCGCCTGACATGCCAACTTCCAATAGTAGCTTGCGAACTGGCACGGCCGTAAATTCGCTGTTACCAGCGATTGACAGACATGCGACATGACCCCCGGTCAGAGCCCATTCTCGCCCACTGTGGTGCGGATCGCAGTCCGACCGGTGCGCGTTGGGTGAGTTTGCTGGCGGTGGCTCCGCGGGCGGGCGGCGACCTGCGCGCGCCAGTCACAAGGGCAACACCGCGCGCAATAAGTGGTGGCAGCAAAGTCGCCGGTGACCGCAGTGCACGCGCATGCGCGGTGCCGGTCACTTCACACCGCCACCCGCAGCGAGTTTGCACAATACTTATGGGAATCCGATTGCGTTTCACCGCCGACCGTGGGGCTTCTCACTTCGGGAACTCCGCAATCGACCCTAGCGCGACGGTTGAGTCACCTTTATACCTGAGGAGCCCATGAACCAGCCTGAAGAATTCATGCGAAACCGCATACGGCCTGACCAGCCGGATACGGCGGCTCCGCCGGCTCCACCGCCACCGGTTGCACCGCCTGGCCCGCCGCGGCCGACGACCGTCCGACCGGTTCAGCCGCCGCCTCCTCCGGCGCCTCAGCCACCCCGCGTGGCGCCGCCTCCC
>NZ_LZMH01000064.1 GCF_001673635.1 Mycobacterium asiaticum
CTCGACCACCGACGCCCCCGCACCAACTGCATGCACCACCCCGAGAGACCACTCAAACCCGAAAACGACGAGCCGGTCTGACGCCCTAAACGGGCGTGAGCGGCAACGACTTTCGTGGCTGGAAGACGAAGGTCGAGCCGCCGCTGAACTTTGTCACCGCTACCTCGTCGAATTCCTTTGCCGCGGTGCTGGATTCGAAGATGTGCGCGGTCCATTCCGTTGCGGTGCCGTCCAGTTCGACGCGCAGGTGCGGGTCCACGCCGGTAGCGATCGCCTGCAGGGGTTCGATGGCATCCGGCGTGACCAACGCCGGCCATGCGTCGTCCTTGTGCGCAGGTGACGCGCGCAGATGCACCGCGTCCCGCTCGAAGTCGGCGAATACATAGGCCGCGGGATTGAACAGCGGGTGCAGCTCCATGACCTGGAGGGCACCCTCGGCACCGCCGGGAAGGTCGAGGGCGCGGTGGATCCGCTCCGCCGCCAGGCCGGCCAGTCCGATGAGCTGCTTGGTGGCGATCGAGCGGGCCAGTGCGGCGTCGTCGCCGGTGCGCTTGCGCACTGCCAGCGCGAACGAGAGGTAGAGCAAGTGCATCTGCAGACAGACTTCGTCGGCGATGCGAACCAGGGCCGAATGGGAAAACGCCCCGAAGTCGAAGTCGGACAGCAGCGGGCCCGAATAATCGGCCAAGCCGGGCTCGCCCTCATCGATGGGGTCGAGTTCTGTTGTAGCGGCGTTGCTGCGGCCGATGATGTCGGACTCCGGAATGAAACCCACTTCGGGGTTCGAATCGTCGATTATCACCGTCCATGCGCAGTGCGGCTGCCGGTCGGAAGGCACTCGCGGCGGCCGGTGGATCGGGCGCACCTGAGCACGGCGGTTGGTGGCCAGTGCGGTGGCGTCGAACGTCGGGTCCTCGATGTCGTGGCACATGCCGCGGACGTAGTCCTCGCCCATCGGCTCGACGTCCAACAGGGCACCGCAGTGATCGAGATGGAACTCGCCGTGCCAGCGGTCGTGAACCGTGTAGCGGAAGTCCATGAACTGCGGCGGAGCGCCGATGTCGAGTTGCAGGCCCTTGAATATCGTGATGACGTCATCACCTTCGTACCGAAGCGCCCGCTGCATGCGTTTGGTGTACAGCGGACTCGCTGCCGCCCATTCCTCGATCGCGATCTGCAGCATTTCCCCGCGGCCGAATCGCTGGATGCACCACGCCATTCCGGATCGGTCGATCATCTGACCGATCAGCAGCAGTTCGGGCACGAGGGTACTGAGCTGGTCGCGGGTCAGGGCCGCGTACCTACTGGTCATTCGAGGGTCCTCCGGTCTGCTGTGCCGTTAGGCCGACCATTTGGCAACGACACCTCCGAACAGGGCTGCGTTCGTCGTCAATTATGGACAGGTGTCTGGTTCCCCTGCGACTGTAGCCGACCGCGTCGGGATACAGCAAGAACAGTGTGATCAGGGTGTGAACACTGCCGGAAGACGCGGCCCGCTGCAGCCACTACCGTCCGGCGCTGGACAACTGTCCGATGGCGGTCTCAGCCGTGTCGAGCCGCTTCCTGCACCAACTGCACGCGTGAGTTGATACCCAGTTTGGTGTAGATGTGCGTGAGGTGGGCCTGGACGGTCCGGGGCGACACGAACAACCGCGTCGCGATCTCCTTGTTCGCCATGCCTTCGCAGACGAGTCGGGCGACGTCACGCTCGGCCGGCGTCAAGGACCCCCAGCCACTGTCCGGACGCTTGCGCTGGCCGCGGCCACGCTGCGCGTAAGCGATCGCCTCCTCGATGGAAAGTGCCGTTCCTTGGGCCCATGCGGCGTCAAACTCGCTGAGGTCCATTGCCTTTCGAAGCACCGCAACCGATTCCTGGTATTCGCCTTCGTGGATTTTGAAGCGCACGACGCCCATGCGCTCCCGAAGCTCCTGCGCGGCGCCCAACAACCGCGCCGCCTCGGTGAGACTGCCAGTGCGGACCGACAGACCGGCGAGGCATTCCAATGCTTCGGGGACATGGAGGTAAACGTCCTTGTCGACCGCGCAATTCAAAGCCTCGTGGACGTCCCGTTCCGCCTCGACGGGCATATTTTCGGCGATGGCTACGCGGGCGCGGGTCAGCAGCGCCGCCACCCGGTGCCAGCCTTTGGCCACGCTGATCGCGGCTTCAACCTGTTCCCGTGCCTTGGCGACATCGCCGCGGGCCAGGGCGACTTGAACGGTGTTGAACACACGCTGTGCGGTAGCCACCTCCGGTTGAGATTCGCGCATGCCTTGAAAGGCCGCTTCACCGGCCTCGCAAGCCCCCGCCAGGTCGCCGGCCGCCACCCGAACCTGTGACGATTGCGCGTGCGCCATGCCCAGGTAGTACTCGCCTAGGTCAGACGCCGCGATCAGCGCTGCGTCTGCTACGGCCGTTGACTCCTCGAAATCACCGTGATACGCAAGCGACATGCCGAGACCCATGATGGCGATCGGCTTGGAGACGTGATCATGCGCTTCCTCGCAGTCGGCGACCAATGTTCTGAACTCGGAGATGGCTTGAACAATCCTGCCCTCCACAAGAAGTGACCAGCCGATCGACAGCCGGCATTGTCGCGAGTTTCCTCGATCACCGATCGCGTCGGCGATGACGCGACCCTCCTCGCCCGCCGCGCGTGCGGCCTGCAGGTCACCGGTGTTCAAACCGGTATTGCTCTGCCAGGCCAGGATCTGGCTCAAGGTCCATCGGTCATCCAATGTCCGGGCCAATGCAATAGCCTCTGAGTAATACGTTGCGGCCGTTCGGGGGTCGTATTGGGTCCCGGCCGACAGACCGCATGCGGTGAGGGCTCGGGCGAGCAGGGCGGGATCATCAAGTGTGCGCGCGATTTCGACCGCACGCTGTGCGCATGCCGAGTGTCCGGCGCCGACGAATACGTTGAGTACGGCTTCGTCGGCGAGTGCACGCGCGCGTACCGCGGGCGATATGGCATCGTCGCCTTCAGTAGGTATCACGCGGAACCACGCCGCGCCCTCCATGATTCGACCCCGGGTAAGCCAGACCGGCTGCAATGCCGACGCCAACGCCAACGCCCGGTCCGTGGCACCGGTTTCGAGGTCCCAACCCAGCGCATTGCGCAGGTTGTCCATTTCGAGTTCGGCCTGATCAAGCCGTTTCTCGTAGTCGGTCCGGGCCGGGGCGTCGAGCCGGGCGGCGATCGCGGTGTAGTGGTCGCAATGGCGGGACCGCACCG
>NZ_LZMH01000065.1 GCF_001673635.1 Mycobacterium asiaticum
CCACCCACCCGACCTGCCCCAGGATTACTGCGCCGAACGCACCGCCATGATGCCCCGACGCCGCCGCACCCGCGCCCAACACCGCGCCCACCGGGTCGCTACCGAACGCCGCCACAACCGCAACGCGCGACTGAACCCTCAATCTCAGACCTGCGACCACGCCGCCCTACCACCACCCACCGACGACGAACCACCACCGTTTTAGACGGCGAACAAACGCCACTCACCCGGCACGCCCTTGAGCTGATGCGCGCCGTGGTCCTCGAACTCCAGCCCGGACCCGATCACCAGATCGCGCAGCGTGCTCGACACCAGCACCTCGTTGGGCCCCGCCAACGCGCTCACCCGCGCCCCGATGTGCACCGCGATCCCGCCGATGTCATCGCCGCGGACCTCGCACTCACCGGTATGCAAACCGGCCCGCAGCTCAATACCCAACGCCTGCACCGCATCCCGAATAGCCATCGCGCAACGGATCGCCCGCTGCGGGCCGTCAAACATCGCCAGGAAGCCATCACCCGACGTGTTCACCTCGCGACCCCGGAACCGAGACAGTTGCGACCGCACCACCGCGTCGTGCGCATCCAGCAGCGCATGCCAATCCCGGTCACCCATCTCAGCGGCCCGCCGCGTCGAATCCACAATGTCGGTGAACAACACCGTCGCCAAAACCCGATCATCGGCAACTTCGGCTCGGTGGCCGGTGAGGAACTCGGCGATCTCCTGGAACGAATCGCGCCACGGTTCCACGAAGTGATACAGGTTGCGACCCGGCAGTTCAACGTATTTCGCGTCGGGTATGTGATCAGCGACGTATTTGCCCCACGCGGGCGGGACCATTACGTCGTCCCCGTGCTGGAGCACAAGGGTTGATACGCGGATGGTCGGGAGCACCGCCCGCACGTCTACCTCAGTCAATAGCGGTATCAGAAGAGCGTAGGTTCGTGGACTCGCGGCAAGCCGGTCGTGTCGCGCAATCGCTGCGGCGATCTCCTCGTTCCACGGCATGTCGGGATTGATTGAACGCCAGTATTCGCCCGTTCCCCACAGGGCGGTCAGGGCTGCGATGATTTCGTCGGGATCAATGCCATCGGTGCGTTCAGCAATCGGATTGGCGTAGCCCTCCAGTACCACGAGCGCGGTGGTGCGAGCCGGATGTGTGGCGGCGAACAGCGCGCCCGGCGCTAGAGCACCGGGTCCGGTGAGAAGTACCGCTTCATCGATTTCGAGATCGTCAAGCACCGCAGTGATGCTGTCGGCCCATTGCTCCAAGGTTGGCAGCGCACCCGGCTCGACAGGATCGGACGCGCCGCTTCCGGGTTGATCGAGGAAGATGAGCCGACCAAGCGATGTCATCGCCTCGACCCAACCTCGAACCGACGGAAGCTCCGGCAGGAGTTCGCAGCAGGTGAACCAATTCGGGACGAACACAATGTCGCGTTCACCCATGGGCGACGCCCTGTACGCGACGCACAAGTCCCCGTTCAGCGCGTAGCGCGTCTCCGAGAACATTGCGGAAGTGTAAGCCGACAATGCGGCAAGTCCCACCGTCCGGCAATCTCTTCGGTTTAGCGTGAATCATGAAAACAGCCGACCGCGCTTCATCAATTCCGACCCCCCGTAAGGTTCTTTGCCTTGCCTACGGTGCAATCGCGCTCGCCGCACTCATCGCGACGTGGAGCCAGGGTGGGCCATACCTGCACAGTGCCAGTGACTTCTTGGGTTCCTTTTGGCAAGACACCAAGGCGAATTCGGCCTCTCGATTCGTCGCGGCGGAAGCCCTGTGGCTGTCCGCTTCCGTGGCGATCTTGACTTTGCTCGAAGGCCGCAAGCATCAAATGAAGTGGGTGTGGCTTTACATAGGCGGATTCTTCGTTGCGGTCAGCGTGGCGTTTCCGCTCTTCCTGATTGCCCGTGAACTCCACATGCGCGATGAACCGCCCCGCCTGCGAAGCGTCGACACCCTCCTGCTAGCACTGATGGCTGCCGGGGTCGCTGGGCTAACAGCATGGATAGATATCGGACAAAACTGAACTTGCTCCGGTAGAACTATGCTTCCCGGCAGCGTTCCCGCGGTCGTCATCCGGCTCAGTTGACGCCACAGGCGCGGTCCAGGGCCAAGTAAGCCCCGTCAATCGCATAAACGTCTGCGGAGTCAAAGGTGTGGGCCGGCAACTTGCGCACTTCGGCCTCCTGCTTCTCCACAAAGAGATTGGCCGCTGCGGCCACGTCGACGGGAGCGGGAGCGATTTGCGATCGGAAAACATTCAGTATTTTCTCGAGCATCGCCGTCCGACCGGCGATCAGTTGATCGATGCCAGGCGTGTTGTAGTCCCATCCCTGGGGCAGCCTGGGGGTCGACTTGAAGTCAACCTTCGCTGTCGCCCACGCGCCGCAGGTCTTGGACCGACCGTCGGACTGCGTGGCGGGTTTGCCGCTGGTACCGGCCGTCGGCGTCGACGACTCGCCCGATCCCTTGAAGAAGATCGCCGCCGCGATGAGAGTGCCCGAGATCAAGATGGCGGCAACCACGGCGATGCCGAACCACGGACGCCGGGGGGTCGACGGCGGCCCGAAAGGCAGCGGTTGCCCGGGCGCATTGCCATCCACAGCCCGATCGTAATTCGTTACTCGCTCGACGAACCCCACGTCCAACCGGAGATCTCGGGATCGTCCTCGCCGTGCTCACGCGTGTAGCGGCGGGCGGCGATGCGGGCGTCGACCATCTGCTGACGCAATACCGCGGTCCGGCTACCCAGCCCTTCCACCCGGTCGATCACATCCATGACCAGGTGAAAGCGGTCCAGATCGTTCAGCATCACCATGTCGAACGGGGTCGTGGTGGTGCCACGCTCCTTGAAGCCGCGCACATGCAGGTTGTCGTGGCCGGCGCGGCTGTAGGTCAGCCGGTGGATCAGCCACGGGTAGCCGTGGTAGGCGAAGATGACCGGTCTGTCCCTGGTGAACAGCGCGTCGTACTCCCGATCCGGCAACCCGTGGGGATGCTCGGAGTCCGGTTGCAGCCGCATCAGGTCCACCACATTGACCACCCGCACCCCGAGGTCGGGGAGTTCTCGTCGCAGGATCGCGGCCGCTGCCAGCGTTTCCTGGGTGGGGATGTCCCCGGCACAAGCCAGCACCACATCGGGATCACTGGTGTCCGTGCTGGCCCACTGCCAGATGCCCAGACCCCGGGTGCAGTGGGCGATCGCGTCGTCCATGTCGAGGTAGGCCAGCGCCGGCTGCTTACCGGCGACGATCACGTTGATGTAGTTGCGGCTGCGCAGGCAGTGATCGGCCACCGACAGCAGGGTGTTGCCGTCGGGCGGCAGGTAGACGCGGGTCAGCTCGGCGCGTTTGTTGGCGACCAGATCGATGAAGCCCGGATCCTGATGCGACGCGCCGTTGTGATCCTGACGCCAAACATGCGAGCTCAACAGGTAGTTCAACGACGCGATCGGCCGCCGCCACGGCAGCTCCAGGGTGGTCGACAGCCACTTCGCGTGCTGATTGAGCATGGAGTCGACGATGTGCACGAACGCCTCGTAGCAGTTGAACAAGCCGTGCCGGCCGGTCAACAAGTACCCCTCCAGCCAGCCTTGGCACAGGTGCTCGGACAGCACTTCCATCACCCGCCCGTCCGGGGAGAGATGGTCGTCGTCGGGCCCGGTGGCTGAGAGCCACACCTTGCCGGTGGTCTCGAACACCGCGTCCAAGCGGTTCGAGGCCGTCTCGTCCGGGCCCATCAGCCGGAACCGGTCGGGATTGCGCTTGATCACGTCGCGCAGGAAGGCGCCGAGGATGCGGGTGGCCTCATGCATCTTGGTCCCGGGGTCCGAGACCTCGACCGCGTATTGACGGAAATCGGGCAGGTCGAGGTCGTGCAGCAGCAGCCCCCCGTTGGCGTGCGGATTGGCGCTCATCCGGCGATCGCCGGTGGGCGCAGCGGCTCGGAGCTCCGGCCGCAAAACGCCGTTCTCGTCGAACAACTCATCGGGGCGGTAGCTGCGCAGCCACTGCTCGAGCTGGGCGCGATGCTCGGGTTTGTCGTGCGTTCCGGATAGCGGGACCTGGTGCGAGCGCCAGGTGCCCTCCACTCGCTTGCCGTCGACCTCCTTGGGACCGGTCCAGCCTTTGGGGGTGCGCAGCACGATCATCGGCCACACCGGCCGTTCCGTCTCACCACCGTCGCGCGCGGCGCGCCAGATGGACGCAATGTCATCGAATGCATCGTCCAGGGCGGCAGCCAGCTGCTGATGGACGGAGGACGGGTCGTCGCCCTCGACCGTGATCGGTCGGTAGCCGTAACCCCGCAGCAGCGCCTCGAGTTCGGTGTGCGGGATGCGCGCCAGCACGGTGGGGTTGGCGATCTTGTACCCGTTGAGGTGCAGGATCGGCAGCACCGCGCCGTCCACCGCGGGGTTGAGGAACTTGTTCGAATGCCAGCCGGCGGCCAGCGGCCCGGTCTCGGCCTCGCCGTCGCCGATCACGCAGGCGACTACCAGATCGGGATTGTCGAAGGCCGCACCGAAGGCGTGCACCAGCGCATATCCGAGTTCGCCGCCCTCGTGGATCGACCCCGGCGTCTGCGCCGCCACGTGGCTGGGAATGCCGCCCGGGAAGGAGAACTGCCGAAACAGCTTGCGCAGTCCTTCGGCGTCTTCCTCGATGCCGGTATAGACCTCGCTGTAGGTGCCCTCCAGGTAGGCGTTGGCCACCAGCCCGGGACCCCCGTGGCCGGGCCCGGTGATGTAGATGACGTTGGCGTCGCGATTGCGGATGATCCGGTTGAGGTGCGCGTAGATCAGGTTCAGGCCGGGCGTGGTGCCCCAGTGCCCGAGCAGCCGGGGTTTGACGTGCTCGGGCTCCAGCGGTTGCGCCAGCAGCGGGTTGTCCAGCAGATAGATCTGGCCGACCGACAAGTAGTTCGCCGCGCGCCAGTAGGCGTCGATGAGGGACAGTTCGTCATCGGAAAGGGTTGCGGGCGCAGTCTCTCGGCTCATGGGGCTCATCTACCCGATTGTTCAGCGCTCATTCTTCGCCGCGGGCCCGCGCCTCGTAGGCGCGACGCTTTTCGACGTCGATGTCATCGGTGAAGACGTGGTCGCCGCCGATCATCCGGTTCAGCGCCTCGGCGACCCGACGCGGCCAGAATTTCTGCGAAACGACCACGGCCCCAGCAACTTTGGTGATCCGGATGCGCGGCTTGGGCTGCGCTATCAGCGCCGCGACGGCGTCGGCGATTTCGGCGGGTTCGGCGTTGCGGAAGCCCTTCATGCCCGAGGTTCCCGCGACCAGCTCGGTGTTGACGAACGTCGGCAGGACCGAGGAGAACTTCACCCCGGCCGCCCGGTACTCCAGGCGGGCGGAATCGGTGAACGCCAGCACCGCGTGCTTGCTGGCGCAATAGGTGGCCAGCCCGACGATGTGCATCTCACCGGCAAGCGAGGCGATGTTGATCACGTGACCCTGCCCGCGCGGCACCATCCGCTGGGCCGCCAGCTTGCTGCCCAGGATGACGCCGTACACGTTGATGTCCAGGATGCGCCGGGTGACGGCGTCGGGCTCGTCGACGATGCGGCCGACCGGCATGATGCCCGCGTTGTTCACCAACACGTCGATCGGTCCGAGCTGACGTTCGACCTGGTCGAGGAAATCGGAGAACGAGGTCGGGTCGGTGACGTCCAGCTTTCCGTACACCTCGAGCCCGAGGTCCGCGCCGGACTCCTTGACCGTCGTCTCGTCGATGTCGCCGATGGCAACCTTGGCGCCCAGCTTGTGCAGCGCGGTCGCGGTGGCCAACCCGATGCCCCGTGCGCCGCCGGTGATCACTACGACTTTGCCGCCGACTCTGGCGGCGACCGATGCCGTGTCTGCCACTTTCCGTCCCCTTTCGGATTGCCCTGGTTAGCAGGGTACTAGGAGCGCGCGCTACCACGTAATCGATTGTTGGACAACAGCTTTAACGAGATTAATAGCCGCACCGACGGTAGTGGGAGGCCGCCGAGTACGGTGTGCTCATGCCCGAGGGCTTGCTTGATGCGGTGCGTGTCGTCGACCTGTCCGACGGTAAGGCCGACACGGTCACCCGATTGCTTGCCGACCTGGGCGCGGACGTGCTGAAAGTGGAACCGCCCGGGGGCTGTCCGGGGCGCTGGTCGCTGCCCACCGTCGCAGGTGCAAGCATCCCGTTCGCCGTGCACAACGCCAACAAACGCAGCACGGTGCTGGATCCCGACGATGACGGCGACCGCCGGCGCCTGCAGGATCTCGCCGCCACGGCCGACATCCTGGTCGATACGGGCCGCGCCGCGGATTACGGCGCCCCGGCCGCCGAACTCGCCGACCGCTACTCGCATCTGGTGGTGCTGTCCATCAGCGACTTCGGCGCGACGGGCCCGCGGTCGTCGTGGCGCGCCACCGACGCGGTGTTGTATGCGATGGGCGGGTCGCTGGCCCGCTCTGGCCCCACCGTTGGCACCCCGGTCTTGCCGCCGGAAGGAATCGCCTCGGCGACCGCCGCCGTACAGGCGGCCTGGGCGGTACTGGCCGCCTACTACAACAAAATCCACTGCGGCACAGGCGATTACATCGACTTCTCCCGCCTGGACGCGGTGGTGATGTCGCTGGATCCGGCATTCGGGGCGCACGGGCAGGCCGCGGCCGGCGTGCGCAGCGGCTCCCGGTGGCGTGGCCGCCCGCGCAACCAGGACGCGTACCCGATTTATCCCTGCCGGGACGGTTACGTGCGGTTGTGCGTGATGGCACCGCGCCAGTGGCGCGGATTGCGTCGCTGGCTGGGGGAGCCGGACGACTTCCAGGACCCCAAGTACGACGTGATCGGCGCCCGGTTCGCGGCCTGGCCGCAGATCAGCGCGCTGGTGGCGGCGCTGTTTGCGGATCGGACCATGAAGGAGTTGGTGACAGCCGGCCAGGAGCACGGCGTGCCGATCGCCGCGGTCCTGACGCCGTCGCGCATCCTGGTCTCCGAGCACTTCCAGGCCGTCGGCGCGATCACCGAGGCCGAATTGGTGCCCGGGGTGCGCGCGCAGGTCCCCACCGGCTATTTCGTCGTCGACGGGCAACGGGCGGGTTTCCGGACGCCGGCCCCGACCGCCGGGAAAGACCAGCCGGGCTGGGTCGCCGACCGCGCGCCACAGTCCGCACATACCGGCCCACCGGGCGAGTATCCGCTGGCCGGGTTGCGCATCCTGGATCTCGGCATCATCGTCGCCGGCGGCGAACTGAGCCGGTTGTTCGGCGATCTGGGCGCCGACGTGATCAAGATCGAGAGCGCCGAATATCCCGACGGGCTGCGGCAGGCCCGGGTCGGCGACCCGATGAGCGAATCGTTCGCCTGGACCCACCGCAATCACCGGGCCCTGGGCATCGACCTGCGCAGCGCCGAGGGCAAGGAGATCTTCGGACGTCTCGTTGCCGAAGCGGACGCGGTGTTCGCCAATTTCAAGCCTGGCACCCTCACCTCGCTCGGGTTCAGCTACGACGCGCTGCGCGCGCTCAACCCGCGGATCGTGCTCGCCGGCAGCAGCGCGTTCGGCAACCGCGGACCGTGGAGCAGACGGCTGGGCTACGGACCCCTGGTGCGGGCGACCACCGGAGTCACCCGGGTCTGGACGTCCGACGAGGCTCCCGCCGGGGGCGCCCGGCACCCGTTCTACGACGCGACGACGGTCTTCCCCGACCACGTGGTCGGACGCATCGCCGCGATCTCGGCATTGGCGGCGCTCATCCGCCGTGACCGGCGCCGGCAGGGTGCGCACGTGCACATCTCGCAGGCCGAAGCGGTGGTCAACCAACTCGACACGCTGTTCGTCACCGAGAGCTTGCTGGCCGCCGGCATCGCCGACGTTCGCAACGACACCAGCGTGCACGCCGTCTGCCCCTGCGCCGGCGACGACGAATGGTGCGTCGTCTCGATCACCTCGGACGACGAATGGCGCTGCCTGGCAAAGGTTCTGGAACGACCCGGATTACCGGCCGACGAGCTGGTGGCCGCGTTGCGCGACTGGACCGGCGCGCGCACGCCACTGGAAGTGGCCGAGACACTGCAGCGACAGGGCATCGCTGCCGGGCCGATGCACCGGCCGCCGGACATCCTGGAAGACCCCCAGCTCATTCACCGCAATCTCTTCCAGGACATGACGCATCCGCTGATCGTCAGGCCGTTACCCGCCGAGACCGGACCGGCGCCGTTCCGGCACATCCCGCGGGCACCGCAACGGCCCGCGCCGCAGCCGGGCCAGGACACGCGCGAGATCTGCGCTCAGCTCCTCGGCATGACCCCGGATGAGATCGAGCGACTGATCGGCGACAAGGTGCTGTTCGCACCGGATTGAGAGGCACGATGCCCGCACTGTTTTTCGTCGACGGTCACTTCCACACCGCCGATTGCGCTGATCCGGTGGTGGAGGCGGCCACCGGCGAACCCTTGGGCGACGGCGCAGTCGTCACCGAGTCCGACATCGACACCGCGGTCGCGGCCGCGCGGCGGGCGTTGCCCGAGTGGCGCGCGAGTTCACCGGACCACCGCGCCGCAATCCTGATCGCGATGGCCGACGCCCTCAAGGCGCGCGCGAAGCCCACCAGCGAGCTGGTGAGCAGAGAGAACGGCATGCCGATCGCCCTGTCGCGCGGCGCCAACGGCGCGTTCCCGCCGTTGCTGCTCCGGTATTACGCCCAGCTGGTCACCGAGACCCCCGTCGAGGAGATCCGGCCCAGCATCACCGGCCACACGATCGTGCGCCGCGAGGCCGTCGGGGTGGTCGCCGCGATCGTCCCGTGGAACTATCCGCAGGCGCTGGCCGCGATGAAGGTTGCACCGGCACTCGCCGCCGGTTGCACCGTTGTGCTCAAGGCTTCGCCGGAAACCGCCTTGGACGCACTGGCTTTCGCCGAGGCCGCCGTAGATGCCGGGCTGCCGGCCGGGGTGCTGAATGTGGTGTCGGGCGGCCCGGCGGTAGGCGCCTGCCTGGTGGCCCATCCGGGCGTGGACAAGGTCGCTTTCACCGGGTCGACCGCCACGGGGCGGCTGGTCGCCGAAATCTGTGGCCGGCTGATGCGCCCGGTAACCCTCGAGCTCGGCGGCAAGTCGGCCGCGATCATCCTCGACGACGCCGACCTGGACGCGACTATGCGGGGACTGCGCAACGCGTCCTTCGTCAACAACGGTCAGACCTGCCACCTCAGCTCCCGCATCCTGGCGCCCAGATCCCGCTACGACGAGATCGTCGACGCGGTGGCGGCGCTGGCCGACGGCCTGGCGGTCGGTGACCCGCTGGACCCTGCGACCGAGATCGGGCCGCTGGTCAGCTCGCGGCAGCGCGACCGGGTGCTGGATTACATCGCCGTCGGCAGGGACAGCGGTGCCCGGTTGGTGGCCGGCGGATCGGTGCCCAAGGACCAGCCGCGGGGCTGGTTCGTGGCGCCGACCGTCTTCGCCGATGTCGAGCACTCTGACCGCCTGGCCCGCGAGGAGATCTTCGGGCCGGTGCTAACGATCAGCGGTTACGACACCGACGAGGAGGCGATCGCGCTGGCCAACGACACCGAATTCGGGCTGGCGGGCACGGTCTGGTCGGCCGACGTCGACCGGGCCACCACGGTTGCGCGCGCAGTGCACACCGGCACCATCGGGGTCAACGACTACGCGCTCGACGTGCGCGCGCCGTTCGGTGGCGTCAAGGCCAGCGGGCTGGGCCGGGAGCTCGGACCGGAGGGTCTGGAGGCCTACCGGACGCTCAAGTCGATCTACCGCACCGGACCCGCCTGACGCGCTCGCGATAGGTTTCAGGCATGCCCGTCGATCCCAAGACGCCGGTGCTGATCGGCTACGGCCAGGTCAACCATCGCGACGAAGTAGACCCTGACCAGCGCTCCATCGAGCCACTCGACCTGATGGTCACCGCCTCGCGCGAGGCCGCCGACGCCCGCGTGCTTGAGGCCGTCGACTCCATCCGCGTGGTGAACATCCTTTCGGCCCACTACCGCAACCCCGGGCTGTTGCTCGGCGAACGCCTCGGGATCGGGTCGTTCACCGCCGGATACAGCAGTGTGGGCGGCAACACGCCGCAGGCACTGGTCAACCAGGCGTGCCTCGACATCCAGCAGGGCCGCGCGGGCGTCGTGCTGATCTCGGCCGCCGAGACCTGGCGCACCCGCAACGAGTTGAAGAAGCGGGGCGCCCGGCTGGTGTGGACCGAGCAGGACAACTCGGTGCCGATCCCCGAGATCGCCGACGACGACGTGCCGATGGCCGGGGAAGCCGAGATCCGGATCAGGCTGGACCGGCCGTCCTTCGTGTACCCGATCTTCGAGCAGGCGCTGCGGCTCGCCAACGGCGAGTCCGCCGACGAGCACAGCAGACGCATCAGCGAGCTGTGGGCACGCTTCAGCGCGGTGGCGGTCGACAACCCCAACGCGTGGATACGCCGCCCGGTGACGGCGGAGGAGATCCGGGAGCCCAGCCCCCAGAACCGGATGATCAGCTGGCCCTATACGAAGCTGATGAACTCGAACAACATGGTCGACCAGGGCGCGGCGCTGGTGCTGGCCTCGGTCGAACAGGCCCAGCGCCTAGGCGTGCCGCCCGAACGCTGGGTGTACCCGCAATCGGGCACCGACGCCCACGACACCTCGGCCATCGCCGAGCGCGGCGAGTTGCACCGGTCCCCGGCGATCCGGATCGGCGGGAGGCGGGCGCTGGAACTGGCCGGGCTGGGCATCGACGACGTCGACTACGTCGATCTGTACTCGTGTTTCCCCTCCGCGGTCCAGGTTGCCGCGAACGAGCTGGGCCTGGCTACCGACGATCCCGCCCGCCCCTTGACGGTGACCGGGGGGCTCACCTTCGCCGGCGGTCCGTGGAGCAACTACGTCACTCACTCCATCGCCACCATGGCCGAACTGCTGGTGGCAAACCCGGGCCGCCGCGGCCTGATCACCGCGAACGGCGGTTATCTGACCAAGCACAGCTTCGGCGTCTACGGCACCGAGCCGCCGCCGTCGGGGTTCCGCTGGGCGGACGTCCAGGAGGCGGTGGACCAGGAACCGACCACGACCGAGGCCGTCGAGTGGGAAGGCGTCGGGACCGTGGAAGCCTGGACGACGCCGTTCGACCGGGACGGGCAGCCTGAAAAGGCATTCCTGGCCGTCCGCACCCCCGACGATGCCCGTGCCCTCGCGGTGATCAACGATCACGACGCGGCCGCGGCGACACTGCAAGAGGACTTCGCCGGCGCAAAGGTAGCTATCGCCGGAGACGGCACCGCAACGTTGCAGTAACCGGGTCACGGTAAAGACTCAAAAATGCGCAAGTCAGCGCAGCTTGCCTATTGTCAGTGGGGGAGGTGAAGCCAGGTGCACGTGCTGCTTACCGACGCCACCAGCACGGTCGGGCGGTTGCTCGCGCGCCAGCTGATCGCCGCCGGGCACACCATCAGCGGCATCGCCTCATACCCGCACGAGTGCCTGGATCCCAACGTGGACCTCGTCCGCGCGTCGCTGCGCGACCCGGTGCTGGTGGACTTGGCTGCCGACGCCGACGTCGTGATCCATCTCGCTCCCGTCGACACCACCGCCCCGGGCGGGGCGGGCGTCACCGGTGTCGCGCACGTGGCCCAGGCCGCGGCCCGCGCCGGATCCCGGCTGCTGTTCGTGTCGCAGGCCGCGGGCCGCGCGGAGCTGTACCGCCCGGCCGAGACGCTGGTGACCACCGGGTGGGCGCCCAGTCTGGTCATCCGGATCGCTCCGCTGCTCGGCCGCCAACTCGACTGGATGACGTGTCGCACCGTGGCGACCCTGATGCGCACCAAGATCTCCGCGCAACCCATCCGGGTGCTGCACGCCGACGACCTGGTCCGCTTCCTGGTGCTGGCGGTCGGCACCGACCGCACCGGCGCGGTGGATCTGGCGACCCCGGACACCACCAACGTCATCACCGCCTGGCGGGTGCTGCGTAGCGTCGACCCGCGGCTGCGGTTGCATGGCGTCCGGGGCTGGGACCAGCTGGTGCCGGAGCTCGATATCGCTGTGGCGCAGGAAGATTGGAACTTCGTCTACGGCTGGCAGGCGCTGGATGCGGTGGTGGACACCGGCCGCGGACTCGTCGGGCGCAAACTCGGACCCGCCGGCGCGGTCGTTGGGTCAGGTCAGCTGCCGTTGCCGTGGGAAACGCTGCCCCGGGTCGGTTCGACCGAGGGCCTCGACGGGGAATTCGACGACCGGATCGATCCGCGTTTCCCGGTCTTCAGCGCCGCCGGTCTGGCCGATTCACTGCCGGGGCCGCTCACGCCCATCACGCTCGATGTCCAGATGAGCGGGCTGCGCGCGGCGGGGCAGGCGATGAGCCGGGTGCTGGCGCTCGGCGATCTGATCGCCGAGGAGTGGGCCACCAGCGCGATCGCGGTCTTCGGGCACCGGCCCTACGTCGGGGTGTCGGCCAACATCGTCGCCGCCGCTCAGCTTCCCGGCTGGGACTCCCACGCCGTCGCCGAGCGGGAACTGGGCACCGAACCTCCGGTCGACGAACTGCTGCCGCTGTGGCGACCACCCGGCGGACAGCGGGGTTCGGTGGCCAAGGTGGTGGTGACCGCGCGCTCGCTGGCCCTGTTGCGGCACCTCCGAACCGACACCCAGGCCTACGTCGACGCCGCCGCCGCCGAACACCTGGACACCGAAGCGCTCGCCGCGCTGCCCGATGCCGCCCTGGAAGTTCGGCTGCGTTTGCTGCGGGACCGCATCCACCAGGGCTGGATCCTGACGGCGTTGTGGGTGATCGACAGTGGCGTCACAGCCGCGACGCTGAAACACACCAGCGCCGCGGGCAGTGTGTCCGGCGTCGGGGTGATCATGGAAAGCGACCGCATCGCGACACAGACCGAAGCACTGACGGGCATGCTGCGCGCCGATTCGACCCTGCGCGCGCTGGCCCGCGAAGGCAACGTCGGCAGCATCCGCGCCCTGTCTCCGGCCGCTGCCGCCGCCCTCGACGCGGCCATCGCCCAGGTCGGGCACCGCGGCCCGGGGGAGGCCGAGCTGGCCAGTCCCGCGTTCGCCGACGACCCGGCGTTGCTGCTACAGCTGGCAGCCGAGAACGCGGAGGGCCCGACGGTGGTGCCTTCGGCCCCGGGGTCGTTGTCGCAGCGGCTGGCCGGAAGCGCGCGCAACTCCCGGGAACTGGCGCACGACACCACCATCCGCTTCACTCACGAGCTGCGGATAACGTTGCGGGAGTTGGGCGCTCGCCGCGTGGCCGCGGATCTGATCGACAGCGTGGACGACGTGTACTACCTGGTCTGTGACGAGCTCGTCAGCATGCCCGTCGACGCCCGGCTACGCATCAAACGCCGCCGCGCGGAGCGGGAACGGCTGCAGGCTCAGCATCCGCCCGACGTCATCGACCACACATGGAAGTCAGCTGAATAGCCATTCTGAGTCGTGTACGGTGAAGTCGGCCAGCGACGTCGGCGCACAAGACGATCTGCCCGGCAAAGTCGTTGTCTCGCAATGCCTCCACCGCTTTCGCGGCAGCGAGGGCACCTCCTGCTGACCGCTATCCCAGAAGTTCCCGTAGCGACAACGCGTTGCGGACCGCGTGACCGCCCAGATCGTTGTTGAAGTAGACCCACACATCGCGACTCTCGTTCCGCCAGTCCATGATTCGTTCGGCCCACCAGCGCAGGTCGGCGGCGGTGTAGGAGCCGGTGTACATGCTGGCCGGCTCCGGCCCGTGCATCCGCACATAGACCAGATCGGTGGTGGCGCGCGGTACACACGCCAGATTCGCGCCGCTCATCACGACATAGGCGGCACGGTGTTTTTCCAGCAGCGCATAGACATCCGGGGCGTTCCAGGACGGGTGGCGTAGTTCCACGGCGGTTCGGATGTACGCGGGCAGCAGGCTCAAGAACGCATCGAGCCGAGCATCGTCGCGCTGCTGCTCCGGATGCAGTTGCACCAGCAGTACGCCGCGTCGATCGCCGAGCGCCTGCCAGCAGCGTTCGAACCGTTCGATCCATGGTTCCGGCGAGCCCAGCCGACGGTAGTGGGTGAGGCCACGATGCGCTTTGACCGACATGGTGAAGCCCTCCGGCAGCCGGTCACGCCATCCGGCGAACGTCGAATCCTTGGGCCAGCGGTAGAAACTCGCATTGAGTTCCACAGTGTCGAATACCTCGACGTAGCGCAACAGGCGCTTGGCGGCGGGCAGTCCCGGTCGGTACAGCACGTCGGCCCAGTGGTCATAGGACCATCCGGAGGTGCCGATCCGCACGGTCATCGGCGGATCAGCCGGCTAGCTGCCGGCGCAGATCGTCGTCAAGCGACGTCCGCACCAGGGCCGCGGCCAACCTGGCGTTGCTGCGCGGCGCCAAGGCGGCGAGCTTGTCCGGATCGGTGGGCAGGTCCAGCGCCTCGGCCGCCGCGGTGGCCCGTTCGTCGAAATGCGGCCGCGCCCACGTCCACACGTCCTGCACCTCGCGCAGAAAGATGTCGGCACCGGTATCGCCGATGCCCTTGAATCCCTTGAGGATTCGCACCGCCTTCGCCGGGTCCCTGTCGCTGCGGCGGGTGACTTCCCGCAGGTCGCCGGCGAATTCGTCGCGCACCTTGGTTGCCATCTCGGTCAGCCTGGTGGCCGAGCTTTCGTCGTAGCGCACATAGTGCGCGCGGCCGAACGCCTCGATCATGGTCTGCCGGTTGGCCGCCAACACGGCTCTCGGCGTCCGCAGGCCTGCCTTGAACAGCTCCCGCGCGGCGCTCATGGCGATGGCGGCGTCGATGGGCTTGCTGGCCAGCATGCACAGCACCAATAGCTGAAACAGCGGCATGGGCTTGTCTTTGATCTGGATTCCGGCCTCGGCCGCGTAGGTGGTGCCGGCGGCTTTGAGCAGCCGCCGCACCCGTTGCTTGGAGGTATCCATACGCGCGGCGTACCCGCAACCCCGCGGCACAAACCCCCGCTACTTGGGCGACAAGCTACCCGCGTAGTGGACGCCCCGCTCGACCCAACTTCGTAGCTGGCGTTTGGTTTTCACGCCGTCCGGGGCTACCCGCAGCCAGCCGCGGATTTCCCGGCCGGCCATGATCATCGGGCTGACGTGGGGGCGCCCGAGCAAATTCTGGGTGTCTTCTTTGCGGACCCGCACCATCAGGCCGCCCTGACCGCTGACCGCGACTGCCATATGCCCGCCGATCAGGAACGCCAGCCCGCCGAACATCCGCTTCTCGTCGAACCTCGGTCCCAGCAGTTCGCGAACCCGGTCGGCGAGATCGGTGTCGTAGGCCACCGCGCTAAACGGGTCGTGCGGCGGGGACGCCGACGGCGCGCAGCACCCATTCGGGGGGCACGGCGAACGCGACGGACCGCCGCGGCAGGGTGGTCAGCACCGGCTCGGGCAGCGCGGTCTTGTAGTTCAGCGACAGCCGGCCCGAGAAAGCGGGATCGACCTGGCTGACGTCGACCTCCACCAGCAGACCTGCGGCGGAGAACGTGCCCCGCACGGGTCCGCTGTCGGGCGCATCCCAGCGCAGGTCGATGGCGCGCCCGGCAACCCTGGGCACCGTCGACAGGGTGCCCAGGACCCGCTGGGGGGTGATCACCAGGGCGCCTACATAACTGCGGATGTTGCCCTTTGAGACCTTGCCGGGCACCGCACCGGTGAAGCGGAATGTCACCGGAACGAATTCCGCGAGGTGCAGGATGTTCTCGGTTTCGACCTCTGCCCGCACATCTGCGGGCAGCTTGCCGATGCCTAGCAATCGACGCAGCAACACAGCCATCCGTGCACCCTAGCGCCTTAGGCGGCCACCGTCGCCGCCTCCGCGGATTCCAACGCCTGCGCGACGATCTCGGCGACGTCGGTCATCGGTTTGACGGTCAGCGCCTCGAGCACTTCGGCGGGCACGTCGTCCAGGTCCGGCTCGTTGCGCGACGGGATGAAAACCGTAGACAGCCCGGCCCGTTGGGCGGCGAGCAGCTTCTGCTTGACGCCGCCGATCGGCAGCACCCGGCCGTTCAGCGTGACTTCACCGGTCATGCCGACATCCGAGCGCACCTGGCGTCCGGTGGCCATCGACACCAGCGCGGTCACCATCGTCACACCGGCGGACGGGCCGTCCTTGGGCACCGCGCCGGCCGGCACGTGCACGTGGATGCGCCGGTCCAGCACGGTCGGGTCGACGCCGAGTTCGGCTGCGTGCGAACGCACATAGGACAGCGCGATCTGTGCCGACTCCTTCATCACCTCACCCAGCTGGCCGGTCAGCTGCAACGACGCCTCACCCTCCGTCGAGCCGGCTTCGATATAGAGGACATCGCCGCCCAGGCCCGTGACGGCCAGACCGGTAGCCACGCCGGGCACCGCGGTGCGTTCGGCGGACTCCGGCGTAAACCGCGGCCGGCCAAGGTAACTGACCAAGTCCGGCTCATCGACGGTGATCGGCTCGCTGTTCTCGGCGAGCTTGGTGGTCACCTTGCGCAGCGCCTTGGCCAGCAGCCGCTCGAACTGCCGCACCCCCGGTTCGCGGGTGTAATCGGCGGCGATCTTGCGCAACGCGGGGTCGGTGATCGTGACTTCGTCCTCGGTCAGCGCTGCCCGCTCCCGCTGCCGGGGCAGCAGGTAATCGCGTGCGATCGCGACCTTGTCGTCCTCGGTGTAGCCGTCGATCTGAACCAGTTCCATCCGGTCCAGCAGCGCCGACGGGATGTTCTCGATCACGTTGGCGGTGGCCAGGAACACCACGTCGGACAGGTCCAGGTCCAGATCCAGGTAGTGGTCGCGGAAGGTGTGGTTCTGCGCCGGGTCGAGCACCTCCAGTAGCGCCGCGCTCGGGTCGCCGCGGTAGTCGGAGCCCACCTTGTCGATTTCGTCCAGTAGCACAACGGGATTCATCGACTCGGCCTCGCCGATGGCCCGCACGATGCGGCCCGGCAACGCGCCGACGTAGGTGCGCCGGTGACCGCGGATCTCGGCCTCGTCGCGCACGCCACCCAGGGCGACCCGCACGAACTTCCGGCCCAATGCCCGGGCAACGCTTTCGCCCAGCGAGGTCTTGCCGACGCCCGGAGGACCGGCTAGCACCATTACCGCGCCGGAACCCCGGCCACCGACCACCTGCAGCCCACGCTGCGCGCGTCGGGTGCGCACCGCCAGGTATTCGACGATGCGGTCCTTGACGTCGTCCAGACCGTGGTGGTCGGCGTCCAGGATGGCCCGGGCGGCGGCCAGGTCGGTCGAATCCTCGGTCCGCACATTCCACGGCAGGTCCAGCACGGTGTCCAGCCAGGTGCGGATCCAGCCGCTTTCCGGGCTCTGGTCGCTGGCCCGTTCCAGCTTGCCGACCTCACGCAGCGCGGCCTCGCGCACCTTCTCCGGCAGATCGGCGGCCTCGACCCGCGCCCGATAAGCCGTGTCCTCGGGGCCCTCCGGCCCCAACTCGCCCAGTTCTTTGCGGATGGCGGCCAGTTGCTGGCGCAGCAGAAATTCCTTCTGCGTCTTCTCCATGCCCTCGCGGACGTCTTCGGCGATCTTGTCGTTCACTTCGACCTCGGCCAGGTGTTCACCGGTCCAGTCGATCAGCAGGCGCAGCCGGCGGCCCACGTCGATGGTCTCGAGCATCTCGCGCTTCTGCACGTCGGACAGGTAAGACGCGTAGCCCGACGTGTCGGCCAGCGCCGACGGGTCGGTGAGGCTGTTGACGTAGTCGATGATCTGCCAGGCGTCCCGGCGTTGCAGCATCGCCAGCAACAGTTTCTTGTATTCGGCGGCCAGTGCCTTGATCTCGTCGGTCGTCTCGGTGTCGGGGACCTCGGTGACCTCGACCCACA
The DNA here is from genome assembly GCF_001673635.1 of Mycobacterium asiaticum. Lineage (GTDB taxonomy): Bacteria > Actinomycetota > Actinomycetes > Mycobacteriales > Mycobacteriaceae > Mycobacterium > Mycobacterium asiaticum_C. The sequence goes on from NZ_LZMH01000065.1 coordinate 17,846, forward strand.
GCGCCGCACCCGGTCCGCTGGCGCCGGCGCCGATGTGCGCGCGCCGTTCACCCCGCACGACGGCGGCGGTGCCTCCGCCGGCGATCCGGCCGACCTGCAGAATCTTGGCCACTACGCCGTGGGTCGGGTAGCGGTCCTCCAACCGGGGCGCGACCAGCAGCTCGCGTGAGTCGCTGGCCTGGGCGGCGTCGACCGCCGCGCGGGCGGCGTCGTCGAGCGCAATCGGCACCACCATCCCGGGCAATACGATCGTGTCGTTAGCGAACAGGACCGGCAGTGATTTGGCTTGGGCCATCAGATCCTCCAAAAGTTAAGTCTGACTGGCTCAACCCTGGCGGCTTCCGGTTTGTTCCCGTTGTCAGTTCGCTACGAGCGTCACGCGAGCGCAATGCTGGGTGCCGAGCGTCACGCTGGCGTTACGCCGGCGGCACCGGCCCCAGCCGCCGCAGCTGCGTCAGGTGCTTGGGAGACAGTTCTTCGAGGCAGGTCACGCCCAGCAGGGCCATGGTCCGCAGCACGCCGCTCTCGAGGATGTCGATCGCTCGCCGGACGCCCGCCTCGCCACCGGCCATCAGCCCGTAGAGATAGGCCCGTCCCACCAGCGTGCACCTGGCGCCCAACGCGATAGCCGCGACGATATCTGCGCCCGACATGATGCCGGTGTCCAGCAGTATCTCGGTGTCGTTGCCCAGTTCGCGGGACACCGACGGCAACAGGTGAAACGGCACCGGCGCCCGATCCAGTTGACGGCCACCGTGATTGGACAGCACGATGCCGTCGACGCCGCGGTCGACGACCGCCCGGGCGTCGTCCAGCGTCTGAATCCCTTTCACCACGAGCTTGCCGGGCCAGTGCGACTTGATCCAGGCCAGATCGTCGAAGGTGACGCTGGGGTCGAACATGGAGTTCAGATATTCGCCGACGGTGCCCGACCAGCGGTCCAGCGAGGCGAAGGACAACGGTTCGGTGGTCAACAAGTCAAACCACCAGTGCGGGTGCGGAACCGCGTCCAGCACGGTCCGCAGCGTCAACGCCGGCGGGATGGACATTCCGTTGCGGACATCGCGCAACCGCGCGCCGGCGACGGGGACGTCGACGGTCACCAGCATGGTGTCGAAACCCGCCTCGGCGGCCCGCCGGACCAGGGCCATTGACCGGTCGCGGTCCTTCCACATGTAAAGCTGAAACCATTTGCGCCCCTGCGGCACTGCCGTCGCGACGTCTTCGATGGAGCTGGTGCCCAGGGTGGACAACGAGAAGGGGATACCCGCCGCGGCCGCCGCCCGCGCACCGGCGATCTCGCCCTCGGTGTGCATCAAACGGGTGAATCCGGTGGGTGCGATGGCGAACGGCAACACCACTGGTTGGCCCAACACATTCCATCCGGCCGTGACATTGGTGACATCACGCAGGATGGTCGGGTGAAATTCGATGTCGCGGAACGCTTGTCGGGCCCGCTGTATCGAAAGCTCGTCCTCGGCGGCGCCGTCGGTGTAGTCGAACGCCGCCTTGGGAGTCCGCCGTTTGGCGATCCGGCGCAGATCTTCGATGGTGAGCGCGGCGTCCAACCGCCGTTGGATGCGGTCGAACTGCGGCTTCTTGAACTGCAGCAGCGGCGCTAGGTCGCGGATTTTGGGTATCTGCCGCTTGACCGCCATCAGTTCATCTAACCAGTGTGCGAGGCTGGAGGGATGGCCCGCGATCGGTTCGACCTGCAGCGTTTCGTGGACGCCCAGGACCGCGTCTACGAAGACGTCGTGCAGGAGTTGCGGGCCGCCCGGAAACGCAGCCACTGGATGTGGTTCGTCTTCCCGCAGCTGCGCGGGCTGGGCAGCAGCCCGACGGCAGACCATTACGGCATCTCCTCCCTCGAGGAGGCCCGTGCCTACCTGGAACACGACCTGCTCGGGCCGCGGCTACGCGAGTGCGTGCGGCTGGTCAACGACATCGAGGGCCGGTCGGCCGGACAGATCTTCGGCTCACCGGACGATTTGAAACTGCGGTCCTCGGTGACGTTGTTCGCCCGGGCCACCGATGACAACCAGGATTTCGTCGCGCTGCTCGACAAGTATTACGGGGGCGAAGAGGACCCGCGCACCGCGGCGCGGCTCAGCTAGAACGCAGAATCCGCCAGCCGTGCGGCTCGACGGTCACGTTGTCCACGACCTCCGCGGGCGGAGCCGTCGAACCCGCCAGCACCTGTGCCCGCTGCGTGCCCAGCTCCGGCAACGACAGTGGCAGCGGTTCGTCGTCGATGTTCAGGGCGACCAGCAGCGCGTCGCCGCCGTGCTGGGTCCGGTAGACGTAGTGCTTGTTCTCCAACAGCACGGCGCGGGTCGTTGCCGCGTGCAACCACGGGTGTCGGCGGCGCAAGCCGACCAAGAACTGGTGCAGCGCCCATACGCGCTGGCCTGGTTCGTCGAGTTGCACTGGGGGAGTGCCGAATTCCGGACGAACCGCATCGTCGCCGCCGCGGCGCTCTTCCTTGACCCCGCGCCAGCCGAATTCGTCGCCGGCATACACGCTGGGGACGCCGCCCACCGTCAGCAACAGCACCAGCGCGTGCGCCTGGTGTTCGGCGCGGTCGAGTCGGCTGGCGATCCGGGTGACGTCGTGATTGCCGACGAAGGTCAGTGGCCCGAACTCGTCGAGGAACTCGTTGTGCCGCTGCAGTGCCCAGTCCAGCTCGAAGAAGTTGCCGTCGTTCAGGCTGCTCCAGATCGCCTTCCACAACTCGTACTGGGTGGCCGAATCGAACCGGGCGGCCCGGACCTGCGCCGCGTAGTCACCGTGGATGAGTTCTCCGACGAACCAGGCGTCGGGGTGGCGCTCGCGTACCCGCGGCAGCACCTCGGCCCAGAATCGTTGCGGCACAACATAAGCCGCATCGAGGCGCCAGCCGTGGGCTCCTCGCTCAAGCCAGTGCGACATGACGTCGACGACGTAGTCGGCGACCTCCGGATTGTCGTGGTTGAGGCCGATCAGTTCGTCGTGGCCTTCGAAGTTGCCGCCGCTGAACCAGTCCGCCGAAGCCGGGTCACGATAGCGCGCGAAATCCGCGCCCACATGGTTGAACACGCCGTCGAGCAGGATACGCAGGCCACGGCGGTGCGCCTCGGCCACGAGATAGTCGAAGTCGCCATCGTCGCCGAGTCTCGGGTCGATCAGGTAGTGGTCCGTGGTGTCGTACCCGTGGGTGCGGGAGGCGAAGATCGGCCCCAGCGCGACACCGGATGCGCCCAGTGCGATCGCGTGGTCGAACCACTCGACGAGTCGGCGCAGCCGGTGTTCCCCCGGGCCCGGCGGATGTTCTGCGGGGAACGCTCCGACGGAGCCCAGGGGATAGACCTGCCACCAGATCGCGTGTTGCACCCAGGCGGGTCCGGTCATGACGAGCCGATCAGCCGACGGCCGCCAATGTATCGGCGGTGCTGATCGCCTGCGCCACACCGGAAACGATCGCTGCGACCTTCAACGCCTCGAACACGGCCTCGCGCTCGACACCCGACTCGCGCAGCGTGTGCTCGTGCGCCACCATGCAGTGCGAGCAGCCGTTGATCGACGAGACCGCGAAGCTCCACAGCTCGAAATTCGCCTTGTCCACACCGGGGTTGCCGATGATGTTCATCCGCAGGCCGGGACGCAGGTCGTCGTACTTGCCCTCCAGGAAGCCGCGGCCACGGTAGAACACGTTGTTCATCCCCATGATCGACGCGGCACCCAGGGCCGCGTTGTAGGCCTCGGCCGACAGGTTGTCGGCCGCCTCGCCGCCGATTTCGCTCAGCACCCGGGCATTGCGGGTCGCCGCGGCGCTGGCCAGCAGGGTGCCCCACAGCTGCTCCTCGTCGAGCGCGGTGGTGCGGGAGATCGAGCCCAGGTTGAGCTTGAGATCCTTGGCGTACTCGGGCAGCGCGTCCTTGAGATTCTCGATACTCATGTTTCCTCCTTCTGTGCCCTCTGCCCGCTATGCCGAAGCCTTGAGCAGTTCGCCGGCATCGATAGTCGGGTCGCCCTTGCGCCAGTTGCAGGCACACAGCTCGTCGGATTGCAGGGCGTCCAGCACCCTCAGCACCTCGTCGACGTTACGCCCCACCGAACCGGCCGTCGCGGAGACGAACTGGATCTCGTTGTTGGGGTCGACGATGAACGTCACCCGGTCGGCGACACCGTCGGAGTTGAGCACGCCGCTTGCCTGGGCGAGTTCGCGCTTGATATCGGAGAGCATCGGGAACGGCAGCTTCTTGAGATCCTCGTGCTGGGCACGCCACTGGAAGTGGACGAACTCGCTGTCGATCGAGGCGCCGAGCACCTGGGCGTCCCGGTCCTCGAACTCGTCGTTAAGCTTGCCGAAGGCCGCGATCTCGGTAGGGCACACGAAGGTGAAGTCCTTGGGCCAGAAGAAGATCACCCGCCACTTGCCGGGGTGGTCGTCGCTGGAGATGGTGGTGAAGTAGTCACCGGGCTGCTTGGCATCGACCTTGGACAGGTCGCCGCCGATCAGCGCGGTCAGCCGGTATGCGGGGAACTGGTCGCCAATGGTCAGCAGAGACATGGCACTCCTTTTTCTGTACTGATTCAAATTTGACGGTTATGTCACCATATTGCCCGGGCACCGGCATGAAGTAAAGGTGATATATAGCACTGTATTATTAGGTATGACCGATAAGAGTTTTCAGCCCACCCTGGCCGGCTTGCGGGCGTTCGTCGCGGTAGCGGAGAAGCAGCATTTCGGCAGTGCCGCAACGACTCTCGGGGTAAGTCAATCGACCTTGTCGCAAGCCCTGGCCGGTCTGGAGGGCGGGCTGGGCGCTCGCCTGGTCGAGCGGTCCACCCGCCAGGTCCGAGTGACCGCCGAAGGTGTGCGGCTGCTGCCGTTGGCCCGGGCGGCCATCGAGGCCGCGGACACGTTCACCAATGCGGCGGCAGGCGTGTCCGATCCGCTGCAGGGCAGCATCCGCCTGGGACTGATCCCGACGGTGGCGCCCTATGTCCTGCCCACCGTCCTGGCCGGGCTGGCCCGCCGGCTACCCGATCTGACGGTGCGCGTCGTCGAGGACCAGACCGATCGGCTACTGCTGGTCCTGCGCGAGGGTGCGCTGGACGCCGCCCTGATCGCCTTGCCCGCAGATACCAGTGGAGTCAGTGAGATTCCCATCTATGCCGAAGATTTCGTGCTGGCCCTGCCGCCCGGGCACCCGCTGACGGGCAGGCCGCGGGTACCCGCGGCGGCGCTGGCGGAGTTACCGTTGCTGCTCCTGGACGAAGGACACTGCCTGCGTGATCAGGCACTCGATGTCTGCCAGAACGCGGGCGTGCAGGCCGAGCTCGCCGACACCCGGGCAGCCTCCCTGACCACCGCGGTGCAGTGCGTGGCGGGCGGGCTCGGCGTGACACTGATACCGGAGAGTGCGGTGTCGGTGGAGACGGCGCGCGGCGGCGTCGGGCTCGCCCGCTTCGGCGCACCCCGGCCCGGGCGACGCGTCGGGCTGGTCTTCCGCTCGTCCAGCGGTCGCGAGGAGGCCTATCGGCGCCTTGCCGGGATCATCGGAGAACTCATCAGCGAGGAACTGCCGGTACGCCTTACCACCTGACGGACGTAAGGTTCGGCCCATGGAGAAGGTCATCGCCGTGCTCAGGCGCACGGAATCGGACGAGGACTGGTGCGCTCGCCAGCGCGGCCCGGTCGCCGATCAATTGCTGCAACTGGGCATCCCGGGGCTGTCGGTCAACGTCCGCGACGACGCCGTGCGCGAGTCGATGATGACGCTTACGACACTGGACCCGCCGGCGGTCGCGGTGGTGAGTCTGTGGACCCAGCAATGTTATGGCCCACAGGTCACGGCGGCGCTGGACCTGCTCGCCGCCGAATGCGAGCAGCTGGCCGCCTACCTGGTCACCGAATCGGTTCCACTGGCCGGCCCTGTCTCCGAACCAGGTTCCCGCACAACGGGTTTGGCCAACATTGCGCTGCTGCGCCGGCCCGCCCAACTGGACCAGGCGACCTGGCTGAACCGGTGGCAACTCGACCACACCCCGGTGGCCATCGAAACCCAGTCCACCTTCGGTTACACCCAGAATTGGGTGGTGCGAGCGCTCACCCCGGACGCGCCGGGAATCGCCGCAATCGTCGAAGAGTTGTTTCCGGCGGAAGCGGTGTCCGACCTGAAAGCGTTCTTCGGGGCCGCCGACGACGCCGACTTGCAGCACCGGGTAGGCCGGATGATTGCCAGTACGTCCGCCTTCGGCGCGAACGAGAACATCGACACCGTGCCCACCAGCCGGTACGTCATCAAGACGCCCTTTGTGAACTGAGGAACGCCATGACAACACTCGTCGACGCAGTGGCACTGGCATCGTCGGAAAGCGGACTGGCGGTGGTCTCCACTGTCCGCGCCGACGGCACCGTACAGGCTTCGCTGGTCAATGTGGGCCTGCTGCCGCACCCGGCCGGGGGAGCGCCGGTACTGGGCTTCACCACCTACGGCAAGGTCAAGTTGGCCAACCTCCGAGCACGACCCCCGCTGGCCGTCACCTTCCGCAACGGCTGGCGGTGGGCCACCGTCGAAGGCCGCGCGGAGCTGGCCGGGCCTGACGACCCGCAGCCCTGGCTGGGCGGTCCGGATCAATTGCGGCAGTTGCTGCGCGATGTGTTCACCGCGGCGGGCGGCTCCCACGACGACTGGGACGAGTACGACCGGGTGATGGCGCAGGAGCGGCGCGCGGTGGTACTGATCGAGCCGACCCGCGTCTACAGCAGCAGATAGGATCCAGCGGTGACGCTGCTGATCGACGACGACAACCGGGTCCGCACGCTGACGCTGAACCGGCCCGAAGCGCTCAACGCCTTCAACGAGGCCCTCTATGACGCCACCGCACAGGCCCTGCTGGACGCCGCCGAGGATCCAGAGGTTGCCGTCGTTCTGCTGACCGGCGCCGGGCGCGGCTTCAGCGCCGGTACCGATCTCGCCGAGATGCAGGCGCGCATCACCGACCCCGATTTCCAGGAAGGCAAGTACGGTTTCCGCGGGCTGATCGAGGCGTTGACCGCCTTTCCCAAACCGCTGATCTGTGCCGTGAACGGCGTCGGCCTGGGCATCGGCACCACCATCCTGGGCTACGCCGACCTGGCCTTTATGTCCTCGACCGCGCGGCTGAAATGCCCGTTCACCAGTTTGGGTGTGGCGCCGGAGGCAGCGTCGTCCTACCTGCTGCCACGGCTGATGGGGCGGCAGAACGCCGCCTGGTTGTTGCTGTCGTCGGAATGGGTCGACGCCGCGGAAGCGCTCCGAATGGGTCTGGTCTGGCGGGTCTGCGAGCCCGACGAACTGCTGCCCGAAGCCCGGCGGCATGCCGACATCCTCGCCGGCCGCCCAATCGCCAGCCTGATGGCGGTCAAGCACACCATGCTCGAACCGCTTCGACCGGAAATCGCCGCCGCCACGGCACGCGAAAACGCCCACTTCGCCGAATTGATGGGGGCTGCCGCCAACGCCGCCGCACTGGCGGATTTCAGCAACCGCCCGCGTTAAGCCACGCTAGGCAGAGGGGCTCAGTTGGGCCTGCTCCACGCGTGCTGCCGCCAGGATCGCTCGCAGTGTCCGGCGGCAACGACCGCAGTCGGCGCCCGCCCCGCACGCCGCAGCAATCTCTTTGGAGGTCGACGCACCGCGCGCCACAGCCTCACAGACAGTCTGATTGGTGGCTCCGACGCACAGGCAGACGTACATCAGCAAACACCCACCGAGTGGTCACCGAGAACTCCGCGTACTGGCCGCATATTAGTGGAGTCTAACCTAAGTGGGTTAGTAGAGTCTAACCTAAGTATCAGACATGCTGCCGGTTCCCGCGTCGATCGGACGCGCCGACGGCGCAATTAACCCTGCGCCGACCAGTACCGAAGGCATTACATTTAGATTGCTACACCCCGCGCGGCTCGCTCCAGCCCAGCAGCCGGCGGTACGTCATGACAGCCTTCCCTAGGAGTGATCATGCAAGGTGATCCAGATGTATTGCGCCTGCTCAACGAGCAACTGACCAGCGAGCTCACCGCCATCAACCAGTATTTTCTGCATTCCAAGATGCAGGACAATTGGGGCTTCACCGAGCTTGCCGGCCACACCAGGGCGGAATCGTTCGACGAGATGCGGCACGCCGAGGCCATCACGGACCGCATCCTGCTGCTGGACGGTCTGCCGAACTATCAGCGCATCTTCTCGTTGCGCATCGGCCAGACCCTGCGCGAGCAGTTCGAGGCCGACCTGGCGATCGAGTACGAGGTGCTGGACCGGCTCAAGCCCGGCATCATCATGTGCCGCGAGAAGCAGGACAGCACCAGCGCCACGCTGCTGGAAGGGATTGTGGCCGACGAGGAAAGCCACATCGACTACCTGGAGACTCAGCTCGAGCTGATGGACAAGCTGGGCGAGGAGCTGTACTCCGCTCAGTGTGTCTCTCGCCCGCCGAGCTGACCCCGCTCGTCACACACCTACCTGATTGGGCGGCCGGGATGAGGGGCATTCTCAGGGGCCCGATCTTGAAAGGTGGCAGTGACTACATCGAAGGTGCAGCCGACCGTCCCGGCCGAGCCAACGAAGGACCCAGCGCCCGATAGCACGCTGATCACCTCGCAGCGGCGCAACTTCATCTTCCTGGCGATCGTGCTGGGGATGCTGCTCGCGGCGCTGGACCAGACGATCGTGGCAACGGCGTTGCCGACGATCGTTGCCGACCTCGGCGACGCCGGGCGCCAGTCGTGGGTGGTCACCAGCTACCTGCTCGCCTCGACGATCGCCACCGCGCTAGCCGGCAAGTTCGGTGACCTGTTCGGGCGTAAACGGGTGTTCCAGGTCGCGGTGCTGTTCTTCGTCGTGGGATCGGTGTTCTGCGGACTGGCGCAGTCGATGACGATGCTGGTCGCCGCCCGGGCCCTGCAGGGGGTCGGCGGCGGAGCGATCACCGTCACGGCCAGCGCGCTGATCGGCGAGGTGGTCCCGCTGCGCGACCGGGGCCGCTACCAGGGAATGTTGGGCGCGGTATTCGGCGTCACCACGGTCGTGGGTCCGCTGCTCGGCGGCTACTTCACCGACTACCTCACCTGGCGGTGGGCGTTCTGGATCAACCTGCCCGTCTCGGTCGTGGTCATCCTCGTCGCCGCCGCGGCGATTCCGTCCCTGACGGCCTACACCAAACCTCAGGTGGACTACGTCGGCATCCTGTTCATCGGGCTGGGCGCGGCCGGTTTGACCCTGGCCACCAGCTGGGGCGGCACTTTGTACCCGTGGGGCTCGGGAACCATCATCGGCCTGTTCGTGGGTGCCGCGGCAGCACTTGGCGTGTTCGTGTGGGTGGAAACTCGTGTCCCGCAGCCCATTCTGCCGATCCGGCTGTTCGGCAGCCCGGTCTTCACGGTGTGCTGCGTGCTCTCGTTCGTGGTCGGGTTCGCGATGCTGGGTGCGATGACCTTCCTGCCGACGTTCATGCAGTACGTCGACGGGGTATCGGCGACCACGTCGGGTCTGCGCACGCTGCCGATGGTCGCCGGCATGCTGATCACCTCCACCGGCAGCGGCAGCTTGGTGGGCCGGACGGGTCGCTACAAAGTCTTTCCGGTGGTCGGCACGGCGCTGATGACGCTTGCGTTCGTGTTGATGTCCCGCATGGACGGCTCCACGCCCGCGCTGGTGCAGTCGGTTTACCTGTTCATCCTCGGTGCCGGCATCGGCCTGTCCATGCAGGTGCTGGTGCTGATCGTGCAGAACACCTCGAACTTCGAGGATCTCGGTGTCGCGACGTCGGGTGTCAGCTTCTTCCGCACCATCGGCAGCTCGTTCGGGGCGGCCATCTTCGGCTCGCTGTTCGCCAATTTCCTCAGTTCCAGGCTGACCGCGGCGCTGGCGGCCACCGGCGCCTCCCGCGACGCCGTGAGCTCGCCCGGCGCGTTGCACCGGCAACCGCCCGCCGTCGCCGAACCGATCGTGCGGGCTTATGCCGAATCGCTGTCCCAGGTGTTCCTGTGGGCCGCGCCGGTCGCCGCGGTGGGATTCGTGTTGGCATTGTTCCTGCGCGAGGTTCCGCTGCGCGACATCCACAACAGCGCCGTCGACCTCGGTGACGGGTTCGGCATGCCGAGCTCAGAGACACCGGAGCGCTTGCTGGAGAACGCGATTGCGCGCATGCTGCGGGGCGAGCCGGGCGTGCGATTGCGCAGCATTGCCCTGCGCCCGGATTGCCGGCTTGACGTCGCCGGATTGTGGGCGGTGCTGCGGGTGAACCGCTACGCCCAGTTCTTCGGCACCGCGCGCCTCACCGACATCGGCGACAACCTCCAAATACCGTTCGAAGTCCTGGAACCCACCTTCAACCGGCTCGCCGCCGGCGGCTACGTCGTGCGCGACGGCGACCGGTTGTCGCTCACCCCGGCGGGCCGGGAGCAGGTCGATTATGTTTATTCACTGTTGCTGAACTGGGTCATCGACAAGCTGTCCCGGTCACCCGGTTTTGCGGGGCGTCCGGATCGTCGCGATGTCGAGGCCGCGCTCGGGCGCATCGCATATCGCATCATCGCGCAAC
>NZ_LZMH01000066.1 GCF_001673635.1 Mycobacterium asiaticum
CCTATGCCCCCCCCTTTTGGTGTGCCCCCATCCGCCTCACCCCCCCCCCCCCGGGGGGGGGGGGGTGTTTTACCCGGGGGCCCCCCGCCACAGAAAGGAACCCGTCATGACCATTAGCCTCAGCTACGACGAGAAGATCGCCCTGCTGGACCTCGGCGACGACGAAAACCGTTTCTCGCCGGACTTCCTCGATGCGATCAACGCCCGCATCGATGAGATCGAGGCAAGCGACGCGCACGGCCTGGTCACCACCGCAACCGGCAAGTTCTACACCAACGGCCTCGATCTCGATTGGCTCGGCGCACACGGTGACCAGGTGCAGTCCTACGTTGGCCGGGTCCACAAGCTGCTCGCGCGGGTGCTCACGCTACCGATACCGACCGCCGCTGCGGTGGTCGGCCACGCCTTCGGGGCCGGCGCCATGCTCGCGCTGGCGCACGACTACCGCGTGATGCGCGCCGATCGCGGCTTCTTCTGTTTCCCGGAGGTCGACATCCATATCCCGTTCACCCCGGGAATGGCGGCCCTCATTCAGGCCAAAGTCACACCGCAGGCCGCGGTCGCCTCGATGACCACCGGCAGACGCTTCGGCGGGGTCGACGCCGCGGGCCTCGGGATCGTCGACGCCACCGCGGGCGAAGGAGCCGTGACGGCCGCGGCGGTGGAGCTACTTCGACCGCTGGGCAGCAAGGACCGTGGCACGCTGGGCGCCATCAAGAACACCATGTTCGGTCCGGCCGTGGCCGCGCTCACGGAGAGCTAGCCGCGCTCCGCGATCAGCGACAGCAAAGCGCGCGCCGCGGCGCTGGGCGAGCGGGTGGCCGAGGTGGTGACGTACAGCCGCCAGGACAGGCTCTGGTCGGCCACCGGCACGGTGACCAGGCCGTCGTCGTCGATGTCGTCGAGGATGGACCAGCTCAGGAAGCCGATGCCCAGCCCGTTGCGAATATAGGCCGCGGCGGTGCCGATGTCGGCGACCTCCAGGGTGACGGTGCGCTCGACGCCGGCCGCGGCGAACGCGGTGTCGACGACGATTCTGGTGCCGTAGCCCGGCGGTGCGTCGACGAAGGACAGTCCCGCCAATTCGGCGAGGATCACCGAATCGCCGGATGCCAGCGGGTGGTCTTTGGGCACCACCAATTGCAGCGGGACGTCGGCGACCAGCCGAGCGCGCAGGTCTGACGGCGGGGCGCCGGTGAAGACCAGGAAGGCGATGTCCAGGTCGCCGTCGCGCAGCTGCCGGGCCAGTCCCGTCGTGCCGGCACGCGCCGCCCGTAGGTGAACTCGTACCTCGGGATGCCGAACGTGCAGTTCGGCGAGCAGTGCCGGCAGGTCGATGACGTTGATCGAGGTCAGGGTCCCGACGGTGACGGTGCCGCGCACGGTTTCGCGGGTGGCGTTGACAGCATCCTTGGCGGCGCGCGCAGCGTCGATGGTGGCGCGGGCGTGCGGGCGGAGCTCCTCACCGGCAGGGGTCAGCCGCACCCCCGCCGGGCCGCGGGTGAACAGTTCGGCACCGAGTTCGCGCTCGAGCGCCCGTATCGTCGCCGAGACGCCGGACTGGACGACATGTAGCCGCTGCGCCGCACGGGTGAAGCTCAGGTGGTCGGCGACGGCGAGGAAGTACTCGAGCTGGCGAAGCTCCATCCAGCAATTATCACTGATCGTGCTAGTAGTCATCAGATAATTTCTCTGGTGGTGATTGCTGGCCCGGGCGTACTTTCGGCCGCGTGGACATCACCCGAACTCGGTGGTCGTCGCCCTGCGAGGACGACGAGTTCGTCGTCGACAACCCCGCCACCGGGCGACCCGTCGCCGTCGTCCGCGCGGCGGGTCCGGCGCAGGTGGACCAGGCGGTTCGGGCCGCGCACGCCGCCCAGCGGGACTGGCAGCAACGCCCCGCCCGCGAGCGCGGACGCTGCCTGCGCCGGGTCGCCGACGTCATTCGCGCGCACGCCTACGAGATCGCCGCCCTGGAGTCCCTGGAGATGGGCAAGCCGATCACCCAGGCCCGCCAGTTCGACGTCGAAGCGGCGACAACGATCTTCGAGTACTTCGCCAGCGTGGTGGAGGTACTGCCCAGTCACGCGCGCGACTACGGACCGGTGTTCGACGTGACCACGCTTGAGCCGTACGGCGTGATTGCGGGCATCGTGCCGTTCAACTGGCCGCCGATCCACACCGCCGGCAAGACCGCCCCGGCCCTCGCGGTGGGCAACAGCATCGTGCTTAAGCCACCGGAGCAGGCGCCCTCGGTGGTGCTGCGGATGGTGGACCTGATCAACTCCGTGCTGCCCGATGATCTGGTGCATGCAGTTCCCGGCGGCGGCGCGGTGGGATCCGCCCTGGCCGGACATCCGTTGGTCGGCAAGGTGTCCTTCACCGGATCCCCGACCACTGCGACGGCGGTACTGCGCACCGCCGCGGAGAACCTGACCCCGACACTGATGGAACTCGGCGGCAAGAACCCGTTGCTGGTGTTCGACGACGCCGACCTGGACAAGGCACTGCTGGCGGCTATCGACGGTGGCTTCTTCAACCAGGGTGAGGCCTGCACCGCTTCATCGCGAATCCTGGTGCAGGACAGCATCTTCGATGAGTTCATCACGAAGTTCACCGCGGCGGTGACCCGCCTCAAGGTTGGCGACGGCGCCGACCAAGCCACCGATGTCGGACCGCTGGTCACCCGCAGTCAACAACAGCGCGTGCTGAACTACCTCGATATCGGCGTCTCCGAGGGCGCACATATCGCTGCCCAGGCGCCGCTTCCCGACGATCCGCGGCTCGCCGACGGCTTCTACGTCGCACCAACGGTTTTCACCGACGTCGAGCCGGACATGCGGGTGGCCACCGAAGAGATCTTCGGCCCGGTCGTCACGGTCCTGCGGTTCGGCAACGAGGAGGAAGCGGTCCGGATCGCCAACCGTACTCAATTCGGTCTCGTGGCAGGGGTTTTCACCCAGGACACCGACCGGGCGCTGCGGGTGAGCCGGCAGATCCGGGCCGGTGCAGTGTTCGTCAACAACTACGTGCGGATCGCCGTCGGGACCGGTTTCGGCGGTGTGGGCCACAGCGGCTTCGGGCGCGAACACGCCCAGGAGACCCTGTCCGAGTACGGATACAGCAAGACCATCCGACTCGCCGGCAACAGCGACGACATCCCGCGCTGGGCGGGCGCCACCCGAGTACTGGAGAGCTGAGCAATGCGCACCATCGCCATCGAAGAGCATTACGCCACAACGCAATTCCTCAACGGTCCGGGTGGCTGGTTGAAAACGCGACCGGGCATCGTCGAGCCGATTTGCAATCTGGGTGAAGCACGCATCAAGGCGATGGACGAGGCGGGCATCGACCTGGCGGTGCTGTCCCTGGCCGCGCCCGGCGTGGAACAGCTGGACGGACCGGCGGCCGTGCGTCTGGCCCACGATTGCAACAACGAACTTGCCGCTGCGGTCGAGCGGTTTCCTGACCGGCTGGCCGGGTTCGCCACCCTGCCCATCAGCGAGCCCGAGGCGGCCGCCGACGAACTGGAACGGGCGGTGCGCAAGCATGGTTTCGCGGGTGGGGTGGTCAACGGCCACTGCCGCGGTATTTACCTCGATGACCCGCACTTCGCACCGGTCCTCGACCGTGCGGCCGAACTGCAGGCACCGCTCTATCTACATCCGACCATGCCCCCGCCGGCGGTGATCGAGTCCTGCTATGCCGGGTTCTCTGATCAGGTGTCGTTCGCGCTGGCCACGGTGGGCTGGGGCTGGCACATCAACACCGCCACGCACGTGCTGCGCATCATTTTGGCCGGGGTGTTCGACCGTCACCCCAACCTGCAGCTGATCATCGGGCACATGGGCGAGGGGATTCCGTTCATGGCACCGCGTTTCGACGCCACACTGAAACCCGATCTGACCGGGCTGAACCACCCCATCAGCACCTACCTGCGCCGGAATCTGCACTACACATTCGCCAATTTCAACGACGCCGCGACCTACGCCAACCTGGTCGCCAATGTCGGCGTCGAGCGAGTGGCCTTCTCGACCGACTATCCGTTCGGATCGATGAACGCGGGCCGGAACTTCCTCGACAGCCTGCCGCTGTCGCAGCGCGACCGGGCCCGTATCAGCCACCGCAACGCGGAGTTGCTGCTCGGCCTGTGAACTGCCGGTGAGGCATGCTGTGGGATAGCCTGGCAAGCAATTCCCGCGGCCATCCGCGCAAGCTTCGGCGAGAAGGATTCGATGACACCGCCCGCACGCGCGCTTGACCGCGAAGACGCCGGTTACCACAAAGCGCTGAAGAACCGGCAGCTGCAAATGATTGCCTTGGGCGGCGCCATCGGGACCGGCTTATTCCTCGGCGCCGGCGGCCGACTGGCCTCGGCGGGGCCGGGGCTGTTCGTGGTCTTCGGGGTCTGCGGTGCCTTCGTTTTCCTGATCCTGCGTGCCCTCGGGGAACTTGTCCTGTACCGCCCGTCGTCCGGCTCCTTTGTCTCCTACGCGCGCGAGTTCTTCGGCGAGAAAGTGGCTTACGCCGCCGGCTGGATGTATTTCCTGAACTGGGCGATGACCGGGATCGTGGACACCACCGCAATCGCGCAGTACTGCCGCTACTGGAATATCTTCCAGCCCATCCCGCAGTGGACCCTGGCACTCATCGCGCTCGTGGTGGTGCTGACGATGAACCTGATCTCGGTCAAGCTGTTCGGCGAACTGGAATTCTGGGCCGCCTTGATCAAGGTGCTGGCCTTGGTGACGTTCCTGATTGTCGGGACGATCTTCCTGGCCGGACGCTTCAAGATCCAGGGTCAGCAGACCGGCTGGTCGATCTGGTCCGACCACGGCGGATTCATACCGACCGGCGCGCTGTCACTGGTGCTCGTCACCGCCGGAGTGGTCTTCGCTTACGCCGCAGTGGAACTGGTCGGCATCGCCGCCGGGGAAACCGCGGAACCGGAGAAGATCATGCCCCGCGCGATCAACTCGGTGGTATTCCGGATCGCGGTCTTCTATATCGGCTCCACCTTCCTGCTGGCCCTGCTGCTGCCCTACACCGCATATCGCGACGGCGTCAGCCCGTTCGTGACGTTTTTCGACAAACTCGGGATCTCCTGGGGCGACGACGTAATGAACCTGGTGGTGCTGACGGCAGCCCTGTCGAGCCTGAACGCCGGGCTCTATTCCACCGGCCGGATCCTGCGGTCCATGGCGATCAACGGCAGCGGTCCGAAGTTCACCGCGCCCATGTCGAAGAACGGCGTGCCGTATGGCGGCATCCTGCTCACCGCGGGGATCGGCTTGTTCGGCATCGTGCTCAACGCGGTTACCCCCAGCCACGCCTTCGAGATCGTGCTGCACATCGCCGCGACGGGTGTGATCGTGGCCTGGGCGACGATCGTCGCGTGCCAGCTCCGGTTCTATCACCTGGCCAAGTCCGGCGAGCCGGAGCGGCCGGCGTTCCGGATGCCGCTGGCTCCCTATACCGGCTGGGTCACGCTGGCGTTCCTGGCCGGCGTGCTCGTCCTGATGATGTTCGACAAGGTCTACGGCCGCTGGATGATCGCCGCGATGGCGATCGGCATCCCGGCACTTATCGGTGGCTGGTTCCTGGTGCGAAACCGGGTGCGGGAAACCGCGGCCGCGCACGCCCGGCAACTCGACGAAGCCGGAGATGCCGAGGCGACACCCTCGGCGGAACCGGTGGAATGAACTCAGGAACACCCTTCGGCGCGCTGTAGCCAGTCAAGGACGTCGGAGCGGCGCAGCGTCCACCCGCAGTCCGGCAGCCGTGCGATGACTTCGAAGGTGAACCGCTGATACGTCGACGACGGCACGGTCCACCCCTCGTCGCACCAAGGGCATTTCTGGGGCTGCGGGGCGCCGCCGCACACCACGCACCGGGCGGCGTCGCCGAGGGTGTGGATGAGCAGCGACCGGGCCAGATCGGCCGGTCCTGAACCGGCGTATCCCCACATCAATCCCGCCGGGGAGTGCTTGACCCGGTGCGGAAGAAGTCCGACGAACTCGCCGCGGGCTTCCACGGTGACCAACCGACCACCACCGGTCTGCTCGGGCTCGCATCCCCGGTAGCAAATGTCGTCGTCGTACCGTCTCATCTCGCCGTCCTGTCTCCTATCCCCCTTCCATTACATTCCAATTCTGACCCGTCTATATAGACATGTCAACACAGGAATATTGACATGCACGTAACGCTTTTTCATCGGCGCCGTTGCAACAGCGCGTCACTGCGGTGACTTGCGCCGCAGCGCGCTTAATCTGACTCCCTGGATCGGAGAGTTCGGGGAGTAGCACGTGTGGTTATTGCCAAAGGTACGGTGGGGCTTGCTGGCCGCCGCCGTGCTGGTCGCGGGGTGCAGCAGCACCATTGACGGCAGGCCGATAGCCTCGCCCGGCGCAGGCCCGACCGAGCCCACCTTCCCGACGTCACGCCCGAGCGCCGCCCCACCCACTTCCTCGGCCCCCGCACCTGCACCGCCGCCGGCCCCGCCGACGAGTCCGACTCCGGGCGCCATACCGCTGAAGCCCGACGAGAACGGCTACGTCTTCATCGAAACCAAGTCGGGCCTGACGCGTTGTCAGATCAACAAGGAGAGCGTCGGCTGCGAGGCACCGTTCACCAACTCCCCGATCAAAGAGGGCGAACACGCCAATGGCGTGCACATCACCTCGGGCGGCAACGTGCAATGGGTGCTGGGCAACCTCGGCGCCATCCCCACCGTCACCATCGACTACAAGACCTATGACGCCCAGGGCTGGACCATCGTCGCCAGCAAGGACGGCACCCGTTTTCAGAACAATGGCACCGGCCACGGCATGTTCGTCAGCATCGACAAGGTGAACACGTTCTGAGCTGACCCGGCGCCGCCCTATAACATCGGGTTGTGGCACGGTATGGCCCACCGGGGGACGACTTCAACAACCAGCCCACTGAGTACGGCGGCTTCGGCGGCTACCCGCCGCAAGGCCCGCCGCCGGGTGGGCCTCCTCAGGGTCCGCGCCCGCCGGGTCCACCACCGGGTGGACCTCCGTATGGTCCGCCTCCGCAGGGGCCACCCCCGGGGCCCCAACAGCAACCCACCGTGGAAGGGCAACCGCCCGGTCCGCCGCCGCAGTATGGCCCGACCGTAGAACACGGCCCGCCGCCGCAGTATCAGCCCACCGTCGAACACGGCCCAGCGCCGCAATTCCAGCCCACGGTCGAACATGGCTCGCCGCTGAATCAGCCCACCGTCGAGGGGCCACCGCCCGATCAATACGCTCCGTACGACGAGGATCCCGATGCCGAGCCGCGGCCCTGGTACCGCAAGCCGGTGACGCTGATCGGCTGGGCAATTCTGGTCGTGATCCTGCTCGCGCTGATCGCCTACGGCGTCACGCAGCTAATCGGCGGGGACAAGAGCAACAGTCCCGCCCCGAGCACGACGTCGTCAACGTCGACTACCACCACGACCACCACGACGACAACAACCACCACGGAGACGACCACCACCACAACCGAGCCCAGCACCAGCGCGGAACCCCCCACTCAGGCTCCGCCGACCAACCCGCCGAGGAGTCAGCCGCCCGCGCCGCCGCCGTCGCAGCAACCGACGCACCGCGGCCCGCACCTGCCTCCGCTGCCGTCCACGATCACCATCCCCGGGGGGCCGACGATCACGGTGCCGCACCTGCCCTAGCCGCAGGTCACCGATCGGCAACGGACCCGCGTGGCGGGGGTTTGCGGGTCCGCGCAGCAACTAGCATCGGCGCCCGTGACCAGGTACGACCCGCCCGATTACGGCGCCAACGACCCGACCGATGGCAATCACGGCTATGGGCCGGGTGACGGCTACGAGCCGGAACCGGTCCCGGGGTGGCGACGGCCGCTGGCGCTGGTGGGCTGGGGAGTGCTCATCGCGGTTCTGATCGGGCTGATCATCTACGGCATCGTGCTGCTTTCCCAGGGCCGACCCAGTCCTGCTTCGGTCACCACGACGACGTCCACCACGACCACGTCGCCCACCACGACCACCACGACGACGACCACGACCACTACGGCGACGACCACGACCACCACGACCACCACGTCGCCGGAAACAACCACGACCAGGTCGCCGGAGACGTCCACCACCACAAGCACCGTGCCGACCACGACACCGGCGAACTCGCCTGCACCCGGGTTGCTGCCCAAGCTGCCGTCGCAGATAACGTTGCCGCAGATCCCCACCGTCATCAATCTGCCGCCGGGCCTCTGACCCGGCCCCGCCGTCCGCAGGACGGCTAGGGTGGGGAACGGCCGCCGACCGCCAGCAAAGGAATGGACTCAGAGGTGTGGATATGAGCGAGTCGCTCGGGTTGTCGATCGGGGTGGCCAACCTGGTCGCGGTCCGCTCGGGTAGCGCCCCGGTATCCCGCACGCCGGTCTTGACGTTGTTCGAGCACCGCCCATCCGAAGTCGGCCTGCCGGAAGAGAATCCGAATCTCACCGAAACTGGTCTAGTGCTGCGCGGCTTCGTGGAGCGCGTCGGCGATCCGGCTCCGCTGGTCGCCGCGGACGGGACGAAATACCTGGGCCAGGCACTGACCATCGAGGCGCTGGAAGCGATGGCGCGCACGGTCGGCTACGGGACCCCGATCACCATCGCGGTGCCCGCCTACTGGTCGGACAACCAGGTGGCCGCGCTGCGCCAGGAACTGTTCGCGCAGCCGGACCTGACCGCCAAGGGTGGTGGCACGCCGACGTTGATCTCGGATGCGGCGGCCGCGCTGGCTGCGCTGAACGCCCGCCCCGGATTTCCCCGCAGCGGGGTCGTCGCGTTGTGCGACTTCGGCGCCGGCGGGACCAGCATCACCCTGGCCAACGCCGGCTCCAATTTTCAGCCGGTCGGCGGCACGGTGCGCTACAGCGAGTTCTCCGGAGATGACATCGACCAGATGATCCTGAATCATCTGCTGGCCGTCTCCCCCAGTGCCGACAGCACGGACGTTTCCGGCACCGCCACATCGATGGGATCGGTGACGCGGATGCTCGCCGGATGCCGGACAGCCAAGGAACAATTGTCGTCCGCGACGGTGGCGACGGTCGCTGTTGGTGCGGGCAGCGGCGTACAGCTGACCCGCACCGCCTTGGAGCAACTGATCTCGGGCCCGCTGGACCGCTTCATCTCGGCGGTCGGAGATGTGTTGCAGCGCAATGGCATCGGCAACTTGGCTGCGGTGGCGACAGTGGGCGGTGGCGCCGGAATCCCGTTGATCACCACTCGGCTGTCGGAACGCTTGCAGGTGCCGGTGTTCACCACGCCGCAACCCCTGTTCGGCGCCGCGATCGGTGCCGTGACGCTGGGCGCCATCGCGCAGTCGGCCGCCGCTGCGCCCACGGGTATGAGTCCCGCGGCCGACGTGCCCACCGGCGCCGTCGGTGCGGCGGGTCTAGCCGGCGCCGCCGGTCTCGCCGGCGCCGCCGGTCTGGCCGGCGATGCGACTGCCGCGTCCCCCACCGCGGCATCCGCGACCGCCGCGGTGCCCACCGAGGCGTTCCCCGAGGATGCCCGTCAGACGACCGACCGTGCGCTGGCCTGGTCCGAAGACAGTGGCACCGGGATGGAGCCGGTTCCCTACACCGGGCCTGCCGACTACACCGGCCCGGTCGAACCGCCGCCGGGTGTCGGGTATCCCGATGCTGATCAGGACCGCTACCCCGCCGAACCGGACGTCCCGCCCTGGTACAGGCGCCCGGCCATTCTGTTGAGCCTGGCCGGTGCCGCCGCGGCCATCATCCTGGCCATCGTGCTGGCGTTCACACTCGGACCGAGCGACACCAAACCTGTCACCACGACATCGCAACCGCCGCCGATCACCACCACGGTGATCGGAACCGACAACAGCCCCACCGAAACGGTGATCACGCCTCCGCCCGTCACCGTGACCTCGACGCCGCCGTCCAGCACCACCACCAGCCCACCGTCGAGCACCACCTCGTCGACGTCGACCACTACCCCGTCGACCACCACCACGACGACGACGACTCAACAGACCACGACCACGCAGCCCACCACGACCCAGGCGACCACCACCAACCCGCCGACCACCACGCAGCAACCACCAACCACTACGCAGCAGCCGCCCACCACCAGCGCGGCGCCCGCGCCGTCAACCAGCGCGGCGCCCGCGCCCGGGACCTGATCCGGCTCAGCGACGGGCGGGGAATTCGGCCAGGATGCCCTCGGCGCTGCGCACCGCGGCCCGGCAGGCACGAGTGGTGAACGGGTCGTTGAGAGGATGCTCGGCCCGGCGCCGCCACCACCGCGCGGCCGCGAACGCCGCCCGCGGGGCCTCCTGCGGGTCAAGCCTGCACAATTCGGGATCCAGGCCCAGTCTGCTGACCGGGTCGGTGCCCGACCCGCCCAGGATACGGCGCAGCGACGACATCTCTTCTGCATCGAATCTCGTTGTGCGCGAGGCTAACTGGCTCAGCAATCTTAATTCCTCGAACGCGTGGGTGTCGGCGAGCAGCGGGTCGATATCGGCGATGACGTACGGCGTGGCCAGCACCGGGTGGGTTTCGACGAACTTGCGCAACGACACCAGCGCGGTGTGCGCCTTGAGCATGTCGGAACGCTGCGCGAATTGCTGGTCGATGACTTCGCGCAGCGCCACCAACCCGCTGCGCTCGAGCAGCTCGGCGGCCAGGCTCGTCGCATCGGCGACCCCGGCCGCCAGCACCGCTATCGAGATCCGGATGCCGAACATGCCGAACCGTTCCAGCAGCTGCGCGCGAATTGGCGCGTCCACCGGCAGCGGGCTGTCCGGTCGAACGAACCGGTCCACACTCAGCAGCGCCTTGTTCAGCTCGGCCGGATCGGACTCGGCAAGTTTCTTCAGCGCGACGAACTCACCCTGCCGCAGGGTGCGCGCCGTCATCGCGAGCAGCCCAGACACCGGAACCACCGCCTGACAGATGCCCGTCTGGTTCATCTCGCTGGTGAACCGCTTGGCGACGTCGCTGGCCGACAACATCGCGTCGATGCGCCCGGCACCGATCTCGTCGGCCCGCGACGCGACGCCGATGATGCCCAGCGCACCGGCCGAGCCACCGACGAGGCCGCCGATCTGTTTGAGCAGCGCGATGTCGGCCGCGTTGAGGGTGCGCAGCAAGAAAACCACCGCGTCCACCCGGGGCACTCCGTCGGCGGGAACCAGCAGTTGCAGGGTGCGCTCAGAGGCCTCGCGGGTCAGCGACGAGGTTCCCGGGGTGTCAATGATGGTGGTGTGCACCAACTCCTGCGCCGGCCACTCGACGTGCAGGTCCAGGACGTCGGCCGGGTTGACTCTGCTCAGGTCGAAGCTCAGGCCATCGCGGTGGGTGATTGGGACGTTGCTGCGGCGTCCGCCGCGGTGGTTTGCGGTGACCTTCGGGGTGGGGCCGTGCCGGAACCAGGTGACGATCCTGGTGGCCTCGGTTGCGTCCGTCGGCGCGATGTCGTCACCGACCAGGGCATTGACCAGGGTGGACTTTCCGGCCTTCAGGGTGCCGGCCAACGCGATGCGGATGGGCTCGTTGAGCCGCGCGCCAATGCGTTCCAGTTCGTAAAAGACGTCCGCGCGGTGGCGGTAGGCCGGTTCCCCCCGGTAGGCCTCGATGGTGCCGCCCAGGATGGCGCGGACCCGATCGCTTGTGCTCACCCTCGTCCTATGGTCGCCCGTACCCTCAGTTTGTCTAAGTTTTCGGTGACCTGGCGCAGGATGTCCAGTTGCCGCTCCAATTCGCGCACCCTGGTGTCGCGTTCGACGCCTTCCATGTGAGCGGCGGTGACTGTGGCTTGCAGTGTCTCGTTCAACGATTGACTCAACTCGTTGGCGATCTCGCGGTAGTGGTCGCGCAGGGTGCGGTGAATCGTTTTGAGCCGGTCGCGGGATTCCTTGCCCACTACGAACGAGACCTCGTCGACGAAGCGGCGCAAGTTGGCCTTCGCCTCCGCCCGGGCGCGCAGAACTCGGCCTTCCTTCTCCTCCTTGTAGGCCATCCGGCCGAGTAACAGCCCGGCGCCGACCGATACCGGGTTGAACAGACCCAGGCCGGCCACCGACGACAACATGCCGATCATCACCACGCCCCCGTAGGAACCGCGCAACCCGGAGATCATCTTCTGGCCCTTGCCCTGCGGCTTAGCGTCCAGTTCCGCCAAAGCCTTGAGCTGGTCGAAGTTGCCGGCCATCAGGCGCGAGGTCAATTCGGGCGACATCACCGAGTTCAGTCCGGCGTCGTTGAACGAGCGGGCGACGTCGAGGGCCAGCGCCTCGGCCCGTTGGTATGCCCAGACGAAGTTGTCGCCGACCGCGGTGGCCACCGCATCCTCGGCATCGGCACCGATCTCCGCCCAGTGCAGGGTCGGGTCGCACGAGTCGATCTGCCGCTCGATGTCGTCGGTCAGAGCACGGAACCGGGCGCGCAGGTCGTGGTCGACGTCGTTGCTCAGGTCGGTGAATCCGTCATTGAGGACCTGCTGCCACAGCGCGGTCGCCTGCAGTGCGTCCTGGGCTTCCTGCTTGCGGCGTTCCAGGTCCGCAGTGAGCCGGTCACGCACCTGCGGATCGTTGACGACGGACAGCTCGGAACTGGCGGACACGGTCAATTGCTCTGCCGCCGAACGGATTTCGGTCAACACCTCATCGCGTATCCGGTCGTTCTCGCGGGACAGCACCTTTTCGCTGAGGAACTTGACGATCGCCGGGAAGTTGGATTCGGCGTTGAGTTCCTTGTCGTTGAGGCTGACGGCGTGGCTGCGCAGCAGCGACGAGACCGGGATGATCGGCATCGGCACACGGGCGCGGTGCAGGTGGGCGGCGTTGGTGTTGACGATGTCGCGCCAGCGCGGATACAGATCGGTTTTGGTGGCCACCACCACGCCGACCGGGCACACCTGATGTGCTTTGCGCAGGAACCACATCTCGGGTTCGGTGAACTCCTGGCTGGCATCGCTGACCATCAGCAGGGCATCCGCGTCCGGCAGCAGTCCAAGGGTCGCCGACAGGTGCGGCTGTCCGTGGCCCCCGACGCCCGGGGTGTCGATGAACGCCAATCCACCCTGCAGCAGCGGGCTGGGCGCGCCGATCTCCACCCGCAGCACGCGGCGGCCGCCGGCTTGGGATGCTTGACGCAGGTCGGTGTTGATCGCATCGACGGGGAGGTCGACGGTGGTGGTCTCGCCGTTGGGCCCGGCGGCCAGGACGAGCCGGGCGGTCGGCTGCGCGCTGTAGCTCACGACCGTGATGACCACGGTGGCTTCATCGTCGCCCACCCGCGCCACGGGGAGGTTCAGTAGCGAGTTGAGCAGCTGGCTCTTGCCCTGCTTGAGCTGGCCGGCGATCACGACCCGGATCTGCGGGTCGGTGATCCGCGTGCGCGCACGTCGGAGTCGCTGCACCAGATCACCGCGCTCGTGGAGTTCAGCGATAGCGATCGTGTGGTCGATCAGCTCGACGATCACACTGACCCGGCGCGGGTCATCGGGTTGAGCCACCGTGCTGCCCCCCTTTCTCGATCGCGTGCCTGTCAGAACACGGTAGGTGCATAAACCGGCGGGGACCATGAAGGTCCCCGCCGGTGGTCGCCGATCGGGCTATCAGAACCCGTGGTGGTCGGCCGCGCCGTGCGTCCCGGGGACGTCGGTGTGCGCCGGCGGCGTGTGTGCCGCGGGCGGCTCGTGGCCGAACACCGAAGGGCCTTGCGGCTCGTGGTGAGTCGGTTGCTCTATCGGCTGATGCTGCTGCGGAGTAACCACCGGGCCGTGGTCGGCCGGAGCCGGGTGGGTCGGCGTCTCCACCTGCGGGGCCGGGCTGTGCGGGACGTTGATCACCGGCGGGTTCGTGCCGCCGTGACCGGCGTCGCCTTGGCCCGTTGTGGTACCCGGCGTCTGGATGACCGGACCGTGGCCACCGCCAGTCGGCGGTGTCGTACCCCCGCCAGTCCCGGCACCGGTGCCACCGGTCTGGATGACGGGGCCCTGACCGGACGGGAACGTCGGCGAGTGGTCACCCGGAGTGACGCCGCCGGTTCCCGCGCCGCCACCCGCACTGCCGGGCGTACCAGCAGTGCCGGGCGTGCCAGCACCGGCCGGGACGCTTCCACCACCGAGCGTTGTACCTTCCTGACCCAGGATGTCGCCATGTCCGCCGGCGCTACCGGTGGCCGGCGCGTGGGTGCCCGGGCCGGTCGTGACGCCACCGGGGCCGTTCGCCGCTCCGCCCGGTGCGGTCGCCACGCCGCCGGGTCCGGTTGCTACGCCGCCTGGTCCAGTCGCCACGCCGCCGGGAACCGTGCCGGGGCTACCCGCGGTCACAACGACGGGGGCACCTGGTTCGGCGGCTCCGGGAGAGGACAGGGGCTGGGGCGCCGGGTGGGTTCCTGCACCGCCGAGGCCGAGCCCTGCGCCGGCCGCGCCGCTGGACTGCCCGCCGACGCCGACACCCCCAATGGGGCCGCCGACCTGCGGCGTCGCGGCGCCATGCAGCGCGGCGCCTTCGCTGGCAATCAGCCCGGCCTGCGGGGCCGCACCGGCACCCGCGTTGATTGCCGGATTGGCGCCGACGTTGCCCAGCGCGCCGAGGTTGCCGGTACCGGCAATTCCGCCGCCCGCAGCCGCAGCGGCCTGACCACCGACAGCCGCTTGGGTAGCGAGGCCCGCTTGGCCCGCAAGGCCTGCCTGGCCTGCGATGCCTGCCTGACCGGCGAGGCCCGCCTGACCTGCGATGCCCGCTTGGCCCGCCAGCCCGGCCTGACCGCCAGCCGCAATGCCGGCCTGGCCACCGGCCGCAATGCCGGCCTGGCCACCGGCCGCAATGCCGGCTTGGGCACCGACCGCTCCGCCGACCTGCCCAGCGGCGCCTATTGCGCCACCGGCCTGCCCCCCGACCCCACAGCCAACCTCCAGCACCGCCGGTGCCGCCGGCACCGCCCACACCACCAAGGACCGCGCCGCCGGCACCGCCAAGCCCGCCGGTCCCGATCAGCCCGGCCGCCCCGCCGGCGCCACCAGCCTGACCCGGGGCGCCCGCCGCACCGGCACCGCCGTTGCCCCACAACAAACCACCGGCACCACCGGCACCACCGGGCGTGGTCGCATCCGCGCCATTGCCAATCAATGGCCGCCCCAACCACGCCTCGAACGGTGCATTGATCGCCCCCCACACCACCTGCTGGGCATTGGCGGTTTCAGCAGCCCCGTAGGCTGCCGCACTGCCGGCCAGCATTGCCACGAACTGCTCATGAAACAGCTCAGCCTGCACGCCCAACGATTGATACTCGAGGGCGTGGGTGCTGAACAACGCCGCGATCCCTGCCGACACCTCATCGGCAGCCGCCGCCACAATCTGCGTCGTCGAGGCAACCGCGGCCGCATTAGCCACCCCCACCGCCGACCCGATCCCCGCCAACTCGGAGGACGCCGCGGTCGCCCATTGCGGTACCACATTGACAAACGACACAGACGACCTCCAGAAACCAGCGGGAATAGCCCCGACGCCACCCTCCGGACACGCCATCCCGTCATCACCAACGACCGGAAAAGACGGGACCTTCTAAACGCCGGTGCAGACCCGCACCCGATACCCGCCCGGTAATTTACGTTTATGCAAGAGGTTGGTACCAGCACTTTCATAGGTTTCATGCACAATGCCCAAGAATCACTGCCGAGCCCTGCGCATTTTGTGCAAAATGCACACTGCTTTCGCCCGCGACCCGGTTTACGCACGTGGTATGCCACACTGCGCGTCGGTGACGCATGCAGAAATATCTTTCGTGCGCAAGGTTGGGTAATAACTCTAAGCGAATTCATATTCGCCTAAAATAATCACGGTTCATCGTCATACATCAGCTCGATGACTCCTGACCCCGAGAGGCGCGCGCCTCAGCGTCTTCCCGCCGCGGCGATCGCTTGCCTTCCAACCGTCACGCCCTTTTCGGCTGGTCAAAAATTTGCTACTGCGTCACTGGCCCGAGCGGTCGTGCGGTATACACAGGACGACTTGATCTTGTGACCTAGTGTCGCCGTCCGGTTATCCACATACCGGTTTCCTGCAAACAGGCCAAGTCCCTAGGACAATCCAGTTACGACACAACCCGCTGATTGTGGTGGACAACTAATGCCAACGACCAATGAGGGGAAGGGCTATACCGCGGCTTGTCCACACGGTTGCGAGCGGTTCCGGCGATGATCTCGAGTTAAGGATGAGCTGTTCGCCGCAACCAAGGTCGACTTCGTCCCTTAACGCGCAATGCGCCGGCTCCTCAGTTGGCTGAAATCAGCGCCTCGGAGAGAATTCGATATTACTCGGAACGCCAATTCGCCGTCTAATGAGCGCGGTGAGGAATTGCGATCGTGGCAGCAGTCCGTCTGCAGCCATAGCGGGAGCCCGAAGAACGGCTCGATGGGTCCGCTGGGTTCTGGTACGACGGCAACGGCGTTATACGTGCGGGGCGCGGTCCAGTCGCGAGTGTGTCCGCACCGTAGACAGCTAAGTCGTCGGCGGGCCTGATCCCGCCATCGACACCGATCCCATCCAACAGCCGGCAACGAGATGATCTGGGCACAACCGTGACATGCCGGGCACCGAATCAGGATCTGCTCACCGAAGCAGCACAGCCGTTTCAAGGAGTCGGGAAACCGGTGGGTGTTTTCTTCGGTTTTTCCCGCCACTCCACCAGTATCACGGCGTCGAGGCGGTGGATACGACACCTGTTGCGTTGTCCGCGGGGGTTCCAGTCTCGGCGACTGCCATTTCCGCGCCGGGATGTCCCGCCTCCGGCAGTGCCTCAATGACCAGGCCCCGCAAACTGCCACGACGTTGAATCCGCCGGGCAGGGACATGAACCAACTCACGATTGACAACCCAGTACCGCGGGTAATGGATGCGGCAGGCGGCGTGGACGCGCGCCGTCAGCGATTGCAACGAGGGGACGCCACACGATGGACAGCTATTCCGCCACGTCAGTAAGAGAAGCGAGCCCGCCGCACGACGAGTTGCGGCGCGGCGAACGTCCGATCTCACCCGACGACGATCCCTTCTACCAAGCGCCACCGGGCTATGAGGACGCGGAACCTGGGACGGTGTTGCGATCGCGCGACGTCGAGATTGGATTCCTCGGTCTCGTCAGCCAACGAGTCAAAGCCACACAGCTGCTGTACCGCACCACGAATCTGCACGAGGAACCGGAAGTCGCGGTGACGACCGTGATCGTCCCGGCGCAGCGCGAGGCGGACGCCGCCTGTCCGGTGCTGTCATACCAATGCGCGATCGACGCCGTGGCGTCGCGCTGTTTCCCGTCCTTTGCCATGCGGTGCGGTGCCCGACCGATCGGTGCGTTCGTCCAAGCCGAGTATCTATTGGTGACTGCCGCGCTGGCGGAAGGCTGGGCGGTCTGTGTACCGGACCACGAAGGCTGCCACGGCATGTGGGGCGCCCCCGTCGAGCCTGGTTACCGGATTCTGGACGGGCTGCGGGCCGCGACACGGTGCGAGCGCCTGAACTTGTCGCCCGCCGCACCCGTGGGCCTGTGGGGATATTCGGGAGGAGGCCTGGCGTCGGCCTGGGCCGCCGAACTGTGCGAGCGATACGCACCGGAGCTCAATATCGTGGGCGCCGTTCTGGGGTCGCCCGTCGGCGACTGCGGGAGTGTGGCCCGCCGCCTCAACCGCAGCTTCTTCGCCGGTCTCGCCGCGTTGATGATCTCGGCGCTGACGCAGGTCTTCCCCGGCGCGCAGCGCGTCGTCGACGAGCACGCGACCGATGAGGGCAAGGCGTTGCTCGACAAGTTGCAGACAATGACGACGGCCCAAGCAGTGTGGCAGTTCCGCAACGTCGACATAGGGTCCTATGTCGACATGACAGCCGACGAGCTGTGGGACCTACCCGAAGTGCGGCACATCTTCGACGAGACGAAGCTCGGCAAGTCCAAGCCGAAGCCTCCTGTGCTGGTCATACAGGCGGTGCACGACGGAATCATCAGCGTCGACGATGTCGACGCACTGGTAGATCAGTACGAACGTATTGGCGCAGCCGTCACTTATCACCGCGACCGGTTCTGTGGTCATCTGTTGTTGCATCCACTGTCGGCGCCCATGACGCTGAGGTGGCTGCGCGATCGATTCACCGCCAGACCGGTCGACGAACACAAAACTCGAACAGTCTGGCCGACGCTGTTCAACCCATCGACGTACCTGGGAATGGCCAAGTTGGGCGTCATCACGGCAAAGGTCGTCTTGGGACGCTCCGTCGAACGCCAACCGCTGTCGACGACGGATGCCGGGTGATCAGCCGGCTCGGGTGAATACCACCTCTCACACCGCCGGCCGCTGCGACTCCTTCGCCCGGGCGATCTCATGGATTGCCGCGGGTCGTCCGAACAGATGTCCCTGAGCAAGGTGGCATCCGGCGGCCCGGATGATGTCCAACTGCGACATCGACTCAATACCCTCGGCGATCACGGAAAAGCCCAGCTCGTCGCAGAGCCCGATGACCGACCGGTAGAGGGCCAGGTCGTGGACCGGGTCGGCACCGACCGCCAGGCTGCGGTCCAGCTTGACGATGTGCACCGGCAATGCGTGCAGATAGGTCAACGAGTTGTAACCGGCGCCGAAGTCGTCGAGGGCGACCCTGACGCCGATCGCGTGGAGTCGGGCGATCTGGGCTGCCGCGTCGGCGAGGTCAACGATGGGAACGGTCTCGGTAATTTCCACGACAAGCCGGGCCGGCGCGATCCGATGCCGTTCCAGCGTCCTCTTGACCTGCTCGACGAAGCCGGTATTACCCACTCGCGCCGCGCCGATGTTGACGTGGATGTCCACGTCCAACCCGGCGACCTGAACTTCACAACACGCCAGGTCCAGAACCATCGCATCCAATGCTGCCCCCAGGCCGGCGGCTTCCGCGGCCATCACGAACGTCTCCGGAGCGATCTGCATGCCGTTGGGCGCGGTCCACCTGGCCAGGGCCTCTACGGCCTGCAATGTTCCCTCCGGAACCCGCACGATGGCCTGGTAGGCCAGACTGAATCCGGCGGGTACGCCACCGTCGGCCTTGCGTAGCGCCGTCGGGAAATCGGCGCGGATACCTGTCAACGGCTGATAGATCACCGCGGTGTCCTTGCCAAGCCGTTTGCCCGCGTACATCGAGATGTCCGCCTGCCGCAGCAGATCGTCGGATGTCTGCGGCCCGTCCTCAACGTCCGGGCGCACGACGCCGAGGCTCGCCCGAACCCGCACCGAGGAGCCTTGCAGCGGAAAGGGATCCCGAAGCGCCACTCGCAGCCGGTCACTCACTGTCTCCAGCTCTTCGACGTCTTCGTGGACCAAGATCGCGAACTCGTCGCCACCGATCCGGGCCAGGGTGTCGTTGTCCCCGACACATCGCTTGAGTCGCTCACCGACCGCGCAGAGCAGCTCGTCCCCGGCGGCATGCCCGAACCGGTCGTTGATCTCCTTGAAGTCATCGAGGTCGATGAAGATCAACACGAAGCCGCCGACCCGCATCGCCTCGTCGAGCCGACGGCCGAACAGGAGCCGATTGGGCAGCCCGGTCAACGCGTCGTGATGCACCTGATGGGCCAGCCCCAGTTGCGCCAGATACAAGCGCTGACTGAGCAGCCACTGCGCGCGCGTCGCGATCACCTGGCGGATGGTCACCAGCAGCACCATGAGCACCGTTACACAGACCGCGAACGCGTCCAACCAGTGGCCGACGAGCACGTGGTACGCAAAAAGCACCGCGACCCCGAGAAATCCGACGTACGGCAGAAGCAACCGCGCCCAGTCAGTGCCGCGGCGGGGGTCGTCGGCGTCCGCCAGCCTGGTCGGATATTCCAGCATCGCAAACGCGACCATGACCGGGCCCAGGATCAATCCGATGGCGCCCCACAGATCGCCGCCCTCGGCGCCGACCGAGCGTAGGTAGGCGACAACTCTGTCCGAGGTCGCCATGAGCACAAGTCCACCGGCCAGCAGCAGGTAGTTCACCCGATATGGCCGGTCCTGGTCATAGACCATGGCGATCAGAACCACGGCGGCCACGAGCATGACTTCGGCCGACGCAAACACCATCTCGATGGCGGGGATGCCCGACCGCGGCAGCGAAAGTGACGATCCGGCACCGAACCCGCCCATGGTTGCCAGCACCAGAAACGACAGGCCCGCCACCACCCCGTCGATGACACTGGGGACCGGCGGGCGCCACAACAACCCGTTGCGTCCGAACACATTGCCGCCGGAGTGCACCAGCAAAATCACCCCCGCGAGGGCGAGCACCGGCAACGAAAGATGCGCGGCAACTCCGGGGGCAGTAGCGACATGATCGGCCCCGTTGTCACCCAGCCACCACAGCGTCTGACCGAACAGCCACAACCCCACCCCCAACGTATAAATCAGCCGCCACCATCGCGACATGCCGCTCACCCGCCGCGCGACGACGAGGCCGCAGCAGACCGCCGCGAGCCCGGTGCCCAGCTGGAGGAGCGTCTCGCCGCGATGCGCTGCGCGTTCTCCCCACAACGCGAGCGAGTTGATGACTACCAACAGCGTCACGGCGACGAAGATGCATAGGCGCGCTCGAGATCGTTCGGCCGACACCAACGCCTCCCCTCGTGACTGGTCGGTTGCTCGTTTCGAAATGCCCCCGGGATGACGGTAGCCAAGTTGCCACGCGAATGGCATAAAAGGCCCGCGCCGACACCCACAAAACGGTTTGCCGCAAGCTCCACCCGCGCGTCCCGGGTTGCCAAGTGCCGATCCACTTGAACAACGGCCGCTGGCACTGCGGCGGATCGCCGGACCTTGCCGATCCGGCACGTGATTCAGCGAGTGGTCGCGATGTGGTCGAGTAACTCCCTGGCCGCCCCGGCCGGTGGCGTGCGGGCGCCCAGCCAGATCGCCCGTATGTCTCGTCGCAAGTCCAGACCTGCGACTGGAACGGCGCGCAGGCGGCCGTGCAGAAGGTCATCGCCGACGGCGGCCCGGCTCATCACCGCCGGCCCCGCACCGGCCAGGACAGCCGCGCGCACCGCTGCGGCAGAGGCGAATTCGAGTGGATGCGCGGCAGGCACCGGCTCATCCCCGGCCAGGGGATCCTCGATACCCAACAGCAGCTGCCAACCCGATTTGCGCGATACCAACGGGGTTTGGCGAAGCTCAGCCACCGTAACCGCGGCCGAACGCCGCACCCACTTGTGGTCGGGCGGCACGACAACGACAAGTTCGTCGTGCCCGATGACGCGGCTGCGCAGCCCGTGGAATACGCCGCGAATCTCGATGAAGCCAAGCTCCGCATGCCCGTCGCGCACGGCGGCGATCGCTCCCCGACTGTCGGTGGTACTGAAACTCACGGCGGGTGCCGAGACGCCGTGCCGAAGCGCCGCCGCCTGCATCGATACCAGCCACCGTGGCAGCAGGTGCTCGGCCACCGTTTGGCTGGCCGCCAGCTTGAGCTCACTACGACGCTCGGCGCGCAGGGACGCCAGCCCGGCATCGACGCGGAGTGCGACATCGAGCACTTGGTCTGCCCATTCGACGACCACCTCGCCCGCCGGGGTGAGCTGGGCGCCGCGCGTGGTACGTGTCACCAGGCGCAAGCCGATCTGCGATTCGATTGACGTCAGCCGCGCCGAAACGGCCTGCTGACTGATCCCTACTTCACGGCTGGCCGCGTTCAAGCTGCCCGCCTTGGCAATCGCAGACAACACCTCAAGCGCGGATAGTTCCGGCATTCGGGCGCTCAGGGCCACGCCTGATCGTAGCCTTCGAAACGCGCTGGTCGAGACGAAATGGCACGCACGACGTGCAGGTAGGAATCTGTCGGAAAGACCCGGGCTTGACGCCACCGCCGCGGGCGGCGCAGTGTGATACTCGTCATATGACCGCTAGTCACAGCAGGTAGAGAGGCGGCTCCTGATGACCACGAAAGACAAGTACACGGACGTGCCGGAACCGTATTCGTGGGACGTGCCCAGTGCCGGCGACACCAGGTTCACCTGGGAGTACGACGACGGCCGCGCCCGCCTGCTGTCCCTGTACCAAAAGGGAAAGGACAAGCAGTGGGATGCCCAGTCCCGTATTAACTGGAGCCAGGACGTCGACCCGCTGAACCCTGTCGGGCTACCTGACGAGTTCCATCCGCTGTTCGGCAGCCCCGTGTGGGAGGCCGCGGACGAGGCACGCCGCGCCGAGATGCGACAGCATTCGCAAGCCTGGCAGTTCTCGCAGTTCCTGCACGGCGAGCAGGGCGCGATGGTGTGCGCGGCCAAAATCGTCGAGGTCGTGCCGGATCTGGATGCGAAGTTCTACGCGGCCACTCAGACCATGGACGAGGCGCGGCACGTCGAAGCGTTCTCGCGTTTTCTGCAGGAGAAGATCGGGATGGTCTACCCGATCAACAAACACCTGACCGCGCTGCTGGACGACACCCTGCGCGACTCCCGTTGGGACATGCCCTATCTCGGCATGCAGGTCCTCATCGAGGGGCTCGCGCTCGCCGCCTTCGGGGTGCTGCGTGACATGGCGGCGCCGGACTCGTTGGCCAAGCAGGTGCTGGCCTACGTGATGCAGGACGAGGCGCGGCACGTCGCCTTCGGCCGCATTTCGCTGAAGGACTACTACTCGGCCCTCACCGAAGCCGAGCGGGACGAGCGGGAAGAGTTCGTCGTGGACGCCTGCTATCTGATGCGCGACCGGTTCCGCGGCGAGGAGGTTTTCGAAACCCTCGGATTGAACGTGAAAGAGTGCGCCGCCTGGGTCGACACGTCCCCGTTGATGATCCAGTTCCGTTCGCACCTGTTCAGCCGCATCGTGCCGATCGTCAAGGACATCGGACTGTGGGGCGACAAAGTGCAGAAGGCCTTCTCCGACATGGGTGTGCTCGACTTGGCCGGCTCCAACATTGAGGCGCTGATGAAGGCCGACGAGGACCAAGCCGAGGCGCTGGACAAGGCTCACGCTGAGATGGCCGACCGGGCACTCGAGGTGGACCGGGTCATTGCCGCGGGCGCGAGCTAGCGCCTAGGTAGCACCTGCGCGTCAGAGCCCGGGCAATCCGTCCGAGCCGACCAGCTGCCCGCCGGCGCCGCCGGTGCCGGCTTTCCCGGCCTTGCCCGGGGTTACGGCGAACCCGCCGTTGCCGCCGTTGCCACCGTTGCCGAACAGCACGGCGTTGCCGCCCCGACCGCCGTCGCCGCCGGCACCAGACGCGTTGACGGTGGCGTTGATCCCGCCGTCGCCGCCTTGACCGCCGTGACCAATCAGCCCGGCCGTGCCGCCGGCCCCGCCATCCCCGCCGATGATGGCGCTGATACCTCCCGCACCACCGGCCCCACCATCGCCGACGAGCAGGCCGGCACTGCCGCCGGCCCCGCCGTCGCCGCCAATCGCGGCATTGGACGCGGCGCCGCCGCCACCACCGCTGCCGCCGGAGCCGAAGAGCATGCCTGCTCGGCCGCCGGCCCCACCCTTACCACCGATGGCTCCGGAGGTGCCGCCCGCGCCACCATTGCCGCCGGTGCCGGCGAAGATGCCGGCCGCACCCCCGGCGCCACCATTGCCGGCAATATTGCCGCCGCCTCCAGCGTCGCCGCCGTCCCCGCCGTCACCGAAGAACATGCCGGCCGCGCCACCGGCTCCGCCGTCGCCGTTGATGGCACCACCGCCGCCGCCGGTGCCACCGGCCCCGCCATCACCGCCGAGCATGCCGCCGTTGCCACCGGCTCCGGCGTCCCCGCTGATTCCGCCCGCGCTGGCGGCTGCACCACCGAAGCCGCCAGTACCTCCGTTGCCGATAAGTCCGCCGCTGCCGCCAGCCCCGCCAGGTCCCGCTATCCCGTCGTTGGAGAACCCGCCGTTACCACCGGCGCCGCCCTCGCCGAACAGCCCTGCCGTCCCGCCGGCACCGCCGGCACCGCCTTTGCCACTAACGCCGTTGCCGCTGCCACCGGCACCGCCGGTGCCACCGGCGCTGAACAGTCCGCCTGCCCCGCCGGCGCCGCCGTTCCCTCCGCTGCCGGCGGCATTGAAGCCGCCCGGGCCGCCATTGCCGCCGCCGCCGAACAACAGACCGCCGGCGCCGCCCGCCCCGCCGTTCGTGGTGCCCGGCCCGCCGGCTCCCCCGGCGCCGCCGGCGCCGATCAGCCCGGCAGCCCCGCCGGCACCGCCGCTCTGGCCGGTTCCACCGGACCCGCCGTTGCCGCCACTACCGATCAAGAATCCACCGGCTCCACCAGCCGCTCCGGTGCCCGGGGCACCGTTGATGCCGTTGCCGATCAGCGGGCGCCCAGCCAGCGTCAAGAAAGGAGTGTTGATCGCGTCGAGCACGGGCTGCAGAGGCGTGGCAGCGGTGGCTTCAGCGGTGGCATACGAGGCCGCGCTGTTGGTCAATGCCTGCAGGAATCTGTCCTGGAGCGCTGCCACCTGCGCACTGAGCGCCTGGTAATCCCGGGCGTGCCCGGAAAATGCCGCCGCGATGACCGCCGACACTTCGTCGGCGGCCGCCACCAGAACACTCGTCGTGTGAGCCCCCGCGGCCGCGTTGGCCGCGCTGAGCGCCGATTCGATACCGGCTAGATTCGCTGCTGCCGCTGCCAGCGCCTCCGGCGCCGTGATCACAAACGACATGTGACACCTCCCAGCGCGCCATGACTTTCGTCATGCCCCCCCCGGGGAATCGGCGGTACACCGCACGATGAATTCATTGTTGCGCTCCAGGGCATGGCGCCGTCTGGCTTTGCCGAGATTTATCGCCCTTTTTTCGACTGGAACCCCTGGCCTCAGCCCTGGTTGCCGCTCGGCAGGTAGCGGCCGTGCTCGGTGACTACAGCGGTGATCAGCTCGGCCGGTGTCACGTCGAAGGCCGGGTTGAACACCTCGGCGTCCGGCGGAGTGACCGTGGCGCCCACGAATGTCCGCAGTTCCTCGGGTGCGCGTTCCTCGATGGCGATCTCGGCGCCGCTGGCAAGCGATGTGTCGACCGTCGAGGAAGGCGCGACCACGACGAGCGGCACCCCGTGGTGGTGCGCCGCGATGGCGAGGCCATAGGTGCCGATCTTGTTGGCGACGTCGCCGTTGGCCGCGATCCGATCGGCACCGACGAGCACACAGTCGACGAGGCCGCGGGCCATGGCGGCGGCCGCCGCGCTGTCCGGCTGCACCCGGTAGGGCACGCCCGCCTGGGCCAGTTCCCATGCCGTGAGCCGGGCGCCTTGCAGCAGTGGCCGTGTCTCGTCCACCAGCACCGATTCGACCAAGCCCCGCCCGTGCAGGTGCCAGACGACGCCGAGCGCGCTGCCCCAGGCCACAGTGGCGAGGTGGCCGGCGTTGCAGTGGCTCAGCAGCCGCAGCGGGCGGCGATCGCACAACCCGACGACGATCTCCGCGGCGTGGGCGGACGCCGCGCGGTTCAGGCGTTCGTCCTCGTCGAGGATCTCCAGCGCTTCGGCGAGCACGGCGTCGGCGCCCTCGTTGAGCTTCTCGAGTGCGCGGGCCACGCCCCAGCTCAGGTTGACTGCGGTGGGCCGGGCCTGCGCGACGCGGTCGGCTCGTTGTTTCACGGCCCACAAGTCGCCGCCTTCGCGGGCCGCGAGCACCACGCCGAGCGCGCCCGCCGCGCCGAGCGCCGGGGCACCTCGTACCGCCAGCCGGCGGATCGCGTCGATCAACTCATCGACAGTGCGCAGACTGACGATGCGGTACTGGGTGGGTAGCGCGGTCTGGTCGATGATCGTGACCGCATCGCCGTCCCAGTCGATGGTCCTGCGCACGGCCCGACCTTAGCCCGGGTAACTACCCCACGGTCTGAGCCGGTGCGCTCTTGGCTGCGTCGACGGCGAAGAACCCGCGCAGCGCGTCGGCAATCTGGCCGCGGATCGGGGCTCCGGAGACCACCACGTCGACCATGGTCACCGACAGGTGCGTGTGCCCGCGGGCCCGCACGTGCTGAGTGGCCACCCCAGCCGCGGCGAGCGCCTCGGCGTACGCGTCGCCCTCGTCGCGCAGCGGATCGAACTCCGCGGTGACGACGATCGCCGGCGGCAAGCCCGACAGGTCCGGCGCGCGCAGCGGCGCGATCCGCGGGTCGCCCCGGACCTCCGGATCTGCGTAGTGGTCAAGGAAATACCGCATCATCGGGGCGGTGAGCCCGTAGCCGTCGGCGTTCTCAACGTAGGAGGCGCGACCTTGGTCGGTGTCGGTGAGCGGTGCGAGCAGCGCCTGACCCGCAATCCTGGGCCAGCCGGTGTCCCTGGCCAGATGGCAGACGACCGCGGCGATGCCCCCGCCGGCGCTCCAGCCCCAGACCGCCAGGCGTCCGGGGATGCCGCCGAGTTCCTCGGCGTGCTCCGCGATCCACCGCACCGCGGCCCAACCGTCCTCGATCGCGGCCGGGAACCGGTGCTCGGGAGCGTGCCGGTAGTTCACCGACACGATCAGCGCGTCGCTGCGCACACAAAGGTCCCGGCACAACGGATCATCCGAAACCTGATCGCCGAGAACGTATCCGCCGGCGTGGAAGTAGACGACGATCGGGTGCGGTCCCGGGCTCTGAGGGCGGTAGAGCCGGTAGGCCAGAGGTCCGTCGGCACCGGGCAGGGTTGCGTCGACGATTTCGCCGACGTCCGGCCCCGGCGGACGCGCCAGGTTCATTTCGTTCAGGAGGGCCCGCGCTTGTTCGGGTGGCAGGGACTCCAACGGCGGCAAATTCAGCAGGGCCAGTTGCTCGAGCACCATCTGCACATCGGGTTGCAGGCGGCGGATGACGCCGTCGTTACATTGGACGCCGCCTTTGCCGGACAGCCTGAAACCCAGGTAATCGCGGGCGACGACCTCGTCGCATGCCACCCGGTAGAAGTCGACCCCAGCGGCGTAGGCCATGAAGGTGCGTGGCTTGCCCGGAATGTTGGCGCCCACGTACCACGAATTCGCTTGTGGGAACAGTGTTATCGATGCGGCGTCATCGACGTGCTGCATCCAGCCGGCTTCAGCGAGTGGAGTTGGTTCGATCCGGTCGAAGCCGTGGCCTCGAAGATGGGTCAATGCGTCGGCGACGAAATCGACGTGTTGCTCGATGGACACCGCCATGTTCGACAGCACCGAAGGACTCTGCGGACCAGCGATCAGGAAGAAGTTGGGAAACCCCTCGACCATCAGGCCGAGGTAGGTGGAGGGGCCGCGCACCCATTTGTCTTTCAACGCGAGGCCATCCCGGCCGCGGATGTCGATCGCCGCGACAGCACCGGTGATCGCGTCGAAGCCGGTGGCGAACACGATGGCATCGAACTCGAAAGACTCACCCGCCGTGTCGATTCCGATCTCGGTGACACCCAGCAGCGGTTGGTCCTGCAGGCTCACCAGTCGCACATGTGGCAGGTTGAAGGTGGCGTAATAGCCGGTGTCCAGGCACAGCCGTTTCGAGCCTACCGGATAGGTTTTCGGGCAAAGCTTGTCCGCCGTCTTCGGGTCGCGCACGATACCGCGAATCTTGTCGTGCAGGAAGTCGGCAAAGTCCTTGTTCGCCAACGGGTTACTCATCACATCCGCGTAAAGGTTGAGCACCTCGAGCAGCTCGCCACGTTGCCAGGCGAGTTCGTAGCGCTCCCGGCGTTCCTCGGCGGACACCGAAAACGCCGGGGTGATGGTGCGCTCGGCCGGCACCCCGCCGAAGGAGTATTTCGCCGCCTGCCGGTATGCGGAGTCGTCGGCCAATTGTGCGAGCTTGTCCGGTGAGATCGGGCCGTTGTGGGCCGGGATGGAAAAGCACGGAGTCCGTTGGAAAACCACCAGTTGCGCCGCCTGAGCCGCGATCAGCGGGATCGATTGGATCCCGGACGACCCGGTGCCCACGACACCGACGCGCTTGCCGGTGAAGTCGACGGGTTCATGCGGCCAGCGACTGGTGAAATACAGCTCGCGGGTGAACTTTTCGACGCCGGGAATGTCGAGATCCTTAGGCATGGACAGACAGCCCGTCGCCATCACCAGGTGGCGACAGGTTACTTCGTCACCGCGGTCGGTGCGTACCCGGTAACCAGAAAGGGTGTCGTCCCAGTGCGCGTGCGTAACCCGGGTGCCCAACTGGATGTCGCGACGCAGGTCGTGCTTGTCGGCGACGTGGTTCAGATACCGCAGGATTTCGGGCTGAGTGGCGTATCTCTCCGACCACTGCCAATCCCGCGACCAATCCGGGTCGAAGCTGTACATGTAATCGACGCTCGGGATGTCGACCCGGGCCCCGGGGTAACGGTTCCAGTACCAGGTGCCGCCGATGTCGTCACCTGCTTCGAAGATGCGCATCGATTGCCCCGTGAGTCGCAGCCGATACGCGGCATACAGGCCGGCGAAGCCGGCGCCCACTACAACAACGTCCACCTTGGCGAAATCTTCGTCAGCCATGTGAAACATCATGACTTTCCCGACGCGATTTGTTTAGTGGCTGGGAGCCTCGATTTCGCAGGTGATCGGCCTACTCAGAGCTTGCCGGCCACAAAGCTGGCGGCCTGGTCCACCAATCCGGAGTCGATGTACGACGGCTGTAGATGTGACGGCCAGTTGGTGCCCCGACCGCAGATCGGGTCACCGCTAGCGCACTGGTCGATGGTCTTACCGGCGAAGGCCGGCGGGATCGCCCGGGTGCCGTTGCCGAACAACGCGACCGCCGCGACGGTTGCCGGCGGCAGCCCGCCCCACATCGCACGGTCGACCACCTCGGCGCCCAGCGAGTAGCCGCCGAGCACGATGCGTGTGTTCGGGCAACTCTTCGCCATGGACTGGACGTGGCCGTTGATGTCGCTGGCGCCGCCGCCGGTGGTGATGTTGGCGGGGTAGTTGACCCCGTACACCCCGATCGACATGCGGGTCTTGCCCCGCAGCGAGTTGACCAGTGCGTCGCCGACGGCACCGACTCCGGGCGGCTCCTCCCGTCCCCGGGCGAACACCACTTCGGCGTCCGGGCACGCCGCGGCCGCCACCGGAATCGAACTGGGCGCGGCGGCCGGGACGATGACGAAGGTGGCGGCGAGCAGGGCGGCGGGCGCCAGCTGATGCGGTCGATGCGAACGGTGCATGACTCTCCCCTGGGTTTTCGGTTGAAGCGGTTAGCTCAGGCGGCGACGGGGACAAGCTCGCGGCTCGCCGGGATCCTCGCGCCGCCCTGCGGCATGACCCGAACGAACAGGCGTGCGACGAACGGCGCGGCCAGCAGCATGAGCACCACCCGGATCACCTGAGACGCCATCACGAACGTCACGTTGGATCCCGAACCCGCGGCGGTGCCCAGCACCGCGTAGATGCCCCCGGGGCTAGTCGCCAGGTACCCGTCGAGCATGCTCAGCCCGGCCACGTGGGACAGCACCACGCCCAGGCCGGCCGCGGCCACGTTGAGCACCATGATCAGCGCGAAGGCGCCGGGCAGGATCCGGCGGATCGCCCGCAGCGACTCGCGGTCGAACGCGATGAGCGTCTGCCAGACGATCAGCATGATTCCGGCCTCCACCAGCAGCATCGGGACGCTGAGGCCCTTGGCCAGGCCGGTGAATTGCAGCACGATCGTGATCGCCATCGGGGCGATCAGCCCGGAGCCGGGCAGCCGCACATAGCGCCCGAGCGCCGCCCCGGCCAGCACGATCACCGCGATCACCGGCAAAGCGAAATACCAAGCCAGAGAACCTGTTTCGGTGTGCTGCGGGGCTTGGCCCGAGGAGGCGTGGAAAATGACGGTCGCAACGACCGGCATGGCGGCCGTGATCAGCGCGACGCGCAGGTATTGGACGGCCGCGACGACGCGGTCGTCTCCGCCGAGGTCACGGGCGATCGCGACCAGTCCCGATGAACCGCCGGCCACCAGGGCGAGTCCGCCGGTGAGCGGGCTGACGTCGCGGTGCAGACCCAGCAGGGCGCCGCCGGCGACGCTGACGATCAGGGTGCTCACCGCGATCGCGATGACGATCGGCCAGTGCGAACCCAGGGCGGCGAACGAGATGTCGCGCACCATGAGCCCGGTGTACACGCCCAGCACGCCCTGAGCCGCCAGGCCCGCTCCCGACACGGCCTTCGGCGAGTACCGCGCCAATGCCCAGGTGAAAGCTCCGCAGGTGATAGCCGCGATCGCAAGGTCGAGTGTGTTCATGGCCTCGAGGTTTCAGCAGCCGCCTTGGAAAATCCTTGATGCGCAGGCTGAGCGGTCGGCGACGCTGGACCTTGGCGGACGTCTTTTTCCCGGAGGCGACGAGCGTGCGCAGATTGCCGGCCTCACCGGCGTGTCGCCGGACATCTGCGCACCCTCGCGACGGGAAGGGGCGCGACGGGAAGGGGCGCGACGAGCGCGACGAGCGCGACGAGCGCGGCGAGAGCGGTCGGCCACCCGCTCCGTCCGACGAGCGTGCGCAGATTGCCGGCCTCACCGGCGTGTCGCCGGACATCTGCGCACCCTCGCGACGGCAAGGGGCGCGACGGGAAGGGGCGCGACGGGAAGGGGCGCGACGGCGGACGCAACAAAGTAGCGCGACGGGCAGATCCGGCGCTCGCCACTGTCTTTAGAAATTGCCAAGAGCCTCACTCAAAACTCATAGAAACGAAAGCTCGATCAATTCGAGAGGCCGACACGAGAGGGGGATGGAGATGCTCACCACGTCAGCCAACAGTTCAACCGAAAAGTCGGAACAGCCGCCACAGGACGGCACCGTCGCCACGCGCCGGCAGATAGCCGGACCTACCGTCTGGGACCGCGACAGCCTGGACGCCTGGGACTACATGATGGCCGTCAACCCGCGACAGGCCGCCGCGTGCCTGCGCATCCGGGACGGGCTGCGCCGCCGCGGTCGCCGGCTCGACACCATCGAGGCCTCAGACTTCCAGGAGCCCGAGCTCGCCGAGATCGCCCGCGGAATCCGGCAGTGCCTGCAGCGTGGTCCCGGCTTCTGCGTTTTGCGCGGCCTTCCACTGCAGGGCTGGACCGACGAGGAGGCCTCGATGCTCTACTGGGGCCTCGGCACCTACCTCGGCGCACCGCAACCGCAGAACCGCCACGGCGACCGCGTGTACCTGGTCCACGACACCGGCCAGTCGGTCGCGGAGGCGCGCGGCTCGAAGACCAACTCCGAACTGATCTTCCACACCGACTCGGCCTGCGCATACGCCGGTAGCCGCCCCGACGTACTGGGGTTGCTGTGCCTGCGCAAGGCCGTCTCCGGTGGCGAGTCGGTCATGGTCAGCGGCCACACCGTCTACAACGCTCTCCTGGAGACGAACCCTGACCTGGTGCAGGAGCTCTACGGGCAGTTCTGCTTCGACCGCTCGCAGGAGACGGAACCAGGCGAGGACCCGTTCACCATGGGATCGGTCTTCACCGACACCTCGGACGGCGTGAAACTTCGCTACAACCGGCTGCACATCGAACTGGGGCACTACCGCAGCGGCAACCCGCTCAGCGACCGGCAGCGCCAAGCGCTCGACGCATTGGACCGCGCGCTGAACGACACCGCCAACTACGTCGAGTTCACCCTCGACGCGGGCGATGTCCTGTTCGCCGACAACCACACGACCCTGCACAACCGACGGGCGTTCGTCGACGCCACCGACGTGGCGGCACGACGTTGCCTGGTACGCCTGTGGCTCGCGGGCGAGCCGCGCAATTTAGAAAGCGCCAAGGCCGGCTCGGCACACTCCTGAGACCAGTGACGATCACGGGGGAGACACAGTAGGAATGTTGAGCCAACTGGCCGCATACACCGTGCGGCGCCCGAAAGTGGTGCTGGCCGCCGTGCTGGCCCTACTCGGGATCAGCATCGTGCTCGGCGGCTCGGTGTCGGACAAGCTCGGCGTAGGGGGAAACACCGATCCGAAGTCCGAATCCTCGCAAGCCGATGAATTCCTGGACCAGCATTTCGGCACGACCGCCAACCTGGTGATCCAGCTGCTTCCACACCAGGGGGATGTCGACAGCCGCGATGTCGCGCGGGTGCAGGAGCGGATCCGGCAACTCATCAAGACGGAGCCTGACGCGAAGCTCACCAGGTCGTTCGCCGATGAAGGCGCCACCGACCTGCGCAGCAAAGACAGCCGCTCCGGACTGATGCTGGTGCACGTCGGCGGCACCGCCGATCAGGCCTCGGAGGCGGCCAAACGGATCATCGCCGGCCTGCCGAAGGACCCGGACGTGACGGTCCGCGCGGGAGGCTCCCTCGGCGTGCAGCAAGAAATCCGGGACAAGGTCAAGCACGACCTGAAGA
Source organism: Mycobacterium asiaticum (assembly GCF_001673635.1). Lineage (GTDB taxonomy): Bacteria > Actinomycetota > Actinomycetes > Mycobacteriales > Mycobacteriaceae > Mycobacterium > Mycobacterium asiaticum_C. The sequence goes on from NZ_LZMH01000066.1 coordinate 32,239, forward strand.
TGAGCGAAAGCATCGCGGTGCCGATCTCGCTGGCCGTGCTGGTCGTGGTGTTCGGCGGCCTGATCGCGGCGGCGCTGCCGGTGGTGGTCGGGATCGTCTCGATCGTCTCCACGCTGTCGGTGCTGCTGCTGATGACCACGATCACCGACGTGTCGGTGCACGCCCTGACGGTCACCACCGCGTTTGGCCTGGGGTTGTCCATCGACTTCGGCTTGCTGATGGTGTCGAGATTCCGCGAAGAACTGGCCAACGGAAAGGACCATCATCCGGCGATCGTCGCCACGGTCAGCACCGCCGGCCGGACCATCCTGTTCAGCGCGGCCACCGTTACCCTCGCGATGACCAGCCTGCTCGTCTTCCCCACCTACTTCCTGCGCTCGGTCGGCCTGGCCGCCACCGCTACCGTCCTGCTGTCGGCGTTCAGCGCGATCATCGTCCTGCCGGCACTGCTCGCTCTGCTCGGCAAGCGCGTCGACTCGCTGTCGGTGATCCGCCGCAAGGTGCCGCTGTCGGCCGACTCGCTGTTCTGGCGGCGCTTCGCTGAGGTGGTGACGCGCCGGCCGCTGCTGTACGCCTTGCCGGTCGTCGTCGTGCTGCTCGGGCTGGGCATCCCGTTCCTCAACGCCCAGTACGCCACACCCGACGAGCGCGCCCTGCCAACCGAATCCAATGCCCGGCTGGTCGCCGAATCGCTGCAACGGGACTTCCAGTTGGATCCCTCCCAGGCGATCACCCTGGTCACCCGTAACGACGCCGAAGCGCTCAAGAAGCTGGCCACCGAAGCCTCCGGCATGAACGGAGTCGTCCTGGTCAACGGTTCGACCGGACGCTACGAGCACGGCCAGCCGGTCGGCCCGGCGCCGGAAGTGGCGGGTCCGGGCTATGCCTTCGTCTATCTTTCGGTGCAGGCCGACTCCGAGACCGCCCAGCATCTCGTCCGCGACATCCGCGCCAAGATCACCGGCCACCAGGTCGAGGTCGGCGGCCCGACCGCCACCCTGATCGACAGTCGCGCCGCGATCGCCGACCGGCTGCCGCTGGCCATCGCCCTGATCGCCGTCTCCACGTTCATCCTGCTGTTCCTGTTCACCGGCAGCGTCGTGGTCCCGGTCAAGGCGCTCTCACTGAACCTGCTGGTCCTGAGCGCGGTCCTGGGCGTGATGGTTTGGATCTTCCAGGAAGGGCATTTAGCCTCACTGCTGGGCATCTCGCCCGCGCCGCTGAACCCATCCATGGTCGTCCTGCTGTGTGCCATCGCGTTCAGCCTGTCCGTCGACTACGAGATCTTCCTGCTCAGTCGGATCAAGGAAGCACGCGACTCTGGGCTGGACAACAACGCGGCGACCGTCATCGGCCTGGGCCGGGTCGGCCGGATCGTCACCAGCGCCGCGCTGCTGTTGACCATCACCCTGATCTCGTTCGCCAACGGGCTGTCTTTCATGAAGATGTTCGGCATCGGGACGGCGCTGGCCGTCGTCATCGATGCGACGGTCATCCGCGGCGTCGTCGTGCCCGCCTTCCTGCGGCTGGCGGGTGACCTGAACTGGTGGGCGCCGGCACCGCTGCGGTGGGTTCACTCCCGCATCGGGATCAGCGAAGCGCCGTCGGAGGCCGCCGAGCATGCCGTCGCGGAACCCGCCGTCGAAGCGCCGCTTCCGGCCGTCACGCCGCTGCCCACGGCATCGACGGTCGAGCAGGCCGTCCCGGTCTCAGCTCCGGCGGCTCCGATCACCGAGGTCGAGGTCATTCCCGGCCCGCACCTGGTGGCCAACGTCAATGGCGCGGTGATCGTCGTGGCCCACCGCGAGCGGGCCCCGCTCTCGGCGAACTCCATCGCCGCGCAGCAGTTGGCGGCCCTGTCGGACATGGTGCGCCGCACCGACCCGCAACGATTGGTCAGCGCGTTCAAACAGGTTGCGCGAGAGACGACTTGGACCCGGACCCTGGTCGATGTCGGCATCGTGATGCCCACCGCGACGGGCCTGGAAGTGTTGCTGTGCGGCAGTGTCACCGTGGCGCTCGACGACGGTGTCGGGCAGACCGTGTTGCACGCCCGCGGACGGTTGGTGCACCGATCCGTGCCCATGCCGGCCGTGGCGGCGGTCATCACCGTCGACGAGGTCGGCCAGCGGCCGCGTGCCTCGGCCGAGTCCAACGGCGTGTACAAGCTCACCGGGGGCACCGTGCCCGGTCAGGGCGCCGTCGTGTGGTCCACGCCGGCCCGATCGGCGCCGCGGCCGACCCCCGCGCCGGTCCGCGAGCCGAAGCGCTGGATCGTCCTGGACGACAATTCCCGCATCGAACTCGACCGGGACTGCGTGATCGGACGGGATCCGCGCGGGTCAGACGCGGTAACGCGCGGACTTCACCCGGTATGCGTCGACGACCACGCCGGACAGATGTCCCGCGCCCACATCGAGGTCCGCATCATCCGGGGCGAGGTGGTCGTCGTCGACCGACACTCGACCAACGGAGTCTTCCTGCGTGAACCCGCACAGCCGGGCTGGACCCGCTTGGAACCCTGGCAGCCGACCACCTGGCAGCCGGGCGCATATCTGCGGGTCGGTGGCCGGATCCTGCGGCTGCAGGTGCTCTCGGCCGCGGGGCCGCAGCGCGGCGCGCGGGTCGCTGCGCAGCACGAGCTACCCCGGCAGTGCCGGTCGTCGGTCCTGGGTGTCACCGGAGACCGCGCCAAAAGCTTTGGCCTACAACGGCGCTAGCCACCCAGGTTGCGCACCGCCACGTCGAGTTCTTCGGCTCGCTCGGCCAGTTCGCGGTCTGACAGCTCGGCTCCGCCGGCGCGCTGCAGGACGTCCTGGCGAGTGGCGATCTGAAACGCGCCGCGATAGTCGGGCGAGTCCAACTCCGCTGGTGTGACGACCTCCACACGACCCTCGATGGCCACCAGCACGGCGTCCGCCTCCGCGGAATCCAACAGCCGCCGCACGTCGTCTACCTCGACCATCATCCTCATCCCCTTCCTCCACGCTTCTCAAACCGAGCTCCCAACCCGTCTCAAACAGCACTTGTTATGCCCACTAGCAGCGGAAATAACCCTGCGCGGGCCCATCGCACGAAACGAGTGGAAGTAGTGCGGCCGCGTGCGGCTAAGCTCAGTGCAAATCGAAATCGAAAGTTGTTTGATGCCAGAAGAGCAAAGTAAGTCCGCCAGCTTGGAACCACATTTTGACGATGTGCAGGCGCACTATGACCTGTCCGACGAGTTCTTCAAGCTGTTTCTGGATCCAACGCGGACCTACAGCTGCGCCTACTTCGAACGCGACGACATGTCGCTGGAAGAGGCGCAACTCGCCAAGGTCGACCTTTCACTCGGGAAACTCGGCCTCGAGCCGGGCATGACGCTGCTCGACATCGGCTGCGGCTGGGGCACCACCATCATCCGGGCGCTGGAGCGCTACGACGTCAATGTGGTCGGCCTGACGCTGAGCCGCAATCAGCAGGCGCACACCCAGCGCCGGCTCGACGAGCATCCGAGTCAACGCAGCAAGAGGGTGCTACTGCAGGGCTGGGAGCAATTCGACGAGAAGGTCGATCGGATCGTGTCGATCGGCGCCTTCGAGCACTTCGGCCGTGACCGCTACACCGACTTCTTCGCGATGGCGCATCGGGCGCTTCCGGCGGACGGCGTGATGCTGCTGCACACCATCATCAAACCCAGCGACGAGGAATTCGCCGACCGCGGACTGCCCATCACCATGACCAAGCTGCGGTTCATGAAATTCATCATGGACGAGATTTTCCCCGGTGGAGACCTGCCGCAGGCCAAGGGCGTGGTGGAGCACGCGGAGCGCGCGGGCTTCACGGTCGAGCGCATACAACAGCTGCGGCTGCACTACGCCCGCACCCTCGACACGTGGGCGGAGACGCTCGAATCGAAACGCGACGAGGCCATCGCCGTTCAGTCGCAAGAGGTCTACGACCGGTACATGAAGTACCTGACCGGTTGTGCCGAACTGTTCCGCGAGGGCTACACCGACGTCGCGCAGTTCACTCTCGCCAAATCCTGACGCAGGGTACAAACCAAGCAACATCGTCTACCGGATATCGCTGGTAGCCAAACGAAGTCATGCGCCGTAGCACGGTATGAGTTCGGCCGTAGGTGTTTTGGGCTCCAAGATGTGTGGAACAACAGGCTTGAAGCCAATTCACTTCATATTCGTGGCTAATGCCTAAAGGAGATTCTTGGATGAGTGAGCACAACACGGCCAGCGAAGCGCGCAAGGGCCTGGTCGATACGGTCAAGGGCAAGGCGAAGGAGGTCGTCGGCGCGGTCACCGGCAATGATTCGTTGACCGCGGAGGGACAGCTCGACCAGACGCAGGCCCAGGAACGCAAGGAAGCCAACACAATTCAGGCAATTGCCGACGCCCAGACCGAGCAGGCCCGGGAGAAGGAAGCCGAAACCCGGCGTGCGGCTACCGAGGAGAGGGCAGAAGCCAACGCAAAAGCGCAGGCCGCGGAGAATCAGATCGAAGCTCAGCAAGCCGCGCAGCAGCGGGCTGCCGAGGAAGCTGCGCAGCGGAGTGCCGCGGCCCAGCAGACGCAGGCCGAAGTGGAGGCGCAACGCGAGGTGCAGCACGCCAAAGCCGAGGAGCAAGAAGAACTTCGCGACGCCGCCGAGGACGTGGTCGAGGCGGCCGCCGAGCATCAGAGCGACGTCCAGGTGGCAGCCGCCGAAGAATCAGAAGCCGACCGCCTTCGCCGCGAAGCCAAGAACCTGTAAAAGGCGCCAACCCTTCAGAGGGTCGGCCAGACTCAGCCAAACATAGGAGCAAGACCATGTCGTTGTCACAACTTCCATTCGCAGTATTGCGCTTTCAGTATCAGCTCGCCCGGTTCCCGTTGCAGGTCATCCAGGATCGCGTGGTGACGCGTGCTCCGACGGAGGCCCCGGCGAGGCTGTTCTACGAGCGCGCACTGGGCATGCTCGACAGCACCGTCGGCAATGCGATCCACGATCCGCAACTCGTCGAGCGGGGCACTGCCCTCATCGAGCGGAGTCAGACGCTCGGGCGCGCCGCCCAACTCGACGCCCAGGCGCAAACCAGGAAACAGCAGGCCGAAACCAAGCTCAAGCAGGCGCGCGACCAGGCGATCGAGGACCAGCAAGAGGCGCGCGCGGCGACGGAGCAACAGGTTACGGAGGCGCGTAACGCCGCCGAGGAGCGCAAGCGAGAGGCCACGCAGTCGGCCCAAAAGCGCAGTGCCGCAGCCAAAGAGCGAGCTGAGGCGGTGGCTTCCAACCGCAAGCAAGTCGCCGAATCGGCCAAGCGGCGGGTGGAGGAGAAGACGGCGGCCGCTGAGAAGTCCGCGGCCAAGGCCGCCGACGCCAAGATCGACCACGCCGAGGATAAGCGCGAGGTGGCTCGGAGCAAGCGGGTCGAGGCAAACCGGTTGGACGACCTGGCCGACACCGAGAAAGAAAACCGGCAGGCGGAACGCGCCAACAGCTGACAAGCGATAACCGGGACCGCGGTCACCGGGCTGGGGTTCCTCCTCCTCGGCCCGGTGATCGTGTCACGTTCTCCTCGGCTGTGTCGTCTAACCGGCATGAGGAAAAGTTCAACCACTGCCACACGGCTGGTTATGGTGGCGGCCACCGCCTTGACCGGTGTTTTCACCTTCGGAATCGGAATCTGGTGCCTGGTCGATCCGGCTTCGTTCGCCAAGATCGTCCAATTCCCCACCCACCAGCACTTTTTGCACGATCTCGGTGCGTTTCAGTTGGGCCTGGGCGTCGCGCTACTGCTCGCATTGATCTGGGCCGACGCGCTGGCCACGGCGCTCGCCGCGATGATCGTGGCGAACACGGTGCACACCGTCAACCATGTGCTGGATTTGCCGCTGGGTGGTTCGGTCGCCCAGGCGTGGATGCTGGGTGCGATGACGGTGCTGCTGGTCGTGGCGTTTGTCCTGCGGCTGCAGCAACTGGACTATGTGCTGGGCGCGGTCGCTGTCGCCACCGACCGAAAGCTGGCACCGTTCGTGCGGCAGAAGACCATCAATCTCACCACCTTTCGCAAGGACGGCACGGCCGGCACCAGCCCGGTCAGCATCGTGGTGGACGGGGATCGCGCCTACTTCCGCAGCTTCGAGCGCTCGTTGAAGGTGCGCCGGTTGCGGCGTAACCCACGCGTCGAATTCGGAGCCGCCACCGGTAAGGGCAAGCCGGACGGCCCAGTGCAGCCTGGTGCCGTGCGGTTACTCGAGGGTGCGGAGGATCGAGCGGCAGCGCGCCTGCTGCGGCGGAAGTACCCGTTCCTGCATGGCATCCTGGTGCCGATGGCACATCGGTTGATGCGCTCCAAGTTCGGCCGGACCGTGCACGCCGAGTTGCTGCCGGCGCCCGTCAGGGCCGCATCGCCACCCGAATACAGTTGTCCTGCTTGTTCTTGAACAGGTCGTAGGCACGCACGCCCTCCTCAAGCGGGAGGTCGTGCGTGATCAACTTGGCGGGGTCGAGATCGCCCTGCTCGACGTAGTCGAACAACCGGGCCATGTAGCGCTGACCGTGCTGCTGCGAAGTCTTGAGCGTCAAACCCTTGTTCGTCAGCACGCCCATCGGGAACTTGTCGGTGAGCCCGTACACGCCGAGCACCGACACCACTCCGCCCTTTCGGCAGGCCAGGATCGCCTGGCGCAGCGCCGTGGCCCGGTCGGTCTCCATTCGCAGTATTTGCTTGGCCTTGTCGTACAGCTGTTGGACACCGGTGCCGTGACCTTCCATGCCTACGGCATCGACGCACGCGTCCGGACCGCGCCCGCCGGTCATCTCCCGCAGCGTCTCGTGGACGCTGTCCGCAGCACTGTAGTCAATGGTTTCCAAGCCGAACTCGTTGCGCGCCAATGCCAACCGCTCCGGAATTCGGTCGATGACAATGGCACGCTCGGCTCCCAGCAACAGTGCACTGCGGGCGGCCATCAACCCGACACCGCCGGCGCCCCACACCGCGACCGTGTCACCACCGGCAATGTCGCAGAAGTCGGCACCCATGAAGCCGGTGGGCACCGCGTCGGATAGGAACAGTGCCTGTTCGTCCGTGATATCCCCAGGTATCGCAAAGCAATTCGCGTCCCCGAAGGGAACGCGGACATATTGGGCGTGCGAACCCGCATAACCGCCGAACGGGTGTGTGTAGCCGTAGATTCCCCCGGAGGGATAACCCAGCAGTGGCTGCTGGAGTTCGGCGTTCGGATTTGTGGTGTCGCAGCATGCGTACATTTCGTGTTCGCAATACCAGCAGTGGTCGCAGGCGATGAACGACGGCACCACCACGCGGTCGCCGACCTTTGTCTCGCGCACTTCAACTCCAGTTTCGACGACCACCCCCATGAATTCGTGTCCGAACACGTCACCTTCGCGCATACCGGGGAGGTAGCCGTCGATGAAGTGCAGGTCTGACCCGCACGTGGTGGTCAGCCGGACTTCGACGATGACATCGTGCGGGTTGAGGATCTTCGGGTCGTCGACAGTTTCTACGGACAAGTCGTTGACGCCGTTCCAGCACAGTGCGCGCATACTCTCAGGTCTCCTCGGAAATTATCGCGCGGAACTTCGCGCGCTGGGATTGGACTTGATGGTCGGCACCTCACCGGTCTGCAGCAGCGCGCGCAAACGGTAGAGCACCTTGTAAGCCGCGGCTCCGGACAACAGCCCCGGCGCCGGGGTTTTGACGCGCAATGTCACCTCGGTGCCCATATCGCGGGGGGCCGGTCGATAGTTGATCGAGAGTTCGTTGTCGTCCCCGGTGCCGATGAAGCGGGTAGCGCCTGCATCGGTGGCCAATCTGGACTCCCACGCCACGTCCGGTTCGTCCGTTAACCGCCAGCGATATGTCTCGCCGCCTGCGGATTCCACCGTGCCGATGTCGCCGAGCACGACCGAGAGCTGGGCGGGATCGCGCCAGAACTCCGCAACCCGCTCTGCGGAGCAACCGATGGTGACCGTCTGCGCGGTGGCCGGCCGAGGCTGCGGGTCGATGATCTTGGTGACGGCTCCGACTATTTTCTTTGCGGCATCAAGTTGATTCACGCGCGCGCTCCCTCCGTGGTGACGTTGCGGTACCCATCGACGCAACGCCCAAACGAGGGGCGGCTGAGATCAGTGGTTACGCACGCACTCGTAGGTGAGCTTGATCTCGGAGCCGAGGTTGACCACCTCGAACTGATCGGCCGTGATGCCTCCGAATGTCTGAGCGTCGATGCCCAGGTCGGCCCACTTCTTCGTGCTGGTGCGGTCGTCGGCGAAGGTGAGCGGCACCTGGCCACCATCGGCAAGCAACATCCCGTACTTCTTCAACGCGGTGATGACCACCCGCTGAGACGGTGAGAAGCCGGTGTCGTCGAAGTCGGCACGCAGCCGAAAGTGCACCCCGTAGGGCGGAGCGTTCGGTTCCTCGCTTTCCGGTCCGCCCGCGTGCGTGGCGGGCCGGACGTAGACCCCGGCCTTCATCCGATCGTTCGGCAGAATGAACCGGATCGCGTGATTGATTGCGCCGGAAGCGACTTCGTCGGCGGTAGGGGTCATCGCGGCGATCGGGAAGCCGGCAGCGTCGGCGCTGGTGCACTGGTCCCCGCGCAGTGTCTCGGGGTATTTCTTGGCCAGGTCCCAGATGAAAAAGCCTTCCGCAGCGATGTTTTGGCCGGATTGTCCGCCGTGATAGACCTCGTAGAGCTTGTGTTGGTCGCGATCGACCACTAGGAGGTGGCAGTCGGACTGGCCGTCGGTAGCGCCGGTGGTGTCGCAGTTCAGATTCTTCGAGCCCTCGAAATAGGCGTTTGCCGGCACTGGCATCTGCGCGGGAACGGAATCGCAGTCCGGGCCACCGAAGCAGTACTCATTGGTCCCGACCACCCGCATCCGGCGTGCGTTGCTGTCCGCATAGAAAACGGGGATGGAGAAGTCGATCTGGAAGGCTCCGGTTCCCCATCCGCCGGCTGCGGTCAGCGCCGCGATGATGGCGTCGGACTTGTCGGCTTTAGCGGCGCCGGATATGTCGGCAGTCCACGGCATCGCGTTGGTGAACATGGCTCCGGTCGGTGCGGGCGCACTGGCACCGGAGGAGCCGGTCGAGCCCCGGCCGCCAGGGCTGCCCTCATTGGACGACGATTGTTGGGTCGATTTGCTGCAACCGGCGACGAGGATGACCACGGCGCACAGGACGGCCAACGCCTTCGCGGCCTTCGGAAGTGACATTTGCCAAGGTTAGCCGTTCGGCGGCGCCTTGTCCCCGTTTGCTGGAAAGGTCCGCCGGGCATGGTAGATCGAGATCGATCCCGAGACGGTCCGGACCACTTCGGCCTCGACGGCATCCACGAAGCCGGCGCGGTCAATCAGTTCCGGCAGAATCCCGTCGGCGTTCGGTTGGGTGTCTTCCTTGCCGTCGGCCCATTGCACAAATCGGAATCCCGACCGCATCAGGACGCCGCGCTGGCGTCCGAAGTCGGCGATCACCAACTCACCACCGGGCCGCAACAGCCGGAACATGTTGGCGATGATCGCTTCCTTCATCGGCACCGGACACTGATGCAGGACCAGACTGGAGATGACCTTGTTGGCCGTCCCGGGCCCGACGAGGTCAGCGGCCCGGTCCCCCATGCCTTGGATGAACTCGACGTCGACGCCGGCCTTGCGTACCTTCTGCCGCGCGATCGCGAGCACTTCCGGATCAGGGTCCACCCCGATCACGCGCGCACCCGCCTGGGCGCGCTTCATCCTGACCGCCAACGACCCGGTGCCGCAACCGACATCGACGACGACATCACCGGACCGCAGCCCGAGCCGGTCGATGGCCGCCGAACGCCACCGCTCCTCACGAGTCATGAGCGCGATGACGGTGTCGTAGTACTTGGTGTACTTCGGATCTCCGGCGGCGGGGGTAAAGGACTGCCCTGACATGACTCCAAGTCGTACCATCGATCGGCGATGACTTTCTCTGCACGAACGGCCACATCCTGGTCCGAAACGGACAACACGGGGCTGCTCGACATGCGCCGGGGCGGCACCTGCAGCGCGGGGGCGTTCGTCTACGAAGGACAACGGGTGACCACCACCAAGCACGCCCACGACCTGCACCAAGTGGAATACGTCGTCCAGGGCGTGCTGGAAGTCGAAACCGACGCGGGCGCTTACGTGCTGTCCGAGCGGCAGGCTGCATGGATTCCCGCCGGACTCGGGCACATCAGCACCATCGACACGCGGGTGCGTTCGGTGTCGATATTCCTGGACCCGTCCCAGCTCCGGACCACCCACCCCGCAGCGGGGATCGTGCTGGTCTCACCGCTGATCCGGCAGATGATCATCTACGCTTGCCGCTGGCCCATCGATCGCGACTCCTCCGATGCCGTCGCCGACGCGTACTTCCGGTGCTTCGCCGAACTGCTGGCCGAACTCCTACAAGCGCGTAGCCCGTTCAGCTTGCCCACCACCTCCCATCCGCAGCTTGCGGCGGCCCTCAAGTGCACCCGTAATGCCCTGTCGGACATCACCCTTGAGCAGGCCGCCGCGGCGGCGGGCATGTCATCCCGATCGCTGCGCCGGCTCTGCCACCGCGAATTGCGAATGACCTGGCGGGATTACACGCAACAGGCACGGTTGATGCAGGCCGCCGCGCTGCTCGCCGACCCCGGGCTGAGCGTTCTTCAGGTGGCCACCCGGGTCGGCTTCGACAGCGCGAGTTCGTTCACCCGAGCCTTCCGCTCCGCCTGGGGCCGGCCTCCGTCGGCATACCGCCGGCACGGCAGCGAGGTGCCGGTGTGAAACTTCGCGCAACACATCTGCACGAACTAGGGGTCCCGGTCCCGGGCTACGACCGGAGCCGAATCAGCACCGGCATTGGCTGTTTCGGAGTGGACGGCTTTGACCAATGACGCTGGTCGCCGGCGTCGACTCCTCGACCCAGTCCTGCAAGGTCGTGGTGTGCGACGCCGACACCGGCGAGGTGGTGCGCAAGGGCCGGGCCGCCCACCCGGGCGGCACCGAAATCGACCCCGCGGCTTGGGAATCGGCTGCGCGTCAGGCTATCGCCGCCGCCGGGGGCTTCGATGATGTCGCCGCGGTCGCGGTTGGGGCGCAACAACACGGCATGGTGTGCCTCGACCCCGGCGGCCGCGTGGTCCGGCCGGCACTGCTGTGGAACGACGTGCGCTCCGCCGAGGCCGCCCGTGCCCTGACCGACGAACTCGGCGGCCCGCAAGCCTGGGTGGAGGCGGTCGGTTTGGTGCCGCTGGCCGCGATCACCGTGGCCAAACTGCGCTGGCTGGCCGATCACGAACCGCAGCATGCCGAGCGCACCGCGGCCGTCTGCCTCCCCCACGATTGGCTGACCTGGCGCCTGCGCGGCGCCACCGATATCGTCTCGCTGACCACCGACCGCAGCGACGCCAGTGGCACCGGCTACTACGACGCGGGCACCGGTGCCTACCGCCTCGACCTACTCGAGCTGGCGCTGCGCGGCCGCCGACCCCAGTTGCCGACAGTACTAACCCCGGGTGACCGAATCAGCTGCGGGGCAATGCACTTCGGCGTCGGACTGGGGGACAACGCCGCCGCCGCACTCGGTCTCGGCGCCGGCGAGGGGGACGTCATCGTCTCGATCGGCACCTCGGGCGTGGTGTGCGCCGTGGCCGCCGGACCGGTCCGCGACCCGAACGGCTATGTGGCCGGATTCGCCGACGGGACAGGGCAATACCTCCCGCTGGTGTGCACACTGAACGCCGCACGGGTGCTCGATGCGGCCGCGTCGATGTTGCACGTCGACCACGCCGAACTGTCCCGGCTGGCGCTGTCGGCCCCGCCGGGTAGCGAAGGTCTGGTCCTGGTGCCGTACCTGGAAGGCGAGCGAACACCCAACCGCCCCAACACCACCGGCGCGATGCACGGCCTGCGGGTGTCCAACTCCACACCCGCCAACGTAGCCAGGGCCGCCGTCGAGGGACTGCTGTGCGCGCTCGCCGACGGCCTGGCCCACCTCACCACGCACGGCGTGGCGGCGCGCCGCATCCTGCTCATCGGTGGCGGCGCCCAGTCCCCGGCGGTGCGCCAGATCGCACCCGCGGTGTTCGGGATGCCCGTGCTGGTGCCGGCCGCCGCCGAGTATGTCGCGCTGGGCGCGGCCCGGCAGGCTGCCTGGGCGCTGAGCGGAGCCCCGGGCCCGCCCTCCTGGAAACCCCCGCCGACCGACGAGTACCTCTGCGACCCGACCCCGGCGGTGTCCGAACGCTACCGGCGACTGAGGGATCTCACCGAATGAGGGACAGCGGCCGGTACACCGCCAGCGCCCGGTACTTAGCGGCGAAAGTGACTTCGCCGTACTCCTCGCCGATCTCGCCGTCGTGGGCGACCACGGTGGGTCCGTCGACGGTGGTGAACGTGAATTCCGGCACCTGCATCTCGTGATACAGCGGGCTGCGTTCCAGCCGGCCGAGGATCAGCGCGGCCAGGATCCGGGTCCGGGACAGCCGACGGCCGGTTTCCAGGATTCGCACGTCGATCAGCCCGTCGTCCATCCGGGTGCGCCGCGACGGCGCGAATCCCGTTGGCAGGTAGAGGGAATTGCCGACGAAGAACAGCGAGGTCTGCAGGGTCTTGTTGTCGTACCGGATGCGCACCGGCTGTCCGTTGCGCAACGTGTGCAGCATCGCGTACATCCCGGCCAGCGGCTTGCCGATGCGCTTCTCCAGTTTTTCGCGCTCCTGCACGAACGCGGGATAGGCGCCGATGCTGGCGGTGTTGACCATCATCTTGCTTCCGTTCAGACACACCAGGTCGACGCGCGCCACGGTGCCGCGCCGGATCGCCTCGACGGTCTTGGCGACGGTGTCACAACCGATGTCCTTAGCAAAGTGGTTGAACGTTCCGGCCGGGAAGACCGCCAGCGGCAGGCCCGCCTCGGCGGCAACCGCCGCGGCCGTCGACACGGTCCCGTCGCCACCACCGACCGCCAGCACTTCGGCTCGTTCGGCGACCTGGCGCAGCACCGGCAGCGGGTCCTCGTCGGGATCGAGTTCGACAATCTCCATCTCGGGCAGCTCGGTGCGGACATCGTCCGCCACGCGTGCCCCGGTGCCGCTACCGGAGGCCGGGTTGACCACCAGGACCACGCCGGCGCCATCGGGCCGCTCCGGGACCTCGACGCGAAGTGGTTCGGTTCTGGGCAGAGCGGTCTCCACGATCGGCGGGACCAGGCGGCTCCCGCTGATCGCCACACCGGCGCCGATCCCGAATCCGATGACCACGTCACCCGGATAGTGCGCGCCGACCGCAACCCGCGACAGCCCCACCAGGCCGGCCAGCAGGGCCAGTCCGAAGCCGAGGGTCGGATTCTCCAGACCCACGCCGACAGCGAACGCGGCGGCACTGGCGGAGTGCCCGGACGGCAACGAGTTCGAGGTCGGCCGACGCCGAACGCGCCGGACCAGCGGGACCGACTCGTACAGCGGCCGGGGACGTCGCCGGACCCGCTTGGCGACCTGGTTGGTCAGCAGGCTGGCCACCCCCAGCGACACCACACCCCGGGTGGCGCCGCGTTGCGCGGAGTGCTTTCCCGACGCGAACAACAGTCCGGCGATGGCGAACCACAGCTTGGAGTGGTCGGCCGCGCGGGTCAGCGGCGGCATGGCCGTGTCGAGTAGCGGAGTGGGACTCTCTGCGATCGCCTCGAACAGTTCCCGATCGAGGGCGCCAAGCCCGTTGGTGATCTTCCTGATGCTGCGCGTGGGTCGCCAGGGCCGCCGGTTCATTGGCTCTACCCTAACCGCCGTCACAGCAAACGGATCGGGTCCTGGGGATGCGGAGTCAGCGGCGTGGTCTCGATGGTCACCCAGCCCGAGAGCGGCAGCGACTCCAAAATGGCTTCCAGCTCACCGAGATCGCGGGCCCGCCACAAGCCGAGTGTGCCCGGGCCGTCCGGGCTGACCGGCAACGTCCAGAGCCGCAGCAGATGCCCGCGGACGGCCAGGTCGCGAGTCTGCTCGGCTTCGCGTGCGCAGGCGTCGTCGACGGCGGCTGCCGGGATGCCCGGGGGGACCGTCAGGGTCATGCTGATCAGGAATTCGGGCCCCTTGCCGGGCCGGCCGACCACTCCGGCGGCAGCCGGGTCGTTGTCGTGGGCACCTAGCGGCGTGACGCGGGCAGCCGCCGACATCCCGGCCAACAACAGCTCGAACTCGTCCCCGTCGGCGGCCGAAAACAGGCCGAGGGTGCGCGATTCGCCCGGCCGACTGGGCACGCGCCACAACCGCAACAGTCGCTTGTGCCTTACGAGCTCGGGTGCGCGGGCCGCCCCTGGCCCGTCGGGCACCTCGGTGGCCATCGCGACCAGGAACTCCACGAACAGACTCTATTCCCGCGCCGGCCGCTCGGCCTTGCGACGCAACGTCCAGGCCGGAATCCAATGCGTCACGGTTTTCTGCTTGGAGCCGAAGTCGACCGGGTAGGTCACCAGCCCCCACCAGTCGCCCTGCTCGCAGATGCCCCAGCAGCTGAGCTTGCCCTCCACCACCTTGTGCAGCTGCAGTCCGTTCGGGTGGTAGCGCCCCGTGCGGTGCGGCTGACGGGGGAAGAGCACTGTCAGATCGACCAGCACCGAGATCGGGGGGCGGACCGGACGGAACGGACCGCGGACCGGCTGTCCGTTGTAACCGATCGACGCGAGCCGTCCCACCAATCGATCATACGTTCGAATGGGGATGTGGCACAGGTTTCGCCGGAGGCCGCTCGGGCAACTAGCGATTCAACGACTTCGGAAGGGGCTACACATGAGAATCCACGTGAAAGCGGGTGTCACCGCGGGCATCGTGGCCTTGGGCTGCATGACCACCGCCGTCGGCGTGGCTAACGCCGACGAGGTGCAGGTGGAGGGCAACTACGTAACGGAGGCGGCCTGCCAGGCCGACGGACCGCATGTCGAGATCACCCACAACGATGCGGCCTACACCCACTGGGACTGCCGTCAACACGCGGACGGGCTCTGGTACCTGTACCTGACTAACTGAGGAATACCTGGCTCACCGAGCGTTCCCGGCCACCCTGGCAACATGACCGGTGTGGCAGACGAGTCGCGGCCCCATCCGTGGGATCCGGTGTGGGTTGGTGTGTTGGCCGCCGCGGTGAGCCTGGGCGGGGCCGCGCGGCCCTCGTTCTGGTACGACGAGGCGGCCACGATCTCGGCCGCGTACAGTCGCTCGCTCGGCCAGTTATGGCAGATGGTGGGCAACGTCGATGCCGTTCACGGCCTCTACTACCTGCTGATGCACGGCTGGTTCCTGATCGTCCCACCCACCGAGTTCTGGTCCCGCGCACCGAGCGGCATAGCCGTCGGTGTCGCCGCGGCAGGGGTGGTAGTGCTCGGCCGACAGTTGTCGTCCCGGACCGTCGCGGTGGTCGCGGGCCTGATCTGCGCGATTCTGCCCCGGACGACCTGGGCGGGCATCGAGGCGCGCCCGTCGGCCATGTCGATGACAGCCGCGGTCTGGCTGACGGTCCTGCTGGTGTACGCCGTGCGCCGCCGCAGCGGCTGGGTGTGGACAAGTTATGGTGTGGCACTTGCCCTTTCGATCGTGCTCGACCTGTATCTGGTGTTGCTACTGGTGGCGCACGCGCTCTTCATCTACGTCTTCGAGCGACGCCGACAGGTACTGCTGCCGTTCGCCGTGTCCGCAGGCGTCGCGGTGGTCGCGCTGACGCCCTTTGCGCTGGCCGTAGTCAGGCAGGCGCACCAGATCAAATGGGTCGCGCCGATCGGTCACCGCACCATCGAGGACGTCGTGATCCAGCAGTACTTCGAACGCAATCCGGTGTTCGCGGTCCTGTCGGCGCTGATCGTCCTCGCGGCCGTCGTGTGCTGGGTGCGCTCATCGCGGCCTTTCACCCTGGCCGATCGTCAGTTGCTGACCCTGTCGATCGCCTGGCTGGTGATACCGACCGCGCTGATCATCCTGGGGTCGGTGCTGGCACATCCGATCTATACGCCCCGCTACCTGACCTTCACCGCCCCGGCGATGGCGATCGCACTGGCGGTCTGCGTCGGCGCGGTGGCCGCCAAACCCTGGGTGGCGGTGGCCCTGGTGCTGCTCCTGACGATCGCCGCTATCCCGAATTATCTTCGGACACAACGCAACCCGTACGCTAAGTACGGGATGGACTACAGCCAGGTCGCCGACCTGATCTCGGCGCGGGCGGCGCCGGGTGACTGCCTGCTCGTCAACGACACGGTGACCTTCATGCCCGCGCCGATGCGGCCGTTGCTGGCCGCCCGCCCCGACGTCTACCGCAAACTGAACGACCTGACCCTGTGGAAGCGGGCCACCGAGACCCACGACGTGTTCGACACCAACCTGATCCCCGAGGTCGTCGCCGCGCCGCTGAGTCATTGCAAGGTCGTCTGGATCATCACCCAGGCCGACGCGGCGGTACCCGCGCACGAGCGGGGCTCAGCGCTGCCGCCGGGACCGCTCTACGGAGCGACGCCGGCGTTCGCGGTGCCGCACGACCTGGGGTTCCGCCTGGTGGAGCGCTGGCAGTTCAACCTGGTCCAGGTCATTCAAGCCGTCCGGTAGGACGGCTACCAGACGCGGATGTAGTCGATCAGCATCGAAGCCGGGAAGTTGCCCCCGGCCGGATCGCCGGCGCCCACGCCGCCGACGGCGAGGGTGTACATCGGTGACATCCAGTAGCCGGGGTTGTTGAAAGGCCACCGGAAATCGTCGGGCGCGCCGCCGTGCACGTGGATCGGCTTGGGCGGCACGGCGAAGTACTGCGCGCCGTCCCGCGAGAACTTGAAACCGTCAACGTCCCAGCGCATCTGCCAGGTGTGCCAGTTGCCGTCCACCAGACCGGGGATCGACTTGCCCTCCCAGGTCTTGCCGTTGGATGCCGCGTGGACCGTGGTGCCGGGGGCCCAGTCGCCGTTGCCGTACCACTCGAAGACGTCGACCTCACCGTCCGGCAATGGATCCTCGTTGACCGCCCAGAACGACGGCCACAACCCGGGGCTCAGGCAGTCGAGCTTGATCCGCGATTCCCAGGTGGTGCCGATCATGCCGCGCCAATTGCCACGCAGTTTGCCGCTGTAGTAGGCGCCATTGAAATCTTTGGTTGCGCGCAGCACCAGATTGGAGTTGCCGTCCTGGAAGACATTGCTTGGGTCGTTGCGGTAGATCCCGTCGACCGGCGGGAAGACGTCATCCTGCCAGGTCTGCACGGTCCATTTGGCCGGGTCCGGACCGGACCCGGCCGGTCCGTCGAATTCATCGGCGAAGAGGTAGGGCCCGGACGGGCCGGCCGACGGCGCCTGGGGCGGCGCCGGGTGCGCCTGGGCCTCCGGGATCGGGATCGATGCCGCGGCGGCCAGCATGCCCAGGCCTGTCGTCAACAACATGCTCCGACGATCCATTCAGGTACCACCCGTTCTTTATTTCCCGTTCGAGGCCCCTTCGAGGTCCATCGGGGCCTGTCCCGGCCAGGTTCTCCGACTCGCGCCATCCCCCTGGGTGCTTTCACAAACGGTCTTATAGAACCATGCGCCGGGGGCCGATCGCACCTTGCACACGCGGTGATACTCGCCTCAGCATCAAAATCAGAAGACTCGCACCCAGTCGACCAGCATTTCCTGCGGGTACGAACCGGCAGCGGGATCGCCCCCGCCGGAGCCTCCGACGGCCAGGTTCAGCACCGGGAACACCGTGTAATCGGGATCGTTGAACGGCCACTCGCGGATCGGTTCGTTCAGGTCCTCGATGCCGGTGGCCGGCACGGAGAAGTACGGGGCGGCACCGTCGGCATAGTCGAGCCAGAAGTACATGCCGGTGGCGTCCCAGCGGACCCGCCAGTTGTGCCAGCCGGCGTCGACGCCGATCGGGAAGGTCTCGAACGCCGTACCGTCCGGGTTGGCGTGCACCGTGGTTCCCGACGGCCAGGTGCCGTTCCCGTACCACTCGATCAGGTCGATCTCCCCGCTGCGGCCGGGATCGTCGTTCGACAACCACCAGGCCGGCCACATGCCGGGGGCGAGACAGTTCATCTTGATGCGCGCTTCCCAGGTGGTCCCCACGCCGCCCCGCCACAGTCCGTGCACCAAGCCGCCGAAGTAACCGCCGCCGTCCTTCGTGGCGCGCAGCACCAGGTTGGATTTGCCGTCCAGGAAGACGTTCTGGCGGTTGTCACGGTATTGGCCCCAAAACTGCGGCTGGTCGAAGCCGACCGGGTTCCTGATCGGCGTCCGGAAATTCGACACCGCCCATTTCGACGGGTCGGGCGCCGAGCCGGCCGGCCCATCGAACTCGTCGTGCCAGATGAACGCCCCGGTGGTGCCGGCGGAGGGAGCGGCCGGCACGGGCGCCGGGCCCGGCTCGGCCCCGGCCACCGGGGCCGGAATGGCGGCCGCCAGCGCGCCGAATCCCGCCATCATCAGCATGCGGCGACGGTCCATCTGTGACATGGCAAGGGACGATAGCAAAAGCTATTGGATGGGTTCGTCGCCCAATACGGTGGTGCGCAGCATCTCCCGCCGCGAGTTCGGGTCATACGGCGCCGCGCGGTGCAGCACCCCGCGGTTGTCCCAGATGACGGTGTCCCCGACCGTCCAGGCGTGACTGTAGACCCGGTCGGGGGTGGTGGCGCGGTCGAGCAACTCGGCCAGCAGCGCGCGTCCTTCATCCGGGTCCATGCCCACGACGTAATCGGCCGAGGCGCCCAGCACCAGCGATTTGCGGCCGCTGCGGTGCGTCCACACCAGCGGATGCTCATGGGTGCGCCGGGATCGCCAGCGCGCCAACTGCTCCGGCGTCGGGTCCGGGGTCACCCGCCGCTGGGAGGCTTCCAGCGAATGCACCACGCGCAGCGACCCGAAGCGCTCCTGCTCCGCGGGCGTGAGCGCCTCATATGCGGCGTAGGAATTGGCGAATTCGGTTTCCCCGCCCCACTCGGCGACCTGCACGGCGGACAGGACGGTGGCCTTCTGCGGGTATTCCTCGCCGAGCGGCGTGCACCCGTCGATGTGCCAATCGAACGTGGCCTTCAAGTAGGCCGCCGACGAGTTCTTCGCCGGATTCAGCGTGATCGGGTAGATGCCGGCCACCGGGTGATGCCCGTCGGACGAATGGTCGATGTCACCGAGCCGCCGGCAAAAGGCGACCTGCGCCTCGGGATCAAGTTGCAGGCCCCGAAAGACCAGCACCCCATTGGCCTCCAGCGCGTCGAGGATGGCCGCACCGATCGAGTCGTCGGATGCCGCGTCGGCGAGATCGAGTCCGCAGACCTCCGCACCGACCGACTCGGTGAGCTGGTTGATGGTGAGCACACTCATGGCCGAACCTTTCTATAGACAGCTGCCGCAGCGGGTTCAGGGCACCGGCTCACCGGTGCGGACCATCACGGCGTCCGCGGCATCCACCGGCACCGGCTGATGCATGACTTCCACCGCCATGGCGACCATGATCAGCGAATAGATCAGGTGCAGCAGGTTGAGCGCGTCGTCGGGCAACCCGTCGAGCGCAAACTTGTCGCAGTACTCGATGGCCTCCTCCAGGCGCGGAAAGAAGGCGTCGTAAAACTCCCGCAACTGCGGCATGGTGCTGTTCACCCGGGCGTTCCAGCGTTCGGATTCCGTTGCCAGACACCAAGTTTGAGCGTACTTCTCCAGCTCTGCGAACGCGCTGGGCAGCATGTTGCCGGCCATCTCAGACCCCCGCCGGCGTCTTCTCGCGGCGGTACGCCTCGACCCAGTCGACCACCACCTTGTGCAGGTGCCGTACCAGGATCTCCTGGTCGTTGAGCGGGAAGTCGTCGACGATGCCGTATTCCAGCGCGGCCTGGGTCCCGCCGAGCATTCCGGCGTCCTGCAGCGCGAACTCCTTGAGCACCACCGCGGCGACCTCGTGCTCGATGCGCTCGCGCACGCTGCGGGCGGGGTGGAAGTAGGTGTAGGCCTCGAAGCGGTGGGTGTTGTGCGATGTTGGCCAGTAGCGGTAGAGCAGGTACCAGCCGCCGTAGACGAGGATTTCGATGTTGGGGAAGATCTGGAAGTTGCTGATCCCCCACGGTTCGATCCCGCCCGGGTTGAGCCCGGCCGGCAGCTCGCCGATATCGGGGGTGCGCCACGGGCCCACCAGCCCGCTGCGGGTGGCCCGCTCGATCGGGTACATGTACTCCTCGGGCAGTAGCCAGCGCCGCCGTCCCGCTGTCGAGACCATCCGGTGCGGCCCGTCGAGTTGGAAGTGGCCGCAGGTGAATCCGGCGTTGGGGTCGCGCACCGCCGCGGGCACCTGCTGCGGGTGCAGCGACGGGACGTGGTAGTACTCCTGGAACGCGTCGGCGAAGATCTTCCAGTTGCTGTTGTTCTGGGCCACCCACTCGTAGCGTTCGGTCAGCTTGTCGAACGGATAGCCGTCCAGGCCGGTGATCATCGGCCCCAAGAACTCCCGCAGACTCTGGCGTGGTTCGTCATCGAAGTTGATGAAGACAAAGCCGTTCCAGACGTCGCAGTGCACCGCCCGCAGCCCGTACTCGGCCGGATTCAGGTCGAAGAACTCCGACTGCTGCTGCACGAAGGTCAGCGCACCGTCCAGACCATAGCGCCAGCCGTGGTACTTGCAGGTGAACTGCCGGCAGGTGCCGCGGGTCTCGTCGCCGGGAAAGTCGTTCCACACCAGCTTGTTTCCGCGGTGCCGGCATACGTTGTAGAACGCGCGGATACGCTCGTCGCGGCCCTTGACCAGAAGCACCGAGCTGCGAGCGACCTCGATCTCCTTGGTGAGATAACTACCGGCGCGGGGCAATTCCTCCACCCGCGCGACGTTGAGCCAGGCGCGCTTGAAGACGGCTTCGCGCTCCAGCTCGTAGAATTCCTCGGACGTGGAGTCCCGAAACGAGATTGGACCGGTACCCAGTTCCGGGTAATGCTCAGTCCACGACCCCTCGGCGGGCCTGCCCGATCGCGTCATCCTCGCCTCCTTGTCTCAACACTCATAGCACCGATCCGCCGTTGACCCCGATGACCTGACCGGTGATGAATCGGGCCTCGTCCGAACACAGAAATCCGACCGCCGCGGCGATGTCGGCACCGGTGCCGAGGTAGCCGACCGGGATATTGCTCGCGATCTGTTCGTTGGGCGGCAGGTAACCGGCCGCTTGCGACTGGTGCTGCATGGGTGTCTCGATGCCCGAGGGCGGAATGGTGTTGACGGTGATGCCCCGGGCGGCGTACTCGCGGCCCAGCGACTTGGTCAGGGTCAGCACCGCGCCCTTGGCCGCGGCATAGTGCGCGGCGAACGGTGACCCCCGTTGCGCGCTGGACGACGAGATCAACACAATCCGGCCCCAATTGGCGGCCAGCATGTCCGGCAGCGCGACCTGGCAGCAATGGAACGTACCGGTGAGGTTGACGTCGACGATTCGGGCCCAGTCCTGCGTCGTGATCTCCAGAAACGGCGCGAAACCGAAGAGCCCGGCGCTTGTCACCAGGACTGAGACAGGTCCGAGTTCGGTGCGGATCTTGGCGAATGCCTGCTCGACGGCCACCCGATCGGTGACGTCCGCACCGACGCCGGTCGCGGTGATCCCGTCTGCTCGCAGGTCATCGGTAACCCGTTGCGCCGCATCCTCGTTGATATCGAGCACGGCGACCCGGTGACCGCGCCGGCCCAGCTCGTGGCAGGTGGCTTCACCGATGCCCGAGGCGCCCCCGGTTACCACCGCCACCCTGCGGGCCACCCTGCTCACTCGTAAACCACCCGCACCGTCGGGGTGGTAGGCAGTGCCTGACAGGTCAGGACCCAGCCCTCGGCCACCTCGTCCGCCTCGAGGGCGTCGTTGTTCAGCATCCGCGCGCCACCCTCGGTCAATCGCGCCATACACGTTCCGCAGGAACCTACTTCGCAGGACGACGGCGGCGAGAGCCCCGCCATCCGCGCAGTCTGCAGCAGGGTGTCACCCTGCGAGTAGGACACCGCGGTGGTGCGCCCGTCCAGGTCGATGGTGACCTGTGCGGCGTCCACACATGACAAAGCCGGCGATTCTGACATCGTCCCGAGAGTATCAAGTACTTGTGACGATTATCAAGTACTAGAGAATATCCCGTTCCTCGACGTGATCGGCGAAGAGTTGGTGGCCGGTGCCCTTCTCCACCACGCGGCCCAGCAACTCGCGCAGCGTCTCCTGCTCCGCGGGGCTGAGTACGCCAAAGACCCGCTCGTGGGCTTCCACCGCGTCGCTGACCACGGTCGCAGCGACCTTGCGCCCTTCCTCGGTGAGGTAGGCCTGCAGGATGCGGCCGTGCGCCGGGTTCTTCTTTCTCTTGACGAGGCCTCGTCGCTCCAGCGACGTCAGCGCGAGCTGAACACCTTGCGGGCTGATCAGCAACCGGCGGGCCAGTTCGGCACCGGACAGCCCGGGTTCGTTGGCCAGCTGCCGGAGCACGCCGATTTGAGCGGTACTGACCCCGTGCGTGCTCATGGCCTCGTTGATCGTCGTCAGCGAGTAGTAGAAGGCCTGCTTGAGCAGCCACAGGATGTTGTCGGTGAGTTCGATGTCGGCTCCTGCCATCAGCCGACGCCCGCCGGAATCTTATGGATTCGCCCGTTCTTCATGACAAAGGCCACCTCGAGGGTGGTGCCGATGTCTCGGGATGGATCGCCCGGTACGGCGATGATGTCGGCCAGGTAGCCGGGGGCCAGCCGGCCCAACTCGTCGTCGGCGTCGATCAGTTCGGCGGCCACCACGGTGGCGGCCCGGATCGCCTGCATCGGGGTCATGCCGCGGTCGACCAGGGCCAGCAGCTCGCGGGCGTTCTGGCCGTGCGGGATCGCCGGTGCGTCGGTGCCACACGCGATGCGTACGCCCGCCGCAATCGCCTTGGGCAGCATGGCTTTTGCCCGGGGGAAGACCTCTTCGGCCTTTTTGCGCAGTTCCGGCGCGATCCGGTCGATCGCCATCGCCTCGGTCAGGTACGTGGTCGAGACCAGGAACGTGCCGTGATCGGCCATCATCTGGATGGTGTCGTCACTGGCGAGAAAACCGTGTTCGATGCAATCGATGCCGGCTCGGATGCAGGCCTGGATCGCGGTGTCACCGACGGCGTGCGCGGCCACCCGCACCCCGGCGCGGTGCGCTTCGTCGGCGATCGCGGCGAACTCCGCATCGGAGTACTGCTGGGAGCCGGGTGCGGTGCTGTGCGACATGACCCCGCCCGAGGCCGACACCTTGATCAGCTTGGCGCCGTGGCGAATCTGGTAGCGAACACAGGCGATAACGTCGGGCACGCCGTTGGCGATCCCCTCGGCGACCGACAACGGCATGATCCCGGGCGCCAACCGCTGAAACACCGTCGGGTCCAGGTGCCCGCCGTACGGGGTTACGGCATGGCCAGCCGGATAGATGCGGGGCCCGACGTGCCAACCCTGGTCCACGGCGCGCTGCAGCGCGACATCGAGCAGATAGCCACCGGTCTTGACCATCAGCCCCAGGTTGCGCACCGTGGTGAAGCCGGCGTCCAGGGTGGTGCGCGCATTGACCGCGGCCCGCAGTGTGCGGTACGCGGGATCGTCCTGCACGCCGTGCATCGGCGCCGGCAGCCCTTCCGGCCCGCCCGGCCCGCCGATGAACAGGTTGAGCTCCATATCCATCAGCCCGGGAAGCAACGTGACGTCGCCGAGGTCGACGACCGTCGCCGAATCCGGCTGCGCCTGTTCGGGATTGACGGCGGTGATGCGTTCGTCTTCGACCACCACCACCGCCGGCGAATGAACCTCGCCCGCAACCACGTCGGCCCACCGGGCCGCACGCAGGATGGTCGTGGTCACGGAACCGGCTCGGACACACAGTCCAGGGTGGCCGCGCCAGAGTCGGGCACCCGGGGCTGCTTCCAGCACTCCATCGGAAACGACACCATGATCATCGAATACAGCAGATGCATGAGGTTCAGGACGTCTTCGGGCAGGTCGTCCAGCGCGAACTTGTCGCAGTAGGCAAGTGCTTCCTCGGCGCGTGGGGTGATCGCGTCGTAGAACGCCTTCATCTCGGCCATCGAACTCGACAGCCGTTTGGCGTAGCGCTGCGGCTCGGTCGGCAGGCACCAGTCCGAGAATGGTTCCAGATCGGCGAATTCGGTTGGCAGCACGGTCATCACACTCCTGCCCCGGTGCGCTGCCGGTAGTCCTCGATCCAAGCCGCGGTCTCCTTGTGCAGGTGACGAATCAGGATCTCCTGGTCGCAGAGCAGGAATTGGTCGAGCACCTGGGATTCGATCATGGACTGGGTGGCCTCCAGGGTGTTGGCGTCCTGCAGCCCGTATTCCTTGAACGACACGGCGGCCAGCTCCTGGGCCACCCGCTCCCGCGGGGTGCGCGGTTGCGGGAAGTACAGCGTGCCCTCGAACAGGTGGGTGTTATACGACGTCGGCCAGTAGTGGTAGGTCAGATACCAGCCCTGGCCCCAGAACAGCAGGACGAAGTTGGGGAACAGCTGGAACGAATCCAGGCCCCAGGGATCGCATTTCGCCGGGTTGAGCCCCTCGGGCATCGGTCCCAGATCCGGTTTGTCCCACGGCCCGAACAGTCCGCTCTGGCAGATGTCCTCGATCGGCTTGCGCATCTCGGCCGCCATTTCCCAGGCCCGCACACCCGAGGTGCTGACCAGTCGGTGCGGCCCGTCGAGGCGATAGTGTGGCGCCTCGAACCCGGCCTCGGCGGCCGCCTTGGAATAGGCGGTCGGCGACTGGTTCGCATGCAACACCGGCGCGTGATAAAACTCCTGGAACGCATCCATGTAGAGCTTCCAGTTCGCCTTCACCTCGGAGCGGTAGTGCCAGCGCGAGGTCATCCTGTCGAATGGATAGCCCTCCAGGTCGGTGATCATCGGCCCGAGGAATTCCCGTAGCGATTGTTCGGGCTGCTTGGCGAAGTTGACGAAGACAAAACCTTCCCAAACCTCGCAGTGCACCGGGACCAGGCCGTAGCGGCTCTTGTCGAGATCGAAGAATTCCTCTTCCTGCTGCACGAAAGTCAGGTTGCCGTCCAGGTCATAACGCCAGGCGTGGTACTTGCAGGTGAACTGCCGGCACACTCCGCTGGCCTCTTCAAGGGGCATGTCGTTCCACACCAGTTTGTTGCCGCGATGCCGGCACACATTGTGGAACGCGTTGATCTCCCCGGATCCGTTGCGCACCAGGATGATCGAGGTGTTGACCACCTTGAGCTCGCGGGTCAGGTAACTGCCCTTGCGGGGTAGCTGTTCGATCCGTGCCACGTTGAGCCAGGCCCGCTTGAAGATGGCTTCGCGCTCGAGCTGGTAGATCTCGGGGCTGATCGAGTCCTCGTAGGACACCGGACCGGTGCCCAGTTCGGGGTAATGCTGCGTCCAGCTACCCTCAGCCGGCTTGGGGAATCGCGCCATGCTCGCTCCTGTCCAGTCCCGTCGCAGCCGACGGTATATGCTCGAAAACCTAATCACAAGTAGTTGAGATTGCCGATCGGAGGCCGGGATGGCGCAAAGCCTGACGGGGCAAGTTTTCGAAGTCGTTTCGCCGCACACCGAGCAACCGGTCGCCGAAGTCACGGCCGCAAGCCCGGACGATGTGGACGCGGCCGTCGACGCCGCGCGTGCCGCACTGGAAACCGGGCCCTGGGGCCGCACCGAACCGGCCGAGCGCATCGCGGCGGTCCGCCGCCTGGCCGACGTCTACGACCAGCACCGCAAGCAGATGGCCGACACCATCACCACCGAGATCGGCGCACCGATCACCTTCGCCAAGCGTGCGCAGGTGGGCCTGCCCGCAATGATGATGCGTGCCTTCTGCGATCTGGCCGAACGGCACCCCTGGCAGGAGACGAGGCCCGGCTTCTTCGGGGCGGACGTGCAGATCCGCAAGGAACCGGTCGGCGTGGTCGCCGCGATCGTGCCGTGGAACATGCCGCAGTTCCTCATCGCCGGCAAGCTGGTTCCCGCGCTGCTGGCCGGTTGCACCGTGCTGATCAAGCCCGCGCCCGAATCCCCCTTGGACGCCCTGCTGTTGGCGGAGCTGCTGGACCAGGTGGATCTCCCGCCGGGTGTGGTGACCGTGTTGCCCGGGGACCGCGCCGTCGGTGAACTGCTGGTCGGACATCCCGGGGTGGACAAGGTCTCCTTCACCGGGTCGAGTGCCGCGGGCCGGGCCGTCGCCGCGGCGTGCGCCGCCAACCTCACCCGGGTCGGTCTGGAGCTGGGCGGAAAATCGGCCGCGATCATCCTCGACGACACCGAACCGCAGCAGGTCGCCGCCGGGGTGCGATCGGCCAGCCTGTCCAACAGCGGACAGATCTGCAACGCCCTGACCCGCCTGCTGGTGCCGCAGCGTCGCCACGACGAGTACACCGACGCGCTGGCCGCCGAGATGAGCGCCATCCGGGTCGGGGATCCGACCGACCCCGGCACCCAGATGGGTCCGCTGGTCTCGCACCGCCAGCAGCAGCGCGTCCTGGACTACATCCGGATCGGTGAGCGCGACGGCGCCCGGCGGGTGCTCGGCGGCACCGAACTGCCCGACGGTCTCGACCGCGGCTGGTACGTCCGGCCCACCTTGTTCGCCGACGCCGACAACAACATGACGATCGCGCGCGAGGAGATCTTCGGCCCCGTGCTGACCGTGATCCCCTACCGGGACGAGGACGAGGCGGTGGCGATCGCCAACGACAGCGACTACGGCCTGGCCGGGTCCGTGTGGTCCGCCGACACCGACCGGGCACTGCGGATCGCGGCGCGGGTGCGCACCGGCACGCTCGGGATCAACCAGGGCTACACCATGGACCCGTTCGCGCCGTTCGGTGGTGTCAAGGCCAGCGGTTACGGTCGCGAGCTGGGCCCCGAGGGCATCGACGGCTACCTGGACGCCAAGTCCATCGCGGTAGCTCCATGAGATACGGTGCGGCGCGACGCTTTCAGGTCGCGTCGCTGACCTTCACCAAGGTCTTGCCGATGTTGGCCCCGGTGAACAAGCCGTTGAGGGCATCGACGCACGACTCGATCCCGTCGTAGATCGTCTGCCGATGCCGCAGCCGGCCCTCGGCTTCCCACTGGCGCAGGTTGGCGAACGCCTCGTCGAAGCGGCCCCACTGGTCGAGCGCGTTGAATCCTTGCATGCTCGCGGTTTTGGACAACAGGTTGACGTAGTTCGACGGTCCCGGGTGCTCGCCGGTGAGGTAGCTGGAGATGACGCCGCACAGCACGACCCGCGCCTTCGGCGCCAGCCTGCCCAAGACGGCGTCGAGGATCGGCCCGCCGACATTGTCGAAGTAGACGTCGACGCGCTTGGGGCAGTGCTGTCTGAGGCCGGCCGCCACGTCTTCGTTCTTGTAGTCGATGCACGCATCGAACCCGAAGTCTTCGACCACCGCCCGGCATTTCTCCGGACCGCCGGCGATCCCGACCACCCGGGCCCCGGCGACCTTGGCGATCTGGCCGGCCACCGACCCGGTGGCGCCCGCCGCCGCCGAGACCACCACCGTCTCGCCCGGCTGGGGCCGGCCGATGTCGGTCATCCCGAAATAGGCGGTGGCGCCGGTGGGCCCATACACCGACATGATCGCCAACTGGTCGGTCTCGCCCGGGATGGGCGTGCTGAATATGTCGTCGCGGATGATCACGTACTCCTGGAAACCGGTCAGCGTGGTGACGATGTCGCCGACCGCGTAGGCGTCACAGCGTGATTCGACCACCTGGCCGATTCCGGCGGCCCGGATGACCTCACCCAGCTGCACCGGCGGCAGGTAGCTGGGCTGGTCGTCCAGCCAGGTCCGAACGGCGGCATCGAGGCCAACGTAGGTGGTGCGCAGCAACGCCTCTCCGTGGGCGGGTTCGGGTGCCGGCCGGGTGACCAGCTCGGTGTCGTCGGGCTGAACGAGCCCGGAGGGACGGCGGCGCAACAGGATCTGGCGATTCGGCAACTCAGGCACGTGCAGAGCCTATTCGCCCGGCTCACCCATGTGGGAGCATTCCACCATGAACCCCGAGGACGACCCGGAAGCCCGCATTCGGGAGCTGGAGCAGCCGCTGTCCAACCAGGCGCACGCAAGCGAATTGGGGCAGGGCGCCAATTACAACTACCCGCCACCCCCGCCCGGCCCGGTGCCGCCGCCGGCGGGGTCGGGCATGACCCCGCCACCGATGTCGCCGAATCTGGCGCCGCCGTCCTACGGTTACGAGAGCCCCTACCCCGGCGCCACACCCCGGTCTTCTTCGGGCATGCGCTGGTTCTGGATTCTGGCCGGAGTCGGCGTGCTCAGCGTGCTGCTGCTGGTCGGCGGCATCGCCGCCTACGCGGCCCGCCAGTTCTCCCACGGCGACCTGGTGGTCGAGTCACCCACCGAGACCACGTCGGCGTTGCCGACGCCGAGCGGCCGCGCACCGTCTACCGTCAAGACCCATGTGCCCAGCTCGTCGCCGTCGCCGTCGGTCACCGCGCCCGCGGCGCAGCCGGTGATCGTCTCGGGCATCAACGAAAGCAGGACGCTGGCCTGCGACGGCGGGATCAGCGTCACCGTCAGCGGGATCTCCAACACGGTGGTACTCACCGGCCACTGCGCGAACGTCACCGTGTCGGGGCTGCAGAATGTCATCACCGTCGATTCGGCCGACGAGATCGAGGCCAGCGGCCTGAACAACAAGGTCACCTACCACACCGGCTCGCCGAAGATCTCCAAGCTCGGCAACGGCAACGTCGTCGAGCAGGGCTAGGGCTAGGGCTAGGGGCTAGGACGGCTCAGGCCATCGCTTCGGCCTGCGCCACACAGCCCTCGAAACCGGCCCGGCGCGCCCGGACGCCGAACCGCCGCACCGACTCCCGGTAGCCGGCCTCGTCGCCGCGCGCCCGTGCCAGCAGTGCCCCCAGGCGCAGCACGGCAAGTTCGTGTGGCACGAACCCCGGGTCGGTAGGCACGTCCGCCAGCCGGTCGACGGCGCGCTGCGCAGCGTCGAGATCGGTATTGCCGCCGCGCGCCAGCAGGGCCTCGACCAGCACCGTCGTCGCCGGTCCCCGGAAAATCATTTCGCCGCAGTCGAATTGCTGGTTCAGCACCGAGGCGGCCAAGGCGATCGCGCCGTCGAGGTCGCCCGATCCGGCGCGCTGGCGCGCCATTTCAATGTCCGATGTCCTTTGCAGCGTCGTGGTGAGCTGCTGGTCCACCAGCATCTGGCGCGCCTCGTTGAGACAGTTCAGCCCGTCCGGGCCGGAGTCGGTGTGCAGCAATGTCATTGCCCGGTTCAACAGCGCATAGGTGAGTGCGACGTTGTTGCCGGAGCTCTGCGCGATTTCCAGCGCCGCTTCGGTGTGCGCCACGTCGTGCGAACTGAGCAGCACGGCTCCGTTCTGCAGACCGGCCTGGTATTTGTACAGTTGAACAAAGGGTTTGGCTGCTTTGTCGACATTCTTGGCCAGCGAGATGCCCTCCTCGAGGTCATTGCGCCAGCCCGGACGCCCCAGGAACATGCCGGCGGCTCCGCGCACGGTGAGTGCCCAGGCCAGCGGGGAACCGATGATGAAGTCGCCCATGGTGGGGTTACCGTCGGCGAGGTCGATGACCCGCTGGGCCAAGGTCAGGGCTTCCGTTGCGTGGCCGGCTTCCCACTTAGCCTGTGCCGCAGCGTAAAACAACCCGACCGTCATCGCCGGATCACCGATTGACTCGACCAGCGTGGCGAACTCGGAGGCCATGTCGGCGGCCTTGAAGTGGTGGGAGTTGAAAACCAGCGTGGTGAGGTGGCCGGCCATACCCAGGGCAAGTGATCGCTTGTCACCGGCGGCGGTGGTGAGCTCACGCAGTTCCGCGAAGCCGGTCTCTGAAGGGGTTCCGCCAACCTGAAAAGCGCTGCCGCACAGCAAGGCTCGCGGTGCGATTCGCATGGCCAGCACGTCCTGCCCGGCACCGGAAATCTGGTCGGCGACGGTGACCGCCTGTTGCCAGCTCTCCCGGGCGGCCCGGATGTCGCGGGCGCCGTACCAGGTCGCCGCCTGCATGTGCCAGTCGTACGCGTCCTGCAGGTCACCGGCCGCCGCGTACTGGACGGCGACGATAGCGGCCTCCTGACCGGTGAATCCACCGCGGGTCCGCTGCATCACCGCGGCGACGCGCCGGTGCAGCTCGGAGCGCCCGGATTTCAGTTGCGACTCGTATGCCACCGCGTGAATCAAGGGGTGGCTGAAGGCATAGGTTGCCCGCGGCGTGTATCCGATCTGTTCGACGAGATAGGCCTCGATCAACGGCGCAATGTCGATCGAATCCAGCAGGTTCTGCAGCAGCTCCGAGTCAAATTGCGCACCAATCACCGCCGCGGCGTTCAGGGTACGTTTCGCCGTCACCGGAAGCCGGTCGATGCGGGCGCCGATGATCGCTTGCAGGCTGGCGGGAACGTGGATGTCGCTCACCTCACGACGGCATACGTAGGCGCCGGGAGCGCCCTCCAGCTCGCCCCGCTCGGCCAGGTCCCGAACGATCTCTTCGGCGGCGAACGGGATGCCCGCCGCCCGGTCGGCGATGACGTCCAACAACCGCCGGACCGAGGGATCGTCACCCAACAGACCCCTGATCAGCGCGGCGCTCTGCGAATCATCTAGTGGCGCAATGTCCAACGGGCAGGAGCCGGGGAGCTTGGACAGGGCACCCGAATACTCCGGCCGGTAGGCGACGAGCAGCACCGCCCGCATGCGGGGCACCATCGCCGCGAATTCGGCAAGCATCGATTCGCTGACGCTGTCGATCCAGTGCGCGTCCTCGACGACGTAGACGACCGGTTCCACCCGTCGCGCCGCCATTGTCCTGATCAGCTCGCCCAGCCGACGGCGCTGGGCGTCCGGGCTGATGTCGGGCAACGGGATGCCGTCCTCCCGGATACCGAGCAGGTCGTCGAGCAACACCCGATCGTCGTCGCTGGCCTCGGGGATTTTGCCGTGGACCCGCGCCCGGGCCGCTTCCGCGCCGACGTCACGCACGCTGAACACAGCGCGCAACAACCGTGAGATGGCATGGAACGGAATGTCTTTGGTGTGTGATTGACAGTGTGTGGTGAATACCTCGAACCCCCGGCCGGCCGCTGTCACGACCGACTCGCGGACCAATCTGGTCTTGCCTACGCCCGGTCGCCCGGTCACCGTGATGATCGCGCCCTGACCACCCAGCGACCGATCCAACAGCTCGGCGATGATGTTCTTCTCGGTTTCGCGTCCAACCAAGCGGGACTGGTACCGGACCTTGCGCCGGTACTCGAGGTCGGCGGCCAGCAATTGACGCGCGGGCACGCCGGTGGCGACACCCTTGATGTGGACGATCTCCCGGTCGGCGAGCACCACCCGGTCTTCGACCAGCCGTGCGGTGGATTCGGTGAGCATCACCCCGCCGGGTGGCGCCGCCGATTCCATTCGTTGGGCCATGCCCACATGTGCGCCGACCGCGGTGTAGCCGAGGTGCGTGGCGCCGACTTCGCCGGTGATCACCTGCCCCGAGTTCAGGCCGATCCGCAGCCGCAGGTCGATGCCGTCGCGTTCGCGAACCTCCGCGGCCAGGCCGCGCACCACCTGCTGGATGTCCATGGCCGCCAGACAGGCCCGGAACGCGTGGTCTTCCAGAGCGACCGGGGCACCGAACAGCGCCATGATGCCGTCCCCGGTGAATTTGTCCACGGTGCCCGCATAGCGCTGCACCACGGCGGACGACCGGTCCACCAGCTCGGTCATCACCTCGCGCAGCCGCTCGGCGCCCAGTGCCGCCGCGATGTCCATAGATCGGACAACGTCGGCGAACAAGACCGTCACCTGCTTGTATTCGGCCGGTTTGACGACGACCGTCAGCGGCGAGCCGCACGCATCACAAAACCGGGCACCCGCGCGCGGCTCGGAGCCGCAGGTAGGGCAAACGGCGGAGGTTGCGGCCACAATCTGCAGAGAATAGGCCGCATTGGCCGATTACGCCGTGTCCTCCGCAGGATCGTCGAGGACGCTGACAGCGATGCCGTATGGCAGGAACCGGACCTTGCGTTTGGGGTCGGTGTTGTTCTTGTTGGCGCGCAGGGCATCGAGCTCGGTGGCGTACACCTGCTCGACGCGGGCGGCGCCGTCGTCGTCGACCGTGTAGATGGCCCACACGCCGTCACCGGCCTCGCCGGTTGTCTCCGGCTCCGGACGGCTGCGCCGGGACAGGTCCTCGAAGATCGCCGACCACCCTGTCTTGGTGCCAGGGCCGCCGACGAACCTGCCGATGCGCTCGAAAGCGTCGCGCAGGCCCTCGGTTCCCTCTCTGATCACCCGATCGAACTCGTCGGGGTCGAACCCGAATCCGCCTTTGTCGCTCACGCGACCTCCTAGCCACTGATAACCGTTACTGCCAGTTTGCGCTTCAGCGACCGGATCCGCCACGTGCGGCCTAGGGCGCGGGCGGCGGAGGCGGCGGCGGCGGGTTGATCGGGATCGGGATGGTGAAGAACGGCAGGTGCAGGTACGCCGTCATGATCGGTGTCGGCGGAGCGGCCGGGGCCGGGGCGGCGGGTGCCGGCGCGGCGGGCGGCGGCGCGGCCGGTTGGGGGGCCTGCTGCACCGGGGCCTGCACGGGCGGGGGTGCCTGACGCGTCGGTGCCCGGCGGGGCTGCTGCGGCGCCAGGTACGCGGGCGCCTGCGCCGGTTTGGTGACCGTCTGCGGAGCCTGCTGCACCACCGGCGGCGGCTGCTGCACGGGCGGCTGCTGCTGGACGGGCTGCTGCACGATCGGCGGCTGCACGACCGGCGGCGGCGCGCTCGGAGCCGGGGCGGGCGCCTCGGCTGGTGGGGGCGCGGCCGGCGCCGAGCTCGGGGCCGGTAGCAGCACCTGCGCCGGCAGTTCGGTGGCCGGTGCCTGCAGCGCGGGTGTCTGCGCACCGCCCCGTGCGCTGGCCTCCTGCGCGGCCGTCGGCCGTACGTGAGAGGCCAGGGAAACCATCAGCATGCCGGCGGCGACCGCGGCGACCCCCGCTATGGCGGCGCTGACCAGGGTCAACGGCTTGCGCCGTGATTCGGCGTCGTGCGGTTCGGCCTCGGCGGTCAATTCGTCGCCCAAGGCGCTGTAGGCCAGGGCGCCCTCGCCGACGCCCGCGACGGCGCAGACGTCCAGGTAGTGCGGCGTGAGCGCGTGCGGGTTCACTTCGCCGGTGCCGGGATCCAGCGCATAGGCCAAAGCGGAGGTCGACGAGGAGAACAGCGGGGCGTTCGCCGAGGCCAGCGCAGCCCCGCGGGCCAGCGCCATGTCCGGCTCCTCGGGGAGGCTGACCACTAAAGACGTCGCCGCCTCCAGAGCGGGCTTGAGGTCCACGATGTCGACCCCACAGCCGACCACGAACACGCCCTGGGCGCGGGACTCCGGCGCATCCAGTCCGGCGAGCATGGTCACCAGCTCGGCGGCCACCGACGCATCCCGCAGCACATGGCGATGCAGGTCCACAATCGAACCGTCGGCGACGTCGACGACCGCCAGCGTCGCGCTGTCGGCCTCGACGAACAGCATCGCGATGTGCTCGTACTCCAGCGCCGCGCCGACCGTCTGCGCCAACGCGGCGGCGGCCAGCAGCGGGGAGACCAGCATGACGCCGCCGATCTCGCGGGCCGCCAATTCCGCGCGCAACGGCGCGACTTCGCCGGCGTCCGTCCACGTCACGCCGGTCGACGCGAGCCGGTATCCGCTCTCGGCGGCGCCTTCGCGCGTGCCGATGAGCGCGTCGATCACCTGCGCGGTCTCGGTGACCTCAATGCTGTCTTCCTCGATGGAAACACCGTCGGCGTCCGCCCCCTCGATCAACACCAGTCGGACTGCTGAGGGCTCCATTGCCACCCCGAGCACGATGTCCATCGCCCCTCCAAGCCATGTGCGAGATTCGTTCTGCTGGCCTGTTATGAGTTTGCCAGCTAAAAGCCTACTCGCGCACATCGAAGTGGAGAGCAATTCCTATGAAGCTCAAAGGCGACAGCTATACCCGAGGTTGAGGGTTTAGTAGCCTCCCGGATTTTGGAAGGGGTTCTGGGGTCCCGGGTCTTGCGGTATTTGGTTTTGCGGTAGCTGGTTTTGTGGGAGCTGGTTTGGCGGGACCTGGTTCTGCGGCACCTGGATCGGGATCGGGACCGGAAGCAACGGAACGTGTATCCACTGGGTGGTCATCTTCACCGGCGGCTCGGTACTGGGCGGTGCCTCCGCCGCGCTCGGCGACTCCGCCACGGGGCTGCTGGGCGGGGTGCTCGGCGGGGTCGTTAGCGGCGTCGTGGCGGGTGGCGCGGTGTTCGACGGGGCCGGCGGATGTGTGGTGGTGACCGGCGCCGGCCGGGTGGTCGTCACGCTCATGGTCGGCGGCGGTTCCACGGTGGGTGGCGGTGGTGGCGGCGGCTCGCTGGTGGGCACCGCGGCGTTGGGCGCCGGCACCTCGCTGGGCGGCGGCAACGGGGGGAGCGCCGGCGGACTGGTCGGCAGCAGGCTCGGGGGCCTTGCGCTGGGCTGGGGCGCGACGCTGGGCACGATCGCGGGCTGGTGCGGGACGTGTCGCTGCTCGACAGCCGTGAGCGAGATCGCCACCCCGCCGATCGCCGTCAGGGCCACCGCCGCACACAGCCCGATCAGCACCTGCGATACCCGAATGCGGCGCCAGGGCGGCTCTTTGGGCGGATCGATGATGTTCAGCCGCATCGAGAAGCACGGGCCGTCCTCGTTGTACGAGTCGCCGTCGAAGCGGGTCATCACCTCCGGGAACTCGGTCTGCGACCAAGCGAGCTCGCGCTCGGTCAACGCGTCCTGATCGATTACCAGCAGATCGCCGGGCGGCAGGTCGAGCAGGCTGGTGCCAGCGGAGGCGCCGGTGGCGGACGAAGCCGCCGCTGCCATCGCCCCGATGGATACCCGGGTCCGCAGGTCGAGCAGTCCCCCGCGCTTGGCCAGCAACAGGGCGCCGCGCGCGGCCGCGGTGACCGGTTCCGAGGCGGTCAGGACCGGCACCCGGGTGTGGAACGAAAGGCGCTGGCTGACCAGCGGAATACTGGCACCGCCGCCGACCGTCACCACCGCGGCCAGATCGGCGAAGCTGGAGCTGTTGCGCGCCAGCATGTCGTCGAAGGCGTAGATGAAACCGGTCAGCCGGTCGGAGATCAGATCTTCGAACTTCTCCCGGCTCAACTCGATGCCGATGCTGCGTCCGGACAGTTCGGCGGCCAACTCGGTGACCGCGTCGGTGGACAACCGCTCCTTGGCTTCCCGGCACTGCTCGCGCAGGGCGCCGAGCTGCGAAAGCATGGCGGTACTGGTCTGGTCGATGTCCTTGTGGCCCAGGACGTCGATGGCGTGCAGCAGCAGCGCCTGGTCGATCTGGTTGCCCGAGAAATCCTCGTAACGCATTGTGGCGCCGATTGGTTCGAAGTCGCTCTTGTGCTCCAGCAAGGTCACGCACGTTCCAGAGGCACCGAAGTCGAGCAGGCCCACCACACCGTCGGCGGGAACCTCGGCTTCGGCGTTGACCGCCGTCAGGGCAGCGATGGCGTCGGGCACCAACCGGGGGGCCATGCCGCTGCGCACGAAGCCGACGTGCGTCCGCAACGCATTGCGCAACGCCTGCACCGTGCTCGGCTTCCAGTGCGCGGGAACGGCAATCGCGATCTCGGCGGCACTCGCGTCCGCCCCCGCCGCGACGACCATCGCGTCCAGCGCCTCGACCGTCAGCAGGTCGGGATCGTGCGCGGATCCGTCCGGAGAGACCAGCGCGACGGAATCGCCGATCCGCTCCACGAAGCCACTCATCAGCGTGCCTGGTTCGGCGAGCACTGAAAACTCGCCGAACGCACCAAGTTTCGGGGCGCAGTGCGGATACAGGGTGAGCACGGCGCGACGGATAACCGGAGAGTTCCCGTTAGCCGCCGCAACCAAGTTCATGGTCCCGATCGACAACCCCAGCGGGTCGTACATAGAGCAGATACCTTCGTCGATAGCGGGTCGGTAGCCAGCGCGTTAACCATAGCCAGGGACACCCCGGATGTGCCTCGGCCCCAACCTCATTGGTATCCGGTCGATGCCGTGTCGTCACCAAAAAGGTATGACCGGCGCTATTGACAGACCGGCCCCGGGCGCGTCGCCGGCCAGCCCTACGAGACTGCGGCAAAGGCGGTGTGCTGCAATGAGCGGGTGACCCTTCCCGAGTTTCCCGTAGCCGACGTCGAAGCGATCAAACAGGTCAAGTACCGCTACCTGCGGGCCATGGACACCAAGCACTGGGACGAGTTCGCCGAGACGATGACCGAGGACATCGTCGGCGCCTACGGCTCATCGCTTGGCAAGGAGCTGCATTTCGACAACCGCAAGGACCTTGTCGAGTACCTGAGTTCGGCGATGGGACCCGGTGTGGTCACCGAGCACCGGGTGACGCACCCCGAGATCACCGTCACCGGCGACACCGCTTCGGGCATCTGGTATCTGCAGGACCGGGTGATCGTCGCCGAGTTCGACTTCATGCTGATCGGGGCGGCGTTCTACCGCGACCAGTACCGGCGCACCCCGGACGGCTGGCGGATCAGCGCGACCGGCTACGACCGCACCTACGAGGCGACAATGTCGGTGGCGGACCTGAAGTTCCACGTCAAACCCGGCCGCGCACGCGCGGATTTCCAGGGCTGAGCAGACGCGAAAGCACCCGACACGCCGGGCGTGCGGGTGCTTTCGCGTCTGCTCGCGCGGGTACCGGGCTTACTTGGCGATCGCGATCACCGCGCCGGGGCGCAGCCAGCGGATGATCTGCACGAGCGTGTCGTCGTCGATCGCGACACAGCCTTCGGTAGGACCGCCGTCGGTGGTGTGAAAGAAGAACGCGGCGCCACCGCCGGGAACCTTGTTTTTGTTGACGCCCATCACCACCGCGTGTTTGTACTGCGGAATCTGCAGGTTCTCGCTTTCCCCAGTATTGAAGGGGCACTGGGCTTTCTGACACACCTGCATGGAGTTGAACGTGGGACTGTGGTCATCGCCGCTCCACCAGTGATTCGGCCCCACCTGTGTGTAGGGCAGTCCCCCGCCCGGGTTCGGCGCGGTGCCGAAGGCGGAGTCCAGGCTGTACACCCCCATCGGGGTGGCCGGATACCCGCTCTTGGCCTGCGGCGCCATGCCCGCCGAGCCGACATGGGTGGGTATTCCGGTCTTGAGGGCCTGCCAGCCGGCGGCGGTGCGCTGATAGATGTCCATCTTCGCGTTGGACCCGCCGGTCGAGACGACCGAAACCACTTGCGTCGCATTGCCAACCGAGTTGGCGAACCAGGGGTTGCCGGCGGCCGCGGCCAGCGGTGCCGCCAGCATCGAGCCGAACAAAGCGGCCACCCCGGCGCACACCACGGCACACAGTAGAGCTACCTGTCGGCGCATCCTTTTATGGTCGAGTGCGCCTCAGCTAGGGGTCAAGTAAAGCTTGAGCCCCGGTTGGGTCACGGGGCCGTGACCCGGCGTGGCCCTCGGGTTTGACCGGCACGGGCCGAAACACCCACAGGCACAACAGGAAATACACGTACCCCAGCGCCCAGCCGGCGATCACATCCGAGGGGTGATGCACGTTCAGCGCGACCCGAGCGACGCCGACGATAAACACGCACAAGCCGCCGACCACCATCGCGACGACCCTCAGCACCCGGCGGGACAGCAACGGCAGCGACAAGATCAGCAGCGCCGGCACGGCGGCCATCGCCTCCAGCGCGTGCCCGGACGGAAAGGACGTCTCCCCCACGAACACCAATGCGGTCGCCGGTCGCGGGCGCCCGGCCAACTGCTTACCGACCAGCGTCACGAAGCCATTGAGCGTCACACAGAACAGCACCAGTAGCGCCATGCGCATTCGTCGTCGCACCAGCAGAATCACGGACAGCACAAACCCCAGCGTCCGCAGCGGGACGGGCCCCAGCACGAACGACACAATGACCCAGAACCGCACCCACCCGGAATGCTTGATGCCGATGTCGTGCGCCGGGTTCAGCAAGGACCAATCAAAAGTCTCCAGCCAGCCCCACTGCTGGCGGTGCCCCACCCACAACACGATGTAGAGGGCCAGCGCGCCCAGCGCCAACCAGGCGGCCGTTGAAAAGCGGAACACAAATCTTGGGCCGGTCACGCGCTAAATCGATATCAGCATCGGTGCGCCGCCCGCGAAACCACCCCATACTGGCGTCATGGCGGTGATTCTTCGGCGGTTGTTCGGCGTGGGCAAGCTGCCCGACGATCTGCGCACTCAGGTCGACGCCGAGGGACTCATCCACCTGGCCGAGTACGTGGCGGTCACCCGGAAGTTCAGCGGCTCGATCCCGGGTCTGCGGTCCCAGGGCACGATCGCCAGTTACGTGGGTTGCCTGGCGTTCACCTCGCAGCGGGTGCTGGCGACGCTGTCGGTGGTGCCGAAGTTGGCCGGTCGCGTAGTGGACGTGCGGTGGGACGACGCGGCGCGCGGCGCGGCGGCCGCGGAAATTTCTTCGACCGGATTGCAAGTCGACCTCGACACCGCCGCCGTCGACGAGCGGTTTCAAGGCCATCTGTCGCTGCACTTCAAGGACGCGATCGGTGACGATGTGCTGGCCAGGCTGCCCCGGCGCACGCTGGCATTCGACGTGCCGCCGGAGTACGTCTTCCGGGCGGTGGGCGTCACCTACAGTCCGTGACGGCCACGTTTCTACGATGGCCCGGTGACCGATTACGCATTCACCGCGCCGGAGCGGCGGGCGGTGTACCGCGTGATCGCCGAACGCCGGGACATGCGCCGCTTCGTCCCCGGGGCCGAGGTGCCCGCGGAGGTGCTGACCCGGCTGTTGCAGGCCGCGCACGCCGCGCCCAGCGTCGGGCTGATGCAGCCGTGGCGCTTCATCCGGATCACCGACGGCCAGCTCCGGGGGCGCATCCATGCCCTGGTCGACGAGGAACGGGCGCTGACCGGCGCGGCCCTGGGACCGCGCGAGGCGGAGTTTCTGGCGTTGAAGGTCGAGGGAATCCGGGAATGCGCCGAGTTGCTGGTGGTGGCGCTGTGCGACAACCGGGAGTCGCACATCTTCGGCCGGCGCACCCTGCCGCAGATGGACCTGGCGTCGGTGTCATGCGCGATCCAGAACCTGTGGCTGGCGGCACGCAGCGAGGGGCTGGGGGTCGGGTGGGTGTCGCTGTTCGATCCGCGCCGGCTGGCGGGCCTGCTGGGCATGCCCACCGACGCCGAGCCCGTCGCGATCCTGTGCCTGGGACCGGTACCGGAGTTTCCCGACCGGCCCGCACTGGAGCTGGACGGCTGGACCACGGCGCGACCGCTGACGGACTTCGTCTGGGAAAACCGATGGCAGCCGGCGAACGGAGAGGTGATCAACGGTGACGGGTGACGACTCGGGTGCGGCTGCACAGAATGTTCTGCTCGTGCATTGGCACGACCTGGGGCGCTATCTCGGCGCGTACGGCCACCCGGACGTGTCGAGCCCGCGGCTGGACCGTTTGGCCGCCGAAAGCATCCTGTTCACCAGCGCCCATGCCACCGCGCCGCTGTGTTCACCCTCCCGGGGATCGCTGTTCACCGGGCGCTACCCGCAGAGCAACGGGCTGGTGGGTCTGGCCCATCACGGCTGGGAGTACCGCAACGACGTGCGCACGCTGCCCCAGTTGTTGTCCGACGCCGGTTTATACTCAGCGCTTTTCGGCATGCAGCACGAGACCTCCTACCCGAAACGGCTGGGCTTCGACGAGTTCGACGTATCGAATTCCTATTGCGAATACGTGGTGGAGAAGGTCGAGGAGTGGCTGCGCCACAGCGTCGCCGACCTGGCCGAACAGCCGTTCCTGCTGACGGCCGGGTTTTTCGAGACGCACCGGCCCTATCCGCACGACCGCTACGAGCCGGCCGACAGCGCGGCCGTCGACCTGCCGGACTACCTGCCCGACACCCCGGAGGTGCGCCAGGACCTCGCCGACTTCTACGGATCCATCGCCACCGCGGATGCCGCGGTGGGCCGGATCCTGGACACGCTCTCAGAGACCGGGTTGGACGCGAACACCTGGGTGGTGTTCTTCACCGACCACGGCCCGGCTTTTCCGCGCGCCAAATCCACCCTCTACGACGCCGGCACCGGCATAGCGCTG
Source organism: Mycobacterium asiaticum (assembly GCF_001673635.1). GTDB lineage: Bacteria > Actinomycetota > Actinomycetes > Mycobacteriales > Mycobacteriaceae > Mycobacterium > Mycobacterium asiaticum_C. The sequence continues at coordinate 72,355 of NZ_LZMH01000066.1, forward strand.
ATCATCCGGCCCCCCGCCCGCCTGGCGTTGCCGCCGCGCGTTTACGACGAGTTGTTCAGCGGCGTCGACCTGGTGCCGACCCTGCTTGGTCTGCTGGGCCTCGAGGTACCCGGCGACGTCCAGGGCGTCTCGCACGCGGCGGCGTTGCGGTCCGCGGACCCGGGTCCAGCCGTGCGCGAGCACGTGTACACCACGAAGACGTATCACGACTCGTTCGACCCGATCCGGGCGATCCGGACCAAGACCTACAGCTACATCGAGAACTACGTCCCACGACCACTTTTGGACCTGCCCTGGGATATCCAGGAGAGCCCGTCCGGGGTGGCCGTCGCGCCATCCGTGCAGGCGCGGCGACCAGAGCGGGAGCTCTACGACCTACGCGCCGACCCCGGTGAGACCGTCAACCTGCTGAGCGGTACCGCCGGCCGCGAGGTGGATGCCATCGCATCCGAACTCGCTGTCCGCCTTCATGATTGGCGTCAGAGCACCGGCGACGTGATCCCGTCGGACTTCGCCGGCACCCGCATCGCCGAGCGCTACACGCAGACGTATCTCAAGATCCACCGCACCGCGCCGACCAGCAGGTCGGCGATCGCGGTGGACCGCGGTATCGAGGACGAAGTCGAACCCGGGGCTAACCAGCTGAGCCGGCCGACCGCCGCGCCCCCCCGACCTGCGCCACGATGAACACCCGACGGAACGGGAAGATGGTCGTGCCGTCCGGCCGGGCCGGGTACGCGTCGTCCAGCAGCGGGATGAGCTCGGCGCGGAACTGCTCCCAGCCCTCGTCGTCTAGGCGCTCTCGCACCGGTACCAGCGCGGTGCCGGTGATCCACTCCAGCACCGGGTGCTCGCCGGTCAACTGGTGTAGGTACGTGGTTTCCCATACGTCGACGCGGCAGCCGGCATCCATCAGCAGATCTGCGTAGTGCACCGGCGGCTGCACCACCGCCCCAACACGAAACGGTATGTCCCGCATGATCTTTGCGTATGGCTCGCGCCGCGCCAGCGCGCGCACAGCGGCGTGCGACGGGGTCTCGAAGTTGCCGGGAATCTGCACGGCGATCCAGGACTGGTCGGCCAGCTGGCTGACCCACTTCACCAGCAGGTCGGAGTGTTCGGGCACCCAGTGCAATGCCGCGTTGCTCACCACCACGTCGGTGTCGGGCTGGGGCTTCCAGTTGCGCAGGTCGCCGGTGACGGCGTCGATGCCGCGCTCGCGGGCGGCCGCGACCATCTCGGGTGAGCTGTCCAAGGCCTCGATGACCGCGCCGGGCCAGCGCTTGGCCAGATAACGGGTCAGGTGGCCGGGCCCACAGCCCAGGTCGACCACGCGGCGCGCGCGGTCGGCGCCCACTCGGGACAGCAAGTCGTAGAACGGACGGCTTCGGTGATCCGCGAAGGCCAGGTAGACGTTGGGATCCCACATATCGGTCCTCCTGATCGACACCTGCAAAGGTTCGGTCCGTCGGGTGTCTATCCAAACCGTATTACCGGACTGGTCCGAATGGGCAGCCAAGGGGTCGAAAATAATTGACGATCCTGTCGAAAAGGTCCGCCTTGGCACCGGCCAGCGGGATACCATTCCGGTGATGTCTGAGAGCCCGGGGCTGGCCGACGCGGCCAACGCGGCAGATGCGGCCGACCCGATCAACCCACCGGTTCCCATTCCCGACGTGCCGGGCGCCGACGCCGGCGGCGAGGGTTTACCGCCGCGCTCCGCCCTGTCGGCACGTCAGCGCCTGGTGGTGGAGGCTTCGGCGGTCGGGGACCTGGCACTGCGCACCACCGCCTCTTCCCTGCTGGCCACCACCGTGGCGCCGGCCGTCGTCGGCGCCAACCTGTGCCGGGCGGAGTCCCGCGACGAACGGGGCAAGCTGCGGTTCTATGCCGAACTGGCCGCCGATCGCGATCCGCGCAAGTCGTTCCCCGCGCCCACCGAATCGCCGAAAATCGTGTCACGGCAAGCCAGCCCGCTGGCCGAATGGGTCGCGCGGGGGGTGGTGGACAATATCTCCTTCAGCAGCAGTTTCCGGGCGATCAACCCCGCGATGCGCCGACGATGGAGTTCGTTCTCCACCAACAACGTTGTCAGAGCTCAACATTGGCGCCACGAGGACGGGCCGCGGCCGACCTTGTGCGTGATCCACGGGTTCATGGGATCGTCCTACCTCTTCAACGGGCTGTTCTTCTCGTTGCCCTGGTATTACCGGTCCGGTTACGACGTGCTGCTGTACACGTTGCCGTTTCATGGCAAGCGAGCCGAAAGGTTCTCGCCGTTCAGCGGTTTCGGGTTCTTCGCGAACGGGATGAGCGGGTTCGCCGAGGCGATGGCCCAGGCGGTGCACGACTTCCGTTCGGTGCTCGATTATCTGCAGAGCACCGGAGTCGAGCGGATCGCCCTGACCGGCCTGTCGCTGGGCGGCTACACCTCGGCGTTGGTGGCCTCGGTCGACGACCGGCTGGAGGCCGTCATCCCCAATTGTCCGGTCGTCACACCGGCCAAGTTGTTCGGCGAATGGTTTCCGGCCAGCACGCTGATCAAGCTCGGAATGCGGCTGACCGGCATCGGCGATGCCGAGCTGGAGGCCGGCCTGGCCTATCACAGTCCGCTGAGTTACCGGCCACTGCTGCCGAAGAACCGACGGATGATCATCACCGGTCTGGGCGATCGGATGGCGCCGCCGGAGCACGCGGTGGCGTTGTGGGAACACTGGGATCGGTGCGCCCTGCACTGGTTCCCCGGCAGCCACGTGATGCACGTGAGCCAGCTGGACTACCTGCGCAGGATGACGCCGTTCCTGCACCGCTTCATGTTCGAGTGAGCACCTGCGTCTCGGCTTCGGCCGACCGGTGCGCTCCCGCGGCCGGTGTCGGCCACTGCAACCGCTCCAGCAGACCGGCGGGCGCCTCGGTGTGCCCGCCGAGGCGCTGGGTGGACAGCGGGTCCAGAGCCTGCAGCGCCGGCCGCTGATTGCCACGCTCCAGCGTCAGGCCGGACGCCGGTGCACCGCGGTCCGGCGCGGCGTCGGTGTGCAGTGCGCAGGCGGCGGCGACGGTGTAGTGGGCCCCGGTCCCGGTCCGGGCGATCTCGAGCGCCGTCCAGATCTCCCGCGCCGGCAGGGACCGCACCGCGGCCAGGGTTTCGGGCAGCGCGGAGTCAGCCGTTACCCGGTAGGCCGCAACATAATCCGAGTCACCTTGGCGCACTGCGCGCCAGCTCTCCCGGGACGTCTGCCCGGACTCCCACGCCAGCACCTCCGGCACGTCTTCCGCACCGACCGTGCCGGCTTCCCAGCCGATCTCGCGAAGGTGGTCCGCGAGCCGGCGGGCCGCGACCTCGGCCGTCTCCTGCAGCGGGATGCGCGACGAACGAGCCTGCAACGCGGCCAGGTTGTCGGCGGCCGACACCGTCAGCCCCACCCAGGTCTCGCGCGCCCCGGTGGCGGTGTCGCGGCCGGTGATCCGGATGTTGTCGGCCCGGACGCCGTAGCGGTCCAGGTAGCCGGCGATCAGCGGCAGCGGCAGCGCGTCGGCAGCCGACGGCGCCGCCCCGATGCGCAACAACGCGGTGGTGCGGATGCTGGCATCCGGATCGGGCACCGGACGCCCGGATCGTCCCAGTATCGCCAGGCGACGGCGCAGGATCGTGGTGAAATGCAGCCCGTGCCACCAACCGAACAGCAGCAGCACCGCGGCGAAGGCGATGCCGAGCAGCCAGTACGCGCGGGTCGACTGCCACGGGTAGGCCATTGCGGCAGGCACGACGGCCAGCAGCGCCAGGGTGATTCGGCCACTGGACGGCCACACAATCCGGCTCACGGGGTGGGCTCCTTTCGGCGGCGGCTGACCGCCACGGTCGCTGCGGTGACGATCACCAGCAAAGCCAACAGGCCGGCTCCGGCCAGTGCGACGTTGCGCGGTGTGGTGTCTTTGGGTGCCGGGGGCGGCGGGACTTTCACCGGCTTGACCGACGCCGGGCTTGCGCCGCCGGCCGCCGCGGGCAGCTGCCAGGTCAGGGCGGCGACCGCGTCCACGGTCCCGGCGCCGACGACGTTCGACGGCTCACGCGGGCCGTTCTGCGCGGTGGCGGTGATGCGGCGCACCACCTCGTTGGCCCTCATCTCGGGATACTTGGCACGAATCAGGGCAGCGACGCCGGAGACGTAGCCGGCCGCATAGCTGGTGCCGCTGAGCGGGATCAGCCGCTGATGGTCGTCGGGCAGCCCGTTGGCCAGTCCGCCGCCGTCCGCATTGCTCACCGACGCGATGTTCTCCCCCGGCGCCGCGATGCCCACCCAGGGGCCCGCCATGGTGAATTTGGACGGCCGGCCGTCCGGCGCCAGCGAGGCCGCCGACAGCACGTAGGGCTGCCACCAGGAGGGAACGGAGACGGACTTGACGCCGGCCCAGTTGCGCGGGTCATTGGGACGGCTGAGATCGGTGAGCGGGTTGGAGTCGCAGGACGTTCCGCCGGCCACCGAACCGGTGGGCCCGCTGTTGCCCGCGGCGGCGACGATCACCGCGTCCTTTTCCTCCGCCGCGTATTTGATCGCCGCGCCCAGCCCGGCTTGGTCGACCGGCCGATCCGCCGGCAGGCAGGTGATCGCCGAAATATTGATTACCCTGGCGCCGCGGTCGGCCGCGTGCACGATGGCTCGGGACAGCGCCTCGATGTCGATCGCGGCGCGGGCCAGCGTCGGATCGCCGCCTGGGGTGCGCGGTGAGAACTTCGCCGAAGTCACCCGGACGGACAGTATCCGCGCGCCGGGCGCGACCCCGGAGAAGCCGTCGTCGCCCGGCTGGCCGGCGACGATCCCGGCGACCAGGGTGCCGTGCCCGTCGCAGTCGACTAGGCCGTCGGTCGACTCCACGAAGTCGCCACCGGCGTCGACGTTGGTCAGCCGCGGGCCGGGCCGTACCCCGGTGTCGATGATGGCCACCAGCTGCCCCTCACCGCGGGAGAACTGCCACGCCGCAGGAAGATTCAGCATGGTCTGACTCGGCGTCGGCACCCCCGGGTCGGTGCCCGGGATCTGGCCGGAGACGCTGCAGACGCCGCGCTGCTCCATCGGCTGTACGGGTCCCGGTGTGCCGCTCGGTGGCGGCGCGCCGGCATCCACCACCGGCGGACTGATCGCCGACGCCGGCGGAGCCGACACGCCCGCCTGCAGCGCTATCAGCGTCGCCGCCAGGCAAGTCGATCCGGCACGTCTCATCGATTGAGCACCCAGGTGAACAGACCCACCAGGAAGGCCATCACCGGGATGAGCGAGGCATCCAGGCCCGCCGCGACGAAGCCCACCAGGCGACGCAGCGGCAGCGCGTAGCTGTCCGGCGAGGCGATCGACGGGTTCAGTGCGACCACGATCCAGACCAGCAACAGCGCGGCGAGCACCGACACCGCACCCAATGCGGCCCCGAAGCGACCGGTCGCGGCGTAGGACACCAGCAGAGCGCTCGCGACCAGGAACGGTTGGGCCAGCAGCCAGGCCTTGCAGGCCGCGGAATCCCAGACCCGGGCCCGCAGCGCCGCGGCTGCCGAGGTGGCCGCCACCACATACCAGCCCGCCACGCTCAGCGTCTCGGGGCGGAACGCGATGGCCAGCGAGCCCAGCACGCTGAGCAGCACGGCGGCAGCGATGAACCCGTTCTGGTGGGCGTCGCCGATCCGGACCCGCCGCGGCAGGTCCTCCAACACCCGCAACGACGGCGCCGAGGGCGTCGGGTCACCGGGTGCCGGGATGACCGGCAGCGGGAACCGCGCCCACAGCGCGGACAGCTGAGCCGCCTGGATGGTGATCAGCAACGCAGCAACAATGAGCCCGCAGCCGACCGTCAGAATCGGTGGTTGCCATAGCAATTCGGCACCGGCCGCCAGCGCGAGAACGAGCCCGACCACCGCGGCCGAGGTGAAGAACGCGACGGCCCGCTCCCGTTCGGCGCTGGGCACGATGAGGACGATCAGCGACCACGCGGCGACCCCCGCCGCGGCCAGCAACACCTGAGCGGCGCCGAATCTGCCCGGGACCGCCAGCGCCAGGGCGGCGGCGATCGGTGCCAGTGCGGTGATCGACAAAGCGATCCCGGTGCGCGGCGAACGAGCGGTGCTCAGCAACCCGGTGATCGCGACGAGCGCCGCCACGACACTGGCCGCGACCAGACCCACCAGGGCGCCCGTGGCGACGCGATGCGCGACGGCCAGGCCGGTCGCCACCAGCGTCACGGCGATCACCGCCGCCAGCGCACCGCGCTGAATGTGCTTGGCTCCCCATGGGTTACGGCGGGACGAGGAGAAGATCATCGCCGCGTCCGCGATGTCCTCGACGATGCCCGGCGCCGCGGGACCGGTCGGCACCGGCTGCAGGGCAAGCAGGTCGCCGTCGACCACGCCGACGGTGTCCAGGCTGGCATCCAGGCTGAACGGCGCGCCACCGATGGGCGCCAGACTCAGGTGCGGCGCCGCATTCGCGGAACCCCCGTCAGCACCCTCGCCGTTCTGGGTTGCCGGCACCACCAACCGCTGCACCGCAGGCAGGATCTCGCGCAGCGGCAACTCGGCGGGCAAAGCCATTTCCGTCAACCGGCTCTCCGCGAGGATGGCGACGCGGACGATCGGCATGACGGTCCCGGACGTCACTGGACCCTCGAGTTGTGCTGGTGGCGTTGCTGGAACATCGTGCTCTCTTTCGTGTTTCGGTGTCGAGGTTTACGAGGTCTGCGTGGAGAAGTCTCGGGCCAGCCGGTGCTCGGGGAACCAGTCCCCGTCCGGCAGGTAGGAAATCAGTCGCTCGACGGCGACCGCGGTGGCGAACGGGGTGCCGGGGCTGAACGTCGAAACCCATTCGCCGTCGAATGCCCGGGACGGACTGACCAGCACCCGGCCCGCTTGGGTGTCGACCAAGCTCATACCCACCTCGGTGGTGGTGTGCCGACCGTCTCGGTTGCACCCGGCGACGATCTCGACGTAGCTGCGCGGCCCGCTGAACACCGCTTCCACCACAGGTCGGGCCGAAGCCGGGATGCCCAGGTAGTCAAGGATTTCGGCGAGCGGCGCACCCCCGCGCAATCGTTCGTCGGCCCGGGCACCGACGCGTGCCGGCATGCTGAACTCCTCGAACCGGGCCGGCGGCCGCTGCGCCAGTCCCACGCCCAGGACCGGGACCAGCGCCCGTGGGTCGTCGATCTCCATCGCCGTGAAGGTGACCAGTTGCGCGCTGCGCAGCGCCACCACCGTGCGGCCGCCACGTTGCGCGACGATGCCGCGCAGCATGTCGCAACCGTGGGCGGCACCGGCGCCGGCACTGGCGGGTCCCAGGTAACGCAGGTCGAGCCACCGGTCGGGGAAGCAGACGACCTTGATCCAGTCTGCGACCGCGGGGTTGATGACACCGCCGCCATCGCCGGGCGTCACCAGTCCCATCCGAGTGAGCTCGGCTGCCTGACGTTCGAAGAACTCGGTTCGCTGCGTGCTGTCGCGGTACGGCGTGGTGATGGCGAGCACCCATGGGAAGCTGCCCGCCCCAACCGTTTCCGCGATGAACCACGCTTGTTCGACCGTCAGCTCAACGGCATTGGGCATGGAGTCCATCGGATTGTGGCGTTAGCCGCCCCACTTGGCGGCTTCGGCCTGGTCACGGGCCATCATCGCCAAGGTGTTGGCCTCGTGGGTGCTGGCCATCGCTTGGTAGGCCCGCACCAGGTCTTCCATCGCCTGGTTCCACTGCACCTGCCAGGTCTGGTAGGTCATCCCGGTGTCGCCCTGCCACGCGTTCTGCAGCGCGGCTTGCTCGGCGGAGATGTCGGCACCCAGGCCCTGCATCGTGCCCGCGTACCCCGACATGTCGCCGGCGTGGGCCAGCATTGCCGGGTAGTTGTACATGATCTGCGACATGACAAGTCCTCTCTGGTGATCGACCCGGCTCAGAAACCGGTGTAGGTGGATGCGGCCGCGGCGTCGGCGGCGACGTAGGTGCCGGCGGCCTCACCGAGGTTGGCCTGCGCGATGTCCAGCAGGGTGTTGACCCGGGCCGCCACCTCGACGAACCGGGCGTGGGCAGCCTGGAATGCCGCCGAGGCTTCACCTTGGTGGAACGCCTGGGCCGACATCGCGGCCTGCTCGGCCTGGCCGATCGTGTGCCGCATCAGCCCCGCCTTGGCGCCGAACGCCGACTGCGAGGACACCAACTGGGGAATATGAGCATCCAACAAACTCATAACTTTTCCTTTCCAACTACTCGATTCATTCGAATCCGAATTCTTTTTCCTGCGCGCTCAGTCGTCGTGCCGACTTTCCGGCCCCCCTTCCCCTGGCTCGTGGTGCCACGTCCCCGGCACCATCGGCATGCGCGGCCCGCCGCCGAAATCGTTGTCCGCCAACGCGGTCAGGCCTGCCGCTGGCAGTAGCGTCTCGGTCGCCACCGTCCCGGCCATCCCGAACCCGCCGGCTCCGCGGTCCGAAGCCACGGTGTCGAAGTCCCATGCGCCGGCGTCGGTGCCGGTGTCGGCACCGGTGTCCATATCGAGAAACTCATCACTGTGGTCCCGCAGGGGTGCGCGCCGGCGTCGCTTGGCCCGTGCGGCCGCGCTGCTCACTGCCGCCGCCCCCGCCGCCGGGACTGTCGCCGCCGGAGCTTTGGCGCTGGTACGACCGCCGACGGTCGGACCCAGACTGGGCCCCCAGCCGCCCGGCGCGGCGACCGCGTAGGCGAAACCCGCCGCCGGAGCCGATGCCGCCGGCGCGGGGCCGGCGGGCACACCCGCCGCCGCCGCGGATGCCGGCGTACCGGCCGGGCTGGCGACGGTCGAACCGAGGCCGGCGACTCCGAAGCTGTGCTGCTGCTCTACGCCGGGGACGGGAACGGCTGCCTGGCCGGGGATTTCGGCGGGAACGTCCAGGCTGATCAGGCCCAGGAAGCCCAGGCTGCCGAGACCCACGGCAAGCAGCGGCGGCAGCCATGCCGGGGCACTGAGCAGCGTCCCCCAAGTGCCCCAGCCGACCGGCTGGAAGAACGCCTGATAGCCGAGCGCGAAGAGCAGCGGGCCCCAGGTGACCAGGGCGGCTTGCGGGTTCGTGGCGAAGTCGATGACCATCTGCTCGATCGCCGGAAGGGGATTGGACAGGAAGTCCCACAGCAATTGGCCGTCCGGCAGCATCAACACGTACGACTTCAGCAGCCCGACGATGGCGTCGATGATGCTCGTGAACGGGTTGGCTTCGGCGGCCGGCGCCACCGCACTGGTCTGCAGCAGGGCCGGAGCGGTCTCGGATGTGACCACCGGCGGGGCGGGCGTGATGCGCGGCGCCGTTGCCAGTGCCGCACCCGTGGCCGCCTGGTAAAGGCCCATGGTCGCGGCGGCCTGCAACCACATCCGTAGGTAGTCAACCTCGTTGAGCGCGATCGGAAGGGTGTTGATACCAAAGAAATTCGTGGCCACCAGGACGCCGTGCAGCACATGGTTGGCGGCCAGCTCGGCCAGCGTCGGCATTGCCGCCAGGGCGGTGGTGTACGCCGTAGCCGCGGCTTCGTGCTGAGCGGCCACCCCCGCGGCGTCGGCGCTGGCCTGCTGCAGCCACGCGACGTAAGGCTGATGTGCGGCCACATACCGCCCGGCGCTCAAGCCCTGCCAGGCACCCGCCGCGACCGTCCCCACCAGACCACTGAGTTCCGCCGCCGTGGCGGCGTATTCGGCACTGAGCTCGTGGTAGGCCGCAGCCGCCGCCAACAGCGACGCCGGTCCCGGTCCACTACTCAGCAACGCCGAATGCACCTCAGGCGGCGAAGCAATCCAGATTGGCCCTAGCGGGGGGCTCACGGCGAATGGCACAGTCAGCCGCCCGAGATGCCGTACGTCGCAGCGGCCGCCGCGTCACCGGCGAGGTAGCTGACGCCTGCGTCGCCCACACCGACGCCGGCGCGACCCAGTTCCTCGACACCCTGAGCCGCGACGACCGCGTGCTCCTGACCCTGCGCACTGAACCCGGCGGCGGTCTGCAGTGACACCGGGTCCGCCGCCGGTGGCACCACCGCGGTGATCAGCGGCGCTGCCGCGGCATGCGCGGCCGCCAGCTTCGCCGTCAGCGCCTCCACTGCGGCGCTCGCGGCGGCCAATCCTTCAGGAACCACTCGCAACGTCATGACTGACTTCCCTTCTGGTGCGTTTCACCGAATATTGCGCCCTCGCCGGCGAGGGGGTTGATCAATTGCACGAAGGTCGGAGTATCGCTGTCGGACAGCAGGATTCCCCGTCCGGCGGGCAGCCGGCTGAATCGCTGCCCGCGGATCTTCCCGCTGTCCTGCGGGTTACCGGCCAACATCAGCGTGGTGGCCTGCAGGTCGTTGAACCTGCGCAGCAACGGATTCGTCATCAGCCCGTGTGCGGATCCGGACGCGCGTCCGGTGACGATAACCCGCAGCCCCAGGTCGGCGGCCTGCCCGAGCAGTCCGATGAGCGGGGACCAGGGACGCTGCCCGAGGTAGGGCCCGCTGGTTGCCGCCGAGTCCGGGATCTGGTCCACGTCATCGATGATCAGGTAGTGGGTGTGGCCGTCATAGGTCCAGCGCGACAGCTCGGCCGGCGTCAGCCCCGCGGGCGGCCGGCGCGCTTCGATCAGGTTCGCCAACCCGATCATCGCCGGCGTCACCCGGTCGATGTTCGCCGTGTACTCGTTGTCCGGGAACAACGGCTCCTCGACGAGGTGCAGTCGGCGGTCCAGCACGGTGAACGCCACCTGGTCCGGACTCGAGTGCTCGCGCACCGTGCGGATGATGTGGCGCAGCAGCGTCGTCTTGCCCGACTTGCTGTCGCCGAACACCATCAGCAGCGGGTTCTCGGCGAAGTCGTGCACCACCGGCGCCAAGTCCTGCTCGCGCTGGCCGATGACGACTTGCTCCGGCCCACGCCACACCGCGCCGACGGTCGCCGGTGCCAGGTTGGTGGGCAGCAACCGCACCGGCGGCGCGACCTGACCCGGGTACCGGGCGTTGATCACGGCAATCTGGTCCAGTTCCGGTTCGGCGAACAGAAAATGCTGTGCGGCCATGGTCAATCCGCGACCCGGCTGGTCGTTGGGAATGGCGTCGGCGGGACGGTGCAGCGCACCGACCACCCGCACGTTGCTGTCGCGCGCGTCGTGCAGCTTGAGCTCGAGACGCAAGCCCAGCCCGTCGCGCATCGCCAACGGCACCTCCAGCCAGCTCGGCGTCGTGATGACCACGTGTATGCCGTAAGCCAGACCCACATTGACCAATTCGGTCACCTTGGCCAGCAACGGGTTGCGGGTGTTGAACTGGTCGGTGTTGTCCCGGCCGAAGGCATAGAGGTTGTCGATGACCAGGAAGACCTCGCCGAACCCGTCATTCTGCTTGGAGCCGTTGTGGTGTCCGTTCGGCGCGTCCCGGAACGCCTCGCGCTGTTGGCGGGCCAGCAGCAGCTGCTCCAGCTCGCCGAAGGTGCGCCGGATGCGTTCGGGTTCCAGCGCTGTGGCGACGGTCCCGACGTGCGCCAGGTCGTCCAGGGCGCGTAGTTGTCCGCCGCCGTAATCCAGGCAGTAGAAGGTGACCTCGCGAGGTGAGTGCAGGCTGGCCGCCGACAGTATGAACGTCTGCAGCGCAGTCGATTTACCTGACTTCGGGCCACCGTGGATCAGCATGTTCCCGGCCGCCGACATCGCGTCGAACACCAGCGGGTCGCGACGCATCTCGAACGGCTTGTCGACCTCGCCCAGCGGCCAGCGCCATTGGCGCGCGGGCACCCCGGCACGGGCCAGCACGGTGGTCAGCGGGATCGGCTCGTCCAGCGGCGGCAGCCACAGCTGTGGGGCCCGCGGCCCGTAGCCGGCCAACTGCTCGCCGATCGTCGCGATGAGCTTGCGCGGCGGGCCGGTCTGCTCTTCCTGGTCGGTCCCGGAGATGATGGTGCCCGGATCGGGCTCCACCCGCCCGGCCGGAAACAATTTCGGCTCCGGAACGGACTGCACCACCAACGTCTTTGGCGCCTGGGGTGGTTCGTAGATGCCGTCGACGTAAGTGGAGCGGAACTTGATCGGGGCCGCGCCAGGTGCGGGCACCAGGAACCCAATGCCCTTGTGCTCCTTGCCTGATTCGATGTGATAGGCATCCTCCACACCGATGATCTGACGAGACACGCTGGGGCTGGCCACCTTCAGACCGATGCGGTACGAGGTGTTCTTGTCGATGTCCTTGATCTTGCCCACGTCCAGCGTCTGCGACGCGAACAGAATGTGGATGCGGAACGAGCGGCCCTTGCGGGCCACGTAGTCGAACAACTCCGCGTATTCCGGGTGATCGGCCAGCATCAGGGTGAATTCATCGGCGACCACGAAAAGCGTGGGGATGGGCGCTAGGTCATGTCCAGCAGCGATGGCGTTCTCATACTCGGTGACCGAGTTGAACGCGCTGCCCTGCACCTTGCGGCCGGCCTCCCGTAGCAGCATTTCGCGCCGGGCCACCTCGCCGCGCAGCGTGTCGGCGAACCGGTCGGCCAGCGACTTCTTCTCCGCCATGTTCGAGATCACCGCGACGACCTGCGGGAAGTTGCGGAAGCTGTCGGCACCGGCCTCACCCTTGAAGTCGGCGTAGATGACGATCAGCCGGTCAGCGGAATGAGTCGTCAACAGCGACAACAGAATCGACATCAACGTCTGGGACTTGCCGGAACCGGTCATACCGATCATCAGGCCGTGCGGGCCCATCCCGCCCTCGGCTTCGTCCTTCAGGTCGAACATCAAGGGCTCGCCGGTAGCGGTGACACCGATCGGGACGCGCAGCTCCTCGTCACGCGGCCGGGGTGCCCACAGCGTCGGCACGTCGAGGTGCGAGGCATCCGGAATACCGAGCAGCGTGGTGAAGCTGGCCCCGCGGGTAGCGGCCGAGCGTAGCCCGGTGTGGGTGGGATTGGAGTCCCAGCGGGACAGCCGGCGAGCCAGATGGGAAGCCTCGTCCACGCCGAGCGCGTCGGCTTCATCGACGTAGGGTTGCCAGCCCCCGGTCTGCCACCGTTCGATGGTGCTTTTCCCATTTTTGGGCTCGACCTTGAGGATCGGCTTCTCCGGGTCCGAGTACTGCTCCCGGTGCGGCGCCGTCGCCGAGAGGTGCACCACGGTGACACCGGCCCGGCCCACCGCAAGCGTCGAGGCCTTCAGGTCGTAATCGGGGTCATCCACGACGATCAACAAGTGGCGCAACGCGTCGACGGGCCGCCCGGTGAAAGCCGGGCGGTCTTCGAGCGCCGACCCCAGCAGCTCGACCAGCTCGTCGGCGTCGGTGGTCAGATACCGGGCCGGGCCGACTCCGTCGACCTGTCCGGGAATGTCGATGTGCGGCAACCACTTCAGCCAGGACCAGTCGGCGCCCTCGAGATCACGGGCGGCGACCGCCACCCCCAGCACCGTCGGGTCGTGCCAGGTCACGGCCTGGGCGATCCACGCCCGCACCGCTGCCCGCACCCCGGCGGGATCGCCCGCCGCGCCGGGCAGCACCGTGATGCGTGACAGCTTGGTCAGATCGATTCCGGTCGGCACGTCGCGGACCGTGCGCTGGGTGTCGAGCAGGCTGCGTAAAGCGCTGTGCGACACCGGCTCCAGGTCGATCTCGTCGGCGGTGTCACTTACCCGCAGCGTGGTGGCCAGCGGTGCGGAGTGGCGCCCGGCGCGGACCACCAGGAAGTCGGAGTCGTCCGGGTCCCGCTCCCACTGACGACGCGACCCGGGCACCGCAAGGAGGGCCTGCGGTTCGGGGTGCGACCACTGCGCGGCCGCGCGTTGCTCGGCCGCCTGGGCCCGGATGTTGTCCCGAACCACCGACAGGTAGCGCAGGTAGTCGGCCCGTTCAGCGTCGACTTCCTCGGTCCGGGTCTTGTTGCTGTCGCCGCGGTACAGCGCGGTCGCGGCCAGCAACAGCACGAACGGGAAGAACAGCGTCTGCGGCGAAATCAGGCGCATTCCGGTGGCGAACAGTGCGACGATCATGCCGACGATCAGGATTCCGATCAGGTAGGGCATCGCACGCCGGAACAGCGAGGGCGGGATCACCCGCGGCAACTCGGGCGGCGCCTCGATGGTGATGGTGCCCTTGCGGGCACTCGGCGGCGCCAACCGCCGTCGGGCCTCGAAGATCAGTCTGCTCATCGGGGCTCCCCTTCGGCGGATACCGGACGGCCCGGTCGGCTGTCGGCCGGCAGGCCATCGTGCGCCAGCAACGCGTCGGCACGCGACAGCGTCGGGCCGGCTGCGAACAAAGACAAAACCGACCACGGGATGCCGAGCGGCGGGGACTGAAGCCCCAGCGCCTCAACGGCTTTGCCGTGACCATTGGCTCCGGACCTACCGTCGGCCTCGTTGTCGATGCCGTAGCGGACTCCGGTGTCGGAGACCCAGAACAGCGATCCGGTCGGCGGCGCGGACGCGCCCCCGCCGACGGTCTGGGTGAAGTAGCCGGTGCCCGGGGCCAGCGCCACCTTCGCGCCGCCGCCGACCAACTCGACGGTGTGCAATCCCTCGGCCACCGGCAGTGCCGAACCCGAGAGCAAGCTCAGCGAACTCGTGGCCGCCCCGGCCGGCTTGGTCCAGAACGCGCAGGTGACCGGGTTGCTGCCGACATTGATCGGCGTGACCGGCTGGGCGGGGTAGCGGCTGCTGTCCAGCAGGCGCGACACCGGGAGCTTGGCGACGTCGTCGGCACCGAGCCGCGGCGGCTGCTGCAGGCCATAGGAGTTGGTATTGCGCAGGATCGCGGCCAGCACCGGTGAGATCGGCTGCAACCCGTCCGGCAGCACCGCGTAGTAGGTGATGTTCTCCGACGAACTGCGGTCGACCGCATACGACACCAACACCCCGCCGATCGGCGCGGGCACGGCGAAGGTCGCCGGAGCACCCGCGTTAGGGATGGGCGGCGCGGCCAGCGGCGGCGCCTCCGGAATCGCGTTGAACAGACCCGGCGCGATCGGCCGCGGCGCCGGTACGTCGGTACCGAGCCCCAGGGCATTGGTGACCGCGCGGTCGGCGAGGTCGATCCGGCTGCGCTTGCCTTCCCACAGCAGCCAGCTGCCGTCGCCGCTGTCGACCAGGATCGCCTGGCCGGAAGTGATCGCCCTGGCGCGGGCGCCTTCGCTGTCCGGCTGGCCGGCGATCACGGTGACGCCGGTGCTGTGCGCGCCGCGGCCGGGTTGCCCGCTGACGCCGTCGCACACCGTCCAGTCCGCGTCGCGCGAGCTGCTCTGCACCATGCGCTCGGGGGCACCGGGGATTCCGATCAGGTTGCCACGCGGAAAGCGGTCCAGCTCAGCGCTTTTCACCGTGGTCGGATTGACCGGTTGACCCGCGATCAGCCGGGCCGAGGTGAGGTTGAGCACCGGGTGCAACTGCTCACCGACCCGCACATACAACGCGGCGGTCGACCGGTCCGCCAGCACCGCGTTGTTGCCCACCTGACCATTCGGCCGGATCAGCGAAAACACAAAGCAGCCAATCAATCCGGTGATCAGCAGCAGCACGCCCATCAGCACCGCCCGGGACTGGGTGCGCAACGGGTCGACCAGCATCCTGGTGTCGTGCAACGCGATACCGGAGGCGATGCGGCGCATCACGAACCGCCAGCCACTCACCTGATGGCGGGTGACGAAGCCGCGCCGGTACTCCAGCTTGTCGGGGTTCTCGTTGACCGGCGTCCGGGAAGTGAACGAACGCCGCTCGTCCTCCCGCTCGCTGTCGAACTCGTTCCTGTTGCTCATGCCGGTACCGACAGTCCGAGGCCGCGCAGCAGCGGAGCGACCGTGTTGGCGACATCTTGGGCGGTGATGGTCATCAATTCCTCGTCGGTGAATTCACCCGTACCTGCTTGTTCGGAGTGGTCGAGCCGGAATTCGCGTTCCTCCTCCGACCGTTCGACGATGTTTCGTACGAACCGGCCGTTGCCCGCGATGTCCAGACTGCGCCGCGCGATCCCGTTGCTGTCCGGCGACGACGTCTCGGCCAGATGGGTGAACAGCGCCTGCATGCTGTCCAGCGCCGCCTGCTCGAAGACGCTGTCCCGTTGCTGGGCCATGAGATTCGCGATCTCGGTCAACTCGGAGGGCTGATAGGACGGGAAGTCGATGCTACGAGTGAAGCGGGACCGCAGACCCTCGTTGGTGTCGAGGAACTTGTCCAGGTCGGCGCGATACCCGGCGATGATGACCACCAACCGGTCGCGGTCGTTTTCCATGCGCGCCAGCAGCGTGTCGATGGCCACCAGGCCGAAATCGTTTTTGGCCCCGGTGGCCACCAGTGCGTAGGCCTCGTCGAGGAACAGCACGCCGTCCAGCGCACTGTCGATGATGGCGTTGGTCTTGGCCTCGGTCTCCCCGATGTGCTGACCGATCAGGTCGGCGCGGTGCACCTCGCGAATGTTCTCCCGCTTCAAAAGTCCCAGACCGCAATATATTTTCGCGACGACGCGGGCGATGGTGGTCTTACCAGTCCCGGGCGGGCCGGCGAAAACCAGGTGGTGGGTGCGCTGCGCGACGGCAAGCCCACGCTGCTGGCGCAGCACCGCCATGGCGACCGAACTCTTCAGCCGCGACACCTGGTTCTTGACCTCGTCCAGCCCGATGAACTCGTTGAGCTGCACTTCGGCCTCGGCCAGCAGTGCGGCTTTACGCTCCCGGGCGCCCGGATCGACGAAATCGGCGTCGCTGGGCTCGGTTTCGTGGTTCCACGGATCGGTGCGTGCCTCGATGCGGGCCGCGGTTGTGGTGACCATGCCGAAGCTCGGATCCGAGAGCGCCTGCTCGATCTCTTCGTTCTCGGGATTGGCCGCGTACAGCTCGTGCAGCACCTCGCTGGCGGCCTCTTCGTCGACATGTGCCCGCAATGCAAGCGCTTTGGCCAGCGCGCCGTCGACCGCGGCGACCGCGATGGGGCCTTCGGGCTCCTCGAGATACGACAGTGCCGGGGCGAACATGCCGAGCCGGGCCAGCGCGGTGCCCAGGGCGATCTTCACCGCATGCGCGAATGCACCGTCCAGATCGGGGTCGTTGACGATCGGGGTCAGCAGCTTGACGACGTCCGACCAGCGCTCGGCGCGGTAATTGATGACGACGGCGATCCAGCGGGCCTCGCGCAACTTGGGCCGACGCTCGGCGATGCTGCTGACGATCTCATAGGCGCGGGCGTATTCGGCCGGGCCGCCGGCAGACGCGAGGGCCGCCGCGTAGGCCAGCTGGAAATCGTCTGGGCCGGTGGCGCGGAACTGAAGGTAAAGGCCGGTGTCGTAACGGAAACCAAGGGCGCCGCGCTCGAGTTCGACCTGTCGTTGCAACACCCCGGCCGTGGCCGCGGTGCGGGCCACCTGTTCCAGCACGTGCGGGGAGGTGTCACCCGCGGCAGCCAGGCCGGTCCAGGCATCGCACTGCTCGTGCGCGATCCGGGTGAGCGCACTGAACCCCGAGCGGGCCGCATCAAGGTCCGCGGGCCGCTGCCGCTCGTAGACGGCAATGCCCAGGGCACGGCAGCAGGTAGCAAACCTGCTGACGACGTCGCTGTCTACCCTGCCGACTGTCCGGGATGCGAGGGGTTTAGCCGCAAGCATGCCGATATCACCGCGTTCCACGCCCCCGCCGTCTCCTGAAGTAGTTAAGGTCGCCACCGGCTAACTCCGCCCAGCTCCGCCTGAGGTTAGCCACCCGAAGTTAGCATTCCCTAAGCTAACTGTCGAGGCGGCGAAAAGCGTGCGATTCAGCACAAACACTCCCGTCCTACGCCGCTGACCTGCGAGATTTCTCGATCCATTACGGACCGGCCACCAGGCTAGCAGCTTACTGAATATGATTTTCATTAACAACGGCGGGTGCCGGTACATGCGCCGCCGGCGCCATGACCGATGGTCATCGCGTAGGCCAGCTCGAAGCGCACCCGCACATAGTCGGGCCTATCGCACAGGTTGGGAATGAATACGATCCCGGTGAAGTTTGTCGCAGCCGCACATAGTCAGTAGTCGGAGCGCACGGCTGCCAAGTTCCCCGTCCGGGTCAGGGCTTGGCGGCGCTGACCAGCGTGTTGCGTGCGAACATCGCCGCGGCCTCGGAGTCGGGGCCCGGTATCGGCCGCCCCACCTCACGCAGGTACTCGTTGAGCGGCGTTCCGATCGCGGTCCAGCCATGCCCACCGAACCACTCGGTGGCCGGCGCGCACCGCTCGTTGTAGACCAGCTGGAAGAACGGGCGCTGCTCGCCATCCGAAGTGGCGCGTTCCTCCTCGACCTTGGCCAGGAATTCATCCTCCGGGAGCGGAGTGCCGTCCTCGACGGCGACATGACTACCCGGACAGGCCAGCGCGTCGATGCCGGAGAAAAGCTGCTCCTGGGCGGCTGCGGGCAGATAGATCAACAGTCCCTCAGCGATCCAGGCCGAGAACTGGGTGGGATCAAAACCGCTGTCCTGCAACGCTTGCGGCCAATCCTGCCGTAGATCGACAGCGATCTCCCGACGCTCGGCGCGCGGTTGCACGCCGTGTTGGCCGAGCACCTCCCGCTTGAAGTCGAGAACCTGTGGCTGATCCAGCTCGAAGACCGTCGTGCCATCCGGCCAGGGCAGCCGGTAAGCCCGCGAATCCAGTCCGGCCGCCAGGACGACGACCTGCCGCGCACCCGCGGCAGCGGCGCGCTCGAAATAGGCGTCAAAGTACCTGGTGCGGGCGCCCTGGAAGTCCACGAAGTGGCGACCGAAGTCCTCGCTCTTGAGGTCGTGGTCGGGGGCTTTGCCGTCCAGCACGTCGGCCCAGGAACCGCCGACGGCACGGCAGAACAGTTCCGCATAGGGATCAACCGCCAGCGGCTCGGGTTTCTGCGCCTCCAAAGCCCGCGCGGTCGCTACGAAAAGCGCGGTCGATCCCACACTCGTCGTGATGTCCCAGGTGTCACCGTCACTGCGCACCCCAACACCCTATCCGCGTTCGAGATCCCAAGTGCCGGGCAGCATCGGCTCGCGTGGACCGCCACCGAACTCGTCGTCGGCCAACGCCGTCAGCCCGGCCACATCAGCTACCGCGCCCCTACGCACCGTGCCGGCGAAGCCCATGTCACCGGCGCCGTGCACCGACGCGGTCGCCGAGGCGAGCTCGTCAGGCGCCGGGTCCCAGTCGGGATCGACGCCGACGTTCATATCCGCAAACTCGTCGCCGTGCTCGTGCAGCCCCGACCGTCGGCGACGGCGTCGGCGCGCCTGTTCCCGCGCGGCCGCCGCGGCGGCCACGGCCGCGGCGTCCGGCTCCGACGCCTTCCTGCTGGCGCTCGTAGTGGCACTCATGCCCGAGCCGAATCCGATCCCGGGTCCGCCACCGATCAGAAACGGGTAGCCCATGCCCGCGGCCGGACCGCCGGCCGCCGGTGGTGTTCCGGCGCCGGCGGCGGTGCCCGAAACCGTGGTCGCCGTGCTGGGTGCGGGGGCTGCGGTTGCGGCCGAGGCGACGACCGATGGCGCCGTCCCGACGGTGGGCAGCATTGATGCCTCGGCGATCGGCGGGACGATGGCCGGGATCGCGGCCGGCTGAATCGCCGCGAGCCCCGACAACCCGGCCAGCCCGGTCACCGAGCCCAGGTTGGCGATGGCGCCGCCGAGCGCGGCGGCCAGCAACTGCGGAGACTGCACCAGCGGCGCGAGCTGCGCGAGGTGGGTCGGCCAGTCGAATTCGGCAAGCTCGACGACATACTCCAGCGCGCCCGCCGGATTGGTGAACAGCTGCTGGACGAACGTTTCGAACTGCTGCCCGAATTCCAGGGACCGGGCAACCCACCAGCTGGGTTGGGTCGCGTCGGTGATGTCGTGCATGTGGACCCCGTTGAGCGTGCCCTCCAACGGATCCCAGTCGATCTGCCCACCCGTGAGCGCCCGCAGCAGGTCGGCGACGAGATAGTCCAACGGGGTGGGATCCCCGTGATCGTGGCCCTCGTGGTCCTCGTGGTCGTCGTGCCCCTCTTCGCCTTCCTCGTGGTCGTGGTCGTCTTCGGCAGCAACGATCTGCGGCGCGGGGGTTACCGACGCCGTCGACGCCACCGCGCCCTCGGACGCCGCCTGATAGGCCGTCATCGTTGCCGCCGCCTGGATCCACATCCGCGCGTAGTCGGCCTCGTTGAGCGCGATCGGGATCGTGTTGATCCCGAAGAAGTTCGTCGCCACCAGCACGCCGTGGATGGCGTGATTGGTCGCCAGCTCGACCAGTGTCGGCATGGCGGCCAATGCGGCGGTGTACGCGGCGGCCGCGGCTTCGGCTTGCCCGGCCGCGTTCGCACTGCGAGCGCTCGCCTGCGCCAGCCAAACCAGGTACGGCACATGGGCGGCCACATACTGTTCGGCACTCGGCCCCTCCCAGGCGCCACCCTGCACGGCGCCCAGCAGCGCGGTGAGTTCGTCAGCGATTTCGCTGTACTGCGCGCTCAGCACCCACCATGCCGCCGCGGACGCCAGCATCGGGCCGGGTCCGGGACCGCTGCTGAGCAGCGCCGAATGCACCTCCGGCGGTGAGGCCATCCAAATCGGGGCCGTCATCAAGTACTCCTCCGCTGGCAGGGCTGTGCCAGCTCCCTCGTCCAGGGAGAGTACTGAAGTTGATAATCGTTTTCAATAGGCTGGATGTCGGCCCGGACGGGGCCTTGCCGGCGTTACACGAGCGGAAGGCGCTTTTTGATCCGCCGGTCCAGATCCCACAGCATCAGGTTGAACGGGAACTCCCGGACGATGCGCGGCAGCATCGCGTTGACCGTCGCGAGTACCTCCATCACCAGGTCGAAACGCTGTTGGCGGTCGTCGTCCCAGGTGAACCCCATTTCGTCCCGGAACCGCTGCGGCAAGAACCCAGAGGTGATCAGCAGGTTGAACTGCTCCAACGGACTTCGCACCCAGCCGGGCAATGGCAATCCCCGGATCCGCGCCACTGCGATCGGGTACAGGAACTCGCGGACGGTGTCGTCGATGTGCACCTGGTCCAGCGACTCCTGCCAGTACTTGTCGAAGGCGGCCCGGTCGGCCGGCCACATCTCGGGCGGCACCTGCAGCGTCGTTCCGATCGCCATGCCCTGCTGATACAGCCGGTCTGCATCCTCGTCGTCGATCTCCCCGACGAAGAGGCGGTAGACGTCGATCGTTCCCTTGTAGATGCAAGCAGCGACCCACAACTGCAGTTCGGGGTCGAAAGCGTTGTAGGAGACCGGACTCTCGGGGGTGGAGTACACCTGTGCGTGCGCCCGGTTCACGGCCCGGCGGAACGCCGCCTTCTGCGCGTCAGTTCCCGCATTGGCCACCGCGATGTAGGTAAAGGTGGTGCGGGCCCGCTTGATCGGGTGGCGGTCGATGCGTCCGCTTTCCACGCGGCTCTCCGCCACGCCATGCCCGACACCCGGCCGCGACAGCTCCATGATGACGTTAGCGGGTCCGGCCAGCAGGGCTACTCCCATCAGGCCGAAGTCACCGGCGATGCGCCGACGCACTTTGCCCTGCGGCCGCGGCGGATCCGAGATCGGCCTCTCCACATGTGGGACGCGAGTCCTCTCAATCTGTTCGATCGTCACCCTGCAACCCCCCACGAGTCCGGCGAATTCTGATAACACACGTTTCCAAATTTTGGCTGCTTCGCATTCTGATGTCAAGATGGTGTCCATGGATGCCGAAGCGTCGAGCGCGCGGCCCTACCGCGGCGTCGATGCAACCCAGCGACTGGCCGTGCGCCGCAACCAGCTGCTGGCCGCCGGCTTGGACCTGCTCGGGGCCGAGGACCCGAACGCCACCGAGCTCACCGTCCGTAATCTGTGCCAGGCCGCGGGCCTGTCGGCGCGATATTTCTACGAAAGCTTCACCGACAAAGACGACTTCGTCGCCCGCGTCTACGACTGGGTGATTGCCGGACTGGCCGGCAGCATGCAGTCGGCGATCTCCGGCGTGCCGGCGGAGGAGCAACCGCGGGCCGGTATGGCTCACCTGGTGCGGACCATCGCCGGCGACGCCCGCATCGGTCGGCTGCTGTTCAGCACCCACCTCGCCAATGCCGTAGTAATGCGCAAGCGGGGCGAGTCGACGATGTTTTTCGCCCTGCTGTCCGGCCAACACGTGGTGACTGCGATGGGGGCGCCGGCGAACGACCGGGTCAAAGCGGGGGCACACTTCGCCGTCGGCGGCGTCGGACAGACGTTGAGCGCGTGGCTGTCCGGTGATGTGCACATGGAACCCGACGAACTGGCTGATCACCTGGCGTCGCTGCTGGTGGAACTCACCGAGCCCAGCTTGTACAGCCCGGTAAGGCCCTGAGCCCTAGGGCATCAACGGCACCTGCCACAACCGCATGTCGGGATGGAGCCAGAGGCGCATCCAGGTCAGGCGCATCACCCGCAACGCCCCGGAGATCAGCAGATAAGCCATCGGCACCGAGATCAGCAGCGCGGTCACCACCGACAACGCCGCGTCGTCGGGACCCGCGGTCATCAGGTCGAACCAGGCATCGCAGATGAGCAGGACCCCCGTGGTGAAAGCGGTGAGCACCAGCAACTGGCGGCGCAGGTAACCCAGCACCGCGGTGGCCGCCATGAACCCGACCAGCAGCAGGTCGAAGCCCACCCAGGTGATCGGCCAGTTGTGCGCGACGTACTTCTGCGGCAGCGTCAGCGCGAGGTAGGCCATCCACGGGATCATCGCGATCAGACCACCGACGATCAGGCCCAATCGGATGTGCCGCATCCGGTTGAGGGTGGCCGGGTCCTCCAGCTCACTCAACGGCGCCTCGAGCCGGGTGATCAGCTCGCGTCGCTGCTCCGGCGTTAGGGCGGCGATCTGGCGGTCGCTGAGAATCGCCTCGGTCATGCCTGGGCGGCCGCCACCGGTGGCCGCCGGTCGGCTTCGGTCTTGGGTACCGCCGGGGTGTCAGCGTCGGTGAATTCCCTTACCCAGCAGGCGAATTCAAGCATGATCCCATCGGGGTCCTGGAAGTAGAACGAGCGGACGTACACCCCGGGATGCACCGTGGCGGATACCTGCATCGGACTCTCGTCGTGGTTGAGCACCGGGCCCACCCGCACGCCCTTGTCCTTCAGCCGCTGGCGGTAGGCGTCGAACTTCTCCGCCGGAACGTGGAAGGCGAGGTGGTTCATCGTACTGACGGCGCTGGTGATGTCGCCCAGACCCGGCAGCGCGCCGGGCGAAGAGATACCCGGCACCCGGTCGGGCGCTTCGGCGAACCAGAAGAACGCGACGCAGTCTCCGTTGCCGGCATCGAAGAAGAAGTGCTGACCCGCACCGCCGGGCAGGTCAAGCGACTTGATCAGCGGCATGCCCAGGACGTTGCTGTAGAAGTCCACCGTGCGCGCCATATCGGAGCAGACCAGCGCGACGTGGTTGATTCCGCCGAGCTCGAATTCGGTGTTGGTGTTGTGCGGCTTGATCATTTCGCGACTCCCATGATTAAGATCCAAACCTGAATCTAACATCAGGTTCAGTTTCCTTCCAGGAAGGTGCAGGTGGCAGCTTCGGCAGCACCCGCCGGGCCGGGCTCGGGCCGTGCGTCCTTTCCGACCCTCCGTGGTCGGCGGACCCAGGCCGCCATCGACGAAGCCGCGCGAACCGTGATCGCGCGCAAAGGAATTCTTGCCACCACCATTGCCGATATCGCCGCCGAAGCCGGCCGGTCGGCGGCGTCGTTCTACAACTACTACGACTCCAAGGAGGAGATGGTCCGCCAATGGGCGCTGCGGTTCCGCGACGAGGCCAACCAGCGGGCCGTCACGGTGACCCAACACGGCCTCTCCGAGCGCGAACGGGCACACCAGGCGGCCGCCGCTCACTGGCACACGTATCGGCATCGCCTGGCCGAGATGATCAGCATCTCCCAGCTGGCGATGGTCAGCGACGACTTCGCCCAGTACTGGGCCGAGATATGTGCGGTTCCAATCGCATTCATTGCCGAGTCAGTGAGACGCGCTCAGCGTCAAGGATTTTGCAACAACGATGACCCGCAACTGCTGGCCGAGGCGATCGTTGCGATGTTCAATCAGTTCTGTTTCATCCAGCTCACCCGCACCCCGGCACCCGACGACGACGCCTGCATCCGGACTCTGGCGAACATCTACTACCGGGCCATCTACAGCCAGGAGGACGTGCCGAATTGACCGCCATCAGCCGTGAATTCATCGGACTGCCGTCACCGACCGCCGAACGCGCCGGCGCCGGCGGGCATCCCTGCCAGGGGCTTTATCACCGCGCCGAGGGGCACAAACCGAAGGTGGCGATGATCGCCACCCACTACCAGATCGACTTCTCCGAGCATTACATCGCGGACTATATGGCCGCGCGCGGTATCGGATTTTTGGGCTGGAATACCAGGTTCCGCGGATTCGAGAGCAGCTTCCTGCTCGATCACGCGCTGGTCGACATCGGGGTGGGGGTGCAGTGGCTCCGCGACGTCGCGGACGTCGAAACCGTTGTGCTGCTGGGAAACTCCGGTGGCGGATCGTTGATGTCAGCATACCAGTCGCAGGCGGTCGAACCGAATGTGACCCCGCTGGCGGGCATGCGGCCGGCGAAGGGCCTGACCGAGCTGCTACCGGCCGACGGCTACGTGGCCACCGCGGCGCATCCCGGACGCCCGGACGTGCTCACCGCCTGGATGGACGGTGCCGTCGTCGACGAGAACGACCCGGTGGCAACCCATCCCGAACTGGACTTGTTCGACGAGCGCAACGGCCCGCCCTACTCGCCGGAGTTCATCGAGCGCTATCGCGCCGCCCAGCTGGCGCGGAATCACGCGATCACCGACTGGGCCGAGGCCGAACTCGAACGCATCTCGGGGGCCGGCTTTTCCGATCGGCCGTTCACGGTGATGCGCACCTGGGCCGACCCGCGCATGGTGGACCCCAGCATCGAACCCACCAAGCGGCAGGCGAATTGGTGCTATGCGGGAACTCCGGTGAAGGCGAACCGTTCCACCCGTGGCATCGCCGCGGCGTGCACGCTGCGCAACTGGTTGGGCATGTGGAGCATGCGCACGGCGCAGACCCGCGCCGAGCCGCACCTGAACCGCATCACCTGCCCGGCGCTGGTCATCAACGCCGAGGCCGACACCGGCGTCTTCCCCTCCGACGCGCAACGCATCTTTGACGCGCTGGCCGGCGCCGACAAGGCTGCGACCGCCATCGACACCGACCACTACTTCACCACCCCGGGTGCCCGCGACGAGCAGGCCGACGTGATTGCCGAATGGATCGGCAATCGGTGGGCCTAGCGGCGTGACCAACCAAGTGGTTGTTAGCTTCAAGTGGTTGTTAGCTTGAAGACGGCCGCGTAGGCGAACCGATCACAGGGAAGGCGACCAATGCCGATCGCAATCAGCCCCGAACATCAAGACCTGGCCGACTCGGTGCGGTCCCTGGTGGCCCGCGTCGCGCCGTCGGAGGTGCTGCACGCGGCCATGGAGACGCCGCTCGAGAATCCGCCGCCGTACTGGCAGGCCGCCGCCGAGCAGGGCCTGCAGGGCGTACACCTGTCCGACTCGGTCGGCGGGCAGGGCTTCGGCATCCTCGAACTGGCGATCGTGCTCGCCGAGTTCGGTTACGGGGCGGTGCCCGGTCCGTTCGTGCCGTCAGTGATCGCCAGCGCGCTGGTGGCCGCCCACGACCCCGACGCCAAGGTGCTCGCCGAGCTGGCTACGGGTGCGACGATCGCCACCTATGCCCTGGACTCCGGGTTGACCGCCACCCGCCACGGCGACGTCCTGGTGATCCGCGGTGAAGCGCGCGCGGTCCCGGCCGCCGCGCAGGCCTCGGTGCTGGTCCTGCCGGTCGCGATCGACAGCGGCGAAGAGTGGGTGGTGCTGCGCGCCGAGCAGCTGGAGATCGAGTCGGTACAGAGCCTGGATCCGCTGCGGCCGATCGCTCACGTGCGGGCCAACGCCGTGGAAGTCGGCGACGATGTGGTGCTGAACAACCTGAGCATGACGACCGCACACGCGCTGATGACGACGTTGCTGTCGGCGGAGGCGGTGGGTGTGGCGCGCTGGGCCACCGACACCGCGTCGGGCTACGCGAAGATCCGCGAGCAGTTCGGTCGGCCGATCGGGCAGTTCCAGGCCATCAAGCACAAATGCGCGGAGATGGTCGCCGACACCGAGCGGGCCACCGCGGCGGTATGGGACGCCGCGCGCGCATTGGACGAGCTGCGCGATGGCCTGGAGGGCACGAACAACCACCTCGAATTCGCCGCGGCCGTGGCCGCCACCCTGGCACCGGCCGCCGCTCAGCGCTGCACCCAGGACTGCATTCAGGTGCACGGTGGCATCGGTTTCACCTGGGAACACGACACCAACGTGTACTACCGCCGGGCGCTGATGCTGGCCGCCTCGTTCGGCCGCAGCTCGGAGTATCCGCAGCGGGTCGTCGACACCGCGACCACCACCGGGATGCGCGAGGTGAACATCGATCTGGACCCGGAGACCGAGGAGCTGCGGGCCGCCATCCGCGGCGAGGTCGCCGCATTGAAGAAGATGGACCGGCCGGCCCGCGCCGTGGCGATCGCCGAGGCCGGGTGGGTGCTGCCGTATCTACCCAGGCCCTGGGGCCGGGCGTCGAATCCGGTCGAGCAGATCATCATCGCCCAGGAGTTCGCCAGCGGGCGGGTGAAGCGGCCACAGGTCGGCATCGCCGCCTGGATCATTCCGTCCATCGTCGCGTTCGGCACCGAGGAGCAAAAGCAGCGTTTCCTGCCGCCGACCTTCCGCGGCGAGATGATCTGGTGCCAGCTGTTTTCCGAGCCGGGGGCCGGCTCGGATCTGGCGGGGTTGTCCACCAAGGCGACCAGGGTGGACGGCGGGTGGCGCATCACCGGCCAGAAGATCTGGACCACCGCCGCGCAGTACTCCCAGTGGGGCGCCCTGCTGGCGCGAACGGACCCGAGCGCCCCCAAGCACAACGGCATCACCTACTTCCTGATGGACATGAAGGCCAAGGGGGTGACGGTCAAGCCGTTGCGCGAGCTCACCGGTCACGAGATGTTCAACACGGTCTACATCGACGACGTGTTCGTGCCCGACGAGTGCGTATTGGGCGAAGTGAACCGGGGCTGGGAGGTCAGCCGCAATACCCTGACCGCGGAACGGGTCTCGATCGGCAGCAGTGACGCCAACTTCCTGGCCACCCTGCCGCAGTTCGTCGAGTTCGTCCGGGACGGGCAGTTCGACCAGGTGGCTCAGCACCGCGCCGGGCAACTGATCGCCGAGGGCCACGCCGCCAAGGTGCTGAATTTGCGCTCCACACTGCTGACACTGGCCGGCGGCGACGCCATGCCCTCGGCCGCGATCTCCAAGCTGTTGTCGATGCGGACCGGACAGGGCTACGCCGAGTTCGCGGTGGCGTCCTTCGGCGCGGAGGCCGTGATCGGCGACCCCGACCAACTGCAGGGCAAGTGGGGCGAATATCTGTTGGCCAGCAGGGCCACCACGATCTACGGCGGCACCTCGGAGGTGCAGCTGAACATCATCGCCGAGCGCCTGCTGGGCCTCCCCCGCGACCCGTAACAGGGGCCGCGTTAAGTGGCGCGAACAGACGCTAAAGCACCCAATTTCGGCACGAAATGGGTGCTTTAGCGTCTGTTCGCGCTAGCTGGTCACCACCACCAGTTCCACCATGGCCGTCCCCAGCCCCGGTGTCCCCAGCCGTGGCCGCCGCGTACGGGAATGACGTTCGGCCGCGATGCGGCGGCTGCGCGGCG
>NZ_LZMH01000067.1 GCF_001673635.1 Mycobacterium asiaticum
AACACAGCAGCCAAACCATCCCACGCCGACGCCACCGACGCCATCGGCGCCGAACCCGCGCCCAACAGCATGTTCAGCGAGTTGATCTCGGGAGGCAAGGTCAGAAAACTCACCGGCTCAATCCTCTTCCTTACATTGCAGGAAAGCTTCTTTGGGGTAGGAGGTGCTGCAGAACAACGGTCGACCACATGGGACGGGGAAACACGTCATCAGCCGGCCACCCAGTCCGCCAACGTCTCCTGCAACGCACTGATCTGGCCGTGCAAGAAGCCGGAGACCTGGCTGCCGATGTTGCCGATACCGGAGATCAGGGCCGGGGCGTTGGCGGCCAGCGTGCTGGTGTTGGCGAAACCGGAGATGGCGTTGCCGATGTTCTGCCAGCCCGACAGCAATGAACCGGAGTTGTACCAGCCCGAGGTCAGCGCCCCGTTGGCGTTGGCGAAGCCCGAACTCAGATCGCTGGAGTTGAAGAAACCTGAAGTGCCGCTGGAATTTCCGTTGAAGAAGCCCGACGCCAACGACCCGACGGAGTTCCCGATACCTAACAGCCCCGGCACACTGAGGTTGAGTCGGCCGAGGATCGTCATCTGGATCGGTAGCTGGAAGTCCGCCGCAAACACGAGGTCCATCAGCCTGATCGGGTTGATGATGATATCTCCCGTATCGTTGTGCGTGACGACTCCATTGATGTTGGCTAGACCAAGCCCATTGACGGCGACCGGGACCGAGACCTCGATCGGGTGAATAGTGATCGGGTTGAACTGACCGGTGATCGGGATCGCCACCTTGGTAGCCGCTACGAGGTCGATCGGAATCGCCGGGAAATTGAGCGGGATGGTAATACCGTCGAGCACTTGGCTGTCGGCCAGCATGAATGAACCGGTGTTCATGCTGCCGGTGTTGAACGACCCGGTGTTGAGGTCACCTAGGTTGGCGAAGCCGGTGTTGATGCTGCCGATGTTGAAGCTGCCAGAATTCAGACTGCCGGGGTTGGCATCACCGGTGTTGAAGCTGCCGGCATTGAAACTGCCCGTGTTGTTGCTGCCGGTGTTACCGACACCGATGTTGTAGCTGCCGGTGTTGCCGATGCCGGTGTTGGCGATGCTGGTGTTGCCGATACCGGTGTTGTAATCACCGGCATTACCGATACCGGTGTTGCCATTGCCGGAGTTGAAAAAGCCGCGGTTACCGTGACCGGAGTTGAACAACCCGACGTTATCGGTGCCCGCGTTCAACCC
>NZ_LZMH01000068.1 GCF_001673635.1 Mycobacterium asiaticum
CGGGTCGCGAAAAGGTCGGTGACCACCGCGTGGTCGACCTCTAACCAGTCCCGCACGCGTGCGACGACCGCGGTGGCCAACACCGAGTCACCGCCGAGGGCGAAGAAGTCGTCGTGCACGCCGACCGGGTGCACGTCGAGCACCTCGGCGACGATCTCGGCCAGCGCGGCCTGCAGGTCGTTGGTTGGGGCGACGTGCGGCCCCGCCGGGGTGTCGGGCTCCCCGAGCAGTGCCACCGCGGTCGTCGCACGCGTGCGGGACTGGTTAGAGGTCGACCACGCGGTGGTCACCGACCTTTTCGCGACCCGCACCGTGGCGGGCTTCGCCGAACGGTTGAACAAGCGCGAGGCAGCCCGCGGCACCCCGCAGCGGCTGGCGGTCATCGCCCGGCACTATCTCGACGTCGCGGCGCTCACCGACGAAGAGGTCCTCGCCGAAGGGTAACCGGCCGTCCCAAGCGACGAACAGCAAAAGTTAAGTACCCCACTACGCTATTCGGCCGATGGGCACCGCCCCATGCTGATCCGGTGGCCGAGGGTCTCAGCAAGCGCGAGCAAGCGTTACGCAAGTTGCCGTTGCCGTACTCGCTGGCGTTGCGGCTGCGCGATGCCGGTGCCGCTCGCGAGGTGATCTGCGAGTACGTCGGCGTCGAGGACGAACACCTCGACGGTGTTTATCGCCTTGCCGAGGCGAAACTCATTGCGCTGCAACAAGAGATCGGTATCTGCTAGTGCTAGGACGCGGTGTGGGCCGACGGAGCGGTCCGTGACTTCGCAACTGCGACAAACCCGTCGCAGCCGGAGAAAGATTCACACGCTAGGAGAACGACATGAATTATCTGGTTTCCTGGACATACCGCCTCAACGGGACCGCGACCGAGAACGAAGATTCGTTGCGGCGTGGCTTGGCCGTCTTCTCCAAGTGGGCGCCGCCGGCGAGTTCGACCTACCACGCGTTCCTGGGCCGCGTGGACAGTGGCGGCGGATTCGCCCTGATCGAAACCGACAACGCGGCCGACCTCGCCGACGTCACCGGAAAATTCGCTTTCATCGCCGACTACCAAGTTCACCCGGTAGTCGACATCGACCAGTCTGTGCAGGTGCTGCGGCAAGGTGTCGACTTCCTGGAATCCGTACAAACTTGAGTGATTGACTGCGCGCTGGCCCGGACCCTCCTACGCTGACCGAGTGCGATTGACGTGGCCGCTGGTCGGCCGGTCGCAGGAGCTGGCGGTCATCGAATCCGCCATCGCCGCGCCGGGGTCGTCCGGCATCGTCGTCTGCGGCGGCGCCGGTGTCGGAAAAAGTCGCATAGCGCGCGAAGCGCTCGCGGCGGCGACCTCGCGTGGTTGCGAGATTCGTTGGGCGGTGGCCAGTTCGTCGGCGCGGTCGATCCCACTGGGAGCGTTTGCCGCGTGGGTTGGTACGCCCGGAGCCAATAAGGTTCAACTGGTCCACCTGCTCCGCGACGTCATCGGCGCGCTCACCGCCGCGCCGCCGGACGCCTCGGTGGTGGTCGCCGTCGACGATGCCCATCTGCTCGATGACCTGTCCGCGTTCGTGCTGCACCAGATCGTTCAGCGGCGTGCGGCGCGGGTGCTGTTGACCGTACGCAACGGCGAACCGGTTCCCACTGCGGTACAGGACATCTGGCGCGGCACCGGGTTCGAGCGCCTGGACCTGCAGCCCCTGTCCGCCGAGGAAACCGCCACGCTGCTGGCGTCCGCACTGGGTGACCCGGTGGATCCCGATGCCGCCCAGCGGTTCTGGCGGCTGACCCGGGGCAACGTGCTGTACTTGCGCAATATCGTCGAGCAAGAGCTGGCCGACGGGCGGCTCGCGAAACGTCACGACCACTGGCGCTGGCACGGCGATCCGATCGTGCCGCCCAGCCTGGCCGAGCTGATCGACTCGCGAATGGGAACGCTCTCGGCCGAGGTCGGCGACGTGGTGGACGCGCTGGCGGTAGGGGAGCCGATCGAATTGGCGTCCTTGGCGCGGATCGCCGACGCCGACGCGATCGAGGAAGCCGACGTGCGTGGCTTGATCACGGTCGGCGAGGTCGGCGGCCGGATGGAAGTCCGGCTTGCCCATCCGCTGTATGGCGAACTACGGCGCAAGCGGGCCGCGCCAACGAGATTGCGTAGGCTGCGGGGGCGGGTCGCCGCGGAACTGGCCGCCACCGCGGAACACGGCGATGTGCGAATGGTGGTGCGGCGCGCGGTATTGAGCGTCGATTCCGATCTGGTCCCCGACCCCGATTTGCTGGTCAGGGCCGCCGACGGAGCCATGTTTTTGGCGGACGCACCCTTGGCCGACCGGCTGTCCGCCGCTGCGATCAGGGCCGGAGCCGGAGTGCAGGCGTACAACATTCGCGCGTTCGCGCTGGCGTGGCAGGGCCGCGGCGAGGAGGCCGACGCGGTGGTGGCAAGCACGCCCACCGAGGGCCTGTCCGAGTCCGACCGGGTGTACTCACTTGGCCATCGGGGCTTCTGCAAGTTGTGGGGGCTGGCCGATCCCGATGGCGCGAAGTCGCATTTCGACGAGGCCGCGCGGATAGCCACGACCGCGGCGTCCCGCAGCTGGATCAATGCGTACCTCATCGTTTACTGGGCGTCGATGGCTCGCCCGGACAGGGCGATCGAACTCGGTGCCGGCGTCGATCTGGAACAACTGCCCGCAATCATCAGCGCGGCCGCGGCGTGGGCGCTCGTCGTCGCCAACGGCGACGCGGGCCACGGCGCTGCGGCGGACCGGGCGGCTTCGGTCGGCTCCGCATACGCACAGCGCATGGGAACGGCGGCCCACATGCGACTGCTCATCGTCGACCGGCATGTCGGTGCGCTCCTGCAAGGCGGTCGGATGGTCGACGCGAGTGCGTCAGCGGAGCAGGCAGGTGTGGAGACCGTCGATGTGCCCGGCGTCGCTCGTCTTCTCAGCACCGCGATCGTGGGCCGGGTGGCGCTCGGCTCGGGCCGATTGACCGAGGCGAGATCCCTGCTGGAGACGGTTGCCGAGCTGTTCAGGGGCGACTCCAACGGTTTTCGGTACCGATACCTGATTCCACTCACGACCGCACTGGCAATGTGCGGTCTGGTCGACGAGGCGGCTGCTGCGCTGCAGGCCACCGAGGCCGAACACCATCGGAGTTGGGGATTCGTCGATTACGAGCGTGATCTGGCGCGCGCTTGGGTGGCTGCCTGCCAGGGCGCGGTCAGTGAAGCAGCCAGGGTCGCGGCGGCTGCAGCCCAAACGGCCAGGGCCAACGGACAATTCGCCGCCGAAGTGATGTGCCTGCAAGCCGCGACGCAATTCGGCGACAGCTCCACCGCGCCCCGGCTGCGCGAGCTCGCCAATACGGTGGAGGGACCACGGGTCGGTGTTGCCGCTCGATTCGCCACCGCCCTGGCCGACAGTGATGCAGCCGGATTGGCCACGGCGTCTGAACAATTCGAAGGCATGGGCGATCTCGTCGCCGCGGTGGACGCGGCCGCGCACGCGGCAACCGCGTATCGCACCAAGGGCCTAAGGGGATCGGCGCTGGGTTGCTCGACGCGCGCGCAGGCGCTTGCCGAGCGCTGCGGCGGGGCCGCCACGCCCGCGCTACGAGAAGCCAGCATCGAAATCCCTTTTACTTTCCGCGAACGGGAAATCGTCACGCTGCTAAGCGGCGGATTGTCCACTCGGTCGGTTGCCGAGCGGCTGACTCTCTCCGTACGCACCGTCGAGGCCCACATCTACCGCGCGATGGCGAAAACCGGGGTCTCGAGTCGCGAGGAACTCGCGGCTCTGCTCAAGCCCCTCGGCTGACCGCGCCGGGTCCACATCAGACCGACGCATAGCTGCTACACAGCTCCGCCATAGCTCCGTGAACCGCTCATGTGGCAGTGTCGATGTAACGCGGTTGGTCCGCAGAACGACACACCAGTCACAATTGGCACAACGACAACACGCGCCAGCGCGCGGGGAACATCGACGTTCCCGCACGTTCCCGCGCGAATCCGACAGGGGGACAGCAATCGTGCGAACCATGAAATCACTCGCTTGGGGCGTGGCCGCGGTGGCCGCGATCGGCGCGGCTGCGGCCGGTGCAACGGCCGTCGCCGGGACGCCGACGGAATACCAGGTGCAGCCCGTCGTCTTCGGCGCGCCACTGCCATTGGACCCGGCACCGGTACCGGCGCCGGCCAACCTGCCGACCGCCCCGCAGCTGACCGGCATCCTGACCAACCTCGCCGATCCCAACGTGTCGTTCGCCAACAAGGGCAACCTGGTCGAGGGCGGCATCGGCGGGACCCAGGCGCGCCTCGCCGATCACCAGCTGAAGAAGGCGGCCAAGAACGGTCAGCTGCCCCTGCAGTTCAACATCGCCAACATCCAGCCGGCCGCCGAGCCGGGCGCGGCCACGGCTGACGTCGCCGTCTCCGGCCCCAAGCTTTCCCCGCCGGTGACGCAGAACATCACCTTCGTCAACCAGGGCGGTTGGGTGCTGTCGCGGAGCTCGGCGATGCAGCTGCTGCAGGCGGCCTCGGGCTAGTACCCCTCGCGAAAAGACGCAAAAGCACCCTTTTCGGACCCGAAAAGGGTGCTTTTGCGTCTGCTCGCGCACCTTCCGTCACACGCGCAGGTCGAGGCGGGCCAGCCGATCCGGGTCGGCCAACACGTCGATCGCCGCGATCCGGCTGTCCCGGACCAAAAATCCCATCACCGCGACGGCTCGCCCCGCGATGAACACCACCGCCCCGGCGGCTCCGTTGACGACCGCGGTCCGCACCTCGCGCTCCGGGCCCGCATAGCCGCGGGCCAACTCGGCCACCGACGTCGCCCCCTGAGCGCGGAAGCCGGGTGTGCCGCCCCCGAAATCGCCGTGCAACACCACCTCCGGGTGCAGCACCGCAACCAGCCGGTCGAAATCTCCGCCGCGGCCGGCCGCGAAGAAGGCGGCGACGGCGTCGTGCTGGGCCGTCAGGTCGCTGTCCGGTACGGGATCCGCCTGCTGGATACGCCGCCGGGCGCGACTGGCCAGCTTCCGCGTCGCCTCCGGTGACCTCTGCACGATCGCTGCGATCTGGTCGAACGGCACCGCGAAGGCGTCGTGCAACACGAACGCCAGCCGCTCGGCCGGCGGGAGGGTGTTCAGCACCACGAACAACGCCAGGCCCACCGCGTCGCCCAGCATGGCGCGATGTTCCGGATCGAATTCACCGTCCGATTCCACAATCGGATCCGGAACCTGCGCGACCAGTTCCTCACCGGCGCGGACCCGACGCGACCGAAGGGTGTTCAGGCAGATCCGCGCCACCACGGTGGTCAGCCACGCGTCCAGGTTGTCGATGTCCTCGGTCGCGCTGGTGCTCAACCGTAGCCACGCCTCCTGAACCACGTCCTCGGCATCGTCGAGGGAGCCCAGCATCCGGTAGGCGATGGCGCCCAGCCGCGGGCGGGCCGCCTCGAAGCGGGCGGTAAGCGTCGGGTCGCCGGTCATCCGCGGTCAGCGTCGGGCAGCGCGCACACCATGCCTTCCGATAGACCCGCCGATCCGATATTCAGGGCAAGGTTGAACCGGGCGCGCAGGTTGCCCAGCGTGATGACGTGGGTGAGGCCGACCAGTTGCGCGGTGTCGAAATGCGCACGCAGCCGCTCGAACAGCTCGTCCGTCACCTCGACGGGTGTGCGGGTCATCGCCGTGGCGTAGTCCAGGATCAGCTTGTCGACTTCGGAGAAGCAGTCGGCATTGCGATAGTCGGACCGATAGTCGGACCGATAGTCGGACAGTGCCAGCAGCTCCCCATCGGTGATGCCCCATCGGCGGGCGATCTGGGAGCCGAGGTCGATGCAGAATTCGCAGCGCGCCGTCGTCGCCGACTTGAGTTCGGCGAGCGCGCGGTGCCGCGGGCTGAGGATGCCGAGTTTCGCCTCGGCCTGTTCCAGCCGCCCGTAAGCCCGCAACAGCCGGGGGATATGGGCATACATCCGCATCGGTTCCAGCATCGTCGCGGTTTCGCGGCCCGTCATCCGTTTGAACTGGCGCTTGGTGAAGAAGAAGGCGATCTTTGCGCTCAAGCCGGCGTCGCGGTCAGAGACTCCGGTCAGTCGTGGCCCGGAATTCGGTGTCATGGCGCGCCTCCTGGAATGTGTCACTAGTTCTCTAACCAGATCGACACCCGGCCGCGCACGGATGTGACCGGTCCCCGCGACAAGACGCTAAAGCACCCTTTTCGGGGCCGAAAAGGGTGCTTTAGCGTCTGTTCGGCGCAGTTAGCCGGCGGCCATGTCCATGTCGTAGACCCGCGCGTGTAACACCGTCCGGTTCCGCAACGCCGCGCGCACGGCCCGGTGCAGTCCGTCCTCCAGGTAGACGATGCCCCGCCACTTCACCGCGTGCGGAAACAGATCGCCGTAAAACGTCGAGTCCTCCGACAGCAGACGATCCAGGGCGAGCACCGTGGTCGTCGTGACCAACTCGTCGAGCCGGATCTGCTGCGGCGGAATCTGGGACCAGTCTTTGTAGGACAGCCCGTGCTCCGGATACGGCTTGCCCTCGCGTACGCCCTTGAAGATCATTCGCTGTCGCTTTCGCCTGGCGTGCTCCACGGGAACATTTGGGTAAGGCTATAGCGACGCGGGACCTGATGCCGTATCGGCCGCTGATCCCGGTTGGCAGGTGAGGTCCTGCTGAGACCGTAAAATGAACGCGGCCAGTGGGTGTATAGGAGGTGACAGTCGATGGGAAGCGCAGACGAGCGTCGTTTCGAGGTGCTCCGCGCAATCGTTGCCGACTTTGTTTCCACCCACGAGCCAATAGGTTCCAAATCTCTGGTGGAGCGCCACAATCTGGGCGTCTCCAGCGCCACCATCCGCAACGACATGGCGGTCCTGGAGGCCGAGGGCTACATCACCCAGCCACACACCAGTTCGGGCCGGGTGCCCACGGAGAAGGGTTACCGCGAATTCGTTGACCGACTCGACGGCGTCAAGCCGCTGTCGGCGGCGGAACGGCGCGCGATCCAGAACTTCCTCGAGTCCGCCGTCGACCTGGACGACGTGCTGCGCCGGGCGGTGCGGCTGCTGGCCCAGCTGACGCGTCAGGTGGCCGTGGTCCAGTATCCGACGCTATCCACCTCCACCGTCCGTCACTTGGAAGTCATCGCGCTCACGCCGGCCCGCCTGCTGATGGTGGTCATCACCGACTCCGGCCGGGTCGATCAACGCATCGTCGAACTCGGTGACGTCATCGATGAGCACCAGCTCACCCAACTCAGAGACATGCTCGGCCAGGCGCTGGTGGGCAAGCGGCTCGCGGCGGCGTCGGTCGCGGTGGCCGATCTGGCCGGCGGGCTGCACAAGGGCGACGGCCTGGGTGACGCCGTTGGGCGCTCGGCAACGGTGTTGCTGGAATCGTTGGTGGAGCACACCGAGGAACGTCTGCTGATGGGCGGCACCGCCAATCTCACCCGCAACGCGGCCGATTTCGGCGGCTCGCTGCGCTCCATTCTGGAAGCGCTGGAGGAGCAGGTCGTGGTGCTGCGGTTGCTGGCCGCGCAACAGGAGGCCGGCAAGGTGACCGTGCGCATCGGCCACGAGACCGAGGCGGAGCAGATGGCCGGCACCTCCATGGTGACCACCGCCTACGGCACCAACGACACCGTTTACGGCGGTATGGGTGTGCTGGGACCCACTCGGATGGACTATCCGGGAACTATGGCCAGTGTTGCCGCGGTTGCCATGTATATCGGCGAAGTGCTGGGCGCTCGATGACCGCGCGCCCGCAACAGAGTTTGGGTACGGCCCCGTAGGGGTGGGCTTACAGGGCTCTCGACAGAGCTTGGGAAGGGTTAATCGTGGCACGCGATTACTACGGGTTGCTGGGCGTCAGCAAGGGCGCCAGCGACACCGAGATCAAACGCGCTTATCGCAAGCTGGCGCGCGAACTGCATCCGGACGTTAACCCTGATGAGGCGGCACAAGCCAAGTTCAAGGAGATCAGCGCCGCCTACGAGGTGTTGAGCGATCCGGAGAAACGCCGCATCGTCGACCTGGGCGGCGACCCGCTGGAAAGCGCGGGAGCGTCGGCGGGCGGTTTCGGCAACTTCGGTGGCCTGGGCGACGTGTTCGAGGCGTTCTTCGGCGGCGGGTTCGGCGGGGGTGGTTCACGCGGCCCCATCGGCCGGGTGCGGCCCGGGTCGGACTCGCTACTGCGAATGCGGCTTGACCTCGAGGAGTGCGCCACCGGCGTCACCAAGCAGGTCACCGTCGACACCGCGGTGCTGTGTGACCGATGCCAGGGCAAGGGAACCAACGGCGACTCGGCACCGGTCCCGTGCGACACCTGCGCGGGTCGCGGCGAGGTGCAAACCGTGCAGCGATCGCTGCTGGGCCAGATGTTGACTTCGCGGCCCTGTCCGACGTGCCGCGGCGTCGGCGTGGTGATCCCCGACCCCTGCTATCAGTGCATGGGTGACGGCCGGGTGCGCGCGCGCCGGGACATCACCGTCAAGATCCCGGCCGGCGTCGCCGAGGGCATGCGGGTCCGACTCGCCGCGCAGGGCGAGGTGGGCCCGGGCGGGGGACCGGCCGGCGACCTCTACGTCGAGGTTCATGAGCAGGCCCACGACATCTTCGCCCGGGAGGGCGACGACCTGCACTGCACGGTCTCGGTGCCGATGATCGACGCGGCCCTGGGTACCACCGTCACCTTGGACGCGATCCTGGACGGCATGAGCGAGGTCGTCATTCCGCCCGGCACCCAACCGGGCGCGACGATCACGCTGCGCGGCCGGGGGATGCCCCAGCTGCGGTCCAGCACGCGCGGTGACCTGCATGTCCACGTCGAGGTCGTGGTGCCGACCCGGCTGGACCACCGCGACACCGAGTTGTTGCGCGAGCTGAAGAACCGCCGCAGCCGTGACGTTGCTGAAGTCCGCTCGTCGCACGGCGGGGGCGGCGGGCTGTTCAGCCGGCTGCGCGAAACCTTCACCGGGCGCTAGTCTCCGCGGGCCGCTCATGGTGGCGACGCTGTTCTATGTCGACGGGCTGCCCGACGTCGGCGGCCTCGCCGTCGTGGCCGGCGACGAAGGGTTTCATGCGACCGCCGTGCGGCGGATCCGGGTCGGTGAGGAGTTGGTGCTGGGCAACGGCGCCGGGGAACTCGCCCGATGTGAGGTCGAGCAGTCCGGACGTGAGGGTCTGCGGGCGCGGGTGCTGGAGCGATGGAACGTCCCGGCCACGCAACCACCCGTGACAATCGTTCAGGCGCTGCCCAAGTCCGAGCGCTCCGAACTCGCCGTCGAGTCGGCCACCGAAGCCGGCGCCGACGCGTTCGTGGCCTGGCACGCGGCGCGCTGTGTCGCTCGTTGGGAAGGCGCCCGGCTCGACAAGGGGCTGCGCCGGTGGCGGGCCGTCGCGCGCGCGGCGGCGCGTCAGTCCCGCCGAGCGCATATCCCCGCCGTCGACGGGGTGCTGTCCACCGCGGCACTTGTGACGCGGGTGGGTCACGAGGTCGCCGCCGGTGGTGTCGTAGTGGTACTGCACGAGTCGGCGGCGCAACGGATCGCGGATTACCCTCTCTCGCAAGCGCATTCGGTGACGCTTGTGGTCGGTCCCGAGGGCGGCATCGCGCCGGAGGAGTTGGCCGCCCTGACTGAAGCCGGTGCCGCGGTGATTCGGCTGGGACCCACTGTGCTGCGCACCTCGACCGCGGCCGCGGTGGCGTTGGGGGCGCTGGGAGTGCTTACCGCGCGGTGGGATTCGCCGTCGGGTCTCTAGCCAGTGAATCCCGAGGAAATCTATGCCTCGGTCAAGTTGGCAAGTGGGCTTGGATGCGAGTTGGTTGTGGGCCGGCTGTCGCCTGCACGAGGCCACTCACGAATAGACAACTTGATCCGTTAATGTATCCTAAACGAAAATGTATCCGATTGCGGGGGCGTGTCGTCCTCGCGTCGACGATGGGCCGGGCGCATGGCGACAAGAGGAGTCGCCGGTAGGCGAGCCGGGGTGACTTGCACTCCAGTGCAAGGAAAGGAACGGTTGTGCTGTGGTGAACTTCGCGGTGTTGCCGCCGAAAATCAACTCTGCGCACATATGCACAGGCATCGGCGAGTTGAAACCTTGTGGCAGAACAGGTTTCAGCATCTGCTGAGTGGTTCGCGCAGGATTTCTGAACTGACCGCATAGCGCAGCATATTCGCGTTTCCTCGAATTCCTTAATTTCCAGAGCTTTTCGACTTCATGGCGGAGGGTGGTTTTGTCATGTCTTTTGTGTTTGTGGCTCCTGAGTTCGCGCAAACCGCGGCAACCGATTTGGCCGGTATCGAAGCGGCCCTGAGCGAAACGAACGCCGCGATCGTGACTTCCACCACAAGGGTGGCGGCTGCCGGTGCCGACGAGGTGTCCGCGGCGATCATGGCGCTGTTCAATGCTCACGGCGCCGCCTATCAGACAATCAGCGCTGAGGCCTCGCTGTTTCATCAGCAATTCGTCGCGTTGCTGAGCGCGGGCACGCACTCTTATGCCACCGCAGAGGCCGGCAATGTCTCGATGCAATCCGTGGATCAGCAGCTGCTCGGGGCGCTCAACGCGCCGTTCAACACGCTGCTGGGACGCCCGCTGATCGGTGACGGAACGCCCGGAAGTTCGGCCGGCCCCAACGGTGGAGCCGGTGGGCTGCTGTGGGGCAACGGCGGCGACGGCTACAACGGTGCCGGCGGAGCGGGCGGGGCGGCCGGGCTGATCGGCAACGGGGGCGCTGGAGGCACCGGCGCCGCGGGCCAAGCGGGTGGCAGCGGCGGGGCTGGTGGCTGGCTCTACGGTACCGGCGGCATTGGAGGTGATGGCGGAATCGCCACCTCGACCGCTGGAACGGGCGGCCTCGGCGGGGTCGGCGGCGCGGCGGGCATGTTCGGTAACGGCGGCGCTGGAGGCACCGGCGGCGCCGGTCTGGGTGGGGCAAGCCCGTGGGCCAATATCGGTGCCGGCGGCGGGCAAGGCGGTGCCGGTGGGGCCGGCGGACACGGCGGCGTGCTGGGCGGCGGCGGTGGCGCGGGCGGAACCGGGGGCGCCGGCGGCACCGGTGGCACCGGCGGACGGCTGCCCATTCCCACCGGCGGGGGCTTCGCCGGCGGGCAAGCCGGCAACGGCGGCGTCGGAGGAATCGGTGGGGACGCCGGACTGCTGTTCGGTAATGGCGGCACTGGCGGTCTCGGCGGTGCAGGCAGCGTTGGCGGCGCCGGCGGCAACGGTGACATCCTCACTGGTGCTGGCGGTCACGGTGGCTTCGGCGGAAAGGGCGGTGTCGGCGGTGCCGGGGGCCACGGCAGCCTGTTCGGTAACGGCGGCGATGGCGGCACCGGCGGGGCTGCAGGCAAGGGTGGGGCAGGGGGCAATCCCGGCATCGGCGGAATCGGCGGTCTCGGGGGGCTGCCCGGCACACCCGGACACGGTGGCCAGGGCGGGCAGGGTGGAGCGCTGGGCCAACCAGGCGCGACAGGCGCATCGGGCGCTACTGCCGCACAGGGCCAGGGATCGGCCACCAATCCCATCAGCGCGGTCTCCGGGAGTTTGAACACGACATACGACTTCGTGCAGAACATCAACACCGAAATGGCGAGAGCCAACGGTTATGTGAATTCCTTTGGCGCCTCTATCAGTAACAGTATTGCCCAGTCGGTGCACCAATGGGCCGCGCTCGCACAGGAAGCGATCCTCGACGCCACCGGCTTGTCGTTCCTCGATGGCGGCAGCGGCAACTTGGGGCTGCTGAACTTCGGTGACAACAACCAGGGATTCCTCAACTTCGGCAACGGCAATCACGGGATGCTGAACTTCGGTGATGCCAACAACGGCAGCCTCAATCTCGGTGGCGCCAACACCGGCAACTTCAACGTCGGCTTCAACAACATCGGCAACAACAACTTCGGCCTGGACAACACCGGCGACCGCAACGTCGGGGTCAGCAACCTCGGCGACAACAATCGCGGCGTCGACCTCACGGGCAACCGCGCGTTCGGCGTCAGCACGGCCGCGCTGGCGTTGCCGTTCTAGCCGCTCCGGACAATTAGAGGAGGGCGAAATGGATTGTGCGTTGCCGACGCCAGCTGAGCTGCCCGACTGGGCCGCGGTCCTCCAGGAGCTGGCCTTGATCGCCGCCAGCTCCTGTCTTGCGCTGCGCTGCGAGCTGGCGGAGGCAGTACACGGTTTCGCCGCGGCAGCTGTGCACGCAGGCTTGAGGCTGAGGTCGGCGGTGCTTACAGTGCTTACGGTGCAGTGAGATTCGCTGTCGAGTCGCTAGCCAGCCGGGCCCGCAATTCGTCGATGCCACCGCCGCTCAGGTATTGGAGCGCCCACGGTCGGCCGGCCAGCACCGACGCCAGCTGCGCCGCACCACCGGTTACCGCCCGGACGCCGTCGCCGTGTGTCCAGTCGACGTCGGTGGCGCGCAGCCGCAGTCCACGTGCCCGCGCAGTTGCCGGCACGAACGGGTTCGGCACGCGCACTTGCGTATTGAGCACCGCAATTAAAGCTGCGGGGGTTACCTCGGGTGTCCGCTTCAGCGCGAAAGCAATGTCGAGTTCGTGAATAACGTGATCACCCAATAGAAGTCGCCGGGGAAAGACGCGGCCGACGCCACGTGGCCGACGGATCAACGTCGAGAACTCATCAAGCAGAGCGCCGGGACTGCGCCGCCGCGCCACATCGATGGAAAATGCGCTGTTCGCGCGGTCGAACGATCCCCGGTACCTCAACAGGTATCGGCCGAGCTCGGTCCCCGAGGCCCGGTACCCCACCACCAAATGGGCCAGCACGTCGTGATTTCGCCATCCCATGCACAGGCTCGGTTGTTGCCAATCGGCGTCCGACAGTTGCCGGGCCCAGTGGACGAAGCGGGTGTCATTGTCGTGCAACATCTTACGCAGATCCGACATGTAAATGCTCCTTCAGGAAGTCGGTCTGGTCGGCGAGCAGGCCGGCGAGCAGCGGCGGGTGATAGATCTGGAAGTGGTCGCCGTCGTAGTAGCGGGCGACGCCGTGCGGTGCTCGTCTGGCGACGTCCTCGGCATGCCGGGGGTCCATCAGCGTCTCGCGTTGCGATACGCACACCAGCAGCGGCGCCGCAATCCGGAGCGCCTTGCGTTTGGCGCTGGTGACGGCGATCTCGACGACGTTGGAAGCGGCGATCCGGTTGTCGAATGAACCGCCGGGATCCACGGTCGAATTCCACCCGTCCTCGGCTCCGGCGACGGCGACAGCGGCCAGAGTGCCCGGCGGTCCCACGATCGGTACGTAGCGGCGGGGCCGTCCGGTGGCGGCCCGCACGGCGTCTGCGACGACCGCCGGCCCAAGCCGCAGCAGCGGGGCCCAGCCCAGTCGGCGTAGCGTCGCCGGCCCGTCGACGATCGGGCACTGCACCACAACGGCGGCGACGTCAGGCCGTTCGGCGGCCACCCGCAGCACGTGCATCGCACCCAGGCTGGTGCCCCATAGAGCAACCCGGGCCGGGTCGATGCCGGGCGCCGAACGGATGAAGTCCAGCGCCGCCGTGATGTCTCGGCGGTGACGACGCAGGCTGAGCCGCTGCCGCGGGTTCCCGTCGGAGGCGCCCAGGTTGCGGTAGTCGAAGGCCAGGGTCGCGATCCCGGCGGCGGAGAAGTGCCGCTCGTATCGAGCCAAAGCCATCGTGTGGTTGGCGCCCAGACCGTGCGCCAGGACGACGGCCGGATGCGGTCCCGCGCCGGCTGGGCGAGTGAGCCATGCGGCGCAACGGCTTCCTTCTGAAATGAATTCGGTGGCGACGGTGCTGGGGATGACGGTCATGGACCCTCCTGATACGTACGATGTACGTGTTGTACATTACGTACGATGTACGTGTCAATGGAAGGGGATCCGGATGCGCGCGCGCTTCTCGGTGGCCGATATCGCCGCGGCGGCGTTGGAGATTGTCGACCGCGACGGGCTGGGCGGGCTGAGCATGCGCTCGCTGGCGACGGCGCTCGGCACCGGCCCGATGACGCTGTACAACTACGTCAAGGATCGGCGCGAGCTGGAGGAGCTGGTCGCCGAGGCCGTCATCGCCGAAATGAAAGTTCCTGCGAGAACTGACGATTGGTGCGCCGACGTGCGTGCGATCGCGACGGCCATGTGGGAGGCGGTGCGTCGGCACCCCAACGCCGTGCCACTGGTGCTGACCCGACGAACGGTGTCGGCGTCGAGCTATGCCGCCGCCGACCGGTTGATCGCGGCGCTCAATCGCGCCGGGCTGGCCGAACACGACGTGCTGGCCAGTTTCCGCGCGGTGCTGGCCCTGGTCACGGGCAGCGCGCAGGCGGAGCTGGCCGGACCGCTGGCCGGAGCCGGACGGGATCGCGAACAGGTCACCGTGGCGGCGAGGATAGGCGGCCTGGCCGGTCACCAGCATCCCCACATCGCCGCGCTCGCGCACGTCAGCCAGCGTTCGACGGCGGTCGCCGACTTTGATCGTGGGTTGACCATCCTGCTGGCGGGCATCAAATCTTTGGGAACAGGTCACC
The DNA here is from genome assembly GCF_001673635.1 of Mycobacterium asiaticum. Lineage (GTDB taxonomy): Bacteria > Actinomycetota > Actinomycetes > Mycobacteriales > Mycobacteriaceae > Mycobacterium > Mycobacterium asiaticum_C. The sequence continues at coordinate 14,522 of NZ_LZMH01000068.1, forward strand.
GACCGGCGGTAGACTGAATTCGGCTTTTTCGTCCGCACGCATGTCCCCACGCCAGAAAGCAGGCAGCAGAAACCACGTGACGCCCCGCGAGACCCGCGCTGCTGACGCTGGCGTGACCCGTCAGACCGATGCTCAAGTTCGCAGCAGCTTCGAAGTTCCGCCCGACCTCGTCATGGGCCTGCTCGGCTCGGCCGACGAGAATCTACGTGCCCTCGAACGCAATCTGAACGCCACCCTGCATGTGCGGGGCAACACCGTCAGCTTCGCCGGCGAACCGGCCGATGTCGCTCTGGCCGAGCGGGCCGTCTCGGAACTGGTGGCGATCGTCGACAGGGGACAGGCATTGACGCCGGAAGTGGTGCGGCACAGCGTCGCCATGCTGGTCGGCACCGGCAACGAATCCCCGGCCGATGTCCTTACACTCGACATCCTGGCCCGCCGCGGCAAGACGATTCGACCCAAGACGCTCAACCAGAAGCACTACGTCGATGCCATCGACGCCAACACCATCGTGTTCGGGATCGGCCCGGCCGGTACCGGCAAGACGTATCTGGCCATGGCCAAGGCCGTGCACGCGCTACAGACCAAGCAGGTGACCCGGATCATCCTGACCCGGCCGGCGGTGGAAGCCGGTGAGCGCCTTGGCTTTCTGCCCGGCACGCTGAGCGAGAAGATCGACCCGTATCTGCGGCCGTTGTACGACGCGCTCTACGACATGATGGACCCCGAGCTGATCCCCAAGCTGATGTCGGCCGGGGTCATCGAGGTGGCGCCGCTGGCATACATGCGCGGCCGGGCGCAACCGGTCTTCACCAAAGTGTTGACACCCAGTGGTTTCCGACCGATCGGAAGCCTGCGGGTCGGTGACTTCGTGATCGGCTCGGACGGGCGCCCGACGGAGGTTCTCGGGGTTTATCCGCAAGGCTTCAAGGAGATCTATCGGGTCTCTGCGCAGGACGGTTCGTCGACTTTGGCGTCGGGTGACCATCTCTGGTCTGTCTACACCCGCTCGGACAGGCGGCGCGGCAGGCCCGCTCGAGTCCTGCAGACCAAGGAGATGATCGGCAATCTCCGTGCCGCGCATCACCACCGCTACGAACTGCCGATTTTGAGCGCGCCGGTGCAGTTCGAATCCCGGGCGGTTCCGCTCGACGCCTACGCGCTTGGGTTATTGCTTGGCGACGGGTGCGTCACCTGCTCGACTACACCCGGCTTCGCGACGAATGACCCAGAGTTGGCGCATGCTCTGGAATGCCGCATTCCGGGGATAACCGTCCGTCATAAGAACGACGTGGATTACGTGCTCAACCGGACTACGTCGCCCGGGGAAGTCATCACGAAGGCGAATCTGGTCACCGACGCGCTGCGGCAACTGGGACTGGCCGGTACCCGATCCGACACCAAGTTCGTGCCCCCCCAGTACCTGTTCAATTCCGTCGATGTGCGCCTGGGGGTGCTGCAAGGTCTGCTCGACACCGATGGCGGCCCGCTCCCCCAGCAGGGACGCTCCTGCCGCATCCAGTTCACAACCGTGTCCGATCGGTTGCGCGACGATGTGATGTTCCTGGTGCGATCGCTCGGCGGGGTCGTATACACGCGGACTCGGCCGGCCGAAGGCCGCAAGCCAGGTCTGGTGGGCGGCCGGGCGGTGCCGCATCGGTCCGACGCGCACGTTCTCGACATCCGTTTGCCGGCCGGCGTCATCCCGTTCCGGCTGGCGCGCAAACTCGCGAAGTACGACGCCGACGGGTGTGGTCGCCCCATGCGTTTTGTCGACAGCATCGAATCCGCGGGCACCGAAGAGGCCGTGTGCATCCAGGTGGCCGCCGCGGATTCGCTCTACGTCACCGAGGACTTCCTGCTCACGCACAACACGCTCAACGACGCCTTCATCGTCCTGGACGAGGCGCAGAACACCACCGCCGAGCAGATGAAGATGTTTTTGACCCGGCTGGGTTTCGGCTCCAAGGTCGTGGTCACAGGCGACGTCACCCAGGTCGACCTGCCGGGGGGCGCGCGGTCCGGGCTGCGGGCGGCCGTCGACATCCTCGAAGACATCGACGACATCCACATCGCCGAGCTGACCAGCGCGGATGTGGTTCGTCACCGCCTGGTGGGGGAGATCGTCGACGCCTACGCGCGTTACGAAGAGCCCGGCCAAGGGATGAATCGGGCGGCTCGGCGGGCATCCGGCAGCCGTAATCGTCGATGATGGGTGCGTGAGCGCCTTATGAGCATCGAAGTGTCCAACGAGTCGGGCATCGACGTCTCCGAAGCCGAACTGGTCAGTGTGGCCAGGTTCGTCATCGATCAGATGGACGTGCACCCCGCCGCCGAGCTCTCGATGGTGCTGCTGGACACCGCGGCCATGGCCGACCTGCACATGCGGTGGATGGACCTGCCCGGTCCGACGGACGTGATGAGCTTCCCGATGGACGAACTGGAGCCCGGCGGTCGCCCCGATGCGCCCGAGCCGGGTCCGGCAATGCTGGGCGACATCGTGCTGTGCCCGGAGTTCGCCGCCAAACAGGCCGCCGCGGCGGGTCACAGCCTCGGGCATGAGCTTGCGCTGTTGACCATCCACGGCGTGCTGCACCTGCTCGGCTACGACCACGGCGAGCCGGACGAGGAACGGGAAATGTTCGCCTTGCAGGACCGGCTGCTGGAGGAGTGGGTGGCCGAGCAGGTCGAGGCCTACCAGCACGACCGCCAGCACGAGCGGGACCGCCGGTTGCTGGACAAGTCAAGGTATTTCGACCAGCCGTGACCAGTCTCTATCAGCTGCTCAGCGCGGTCGTGTTGATCGGTCTGGGCGGTATCTTCGCCGCGCTCGACGCCGCCATCAGCACCGTCTCGCTGGCCCGGGTGCACGAGTTGGTGCGCGACGAGCGGCCCGGTGCGAGGTCGTTGCTCAAGGTGATGGGCGACCGCCCGCGATACATCAACCTGGTGGTGCTGCTGCGCATCGTCTGCGAGATCACCGCGACCGCGCTGCTGGTGGTTTATTTCCGGCGCAAGGTCAGCATGGACTGGGGTCTGTTCTACGCCGCCGCCATCATGGTGGTGACCAGCTTCGTCGTCATCGGTGTGGGTCCCCGCACGCTGGGCCGTCAGCACGCCTATTCCATCTCGCTGGCGACGGCCCTTCCGCTGCAGGCGATCTCGTGGCTGCTGATGCCGATCAGCCGGGTGCTGGTGCTGCTCGGTAACGCGCTCACTCCCGGCCGCGGCTTCCGCAACGGGCCATTTGCCTCTGAGATCGAGCTGCGTGAAGTCGTCGACCTGGCACAGCAGCGTGGTGTGGTCGCCGCCGACGAACGCCGGATGATCGAGTCGGTGTTCGAGCTCGGGGACACCCCGGCGCGCGAGGTGATGGTGCCGCGCACCGAGATGGTGTGGATCGAGAGTGACAAGTCGCCGCACCAGGCGATGGCGCTGGCGGTACGCAGCGGCCACTCCCGCATCCCGGTAATCGGTGAGAACGTCGACGACATCCTCGGTGTCGTCTATCTCAAAGATCTTGTGCAGCAGTCCGTTTTCTCCCGCAACGGCGCCCGGGAGACCACCGTGGCGCAGGTCATGCGGCCGGCCGTGTTCGTACCGGATTCCAAGCCGTTGGACGCGTTGCTGCGCGAAATGCAGCGCGACCGCAACCACATGGCGCTGCTGGTCGACGAATACGGCGCCATCGCTGGTCTGGTGAGCATCGAGGACGTGCTGGAAGAGATCGTCGGCGAGATCGCCGACGAGTACGACCAAGCCGAGACCGCTCCCGTAGAGGACCTCGGCGACGACCGTTTCCGGGTGTCGGCGCGACTGCCGATCGAGGACGTGGGCGAGCTCTACGGCGTGGAGTTCGACGACGATCTCGACGTGGACACCGTCGGCGGGCTGCTGGCGCTTGAACTGGGGCGCGTGCCGTTGCCCGGCGCCGAGGTGGTGTCGCATGGCCTGCGCCTGCACGCCGAAGGCGGTCCTGATCATCGCGGACGTGTCCGGGTGGGCACCGTGCTGCTGAGCCGGGTCGAGCCACCGGAGAGCGAGGGTGATGAGTGAGTTCCGTTCCGGCTTCGTCTGTTTGGTCGGCAGGCCGAACACCGGCAAGTCGACACTGACCAACGCGCTGGTCGGGGCGAAGGTGGCGATCACCTCGATGCGCCCGCAGACGACCCGGCACACGATCCGCGGAATCGTGCACCGCGAGCACTTCCAGATCATCCTGGTGGACACCCCGGGCTTGCACCGACCCCGCACGCTGCTCGGCAAGCGCCTCAACGACTTGGTCCGCGACACCTACAGCGAGGTCGACGTCATCGGCTTGTGCATACCGGCCGACGAGGCGATCGGTCCCGGAGACCGCTGGATCGTCGACCAGATCCGGGCGGTCGCCCCGAAGACCACCCTGGTGGCGATCGTCACCAAGATTGACAAGGTGCCCAAAGACCGGGTGGCCGCCCAGCTGGTCGCGGTCAGCGAACTGGTCGCCAGTGCAGCCGAAATCGTGCCGGTGTCGGCGGTGTCCGGCGCGCAGGTCGACGTGTTGACCGACGTGCTGGCCGCGGCACTGCCGGCCGGCCCGGCGTATTACCCCGACGGCGAGCTGACCGACGAGCCCGAAGAGGTGTTGATGGCCGAGCTGATCCGCGAGGCCGCCCTCGAAGGGGTGCGCGACGAGCTGCCGCATTCGCTGGCGGTGGTGATCGACGAAGTCAACCCGCGCGAGGGGCGCGACGATCTGATCGACGTGCACGCCGTGCTCTATGTCGAGCGAGACAGCCAGAAAGGCATCGTGATCGGCAAGGGCGGGTCTCGGTTACGCGAGGTGGGTACCGCGGCGCGCAACCAGATCGAGAAGCTGCTCGGCACCAAGATCTACCTGGATCTGCGGGTGAAGGTCGCCAAGAACTGGCAGCGTGACCCCAAACAGCTTGGCCGCTTGGGCTTTTAGCGGGTGTGCACCCCCACCGAGCGTGGGCCTTCGGTAGGTGACACGGCCCTCGCGCCGCGATAAGCCGCACGCTCGACGAGCAAGAGCTCACGCACCGCGGCGGCGACCGGTCACTGCCGAGCGCGGCAGCCGCCCGGCACGCGAGTGCCCGGTCATGACATCGCCGTCGAATACCACATCGAAGGACAGATTGAGGCGCATCGGCTTGCTGACCGATTGCCGCCAGGTCAACCGGCTGCCACCTTCCGCGTCGACATGCGAAAGATCCTGCAGTGCAACCGTTTCATCCTTGAAGGTGGCGGTGCCGGCCAGACCATCAGGCCCGCAGGTGAAGACGTACTGCACCGTCAGGGTCCCAATAGGCGTCTTGATCGCCACGTCCCAGTCACCGCCGATGTCCACGCTATGCCTCCACCGGTTCCCGGCCGGCATTGCGCCACACCGTTCCCCGCCGCTCGTACTCGAAGAGTTCCTCGACGGCATGGGCGATCCGCGGCCCATACCAACGGTCCAGCAGGTACAGACCCAAGTCCAACCCCGATGTCACTCCGCCGGCGGTGACCAGATCGCCGTCGTCGACGACCCGGGCCGACACCGCGTGCACTCCCGCCGCGTCCAGCAGGTCAAGGCCCAGGTGGTGGGTCACCGCGTGCCGTCCCTCAATCAGGCCCGCCATCGCCATGATCACCGAACCGCCGCACACCCCCGCCACCGTCACGGCCGAATTGTCAAAGGCCTTCTGCAGCAACGCCCCCAGTTCCGATTGTGCGGCCCGCGCGAGCAGCACCGGGATGGTCTCTACGCCCTCGTCGGGGTCGCCCGCCACCGGTCCGCTGGCGCCGGGCACCAGGACGCACCCATCCAGCGCCGGATCGAGGGCTGCGGTGGCGGCCAATTCCAGGCCGCGGGTGCCGCTGACGACGCGGCGCGGCCCCTCTGCTGACACGAGTCGCACGTCCAGGTCACCACCGAGATAGTCGCTGCCGGCGGCGAAGACCTCGAAGGGCCCGATCACATCGAACGGGTCGAAACCGTCGTAGAGCACGATCTGCACCTGCATGCGTCAATGGAATCCGATCAAGCGCACCCCGAACAGTGGCAGGATAGCCATGATGCGGCGGTATATTGCCATACCATGCGCTCAATTGCCGTCCTGGCCGAACCGGACGTAATCGCGTTCGATCTGGCCATCGCGCTGGAGACTTTCGGCCACGCCAGGCTGGCCACCGGCGAACCGGGCTACCGAATACGCGTGTGTGGTTGCGAACCCGTCGTCGCCGCGGGAGCGATCGGAATCAGCACGGAATACGGCTTGGCGGAGCTGGCACACGCCGACACCATCGTCGTACCCGGCCGCCATGACGTCAGCCGGGCGGTGCGCGACGACGTCGTCGTAGCGCTGAAGGCCGCTTACGGCAACGGAACGCGAATCGCATCCATCTGCAGCGGGGCCTTCACCCTGGCCGCCGCAGGAATTCTGGACGGCAAACGGGCGACCACGCACTGGATGGCGGCCCAAGCCTTCGCGGCGGCCTATCCAGGCGTCCGGCTCGACGCGGACGCGCTGTACGTCGACGAAGGCCAGATCCTGACCTCAGCCGGCGCGTCCGCCGGCCTGGACCTGTGCCTGTACATGATCTCCCGCGACTACGGCTCGGCCGTTGCCGCCCATACCGCGCGGCTGGCGGTCGCCCCGCTGCACCGCACCGGCGGCCAAGCGCAATTCATCGTTCGGAATCGCCAGCAGGCCAATACGGAACTCGACGGTGTCCTGGCCTGGATCGAGAACAACGCCCACCTGCCATTGACCCTCGAGGAGCTCGCACGGCGCGCCGCGACCAGCGTGCGGACATTGAATCGCAGTTTCAAACGCGAGACGGGGCAAACACCCATGCAATGGGTCAACGGTGTTCGGGTCAGGCACGCCCAGGAACTCCTCGAGGCAACCGACGACGGGATCGAAAGCATCTCGCGCCGCATCGGTTTCGCCTCCACAACGAATTTCCGCGACCAGTTCCGCCGGACGGCAGGGGTGTCGCCACAGAGTTACCGCAGCACCTTTCGCGAACGCACCGCCAGCTCATAGCCAACGAATTTCGTTTGGTGTAAGTCGGTTTCGCTTCCGCGGCGAGCCGTTTGAATGCCAGGCGCTCGGGTACCACAGGTCGACCGATACAGCCCAAATCGGAAGGTAGTTATGGACGCTTTAACGTTTCTTCGCCAGGACCACAAGAGTGTGCTCGGCCTGTTCGAGACGCTCGATGGGGCGCCGTCGGGCCCAGGGGCCGAGGCCAGCGGACTGGAGACGGTGGTGAACAACCTCATCATCGCCGAATCGCAGCACGAAGCCATCGAGGAGCAATTCTTCTGGCCGGCGGTGCGCGACGCGATCGGTGACTCGATCGCCGACAAAGCGGTCGAGCAAGAGCAGGCCGGCAAGAAGCTGCTGCAACGGCTCGAAGACGGCAAGCCGGGCGACCCGGATTACCACGAGGCGCTACAGGAATTCATCGCCCTCGGCCGGGAACACATTGCCTACGAGCAGGATGTCGTGTGGCCCCAGGTCGAGAACACGCTGAGCCGTGACGAGCTCGAGAAGATCGGCTCCAAGCTGGAGGCGGCCAAGAAGATGGCGCCCACGCGGCCCCACCCGAACACCCCGCCCAATTCGACCGTGCTCAAGACCATGGGAATGGGCGCGGCTGTGATGGACCACGTCCGGGACGCGGTGACTGGCCGCTCGCAGGACAATCCACCGGATCCCCAGATCAAGTGAGCCCCGGTGGCGCCGGGCCGGCCATCACGCCGGCTCGGCGACCGGGCTTGTCACCTCGAGCAGCCCGTGTTTGCGGACCGCTGTCATCGACAGTGTCCGGTACCCGAATTCGTCGAACAGCACCGTGACACGTTCGTGTTCACCGCCGATCACCACGCCGCGGCCCCAGTGCCGATGCTCGACGTCGGTGCCCACCGCAATAGCCGGGTGCCCGGCGCCACCCTCGTCGAGTCCGTCCGCGCAGGCATCGCAGTTGCCGCACGCTGCGGAATATGACTCACCGAAGTAGGACAACAGAAAAACCCTTCGGCAATACTGCGTTTCGGCGTAGCCGCGCATCATGTCCACTCTGCTCAGATCCACGCGTTCGCGCAGTTCGGCCTCCTGCAGCGCCAGCGTCACCGCCCGTTTGGTGGACAGGCGAGCCGCTACGAACCCTTTGCGGGTGGAGCGCACGGCATCGCATTCCTCGAGAAGGTTGACGGCGTTGGTGAGCCTGCGACCCCCGGTGTCGAGCGAGCGGCGCAGCGATTTGAGCTTCATCGGCCGTGCCTTGTCCAACGCGCCGAACACCGAACGAAGCAACCCTTCGTCGGGTCGCCCGGAGGTGAAAAACCTTGCCAGCCCCAGATCTTCGGCGCGGTAGAACAGCAATGCCGCAGCCTCGGCACCGTCGCGGCCGGCACGGCCGATTTGCTGGTAGTAACTGTCCAGCGAGTCGGGGATCGAAGCGTGTGCCACGAACCGCACATTGGGCTTGTCGATTCCCATGCCGAAGGCCGATGTCGCCACGACCACGTCGAATTCGTCGTCGTGAAAGCCGGCATGTACCGCCTCGCGCTGGTCGGCCGATAGGCCGGCGTGGTATGCGGCAGATCGAACGCCCTTGTCGCGCAATGCCTCAGCGTATTCTTCGGCCTCTTTGCGGGTCGCCACGTACAGCAGTCCCGGACCCTGCATCGTTGGTATGGCAGCCAGGACGGCCGCGCGCTTGCGGTCGGTGTCGGTGTGCCGTTGCACCCGCAGCCGCAGATTGGGACGGTCGAAACTGCCGACGATGATTGCGGGCTCACGCAAACCGAGCCGGTCCACGATGTCGCGTCGAACCACCGCGGATGCCGTGGCGGTCAGCGCGACGATCGGAATCGACGCGCCAAGGCGGGCAAAGACGTCCGCAAGACGGCGGTAGTCGGGACGAAAGTCGTGTCCCCAGGCCGAAACGCAATGCGCCTCATCGACGACGAGCAGCGACAGCTCGGCACGGTTGAGTCTGTTGGCCACGTCATCGTTGGCCAACTGTTCGGGGGATACGAAGATGAAATCCGCGCGGCGCTGATCGATCAATTCCCAGCTTCGTTGCTGCTCAGCCGAACTCAGTCCCGAGTTGACGGCGACGGCCACACCGGCGGTACGGTCCTCGAGGGCGGCGATCTGGTCCTGCTGCAACGCGATGAGCGGCGACACAACCAACGTCGCACCCTCGGTCAGCAGCGACGGAAGCTGGTAGATGCCCGACTTTCCGGACCCGGTGGGTAGCACGGCCAGCACATCCCGGCGCTGCAGAACCGCGTGCATCGCCTCCCGTTGCTCATCGGTCAGGCTTTCCCAGCCGAACCGGTCGCGGGCGATCTGGTCGAGGTCCACGGCAGGCTGAGCTTTCACCGTCGTCCTCTACCCGGTGTGCCGGGCCGCAAACGAACACCGAGCGAAACGCTTTGAGTCGCTTGGTCAAAACCCCGCCGGACTAGCTTCGGGGCAACGGCACGCTGTGAATGGGCGGCGTGCTGTTACCGGTGTTCCACCACACCTCGGGCTGCTTGGCGGCCCAGCCGCTGACCGCTTCGAGTTCGGCGGCCAGCGAAATCAACATGCCCTCGCTGTTGGCCGGTCCCATCAGCTGCACGCCGATGGGCAAGCCGTCGGAGGTGAAGCCGGCCGGCACGTTGATCGACGGCCAACCCAGCACGTTCCACGGCCAGGTGTACGGGCATGCGGCGATGATGGCGCGGTCGGTGCCGATGCTGCTCAGCCGGTCGAAGGCCCGCACCTGCGGGGGCGGCTGCGCGGTGGTCGGTGCCAGCACCACGTCGACGATGTTGAAGATCGAGCCGACCCGCTGCTGGTCGGCGGCCTCGTGGCGACGCGCGCTGCGCAGGGTGGCCTGCGAAAGCATATGGCCGGTGCGCATATTCGACAGGGTGCGCGGGTCCCAGTTGACGCCGTCGCCCAACCGTTCCTCCCAGGCCCACAACCCGGAGGTGGACCGCGCCAGGAAGTCCCACGACAGCCGCAGTCCGTAGTCGGGGTTACCCTTCACCACGGTGTGGCCGAGCAGCTCCAGCAGTTCGCCCATCTTCTGGGTGGCGGCCAGGATCTCGGGATGCAACTTGGCCCGGAAGAAGGTGTACGGAAACCCGGTCGACAGTGCGATTTTCAACGGGCCGGGCGCGATGCCGACGTAGTCGGATGCGGTGAGCGGTGGCGGCTTGTGCAGGTCGCCCTCCACGTTGCCGGACGCCGCGTCCAGCACCAGCGCCGCGTCGGCGACCGTGCGCGCCAGTACGCCGTTGACGGTGATGCCGTTGAACGCCTCGGGCAGCGGCCAGGTGGAGATGCGGCCGCGCTGCGGCTTGATGCCCACCAGGTGGGTCCATGCCGCCGGGATGCGCACACTGCCCGCACCGTCGGAGCCGATGGCAGCGGTCACCAGGCCGGCGGCCACCGCGGCGGCGCTGCCGCCCGACGAGCCGCCCGGGGTGTGCCGACGCGACCACGGGTTGCGGGTGTGGCCGAAGCCCGGGCCGCTGGTGAATGGCCACTGACCCAGTTCGCAGGTGTTCGTCTTGCCGACGATCACCGCGCCGGCCTCCTTCAGCCGGCGGACCACCTCGCTGTCCTGGGTGGCGGGCCGGACGTACCCGTCGGTGCCGAACGCGGTGGGCACTCCAGCAACGTCGACGTCGTCCTTGACCGCGATCGGGATCCCCAGCAGCGGCGCGCTGTCGCCGGCCGCGCGTCGCCGGTCGGCGGCCGCGGCGTCGGCCAGCGCCGACTCGGTGAGCACCACCCGGAAGGCGTTGAGTGTGGACTGGCTCACATCTATGGCATGCAGCGAACGGCGCGCCAGTTCGGCGGCCGTCACCCGTTTGGTCGCCAACTGGTAGAGCAGGTCGGTTAACGTGGGCAAGCGCCGCTTACCGGAGCCGGAATCGACCCCAGAAGTGGACCTCGAAGCGCCAACCACGGGGTACGAGACTATCGGCGCGGATACGCGCGATGTCGCGGCGGGGTGCAAAAATATTCTGATGCGGCTGTATCGAGACCGGGCTGTTGTGCTGCGTCAGCACAAGCTTGGCGAAGCCGACCGAATCGTCACCCTGCTGACCCGAGATCATGGGCTGGTCCGGGCGGTCGCCAAGGGGGTGCGGCGCACCCGCAGCAAATTCGGCGCGCGCCTGGAGCCGTTCGCGCACATCGACGCGCAACTGCACCCCGGCCGCAACCTCGACATCGTCACCCAGGTCGTCTCGATCGACGCGTTCGCCACCGACATTGTCAGCGACTACGGCCGTTACACGTGTGGTTGCGCGATGCTCGAGACCGCCGAACGGCTGGCCGGCGAGGAGCGGGCCCCCGCACCCGCGCTGCACCGGCTCACGGTGAGTGCGTTGCGGGCGGTCGCGGATGGCCGCCGGCCTCGCGATCTGTTGCTGGACGCCTACCTGCTGCGCGCCATGGCCACCGCCGGGTGGGCGCCGGCACTGACCGAGTGCGCCCGTTGCGCGGCACCCGGTCCGCATCGCGCGTTTCACATCGCCGCCGGGGGCAGCGTCTGTACCCATTGCCGTCCGGCCGGAGCCACTACACCGCCGTTGGGCGTGCTGGACCTGATGTCCGCGCTGCACGACGGCGACTGGGAGACCGCCGAGCGGGCACCGCAGTCACACCGCGGGTACGTCAGCGGTTTGGTGGCCGCACACCTGCAGTGGCATCTGGAGCGTCAGCTCAAGACGCTGCCGCTGGTGGAGCGGGTCTACCACGCCGATCGTTCGGTTGCCGAGCTTCGCGCTGAGCCGATCGGGCAGGATATGGAGTGTGGCTAGAAAGGCCGAGCGACAACTGAAGTCCAGCGACTTCCCACAGCTCCCCCCGGCGCCCGACGACTATCCGACCTTCCCCGACAAGTCGACGTGGCCTGTCGTCTTCCCGCAGCTACCGCCCGCACCCGACGGGGGACCACGCCGTCCGCCGCAGCACACCTCCAAGGCCGTCGCCCCCCGTATCCCGGCCGACCAGTTGCCCAACCATGTGGCCATCGTGATGGACGGCAACGGCCGGTGGGCTACCCAGCGCGGGCTGCGCCGCACCGAGGGACACAAGATGGGCGAAGCCGTGGTCATCGATATCGCCTGCGGCGCAGTGGAACTCGGCATCAAGTGGCTCAGTCTCTACGCTTTCTCGACGGAGAACTGGAAGCGTTCCGCCGAGGAGGTCCGGTTCCTCATGGGGTTCAACCGCGACGTGGTGCGACGCCGGCGGGCGATCCTCAACGAGATGGGCGTCCGGATCCGGTGGGTGGGCTCGGCGCCGCGGCTGTGGCGCAGCGTCATCAACGAACTGGCGGTGGCAGAGGAAGTGACGAAGAACAACGACGTCATCACCATCAACTATTGCGTCAACTACGGCGGCCGCACCGAGATCGCCGAAGCCACCCGGCGGATCGCCCACGAGGTCGCGGCGGGCAAGCTCAACCCAGACCGGATCAACGAATCGACGATCTCGCGGCACATGCAGCGACCCGACATACCCGATGTGGACCTGTTCTTACGGACCTCGGGGGAGCAGCGGGCCAGCAACTTCATGCTGTGGCAGGCGGCCTACGCTGAGTTCATCTTCCAGGACAAGTTGTGGCCCGACTACGACCGCCGGGACTTGTGGGCGGCCTGCGAGGAGTACGCGTCGCGCAATCGTCGATTCGGGAGCGCCTAGTGAGCTCCCTGCAGGAACGCCTGACGTCGATCCTCGGCGAGGTGCTGTCCGTCGACCAAGAACCCGACGGCGCACTGACTGTTCGGCACAACGGCACGTTCGCCTCGCTGCGGGTGGTGACCATCGTCGAAGATCTCGACCTGGTGTCGCTCACTCAGGTGCTGGCGTGGGATCTGCCGCTGAACAAGAAGGTCAGCGATCGGGTGGCCAAGGAGGCGCGGGACGCGAACTTCGGCTCGGTGACTCTGCTGGAGAAGGGGACCAAAGCCAAGAAGACGGGCGACGTCATGCTGCGGTACAACTTCCCTGGCGCGGGGCTGACCGACGACGCATTGCGCACCCTGATCCTGTTGGTGCTGGACACCGGTGCCCGGATCCGCGAAGGGCTGATCAGCTGAGTCAGCGGCAATCGGAGCAGGTTCCGAAAATCTCGATGGTGTGACTGACGTCGGAGAAGCCGTACTTCGCGGCGACCTCGGCGGCCCACGTCTCGACCTCATGGTCGCCGATCTCGATGGTGGAGCCACAGCTGCGGCACACCAGGTGGTGATGGTGGTGCTCCGAGCACAGGCGGTAGACCGATTCTCCGGTGTCGGTGCGCAGCGTGTCGACCATTCCCGCCGCGGCCATCGACTGCAGCGTGCGGTACACCGTGGTCAGGCCGATGTTCTCGCCACGCCGACGCAACTCGTCGTGCAATTCCTGCGCCGACCGGAAATCGTCCAGGGTCTCCAGCAGGGTGAACACAGCCGCCCGCTGCCGGGTGGAACGGACGCTCGCACCGGTCACGGGTTGTCCTCGCCGGCGTGCGCCACCGCATCGACCACGATGTGGGCCAGGTGATGGTCGGCGAGCCGATACAACACTTCCCGGCCGGACCGCTCGCCCGACACCACGCCGGCGGCCTTGAGGATCTTCAGGTGCTGGCTCACCAGCGGCTGTGGAACCCCCAGCGCGTCGACCAGCTCGTGGACGCAGCGCTGGGACTCGCGTAGCTGCAACACAATAGCGATGCGCACCGGCGCGGCCAGCGCCCGCAGCAATTCGCCGGCACCGTCGAGGATCTCTCGCGGCGGCGGCGCGGGGTATGCGGGATGGTCGGCGAAATCACCGGCGCCGTGGTCGTGATGACCGACCAAATCGTCTTCGGCGGCGGTAGGAGTCGACGGCGACGTCACCGTTTTTGAGTCACCACCTCAAGGAGTTCGGAGGAGAATCGCACCGCTTCGGAGTGCCGATCCGATATCCGCGGCTGACCTCCACTGTCACATGCATGATGATGCATGTCAAAGAGCGTGGCGGCGATCGCTACCATGACTGATGATTTGCGGGCAACGGTCACCGCTGTCCACTCGGGTCATCTGTAAGGCCATCTTCTTCGAAGGGAGCGCACCACCCCGTGGCGTCCGTCATCGACACCGTCGTCAACCTGGCCAAGCGCCGCGGCTTCGTCTTTCCCTCCGGCGAGATCTACGGGGGTACCAAGTCGGCGTGGGACTACGGTCCGCTCGGGGTTGAGCTCAAAGAAAACATCAAGCGGCAGTGGTGGCGTGCGGTCGTGACCGGCCGCGACGACGTGGTCGGACTCGACTCGTCGATCATCCTGCCCCGCGAGGTATGGGTGGCATCGGGCCACGTCGAGGTCTTCCACGACCCCCTGGTCGAGTCGCTGATCACGCACAAGCGGTACCGGGCCGACCACCTCATCGAGGCTTACGAGGCCAAGCACGGGCACCCACCACCCAATGGGCTGGCCGACATCCGCGACCCGGAGACCGGCGAACCCGGCCAGTGGACGGAGCCGCGGGAATTCAACATGATGCTCAAGACCTACCTCGGGCCGATCGAGACGGAGGAGGGGCTGCACTACCTGCGGCCGGAAACCGCCCAGGGCATCTTCGTCAACTTCGCCAACGTGGTGACGACCTCCCGCAGAAAGCCACCGTTCGGTATCGGCCAGATCGGCAAGAGCTTCCGCAACGAGATCACCCCCGGCAACTTCATCTTCCGCACCCGCGAGTTCGAGCAGATGGAGATGGAGTTCTTCGTCGAGCCGTCGACGGCCAAGGAGTGGCACCAGTACTGGATCGACACCCGGCAGCAGTGGTACATCGAGCTCGGCATCAATCCGGAGAACCTGCGGTTGTACGAGCACCCGAAGGACAAGCTGTCGCACTACTCCGACCGCACCGTCGACATCGAGTACAAGTTCGGCTTCGTGGGCAACCCGTGGGGCGAGCTGGAAGGTGTGGCGAACCGCACCGACTTCGACTTGTCCACGCACTCAAAGCATTCCGGAACCGAGTTGTCGTTCTACGACCAGGCCAGCGACACCCGCTACACGCCCTACGTGATCGAGCCCGCAGCCGGACTCACCCGTTCTTTCATGGCGTTTCTTATTGACGCCTACACCGAAGACGAGGCTCCCAACGCCAAGGGGGGCATGGACAAGCGCACGGTGCTGCGATTGGACCCCCGCCTCGCGCCGGTCAAGGCCGCGGTCCTGCCGCTGTCCCGGCACGCCGACCTCAGTCCCAAGGCCCGCGACCTGGCCGCCGAATTGCGCAAATCCTGGAACATCGATTTCGACGATGCCGGAGCGATCGGCCGGCGCTACCGACGGCAAGACGAGATCGGCACTCCGTACTGCGTGACGGTGGACTTTGACTCGCTGGAAGACAATTCGGTGACGGTGCGAGAACGCGACGCCATGACGCAGGAACGCATCACGATCGACAAGGTCGCCGACTACTTGGCCGTGCGCCTGAAAGGTGGCTAGCCCGCGCGTGTCCTCGAAGGCCGCGCGACCCCTCCATTTCGCGACACGGTGCCCCACTTCGTAAATCCGGGGATTTGGTGATCGCCCGCCCTATGGTCCGTAGTGGTGGTGTGCGGTAGCCCGTCCGTAACGCCCGAACGCGCGGATGAGATAACCCGTCAAAGGAGGGGCGCTGGGAGATGAGTTTCTCGGTATTGCCGCCGGAGATTAATTCGTTGCGGATGTTTTCTGGTGCGGGTTCGGCGCCGATGTTGGCGGCTGCGGGGGCGTGGTCGGGGTTGGCTGATGAGTTGGGGTTGGCGGCGGAGTCGTTTGCGTCGGTGACGGGGTCGTTGGTGGATCAGGTGTGGCAGGGTGCGGCGGCGTCGGCGATGGCGGCTGCGGCGGTGCCGTATGCGGGGGGGGTGGGGGAGGCGGACGCCGGCATCGGCAACATCGGCCAGGCC
>NZ_LZMH01000069.1 GCF_001673635.1 Mycobacterium asiaticum
TGGCCGACGTCGCCGAAGCCGGAGAGCAGCGCCTGCTGTCCGAAGGGCAGCGTGCTGGTGTTGTACAGGCCCGACAGCCCCGTGCCCACATTCAGCAAACCGGAGTGCAGTGAGCCCACGTTCATGTATCCAGAACCGTTGCCCATCAATGCGTCGTGAGCTTGATTCCACATGCCCGACACGCCGGCACCGAAGTTGCCCCAACCGGACCCGCCGCCCGCGCCGCTGTTGAAGAAGCCGGAAGACGGTGTGGCCGTGGTGTTTCCGAATCCTGGGGTGGGCGGGATGTGCAGTAGCGTGGTGTTGCTGCCGATGAGGTACACCGAGCCGTCGGCGTTGCCCAGAATCTGCGGGAACGTGATCGCGGGGATGCTGACCGCGCGGGTGCCCGCATCGAGGTTGAGGTTCAACAGGTTTGCCGCCGAGAAGTTCAATCCGCCGGGGAAGATAGTGATCGGGTCGATGACGCCGGGGGCCTGAACGCTGGCCAGCACCTGGCCGATGTTGATTTCGGGGGTATTGAATCCCGAGGTGATCAGCTTGATGAAGGTATTGGCCTCGCCGGCCACGCCGGCGAAGGTGACCAGGTTGCCCGTTGCGAAGGGGGGGCCCGGCCAACTGGCGCCGATGCTGTAGTAGGTAGGACCTGTGTCGAACGGCTTGCCTTCGCTCGGCCACGTCCAGATGATGAACGGGCTGATCGCCGAGTTCGACCCGGTCGTCTGGTCGACGTGCTGGACGATCTCGAGCTGGTTGATTGCGGGGATGGCGACCGACGGCAGCCTGATCGGGCCGAAGGAGATGGTCCCGTTGAAGTTGGGGTGCAGAGCGGGGATGTCGATCTGCGGGATGGTGAAAGCACCCATCGCGACGTTGCCGGTGAGGTGCAGGTGTGTCACCGGCACCGGGATGGGCGGGATGATGACCGGCCCGAAGGAGGCGTTGGCGTGGATGTCCAGGAGGGTGACCGGTGGCATCGGCAGAGTGGTGGCGTAGCTGAACAGGCCCTGGTACTCGCCTCGCCAGAAGAAGCCATTGCTGGCGTTGCCCGTCATGAACGCACCGGTGCCGATGTTGCCGGAGTTCAGCACGCCCGTGTTGGAGTTGCCGGTGTTGAACCAACCGGTGTTGATGTTGCCCGGGTTGAAGTCGCCGGTATTGGTGTTTCCGGCGTTGAAGCTGCCGGTGTTGTAATGCCCCGCGTTGGCCACACCGCTGTTGAAGTTGCCGGTATTAAAGAAGCCAGTAGAAGCCGTCCCTACGTTGCCGATCCCGGTGTTGTAGCTGCCCGAGTTGAACAACCCGACGTTGCCGGTGCCGCTGTTGAAGAACCCGATGTTGCCCGTTCCGGAGTTGAACAGCCCGATGTTTCCGGACCCGGAGTTGAGCCCGCCGATGCCGGTCAGGTTGTCGCCCGAAAGCCCGATGCCGATGTTGTTGTTGCCGCTGTTCGCGAAACCGATGTTGCCGCTGCCGGAGTTGGCAAACCCAAAGTTGTTGTTGCCCAATAGGCCTGCGGCAAGGCCGGTGTTGGCGAACCCGAAGTTGCCGTTGCCGAAGTTGCCCAACCCGAAGTTGCCATCGCCGAAGTTGCCCAACCCGAAGTTGCCGTTGCCGACGTTGGCGAACCCGAGGTTCTGCAAACCGATGTTGGCGGCGCCCAGGTTGAATCCACCGATGTTGCCGAAACCCGCGTTGAAGTTGCCCACGTCGGCCAGGCCGACGTTGGCCATCAGCGTCTGGTTCAGCGCGGTTCCGGCGGCGGACAGACCGGAGAGGTGGTTGCCGAAGTTGCCGATGCCGGAAAGGAGTGCCGGCGTGTCGAAGTCCAACGGGTTGGCGGTGTTGAAGAACCCGGAAACCCCCGAACCCACATCGAGCAGGCCCGAACTCAGCGTGCCGACGTTGAGGGTGCCGGACAGCGTTCCGGTTAGCGCCGTGTGCGCCTGGTTCAGGAAGCCTGATACGCCAGAACCGAAGTTGCCGAAGCCCGACACCCCGCCGGCACCGGAGTTGAAGAAGCCCGACGACGGTGTGGCAGTGGAGTTTCCGAAGCCCGGCATCGCCGGGATGTCGATGAGGGTGACGCTGCTGTGCGGCATGGTGATGTTCAGCGCGGCCTTCAGTGGCAGCGGATCGATGGTCAGACCACCCGGGAAGATCGTGATGGCATCCAGCACACCGGCCGCGTCGATGTTGATCGGGATCGCGTTCTGCGGGATGTTCAGGCCACCCGGGAACAAGGTGAACGCCGGAATCCCGCCTGTCAGATCGATCTTCAACGGGATGGGGTCGCTCGCGATGGTCGGGATGGTGATGGT
Source organism: Mycobacterium asiaticum (assembly GCF_001673635.1). Lineage (GTDB taxonomy): Bacteria > Actinomycetota > Actinomycetes > Mycobacteriales > Mycobacteriaceae > Mycobacterium > Mycobacterium asiaticum_C. The sequence continues at coordinate 2,322 of NZ_LZMH01000069.1, forward strand.
CGGCATGGTGATCTTGGTGTAGCCGGTTGATCCGCTGCTCGGCCCGCCGAACAAGGTGATACCGGTGACCGGCTTTCTGGCCCAGTCGTTGCTCATCAGGCCATTCGGTTGTCCGATCGTCCAGATGTCACCGAGGGCCTTGACGGTGATGACCGGCAAGGTGAAGGGCGGCGGCGCCGGCGCCGCTTGGTTGATCATCGGGAAGATGTATTCGCCACCGAGGGTGATGCTCTTGAAGAAGACGATCGGCGGGATCTCGATGGTCTGGTGGATGTCCGGGCCCAGTGCCGGAACATCGATCTGCGGGATGGTGAACGGTCCGACGTTGACAACCTGGTGAATGTCGAACAGCGACATGCTCGGGATGTCGATTTGCGGGATGGTGACGGGACCGAAGTTGAAGGTCTCGTTGAAGTCCAGGATGGTGCTCGGCTGGATTTCGATGCTGTATTTGAAGCTGAACACGCCGTGGTATTCGCCGGTCCACAACACGCCGTTGTTGAAGTTGCCGGAGTTGAACGCGCCGGTGTTGACATTGCCAGTGTTGAACATGCCCGTGTTGGTGTTGCCGACGTTGAACCAGCCGGTGTTGGTGTTGCCGGTGTTGAAGTCGCCGGTGTTGGTGTTGCCCGCGTTCCCGGTGCCGCTGTTGTAGTGCCCGGAGTTGGCCAGGCCGGTGTTGAAGTTGCCGGCGTTGAACAGACCGGTGGAGGCCGTCCCCGAGTTCCCGACGCCGGTGTTGTAGTCGCCGGAGTTGAACAGCCCCCAGTTGCCGGTGCCGGTGTTGAAGAAGCCGATGTTTCCGGTGCCGGAGTTGAACAGCCCGATGTTGCCGCTGCCGGAGTTCAGTCCGCCGATGCCGGTGAGGTTGTCTCCCTGCAGCCCGATGCCGACGTTGTTGTTGCCGCTGTTGGCGAATCCGATGTTGCCCACGCCGAAGTTGGCGAAGCCGTAGTTGCCGCTGCCGGCATTGCCGAATCCGAAGTTGTTGTAGCCCAACAGTCCTGCCGCCAGGCCGCTGTTGCCGAACCCGAAGTTTCCGTCACCGATGTTGCCGAATCCGAAGTTGCCGTTGCCCAGGTTCCCGAAGCCCAGGTTGCCGCCACCCAAATTGCCGCCACCGAAGTTCATGCCGCCGGCGTTGCCGGCACCAAGGTTGAATTCGCCGAAGTTTCCGAAGCCGATGTTGATGCCACCCGCGTTGCCCAGGCTCAGCAGGTTGACCGGATCCAGCGCCTCCAATTCGTGGAAGAAACCGTCGATCAGTTGCGAGATCGGCGACGGGCTCGAGGGGGCGGTGAGTATCGCGACCAGGCCCTGGTAGGAGATGCCCGAGACGTGGTTGCCGAGGTTGCTAAGTCCCGAGATGTTCGCCGTCGTGTCGAAGTCCAGCGAGCTCACGTTCAGCAGGCCGGAAATGCCGGTGCCGGCGTTGGACATACCCGATACCAGCGAACCCACGTTGCCCACCCCGGAGAGCACGCCCAGCGTCGCACTCGACGCGTTGTTCATGAGACCCGAGACCATCGCGCCGGCGTTGAAGAAGCCGGAGCCTCCCCCGGCGCCGGAGTTGAAGAAGCCCGACGACGGCAGCGTGGTCGAGTTCCCGAAGCCCGGAGTCGGCTTCAGGTCGATGATCGACAGCGTGTAAGGCCCAGCGGTGGTGGCGATGTCGTAGTTCAGCGGAATCCCGGCGATCGTCATCCCGGGAATCGTCACGGCGGGGATGTCCGCGGAGAAATTGAGGGGCAGCGTCTGGGCCATCGACATGCCCTTGATCACCGAGGCGGGGATGTCGATCGGCGGGATCTCGATCGGCAGCGCCTGGCTGATCGAGATCGCGTCCATTGCGATGGCCGGGTTGGCGAATTGCAGCGGCAGGTTGAGTTGGCCCAGCGTAATGAAATTGAGGACGACGGGAGCCTCGAGCTCGATGAAGATACTTTCCGGCAGCCCGAACCAATCGCGCAAGAACTTCGGGAGGGCCCAGTTCACCTTGAACGGGTTCAGCGTTATGTTCGAGGCGGTGACGGGGCCACCGGTGAACTGTCCGTTGGCGCTGATCGGGGACAGCAGCGTGGTCGCCGGTGCGTGGAAGTTGATGTTGCCGGTTCCGTCGAAGCTGATGTGAATGGCCGGAATTGGGATGTCGGGCACGGTGAAGGCGTAGTTGCCGTTGCCGTTGATGCCGAAGTGCAATGGTGGAAGAACGTGGATGTCCGGGATGACGATGGGTCCGAGGCCGCCGGTAGTGGTCACGTGGATCGGGAACTCGGGAATGGTGATCCCGTAGTACAAGCTTGCAAGTCCTTCGTAGTTGCCCCGCCAGAACATGCCGTTGTTGTAATTGCCGCTGATGAACGCGCCAGTGTTGACGTCACCCGAGTTCAATACGCCGGTGTTGGCGTGCCCGGTGTTGAACCAGCCGGTGTTGTAGTTGCCGGGGTTGAAGTCGCCGCTGTTACCCGTGCCGGTGTTGAAGCTGCCGGTGTTGTAGTGGCCGGCATTGCCCAGTCCGGTGCTGTAGTTGCCGACGTTGAACAGACCGGTGCTGGCAATTCCGGCGTTTCCGATGCCGGTGTTGTAGCTCCCGGAGTTGAACAACCCGAAGTTGCCGGTGCCGGTGTTGAAGAACCCGACGTTGTTGGTGCCCGAGTTGAACAGCCCGATGTTGCCACTACCGCTGTTCAGGCCGCCGATGCCGGTGAGATTGTCTCCCTGCAGCCCGATGCCGATGTTGTTGTTGCCGGTGTTGGCGAACCCGATGTTGCCGAGCCCGAAGTTGCCGAACCCGGAGTTGTTGCTGCCGGCATTGCCGAAACCAAAGTTGTTGTTGCCCAGCAGGCCTGCGGCCAGGCCGGTGTTGCCGAATCCGATGTTGCCGTTGCCGAAGTTGCCGAACCCGAAGTTGCCGCTGCCGATGTTGCCGCCGCCGAAGTTCTGCCCGCCAATGTTGGCAGCGCCCAGGTTGAGGTTCCCGACGTTGCCGAAGCCGAAGTTGCCGCTGCCGAGGTCGGCCCACCCCAGGTTGAGAATGCTGCTGCCCTGGTTGAGAACCGTTCCGGCGGTGAACAATCCGGATAGCTGGTGGCCGACGCCGCCGAACCCCGAAAGGAAAGCGGAATTTCCGAGCGGCAGCGCGCTGGTGTTGAACAAACCTGACACGCCCGAACCCGCGTTCAACAGGCCCGATCCCGACGTGCCGAAGTTGGCGAAGCCAGAACCCGCGCCGACCAGTGTGTCGTGCGCCTGGTTCAGCATGCCCGACATTCCGGCACCGAAGTTGCCGAAGCCGGAGCCACCGCCACCGCCGGAGTTGAAGAAGCCCGATGACGGGTTGGTGGACGAGTTCCCGAAGCCCGGGAGCGGCTTGATGTCGATGAACGGCAAGTGGATGTCACCAACCATGCCCTTGGCGTCGAGGGTCAACGGCACGGTGGTGATCGTCAAGCCGTCGGGCAGCAAGGTAAATGCGTCTAGGCCGCCGGAGAAGTTGGCGATCCCGGCGGACGCCCTCGGGACGGTGAGCCCGTTGGGGAAGAAGGTGAACGCGTCGTTGCCGCCGGTGATGGCGATATTCGCAATGGTTTGGGCGGGGATCGAGAATCCGCTGGGCAGCAGCCGCACGATGTTGGTACTCAGGCTCACCGACAGTGGGATGTCGGCGCCGACGGTGGGACCGCTGATCGTGACACCGCTCAACGAGAGGTCGGAGATGTAGAACCCATTCGGGTTGCCCAACTTGTCGATCTTGACCAACGGGTTGTTGAAGCTGAACGATCCGATGCTGGCCGAGATGGCGTCGAAGCGCGAGTTGAGCACGACGATGGGCGAGATGAACGTCTGCGCCAGGTCCACCGAACCCAGGGCTTGCAGCGGGATCGCGGGAACGGTGATGGGCGCGAAGTTGATCGGCCCGAGGCCCACAGCCGCGTTGGTGATGTTGAAGTGCAGCGCGGGAATGGGCACGGGCGCGACGTGGAGGGGCCCGACGCCACCGATGGCGTGCACGGTGATGGGGGCCCGGGAAATGGTGATGTCCGAGTAGGCACTAATCAGGCCCTCGTAGGTGCCGCGCCAGAACATGCCGTTGTTACCGTGACCGCTGAGGAACGCACCGGTGTTGAGGCTGCCGGAGTTGAATAGCCCGGTATTGGAGTGCCCGGTGTTGAACCATCCGCTGTTGGTGCTGCCCGGGTTGAAGTCGCCGCTGTTGTAGTTGCCGGCGTTGAAGCTGCCGGTGTTGAAGCTGCCGGGGTTCGCGACGCCGGTGTTCAGCACGCCGGCATTGAACAGGCCGCTACTCGCCGATCCGGAGTTGCCGAGTCCGGTGTTGAAGCTGCCCGAGTTGAACAGGCCGAAGTTGCCGGTTCCGGTGTTGAAGAAACCGACGTTGCCGGTTCCGGAATTGAACAATCCGATATTTCCGCTGCCGGAGTTCAGGCCGCCGATGCCGGTCAGGTTGTCACCCGTCAGCCCGATGCCGATGTTGTTGTTTCCGGTGTTGGCCAACCCGATGTTGTTCAATCCCAGGTTCGCGAAGCCGTAGTTGTCGCTGCCGGCGTTGCCGAAACCGAAGTTGCCGTTACCTGATTGGCCCAGCATCAGGCCGGCGTTGCCGAATCCGACGTTGCCGCCACCGAAATTACCCAGACCGAAGTTGCCGTGCCCGACATTGCCGAAACCGAAGTTGGACCCGCCGATGTTGGCAGCACCCAGATTGAAGTCGCCGACGTTGCCGAACCCGACGTTGAAGTTGCCGACGTCGGCCCAGCCGAGGTTGGCGATGATTCCGCGGCTCAGCGCAGTACCAGCCGCGGTGACCCCGGACAGCTTTTCGCCGATGCTCGCGATACCGGACAGCGATGCCGGCGTTCCGAACGGCAGCGAACTGGTGTTGTACAGACCGGACACCCCGGAGCCGAAGTTCAGCATGCCCGAGTTCAGGGTCCCGGCGTTGAAGGCACCCGAAGCAGATCCCGTCAACAAGTTCGGCGCCTGGTTCAGCCAGCCGGATACGCCCGCGCCCATGTTGCCGAACCCCGACGTGCCGCCGGCCCCGGAGTTGAAGAAGCCGGACGACGGCGCGACGGTGGTGTTCCCGTAACCGGGTGTCGCGGGAAGATTGAACGGACCCCGAATCTGGGTAGGTCCGATTTCGATATGTGCCCCGAGGTTGATCGGTATGCGGTCGATGGTGATGGCCGGGGTGCTGAAGCCGTCGATCTGGCCGTCGATGTCAATCGTCAGCGGGATGGGTTGTCCGGGAATGCTGAAGCCGGGGATGGTGAAGCCAGGAGTTCCCAGGCCCAAATTAGCCAGCACGGACAGCGGGCTGTCCGGCACGCTGATGCCATTTGGGAAAATCGTGAACGCCGGAGTATTCCAGTTGACTTTGATATTCAATACGGGAACATGGGTGTCGATATGTATCGGGCCGGTGACCGAACCGGCCGTATCGACGGTCTGGGGTATCGTGACGATCCCGAACAGATCGAATGGCCCGGCGGGGAAACTCGCCTGGAATGCCTGTTTGGCTATGAGTTCGAGCGGCGTAATAGTCAGCGGCCCGATGTTGACCGGGATAGCTGTGCCACCACCGATTGGCGGAATCACGATGTCTGGAATGGCCAGCGGCGGGATAAAGAATGTGTGGTGAATGTTCAGCGGAATGGTGGGAATGATCGGGATGGGCCGCAAGGTGATGGGCCCGATACCGCCGAAGATGCCCAAGTCGAGCGGGATGACGGACACATGCGTCCCGCTGGCGAAGCCGATCAGTCCCTCGTTGTCACCGACCCACAGCATGCCGTTGCTCTGATTGCCTGCAATGAGGGCACCGGTGTTGACGTTGCCCGAATTCGCGAAGCCGGTGTTGATGTTGCCGGTGTTGAGCCAGCCGGTGTTCGTGTGGCCGGGGTTCAGATCACCGGAGTTGAAGCTGCCCACGTTCAGGGTGCCGGTGTTGTAGTTGCCCACATTGGCCAGACCGGTGTTGAAATTTCCGGCATTGAACAAGCCTGTGCTGGCAAGACCCGAATTACCGAAACCACTGTTGTAATTACCCGAATTGAACAGACCAAAGTTGCCTGTACCGGAATTGAAAAATCCGACGTTGTTGGTTCCGGAATTGAACAACCCAATATTTCCGGTGCCAGTATTCAGTCCACCAATGCCGGTCTGATTGTCGCCGGTCAGCCCAATACCGATGTTGTTATTTCCGGTGTTCGCGAAACCGAAGTTGTTGGCGCCGGTATTCGCGAACCCGATATTGCCGCCGAGGAAGGCGCCAAGGGCCGCGTTGCCGAACCCGATGTTGCCGTTCCCGACGTTGCCGAATCCGATGTTGCCGATGCCGCTGTTGCCGAACCCCAGGTTCTGTGCGCCGAGGTTGCCCGCGCCCACGTTCCATTGACCGACGTTGCCCAGGCCGAGGTGGTAGTTGCCGACGTTGGCCATGCCGGCGTTCAGTTGCAGCGCTGTCTCCCCGGCGGCGGCACCGATCGCGGCTGCCGTGCCCGCCAGCCCGGTCGGGTTGTGCACGAAGGGGGTCAACGCCGCAGCAATCACCGAGGCACCGGCGTGATACTCGAAGATCGCCGCGACGTCCTGGGCCCACATCTGTTCGTACGCGGCCTCAGTGGCTGCGATCGCCGGTGCATTGAGACCGAAGATGTTGGACAGCGCCAACCGAACCAGCTCACTCCGGTTGGCCGCCACCGCCAGGGGGTGCGCGACGGCGGCCACCGCCGTCTCGAAGGCGCTCGCAACGGCACTGGCCTGCGCGGCGGTCGTTTCGGCTTGGGCCGCGGCGGCACTCAGCCAGCCCACGTACGGGCCGGCCACCTCGGCCATCGCGGCTGCAGCCGGACCCTGCCAGGCCCCCTCCGTCAGGCCGGACGTGACCGAACCGAACGAAGCGGCAGCCGACCACAGTTCGGCCCCGAGCCTTTGCCATGCCTGGGCCGCCTTCAACAACGGCCCGGTCCCAGCGCCCGCATACATCAGAGCGGAGTTGATCTCCGGCGGCAGCACCGGAAATTCCATGGCCGAATCCCTTCAGGATGTGCACACACCGCATTTCTTGCGGATTTCAGCAGTCCTTGCGGAGACCCCCGACCCAGCAGTCCTGTCGATACGATTTCACCAGCATCCTGCGCGGGAAATGGCGTGTTTCGCCAATAATTTAGGTAGCTCGTGCAAACTGCACAGAGCCATGTGCAGAATGCACATCGGCGTTTCGACGGAGCAATTGTTCCGTCCGGCGACCCTCAGAAGGTCAGACCGGAGTACATCAGACCGTCCGGGTCATAGCGTTGCCGGACGGTGGTCAACTGCGCGAGGTTCGGCCCGAAATACCGCGACGCTTGCGTGTTGGGCTCCAGGTAGTTGACGTAGCCACCGGCCGAAAACTGTTGCACGGTCTGGTGTGCGGTGGCCACCCAGGTGCTCGCGGTGGACGTCTGACCGTTCCCCGTTTCGACGTACCACTGCGCGACGGCCGAGTGCCGTCGCCACGGAAACGCCGATGCCGCCGGATCCACGTCGCCGACTGCGCCGCTGAGGGTGTCGACGATCACCGATGCCTGTCCCCCGGCAGGTGGGTACTTGCCGATCGCGGAGACAATCGCCTGCGCCGCAGCCGAAGTCATCGTGCCGATCACGTCGGAGCCCGCCACGAACCCACGCGGCGAGCTGGCCGCGCTGCCCCCGGCCAGATAGTTGACCAGGTCCATGTGGCTCAGCGTCTTGTGTTCGGTCGCGGTGGGTTGTACCCCGACGGCGGCCTTGATCGCATCGGCCACCGCCGCGCCGGTACCGGCCGGGCAGGTGGCCAGCACGTGGCAGTCCCCTTGCGTCCCGTTGACGGAGAGGTCGACCAGCCCCCAGGTGTTGCGGTCGGCTTGGGCCAGCCACGCTTGCCAGCCGGTGAGCACTTGAGGCGCCGCCGACGGCGCGAACACGACGCGCACCACATCGGAGTCGGAGGCGGCGAAGGTGGTGAAGGTCATCGAGGTGACCACCCCGAAATTGCCACCGCCACCACCGCGCAGGCCCCAGAACAGGTCGGGGTGCTCGTCGGCGGATGCGGTGACCGTCTGGCCGTTAAGCAACACCACTGTGGCCGAGCGCAACGCGTCGCACGCCAGGCCCGCATGGCGGGAATCAGCCCCCATCCCACCGCCCAGCGTCAGGCCCGCCACGCCGACCGTGGGGCAGCTGCCGGTGGGAATGGCCCGCCCGGCGCCGGCGAGGGCCTGCTGCACCGCGGACAAGGTGGTCCCGGCCGGGACCGTGACGGTGCCCGCGGCGCTGTCGACGTTCACCCCGCCGGTCAGCCCGCGCAGGTCGAGCACCATGGCGCCGTTGGCGGCCGAGGCGCCGATGTAGGAGTGCCCGCCGCCCCGCGGGGCGATCTTGAGCTTGTTGGCCGCCGCGAAGGCCACGGCCTTCTCCACGTCGGCCTGCGTGGTGACCACGACGATGGCCGCGGGGCTCGAGGCGTTGTAATTCGAATTGAATATCTGTTTGCCAGTGCTGAAAGCGGGGTCGGTGGGCAGCAGCACTTTTCCGCCGATGGAAGAAGCCAAACTGCTCCAGGCACCGGTCGGTTCCGCCCTGACCAGTGCCGCCGGAAACAGCGCGGAGGTCGCCACCGCACCGACCGCACCGCGCAGAAAAGCCTGGCGAGAGATCATGAACCGCATTGTTAATCGCCGCGGCGGTCAACAGGCCTGTCCGCCAACGTGTCGCGAACAGCGTGACAAGATCGTGTTGTTAACCGCGGACCCGATAATAGATGCCGCGTTTGCTAGCCAGCGACAAACGCCTCGAAAGCCAAAGCTTTATGTCATCGTGTCCCGAACGAGACCACCGTCGACAAAGGTTCATAGCGTTCACTGGAGTGCCGCTGGGAGTCCTGGGTGCTCTCGACACAAATGAGGGAGCAGACATGAAGCCATGGCGTCACCAGCCACTGACCGTTCGCCTACTGGCGGGAACCGCGGGCCTGCTGACCGCGGCCGCGGCGTTCGCAGGCCCCGCCGACGCGAGTCCCGTCGACGACGCCTTCATCACCGCGCTGAGCAATGCCGGCGTGAACTACGGCGACCCGCTCAACGCAGAAGCACTCGGCCAGTCCGTGTGTCCGATGCTGGTCCAGCCGGGCGGGAACTTCGCCGCGGCGGCCAGCCGCATCCGGGGCAGTAACGGCATGTCGCCCGAGATGGCAAGCATGTTCACCACGATCGCGATCCAGATGTACTGCCCGTCGGTGATGGCCGACGTCGCCAGTGGCAACATTCCGGGCGGTCTGCAACAGCTGCCCGGTTTGTCGGGCATTCCGGGGCTGCCGGGGTTCTAACCGGTTCCCAACGGGTCGATCGTCCAGGCGACGTAGACCATCGCGGCGCCGACCGACGCCGTCGTGAGGAAGTCGGTGCCCCTGCTGCGCACCACCAGCAGGCCGGCGCGCTCGTCGGGCAGGGCCAGCCGCAGTACGGCGGCGACCCCGACACCGATACCGATCAGCAGGGCGCCGCGGCGCCAGAAGTTCGCACCGGCCAATACGAACGCCACCAGAAAAATGACCCCGACCAGCAGGATCGGCCACTGGGCGCGCAACACGCGCCCCAGAATGGCCCGAACCGTCATTACTGTTCGGCCAGCTCGACGACGTTGGTGAGCAGGAAGGCGCGGGTCAGGGGCCCGACGCCGCCGGGGTTGGGCGACACGTGGCCGGCAACTTCCCACACATCGGGGTGCACGTCCCCGGTGAGCTTGCCGTCCACCCGGCTGACACCGACGTCGACGACGGCGGCCCCGGGGCGCACCATGTCGGCGGTCAGCAGATGCGGTGCGCCGACGGCCGCCACGATGATGTCGGCCTGCCGGGTCAGGGCGGGCAGATCGCGAGTTTTGGTGTGGCACAACGTGACAGTGGCGTTCTCGGAGCGGCGGGTGAGCAGCAGCCCGAGCGGGCGCCCCACCGTCACACCGCGGCCGACGACCACCACGTGCGCCCCGGCGAGCTCGATGTCGTAGCGCCGCAGCAGATGCACGATGCCGCGCGGGGTGCACGGCAGCGACGCGGGCGTGTTGAGTACCAGCCGGCCCAGGTTGGTGGGGTGCAGCCCGTCGGCGTCCTTGTCGGGGTCGACGCGCTCGAGGGCCGCGTTCTCGTCGAGGTGCTTGGGCAGCGGCAACTGAACGATGTAGCCGGTGCACTCGGGGTTGGCGTTCAGCTCGTCGATGGTCTCGTTGAGCGTTTCCGTGGAGATGTCGGCCGGCAGGTCGCGGCGGATCGACGTGATGCCCACCTTCGCGCAGTCGGCGTGCTTGCCGCGCACGTAAGCCTGCGACCCGGGATCCTCGCCGACCAGGATGGTGCCCAGGCCGGGCGTGCGGCCCGACTCGGTCAGTGCGGCGACCCGTTGTTTGAGTTCGACGAAGATCTCGTCGCGGGTGGCCTTGCCGTCCAGCGTGATTGCGCCCACGCCTGACAGTCTGGCATGCCCGCCGCGCCCGTCACCGCCGCCGACCCGCAGTACCCAGCTAAGCTCCCGGTATGTCTGCAGCCCCAGACGTGTTCAGCCCGGCCAAGCTCGGTCCGCTGACGCTGCGCAACCGAATCATCAAGGCCGCCACGTTCGAAGCTCGCACACCCGACGCGCTGGTGACCGACGACCTCATCGAGTACCACCGCCTGCCCGCGGCCGGCGGCGTCGGGATGACCACCGTTGCCTACTGCGCGGTCTCCCCCGGCGGACGCACGGAAGGCAATGGGCTGTGGATGCGTCCGGAGGCGGTCCCGGGGCTGCGCCGACTCACCGACGCGGTTCACGCCGAAGGGGCGGCGGTGAGCGCCCAGATCGGGCACGCGGGACCGGTGGCCAACGCCAAATCCAACAAGGCCACCGCCCTGGCCCCAGTGCGGTTCTTCAATCCGATCGGCATGCGCTTCGCCCGCAAAGCCAACCGCGACGACATCGATGACGTGCTGGCCGATCACGCCAAGGCCGCCCGGTTCGCCGTGGAGGCCGGCTTCGACGCCGTCGAAATCCATCTGGGCCACAACTATCTGGCGAGCTCGTTCCTCAGCCCGTTGATCAACCGTCGCACCGACGAGTTCGGCGGGTCGCTGGCCAACCGCGCCAAGGTGGCCCGCGGACTGGTGCTGGCCGTGCGCCGCGCCGTGGACCAAGGACCACGCCAGATCGCGGTGACGGCAAAACTCAACATGTCCGACGGCGTCCGCGGCGGCATCAGCACCGACGAGGCCCTGACCACCGCGAAGTGGCTGGAGGAAGACGGCGGGCTCGACGCGATCGAGCTGACCGCCGGCAGCTCGCTGGTCAACCCGATGTATCTGTTCCGCGGCGACGCGCCGATCAAGCAGTTCGCCGGCGCATTCAAACCGCCGATCCGGTGGGGCATGCGCATGACCGGCAAGAAGTTCCTGCGCGAGTATCCCTACCACGAGGCCTACCTGCTGCGGGAAGCCAAGCTGTTCCGCGCCGAGCTGAAGCTGCCGCTCATTCTGCTCGGCGGCATCACCAACCGGGAGACGATGGACCTCGCCATGGCCGAGGGATTCCAGTTCGTCGCGATGGCCCGTGCGCTGCTGGCCGAGCCCGACTTGATCAACCGGATCGCGGCCGACGGCGCGCACACCCGGTCGGCCTGTACGCACTGCAATCAGTGCATGCCGACCATCTATCGCCGCACCCACTGCGTGGTGACCGGCGCGCCTGACAAGCCGTAACCCCGGCTCGACCGGCTAAAGTTGTCAGCGATGCCCCCTCCCGCCCCGCCTACGCTGACCGTTCGCCACGACGGGTCGGAACGTACCTTCGCGGCGGGCCACGACGTTGTAGTTGGCCGTGACCTACGGGCCGACATGCGCATTACCCATCCGTTGATCTCGCGCGCCCACCTGTTGCTGCGCTTCGAGCAGGGCCGCTGGCTGGCTATCGACAACAACTCCCTCAACGGCACCTACGCCAACGGCCGGCGGGTCCCGGTGGTCGACATCACCGACGGCCAGACCGTCAATATCGGGAACCCGGACGGGCCGCTGCTGATCTTCGACGTGGGACGGCACCGGGGACCGGCCGGTCGGCCGCCGCAAACCGAGTCGCTGCCGATCATCCAACCGGCCGCAGCGCCCGGGCCCGGCGGACCGCCGCCCCCACCACCGCCGTCCGGACGCCAACCGGCCTGGGCCGGCCCGCCGCCGAGCCGGCCGATTGCCGGCGGCCCGCCACCACCGCCGCCCGCCCAACCCATGTATCCCAGCAGCGGCAACGCGCCCTGGGCCCCGCCGGGCTATCCGGTGAGCGGACCGCCGCCGTCGTCGCCGAACTTCGCGCCGGCCCCGCCGCGATCGGCCCCGCGACAGCCGGTGCCGCCCGCGAATGTCACCCGGCCCCCCGAGCAGGGAAACATCGCCACCAAGATGTTCCAGGCCTTGCTGACCCGGACCGGCTCGCACGAGATACCGGCGAACTCCGTCACGATCGGTCGTTCCACCGACAACGACATCGTCATCCAGGACGTCCTGGCGTCGCGTCACCATGCGTTTTTGACCCTGACGCCGCTGGGTGCGGAAATCCGGGACAACAACAGCGTCAACGGCACGTTCGTCAACGGGGTGCGGGTCGGGTCGGCGATCCTCACCGAGGGCGATCAGGTCACCATCGGCAACGTCGACCTGGTCTTCACCGGCGGGACGCTGGTCCGTCGCACCGCGGTCGCCTCGCGCACCGGCGGCCTGGAGGTCAACTCGGTCACCTTCACCGTCGAGGGCGGCAAGCAACTGCTCGACCACATCTCGCTGACTGCGCGGCCCGGCACTCTGACCGCCATCATCGGGGGATCCGGCGCCGGTAAGTCGACGCTGTCGCGCCTGATCGCCGGCTACACCAGCCCCAGCACCGGCAACGTCACATTCGAGGGCCATGACATCCACGCCGAGTACGCGTCGTTGCGCAGCCGCGTCGGCATGGTCCCGCAGGACGACGTGGTGCACCGCCAGCTGACCGTCAACCAGGCACTCGGGTACGCCGCCGAGCTGCGGCTGCCGCCCGACACCAGCAAGGCCGACCGCGCGCAAGTGGTGGCCCAGGTCCTCGAAGAACTCGAGCTCACCAAGCACGCCGACACCCGCGTCGACAAATTGTCCGGCGGCCAGCGCAAGCGTGCGTCGGTGGCCCTGGAGCTGCTCACCGGACCGTCGCTGCTGATCCTGGACGAGCCGACCTCGGGGCTGGACCCGGCGCTGGACCGGCAGGTGATGATGATGCTGCGCCAGCTCGCCGATGCCGGGCGTGTGGTGCTGGTGGTGACGCACTCCGTTTCATACCTGGACGTGTGCGACCAGATACTGCTGCTGGCACCCGGCGGCAAGACCGCGTTCCTGGGCGCTCCGGACCAGATCGGCGCCGCGATGGGCACCACCAACTGGGCCGACATCTTCACCAAGGTGGGCGCCGACCCGGACGAGGCCAATCGCCGTTTCCTGGAGGGCAACCGGCCGGGAGCGGACCGCCCGTCGGAGTCCAGTCCGGCGGCCGATCTCGGTGAACCGGTACACAACAGCGGGCTGCGCCAGTTCTCGACGATCGCCCGCCGCCAGGTGCGACTGGTCATTTCCGATCGCGGTTATACGGTGTTCCTCGCGTTGCTGCCGTTCCTCATCGGCGTGCTGACGCTGACGGTCCGCGGCAAGACCGGCTTCGACATGGCCGATCCGCTCAGCAGCGCGCCCAACCAGCCCGGTCAGATCCTGGTCATGCTGAACGTCGGCGCGGTGTTCATGGGTACCGCGCTGACGATTCGCGACCTGGTCGGGGAGCGGCCGATCTTCAAGAGGGAACAGGCTGTCGGCCTGTCCACGGGTGCTTACCTGGCCGCCAAAATCGTGGTGTTCTGTGCGTTCGCAACGATGCAGGCGGCGATCTCGACCACGATCGCCGTGGTCGGTTGGGGCAAACCGCTCTCAGGTCCGGTGCTGCTCTTCGATGTCCGGTTCGAGCTGTTCGTCACCGTCGCCGCCACCTGTGTGACGTCGGCAATTCTCGGCATGGCGCTATCGGCCATCGCCAAGTCGCAGGACCAGATCATGCCCCTGCTGGTGACCGCGATCATGTCTCAGTTGGTGTTCTCCGGCGGCATGATCTGGGTGACCAACCGCACGGGTCTTGACCAATTGTCTTGGGCCACACCGGCCCGCTGGGGTTACGCGGCGGCGTCGTCGACCATCGACACCCATCGCCTCACGCCCGGCCCGACCGACCCCAAAGACCAGCACTGGAACCACACCAAGAGCGCGTGGCTGTTTGACATGGCCATGCTCGCGGTGCTGTGCATCATCTACAGCGCGATCGTGTGGTGGAGGATTCGGCTAAAGCGCCGGTAACCCAGGCTTCCGGCTCTAGGGTTAGCGAATGAGCCCAAATCCAGGTCCGGTGTTGACAGTTCGGTCCGCACGGTCACACCGCGACTTTTCCGCGGGTCCGGACGTGGTGGTCGGCAGCGACCTACGCGCGGACCTGCGGGTCGCGCACCCACTGATCGCCCGCGCCCACCTGATCCTGCGTTTCGAGCGGGGCCGCTGGGTCGCGGTCGACAACAGCTCGCAAAGCGGAATCTTCTGCAACGGCAAGCGCGTTCCCGGACTCGACATCCAGGATGGCCAGTCGATCAACCTCGGTGGTCCGGACGGGCCGCGCATCACCTTCGAGGTGGGCCACCGGCAGGGCACCGTCGGCGCCCTGCCGCCGACCGAGCGGCTGGCCGTGCTCGCGCCACCCGCCGGTCCCCCTGGCGCCCCACCGCCGGCGCAGTCCGGCGCCGCGCAGCGCACCACCGCCATTCCGACCATCCCGCCCCAGGCTCCCAAGGCGGGCCGCCCGCCGCAGCCGGCCCCGCTGCCGCCCACGCAAGCCGCACAACCCAACCTGCAACCGCCCACCCAAGCCGCGCAGCCCAACCTGCAACCGCCCACCCGAGCCGGGCAGCCCAACCTGGCACCCCCCGGAGCGCCGACCCACGACACCACCGTCTCGCAACTCGCCACCGGGACCGTGAAAGCTCCCACCGTCGGGTCCGGGGGGTCACGGCCGGCCACCGCGGCACGCATCGGGCGGGCACCGGACAACGACATCGTCATCGGCGACGTGCTGGCGTCCCGGTACCACGCGACCCTTACCCCGACGCCGGTCGGCGCCGAGATCCGCGACCTGGACAGCATCAACGGGACGTTCGTCAACGGCATCCGGGTCGGGTCGGCAATCCTGTCCGAGGGTGACGTGGTCACCATCGGCAACGTCGACCTCGCGTTCGTCGGCGGCATCCTGGTACGCCGCACCGAAGCCGCGAGCCGGACCGGCGGCCTCGAAGTTCGCGACATCCAGTTCACCATCAACGGCAACCGGTTGCTGGACAACGTGGCGCTGACCGCGCGGCCCGGGACGCTTACCGCCATCATCGGCGGGTCCGGTGCCGGCAAGAGCACGCTGTCCCGGTTGATCGCCGGATACACCACGCCCAGTGCCGGCACAGTGACCTTCGAGGGCCACGACATTCATCAGCAGTACGCATCCCTGCGCAGCCGGATCGGGATGGTGCCGCAGGACGACGTCGTACACCGGCAGCTGACCGTCATTCAGGCGCTCAACTACGCGGCGGAGCTGCGGCTGCCGCCCGACACCAGCAAAGAGGACCGCGCCCAGGTGGTGGCCCAAGTGCTCGACGAACTCGGGCTGACCAAGCACGCCGACACCCGGGTGGACAACCTCTCCGGCGGCCAGCGCAAGCGCGCGTCGGTCGCTCTGGAACTGCTGACCGGCCCGTCGCTGCTGATCCTTGACGAGCCGACGTCCGGGCTGGACCCGGCACTGGACCTGCAGGTCATGACGATGCTGCGCCAACTCGCCGACGCCGGCCGGGTGGTGCTGGTGGTCACCCACTCCCTGACCTACCTCGACGTCTGCGACCAGGTGCTGCTGATGGCGCCCGGCGGCAAGACGGCGTACCTGGGTCCTCCTGGCCAGATCGGCGACGTGATGGGCACCACCAACTGGGCGCACATCTTCGCCAAGGTGGGCGCCGACCCCGAGGAGGCAAACCGGCGCTTCCTGGCGCAGCGGCAACCGCCGCCGACCGCGCCGGAACCGGCACCGGCCGATCTGGGCGCGCCCGCGCACACCAGCGTGCGCCGACAGTTCTCCACGATCACCCGCCGCCAGGTGCGGCTGGTCGTCGCCGACCGCGCGTATTTCATCTTCCTGGCGATCCTGCCGTTCATCCTGGGCGGGCTGTCGCTGACCGTGCCGGGCGACAGCGGGTTCCGCATGGCCTCCCCCACCAGCAACACACCGGACGAAGCAGCCCAGATCCTGACGCTGCTGTCCATCGCCGCGGTCTTCATGGGTACGGCCCTGACCATCCGCGACCTGATCGGCGAGCGCGCGATCTTCAAACGCGAGCAGGCGGTCGGTCTGTCTACCTGGGCCTACCTGGGTGCCAAGCTGACGGTGTTTTTCGTGTTCGCGGTGCTGCAGGCCGCAATCACCACCGCCATCGTGGTACTGGGCAAGGGAGCTCCGACCCAGAAAGCCCTGGTGCTGGGCAATCCGAGCTTCGAGTTGTTCGCCACGGTCGCCGCCACCTGCGTGGCCTCGGCGATCCTGGGGTTGGTGCTGTCGTCCGTCGCCCGGTCCAACGAGCAGATCATGCCGCTGTTGGTGGTGTCACTGATGCTGCAGCTGGTGCTCGCCGGCGGCATGATCCCGGTGACCAACCGCATCTTTCTCGATCAGATGTCCTGGGCGATCCCGGCGCGCTGGGGTTACGCCGCGTCGGCGGCCACGGTCAATCTGCGCGAACTGGTGCCGGGTTCTCTGAGCCCGGAGGACAGCCACTGGGCACATACCCGCAGCGCCTGGTTGTTCGACATGGGCATGCTGGCGGTGCTGTCGGTGGTGTATTCCGGCATCGTGTGGTGGCGCATTCGACTCAAGCGGCATTGAACCGCAAGCTGAACGAATGACCCAAGCTCAACCGCCCGCGCTGACCGTTCGCGCCGGGCCGGCGCAACGCACGTTCGCGGCCGGCCAGGAAGCGATTCTGGGCAGCGACGTCCGGGCCGACCTGAGGGTCGCGCACCCGCTGGTCGCTCGCGCCCATCTGCTGTTGCGCTTCGAACAGGGCAACTGGATTGCGAAAGCCATCGACAACAAGTCGCCCCATGGGATCTTCCTCAACGGCAGGCCTGTGCCGCTGGTCGGCATCCAGGACGGAATGAAGGTCAACCTCGCCCGGCCCGACGGGCCGCACGTCGTGTTCCGGATCGGGCAGCCGGCCGCCAAGCCGCCGCCGCGACTGTTTCGTCCGCCGCAACGTCAGTCTCAACACGACGTCACGCAGCGCACCGCGGCAATTCCGCTGCGGGCCAAGGCCGCTCCCGAGCCGCCGCCCGATCCGGCGCCGACCGACCCGCTGAACCCGGTGACCACGGTGTCGCAGTTTCCGACCCGCGGCATCAACGTCCTGGGAGCCGACCCGTCGTTGGCGCCGCCGGTGGGGCGCACCGCCTGGATCGGACGCGCCGAGGACTGCGACATCGTCGTCAACGACGTGCTGGCCTCGCGCCGGCACGCGTACCTGGCGCCCATCGCCATCGGCATCGAGATCCGCGATGCCCATAGCATCAACGGCACCTTCGTCAACGGCATCCGGGTCGGATCGGCGTTGCTGAGCCAGGGCGACGTGGTCACCATCGGCAACGTCGACCTGGTTTTCACCGGTGAAACGCTAGTGCGCCGCACCGAGGCCGCCACCCGCACCGGGGGGCTTGAGGTCGACGAGGTGTGCTTCAGCGTCGACGGAAAGGCGTTGCTGCAGAAGGTGTCGATGACCGCCCGGCCCGGCACGCTGACGGCCATCATCGGCGGATCCGGGGCCGGCAAGACCACGCTGGCCCGGCTCATCGCCGGTTACGCCCGGCCCGGTTCCGGCGTCGTGACGTTCGAAGGCCACAACATCCACACCGAATACGCGTCCCTGCGCAGCCGGATCGGGATGGTGCCGCAGGACGACGTCGTGCACCGGCAACTCACCGTCAACCAGGCGCTTGGGTATGCCGCCGAACTGCGGCTACCGCCCGACACCACCAAGGCCGACCGCACCCAGGTCATCGCGCAGGTGCTCGACGAACTGGGGCTGACCCAGCACGCCGAGACACGGGTCGACCAGCTGTCCGGCGGCCAGCGCAAGCGCGCGTCGGTGGCGTTGGAATTGCTGACCGGCCCGTCGCTGCTGATCCTGGATGAGCCGACGTCCGGGCTGGACCCGGCACTGGACCTGCAGGTCATGACGATGCTGCGCCAACTCGCCGACGCCGGCCGGGTGGTGCTGGTGGTCACCCACTCCCTCACCTACCTCGACGTCTGCGATCAGGTGCTGCTGATGGCGCCCGGCGGCAAGACCGCGTACCTGGGTCCCCCGGGTCAGATCGGCGAGGCCTTCGGCACCACGAATTGGGCGCACATCTTCGCCAAGGTCGGGGCCGACCCGGACGAGGCGAACCGGCGCTTCCTCGCGCAACGCGCGGCGCAGGACAGTTTGGTCTCGGCCAAGCAACCGGAGGCCCCCAGCGGTCTGGGCGAGCCGGCGCATACCAGCGCACGCCGGCAGTTCTCCACGATCGCCCGGCGGCAGGTGCGGCTGGTGGTGAACGACCGCGCGTATTTCGTCTTTCTGGCGGTGCTGCCGTTCATCCTGGGTGCGCTGTCGTTGACGGTCCCGGGTGACCGGGGCTTCGGCCTGGCCTCGCCGACGAGCGACACCCCGGACGAGGCGGCGCAGATCCTGAACCTGCTCAGCATCGCCGCGGTGTTCATGGGCAGCGCGCTGACCATCCGCGACCTGATCGGCGAGCGCGCCATCTTCCGGCGCGAGCAGGCCGTCGGGTTGTCGACGTCGGCCTACCTCGGCGCAAAGATCACCGTGTTCTGCGGGTTTGCGATCGTGCAAGCGGCGATCGCGACGATCATCGTGCTGGTGGGCAAGGGCGCGCCGACCCAGCGGGCGCTGCTGTTGGGCAGCCCGAGCTTTGAACTGTTCACCAGCATCGCCGCGACGTGCGTGGCCTCGGCGATCCTGGGGTTGGTGCTGTCGGCGATCGCCCGATCCAACGAGCAGATCATGCCGCTACTGGTGGTGTCGCTGATGCTGCAGCTGGTTCTTGCGGGCGGCATTGTGCCGGTGACGAATCGGGTCTTCCTCGACCAGCTGTCCTGGGTGGTCCCGGCGCGCTGGGGCTATGGCGCGTCGGCGGCCACGGTCAACCTGCGCGAGCTGGTGCCGGGTTCGGTGAGTCCCGAGGACAGCCACTGGACGCATTCCCGCACCGCCTGGCTGTTCGACATGGGGATGCTGGCGGCGCTGTCGGTGGTGTACTCCGGCATCGTGTGGTGGCGGATCCGGCTCAAGCGCTAGGTTGCGCGAGCAGACGCAAAAGCCCCCGACACGCCGTGCGTGCGGGGGCTTTTGCGTCTGCTCGCCCAGGGAAACTCACCCGTCCAGCCGGAGTCCGTGCGCCAAAGCGAATGCCATCGCCTGCGGCACATCGATGCGCGCCCCGACCAGCGCAGCGCTGGTCCATAGTGCGGCGTCGGCAATCGCGCCGCGCAGGTCGGCGTCATCCAGCCGCGCGCCGGTGGTCCGGGCACCCCGCAGGTCGGCGCCGCGCAGCACGCTCTTGCGCAGGTCGGTTTCCACCAGGCTGGTTTCCCGCAGCCGGCACCCGCTCAGGTCGACACCACGCAGGTCGTTGCCGGCGAGCACCGCCAGCGTGAAGTCCACTTCGTCGAAGATGACCGGCCGCAACCGGCACTGGGTGAACACCGAGCCCAACACACTGCAGTGGGCAAATGTGCTGTGCCACAGCGTGGTTTGGGTGAAGGTGCAGTTGCGGAATGCCGATCCGCGGTGTTGGGACTCGGCCAGGTTCACCCCGCTGAAATCGCACTCGGTGAACACCACGCGTTCGGTGTGCAGCCCGCCCAGATCCTCGTCGCGGAAGTCTTCGCCGCTGAATTCGCGCTCAGTCCACTCGGGCAACGAATCAGGTGCTGGCCAGCGCGTATTCGCTCACCGCGATCAGCGCGTCGGTGGCCGACCTGCGATTGCGGGCGTCGATGGTGATCATCGGGATGTGCTCGGGCAGCGTCAGCGCCTTGCGGACCTCGTCGATCGGGTAACGCGGCGCCCCATCAAACTCGTTGACCGCGACCAGGAACGGCAGCCGGCGGTGTTCGAAGAAGTCGACGGCCGCGAAGCTGTCCTGCAACCGGCGGCAGTCCACCAGCACGATCGCGCCGATCGCGCCGCGCACCAGGTCGTCCCACATGAACCAGAACCGGCGCTGCCCGGGGGTGCCGAACAGGTAGAGCACCAAATCCTCGGCCAGGGTGATGCGGCCGAAGTCCATCGCGACGGTGGTGGTGCGCTTGTCCGGCGTCGCCTCGATCATGTCGACGCCGGCCGAGGCGTCGGTGACCATCGCCTCCGTCCGCAACGGCATGATCTCCGACACCGCACCGACAAAGGTGGTCTTGCCGGTGCCGAAGCCGCCGGCGATGACGATCTTCGTCGACGCGGTGCCGGGTGCTTCAGAGTGCCCTGAGGCCACGCAGGGTCCTTCCTATGAGTTCCTGTCGCTCGTCGCGGGTCGAACGGTCGGTCAAGGTCCTGTGCACCCGAAGGTAGTCGGCGCTGACCAGATCACCGATCAGGACGCGCGCAACACCGACCGGAATATCCAGCCGCGCCGCGACTTCCGCGACCGACAGGGTGCTGACGCACAACCGGATGATCTTGCCCCGCACGTCGTCGATCGG
The DNA here is from genome assembly GCF_001673635.1 of Mycobacterium asiaticum. GTDB lineage: Bacteria > Actinomycetota > Actinomycetes > Mycobacteriales > Mycobacteriaceae > Mycobacterium > Mycobacterium asiaticum_C. The sequence continues at coordinate 23,228 of NZ_LZMH01000069.1, forward strand.
CCACTCGTGGGCCAGGCCCGCCTGCAGCGCCTGCACCGGCGTTTCCAGCGGAAGGTCGACGTCGGTGCCGGTCCGCCCGGCCGTCAAAGTGTACGGCCGGACCAACCTCGGCGGTGTCAGCGGTGGCTCGAGTTCGTCCATCGGGACTCGGGCTCGGCACGGCGGGCGGACTGAACGACGTTACCCACCTGTTCGACCAGAACGGCCATCTCGTAACCGATCTGGCCGATGTCGCACGACGGCATGGCCAGGGTCGCCAGGTGTGAGCCGTCACCGACGCGCATCAACAGCAGGAAGCCGTTCTGCATCTCCACCACCGACTGCAGCACCTGCCCACCCTCGAACAGTTGCGCGGCGCCGGTGGCGAGGCTGGCCAGCCCGGACGCCACCGCGGCCAACTGATCGGCCCGTTCCCGGGGCAGGTGCTCACTGGCCGCGACTGGCAGCCCGTCGACCGACACCAGCAACGCGTGTGCCACGCCGGGCACCTCACGCACGAACTTCGACACCAGCCAGTCCAGCGGGCTGTAGGACGACTGCACCGTCATTGCTGCTCGGCTTCCTGACGAGCATGCGACCGTCCGGTGCGCACGCCGCTGAAATGGTTCCCGATGGTGGCACGGATGGCTTCGGGATCGCGGTGCTGCTCGGGCTGCTCGTCGGGGTCGGCCGCCCCGGGCACCAGCCGAGCCCCTGGGGTGCGCATCGGCAGGCCGGACTCGGTGTGCGCCTCGACGGGCTTTTCCGCGGCTTCGGCGGCCGCCGACCAGCCGCGGTCCCACACCGTCTGCCAGTCCAGGTCGGGACTCTGCACCAACTCGTGTGGATCGCCCATCATCTCCGACAGCATCCGCTGATAGATGACGTCGTCGTCGGCCGGTCCGGACGGTTTCAGATCGGGTGGTTGCGGCGGTGGCGGCGTCGGAGCCGCGGCCGATGGCCGGCGCGCGAAGAAAGCCGAGGTGTCCGAGGCGACCTTTGCCGGTTGGGATTGCTCCGACGTCGCCGGCTGCGGCTGCGGCGGGGCCTTCTCCCACCACGGCGTGGGCAGCGGGCGCTTCTGCTTGGGCTGCTGCTCCTCTGGCTGCGCCGGTACACCGGTGATGCCGCTGGATCCGGGACTGCGGCGCGGCAGCGACGTCACCGGCGTCCCGGCCTGCGTGCGACCGTCATGCAGAGCCGTCCCGACGGTTGCCACGTCGGGTTCCGGAGGCCGCACGGCGAAGAACTGGCGCTGCGGCGCCGCGGCTTTTTCTGCGGCCTGACGTTCCTGACCCTCGACAAGCACGTTCAGCGGCAGGTACACCTCGGCGGTCGTGCCGGTGCCCGCTTCGCCATTGGCGGGACCGCGCAACCCCACGCGCAGACCGTGCCGCGCCGCGAGCCGGCCGACCACGAACAGCCCCATGTGCCGGGCGTTCTCCGGAGTCGGGTCGGGGGTGCCGTCCCGTTCGGCCTGCAGCCGCATGTTGGCCATGCGCCGGTCCGACTCGGTCATGCCCAGGCCGGCGTCGGCGATGCGCAGCAGCACACCTCCCCCACTGCCGCGGACCGCGGAAACCTTCACGGGTGTGTTGGGCGGCGAGTAGCGAAGCGCGTTGTCGATCAGCTCGGCGAGCAGATGGATGACGCCGCCCGCCGCCGCACTGAGCACCGTGCAATCGGCGGCGGATCCGATCTCGACGCGGCGGTAGTCCTCGACTTCGGACACTGCGGCGTTGATCACCGTCAGCAGCGGAACCGGCTCCCGCTGGTCCCGCGAGATCTGGGCGCCGGCCAGCACCAGCAAGTTGGCGCTGTTGCGGCGCAGCCGCGCCGCCAGGTGATCCAGCCGGAACAGATTGTCCAGCCGCTCGGGGTCCTCCTCATTGCGCTCCAGCCGGTCGATGAGCGCCAGCTGCTGATCCACCAGGGAACGGCTACGCCGCGACATGGTCTCGAACATGTCGTTGACGAGCAGCCGCAGCCGGGCTTCGTCGCCGGCCAGCAGCAACGCCTGAGTGTGCAGCTCGTCGACGGCGTGGGCGACCTGCCCGATCTCCTCGGTGGTGTACACCGGCAGCGGCTCGGGAGTCGGCTCGGCGCCCGCGCGCACCCGGTCGATCTCACCCTCCAGGTCGGTGTGGGCGACCTTGAGTGCACCGTCGCGTAGCACCCGCAGCGGTTTGACCAGCGCCCGCGCCACCAACAGCACGATCAGCAGCGCGATGGCCATGGCGGCCAGGGTCAGCACGGCGTCGCGGACGGCGGCGTCGCGCCGCGCGGTGGCCTGGTCCTGCACCGAGGTCGTCACCGACCCCGTGGTGTCGTTGATGATCTGCTCGGCGATCCCCTGGGTGGTGTGGATCGAACGCAGCAGGTCCTGGTTGTCGACGAGCACGCTGTCCGGATCCGACATGATCGCCATCCGGCTCACCATCTGCTGCTGCAGGTTCTTCGCATCCGGCGAACCGACCCCCAGCACCTCGGTCATCCCGAACAGGGTCGACGGCTCGGTGCCGGCCAGGGTGATCATCGCGGTGCGCAATTGCGGCTCGGGCAGGTCGGCGCCGCGGGTGGTCAGAATCTCCTGCAGCGTCATCTGCCCGCGCGCCCCGACGGCCCGGCTCAGGCCCTGCACCTGCGACCGGATCCGCTCGCTGTCGACACGCACCGACGCGTTGATCGCGTTCTCGGCGGTCAGCAACAACGGCGCGTAGGTGGTGACCCGGTCCCGCAGCCCGATGCTGTTGTCCACCGTCTTGTCCAGCAGCGCCTGGCCGCCGTTGAGCAGGGTGTTCACGCCGGACCTGACGTCGGGAATCACGTCGGTATCGGCCAGCCGCGTCTGCAACTCGTACTTGCGGGCGGCGAAATTCTTCTTCGCACCCTCCACGTCGCGGCCCGTGGAACCCGCCAACAGCGCCACATCCAGTGCGGACATGTATTTGGTGATCGCCGGGATCACGTTGGCGCGGGCCGCCGCCAGCCGCAGACCACTCGAATTGGCCATCTCCTGCTCGACCCGCAGGGCCCCGAACACCGTCGCCAGCACCAACGGGACCAGCGCGATCGCCAGGACTTTCCACCGCACCGGCCAGTTGCGCAGCGACCAGGCCGGCGGGCGCTTCGGGCCGCGCGCCGCCGCCGCCACAGCGGGTGCGTCGCCCGGGACCGCCGCGACCGAGTTGGTCGGGCGGGCGAACATGGTCATCTGTGCACGGCCGTGCCGCCGGCCGCGTGAAACGAGAGGCTCATCAAACTTCCTGCTGCATTATTTCGCCCGCCCCGGCAGATGGCCGCGAACGCAATTGCCTGGCAATCCGACGAGTATGTCACCACCCAGCCGAGGTCTCCATAATTGTTACTGAGTAGATAAGGTCCGCTGCCGCAGGCCTCGCACACCGGCAGTTCGCCCCGGCAAACTCCGCTTTTCGACCCAGCCTCCGCTTTCCGACCCAGCCTCCGCTTTTCGACCCAGGGACGTGGCGGCGTCACGCATGCAGGGCTGGATGGATGAAGCGGTAGAGGGCGCCGTCAGTGGTGATGCTCGCGATGGTAAGTCGCACACCGTCGCCCGCGTACAGGCACAGCGAAACGAAGGGCTGCAGCACAGATCGGTCCGCATCGGGATGATCGAGCCGAATGCGCTCGGGGACCCATCCAGCGACCGCCGTCATCGCCGCCCAAGCGGCCAAACCGACATCTGCTGACGCCACGCGCGCCCCGAGCACCAGCGTAATCTCCTCAAGGCTCCCCGACGCGGCGCCGAGTGGCTCGCGGAAATACAGGTCCGGCTCGAAGCCCTGAGCTACGAAGTAGTCGGGCAGCCGGTTGAGCATGGCGAGCCGCCGAGGCTCGATGCGGTCGGTACGACCCAGTACTTCGACCCGCGCTAACCCGAATCGACTGTTGCCATAGTCCGCGCCCGTCATGCAGTGAGGCTAGTACCGCTTAGGACGCTCGCAGTATTGCAACCAGGAAATCCGAGTCTGCGGTGAACGGCCGCAAATCCCAGGTCGACAGCAACAGGTCCGGGGTGAAACCGGCCTCCGCCGCATGGTCGAGGAATTCATCGAACCCGTAACCCCGATTGGCGCCGAAGCCGATGACCGCCCGGCCGTCGGCGGCAAGGTGGGCGCGCAGCCGGCTCAGCACCTGCACGCGGGTGCTCGGCGCCAGGAACGTCATGACGTTGCCGGCGGAGACGATCACGGCGAACGGTTCGGGGATCCCACGGGTAGGCAGGTCGAGTTCGGCGAGGTCGCCAACGAGCCAGTGCCCTTGCGGGTGGTCCTGTTCGGCCGCCTCGATCAGTACCGGGTCCACGTCGACGCCCACGACGTCGTGACCGGCCGCGGCCAGATAGCCGCCCAGCCGGCCGGGGCCGCAGCCGGCGTCGAGGATGCGGGCGTGCCGGGGCGCCACCGCGTCGACCAGGCGGGCCTCACCGGCGAGGTCGTCGCCGGCGCGCGCCATCGAGCGGAACCGTTCGATATACCAGTGCGAATGTCCGGGATCGGCCGCGACCTTCCGCATCCACAGGCTCTGCTCGACCATGACGACCATTGTCCCCGGTCCCAACCGCTGCGCTTCGTGCCCGCGGCGTACCGGCAGGATGCCTGTTGTGTTCAGGATGCTGTTCTACTCACCGCGCATCGCCCCCAATACCGGCAATGCCATCCGCACGGCGGCCGCCACCGGCTGCGAACTGCATCTGGTCGAACCCCTCGGCTTCGACCTGTCCGAGCCCAAGCTCCGTCGCGCCGGTCTGGACTACCACGACCTGGCTTCGGTCACCGTGCACGCGTCGCTCGACGATGCGTGGGCGGTGCTGGCGCCGGCGCGGGTGTTCGCCTTCACCGCTGCGGCCACGACGCGATTCGCCGACGTCGACTACCGACCGGGCGACGTGCTGATGTTCGGTCCCGAGCCCACGGGACTCGACGAGGTCACACTCACCGATCCCCACATCACCGGTCAGGTGCGCATTCCGATGCTGGCCGGGCGGCGATCGCTCAACTTGTCGAACGCCGCGGCAGTCGCCGTCTACGAGGCCTGGCGGCAACAGGGTTATTCGGGCGCCCGGTAAACGCAGAAGCAGGCTCGTGCGTACACGAGCCTGCTTTCTACAGGGCATGTTCAGGGGGGCAGGGGAGGAAACATGCCGCAGTCTGTGGTCACGGGCAGATCAATAAAGCTCCTTCGGTGACTGTGTTCTCGGTGAAACTTGTCGGTAAAACCTTGTGTCCTTAGATTGCCCGACTGCAGTTGATAGCGGTGTCCACCGACAGGTGATAGCTGGGATGAATTGCGTGTCCCCCGATCGGGGGACAACCCGGGACGGTCACCACCCGTTCCAGTGCGTCAAGCTTTCGGCCGGCAGCCGCTTGGCCGGCCGGAAGTCGATGCCCTTGGTGTAGGCGATCGGGAACAGGCCGCCTTGGCTGTACTCGTCGTAGGGAATCCCGAGCACTTCGGCCACCGTGCGCTCGCCGTCACCGAGCAGGTGCAGGGTGGTCCAGCACGAGCCCAGCCCGCGCGAGCGCAGCGCCAGGCAGAAGCTCCACACCGCCGGAAACAGCGACGCCCAGAACGACACCCCGCCCAACGGCGACTTCTCTTCCCGGCCAAGGATGCACGGGATCAGCAGGACCGGCGCCTCGTGCATGTGCTCGGCCAGGTACGAAGCCGAGTCGCGCACCTTCCCCATCCGTTCGCCGCGGGTGTCACCTTCGCCGTACTCGGGCGCCGGTGAACTCAGGTAGCCGCGAGCGTTGGCCAGGTAGACGTCCCCAATCGCCTTCTTCTTTTCCGGATCCTCGACGAAAACCCATTGCCAGCCTTGCGAATTGGAGCCGGTGGGCGCCTGCAGCGCCAGCTCGAGGCATTCCATGAGCACTTCGCGCGGCACCGGTTTGTCGAAGTCGAGACGTTTGCGGACCGAGCGGGTGGTGGTCAGGACTTCGTCGACGGTCAGGTTGAGTGTCATGGCTGCAGGCTACCGTTGGCGCCATGAGCATCGAACTGACGCAAGAGGTTTCCAGCAGGCTCACCGTCGACCACTACGGCTGGCTGACCACTGTCGCCAAGTCCGGGCAGCCGGTGCCGCGGTTGATCTGGTTCTACTTCGACGGCACCACGCTCACGGTCTACACCGAACCCCACGCCGCCAAGGTCGCCCACATCGCGGCCCGCCCGCAGGTGAGCCTGAATCTGGATTCGGACGGCAACGGCGGCGGCATCATCGTGATCGGGGGGACGGCGGCGGTGGACGCCACCGGAGTCGACTGCCGAGACGACGAACCGTACTGGGCGAAATACCGTGCAGACGCCGAGCAATTCGGCTTGACCGACGCAATGAGCAACTACAGCACGCGACTGCGGATCACTCCGACGAAAGTGTGGACCACACCCACCGCTTAACGCGCTCCGCTCGTCAGCCGGCTAATCCAGGTCGGTGGACACCGAGACGCTGCGCCAATTGTCGATGTCGGTCTGCAGCTGCTTGATCTTGTTCTCGACGGCCGCGACGCAGTCCGTGCCCAGCAGCAGGTGTAGCGGCGGCTCGGCAGCCGATGCGATGTCGACAATGGCCGCGGCGGCCTTGACCGGGTCGCCCGGCTGACTGTGGTTGATGTCGGCGGCGCGGGCGCGCACCGCGCCCGCGGTCGCGGCGTAGTCCTCGATGATGGTCTCTTCGGTGCCCAGGCTGGTCGCATCGAGGAAATCGGTGCGGAAATAGCCGGGTTCGACGATGGTCACCCAGATGCCGAGCGGCTTGACCTCCTGTGCGAGCGCCTCGCTGAACCCTTCCATCGCGAATTTGGTCGAGCAGTACACCCCGAACCCGGGTCCGCCTTGCAGCCCACCGACCGAGCTGATGTTGAGGATGTGGCCCGAGCGCTGGCGGCGCATCACCGGTAGCACCGCGCGTTGCATGGTCAGGGTGCCGAACACGTTGACCTCGTAGACGGCACGAACCGAAGCGTCCGACGATTCCTCAACCGCCCCGAGAAGTCCCCGGCCCGCGTTGTTCACCAGCACGTCGATCCGCCCGAATTTGTCGACGGCGGCCTGGACCGCGGCCGTCGCCTGGTCGGCGTTGGTGACATCCAGGTCGACGGCCAGCAGGGCGTCCCCGGCATCGGGGAATTGCGCCGGAATCTGATCGGCGCGCCGCGCGGTGGCGACCACGCGATCACCCTGGTTGAGGATCTTGCGTGCGATCTCAAGACCAAAGCCGCGAGAAGCTCCCGTGAGGAACCAGACCTTCGACACCATGCCTCCTTCTGTCACTGGACCCCCATACTGTGCGGCACACCGCGAGCAGACGCAAAAGCACCCATTTTCGGCCCGAAATGGGTGCTTTTGCGTCTGCTCGCCATCACCGGAAGTCCCGTGACTTCGAGCCCACCGCCAGGCTGATGCGGCCCATCCGCTCGGCCACGACAGTGATTGCGCCGCTTGCGTTTTGGACCTGGCCTCGAATCAGCAACGCCGGCGCGGTGTGCGCCAGTTTGCGATGGCGCGCCCAAACCCCGGGCGTGCAGAGCACGTTGATCATCCCGGTCTCGTCCTCGAGGTTGACGAACGTCACCCCCTGCGCGGTGCCGGGCCGTTGGCGGTGGGTCACCGCGCCGGCGATCAGCACCCGGTCTCCATCGGGCACCGATCCCAGCGCGGCTGCGGGCACCACCCCCATCGCGTCCAGGTCCGCGCGCAGGAACTGGGTCGGGTAGCTGTCCGGCGAGACGCCGGTGGCCCACACGTCGGCGGCGGCCAACTCCAGCTCGCTCATCCCGGGCAACTCCGGGATGTGTGACGACGAGCCCACCCCCGGTAGCCGGTCCGGCCGCTGGGTGGCCGCGGCGCCGGCCGCCCACAGCGCTTCGCGCCGGGACATCCCGAAACAACCGAGCCCCCCGGCCGTCGCCAACGCCTCGGTCTGTGGCACGGAGAGTTGCAGCCGCGACGTCAAATCCAGTAGAGAAGCGAACGGGCCGTTTGCCTTTCGTTCGCCAGCCAGCTTCTCGGCGAGGTCGTCGCCGATATGGCGGACCGCGCCCAGCCCGAGGCGGACCTCCGTGCCGGCATTCTCCAGCGTCGCGTGCGCCAGGCTGGCGTTGACGCACGGGCCGTGCACCAGCACCCCGTGCCGCCGCGCATCGGCCACCAGTGACTGCGGCGAATAAAAACCCATCGGCTGAGCGCGCAGCAACGCCGCGCAGAACGCCGCCGGATGATGCAGCTTGAACCAGGACGAATAGAACACCAGCGACGCGAAGGACAGCGCGTGACTTTCCGGGAAGCCGAAGTTGGCGAACGCCTCCAACTTCTCGTAGATCCGGTCGATCACCTCGTCATCGGCGTCGTGCAGGGTGCGCATGCCGTCGTAGAACCGGCCACGCAACCGCCGCATCCGCTCGGTCGAGCGTTTGGAGCCCATGGCGCGCCGCAACTGGTCGGCCTCGGCGGCCGAGAACCCGGCGCAGTCGACCGCGAGCTGCATCAGTTGCTCTTGAAAAAGCGGCACCCCCAGCGTCTTGCGCAGGGCCGGTTCCATGGACGGGTGGTCGTAGACCACCGGCTCGATACCGTTGCGCCGCTTGATGTACGGGTGCACCGAATTGCCCTGGATGGGGCCGGGGCGGATCAGCGCCACCTCCACCACCAGGTCGTAGAAGATCCGGGGCCGCAGTCGGGGCAACGTGGCCATCTGCGCCCGTGACTCCACCTGGAACACTCCGACCGAGTCGGCGCGCGAGAGCATCTCGTACACCGCCGGTTCGGAGAGGTCGAGCCGGGCCAGGTCAACCTCGATGCCTTTGTGCTCGGCCACCAGGTCCCTGGCGTAATGCAGAGCCGAGAGCATGCCCAGCCCGAGCAGATCGAACTTCACCAAACCGATTGCCGCGCAGTCGTCTTTGTCCCACTGCAGAACGCTGCGGTTCTCCATCCGCGCCCATTCCACCGGGCAAACGTCGGCAATCGGCCGGTCGCAGATCACCATGCCCCCGGAATGGATTCCCATGTGCCGGGGCAGGTTGCGGATCTGGTTGGCCAGGTCGACCACCTGCTCGGGGATGCCTTCGATGTCCCCCGGCTGCCCCGACCAGTGACTGATCTGCTTACTCCAGGCGTCCTGCTGCCCCTGCGAAAAGCCCAGGGCGCGGGCCATGTCGCGCACCGCGCTGCGCGGCCGGTAGGTGATGACGTTGGCCACCTGGGCCGCGTAGTCGCGGCCGTATTTGTCGTAGACGTATTGGATCACCTTTTCCCGCTGATCCGACTCGATGTCGATGTCGATGTCGGGTGGCCCGTCGCGGGCGGGCGACAGGAACCGTTCGAACAGCAGATCGTTGGCCACCGGGTCGACAGCGGTGACACCGAGGGCATAGCAGACCGCGGAATTTGCCGCCGACCCCCGGCCCTGACACAGGATGTCGTTCTCCCGGCAGAATCGGGTGATGTCGTCGACCACCAGGAAGTAACCCGGGAACTGCAGTTGCGCAATGATTTTCAGTTCATGCTCGATCTGGGCGTAGGCGCGCGGCGCCGCGTCGGGCGGCCCGTAGCGGTCGGCGGCGCCCACCATGGTCAACGAGCGCAGCCAGCTGTCCTCGGTGTGCCCGTCGGGCACGTCGAACGGCGGCAGCTGCGGTGCGATCAGCGCCAGACCGAACGCGCACTGCTCCCCGAGTTCGGCGGCCGCGGTCACCGCGTCGGGGTGCTGGGCGAACAGCCGGGCCATCTCCTCCCCCGACCGCAGATGTGAGCCACCCAGCGGCGCCAGCCAGCCGGCGGCCGCATCCAGAGACTGCCTGGCCCGGACCGCGCCCATCGCCATGGCCAACCGGCGACGGGACGGATGGGCGAAGTGCGCTCCCGTGGTGGCGACGACCCCGACGCCGAAGGGTGCCGCCAGCCCGGCCAGCAGCGCGTTGCGTTCGTCATCGAGCGGCTGGCCGTGGTGGGTCAATTCGATGCTGACCCGCTCGGCGCCGAACCGGTCCACCAACTCGGCCAGCGCCCGCTTTGCCGCCTCCGGCCCACCAGTGGAAAGGGCCAGGCGCACAGTGCCTTTGCGGCAACCGGTCAAAATGTGCCAATGCCCACCGGCCGCCTCGGCCAGCGCATCGATGTCATAGCGCAGCTTGCCCTTCTCGCCACCGGCCAGATGCGCCGCGGCCAATTGCCGGGACAGCCGCCGATACCCTTCGGGCCCACGGGCCAGCACCAACAGATGCGGCCCGGGTGGGTCCGGCTGCTCGGTGCGCGCTTCCGATACCGAGGAGGCCCCCAATGACAGCTCGGCGCCGAAAACAGTGCGCACGTCGAGCTCGGCGGCGGCCTCAGCGAACCGCACCGCCCCGTACAAGCCGTTGTGGTCGGTCAGCGCAAGCGCGCGCAGGTCCAGCCGGGCGGCCTCCTCGACCAGCTCCTCCGGCGTGCTGGCCCCGTCGAGAAAGCTGTACGCCGAATGCGCATGCAACTCGGCATACGCGACCGACGATTTGGCCCGGCGCCCGTCCGGCTTTGCGGTGTACGTCCCGCGCTTGGACGAAAGCGGGGCATCATCGGCCGGCCGCACCGGAACGGGCGCGCCGGCGTGGCGCGGTTTTCCGTCCAGCACCCGTTCCATCTCGGACCAGCTGGGCGGTCCATTGTGCCAGCCCATCTGGCCAGTATATCGAACATCAGTTCGATGGATGAAGTCTTCGCTAACTGGCCGGAGCGAACTTCCGAACGCTTTTCAAACGGCTTTGTAACAAATTGCCCGCAGCACACCCCGGCGCGGCATCGCCGCAGTTAAACACAACTTCAATTGGAACACACGTTCTTAACCTGGCGGGGCTACCGCCGTGCAGACCCCATCCGGATACTGGTACAAGTTGAAAAAACACGGCGGGGGCGGCTATGGCACAACAGACGACACAACAGACGACATCCGATACGGGATTCTTCGGCGGCGCGACACCGGATGCGCACCCAAACCTGGCGATGGCCGCCGCTGCCATCGTCGAGGGTTGCGCACCGGACAGCGAACTGATCAAAAAGCTACTGGCAGAGCGGATTCGACCGGGCGTTCCGGTGAATCCGGACGCCGCTCAGCACGTGCACCGGATGGCCCTCCCCCGTCCCGGCGACGACGGCGAACTCTTCCTGGCCATCACCCACGCCCTGGAACGTCCCCTCGAACTCGACGGCCCGCTGTGGGAATGCTGGGTGATCGAAGGCCTCCGGGACTACCGGTGGGCGATTCTGATCAAGGTCCACCACACCCTCGGCAGGCTTTCGCCCGCCCACCTTCTCCTCCAGCTCTGCGACGATGCCGCGACCGGCACCTTCTCCAGCGGGGCCCCGAAAGAGCTTCCGGCTCCGCCGATCGACTGGGCCGACGCGCTCTGGCAACTGCCGGCCACTCTGGTGAAGGTGGCGGCGCGGGCCGCGCTGTTACCCATCACGTGGCTGTCGCCCGCCGGTGCCGACACCACTCGGCGGCACTACCGCACGGTGCGGGTACCGCGCGCCCAGGTCGAAAGCGTGTCCCGCAAGTTCGGGGTGCAGCCCAACGAGGTTGCGCTTGCCGCGGTCACCGAGGGCTTCCGCACCGTGCTGCTGCGGCGCGGCGAACAACCGCGCGCGGATTCGCTGCGCACCCTCGGGCCGGCGGTGCCCTACCTCCCGCTCGAACACGAAGAACCCGTTCAGCAGCTGCGCGCGGTGCACAGCATGTCCGGCCGCAATGACCAGCGCCCCGCGGCGAATTCGCCGATTGCATTGTGCGCCAAGGTGATCCAAGCGCTGACGAAATCACCCGGGCAAGGACTGGTGGCCCTGGCCACCACCGCAGCCGGACCGCGGCGGCGCTTGCATCTGCTGGGCCAACGGATGGAGCGGCTGCTACCCATCCCGCCGACCGCGCCGGACGTCAGCACCGGGGTCGCGGTTTTCAGCTACGGGGACGAGCTGGTCTTCGGGATCACAGCCGGCTACGACGGGGCGACCGAGATGGAGCACCTGGCTGACGGCATCGAACTGGGCATGGCGCAGCTGGCCGCGCTCAGCGAGGACTCCGTGCTGTTGTTCGACCGCCGGCGCGGGCGCTCGTCGCGCGCGCTGACTGCCAGCGCGGCGCGGTGGCGACCTGCCGCACCGCCCGCACGCGTGCGCCACTGAGCCGGCGCACCTGCGCGGCCGACGTGGCGCGGCCGCCATCCGCGCTATTGTTCTGGCCCATGAGTTTGCCGACCTCGACGGGATTGCGGCCTCGATGAATCCCGATGCCTTCTGCACGTCCGATCAATGGAGCGGGATCGCAGCGGCATCGTCGACTTCCCAACTCGCCGGGGTGCTGGGCGGATTCCTGATCACGGCCATCGCCTTGGTGTTCGACCGCAGCAGCCGAGAAGGCGCGCACACCTTGGCGCTGTTCGCCTCGGCGGTGCTGATCCTGATGCTGGACAGCTACTTGTTCAGCCTGATCTCCGGGACTCATCCCTCCGACACCGGGGATCGCCAGAGCATCTGCGCAATCGCCTGGACCCAGGGAAACCTGGCGACCGGAATGCTCGCGGCCGGCACCACCGGGCTGTTCGGCGGGCTGGGCTGGATGCTTGCAAGCCACGCGGTGAACAAGACGCCCAAGGACGACCCGTCCGACATCGGTGCCTACTGCTTCCTGGGCGAGTTGGGTGGCTGGCTGACCTTCGGCGCCGCGATGACCACGACGCTGATCATGAGCGAGACCAGTATCGATTACCTGCATTCCATGCTCGGCCACCCGCCCGCGCTCTGGCTCACCGGATCGATCGCGACGTTCTGCGCCGCGGCCATCCTGCTCGATTTCGTCTTGGTGTACATCCGCACCAGGACCCTCAGCCGGTCGCTGAAGGCGGCGCAGCCAACGGAACTGGCGTTGCGGTCGATCAAGGTCGCGACCGTGGGCACCCTGTTCCTAGCGGTCGCGGCATCATGGCTTGCGGTCAGCGTGGCACGCCTGCCGGTCGGCTGGCTGACCGCCCCCAACCGCGCGTTCGTCCTACTGGTCTTCGTGCTGTCGCTGCTGGTGCCGACGGTTGTCTCGACGGCGATCTGCTATTCCGTCGCCAGCACCCACGAGGGTCTGACGCGACAGCGCAGGTTCATGTCGCGCCAGTGACGGCCGGCGCGCACCCCCGTGAGAAGGTGGGGCCATGTCGGTGATGATCGACCCCCGGCGCCATGACGCAGTGCTGTTCGACACGGCCCCCTCCGGCACGCTGGCCAACAAACTGCGCGAGGCCCGCGTCGGCACCGGCGTCTTCTCGCCGGGCGACGGGCTGCGCGCGGCCGCCGAGGAGCTAGACGTGCGGCCTGGCCGCTGCGCCGTCGTCGCGTCCGAGCGCGACGACCTCACGGCCGCCCGGGAGACCGGCTTCGCCCTGGTGATCGGACTCGGTGTCGCCGGCGGCGATTACGAGGTGACCGACCTCGAAGAGATCAGCGTGCGCACCGGCGACCGTCGCATGTCCGAGCTTCCCGACGCATTGCAGACCATCGGCGACTTCACCGTCGGGCGGCCCGCGGTGTTCTTCGATTTCGACGGGACGCTGTCAGACATCGTCAACGACCCGGATGCTGCCCGGCCCGTGCCGGGCGCGGTCGAGGCGCTGCGGCAATTGGCGGCGCAATGCCCGGTCGCCGTGCTCAGCGGACGCGATCTGGCCGATGTCTCCAACCGGGTGGGTCTGGCCGGTATCTGGTACGCCGGCAGTCACGGATTCGAGCTGACCGCACCCGACGGCGCGCACCACCAGAACGAAGAGGCGGCGAAAGCGATCCCGGTGCTGGAAGAGGCCGCGGCGAAATTGCGGGGGAAGCTCGCATCGATTCCCGGAGTTGCGGTGGAACACAAGAGGTTCGGCGTGGCCGTCCACTACCGCAACGCCCCCCGCGACCGGGTCGGCGAAGTCGCCGCGGCGGTGCGTGCCGCCGGACAACGTGATGCGCTGCGGGTGACCACCGGCCGCGAGGTGATCGAACTGCGCCCGGATCTGGACTGGGACAAGGGCAAGACCCTGCGGTGGGTGATCGACCATCTGCACGATTCGGGCTCGGGATCACTGTCGCCGATCTATCTCGGTGACGACATCACCGACGAGGACGCCTTCGACGCGGTACGCGACGACGGCGTGCCGATCTTGGTGCGGCACAACGACGATGGCGACCGGGCCACCGCGGCGCGCTACGCCCTGGACAGTCCCGCCCAGGCCGCCGAATTCACCGGCAACCTTGCCCGATTGATCGCTGACGCTGGCGTGAATTAATCTACCGCTCTTCGGAATCCGGACAACCTGTGCAAAAGGCGCAACGCGGCGACGCGAACCGAGTTATTCTGCGCGGCAGTCTATCGGGAGGACTGCCATGTCGTTCGTATCCGCGACCCCAGAATCGATCACCGCTGCTGCGACGAACCTGGCCAACATCCGACAAGCGGTCAACGCTGCAACGGCGGCGGCGCTGGCTCCGACCACACAGCTGCAAGCCGCTGCCGCCGACGAAATATCAACGGCCATCACGGCAATCTTCGGGACGCACGGTCAGGCCTATCAGTCGCTGAGTGCGCAGGCGTCGGCGTTTCACCAGCAGTTCGCGGCGGCCCTGGCAGATGCCGCGGGCGCCTACGCCTCGGCCGAGACGGCGAGCATCGACCAACTCATTCTGGGCGCGATCAATGCCCCCACCCAGACACTGTTGGGACGCCCGCTCATCGGTGACGGCGCCAACGGTACGGCGGCCAGCCCCAACGGTGGGGCCGGTGGGCTGTTGTACGGAAATGGGGGCAACGGATTTACCCAGCCGGCGAACTCCGGCTTGTCTGGCGGTCAGGGCGGGGCCGCGGGATTGATCGGCAATGGCGGTGCCGGTGGCAGCGGTGGCAGTGGAGCCAACGGCGCCGGTGGAAGCGGCGGAGCCGGCGGCGCGGGCGGCTGGTTGTACGGCAACGGCGGGACTGGTGGTTTCGGCGGCGCTGGCACGGGGAGCGCTGGCGCCAACGGCGGGGCTGGCGGCATGGGCGGCCACGCCGGCTTGTTCGGCACGGGCGGGTCGGGTGGATCGGGCGGAACCGGCGGAGCAAATACGGCTGGGGGAGGTGCGGCCGGTACTGGCGGAGCAGGGGGCGCTGGTGGAGGCGGAGGATATGTGGCCGGTCATGGTGGGGGCGGCGGAGCCGGCGGAACCGGCGGAACCTCCTCCGCCGGTGGCGGGGCCATGTCGGGCGCCGGTGGCACTGGCGGGGCCGGAGGCTCAGCCGGCGCACTGTACGGCAACGGCGGGGCCGGTGGGACCGGTGGAGGCGGCGGATTGTTCGGGGGGACGGGTAGCGCCGGTGGTGGCGGCGCGGGTGGATCCGGCGGCAGCGGTGCATGGCTATTCGGTGATGGTGGAAATGCCGGGGGCGGTGGCGTCGGTGGCATCAGCGCCGGCACCGGCCCGGGCGGGAGTGGCGGTAACGGCGGGGCGGCCGGGCAGGCGGGAGTGTTCGGCGCCGGTGGCACCGGTGGGTTAGGCGGCGCCGGCGGCGCGGTAACGCAGAGCGGCAGTTCCGGCGGCACGGGTGGCGCTGGTGGTGCCGGCGGAGTGGGCGGGTTGCTGTACGGCGACGGCGGAGCCGGCGGCGCCGGCGGTGCCGGCGGTAACAGCACCGTCGGTGGCACCACGAATGCGGCCCGCGGCGGGACCGGCGGCAACGGCGGTGGCGGTGGCAGTGCTCGGGGAATTGGCGACGGCGGCATCGGCGGCAGCGGCGGGGACGGCGGGATTACCACAGTCCCACCAAGCACCACGACCAACAACGGCAACGGGGGCAATGGCGGTAACGGTGGCGCCGGCGGCAGTGCCGGATGGTGGGGTGACGGCGGGAATGGCGGCCGTGGGGGGTTCGGTCAGGACGCCGGGATGAGAGGCGGCGCCAGTAGCGCTAACGGCAACGGAGTTGACGGGGGTGACGGCGGGAACGGCGGTGACGGCGGCAGCGGTGGTAGTGCCGGGTTGCTGGCCGGCAACGGCGGACACGGCGGCAATGCCGGCGACGGTGGCGACGCCGGCAACGGCGGCAACGGCCGCAACGGCACTGTGTCAGCGCAGCGCGGCACCGGTGGCGCCGGCGGCGACGGCGGCGACGGCGGCGACGGCGGTTCCGGCGGCCGCAGCGGCATGCTCTTCGGCAGTGGCGGCAATGCTGGTACGGCCGGCAACGGTGGCGACGGCGGCAATGGAGGCAATGCGGGCACCCTCAGCTCCACGGGCGGTTCGATCGGCAACGGCGGTAGTGGGGGACACGGCGGTGACGGCGGAAACGCAGGCGTCGCCGGAGCCGGCTCGAGCCTGTTCGGCCGCGCCGGTAACTCGGCCGGGGCAGGCGCGGGCGGTAACGGAGGCGACGGCGGCTTCGGCACCGTGGGGATGGCCGCAGCCGACAGCAGCCAAACCGGTCAGGCCGGCGGCAGCGGGGGCGCCGGGGGCAACGGCGGCCACGGCGGCACCGGAAATGGCGGCAGCAACGGTGCCGGCGGCGCCGGCGGCTCCGGCGGGGCCGGCGCAAAGGGAGGCAGCGGTTGGAATAGCGACGGCAGCGCGCCGGCCACAGCCGGCGGCGTCGGCGGCGACGGTGGGTCCGGTGGTGCGGGCGGGGCCGGTGGCTTCGGTGTCAACGGGGGCACGGGTGGCAAAGGCGGCAGCGGCTCCGTCGGGGGCGAGGGCGGAGCCGGCGGCACCGGGCTCGGAAGCTCCGACTTCGCCGGCAAGGGCGGCAATGGCGGCCGTGGTGGCGCCGGTGGCGCAGGAGGTGATTCCAGCGGCACCGGAACCAACGGCAGCGGCGGCAACGGCGCCAGCGGCGGTGCCGGCGGCGACGGTGGTACCGCCACGGACATCACCGCCGATATCTACGGGGGCGGTGGCGGCGGAGGCGGCGCCGGGGGCAAGGGCGGCGACGCCGGCACCGGCGGCGCTGTGGCAGGCTCCGGCGGTAGTGGCGCCGCCGGCGGTGCGGGCGGAGACGGCGGTAAAGCTACCAACCAGGGCAGCCCCTCTGCCGTCGCAGAGGGCGGCTTTGGTGGTGGCGGCGGCACGGGTTCCGCCGCGGTCGGTGGCGCGGGCGGGTCAGGCGGGGTCGCCGTTGCCGGAGCCGGCCGTCGCGTTGGCGTTTGCCCCACCGCCGCCGCCCCCGCCAAAGCCGGAGCTGCCGGTGCCGCCGCCTCCGCCATTGCCGCTGACGGGTTCGTTGTTGAGTGCTTTGCCGCCGGCAGCGGCTTCAACGGGGTCGGTGACGGCAGCGCCGGCCAAACCGCGCTCTGAGGGCACTCAACCTCGGCCCACGAATGGGGTCTTGCGAGACTGTGTCAGGCTGACGTCTCAGTTCAAGCACCGCGCTGAGACGAGGAGGGCGCGCGATCAGCAAGCTCGGCTTCTGGAGCATCGTCATGCTCGGGATCAACGCCGTCATCGGCGCAGGCATCTTTCTGACCCCCGGCGCGGTCATCAAGTTGGCGGGTCCGCTGGCACCGCTGGCCTACATCCTGGCGGGACTCTTCGCCGGCATCATGGCACTCGTCTTCGCCACCGCGGCCAGGTACGTCAAGACCAACGGCGCGTCCTACGCGTACACGACCGCCGCGTTCGGTCAGCGAATCGGCATCTATGTCGGGGTCACGCACGCCATCGTCGCGTCGATCGCCTGGGGCGTGTTGGCCTCGCTGTTTGTAACCACACTCCTCAATGTTGCTTTCCCCCAGCAAAATTGGGCTAGGGACACCGATCTGTTCAGCGCCAAGACGTTGACCTTCCTGATATTCATCGCGGTCTTGCTCACCATCAACCTGTTCGGCAACCGGGCGATCGAGTGGGCCAACGGAATCTCCACCGCGGGCAAGATATTCGCCCTTTCGGCTTTCATCGTGGGCGGGCTGGCGATCGTTGTCACCCGCGGCGTGAACAACTACTCGACCGCAGGATCACCGGGCGTCTACCGACCAGCGCCGTATGCCCTGTTCGGTTTCATCGAAGTCGGACAGAGCACGCTGAGCGGCCTCATCCTGGCCACCATGGCCGCGCTGTATGCCTTCACCGGGTTCGAATCGATAGCCAATGCCGCCGAAGAGATGGACGAGCCCCAGCGGAATCTGCCGCGAGCAATACCCATATCGATCCTGGCAGTCGGAACGGTCTATGTACTCGCCGTGACGGTGGCCATGCTCTTGGGTTCGGACAAGGTCGTCCAGTCCACCAGGACCGTCAAACTGGCGGCCGCGATCGGCAACGACGCGTTCCGCACGATCGTCATCCTCGGCGCCCTGGTATCGATGTTCGGCATCAACGTGGCGGCGTCCTTCGGCGCCCCACGACTGTGGACGGCATTGTCGGACAACAAGACTCTGCCGGCCCGCCTGTCCCGCAAGAACCGGTTCGGCGTGCCGATGTTCGCGTTCGCGGTCACCGCGACGCTTGCACTGGCGTTTCCTTTGGCGCTGCGATTCGACCTGGAAACCCTGACCGGCCTGGCCGTTATCGCCCGGTTCATCCAGTTCATCATCGTCCCGATCGCACTGATCGCGCTGGCTCGCGACACCGCCGGAGAGCACGCCGAGGTAAAGCGAAACCGCTTCACCGACATGGTGTTACCGGTCGCCGCCGTGGTGATATCGGCGGCCTTGGCGGTGTCCTTTGATTACCGCACGCTCGTGCTGACGCCCGAGGGCGGCGCCAACTACTTCTCGATCGTGCTGATCGCGCTCACGTTCGTGGTGGTACCGGCCGCCGCCTATGTGCACTACTACCGAACCGTTGAACAGTAGGGCGCGCTAAGCGACGTACTCCACCTCGCCGTCGTCCAGGACCAGCCGCGGGCCGAGCCCCTCCGCCCCGGACGCTTCGGTGCGGAACAGCGCCTTGCCCGGTCCGGTCTTCCAGATCAGCGTCGACAACGTCTCGCCGGGAAACACCGGCTTGGTGAAGCGGGCGGCGATCGAGGTGATGTTGTCGGCCACCCCATTGCCCAGCTCGGCGACGAGCGCCCGGCCGGAAACCCCATATGTGCACAGGCCGTGCAGGATCGGCCGGGGGAAGCCGGCCAGGTTGGTGGCGAACCACGGGTCGCTGTGTAGCGGGTTGCGGTCGCCGGACAGCCGGTAAATCAGCGCCTGGTCCTCGCGGGTCGGCAGGTCGATCCGGGCGTCGGGCTCCCGGTCGGGGAACTCCGGTGCCACCGGCCGTTCGCCCTTCTCTCCCCCGAAGCCGCCTTCGCCGCGGATCACCAGGGTGGTGAGGGTCTCGGCGATCAGCTTGCCGGAATCGGGATCCTTGCCCTCGCCGCGCAGCATCAGGATGGCGTTCTTTCCCTCACCCTTGTCCTGAATGTCGGCGACCTCGGTGACCACGGACAATTTTCCGGCCGGCGGCAACGGCGCATGCAACCGGACCGTCTGCGACCCGTGTAAAAGCATGGCCCAGTTGAACGTTCCCACCTTGCCGGCCGCCGCGAACGCCGGGCAGCAGATCACCGCATAGGTGGGCAACACCTGCTGTGGGATCTCGTGACTGTTCTCGGTGGTGAACGCCAAGTCGTCCAATCCGGCGCCGACACCGAGTGCGTAAAGCAATGTGTCCCGGTCGGTCCACTCGAACAACTGCGGCTCGGTTACCGCACCGACGGCACTCGGGTCAATCGCCATGCGAGTCTCCTCTCGATTGAAAATTCACGCCTTTTCGGCACCTAACCATCGCAAACCCTTCCCACCGACGGTGTCGGCAGGGCAGGCTATCGCCATGGTGAAGCGCACATTGATCTGTACGGTCTCCAAAGTCCTAGTCGTGGTGGCCGCGGCCACGCTTGTCGGCGCCTGCGGTGGCGGCAGCCCGGAGGCACGCAGCATCACCCTGACCTTCATTCGGAACGCGCAATCGCAGGCGAACGCCGACGGGATCATCGACACCGGGATACCGGGTCCCAGCCTCACCGAGGACGGCAAGGCCCAGGCGCAGCAACTCACCCACCAGCACAACGACTTCGACGCCATCTACTCCTCGCCGGCGGCCGCCGATCAGCAGACAGCCGGACCGCTGGCCAGCCAGCTCGGTAAGCAGGTCGAGATCCTGCAGGGCGTGCAGTCCATCAATGCCGGCTGGTACAACGGCAAGCCCGAATCGATGGCCAACTCCACCTACCTGCTGGCACCCACCCGCTGGGTGGACGGCGATGTCAACACGAGCATCCCGGGTTCGCTTAGCGGCGAGGACTTCAACTCGCAATTCACCGCCGCGATCCGCAAGGTCTACGAGAGCAAGCACAGCAAGCCGGTGGTGTTCTCTCAGGGCACCGCGATCATGGTGTGGACCCTGATGAACGCCAAGAACCCGAAGCTGAGCCTGCTCAACAACCATCCGCTGCCCAACTTGGGCCGGGTTGTCATCACCGGCAACCCGACCACCGGCTGGACGTTGGTGGACTGGGACGGCGTCCGCAGCTTCAGCTAGCACGCTGTACGCAGGCGAAGGTTGACGCGGGCGGCGCCTGCCGCCACGATGGGCTGCATGCGGTATGTCGTTACCGGCGGTACCGGGTTTATCGGGCGCCGGGTCGTGTCCCGCCTGCTGGACTCCGAACCCGATGCGCAGGTGTGGGTGCTGGTCCGCAGGCAGTCATTGGGCCGCTTCGAGCGCCTCGCGCAGCAATGGGATGAGCGGGTAAAACCCCTGGTCGGGGAGCTGCCCGAGCTGCAGCTGACCGACCGGGTGATCGACGAGCTGGGTTCGGTGGACCACTTGGTGCACTGCGCGGCGATATATGACATCACGGTCGGTGAGGCCGTGCAGCAGGCCGCCAACGTCGACGGCACCCGCGCCGTGGTCGCGCTGGCGCAGCGCCTGGACGCGACGTTGCATCACGTCTCGTCGATCGCGGTGGCAGGCGACTTCCGCGGCGAGTACACCGAGGACGATTTCGACGTCGGCCAGCAGCTACCGTCGCCGTATCACCGCACCAAGTTCGAGGCCGAGGCGCTGGTGCGGGACGCGCCCGGGCTGCGGTACCGCATCTACCGCCCGGCGGTCGTGGTCGGTGATTCGCGCACCGGCGAGATGGACAAGGTCGACGGCCCCTATTACTTCTTCGGCGTGTTGACGAAACTCGCTGCGCTGCCGTCGTTTACCCCGATGCTGCTGCCCGATACCGGACGGACCAACATCGTTCCGGTCGATTACGTTGCCGACGCGCTGGTCGCGCTCATGCACGCAGCTGGCCGGGACGGGCAGACCTTCCACCTGACCGCACCGAAAACCGTTGGGCTGCGCGGCATCTACCGTGGTATTGCCGGGGCGGCCGGGCTGCCCGCGTTGCGCGGCTCATTGCCCCGGTCAGTCGGCACCTCGGTGCTGAAGGTGAGCGGGCGGGCCAAGGTGTTGCGCAACATGGCGGCGACCCAGCTCGGCATCCCGGCCGAGGTTCTCGACGTCGTCGACCTGGCACCCACTTTCGTCTCGGACAAGACCCAAGACGCATTGCGGGACAAGGGAATCGAGGTCCCCCACTTCCGGGCATACGCTCCCAAGCTGTGGCGCTACTGGGCCGAGCATCTCGACCCCGACCGTGCCCGCCGGGACGATCCGAAGGGGCCGTTGGTGGGCCGGCACGTGATCATCACCGGCGCGTCCAGCGGCATCGGCCGGGCTTCGGCCATCGCGGTCGCCGAGCGCGGCGCGACGGTTTTCGCCTTGGCGCGCAACGGTGAGGCCCTCGAGCAGCTGGTCGCCGACATCCGCGCCAACGGTGGTCAGGCCCACGCCTTCGCCTGTGACGTCACCGATTCCGCGTCGGTGGACGCGACCGTCAAGGACATCCTGGGCCGCTTCGACCACGTCGACTACCTGGTCAACAACGCCGGCAGGTCCATCCGTCGATCGGTGGTGAACTCCACGGACCGGTTGCACGATTACGAGCGGGTGATGGCGGTCAACTACTTCGGTGCGGTGCGGATGGTGTTGGCGTTGCTGCCGCACTGGCGGGACCGGCGGTTCGGCCACGTCGTCAACGTGTCCAGCGCCGGTGTGCTGGCGCGCAATCCCAAATACAGCTCGTATCTGCCGACCAAGGCGGCGCTGGACGCGTTCTCCGACGTGGTCTCGTCCGAGACCCTGTCCGACCACATCACCTTCACCAACATCCATATGCCACTGGTGGCAACGCCGATGATCGCGCCGTCCAAGCGCCTCAATCCGGTGCCGGCCATCAGCGCCGAGCGCGCGGCCGCGATGGTGGTGCGCGGGCTGGTCGAGAAGCCGGCGCGCATCGACACCCCGCTCGGAACACTCGCCGAAGCAGGCAACCACTTTGCGCCTGGGCTTTCGCGCCGAATTCTGCATCAGGTCTACCTCGGCTATCCCGACTCACCCGCCGCGCGCGGCATCACCGAACCCGTGGCGCCGGTACCGGTTCGCCGACGGCCCAAGCGGCCGTCCCGCAGCGTCGCCCGGGTGGTGGGGGTGCCCCGGCCCGTCCGGCGGCTGGTCCGGCTGGTGCCCGGCGTGCATTGGTGAATATTCGGCACGCCTAGACGTTTAACCCTGCGCGACGGCGGTATTCCCGCGCCGTGGTGCGAATTGCCAGCGACGAGGTCACCCACGGTGACCCGGTGGCCGCCGCGACCCACGACCTGACCACGGCGGGCGTGGCCGTGCTGCCCGCTTTCGCGCTCAGCCGCAGCCTGGGCATACACCTTGAAGAGTGGATCCGGTTCGGGCGGCACTGGGATCACCTGCTGCCCGACCGGTACGCCGCCGAGTTGGGCGTCCGGCGGCTGCGGCGTTACGGCCGGTACCTGATCGGCGACACAACCCGACCGGTGCCCGCCGAAGACTTCGTCCAGCCCGAGGACAGCAACCCGCTCTATATCGGCAAGAGCCGCGAGTTCGAACCGCTGACCCCGGCTTTCGCCGAAGACCCGGTGCTGCACGGCCTGCTGGCACTGCTGCGCCGGCTGGCGTCGGCGCTCGACGAGGTCACCGAGTGGAACGTGAAGGTGCACCCTTTCCGCAGCCAGTCCTCGGGAAACGGGAACGGCAGGCCGACCCCGGAGGGGATGCATCGCGATGGCGTGACAATGGTCAGTTCGCTGTTGATCAGGCGGCGCAACGCGCTGGGTGGGCAGAGCGTGGTGTGCGACCCCGACGGCCGGCGACTACTCGCGACCACGTTGGTCGAGCCGGGCACGCTGCTGGTCGGCGACGACCGCCGCATCGTGCACGGCGTGTCGCCGATCCGGCCGATCGACGACTCCGGGCCGGCTCAGCGTGACGTCCTGGTGATCACCTTCGCATCCCGCTGACGGTCACTTCTCGCAGGTGAACTGGTTGACGTCGATGTAGCCGATGCGGAACATCTCGGCGCAACCGGTGAGGTACTTGATGTAGCGCTCGTACACTTCCTCGGACTGCAGCGCGATGGCTTGGTCTTTGTGTGCTTCGAGCGCCGCCGACCAGATGTCCAGTGTCTTGGCGTAGTGCGGTTGCAGCGATTGCACGCGCGTGACGCGGAAGCCGTTGGCGGTCGCGCGCTCTTGCACCATCGGTATCGACGGCAGCCGGCCGCCCGGAAAGATCTCGGTGACAATGAACTTGACGAACCGGGCGAATGTGAAGGACAGCGGCATGCCGCGTTCCTTCATCTCCAGTGGGTGCAACCCGGTGATGGTGTGCAGCAACATGATTCCGTCGTCGGGCAACAAGCGGTGCGCGAGCGTGAAGAACGCGTCGTAGCGCTCGTGTCCGAAGTGTTCGAACGCGCCGATGCTGACAATGCGGTCGACGGGTTCGTCGAACTGCTCCCAGCCCTCCAACAGCACCCGCCGGGTGCGCTGGGTGTCCATCGCGTCGAAGGTCTGCTGCACGTGGTTGGCCTGGTTCTTGGACAGGGTCAGCCCGACGACGTTGACGTCGTACTTCTCGATGGCGCGGCGCATGGTCGCACCCCAGCCGCAGCCCACGTCCAACAGCGTCATACCCGGCTGCAGACCCAGCTTGCCCAGCGCCAGGTCGATCTTGGCGATCTGCGCCTCTTCCAGCGTCATGTCCTCACGCTCGAAATACGCGCAGCTGTAGGTCTGGGTGGGATCCAGGAACAGCCGGAAGAAGTCGTCGGACAGGTCGTAGTGCGCCTGCACGTCGTCGAAGTGCGGCTTCAGGTCGTCCGGCATCTCGCCAGCGTAGTGTGGCGCCGGTGAGCGCGGTGTTCGCGGATGTCGATACCGGCATTGACGACGCGATCGCGCTGATCTACTTGCTGGCCAGCGGTGTCGATCTGGTCGGCGTCGCCTCGACCGGCGGCAACATTGCCGTCGACCAGGTCTGCGAAAACAACCTGGCCCTGCTCGAATTGTGCGGTGCGACGGGGGTGCCTGTGTCCCGGGGCGCCGGTCAGCCGCTGGCCGGACCAGGGCCACGTCGCGGAGACTTCCACGGCCCCAACGGTTTAGGTTATGCCGAGTTGCCGCCCGCCCAGCGACCGGTGACCGGACACGACGCCGCCGCGGCGTGGGTGCGCGCCGCTCACCGCTATCCCGGCGCGCTGATCGGGCTGGCGACGGGTCCCTTGACCAACCTGGCGCTCGCGGTGCGCGCCGAACCCGAGCTGCCGCAGTTGGTGGGTCGGCTGGTGATCATGGGCGGGATGTTCGGCGACGAGTATGGCACCGATCGGCAAGCCGAGTGGAACGTGAAGGTGGATCCGGAGGCGGCAGCGGAGGTGTTCGCCGCCTGGGCGGGGCCGGATCGCCTTCCCGTGGTGTGCGGCCTGGATCTGACCCGGACCGTCGCGATGAGACCGGATCACCTCGCCAGGCTTCCGGGCGCGGATCCGGTCAGCCGGTTTATCCGGGACGCGATGCGCTTCTACTTCGAAGTCCACCGCGACCGCGGCCTGGGCTACCTGGCCCATCTGCACGATCCGCTGGCCGCGGCCGTAGCACTGGACCCGCAACTCGTGCTGACCCGCGCCGCCCGCGTGAGCGTCGACCTGCGCGGTGAGCGCGGCCTCACCGCGGCCGCCTGGGATTCACCGGAACCCAACGCGCACATCGGAGTTCGAGTGGATGCGGGAGCGGTGCTGGATCGGCTGATCACGCAGGTCGCCGAGTTCGCGCAGTCGGTGCGCTGAGCGCGCGCCCCCCGCCCTCACCCCGGATCTCAAATTCTGGCCCTATCTCACCCTGGCACCCGTAGGGGGAAACCGCGCCGGATACCCGGCTTTCGGAGGAATCGGGGCCGCATTTCCAGGTGGCCATGCACAGGATGGCACGCTGGTCCCAAAAAATGTTGCCGTTCGTCTTGCAAATTGGCACCGCAGTACCTATTTTAGAAGCACAGTGAGACTCAGATCACGCACCGAGGCTGGTCTGGCACAGGGGAGGCGGTCGCAACCGCGGCCGGGAGAAAGGGAACAGCAGGTGTCAGGAACCAGGCCGACCGTGCGGCGGCTCAACCTTTCCGTGGTCAACAACTCGCCGACGGCGCAGGATTCCGGCGAGCGTGCATGGGTCTCGAAAGCACTGTGCCGGAGCGCCGATCCCGACCAGCTCTTCGTGCGGGGCGCTGCCCAGCGCCAGGCCGCGACGTTGTGCCGGCACTGCCCGGTGTTGCAGGAATGCGGCGCGGACGCGCTGGACAACAAGGTTGAGTTCGGCGTGTGGGGCGGCATGACCGAGCGGCAGCGCAGGGCCCTGCTCAAGGAGCACCCCGAGGTCGTGTCCTGGGCTGACTTCCTCAACAAGCGCAAGGCCCGCTCCGCCGTCTAGGCTCCGAGCGCCGGCTTCTTCATTACGCGATTGTTACAGCGAAGCCGGTTTACGGCACACCTCAACGAATGCCCCTGCGGCATAAGCACATCCGCAATGTGTGTTATTCGGCCTTACTCGTATATTCCCTCCAAATACCACCTCCTCTGTCGATAGCACAGCAGTAGCGCCCGCTCGCTTTGCAACAGCACCTGGGCACGAGCGATCCGGCTGACCCCTGAAATGGCCTCCGGCCGGTCATCCCACCAGCGCTCATCGACCGGCCAGGGCCCCGCCCACCAGCGCAACTGGTCATCCCGACCGCGGACGGCCAACCGGGCAGGGTCGGCGGAGAACAGCCCCCGGCTGGTGACGCGGACCGGGTTGCCTTGAGCGTCAAACAATTCCACCGGGTCATCCACCAGTACCGACGGCGACGGCTCGGGTAACTGGCCGGGCCACGGCTGACTCGGGTCGGCCCGGGGCACCGGCTCGTCACCCAACGGGGTGAACGTAATGCGTTCGGCCGGCCCACGTCCGCCGGACAGCACCGGCACCTGCACCGCCTCCGGCCCCAGTAAGCCCTGCACCCGCACCAGCGCCCGTCGGGCCCGAAGCCGGTCCTCCTCCCCCAGCCCGCCCCAGAGCGGGAGCTGCAGCGCCTCGGCCGAGACAACCTCGACGGCCTGCAGCCGCAACGACGTCAGCGGTGCATCCAGAGGCTGACCCCGCGCGAGGCGATGACTCAACCATCCGTCCAGTTGCCAGCGCACCCGGTCGGCGGTGGCGTCCTCGGTCAGCGGTTCGGCACACCGCCACACCCTGCTCAACTCGTCGCCGTTGGCGGTGACGGCGTGAATGGCCAACCGGGTGCATCCCACCCCGGCGGCCAACAACCCCTGATGCAGGCTGGCAGCCAGCGAACGGCCGGCGAACGCCGCCGCGTCGACCCGGTCGATCGGCGGATCGCAGTCCAGCACGGCGCCGAGCTCCTGCGGTGGCTCCCGTCCGGACGGCCCTCGCTCCGGTTCACCGCGGGCGAACCGATGCGCGGTCACCGCATCGGCCCCGAACCGGGAGGCCACGTCGGAGCGGGACAGCGCGGCGAACTGCCCCAAGGTGCGAATCCCCATCCGCCACAACAGGTCTGCCAACTCATTGCGCCCCGGCCCGGCCAGGCTCGGCTCGGTGGCGAGCTGGCGGATCGACAGCAACGACAGAAACCGCGCGTCGCCGCCCGGCTCCACGATGCGGCCCGCCCGCGCGGCGAAGACAGCGGTGGAGAGCCCGTCGGCGACGCCGACCTGACATTCCGCGCCGGCCGCGGCCACCGCGTCGATCAAGCGTTCGGCCGTCTGCTGTTCGGACCCGAAGAACCGGGCCGCCCCGCGCACCGGCAGCACCAGGAGGCCGGGCCGGAGCACCTCGGCCCGGGGCACCAGATCTTCCACGGCGGCGACCACTCCCTCGAAGAAGCGGGCGTCACGGTCGGCGTCGGCGGCCGCGATGTGCAGTTGCGGACACCGGGCCGCCGCCTCCCGGCGCCGCAACCCGCGCCGCACCCCGGCCGCCCGAGCCGTCGCCGAACAGGCGATCACCCGGTTCGCCAAGGTGACCGCAACCGGCGCCGTCGCAGCCTGGCCGGCGGCCGCGGCCGCCGCGACCGCGGGCCAATCCATGCACCAGATCGCCAAGACGCGCGATCCAGGGGAACCAGCCATCGGAATTACCCGGTACGACCGCGGCCGATTGCCCGGCCGCAACTGTTGATCTGCAATCGCACCGCGCTGATCCGCCCGAAGCCCGGACGGCTCCCGGCACTGAATTCATAGCCGCAGACCCGGGCTTCCAGCCGCGTCGCCGCGCCTTCCCAATCGCCGTCGGTGACCAGCACCGTGCACCCCTTCTGCCGGGCACGGGCCACCACTGCGCGCGCCCGGGTCCGCGTGACCCGGCGCCCACCCAAACCGAGCACCACCAGATCCATGCCGTCGACGAGCACCGCGGCCACTTCCACCGGATCGTTTCCGGGGTCCGGAATCACCGCGAGCCGATCGAGGTCCGCCCCCATTTCCACCGCCGCCAACAACCCGATGTCCGGCTGGCCCACGATCGCGACGTTGCCTCCGTCCGCCGTCACGGTGGCCACCATGCGCAGCAACAAAGACCGCGCTCCAGACAACACCGCCACCGTGCCCCGGGGCAGCCGCGCCGGCCCCGTAGACGACACCGGCTCCACCGAAGCGGAATCCTTGCCGGAGATTGCCGCGATCTTCCGGCGCAGCGATTCAAGCTGGTCAGCGCGATTTTCAGAGGCGAAAGCCACAGTCACGACCGCCTCCTGCTTGCCGATGTTCGAAAGTATGTTCGATCTGATTCGAAGTAAACACCTGCCCTCCGACAAGCGTCAAGCAACGTGAGAGGCTGCTTTATGCGCTCGATGCTGGTGTGGCCATTGGTATGTATTGGGGTGAACCTCGGGGTCACTTCAGCCCCACCGGCCACCTCCGACACAGGAGATTGCCGGCCGGCCGCCCTGTTCATTTCGGCTGACGACTCGCCGCTCTTCGACCTACAGGCGAGCACGACGATCACGCTCAACGGAGCCTCTGTCACCGGGACCACCCCGCTGGACGGGGTGTACTGGTCGGGCGAATCGGCGGACGTGGAAAGGGCCCGCCGATTCCAGCTCTGCGTAGTCGACGAACCCATGTTGCACACCGTCGCCGAGGCGCTACGCCGTCAGTTCAACCAGCAAGCGGTACTGACCTTCGACTACCTGCCCGAGGACCCCGCCGACGCCGACGCAATCACCATCGCCGTGCCCGACGTCGACTTCGCCCGCTTGGTGGCCGCGTTTGTGGCTGATCCCGCCGCGCACCGTCGACTGCAGGGCGGATCGGTCACCACCGCCGACCACACCCTGATCCTTGTCGCCGCCAAAGACGATCTCGATACCGCCCGTCGCCTCGTCTATGCATCCGGCGGTGACTGGGCCACGGCCACCCTCGCCTACGGCGACCGCGAACTGGTGAGCTGAGCAGGTACAAGGGGAACTTGTACCCCTGCAAGAACGAGGCCACTACTGCACCTCCGGTTGTGGCTGAAAAATCAGTGCCATGAACATTCACGCCAACACCACCACAAAAACCCTGCACAACAAGAGCTTCCAGCGCACCATCGCCGGTGCCCTGCTGGCCACGGCGATCACCGCGACCGCCATCGGTCTTGCTGCGCCTGGATACGCCGACAGCGGCGACCAAGCGCAACTGCAATCGCTGATACCCACACCGGCGAACACTGCGCGCACCGACGGTCCCGACGCCGTCTCCAACAACGGCATCCGCATGCACTTCCTGGTGAGTGCACCCGCGACTGCAGTTCTGGACGCGTACAAGACCGCGCTGGAGGGCAAGGGCTGGACGGTGACCGTCGCCAATTCCGGCGGCCGGGGCGGTGGCGGTGGCGCCACCTACACCGCAACCAGGGGCGCGGCCTATGGCGTGTTCACCGGAGGAGGCTTCGGTAGCGCCACCGACGTCAACGCCTGCGCATGGCAGTCCAAGCCCGCCAACACCAACTGCGGTGGGGACAACCGGCAGTAGTTCCGTCCGCTAAACAGCCCACGCCGGTCGGCGCCGAAAGCCCGGCCGGCACAACTGTTTCCAGCCCGAACCGCTGGAAGGCGAGGGTGACGCCCCTCGCTACTCCCACTCGATGGTGCCGGGCGGTTTGCTGGTGATGTCCAGCACCACCCGGTTGACCTCGCGCACCTCGTTGGTGATGCGGGTCGAGATCCGTTCCAGCACTTCGTAGGGCACCCGGGTCCAGTCGGCGGTCATGGCGTCCTCACTGGACACCGGGCGCAACACGATCGGATGCCCGTAGGTGCGACCGTCCCCTTGCACACCCACCGAGCGGACGTCGGCCAGCAGCACCACCGGGCATTGCCAGATCTGGTTGTCCAGTCCCGCCGCGGTCAGCTCCTCGCGGGCAATCGAATCCGCCCGCCGCAGCGTCTCCAACCGCGCCGCGGTGACCTCACCGACGATCCGGATACCCAAACCGGGTCCCGGAAACGGTTGCCGGGCAACGATTTCCTCGGGCAAGCCCAACTCCCGGCCCACCGCGCGCACCTCGTCCTTGAACAACAGCCGCAGCGGCTCGACAAGAATGAACTTCAAATCGTCGGGCAGTCCGCCGACATTGTGGTGACTCTTGATGTTGGCGGTGCCGCTGCCTCCGCCGGACTCCACCACATCGGGATACAGCGTGCCCTGTACCAGGAACTCCACCTCAGAGCCGCTGTCCCCCACAATGTCTCGCACCGCACCCTCGAATGCCCGGATGAACTGGCGGCCGATGATCTTGCGCTTGCCCTCGGGGTTGGTCACACATGACAACGCATCCAGAAAAGTCTGCGCGGCATCGACGGTGACCAGGTTCGCGCCGGTGGCCGCTACGAAATCCCGCTCCACCTGGGCGCGCTCACCGGCCCGCAGCAACCCATGATCGACGAAGACACACGTCAGGCGGTCGCCGATGGCGCGCTGCACCAGGGCGGCGGCCACCGCGGAATCGACTCCTCCGGACAGGCCGCAGATCGCGTGCCCGTCGCCGATCTGCTCGCGCACCTGCTCGACCAGCGCGCTGGCGATGTTGGCCGGCGTCCACTCCGCGCCGATCCCAGCGAACTCATGCAGGAACCGGCTGAGCACCTGCTGACCGTGCGGGGTGTGCATCACCTCCGGGTGATACTGCACGCCGGCCAATCGACGTTCGCGCGCTTCGAACGCGGCAACCGCCGCCCCGGCGCTGCTGGCCACCACCTGGAATCCCGCCGGCGCAGCCGTGACCGCGTCCCCGTGGCTCATCCATACCGGCTGGACGCCGGGCAGATCCGAATGCAGATCGCCGCCAAGAACTTTCAATTCGGTGCGGCCGTACTCGCTGGTGCCGGTGTGCGCGACGGTGCCGCCGAGTGCCTGCGCCATCGCTTGGAACCCGTAACAGATGCCGAACACCGGCAGGTCCAAGTCGAACAATGCCGGGTCCAGCTGCGGGGCGCCCTCGGTATAGACGCTGGCCGGCCCGCCGGACAACACCACCGCCAGCGGGTCGCGCGCCGCAATTTCCTCGACCGAGGCGGTATGCGGAATGACCTCCGAGAACACCCGCGCCTCGCGGATCCGGCGGGCGATCAACTGCGCATACTGTGCACCGAAGTCGACCACCAACACGGGCCGCGGCGAGGCTGATTCCACGGGCTCCGAGTCTAGTGGCTGTCCACCGGGCGACCCGCACCCGGCTCGATCGATTTCGTTGTCGATTGCGGTTCCCGAACCGACACAATGCCATTCAGCAATTCTTCGGTTCCGGTGTTAATCGGCCGATTGGGCCCGACGGTATACTCACCGGCACGGGGTCGAATGATGAAGGGCCGGAAAGAGTGCGGGTCACCGGAAAAATAGTGCGGTTCGACGGAGTGCGCGGTTATGGCTTCATCACGCCGGACCTTGGTGGCGAAGACGTTTTCCTGCACGTCAACGACCTTGAGGTGGAGAAACACCGAGCGGTCCGCGGTACCAGGGTCTCTTTCGAAATCGACGAAGGCGACCGCGGAAAGTTCGCCCGGGAAGTGCGGTTGGCGAATGACAGGGGTCCAGACATAGATGACGGGTCAGTGGCCGGCGACGAATATTTCGATGTCCTTTCTGCTGACGAATTCCGCCATACCATCACCGAAAAGCTTCTACACATAACTCCGGCGTTGAATGCCCAGCAGATTCTCGCGGTGCGGACCAGCTTTGAAGAGGTAGCCCGTAAACACGGCTTGATTGATTCGTAGTTTCCGGCGGGACAGCATTGGGCATGGGAGTGAGATAGCCAACTACGCGAAAGCGAGGTCCCACCCGTGGCTGCAACGCTGGGTCTGCCCGAAGAGGTGCGCGCCTGTCTGTTCGACCTGGACGGTGTGCTGACCGACACGGCGAGCGTGCATACCAAGGCGTGGAAGGACATGTTCGACTCCTTTCTGTCCCAGCGAGCTGAAAGCACCGGAGAGGAGTTCGTCCCCTTCGATCCCGCCAGCGACTATCGGCAGTATGTGGACGGCAAGAAGCGCGAAGACGGGGTCCGGTCGTTTCTGCAGAGCCGCGATATCGAGCTGCCCGACGGCAGCCCGGACGACTCCGCTGACACCGAGACGATTCACGGCCTGGGCAACCGGAAGAACGACATGTTCCAGAAGGTCTTGCACGACGACGGCGTCAAGGTTTTCGAGGGATCACGCCGCTACCTGGAAGCCGT
Source organism: Mycobacterium asiaticum (assembly GCF_001673635.1). GTDB lineage: Bacteria > Actinomycetota > Actinomycetes > Mycobacteriales > Mycobacteriaceae > Mycobacterium > Mycobacterium asiaticum_C. The sequence continues at coordinate 55,324 of NZ_LZMH01000069.1, forward strand.
CGCCGAGGCGGGTCTGGCCATCGCGGTGGTGTCATCGAGCGCTAACACCCGCGATGTTCTGGAGATCACCGGCCTGGACCAGTTCGTGCAGAAGCGGGTCGACGGTGTCACGTTGCGTGAGGAGAACATCGCCGGCAAACCCGCGCCGGACTCCTACCTGCGCGGCGCGGAGTTGCTCGACGTCGAGCCCGAAGCGGCGGCGGTATTCGAGGACGCAATCTCCGGCGTGCAAGCGGGCCGAGACGGTAATTTCGGCTTCGTGGTAGGTGTCGACCGGGTCGGGCAGGCCGAAGAACTGCGCGCGAACGGCGCGGACGTGGTGGTGACCGATCTCGCCGATCTGCTCGGTCACGACGACGGGAAGACCTCGTGATCTCCGAGGAAGCCTTTCCGGTCGAACCCTGGCAGATTCGCGAGACCACCCTCAATCTCAACCTTTTGGCCCAATCGGAATCCGTATTCGCCTTGTCCAACGGGCACATCGGGCTGCGCGGCAACCTCGATGAGGGTGAACCATACGGCCTACCCGGGACTTACCTGAATTCCTTCTACGAAATCCGGCCATTGCCCTACGCCGAAGCGGGATACAGCTATCCCGAAGCCGGCCAGACCGTCGTCGACGTCACCAACGGCAAGATCATTCGCCTGATGGTCGACGACGAGCCATTCGACGTCCGGTACGGCGAATTGCTGGACCATGAACGGACTCTCGACCTCCGCGCCGGGACAATGACTCGGCGGGCGCACTGGCGCTCCCCCACCGGCAAGCAGGTCAAGGTGACGTCCACGCGGCTGGTGTCACTGGTGCACCGCAGTGTGGCAGCGATCGAGTACGTGGTCGAAGCGATCGACGACTTCTCCCGCGTCACGGTGCAGTCCGAACTCGTCACCAACGAGGACCAACCCGAGACCTCCGATGACCCGCGCGTGGCGGCCATTCTGGAGAATCCGCTGGAGGCCGTCGACCATGAAAGTGACGGTTGCAAAGCGCTTCTCATGCACCGGACGCGCAGCAGCGCCCTGATGATGGCCGCCGCCATGGACCACGAGGTGGAGGTCGAGGGACGCCTGGAGGTCACCACCGACGCCCGCGCCGACCTGGCCCGCACCACGGTCATCTGCGGCCTGCGGCCTGGCCAGAAGCTGCGCATCGTCAAGTACCTGGCTTATGGATGGTCGAGCCTGCGTTCCCGGCCCGCACTGCGGGACCAGGCCGCCGCGGCCATCACCAGTGCGCGTTACAGCGGATGGCAGGGGCTCCTGGACGGGCAACGGGCCTACCTGGACCTGTTCTGGGACACCGCGGACGTGGAAATCGAGGGGGACCCGGAAAGCCAGCAGGCGGTGCGGTTCGGGCTTTTTCACCTGCTACAGGCCAGCGCTCGCGCCGAACGCCGGGCGATCCCCAGCAAGGGACTCACCGGCACCGGCTACGACGGCCACGCCTTCTGGGACACCGAGGGTTTCGTGCTGCCGGTGCTCACCTACACCGTGCCGCATGCGGTTGCCGACGCATTGCGTTGGCGCGCTTCGACATTGGATCTCGCAAAGGAACGCGCCGCCGAACTCGGCCTCGATGGCGCGGCCTTCCCATGGCGCACCATCCGCGGTCAGGAGTGCTCGGCGTATTGGCCGGCCGGTACGGCGGCCTGGCATATCAACGCCGACATCGCCATGGCTTTCGAGCGCTACCGCATCGTTACCGGCGACGAATCACTGGAAGAGGAATGCGGTCTGCCCGTGCTGGTAGAGACGGCCCGGTTGTGGACGTCGTTGGGACACCACGACCGCAACGGCGTCTGGCATCTGGACGGGGTCACCGGCCCCGACGAGTACACCGCCATCGTCCGGGACAACGTGTTCACCAATTTGATGGCCGCGCACAATCTGCGCACCGCCGCCGAGGCCGCCAAACGTCATCCCGACAAGGCCGGCGCGCTGGGCGTCACCACCGAGGAGATGGCCGTCTGGCGTGATGCGGCCGACGCCGCCAACATTCCCTATGATGAGGAGTTGGAAGTGCACCAGCAGTGCGAGGGGTTCACCACCTTCGCCGAATGGGACTTCGAAACGAACTCCACCTACCCGCTGCTCATGCACGAGGCGTACGTGAAGCTCTATCCGGCGCAAGTGATCAAGCAAGCGGATCTGGTGTTGGCCATGCAGTGGCAGAGCCACGCGTTCACCCGCGAGCAGAAGGCCCGCAACGTCGACTACTACGAGCGGCGGATGGTGCGCGACTCGTCGCTGTCGGCGTGTAGCCAGGCGGTGATGTGCGCCGAGGTGGGCCACCTCGAACTGGCCCACGACTATGCCTACGAAGCCGGGCTGATCGACCTACGCGACCTGCACCACAACACCCGCGACGGATTGCACATGGCATCGCTGGCCGGAGCGTGGATCGCATTCGTCGCTGGTTTCGGTGGGCTGCGCGACGACCAGGGCATCTTGTCGATGGATCCGCAACTACCCGATGGCATTTCGCGGCTGCGGTTCCGGGTGCGATGGCGCAATTGCCGAGTCACTGTGGACGCCGACCACGAGAACGTCACCTACGCACTGCGCGACGGCTCCGATGCCGAACTCACTATTCTGCACGCCGGTGAAGAAGTCACGTTGACCACCGAAGAGCCGGTGACCATCCCCGTGCGTAAGCGCGAGGCACTCCTGCCGCCGCCACCGCAACCCCCGGGGCGCGAGCCGCTGCACCGCAGAAGCCTGACGCGCACCGCAACCACATAGGCGCGTCTGTCGCAGGCTGCGACGCTCATTTCATCCCGAACGTATGGGTCGCCGCTGGGTTAGCTACTCCGAGTAGACAGCAAAATCAGGGTAGGCTAACCTAGGCAACTTGAGTTCCCACGCCGATTACCCAGCTAACTGAGTAGACCGAACTTGACTTCTGCCTCTAACAAAACTCGGACGTTTCACGGTTCGTTGCTGGAGCCGTTGTCGAGCCGGTACGCGAGCCGCGCCGGCTCGCGGCCACGAGCCGAATCGGTCCGTTGGACCACTTCCGAGATTCCGTTCATCCGCCCCACCTTTCCGGGACCAGCCGAGCTCGCCGAGGACTTCGGGCGGATCTCCGCGGCGAACTGGTACACGAATTTCGGTCCGATGGAGCAACGGTTCGCCCGCGCCATGGGCGAATACCTCGGCCCAGACCTGCATGTTGCCACCATGGCGAACGGGACCATGGCACTGATCGCCGCACTGCACGTCACGCTCGGAGAGGGCAGTCGGGACCGCTACGTGCTGATGCCCTCCTTCACTTTTGTCGGGGTGTCGCAAGCGGCGCTGTGGACGGGATACCGGCCCTGGTTCATCGACATCGACGCCCAGAGCTGGCAGCCATCCGTTCCGTCGGCGCGCTCGGTCCTGGAACGGTCGCGGGACCAGATCGCCGGCATCGTGCTGGCGAACGTATTCGGGGTCGGGAACCCGCAGATCGACGCCTGGGAGGCACTCGCGGCCGAATGGGACCTTCCGCTGGTGGTGGACTCCGCGGCCGCGTTCGGCTCCACATACGAAGACGGCACGCATGTCGGGGGACGCGGCGCCTGTGAGATTTTCTCGTTGCATGCGACCAAGCCGTTCGCGGTCGGTGAGGGGGGCGCTCTGGCGTCTCGCGACCGTCGACTGGTCGAGCAGGCGTATAAGTTTCAGAACTTCGGCTTCGCCAAGTCTCGCGAATCCACCCATTTCGGCATGAATGCGAAGCTGCAGGAGATCAACGCCGCCATTGGGCTGCGCCAGCTGGTAAATCTCGATCACCGCCTCGCCAGCCGCCGTCGCGTGCTGGCGAGCTATCGTGCCGGACTTGCCGGCACAGGCGTGTCCTTTCAGCAGAATGCCGATGCTTCGTCGCTCTGCTTTGCCAGCGTGTGCTGCACGTCCGCGGACCAAAAGGCCGCGGTCATGGCCAGTCTGCACAGCGACGCGATCCGGGCACGTGACTACTACAACCCGGCACAACACCTGCATCCCTACTTCGCGACCAACAGCGAATTGGTGCAAAGCACGGATCTGACTGTCACAGAGGACATTTGTTCACGAATCGTGTCGCTGCCGGTGCATGACCACATGGCAGCAGTTGACGTTGCCCGGGTGGTGGCCGCAGTTCAGTCCGGCGGACGGTCGACGTGACTGAGACGTTCGCCGCCGGTCCGCCGAAAGTGAGCGTCGTCTCGATCGCTTACAACCAGGAGGACTACATTCGTGATGCCCTAGAGGGTTTCGTCGCGCAGATGACTGACTTTCCGGTCGAGGTCGTCATCGCCGACGACGCCTCCACGGACACCACGCCGGCGATCATCCGGGAATACGCCGAGCGCTACCCTGGCCTGTTCCGAGTCATCCTCAGGTCCGAAAACGTCGGTGTTTACACCAATTTCGTCGAAACGTTGGCTGCCGCGCGAGGTCAGTACGTCGCGCTATGTGAAGGCGACGATTTCTGGACTGATCCACTCAAGCTGGCAAAGCAGGTCGCATTCATGGATCAGCATCCCGAAACGACTGTGTGCTTTCACCCGGTGCGAGTGGTTCACACAGATGGGACACCCGATTCGGTGTTCCCGCCACTTCGTCAACGCCGCAATTTGAGCCTGGAAGCCCTGCTGGAGCGCAATTTCATTCAGACCAATTCCGTCATGTATCGCCGCGACGTCCGCTACGACGACATTCCGGCCAACGTCATGCCCATCGACTGGTATCTGCATGTTCGACACGCAATAAATGGTCAGATCGCCATGCTGCCGGAAACAATGGCGGTGTATCGCCGCCAGCCACAAGGTATTTGGTACGACGTCGATCACGACCGCCATGAGTTCTGGCGCAAGCGGGGCCACGGGGTGGCCGCGTCCCTCAATGCGATGCTCGACCTGGTTTCGGGCGACGAAACGCGGGAAAGGATTGTCGGGAAGGTTTCCGATATCGTCTTCGCGGAGATGGCACGCCTGCCGGGCCCCGCGGGACATGCCGTCCTCCGTCAATCCATTGCGGACCATCCACGGTTGGCGGCGCTTGCCTGGCAGCACCGCTGGACGGGAACACCATTGCGCCGGCTCGAGCACAAGGTGTCCAAAGCGCATACTGCCACTCAGGTTTACTCTGCGGCGGTCGTACACCAATTCAGAAAGCGACGCCGTAGTGGCGCGCAAACGCAACCGTGACGCGCTAAGCCGAGAGCTGAGTTCCGCACGAGCCGACGGTTCCGTCGTAGCGGTGTGCAGTAATCAGGCTGGGGGCCAACAGTTTCGCCAACGAACGGATGCGTGGTGCGCTTTCCACGTGCCAGAACCGGATCGTCGAGTTGAAGTTGCCGCCGACCAGCGGCCCGATCACGTGCAGCCCCGGACTGGCCTCGAATTCGTCGTTCACCAGGAAACCGCGGTTGGTGCGGTTCGGCCGGCACAGGCCGCTACGCATCATGCTGACCAATAGCGGCGACGAGCATGCGTCCAGATCCTCGAAACCGCCACAATTCAACACCGCGGCAAACGTTTTCGGATGTCTCCGCTCCCCTTCCGGGGTACGGTAAAGCACCGTGGCAACCGGCCTGCCGGACGTGCACGCGGCCACGCTGACAACGTCCCCCGCCAGCATGGTGAGTTTGCCTTCGGCCGCCAGCTCGTCGGCGGCCTGACGACAGTCGCGTCCGGCGCGCCGCACCAATTTGGTGTAGTTCATCCCGTGCACGCAGTGAAACTCTTCCTGCTGCAAGGGATCCATCCGGCCCAGGGCTTGGCCCACCAGTGCCCCGATGCCGTCATACAGATCGGCGATATTCAGGGACCGTTGTTCGGCGGTTTCCAGATCGGCACGAATCGCCGCCATAAGCCCCGCCGCGTCAACCGCTTTCGCGGCAACCACCCCATTCAGTCGGGGGAAGTCGAAGTCCGGCGGGTCCTGGAAAATCGGGTAGGGCAGCAAGCCAGAACGGGAGATGACGGTTACGGAGTCGAGGTGTCCGCGAATGCGCGCGTCATGACGCAACAGGTAGAGCGCTTCCAGTGAGGTCGCGTTGGAACCGACGATCAGCACGTTGCGCTGCTCTGGCACCTCGACCCGCGCCAGTGCGTCACGGAGCCGCGCCATGTTGCTCTCCCCGTCCGGCGAGTACAGGTCGTTGAGGTAGGTGAACGGTGCGGGGGCGGGCTCGGTCCACAGCGTCTTCGGCGGCGGGCTACCGACGGCGACCACGACCTTGCGCGCAATGATCTCGTTGGGCTCAGCTGAGCTCAGGCCGATCACGAAGCGACCGTCCACAGCCCTGATGCTGATCGCTTCGGCGTGGATGGGCATCACCTCGGCCACGTTCAATTCCTCGAGCGCGGCGACGGCGGCAGCGACCTGCTCGGCGATGAATATGCCGAACACGTTGCGCGGCAGGTAAAGCTCGCCCCACTGATTGGCGTCGAGCGCCGCACGGTTGTCGCTGATCCAGCGCGCCGCCGCGTCACCGCCGTGCACCTGGAAAGCGGGCAGCCAACGGTGTTTGTTGTGCTCGAGCCAGGCGATGTACGCCGACCTCTCGGGTTCGTGGATGAACTCGTCGAGCTTCTGGATGGCGAGCGAACGGACGCTGGAGCGGCGCCCGTAGGGAATTCCGCACCAGAACTGGTCATCGCGCTCGACGACTGCGATTCGCAGTTTGGTCGGCCGGCCAGCCTGCAGGCCCTGAGCAATTTCCAGCAAGGTCATGGAAGTGGCAATGCCACTGCCGATGAAGGCGAGATCGAACATCGGTGGAGCGCTCGTACGTGGCACGCACTCCACCTCTCCATCGCTCCGGCCGAATTAGGCAAGGCTAACATAATCACTGTGTGGGGTGGGGGGTTCGGGGCGGGCGTCCCGCGCTTCAGCGGTCCTCGGGCTCCAGCACCAGCCGGACGAACACCTTGCGCCCGTTCTCGTCGAGGAACCACGCATTGCGATAGTCGTCGTGTGTCAACGCGCGCAACCGATTCAGGAATTGGCCGAAAGTTCCTCGTTCATCGAGGTCGAGCTGCCGAAGTGCGGCGAAGTCCTTCTTCAAGTTGAGATTTCCCTCGCCGGGCATCGGCGAGGCGGTGTAGCGGCCGTCGCGGATGGCCTCGAAATGTTCGAGCACCAACTCGCGCTCGATCTCCAGCAGCCGGACATAGACGCTGCCCGAGGTGTCCCACGATTCGATCGGGCATTCGCGCTGGGCGATTATGGGGCCGTGGTCGAGCTGGTCGTCCATCTCGTGGATCGTCACCCCGACCTTCTGCCCGTCGATGATCGAGAAGACCTGCGGAAACCAGCCGCGGTTATAGGGATTCAGGCCTGGGTGCACGTTCACACACCGAACTCCGTCGAGTAGTGCGTCGGGGAACTTCTGCTTGCAGTGCAGCGAGAGCACCAGCCCATAGTTCTCGATGATGTCGGTCGTGCGCTCCTTGACGTCGAGGCGCGGCACGCCCGGCAGTTGCCCGATCGGAGTCTGGTACACCTCGACGTCGTCGTAGTTGGCCTGCAGTTCAGCCGCGATCGCGTGGGCGTGCACGTTGTCGGTCAGGATCAGAATTCTCATCGCCCGCGCACCCTACTTGACCGCTCAGTGCGGTTCGATCAACCGGGTCGCTTCTGCGATCACTGCCTGCCGCAGGTCGGCGTCGGTCAGCTCGTCGAGCCCGGTCGCCGAGCGCAGCATCGGTTCGAACAGCCGCCAGCCCAATTGCAGCGCAAGGGCATTCGCGACGGCCATGCGCGCCTCGGAATCTTTGTCGTGACGCGTGCGCGCATAATCGAGGAGCGGCACCACGTTGGGAAAGCGGGTCTGCAGTTGCTCGGCCGAATAGCCGTCGAGCAGGGCCCGCGCCCAAACCCGCATCTGACGGTCCATCGCCCGGTCCAGGACGTCGGGCTCGGCGTTCGACTGCAGCAGCGTCGTCAACTCGGTGCCCAGATGATCGAGCACGGCGCCGACCAACTGGTCTTTGGTGCCGAAGTGACGAAATACCAACCCGTGATTGACCTTTGAGCGGGTGGCGATGTCGCGGATCGACGTCGCGGCCGGGCCCCGCTCGGCGAACAGGTCGGCCGCCGCCTGCAGGACCGCGGCCGCCACCTCCTCCCGTCCGGTAGGAATCGGGCCCCGCGAGGCGTTTGCCGACCGTGTAGTCACCCGCCAACGGTAACCGGGTGGGCAAGCGACTACACCGAAGCCCGCGTCGAGCGTGGGGCTCAGGAATGCGGTGAACGCGTTTCGGCTGCGTAGGGCCCACGCTCGGCAGGATCGGCGACGGCCCTTGCGGTTGTGTAGTCATATGACTACACTCCTGCCGTAGTCGGGTGACTACACCCCTTCGAGAAGGGCTAGAACGATGGCAGACCAGATAGCCGTGCACAAGCTCGGCAGCCGCATCGGCGCCGAAGTCAGCGGAGTGCGCTTGAGCGGCGAGCTCCCCCGTGCCGCGACCGAAGAGATTCGCGCGGCCCTGTTGACCCACAAGGTGATCTTCTTCCGCGATCAGCATCACCTCGACGATGCCGAACAGCTGGCGTTCGCGGAGCTGCTGGGCACTCCGATCGGTCATCCGGCTGCCGTCGCCCTGGCACCGGACGCCCCGATCATCACCCCGATCAACTCCGAGTTCGGCAAGGCCAACCGCTGGCATACCGACGTCACCTTCGCCGCGAACTACCCGGCGGCGTCCATCTTGCGTGCGGTGACGTTGCCCAGCTACGGCGGTTCAACGCTGTGGGCCAACACCGCCGCGGCGTACACGGCGTTGCCCGAGCCGCTGAAGTGCCTGGTCGAAAATCTGTGGGCGCTGCACACCAACCGCTACGACTACGTGGACAGCGCGTCCACCGAATCAGCCACCGATCTGCAGCGGGCGTTCCGGCAGGCGTTCGAGAAGCCCGATTTTCGCACCGAGCACCCGGTGGTGCGCGTCCATCCAGATACCGGCGAGCGCACGCTGGTGGCCGGAGATTTCGTGCGCAGCTTCGTCGGCCTGAACAGCACCGAGTCCAACGCGCTGTTCGAGCTGCTACAACGGCGAATAACCGTGCCGGAGAACACCGTTCGATGGAACTGGCGGCCGGGCGACGTCGCGATCTGGGACAACCGGGCCACCCAGCACCGCGCGGTCGACGACTACGACGACCAGTACCGGCTGATGCACCGGGTCACCCTGATCGGCGATGTCCCGGTCGACGTGCACGGCCGGCGCAGCCGGGTGGTCAGCGGGTCACCGCTGGCCTTGGCGGGGTGAGGGGCGGCCTAACTCGCGTCGGCCGTCGGGGCGATTTCCTCCATCGGCAACCGGCGTAGCGCACCCGGCGCGTCGGCGGGGACCACCGGGTTCTCGGGCTCGATCGGATCCAGCCGGCGGTAAGGCTCCCCCTGTTCAGGACGCAAGTCATCCTGCCCCTTGTTGGGCCACAGCGCGGCGGCCCGCTCGGCCTGGGCGGTGATCGACAGCGACGGGTTCACGCCCAGATTCGCCGAGATCGCCGCTCCGTCAACCACATAGAGGTTCGGGTAGCCGTAGACCCGGTGGTAGGGGTCGATCACACCGTTGTCCGGGCTGTCCCCAATTGCCGCCCCGCCCAGGAAATGCGCGGTCAGCGGAATGTTGAACAACTCGCCCCAGGTACCACCGGCCACGCCGTCGATCTTCTTGGCGATCCGGCGGGTGACTTCGTTGCCGACCGGAATCCAGGACGGGTTCGGCTCGCCGTGGCCCTGCTTGCTGGTGTACCAGCGGACGCCGAGCTTGCCGCGCTTGGTGTAGGTGGTGATCGAGTTGTCCAGGTTCTGCATGACCAGCGCGATCATGGTGCGCTCGCTCCACTGTTTGGTGTTGAGCAGCCGAATGATCGCCTTGGGGTCCTCGCGGGCCAGCCGGATGAGCTGGCGCCACCGCGGCTCGTCGGTGCCTTCGGGTCCCGAGCCGTCGGTCATCAATGTCTGCAGCAGCCCCATGGCGTTGGAGCCTTTGCCGTAGCGAACCGGTTCCACGTGCGTGTCGGAGCTCGGGTGGATCGAGGAGGTGATCGCCACGCCGTGCGTGAGGTCGAGGTCCGGTGACACCTTGAGCCGCGCGGCGCCGACGATCGACTCGGAGTTGGTGCGGGTCAGCACGCCCAGGCGCTTGGACAGTCGTGGCAGCTTGCCCTTGTCGCGCATGTTGAACAGCAGGTGCTGGGTGCCCCAGGTTCCCGCGGCCAGAATCAGGTGATTGGCGGTGTAGGACCGCCGGTCGCGGCGCAGCCAGCTGCCGGTCCGCACGGTCTGCACTTCCCAGACCCCGTCGGAGCGCTGTTCGAAGTTCTTCACGGTCGTCATCGGAATCACCTCTGCCCCACCCGCTTCCGCGAGATAGAGGTAGTTCTTCAATAGCGTGTTCTTGGCGCCGAAGCGGCAGCCCGTCATGCAGCAGCCGCATTCCAGGCAGCCGGTGCGCTCGGGCCCGGCACCACCGAAGTAGGGGTCGGGCACCTTCTTGCCGGGCGTCTTGGTGCCGTCCGGGCCGAAGAAAACCCCGACCGGGGTCGGCACGAAGGTGTCGCCGCAACCCATCTCGTCGGCGACTTCTTTGACGATGCGGTCGGCGTCGGTGAACGTCGGGTTGTAGACCACGCCGAGCATCCGCTGGGCCTGCTCGTAGTGCGGCATCAACTCCGACCGCCAGTCGGTGATCTCGCGCCACTGCGGGTCGTTGAAGAACGGGTCGTTCGGGATGTACAGCGTGTTCGCGTAATTCAGCGAACCGCCGCCTACCCCGGCACCGGCCAGGATCATCACGTTCTTCAGCGGGTGGATGCGCTGGATGCCGTAGCAACCCAACTTGGGCGCCCACAGGAATTTGCGCAGCTCCCATGAGGTCTTGGCGAATTCGTCGTCGGCGTAGCGCTTGCCGGCCTCCAGCACGCCGACTCGGTAACCCTTCTCGGTGAGCCGCAGCGCGCTGACGCTGCCGCCGAATCCCGAACCGATAATCAGGACGTCATAATCAGGCTGCATTGCTGCAGTATGACCGGCTTTACACCGGAACTAAACAGCAACCCCTAGGTGCTTACTGTCAACCCGACCTTCTGGAATTCCTTGAGGTCACAGTATCCGGCTTTCGCCATCGAACGCCGAAGGCCCCCAACGAGATTGAGCGTGCCGAATGGGTCGTCAGAGGGGCCGTTGAGGACCCGTTCCAGTGGCGGTCGCTCGCCGACCGCGATCTGGAGCAACGCCCCACGGGGCAACGAGGGGTGCGCGGCGGCGGCCGGCCAGAACCAGCCGTCGCCAAGCGCCTCGGCGGATTCGGCCAGCGGCGTGCCGAGCACCACCGCGTCCGCTCCGCAGGCGATCGCCTTGGCCAACTCACCCGAGGTGTGAATGTCGCCGTCGGCCAGCACGTGGACGTAGCGCCCACCGGTCTCGTCGAGGTATTCGCGGCGCGCGGCGGCGGCGTCGGCGATCGCGGTGGCCATTGCCACGTTGATGCCGAGCACCTCATCGGTGGTGGTGACGCCCTGGGTGGAGCCGTAGCCGACGATGACGCCCGCCGCGCCGGTCCGCATCAGGTGCAGGGCGGTGCGGTGGTCCTGCACGCCGCCGGCGACGACGGGAATGTCGAGTTCGGAAATGAAGGTCTTGAGGTTGAGCGGCTCCCCGTCGCTGGCCACCCGCTCGGCCGACACGATGGTGCCCTGGATCACGAGCAGGTCGACACCGGCCTGCACGAGCACCGGGGTCAGCGCCTGCGCATTCTGCGGGCTGACCCGTACCGCCGTGGTGACCCCGGCCTCGCGGATGCGGGCCACGGCGGCGCCGAGCAGGTCAGGATTCAGCGGGGCCGCGTGCAGCTCCTGGAGCAACCGGATCGCCGCCGACGGCTCGGGCTCCTTGGTGGCGGCCTCGACCAGCTGGGCGACCTTGGCCTCGACGTCGGCGTGCCGTCCGTACAGCCCCTCCCCGTTGAGCACCGCCAGCCCACCGAGCCGGCCCAGCTCGATGGCGAATTCCGGGGACACCAGGGCGTCGGTCGGGTGCGCCAGTACCGGGATCTCGAACCGGTAGGCATCCAGCTGCCAGGCCGTGGACACATCCTGCGACGAGCGGGTGCGCCGCGACGGCACAATGTTGATGTCACTGAGCTCATAGGTACGACGGGCGCTGCGGCCCATGCCGATCTCGACCATTTCGATGTCCGCGCGCTCTACCGGGCGTAGTAGTTGGGCGCTTCGACGGTCATGGCGACGTCGTGTGGGTGACTCTCCTTCAACCCCGCCGGCGTGATCCGGACGAACTGCGCCTGTTGCAGCACCTCGATGGTGGGCGCGCCGGTGTAACCCATCGCGGCGCGCAAGCCACCGGTCAACTGGTGGATCACCGATCCGAGCGGGCCGCGGAACGGCACTCGGCCCTCGATGCCCTCGGGCACCAGCTTGTCCTCGGAAAGCGCGTCGTCGGCGAAGTAGCGGTCCTTGGAGAACGACTTCGTCCCGTTGCGACCCTGCATGGCACCGAGCGATCCCATGCCGCGGTAGCTCTTGTACTGCTTGCCGTTGACGAAGATCAGTTCGCCGGGCGCCTCGGCGGTGCCGGCCAGCAGCGAGCCCAGCATCGCGGTCGACGCACCGGCGGCCAGCGCCTTGGCGATGTCACCGGAGTACTGCAACCCGCCGTCGGCGATCACCGGCACACCCGCCGGGCGGCACACCGCGACCGCTTCCAGAATCGCGGTGATTTGTGGCGCTCCTACCCCCGCGACCACTCGGGTGGTGCAGATCGAGCCCGGGCCCACGCCCACCTTCACCGCGTCGGCGCCGGCATCGACCAGCGCCGCGGCGGCCGAGCGGGTGGCGACGTTGCCGCCGACCACCTCGACGCGGTCACCGACCTCGAGCTTGAGCTTGCTGACCATGTCCAGCACCAACCGGTTGTGGGCGTGTGCGGTATCGACCACCAGCACATCAACCCCGGCATCGACCAGCATCATGGCGCGCACCCAGGCGTCGCCGCCGACGCCCACCGCGGCGCCCACCAGTAGCCGGCCGTCGCTGTCCTTGGTGGCCAGCGGGTGCTGCTCGGTCTTGACGAAGTCCTTGACGGTGATCAGCCCCGTCAGTCGGCCGTGGCCGTCCACGATCGGTAGCTTCTCGATCTTGTTGCGGCGCAGCAGGCCCAGGGCAGCCGATGCGCTGACGCCCTCCTGAGCGGTGATCAGCGGCGCTTTGGTCATCACCTCGGCGACCTGCCGGGACTGGTCGACCTCGAAGCGCATGTCGCGGTTGGTGATGATGCCGACCAGCGCGCCGTCGTCGTCGACAACGGGCAACCCGGAGATCCGGAACCGGGCGCACAGCGCGTCGACCTGGGCCAAGGTGTTGTCCGGACGGCAGGTAACCGGGTCGGTGACCATGCCGGCCTCGGACCGCTTCACCATTTCGACCTGGCCGGCCTGTTCGGCGACGGGCAGGTTGCGGTGCAGCACGCCCATGCCGCCGGCCCGGGCCATCGCGATCGCCATCCGGGACTCCGTGACGGTGTCCATCGCCGAGCTGACCAGGGGCACCTTGAGCCTGATCCGCTTGGTGAGCTGGCTCGAGGTGTCCGCGGTCGCCGGCACCACGTCCGAGGCCGCCGGCAGCAGCAAGACGTCGTCGAAGGTCAGGCCCAGCATCGCGATCTTGTGCGGGTCGTCACCGCCGGTGGGCACCGGGTCGTGCGCGAGGTCGCCCAGCTGGGCGTCGCGCACATATGGGCTGCCGACCAGGTCGGAGCTGTCTTCGAGGTGGGACATGCCACGGGACATCGGTGGAGCCCTCCAGATGCATGTTCGGGGTGAAAAGGTCATCCTATCGGCTCGGCCGGACACTCCTACTCGCAAGTTCTGCGTGGCGCGTCACCGGCTCGGGAAGCGGCCCTGGAGTTCGGCTCGCCCGGACAATTTCTGGCATTATCACTGCCCGGCTGCGTAGGCTATGGGGGTGCGTGACCACCTCCCGCCGGGTTTGCCGCCTGACCCTTTCGCCGACGACCCTTGTGACCCGTCGGCCGCGTTGGAGGCCGTCGAGCCGGGTCAGCCGCTCGATCAGCAAGAACGGTTAGCCGTCGAAGCGGATCTGGCCGACCTGGCTGTGTACGAAGCGTTGTTGGCGCACAGGGGAATTCGCGGTTTGGTGGTCTGCTGTGACGAATGCCAGCAGGACCATTACCACGATTGGGACATGCTGCGGGCTAACCTGCTGCAGCTGCTGATCGACGGCACCGTCCGCCCGCACGAGCCTGCCTACGACCCGGAACCGGACGCCTACGTCACGTGGGATTATTGCCGCGGGTACGCCGACGCGTCGCTCAACGAAGCGACCTCAGACGCGGACGGATTCCGGCGCCACCTCTGAGTTATTTCTGGTTGCCCCTGGGCCCGTTTCGCTCAGGGCGTAGGACCGGCTGGGAACGGTGTTCTGGGCGTGGACGCCCCCGTTGTCCTGTCCCACAGCTGTCCCGACGGTGTCGGCACCGTCGGTGACCCCGGCGCCGCCACCGGCGAGGTCGGCGAGGTAGCCGGGGCCGACGTGCTCGGTTTCGGCTTGCCCTTCGATGACGGTGTCGGCGTGGGCGGGGTCGTGCTGGGCGACGGTGTCGTCGACGAATGCCGGTGCTTGGTGGTCGTCGGCGTAGTCGGTTCGGTAGGCGTAGTGGGTTCGGTGGTGCCGGCCTCCGCCGGCGGCGTGGTGGTCGGCGTGGGTGTGGGTGACGCGACGGGCGTGCTGGGTTCGGTGAGTTCGGGGGCGGGAGCCGCGGGCGGCGTCCAGGAGTTGGCCGGGGCGTCGGGCGCGAGCTGCCCGCTCGGCGGCGACGCCGGTCGCACCGTCGCGTTGGGATCGCGTTTTTCCACCTTGGTGTTCAGCTGGGTCACCTCGTCCAGCAGCCCCTGGCGCCGGCTGCCGTCGTTGACGCCCTGCAGGGTGCTGCTGACCTCGGCCAGCTGCGTCTGAGCCTGATCCCACTGCCCTTGGGCGATCATCTGCTGAACCTTGGCCAGATCCGCCTTCGCGGACAACATGATCTGGTCGTCACTAACCCGCGGCTCGTTGAACATCATGGCGTGCAGCCCGTACAACAGGTCGCCCGGACGGGCATCGGCGATCACGGCGCCGAACCCGCTGAGCATCAGCAGGGTGGCGGCCACCGAGCCGACCGCGGCAAGGCCGCGCCGGCCCCGCCCGCGATGCATCATCCCGGCCCGTAGGGCGTCCTCGGCTTCCTCCTGCGACACCAGCGCGCTGGCCGGCGGCCAGCGCAGGTCGTCACGCCATTCCCCCAGCAGCGCGGTCAGGGGATCGGGCACCGGAGCGCCGAAGTCGCCTTCGGTGCGTGCGGCCAGCGCATCGAGCAACAGGTCGGTGTGGGCCACGTCGTCCAGGCGATCACCCCAGGCGCTGCCGAAATCTGAATTACGCATACTCACCTGCCGCGACGATCTCGTCTCTCAACCGTTGAAGTGCGCGATGCTGAGCCACCCGAACCGCTCCCGTGGTGCTGCCCACCGCGGCGGCGGTCTCCTCTGCGCTCAGGCCGACCACGACCCGCAGGACCAGGATCTCGCGCTGTTTGGCCGGCAGGATCTCGAGCAGTTCATTCATCCGCGTGACCGAATCGGCTTCGATGGCCCGCTGTTCCGGCCCTGCGTCCGCCGAACGGCGCTCGGGCACCTCTTCGGCGGGATAGGCCAGGTTCCGGCCGGCGGCGCGGTGTGCGTCGGCGACCTTGTGTGCTGCGATGCCGTACAAGAAGGCCAGGAACGGGCGCCCCCGGTCCCGGTAGCGCGGCAGCGCCGTAATGGTGGCCAAGCAGACCTCCTGAGCCACGTCGTCTGCTGACAAGCCGCTCCGCTCGACCGTGCCGACTCGCGCTCGGCAATATCGGACGACGATCGGACGAATGGTCTCCAGCACCTCCCGAAGGGCATTCCGGTCCCCTGCGGCGGCCTCCGCGACCACAGCGTCGAGACGTTCCCCTTGCATTGTCATCGACGCTGGTTTCTCCAAAGTCACAAACGGGACTCATCCCGGGCTAACTCGATGATCGACAATAACGGGCGGACAGGACGTCAGGCGGTACGCCAGATTCCGCCAGCGCGTTGCACCTCACCTGCGCAAATATCCCGGATTTCGACGAGTTCGCGCAGCCCTTGTGCTTCAACCGTGACGCTTCCGGTATCGATCAGCAAGCAAGCCAGCGCCCAGCGCAGCGGCCGCAATCCGAGCGGTCCGGTGGCCTCGAGCGCCCGCTGCGCGACGTCGCGGGCCCGCTCGACCGCCCCGCTGCTGCACAGGGCCGCCGCCAGCACGACGTCGCTCTTGACCCGATGGCGCGCCGACGCGCCGGTCATGACCTGCGCCAGCTCGACCGCCTCCTGCGCCCGACTGACCGCGGTCGCACCGTCGCCGGAGGCCATCGCCAGTTCGGCGCCCACCCACCGGCGGCGCACCGCCAGGCGGTCGGCCGTCGCCGCCGGCAGGTCGGTGCCGTCGAGCAACGTGTCACAGCGGGCCAGCAATCGCTCCGCCGCCCCGAAGCGGCCGACGCCCAGCGCGTCGGCCGCCAACCCCACCAAAGCATCGGCACCCGCCTCCGGATCCTGGCCCGCCAGCGCGAACGCGCGGCCGTCCCAGCGGCGCGCCAGGGCATGCCAGCCCAATTGCCGCAGGAACGATCCGTGGGTGCTGTGCGCCAGGGAGGCCAGCGGGCCGGCTTGCTGCTGCCCGCGCAGCGCGGCCAGGTCGGTGTATGCGCTGCCGTACCTGCCCTGCCCGCCGGCGGCGACGGCGCGCAGCCAGAGCTGTCGCGGGGTGGTTGCCGTGGGCAGCGGCCAGGTGCCCGGCCGGCTGCCGAAAGCAGCCTCGGCCAGCTCGTTTGCTGGACCCCTAGCCGCGGAACTGGAACGGGTTTCAATCACCGTGATAGAAGCCGCCTCAATGGTAAAAAGTTTGTGCGATCCGTGTTACCGGAATATTACTCACAGCCCTTCATGTGCCAATTACAAGACGCTCACGTCAGCGGTTTGAGCAGGCGTTTTGCGATAACGTTCCGATCCGGTTAGCACACCTAGTCGTCGGCTAAAGCGCCACAGATGAACGCGAAGTTAATTCTCTTACAACGCGTGCGTATTTCGCCACAACGCACGCCTATTGACGGCAATTCGTTAGCACCCCTAGCGTCTAGGAGTGTTCGGTGTAGTCATCGGTGACGCCACTGCCAATTCAGTTGCACACTCGCCCTGATCGCGAGCCTATCCGCATCAGGTGCGCCGTGCAGAGAGGAATCAGCAATGCCACAGCCGGAGCAGCTACCTGGACCCAACGCCGACATCTGGAACTGGCAGTTACAGGGGTTGTGCCGCGGCGTCGACTCGTCCATGTTCTTCCACCCTGACGGTGAGCGTGGCCGGGCCCGCATGCAACGCGAGCAGCGTGCCAAGGAGATGTGCCGGCGGTGTCCGGTGATCGACGAGTGCCGCACCCACGCGTTGGATGTCGGCGAGCCCTACGGGGTGTGGGGCGGTCTGTCGGAATCCGAGCGCGACATGCTGCTCAAGGGTTCCATCGGACGCGGTCGCGGGATCCGGCGCTCGGCCTGAGTCCTCCTAGACGACGCAGGTCCGGGGTGCCTAGCCTCCGGGCCTGCGTTCGTGTCTCGCGCCTGTTGGGCGCCGAGCGTGGGCCGCGCGCGCGAAGCGCTGCGAAATTCATCCATTAGGCCCACGTTCGGTGACCCCGTTCAGCGGTGCGGGTGCACCACGATGTGCTGGGTGTTGTAGATCTGTGGCCCGTCCTTCGGCGAATGCCACTGACTGCCGAAGATGTGCAGGTTGTCCAGCGTGGATCCTGGCAGGATGAATCCCCCGTAGTTCTGCGGGACGAAGTTGGCCGCGTCCGGATCATGCTGCTGCATGGCGAGGGTCGCCGCGCCGTCGCTGAAGATCTCGGTGGGCCCGTCCCGACCCACCTGCACCCGGACGGCGCCGAATCCGATCGAGGCGTCGAATCCGACGAGGACCGGTCTGCCGTCGACCTCGCGGAAGCTGAGTTCTCCGTAGTTGCCGGGGCTCAAGGGCTTTGCGGCCAATTCACCCGGCCGGCCCCAGTGGGTGCCGGTCCATGGCCGCCACGCGCTGCGGTCGGTCACCTCAGCGGCATCGACGCGGTACATGGTGACGGGCAGAGTCCGGTCGAACGAATCCGCGGCGATGTAGACGTCACCGTCGGCGGCCTGATAACCGCTGATCTGGGTGGGATGGCCGGGGTCCGGCGCGGGTGTCCAGGGTCGCCATGATCCGTCGATGGGGCACCAACCGGCCGACGGGTCGTCGGTGACCTGCACCAGCCAGGACCCGCCGTCGGGGACGAGGTCGCTGGTGCCGGTGACCATCATGTACGTCGTCCCGTCAAGCAGCTCAATACTGCCCGCGGGCAACGTGTTTCGTCCGTGGGCGGGTGGGGGTGGCGGGAACAGCACGGTCCTGCTTCCGGAGGGTCCGGTGAGCGGCCGGCCGAACCGCACCCGTCCTGCCGAGTCGAGTGACACCGGCACCGCCACCGACGGGTAGTGCGGGTCCGCGCCGACGTGGTCACCGCGAAACGAGTCGCCGAACACCGCGACGAGCTTCCCGTTGGGCAGCCGGACGATCTCGCCCAGGTCGGCGGCGCCTATGCCGCGGATGCCGCGACGCGCTCCCGTCCCGGCGACCGCACCCAGGTTGCGCGACTGGCCCCGGCCCAGGCTCGCGTGCGAGAAGGCAAGCGCCCCCGGCCCATCGGACCGGGGGCGCTTCATGCAGCCGAATGTAGCGCGCGGTGCTGCGTTAAGCGTCGATGAGCGGGCGCAGCGCCTCGCCGACCTTCGTGATGACACCGGGCGTGTAACCGTGCGTCGGAAGGTTCACGATCACTCCGTCGATGCCCACGTCGAGGACCCGACGCTTGATGTCGTCGGCTATCTGTTCGATGCTGCCGGTGACCGCGCGACCTCCTTGGGCCTCGCCGATATCGGTGGGGGCGCCGTACCCGTCGACCACAACTGTCAGCAACGCGCTGGTTTCCAACGTCGCCGGGTCTCTGTCGAATTCGGCGCAGCGTTATTTCAGTACATCGAGCTTGGCGGGCAGCTGGTCGATGTCGGCGATGAGGTTGAGGTGGTCGGCGTAGCGGGCGGCCAGGCGGAACGTCTTCTTCTCGCCGCTGCCGCCGAGCATCACCGGAATGTGGTCCCGGTAGCGAGGTTCGTTGATGGCGCTTTCGGTGCGATACCACTTGCCGGTGAAGGTGGGGCGCTCGCCGTGCACCATCGGGAGGATGATCTGCAGCGCCTCTTCGAGCTTTTCGAACCGCTCGGTGAAGGTGTCGAACTCGAAGCCCAGTTGCTGGTGTTCCAGCTCGAACCAGCCCGCCCCGATGCCGAGGATGGCCCTACCGGCGCTGATCACGTCCAGAGTGGTGATGATTTTCGCGAGCAGGGTCGGGTTGCGGTAGGTGTTGCCGGTGACAAGCGTGGACAGCTGGACATTTTCGACGGCCGGGGCCAATGCCGCCAGCGCGGTGTAGGCCTCGAGCATGGGTTCATCGGGCTCACCGAGTCCCGGCAGTTGATGAAAGTGGTCCATCAACAGAACCGTGTCGAACCCGGCGGCTTCGGCCTCCTGGGCTTGGGCCTTGACGGCGGGAAATAGTTCGGCGACGGGCGTGCCGTAGGAGAAGTTGGGAATCTGTAATCCAAGGCGAATAGTCACGCCTGGGTGCAACGGCAACCTGTGCCGGTTTCTTCCGCGCCGCTCCGAATTGGTCCCACGCGCGGCCGTGCGGCGGCACACTGACGCGATGAACATACAACCGACGGACGAAGACTCAGCGACCGAAGGCACGGTGACCGTCACTGAAGCCGGAACCGGGACCTACACCCAGCAGATCTCCGCCGGACGGCACAGCCTTGTCGCCGACGAACCGCAACCGATCGGCGATGACACCGGTCCCACACCGTACGACCTGCTGTTGTCCGCACTCGGGGCATGCACGTCCATGACGGTTCGCATGTACGCCAACCGCAAGGGCTGGCCGCTTGAGCGGGTTCGGGTGACGTTGCAGCACAAGCGGATTCACGCGAAGGACTGCGCGGACTGCGAGACCAAAATCGGCTGGGTCGATCATATCGATCGCGACATCGAGCTCACCGGCGACCTCGACGATTCGCAACGGCAGCGGTTGATGCAGATCGCCGACCGTTGCCCCGTGCACCAGACGCTGACCTCAGCGGTTCACATCACGACGCGCTGATCTGTTCAAGGAACGCACGTGCCGCCCGCGAAGCCCTGGCAGAGACCGCAATTCCGAGGCGCCGCACGGTCTTGGGCACCAGCGGTCGTACGGCAACGCCGGGCAGCTCGGGCAGGCCGGCGCGGGGCAGGATGGTCACCCCGAGCCCGGCCCGCACGATTTCGAGAGCCGCCGGGATCTCGCGGGCGTCGAAGGCCAGGTCGAGCTCGACGCCCTGGCGCCGCGCGATCGGCATGAACACGTCCGCGCACCCGCCCTTGCCCCGAACAAAGGGTTCGGTGGCCAGGTCGGTATAGGTGATGCTGTCCTTGGCCGCCAACTTATCGTCGGCCGGGACCACCGCGACCATGTCCTGTTCGCCCAGCACCGCTGACTCGAGGCCTTTGATGGGCAGGCTGACCACACCGGCTTCGGCGGCACCCTGGTCGAGCCAGTCCCGGATCTCCTCCTCGCTTCCTTCCAACAGCCGGATGGTGACCGCAGGATGGCGCCGGGCATACGTGCGCAGCTGCGGAGCGACGAACGTCGCGGTCGCCGTCGGCAGGCTCGCCAGATAGAGCGTTCCGGTGACGTCACCGGCCAAACCCGCGACTTCGGTGCGCATCAATGTCAAGTGCTGCAGCGCTTTTCGCGCGTGATCGAGAGCCACCGAACCGGCCTCGGTGAGGGAGATTCCGTCGCGGTGACGGATCAGCAGCGGCAGCCCCAGTTCCTTCTCCAGCGCCGCAACCGCGCGGCTGGTAGCGGGCTGCGACAACCCGAGCCGCCGGCTGGCTGCGGTGAAGCCACCGTGGTCGACCACCGTCACGAACGTGTTCAGCTGCAACAGGGTCGGCATCGATCCTCCATCACGCGCCTGCCATGCAGGCATATCACTAGTCTTATGGATGCTTTGCATTCTAGAAGGTTTGGGTAATGATGCGGAATGCAGCCTGGACACTAGAAGGAGATTCCGATGAGTAGCATTGCGACGTCGAATGTGATTGCGCCACAAGACCTTGCCTGGCACCAGACCGAGCTCGGTCGCGACTTCTGGGTCACCGACGATTTGGTCGGATCCCAGTACTCCGCGCTGTTCAGTGCACAGCTGACGAAGTTCGGCCCTGGCGGGGGATCCGCCCCGCACCGGCACGACTACAACCATGCGTTCTACTTCGTGAGCGGCACCGGCCGTGTGCGACTGGGCGCCCAATTCAGCCGGACAACACCGGGCACCTTCGTCAAGGTTCCGGCGGACATGGTGCACAGCCTCGTCAACGTGGGGTCCGACGATCTCGTGTTCCTGGTCATTTACGACCCACCGCACGTCGCGACCGACTGAGATCGTTTCAACTCAGATGATTCGGGGTAGGCCCGGCGCATGTACAAAGGCGTACCCTTGGCGGCCGCACTACTCGCCGCGGCCGTCGCACCGCTAGCGGCGTGCGGCAATCAGCAGGGTGGACAATCCGGCACGTCATCGTCTTCCGCGCAGTCCGGGTCGGACCGTATGACGACTCAGGTGAAGAGCACTGACGGCACCCAGGTCGCCACCGCGACGTTCGAGTTCGCCAACGGCTATGCGACCGTGACGGTGGAGGCCGGCCCCAACCAGGTTCTGAGCCCGGGGTTTCACGGGCTTCAGATCCATTCGGTCGGCAGATGTGATGCCGATTCCGGGTCCGCCGAAGGAGCTTTCAGCTCCGCCGGAGACGTCTATCAAGCAGCGAATCACACCGGCTACCCCGCAAGTGGCGAACTGACCGCGCTGCAGGTGCGCACGGACGGCTCGGCCAAACTCGTCACCACCAGCAACCTGTTCACCGCCGCGGACCTTCGAAGCAATTCCGGTACCTCTTTGGTCATCCATCAGACCGCGGATAACTTGGGCGGCAGTCCCACTGGGGATTCAGGTAAGCGGGTGGCGTGCGGTGTCATTGCCGCGCCCGCGGCGACAACAACGTCGTCCACCACCACCACACCGACGACTAGCGTCAGTACGGTCACCACCACTGTTGTTGTGCCGCCGCCGGAAACGATCACCAGCACCAGCACGGTGACCAGTACGACCAGTACCACCACCAGCCCCGGCGTTCCGACCGTCACCTCCACGGCGCCAAAGACCGCGACGACTGTGCCCGGCTGACGCCCGCTCGGCGCTCGGCGCTCGCCGTAGCATCACTGTCCTGACGAGTCACCCGTCAAGTGCCGCAGGATCGCCGGAAAAACGAGCTCGGAGTAGTCCAGGTGCGGTGCGTGTTTCGCGCCTTCGACACTGAGTAACTCCGAGCGTGGATACAGCTTCGAGACGTGGCGGCTGTTCGCGTACGGCGCCGCGGAGTCCCGAGTGCCCCACACCACCAGCACCGGGCGCGGATGCCTTCCCACCGCGACCCACTGATCCCCGGCGTTGACCGGAAAGTTGATGACCGTCGAAGCGAAAGATTCTGCGACTCCGGGGAATTGCAGTTGTTCGCGGGCACGCCGGTTGTAATCGGGGAACTGGTGGGGCCGGCTCAAGTGCTCTTTGTCCAGACGGTTGATCACGTCGTCGATATGGCGAGCCAGGAATTTGGCGGCACCGGGCAGTCGTAACGCCAGCTTGCCGATGTGTGTCAGCGGTCCGCCCACGTACAGGGCGGGTGCGATGAGCGTGAGGCTGGTGACACGGTCGGGAGCTTCGGCGGCGAAGCGCGTGATGATCACCCCGCCCATCGACCAACCGATCAAATGCATGGTGTCGATGCCCAGTGCGTCGAGCAGTTCGCGCAGTTGCGCCACGTACAGGTCGAGGTCGTAGCGCACAGCCGGCCGATCCGACAGTCCGCGACCGAAATGGTCATAGCGAAGCACCCGGAACCCTTGATCGGCAAGCGTTTCGGCGAGCGACTCCCACGCGTAGCTGGGTGTGACGAGACCGTGCACCAACACCACCCACGGGCCGTGGTCGCCGACCACGTGGTACGCCGTGACGCCGTGGGACAGCGTGGCCGATCCCGCCCGCGCCGCCTCCCGCGCGGTCGCCAATGTCTGCATGCCCCGCAGCGTATCTTCCGCTCGTTGTTGCGCGAGCAGACGCGAAAGCCCCCGCGCGCCCGGCGCGTCGGGGGCTTTCGCGTCTGCTCGGCAAACTCGGTGACACAATTCAAGGATGCGGAAAGATCGCAGCCGTGCAGTGGCCGCCACTGGCGCGGCCATAGCTGCCCTGGCGCTCCCAGCCTTCCTGAACCCCGCCCCCGCCCACGCCGGCCCGTTGCCCGACTTCTGCATCCCGGCCAGCGTCGTCGACAACGTCTGCACCGCGCGGTTGCAGTCGGTGAGGGCCAATGTCGTCGACGGGACGATCACCGGGGCACCGGTTGGTGGCGGTGCGGCGGTAACCCTTGCGGGACAGGCAGATGCCTACCTCAAGTCGACGGGATTCGGAAACGGCGCTCCCGACCCCGTTCAACAGTGGGACGCCGCCATCGACCGGGTGAACAACCTCAGCGTTGACCCGTCGGACCCGAATTGGTACGGCAATGCCAAGGCCAGAGCGTTCCTGCCGAGGACCCTCAATGACCTGGCCAGCAAGTTCCCCCCGGGCGTCCTGGTGGTGCGGTTCACGCCGGACGACGCCCAACCGGGCACGTTCCGGCTTGTATCCATTCAGCCGAGCAACTGAAGGTTGACCGCTGGATCGAGTCCGAAGAGCGTTATCGGGTCCGACTTACCCTTCAGTGCGTGAGCACCCCGGTCGGCGAGTCCGGGCAGTCGAGAAACCAAGGCGCGTACGGTTTGGTCAGTCATCAGAATCACATCACCCGTGATTTTCGTGAGCTGCTCGACGCGGGCCGCCACATTGACCGTGTCACCAATGAGGGTGAACTCGAGTTTGCCACCGCCGCCAATCGTTCCGGCGATCACAACGCCGGTATTTATCCCGACGCCGATGCGAAGCCTTCCACCGAATCGCTCGGCGACAAGGCGGCTGATCGATACCGCGGCCCTCACCGCGGCGTCGGCATGCTTGGCAAGTTCGTTGGGAGCGCCGAAGACGGCCAGAGCACCGTCGCCGAGGAACTTGTTCACGTGCCCACCAGCCCCGACGACGGCAGGGACGACGATCTCGAACAATGCATTGAGATGAGCGACGGTCTCCTCTGCCGTGTGTGCCTCGGCGAACGGTGTGAAGTCGCGAATATCGACGAACATCACGCTTACTTCGCGGCGTTCGCCGGTGAACACGTCATCGCCCTGCTCGAGCAGCCGCGCCGCCAAGGACGGGTCGACGTAGGTCCCAAACGCGGCGTGAAGTCGTTGACGCTCGGCCAAACCGGCCTGCATGCGGTTGAACGACCCCGCCAGCGCGCCGAGATCATCGTCTTGAACCACCGGGAGACGTCGCGAGTAGTCCCCGGCCGCAACCCGTTTGGTGCCCTCGGCAAGATCCCGAATCGGCTGCAAGGACGGCCCGAACACACTGATCACGGTGATCGGCACGGCGAAGCCCAGGGTCAGAACACAGGCGATGATCACCCACAGCAGGGGGGACTGCTCGGACTGATCGAACTCCCCCGCCACCGTCGCGCCCGCCACGGAGAAACCGAACGCGACCGAGAGTATGGACAAGTTCGACCACGCGGCGAAGGTGGGGCGCGACCGGGGCAGGGAGTCGCCGATCCCGGACTCACCGGCGATGGCGGCCCGTACCGGTCGCATGGGCCCTTCCGGCACGCTGTGCACACCGATCAGGTGCGTGCCAGCCCCGACAACGCCACCCAGGACCGCATACTGGACCAGCCGCGGTCCCGCCGCGCCCGCAATGACGCCAACGACGGACGACAGCAGGGCGCCGCACACGCTGACGACCGTTAACCCACGGGCAACCGCACGACGAGACCAGGTGTACGTGGCCTCCAGGGCCTTCGCCGGATCCACCGCTTCACCCCCTGCCCATCGCTCGACAAGCCGCCATGCGCCACGGCCGGGCAGAACAATCCCGTACGCCAGCATCAACATCGCAACGGCGGTGGCGCTCGCCGCTTGGAGGTAGTGACCCGATTTCTCGAAAGCCACGATGGCACAAGACAAGAAAAGGTATATCGGGAACGGTACGAGGAAAGAGACCCCGTAGATCACCCACGAGTACTGCGTGCCGAACCGGCTCCACGCCCACTTCAAGAAGCGGTCCATGCCGCGAGACTAGACGCATCCGATGGCTGAGCGACGAAAACGCCCCGGCCAGATGACCGGGGCGTTTCGTCTCGCGTACTCAGTGCCGGTGGCGACCTCGCCCGTGGCCGTCGTCTGCCTCCGCGGCGGGCCGATCTAGCACCGCGGTCTCGGTGGTGCTCGACGTACCACGCAAGTTGGATGGGCCTGAGTGACCGCCACCTGGCGCGAACAGACGCAAAAGCCCCCGAACACTCCGCGTGTCGGGGGCTTTGCGTCTGATGGGCAGGACTTAGTGCGCGTGGCCGTGGTGGCCGTGGCCGTCGTCCGCCTCTTCGGCGGGCCGCTCCACCACCGCGGTCTCGGTGGTCAGCACCATCCGGGCCACCGACGACGCGTTGAGCACCGCAGAGCGGGTCACCTTGACCGGGTCAACGACGCCCTGGGCCGCCAGGTCGCCGTACTCGCGAGTGGCGGCATTGAGGCCCTGCCCGGCGGGCAGCTCGCTGACCTTGCTGACCACCACCGCGCCGTCAAGTCCGGCGTTGGTGGCGATCCAGTACAGCGGGGCGGCCAACGCCTCGGAGAACACGTCGACACCAAGCTGCTCGTCACCGCTGAGCTCCTCGCGCAGTGACTTGAGCACGTGGCGGGAGTGGATCAGCGCCGAACCACCGCCGGCGACGATGCCCTCCTCGACGGCAGCCTTGGCGGCAGCGACCGCGTCCTCGACACTTTCCTTGCGCTCCTTGAGTGCCGTCTCCGTGGCCGCGCCGACTTGGATCACGGCGACGCCGCCGGCCAGCTTGGCAACCCGTTCCTGCAGCTTCTCGCGGTCCCAGTCGGAGTCGCTGGCTTCGATCTCGGCGCGCAGCTGCTTGACCCGGTTGGCGACCGCGTCCTTGGACCCGGCGCCGTCGACGATGATCGTGTCGTCCTTGCTGACCACCACGCGACGGGCCGACCCCAGCACGTCGAGCCCCACCTCGCGCAGCACCAGGCCGGTGTCGGGATTGACCACCTCGCCGCCGGTGACGATGGCCAGGTCCTGCATGAAGGCTTTGCGGCGGTCGCCGAAGAACGGCGACTTGACCGCGACGGCTTTCAGCGTCTTGCGGATGGAGTTGACGACCAGCGTCGCCAGCGCCTCACCCTCGACGTCCTCGGCGATGATCAGCAGCGGCTTGCCGGCCTCGGCAACCTTCTCCAGCAGCGGCAGCAGGTCGGGCAGCGAGCTGATCTTGTCCTGGTGCAACAGGATCAGCGGGTCGTCGAGCACGGCTTCCTGGGAGTCGAAGTCGGTGACGAAATACGCCGACAGGAAACCCTTGTCGAAGCCCACACCCTCGGTGAACTCCAACTCGGTGTTCAGCGTCGAGGACTCCTCCACACTGACGACGCCGTCATGGCCGACCTTGCTCATGGCCTCGCCGACCAGCTCACCGATCTGCTCGTCGCGCGAGGAGACGGTGGCCACCTGAGCGATGGCTTCCTTGCCGGACACCGGGGTGGCCGCGGACAACAGCGCCTCGGACACGGCGTCGGCGGCCTTGCTGATCCCCGAACCCAGCGCGATCGGGTTCGCCCCGGCGGCCACCAGGCGCAGCCCGCCCTTGACCAGGGCTTGGGCCAGCACGGTCGCCGTGGTGGTGCCGTCGCCGGCGACGTCGTTGGTCTTGGTGGCCACCGACTTCACCAGCTGAGCGCCCAGGTTCTCGAACGGGTCTTCCAGGTCGATCTCGCGAGCCACCGTCACGCCGTCGTTGGTTACCTGCGGGCCACCGTATGCCTTGGCCAACACCACGTGCCGGCCGCCGGGTCCCAGAGTCACCTTGACCGCGTTCGCGAGCTTGTTGACGCCCGCTTCCATGGCGCGACGCGCGGTCACGTCGTACTCAATAAGTTTGCTCATCAGGCTCCTTAGCCCAGCTCCTAACGCATGCCGCCCCGGAAATCACCCGTGCCTGCGCACGGGGATCGCCGGGGCGAACATGGTGTTTTACTTGTTAACGACTGCCAGCACGTCGCGCGCCGACAGAATCAGGTATTCCTCGCCGCCGTACTTGATTTCGGTGCCGCCGTACTTGCTGTAGATGACGGTGTCACCCTCGGAGACGTCGAGCGGGATCCGCTTCTCGCCGTCCTCGTCCCAGCGGCCGGGACCGACCGCAACGACGGTGCCCTCCTGGGGCTTCTCCTTGGCGGTGTCAGGAATGACCAGACCGGAAGCGGTCGTGGTCTCGGCCTCGTTGGCCTGTACGAGAATCTTGTCCTCGAGTGGCTTGATGTTCACCTTCGCCACGATTGGAGCCCTCCACTAGTTAGATCGGGTCCGGGACGTTCGCCCCGACCGAGTTGGCGGTCGGTCCGGGGGCTGCCCCGAACCGTCCGAATTACCAGATGACCTGGCATTCTTCCTAGCCCTAGCGTCGTCGTCGCGGGTGCCGACGCACGGGGAATTCCGACTGCCACCTAGCACTCTATACACGAGAGTGCTAGCACTCAAGGGCGGCCCGGTGCTTCTCCCGGTCGGGATCGGTGGGGCTATCCCACCTGTCCCTTGACCACTGGCAGCCCCGGGTCGCTGGCCGCGTCCAGCGGCGATGGCTGGGCTCCCGCGGCGACGAGCTGCGCGGCGAACGCCGCGATCATCGCCCCGTTGTCCGTGCAGAGCCGGGGCCGGGGGATCCGGAGTGTCAGGCCGGCGTCGGCGCATCGCTGCGTGGCCAGCTCGCGCAGCCGCGAATTGGCCGCCACTCCCCCGGCGATCAGCAGCGTCGAGACCTCCAGCTCGGTCGCCGCTCGCACCGCCTTCTTGGTCAATACGTCGGCGACCGCCTCCTGGAATCCGGCGGCAACATCGGCCGGCCGGAAGTCGGGGTGACTTTCGACATAGCGAGCGACCGCGGTCTTGAGGCCGGAGAAGCTGAACGCGTACGGGTCGTCCCTCGGTCCGGACATTCCGCGCGGAAATACCACGGCGTCCCGATCGCCGGTACGGGCCAGCTCGTCGAGCACTCGCCCGCCCGGATAACCCAGGCCCAGCAGGCGTGCCACCTTGTCGTACGCCTCGCCCGCGGCGTCGTCGACCGTGCTGCCCAGCTCGACGATCGGCTCGCCCAGCGAACGCACATGCAGCAGGTGGGTGTGGCCGCCGGACACCAGCAACGCCACACTCTCCGGCAACGGTCCGTGTTCGTAGAGATCGGCGGCCAGATGTCCGCCGAGATGGTTGACGGCGTAGAACGGCACCCCCCAGGCCGCCGAATATGCTTTGGCCGCAGCCACTCCCACCAACAGAGCACCGGCCAGCCCGGGCCCGATGGTGGCGGCGACAATGTCGGGCTTCGTCAGACCGGCGGCTTCCAGCGCCCGGCGCATCGCCGGGCCCAACGCCTCCAGGTGGGCACGCGAGGCGATTTCGGGCACCACGCCCCCGAACCGGACATGCTCGTCGACGCTGGACGCCACCTCGTCAGCCAGCAGTGTCACCGTGGCCCCGTCGCCGGCTCCGTCGAGGCGTGCGATGCCGACACCCGTTTCGTCGCAGGATGTTTCGATAGCAAGGATGGTCGTCATCGGGCTTCCCGTCGCATGGTGTAGGCGTCGGCGCCACTGACCCGGTAGTAGCGCTTGCGCACGCCGATCTGTTCGAAACCGACGCTGCGGTACAGCGCGATCGCCGGCTCGTTGTCGGTGCGGACTTCCAGGAACACGACGCCCCCGTCGGCGTAATCGAGCAATTCGTCCAGTAGCCGACGACCGATCCCGCGCCCCTGGTAGCCGGGGTCGACACCGATGGTGTGCACCTCGTATTCGAAGGGCGGCGTGCGGCCCAGCCGCGAGATCCCGGCGTAGCCGACCAGCACGTCGCCGCTGCGCGCGCCCACGTAATGGTTGGTCTTGCTGGCCAGCTCCCGCTTGAATGCCACGGCCGGCCACGGGTCGTCGCCGTCGAACAACAGCGCCTCCAGTTCCGCGCACCGGCCGGCATCGGCGAACGTCAGCGCTCCGATGGTGATCGGCTCAATGTCGGAGTTCATGCCTTTGCCGCCAACGGTTTAGCGTCCGGACGCCGCAAGTACAACGCCACCAGCGGTGCGGGCTCCGCCGACCAATCGGGTACGGCCAGCGCCAATCCGGCCGGTGTGGGATACACCGGCTCGCAGCGCGGCAGATCGAACAGCGCCGCGTGCTCCGGCGAGCCCGCAACCGCGCGTGCGGGTCCGGCGTCGACATCGGCCGGCGCGCTGACCGCCGGGCCGTCGGTGCGGACGCCGTCGCGGTAGCGCGCCCAATAGACCTCACGCCGGCGGGCGTCGGTGACGACCAGGGTGTCTCCGCTGGTCAGCCGGCCGATGCCATCCAGGCTGCAGACGCCGTGTACCGGGATGCCCAACGCGTGCCCGTAGGCGGCGGCGGTGGCCATGCCGGCCCGCAGTCCGGTGAACGGTCCTGGACCACAGCCCACCACCACGGCGTCCAGGTCTGCCATCGTCAGACCCGCCTCGGCGAGTGCCTCAATGACGTTGGGCGTCAATCGCTCCGCGTGCGCCCGCGCGTCCACGGTTACGCGTTCGGCAAGCGTCGCGAGGTCCTCGAGCCGGACGATGCCCGCCGTGACGGCCGGGGTCGCGGTGTCCAACGCCAAGACGATGCCTATCTGCACCGCTCCTCCTCAGCGCTGCACTCTGCATCGTCGCCGGTGGTGCGCACCCACTCCCAAGTCGCGATCCGCACGTCGGAGTGCATGACGCGCTCCAACCGAATATCCAAGTGCCACTGGGCAAGGCGTTCGACCAGTCCTTCGCCCCACTCCACCACGACGACGGCGTCCTGCAGGTCGGTGTCCAGATCCAGCGAGTCCAGTTCGCCGAGCAGGTCGGCGCCGTGTTGGTCCAGCAGCCGGTAGACATCGACGTGGACCAGCGCGGGTTTGCCCGCCTGCCGCGCCGGGTGCACCCGGGCCAGTACGAACGTCGGCGACGTCACTGGACCGTCGACGTCCATGGCCGCCGCGATTCCTTTGGCCAGCACCGTTTTTCCGGCACCGAGCGGGCCGGTGAGCACCACGACGTCACCGGCGCGCAGCTGCTCTCCCAGCCGGGATCCGAGTTGCAGGGTGTCTTCGACACGCTCAAGGGTGGCTGTGCCGTTATCCATTGCGCCGCAACCGCTTTCGCAGCCGAGCACCCAACCGCCGGTAACGCTGCCGCACTTTGCCCGGCAGCGCCCGGTCGATCAGCCGGATCAGGCCGTCGTTGATGGCGTCGGGCTTGTCCAGCAGGGCCAGGTGGCTGGCCCCGGTGACGATCACCAACTCGGACTGCGGCATCGACGCCGCCATCAGCCTCGAGTATTCGTCCGGGGTGAGCAGATCGTGGTCACCGCAGGCGATCAGCGTTGGGATCTTCAGCAGCGTCCACAGCCCGGCGGTTTCGTCGTGCGTTTCCAGTGCGCGCAGGAAGCCGACCAGGGTGGCAATGGGGGTGCCGTTCATCATCCGTTGCGAGAAGGCGTCCAGGCTGCGGCTGACCTGCAGGTCGCTGTAGGACGCGGCGCGCAGGATCGGGCCAATCAGGGACCGGGATACGTTGCGGCCGCGGTGCACCAGATTGGGCGCGGACTTGGCGGCGAACCGAACGGCTTCCAGCGCAGGGTTTTTCAGGAATGCGCCCAGCGGTGAGCGGGTCACGCCTTCGGCGGCCGAGGAGATCAGCGCCGCGCCGACGATTCGGCGGCCGTACCGTTCTGGGAACTGGCGGGCGTGCGAAAGCACCGTCATGCCGCCCATCGAGTGACCGACCAGGACGATCGGCCCACGCGGTGCGGTCACCCGCAGCACCGACTCCAGGTCCTGCCCGAGTTGGGTCAGCGTGTAGGACTCGGGCTCACCTTCCCCGGACTCGCCGTGCCCGCGCTGGTCGTAGAACACCATCCGCACTTGCGGACCGAAGACGTCGCCGAGCCGTATCCGCTGAAAGTGGAATGCGCCCATGCGCAGACAGAATCCATGGGCGAAGACGACGGTCAACGGCGCATCCTCCGGGCCGGCCTCGCGCACCGCCAGCGACACCCCGTCGGATGTCGTCACGACATAATCCCGGTCGCTGTCCAGCCGCTCGAAATCCTCGTCGGCCCAGGGATCTTCGCCGACGTTGGTGCGTTCGACAATGGTCTTGCGTGCCGAGGCGCCGACCAGGGTGGCCACTGCGGTCAGTCCGGTACTTCCGGCCAACCACGCCCTGCCCCGGTGCGGGTGGTGTTTGTCGTCAGGACTCAACGGTCTGCGCCTCGCGGTAGGTCCTGCCGATCCGCCCCCGAATGCCGGTGACCACCTCGTAGTGAATGGTGCCCACCAGGTCGGCCCAGTCCTGCGCGGTGGGCTCGCCGCTGCTGCCCGGCCCGAACAGGATCGCCTCGTCACCCTCACCCACGTCGGGCTGTCCCGGACCCAGGTCGACGACGAACTGGTCCATGCAGACCCGTCCCACCCCGGGCCGGCGCCGGCCGTTGATCTGCACCTCGAGTCGTCCACCCAGCGAGCGGATCACACCGTCGGCGTACCCGATCGGCAGCAGTGCCACATTGGTGTCACGCGGCGCGACCCAGGTGTGCCCGTACGAGACGCCCTCACCTGCCTTGATCGACTTGACAAGGGCGACAGGGCATTTGACGGTCATCGCCGGAATCAGACCCATGTCCCCCAGCTTAGGCACCGGGCTCAGGCCGTAGACCGCAATGCCGGGTCGCACCAGGTCGAAGGTGAGATCGGGACGGACCATGGTGGCCGAGGAATTCGACAGGTGTGCCACCTCGAAGTCCACCTTCTGGTCGCGGGCGTACGCCAGCATCTCCCGGAACCGCTTGGCCTGCAGGTCGTTGATCGGTTCTTCGGGTGCATCGGCGTACACCATGTGCGTCATCAATCCCCGCAGCCGGATCTCGTCGGCGGCGACGGCCTTGCGCAACCCGTTCAGCACCGCGGGGTATTCGGCGGGCGCCACGCCGTTGCGGTTCAAGCCGGTGTCGACCTTCACGGTGACCACGGCCTGCGTGCCGGTCCGGCGCACCGCCTCCAACACCTCTTCCAGTTGGCGTGCCGAGGAGACCGCGATCTGTACGTCGCCGGCCAGCGCCGGTCCGAAGTCGAAGCCGGGTGGGTGCAGCCAGGCCAGTACCGGCTCGACGATGCCGGCGGCGCGCAGGTCGAGCGCCTCGTCGACGGTGGCGACGCCGAGTTCGGCGGCACCGGCGGCCAGCGCCGCGTAGGCCACTCTGGTGGCGCCGTGGCCGTATCCGTCGGCCTTGACGACAGCCATGACCTCCGCGTTTCCGGCGTGCTCGCGCAGCACCCGCACGTTGTGGGCGATAGCGCCGAGGTCCACCACCGCCTCGGCGAGGACACCCGGCGTCAAAGAGAGCGACGTAACGGCCACGGCCGCCATTGTCCCAGAGCGCGGCGCAACGGCTTCTCCCGATTGACTCTGCGCTGGTGGCGAGCTTTTCGACTTGGATTCAGGAGGCCTGCGCCCGTCGCGCAGAGTCAACGCGTCACAGCCATTAGCAAGCCGCTAGTGCGCGAAGTGCGCGGCTTCGTAGTGCCCGCCCGGCCGCAGTTTGTCCAGCGAGGCCAGAGCGGTGCGGGCGTCGTCGTGCAGGGCCCGGGCCAGGTCGGCGGACAGGCCTTCGCGAACCACGATGCGCAGCACGGACACGTCGGTCGCGTTGTCGGGCATGGTGTAGGCGGGAACCTGCCACCCGAAGCCGCGCAACTCGTGCGACACGTCGAATTCGGTGTAGCCGAGGCCGCGCTGCAGCCGGAAGGCGACGACCGGGATCGCCGACCCGTCAGAGATCAACTCGCAATGCTCACCGACGCGCAGCTGCTCACCCAGCCATCGCGCGGTCGACTGCAATGCCTGCATCACCTGGGTGTAGCCCTCGCGGCCCAGGCGCAGGAAGTTGTAGTACTGGCCCACCACCTGGTTGCCCGGCCGAGAGAAGTTGAGCGTGAAGGTCGGCATGTCGCCGCCCAAGTAATTCACGTGGAACACCAAGTCCTCGGGCAAATGCTCCTTGCTGCGCCACACCACGAACCCGACGCCGGGGTAGGTCAGCCCGTACTTGTGGCCGCTGACGTTGATGGACACCACCCGGGGCAGCCGGAAATCCCATTTCAGTTCCGGGTGCAGAAACGGCACCACGAACCCGCCGCTGGCGGCATCGACATGCACCGGAACGTCGACGCCCCCTTCTGAGGCCGGTTTGCTGGCGAGTTTGTCCAGTGCGGCGCAGATCTCGGCGATGGGTTCCAGCTCGCCGGTGTAGGTGGTGCCCAGGATCGCCACCACACCGATAGTGTCCTCGTCGACGGCCTCGATGACCTGCTCGGGCGTGATGACGTAGCGCCCCTCTTCCATTGGCAGATAACGGGGTTCGACGTCGAAGTACCGGCAGAACTTCTCCCATACGACCTGCACATTGGAGCCCATCACCAGGTTGGGGGTGCGCGCCTTCCAGTTCTTGCCCACCTTCTCGCGCCACCGCCACTTCAGCGCCAGACCGCCCAGCATGACGGCCTCGCTGGAGCCGATGGTGGACACGCCGACGGCGCTGCTCGGGTCGTCGTCGCGCAGGTTTTCAGCGTGGAACAGGTCGGCAACCATGCACACGCAGCGCTGCTCGATGGCTGCGGTCGCCGGGTATTCGTCCTTGTCGATCATGTTCTTGTCGAACGTTTCGGCCATCAGCTGCCCCGCCTGGGGGTCCATCCAGGTGGTCACGAAGGTGGCCAGGTTCAGCCGCGAGCTGCCGTCCAGCATCAGTTCGTCGTGGATGAAGCGGTAGGCGGCGTCGGGATCCATCGACTCCTCGGGCAGCCGCAGGGCCGGCACCGGCGCGGTGAACAACCGGCCGGTGTAGGCGGGAGCGATCGAGTGCGCGGGCAGCGAGGGATGTTGGGGCACAGTGGATCCTTTCTTGTACGAGGGAGTCGGCTACAGCGCCGCCAGGGCGGCCCGGATGTGGTGCAGGATGCGCGACGCCGACGTCGGTGCGTCGCCCGGCCCGGGGTCCGCGGCCGACAGCGCCGCGGCACGGGCGTGCACGAATGCGGCCGCGGCGGCGGCCTCGCCGGCCGGCAAACCAGAGGCCAGAAGCGCACCGATCATGCCGGACAACACGTCACCGGACCCGGCGGTCGCCGCCCAGGACTGACCGGCCGGGTTCAGATACACCGGTCCGCCGGGATCGGCGATGACCGTGACATTGCCCTTGAGCAGCACGGTGGCACCGAAGGTGTCGGCCAGCTTGCGACAGGCCGCCATCCGGTCGTCACCGGGCGGTGCTCCGGCGAGCCGGGCGAATTCGCCGGCGTGCGGCGTCAACACCGTGGGGGCAGTCCGGTCGGCCACCAGCTCCGGGTGGGCCGCCAGCATGGTCAATCCGTCCGCGTCGACCAGCACCGGCAAATCGGTGTCCAACGCGAACCACAGTGCGGCGGCCCCGATTTCATCCGTCCCCAGCCCGGGTCCGACGACCCACGCCTGGACCCGGCCGGCCGACGCCGGGCTGGGTGAGGCGATGACTTCCGGCCAGTGTGCGAGCACCTCGTGGTTGGCGCTGCCGGCGTAGCGGACCATGCCCGACGTGGCCGCGACCGCGGCGCCGGTACACAGCACCGCGGCACCGGGATACGTGGCGCTGCCGGCCAGCACGCCGGTGACGCCCTGGGTGTACTTGTCGTCGTGCGCGCCGGGGATCGGCCAGCGCGCGAGCACGTCGGCGGCCTCGAATCCCGACATGTCGGTCTCGGGCAGGTCCAGCCCGATGTCGACGAGCTCGACGCGGCCACAGTCGGCCAGCGCATGCACCGGTTTCAGCCCGCCGAAGGTCACCGTCAGGGCGGCGTGCACGGCGGGTCCGCTGATCGCCCCGGTCGCCACGTCCACGCCGCTGGGAATGTCGACCGCGACCACCGGGATGTCGCCGACGCCGTCGAACACCTCGGCTGCGGCCGGGCGCAGCGGACCCGAACCCGAGATGCCCACCACCCCGTCGACGACCAGATCCGTTGCCGGCTGGACCTTTTCGACGACCTGGCCGCCGGCCTTGCGGAACGCCGCCAGTCCCTTCTGGTGGGCGCGTTCGGGGTTGAGCAGTATCGCGTCGGCCGCTGCGCCGCGACGGCGCAGGAACGTGGCCGCCCACAGCGCGTCGCCGCCGTTGTCGCCGGAACCCACGACCGCGCAGATCCGCCGGCCGGCCACCCCGCCGGTGCGGGCCCTGAGTTCACCCATGATCGCGGTCGCCAGACCGTAAGCGGCGCGCCGCATCAACGCCCCGTCGGGCATGCTCGCCAACAACGGCGCTTCGGCGTCGCGAATTGCGTCCACGGAGTAGTAGTGCCGCATCACAGCCAGCATTCCACACAGCTGATGTTCAGGAGCCGTCCGTACATTCGCGTCCACCGACCAAGGAGGGGCAGACATGGCACGGACCGACAACGACACCTGGGATCTCGCGACCAGCGTGGGCGCCACCGCCACCGGCGTCGCCGTGGGACGCGCGCTGGCCAGCCGGGGCGACGACCCGCTGATCAACGACCCGTACGCCGAGCCGCTGGTGCGGGCGGTCGGCGTCGACTTCTTCACCCGGCTGGCCAGCGGCGAACTGGACCCCGGCGTCGTCGACGATCACGCCGAGTTCGGCATGGAGCGGATGCGCGACATGATGGCCGTGCGCACCAGGTTTTTCGACGACTTCTTCCTCGCTGCCGCCGAGGCGGGCATCCGGCAGGCGGTGATCCTGGCGTCCGGCCTGGATGCCCGTGGTTACCGGCTGCCGTGGCCGGCCGGCAGCATCGTGTACGAGATCGACCAACCGCAGGTGATCGAGTTCAAGACCGCGACGCTCAGCGAGCTTGGAGCCAGGCCGAAAGCAGAGCTGCGGACGGTGGCGGTCGACCTGCGCCACGATTGGCCACAGGCGTTGCGCTACGCGGGTTTTGACCCGCAGGCGCCCAGTGCGTGGAGCGCCGAGGGCCTGTTGCCGTTCCTACCGCCGGAAGCCCAGGACGCGCTGCTGGACAACATCACCGAACTCAGCGCGCCCGGCAGCCGACTGGCCACCGAGAACATGTCCGACGGCAGCCGAGCGGTGTCGTTGATGGCAGACCAGATGAAGGAGACCACTGACCGCTGGCGCGCGCACGGCTTCGACGTCGAGATGACCGACCTCTGGTATGCCGGCGATCGCAACGACGTGATCGAGTACCTCAACGCCCACGGCTGGTCGGCCGATGCCGCCCCGGTCACTGAGTTGCTTGCCACTCAAGGCGTTCGGATGGACGCCGACGACGAGCGCGCTGCGGTGTTCGCTTCGCTGAGCTACGTCTCCGCCACCCGCGGTTAGCCGGCTTCCGCCGTCGCTTCGGGCTCCCTGCGTCGGCGGAACAGTTCGCGGAGGGCGGCCGGGTTCCACGGGACGGTCTTGCGCTCGCGGGCCATCGGGTAGAACGCCAGACCGATGAGCAGCGCGGCGAAATGGCCGATCGCGGTGAAGCTGAGTCCGATCCGGTCCATGGTGATCACCGGGAAACCGAAGATCAGCAGGAGTACGGCGAGGTAACCCCAGCGCCACGGCCGCGCAATCCGATACGTCAGCACCCCCATCACCCCGACCAGGAAATAGCTCACCCCGATGTCGTGGGCGCGGACGTACCGCTCGGAGGCGTCTCGCAATTCGATGGCGAGGAAGAGCAGGCCTTCGCTGAAGTAGGTGGCGACGATGTGAGCGCTCAATCCCACGGTGAGCCAACGCAGTTGGCCCAGCCATCGCTCGGCCGGCGCCAGAAACAGGGTGAACAGCAGCAGGTAGGGTTCCAGGCTCTTGCCGTCGATCCACATCAGGCTGGAAAACAGCACCCCCAGCGGATCGGTGGCCAGCGCATGGATATTGGTGTAGCGGTGCAGCAGCACCGAGTGCAGCTGCTGGCCGGTCAGCACGTTCTGCAGAATCGTGGTGATCGTCAAAGCGAGCAGCCAGCCGTACGTCAGCGGTGCCCGGACGATCCAGTGCCAAACCGCACGCACCAACGTGCGCGCTCGAGCCGACACCGAAGTTTTTGCCACTTGGCAACTTTACTTGTCGAAATCCGGTGCCAGATGCCGCCACCAGCAGGTGATGTAGATGAGCATCGAGAGCACCAGGGCGACGATCACCCAGAGCACAATCCTGATGTCGATCCAAGAGCCGAACGGCGGTGCGTTGGGCAGAGCGTTACGCAGCGGCACCACCGCGAAAAGCATTGCCGCGTACCAGGTTGTCATGGGCGGCTGGAACTTCCGGCGGTCGCGGGCCGTTTGGATGGCGACGAACAGCCCGATCGCGGCCAGCAGAACCAGCGCCCCGAGGATGATGACCGCGAACGCCACCGTGCCCGCCGACCGCTGCAACTTCACCCGGTACGGCGCCAGCCCACCGTCGGTGCTGGGAGCGGGAATGGTGATCTGCCAGCCGGCCAACCGGTCCACGAACGTCACCGCTGCCCGCTCGGGCACCTCCTCGGGGCCCCGGAAGAGTTCGACGGTGATCGGACCCGATGTGTAGCGGTCGAACGGCCAGTTGGCGACGTCACCGCTGAGCGTGAGCGGGACCGGAAATGTGCCTGGCAACATCCCTTTCGACCACGACCGCTTGGTGGGCGATACCGCTGAGGTCACCACCACGCTGAGGTCCTCGGTCAGACCGTGGGTGCGCTGATCCAGCAACTTCGGTCCGGGTGAGATCGCGAGGTTGGTGACCAGCACGGTGTTGCTCTGCTGAACGTCTTGCAGGTCGATGGTGACCGTTGTCCCGTCGGTGGTCGGCTGGCCTTGGGTCAGGTCGTGCGGTCCCTTGCCGGCAGTGCCGTACAGGGAGGTCGAGGCGAAGTAGGCCACCAGAAATAGCAGGAAGCCGGCGATCCCGAGTTTCATGCGCGCCTGTCCTGGGTCGAGGTGTCACCGTATTCCGGTGCCAGATGCCGCCACCAGCAGGAGATGTAGAGCACCAGCGAGATGGTCAGGACGACGATCACCCAGAGCACGATGGTGACGTCCACCCAGCTACCGAAGGGCGGAGAATCGGGCAGCGCATCGCGCAACGGCATCACCGCAAACAGCATGGCCGCATACCACGTCGTCATCGGCGGCTGAAATTTCCTGCGATTGCGCACTGTCTGGATCGCGACGAAGAAGGCCAGGCCGGCCAGCGCGATGAGGACACCGAGGATCAGCACGGCGAACGCCGTCGTGCTGTGCGAGCGGTGCAGTTGTAGCCGGTAGGGTGCGTGTGGTTCACCCTTGCCCGGGCGAGCCACGTCGACTTCCCAGCCCAGCAGTCGATCGACCAGAGTCACCGTCACAGACTCGGGTGTCTGCGAAGTGCCGGAGAAAAGCTGAACGTTGATAGGTCCGGTTTCATAGCGGTCGAAGGGCCAGTCGGCGACGTCACCGGTCAGGCTGATCGAAACCCGGAAGGCGTCGGGCAGCGAGGCTTTCGGCCAGGTGCGCTTGCTGGCCTGTATCACCGAGCTGGCGACGACGTTCAGGTCGTCCTTGAGTGTGCCGTTCTGCTCGTCCAGTAGTGCGAGCGCCGGCACGACGGCGATGTTGGCCACCAGGACGCCGGTGTTGGACTGGATGTCCTCGATGTCGACCGTCACCTTGGTGCCGTCACCCGAACCGTTGGAGATCTGGTGACGATGACCCATGCCGCCGTTGACGTAAAGCACGATCGATGCGATGTACCCCGCGACGAAGACGACGACTCCAATGATCGTGCGTCTGGACACCGAGATCCTCGTCACGGCTTTACCTTCGCACGCCGCGACCTATTTGGGTGTCGACTCAGCTGGTTTCGGTGCTGGTTCGGCGGGCTTGTCGTAGTCCGGTGCCAGGTGGCGCCACCAGCAGGAGACGTACAACCCCATCGCGGTCACCAAGGCCACGATCACCCAGATGACCACCATGACATCGACCCAGGCGCCGAAGGGCGGCGAATCGGGCAGGGCGTTGCGCAGCGGCACCACGGCGAACAGCATCGCGGCGAACCACGTCGCCATCGGCGGCTGGAATTTGCGCCGGTTGCGTACCGTCTGAACGGCGACGAACAGGCCGAAGCAGGCCAGTGCGACCAGCACTCCCAGCAGGACAACGGCCACTGCCACGGTGCTCGGCGACCGGTGGACGTCCACCCGGTACGGCCCAGCGGCGCCGCCGGGCTTGTCGCCCTGCACGCTGAGTTGCCAGCCGGGCAGCCGATCGACGAAGCCCACCGAGGCCCGTTCCGGTGTCTGCGGGGAGCCGCGGAACACATTGACCGAAACCGGTTTGGAGCTATAGCTGTCGAAGGGCCAATCCGAGACGTCACCGTTGATGTTCAGCGACACCGGGAAAACACCCGGCTGGGTGCCCTTGGGCCAGGACCGGCTGGTGGGTGTCGTCGCTGAGGTGACGGCGACGGTGAGGTCGTCCTTCAGGTTGCCGGTTTGCGGGTCCAGCAACTCAGGGCCCGGTGTCACCGTCAAATCACCGAGCAGCGCATTGCGATACGGCTGGATGCTCACGATGTCCAGAGTCACGGTCGTTCCATCGGCCGTCGGCTGAGCCTCGGTGAGCGGGTGGGCCGGGCCCATGCCGGCGAGGGCATACAGTGCGGCCAGACCGATATATGCGGCGACGAAAACCGCGA
This sequence comes from Mycobacterium asiaticum, assembly GCF_001673635.1. Taxonomy (GTDB): domain Bacteria; phylum Actinomycetota; class Actinomycetes; order Mycobacteriales; family Mycobacteriaceae; genus Mycobacterium; species Mycobacterium asiaticum_C. The sequence continues at coordinate 95,500 of NZ_LZMH01000069.1, forward strand.
TACTAGCGATGCCCCATCTCATGGTGCCTCCCCGACGACGACTATTCGACGGTGACGGATTTTGCCAGATTCCGGGGCTTGTCAACGTCGTAGCCGCGGGCCTGCGCCACCGCGGCGGCGAACACCTGCAGCGGGATGGTCGAGAGAAGAGGCTGCAAAAGCGTTGAGACCGCGGGAATTTCGATCAGGTGGTCGGCGAAGGGGCGCACCGTGTCGTCGCCTTCCTCGGCGATCACGATGGTGATCGCTCCGCGTGTCTGAATCTCGCGGATATTGGACAGCAGCTTCGCGTGCAGCGTCGCCGATCCCTTCGGTGAGGGCATGACGATGATGACCGGCAGGTCGTCCTCGATAAGCGCGATCGGACCGTGCTTGAGCTCCCCGGCCGCAAATCCCTCGGCGTGCATATACGCCAATTCCTTCAATTTGAGCGCGCCTTCCAGCGCCACCGGGTAGCCGACGTGGCGGCCCAGGAACAGCACCGTCGACGACTGCGCGAACCGGTGGGCAAGGTCGGCGACCGGGTCGACCCCGGCGATCACGCTGGCCACCAGGTCCGGCATCGCTTCCAGTTCGCGGTACTCGCGCTCGACCTCGTCGGGGTACTTGGTGCCGCGCGCCTGCGCCAGCGCCAGACCCACCAGGTAATTCGCGGTGATCTGGGCGAGGAATGTCTTGGTCGATGCGACGCCGATCTCCGGTCCGGCCCGGGTGTAGAGCACCGCGTCACACTCGCGCGGAATCTGGGAGCCATTGGTGTTGCAGATCGCCAGAACCTTGGCCTTCTGCTCCTTGGCGTGCCGCACCGCCTCCAGCGTGTCGGCGGTCTCGCCGGATTGCGAGATCGCCACCACCAGGGTGCTGCGGTCCAAAACGGGGTCGCGGTAACGGAATTCGCTGGCCAGCTCCACCTCGACGGGCAGTCGGGTCCAGTGCTCGATCGCGTACTTGGCCAGCAGCCCGGAGTGGTAGGCGGTGCCACAGGCGACGACGAACACCTTGTCGATCTCGCGCAACTCCTGGTCGGAGAGCCGCTGCTCGTCGAGCACGATCCGGTTGTTCACGAAATGCCCGAGCAGGGTGTCGGCGACCGCGGCGGGTTGCTCCGCGATCTCCTTGAGCATGAAGTACTCGTAGCCGCCTTTTTCGGCAGCGGCCAGGTCCCAGTCGATGTGGAATTCCCGGTATGCCCCGGGCCCCAGGTCCTCGTTGCCGGCGAAGTCGGTGACGCGGTAGCCGTCGGCGGTGATCACGACCGCCTGGTCCTGGCCGAGTTCGACCGCCTGGCGCGTGTGCTCGATGAATGCGGCCACGTCGGACCCGACGAACATCTCGCCCTCGCCAACACCAAGCACCAGCGGTGTGGACCGGCGGGCGGCGACGATGGTGCCGGGCTCGTCGGCGTTGGCGAACACCAGGGTGAAGTGCCCCTCCAGTCGGCGCAGCACGGACAGCACGGAGGCGACGAAGTCACCGGCCGTCGGCCCGTGGTGGTAGGCCCACGCAACCAAGTGCACCGCGACTTCGGTGTCGGTGTCGCTGGCGAACTCCACCCCGGAGGCCTCCAACTCCTGACGAAGGCCGGCGAAGTTCTCGATGATGCCGTTGTGAACGACGGCGATCTTGCCCGCGGCATCGCGGTGCGGGTGTGCATTGCGGTCGGTGGGGCGGCCGTGGGTGGCCCACCGGGTGTGGCCCAGACCGGCCACACCAGCGAGTTCACCCGGATCCATTTCCCCGATCGCGGCGTCCAAATTCGCCAGCTGACCGGCGCGACGCCGCACCGTCAGCTTGCCTTTACCGTCGAGCAGGGCGATGCCCGACGAGTCGTAGCCGCGGTATTCCATCCGGCGCAGTGCGTCCATGACTACGCCGCAGGCCGGGCGATGCCCGACGTATCCGACGATTCCGCACATTCTGACCAGGGTAGTGCAGGTGCGGATTTACCATCGGGCGCGACGGTATCGTTTATCCGTCGGATGGGCCTGTGAGGAGCGGTTTTGTCATATCCATACCCGCAGGGCGGTGGCCAGTATCACCAGCCCCAGCCGCACCAGCAGGCTGGTGGGCCGTATCAGCAGCCTCAGCCCTACCAGCAGTCCGGCGAATTGTTCTACATCGGGCTGCTCAAGCACACCGGCGCGCTGATCCTCTGGTTTCAGCAGACCGTCCGGTTCACCGGGACCCTGGAGCAGTGCGAGCGGGCTTACCGCGATGCGCAGAACCACTGCCTGATCGCCGGTTGGTGGAGCATCGCATCTTTGCTGTTGAACCCGATTGCGCTGTTCCATAACCGCGGCGCTATCCGCAAGATCCGCAATCTGGCGCAGCAGCCGCAGCAGTTCCAGCAGGCCCCGCAGCCGCAGCAGTTCCAGCAGGCCCCGCAGCTCCAGCAGCCCCAGGCGGCCGGGGCGCGGCCGCCGGGAGCGATGCCGGCGGGCTGGTATCCCGACCCGTCCGGACACCCCGGACAGCGCTATTGGGACGGCGCAACGTGGACGGGCTTTACCCATCCACCGGCGCACCGCTAACGCGGGCTAGGGTTCGAAGGTGGCCCGCATCCGTAAGCTCGTCGCCGCCCTCAACCGCCGTGGTCCACATCGCGTATTGCGCGGTGACCTGGCCTTTGCCGGACTGCCCGGCGCGGTGTACACCCCTGAGGCCGGACTGAACCTGCCCGCCATCGCCTTCGGTCACGACTGGCTGACCGTGTCGACCCACTACGCCGGCTTGCTCGAGCACCTGGCGTCCTGGGGCATCGTGGCCGCGGCGCCCGACACCCAGCGCGGGCTGGCGCCCTCGGCGCTGAACCTGGCCTTCGATCTTGGTGTGGCCCTGGACATCGTGGCTGGGGTGCGACTGGGGCCGGGTGAGATCAGCGTGCACCCCGGCAAGCTCGGCGTGGTGGGCCATGGTTTCGGTGGTTCGGCGGCGGTGTTCGCGGCGGCCGGGATGCCCGGCAGGTTGAAGGCCGCGGCCGCGCTCTTCCCAACGGTGACGGTGCCGCCGGCCGAACAACCGGCCGCCACCCTGGACCTGCCCGGTCTCATCATGACCGCGCTGGACGACCCGAAGACGCTGAACTCCAACGCGTGGTCTTTGTCCCGGGCGTGGGACGACGCGACGGTGCGGATCATCAGCAAGTCCAAACCCGGTGGTCTGGTCGAGGGCCGGCGCCTGCCCAAGGCGCTGGGGTTGGCCGGTTCCGATCGCAAGACGCAGCGCGCGGTCCGGGCACTGCTGACGGGCTATCTGCTGTACACCCTGGGCGGCGACAAGACCTACCGCGAGTTCGCCGATCCCGACGTGCAGCTGCCCAGGACCGAGCAGTTGGATCCCGAGGCTCTGTCGGTCACGCCCGAAGAGAAGATCGTCGCACTGCTCAAATGACCACCGCGCGCGAGCTTTACCACCGATGGATCACCGAACTGTGGTCGGGGCGCCCGGTCGCCGCGGAGATCGTCACCGAGGACTTCGTCGGCCATTGGCCCGACCGCGAGGTGCACGGTCCGGCCGAACTCCAGCAGATCATCGACGAGACCCGAAACATGTTGGCGAACTTAACATTCCGAGTCGAGATCGGCCCCCTGCAGGAAGGGAACCTGGTGGCCGGCCGGTGGGTCGGCAGCGGCCGTGGACCAGACGGCCAGGTTGAGTTCACCGGCAACGACATCCTGCGGCTCGCGGCGGACGGGCAGCGGTTCGCGGAGTACTGGACGGGTACCTCCGCCGCCTGACATGGTAAGTGTCGTTGATGCGAATCGGGATCGCGCTGGACTACACGGGCGGGTTTCACGAGGCCGTTGACCGCGTTGTCGAGCTCGAGCAGTCGGGTATCGATGTTGCGGTCGTGGCCGAGGCGTACGCCTTCGACGCCATCAGCCAGCTAGGTTATCTGGCGGCCAAGACGAACCGGGTGGAGCTGGCCTCCGGCGTGGTGCCGATCTATATCCGCTCGCCGTCGCTGCTGGCGATGACGGCGGCGGGCCTGGACTACGTTTCGGGCGGACGGTTCCACCTCGGGATCGGCACGTCCGGGCCGCAGGTGATCGAGGGATTCCACGGTATCGAATTCGATGCCCCACTGGGTCGCACCCGCGAGACCGTCGAGATCTGTCGGCGGGTGTGGCGGCGGGAACGGCTGCACTACGACGGTAAGCACTACCAGATCCCGTTGCCCGCCGACCGCGGCACCGGGCTGGGTAAAGCCCTGCACCTGATCAATCACCCGGTGCGCGAACGCATTCCAATCTCGATCGCGTCGCTCGGCCCCAAGAATGTCGAACTCACCGCGGAGATCGCCGAGGGGTGGCAACCGGCGTTCTACTATCCGGACAAGGCGCATCTGGTGTGGGGCGAGGCGCTGGCGGCCGGTGCCGCGAAGCGAGACCCCGCACTGGGCCCGCTGGACGTCATGGTCGGCACGTCGTTGGCCATCGGCGACGACGTCGAGGACCGGTTGGCTTGGACCAAGCCGCAATTGGCGCTCTACATCGGCGGGATGGGTGCCAAGGGCCGCAATTTCTACCACAGTCTGGCGACCCGCTACGGGTTCGGTGAGGTCGCGGACCGGATCCAGGAGTTGTACCTGGCCGGTTGCAAACGTGAGGCGATCGACGCGCTGCCCGACGAGTTGGTCCGCGGCGTCTCGTTGATCGGTCCACGCGGGTTCGTCGCGGAACGGCTGGCCGTGTTCGCCGAAGCGGGAGTGACGACGCTGCTGGTGCGGCCGGTGACAACCGACACGGGTGAGGCGGTGCGTTATGTCGAAGAGCTGCTACAGATTCAGCCCTCCTGACCGTTCACTGCCCCGCCTTCGGCAGTTCGTCCGCGGCGATCTCGCAGGGTGTCTCCCCGGCGGGTACGGGTATGGGCGGGGGCTGGGCCGGCATGGGTTGACCCATCGGTGTGGCCGCGGGAGAACCGGCCGGCGGTGACCCGGCCGGTTGACCGGGCGCGGGTTGCTCGGCCGCCGGTTGCCCGGGCCCTGTCACCGTCTTGGCGACCTGGGTCGCGTCGTCAGGCTCGGGATGGCGCGGCTTCTTCCGTTCCCCGTCCGGATCGTCGTCGGGGTCCATGCCGAAGGCGTCGTCGCCGGGCGGGTCGGCCGTCGAATCCAGCAGACCACCCATCGCCTCCACGATCCGGCTGGCGAGCCCGCCGAGACCGCCGAGCCCGCCAACCCCGCCGAGCCCGCCCAGGTCACCGCCACCGCCCAAGCCGCCGCCGGACGTGTTGGACCCACCGCCCGTCATGCCGGAAACACCGCTCGGCAACATTCCCGAATCCGGCTGTGCCAGTGGCACATTCGGACTCACCGGCGCAGGAGTCGCTGACCTCGCTTCGGTGACCGGCGGGGTCGATGACGCGGCGGCGAAACCCGGAACCGGCGCCGACACGGTGACGACCGCGGGCGTGGCCGCGGCCGCAACCAGCGGGCTGCTCGGCCCGAGATCGCCCGGGATCTCGAACGAGGCTCGCGGCACGGCGGCCAATCGGTCGACGACCATGTCGTACGACGCAGCTACAGACGCGGTCGCGGCACGCATCGCGGTCAGCCAGTCCTGGCGAATCACGTTGTCCACGTAGGGCTTTACCTGCCGTTCGACCACTTCGTGGGCGGCTGTCCGATCCCCCGCGCCGGCGGTGACGGCGGCCGCGGCGGCCAGCCACACCGGGCGCTGCGCCTCGGTCCGCTCATCAACGGCGACGGTCGTCGTCACTCGCGAGTCGACGAGGTACCACAGGTTGTCCCGGAGCGACTCGAGTTGCTCGGCAGCGCCGCGGAGTTCGGTGACAACGGCGTCCGCGGTGTCGCAGTGCCGCTGAACGAACGCAACGGCGGCGTCGGCTCCCGCGCCCGTCCACGCCTGCGTCAGCGCGGAAACTTGCGCGCGCTGTGACCGCAGCGCCTCGGCGATCACGGTGGCCGCCTCGCGCAACCGCGCACAATCGGCGTCCAGCGCATAAAGGTCGAGTCCGTCTTCGCTGCCGTACAGGTCGCGAACCGGCAGCGGATCATGGCAGGCCCGCGCATACGTTTCGGTGTGCTCGACGGCGGGGAGCCCTTCGGCCAGGCGTCCGGCAACATCCAATCGATCGGCCATCAGGCGATCCGGCCGGCGGCATACAACTCGGCGTCGGCGTAGCGCTCGGCGCTCGCCCGCAGCGCGGCGGCGATCTCGGCGGCCGCGCGTGACCATCGAGCCAAGTCGCCCGCCAACCCGGCCAGCCCGGCCCACACCCCGTCACCGCCGGCCGCGTACGACCGGCCCGCCCGGGCACCACCGAAAGTCAACTGCGCCAAGTGTATTCGCGCCGCGTCATCGATCAGTTCGGACGCCGCGCTGAACTGGTCGGCGATCGAGCGCACCGCCGCGTTGTCGAGTCTCATACCTGATCCGACGCCGCCCGTGGCGTCGGGGTTCCCCCGAGATTTCCGGCTCAGCCGGCGGCGCTGACCGCGTCGGCCACAGTTCCGGCCAACCGTTGCGCGACTTCCTCGTCGGCGGCCTCCACCATCACCCGGATCATCGGCTCGGTTCCCGAGGGCCGCAATAGAATTCGCCCGGTGTCACCGAGCTCGGCCTCGGCCTGGTCGACCGCGTCGCGCACCGATGGCGCGGCGGCGGCGGTGGCCTTGTCCGCCACCTGAACGTTGATCAACACCTGCGGCAGGGACTGCATCGCCGACGCGAGGACGGCCAGCGAGGAACCGGTCTGCACCATGCGGGTCATCAGCCGGAGGCCAGTGACGATGCCGTCGCCGGTGGAGCCCAGGGCCGGCATCACGATGTGTCCGGACTGCTCGCCGCCGAGACTGTAACCGCCGGCCCGCAACTCTTCCAGGACGTAGCGGTCGCCGACACCGGTGGTGCGCACCGTCACGCCGGCCGCCCGCATGGCCAGATGCAGCCCGAGGTTGCTCATCACGGTCGCCACCAGCGTGTCGGAGGCGAGCTCCCCGGCCTCCTTCATGGCCAGTGCCAGCACCACCATGATGGTGTCGCCGTCGACAAGCTCACCGTTGGCGTCGACAGCCAGGCAGCGGTCGGCGTCCCCGTCATGCGCCAGCCCCAGGTCGGCGCGGTGGTCGACCACCGCGGCGCGCAGCGAATCCAGGTGCGTCGAACCGCACCCGTCGTTGATGTTCAGCCCGTTGGGATCGGCGTTGATCGCGATGACCCGCGCGCCCGCCGCGCGGTAGGCCGCCGGGGCCGCCGCGGACGCCGCGCCGTGTGCGCAGTCGACGACTACGGTGAGCCCGTCGAGGCGGCTGGTGCTGGCCTTGCTGACGTGTCTCAGGTAGCGATCGGCCGCGTCGGCAGCGTCCAGCACCCGGCCAATGCCCGCGCCGACCGGGCGCAACCCGGGGCCGGCGGCGACGAGGTCCTCGATGCGGTCTTCGGTGTCGTCGTCGAGTTTGTGGCCGCCGGGGCCGAAGATCTTGATGCCGTTATCGGGCATCGGGTTGTGCGACGCGGAGATCATCACACCGAAGTCGGCGTCGTAGGCGCTGGTCAGATAGGCCACTGCGGGGGTGGGGAGCACCCCTACCCGCAGGGCGTCGACACCCTGGCTGGTCAGGCCTGCGATCACCGCCGCTTCCAGCATCTCGCCGCTGGCGCGGGGATCCCGGCCGATCACGGCGACGCGGCGGCCCGGGCCGGCTGAATCTGCCAGGTGGCGTGCCGCTGCGGCGCCCAGCGCGAGCGCCAATTCGGCGGTCAACTCACGATTGGCGACTCCGCGTACGCCGTCGGTGCCGAATAGTCGACCCATGCGGACAAACCTCTCACAGTTGGCTCACACATGGCGAGCGTGCAGATAACCACTGTTGGCTGCGAGCGTGCGTCGAGTACCCGCGACACGCCGAAACATGCGTAGATATCGCGCGGGCGATACACGCCCGCAGCCTGCCAGTGACTGATCAGCGCTTGCTGTACTGAGGCGCCTTGCGGGCCTTCTTCAGGCCGTACTTCTTGCGCTCGGTGGCGCGCGGGTCACGGGTGAGGAACCCGGCCTTCTTCAGCGCCGGGCGGTCCTCCGGCGAGGCGATGATCAGCGCGCGGGCGATGCCCAGGCGCAGGGCCCCGGCCTGGCCGGACGGGCCTCCGCCGTGCAGCAGCGCGTAGATGTCGTAGTTGTCCACCCGCTCCACGGTGACCAGCGGGGCCTTGATCAGCTGCTGGTGCACCTTGTTGGGGAAGTAGTCCTCCAGGCTGCGGCCGTTGAGGTCGAACTTGCCGGTACCCGGGACGAGACGAACCCGGACGACGGCTTCCTTGCGGCGGCCGACCGTCTGGATGGGGCGCTCGAACACGAACGATTCGGCGACGGCCGTGTCCTCGGCCGCGGTCTCGGTCACCTCGGTGGTTTCCACGGTCTCGGTCATTGCGCCACCTGCTTGATCTCGAACGGAACGGGCTGCTGAGCGGTGTGCGGATGCTCCGGGCCCGCGTAGACGCGAAGCTTCTTCTGGATCTGCCGGCTCAGCTTGTTCTTCGGCAGCATGCCGACGATCGCCTTCTCCACCACGCGGTCGGGGTGCTTCTCCAGCAGCTCGCCGATGCTGCGCTTGCGCAGACCGCCGGGATAACCCGAGTGGCTGTAAGCCATCTTGCTCTGCAGTTTGTCGCCGCTGATGGCGACCTTCTCGGCGTTGATGACGATGACGAAGTCACCGCCGTCGACATTGGGCGCGAACGTCGGCTTGTGCTTGCCGCGCAACAGATTGGCTGCTGCGACGGCAAGGCGGCCAAGCACCACGTCCGTGGCGTCGATGACGTACCACGACCTGGTGGTGTCACCCGCCTTGGGCGCGTATGTAGGCACAGCGCTTACCTCTTTCTCTGCGAGCCTGGTAGCTCGGGTTGGATCCCGGTGTGAGCCGGGGGCCGGTCAGGCGATTGCGGCTGGGGTTGTTCTCGGCGACCGACGTTGACCCGAGCCCCGGCGTACCGCACGCCAACGGAGCAGCTTACCGATCCGCATCCCCGCAGGTCAAAACGGGCGTGCCCAGCTACCGGCGGCCCGGCGATCGGCGCTGGCCAACTCGTCGGCGCCGTCGCCGACCGCGTGGCCCAGTTGGTTCAGGATCTCATTGAGCGCGGTGGCCGCCTGATGCCACTTGAGTTGTTCGGCCTGATAGGCCGCGGCGGCCTCGCGGGTCCACAGCTGTTGTAGGGGCGCAATGCGGGATCTGAGCTCCTCGAGCGCGGATTCCAGGCGTGCGGAGGTGGTGTGGATTTCCTGGCGGACCGAGTGTTCGATCGCGTCGAAGTTGTACGACAGCGCGGCCTCGTTCACAGTGCGCCCGCCGCCGCGCCAATGTGCTGGGCGTGGCTATGGCCGGACTCGCGCAAGGCGGCCTCGTTGGACCGAATCGTCTCCGCGATGCCGTGCAGGGCGTGGTACAGACGCGTCGACTCGGCGTTCCAGCGGTCCAGGACCTCCTTGAACCGCGTCGCCGCCAACCCTGCCCACACCGAGGTGGGCACGGCGCTCATCCGGCCGATGAAGGCGTGCAGCATCGCACGGATCTCCTCGTTGCGGGTATCCGTGATGGCCGCGACCGAGCGCATCAAATCGAAATCGGTATTCAAGGTGCTCATACCGGATTCGACCGTCGCCGAGGCCGTTCGGTTCCCTCTTCTTCGCGACGGATTCGCGGACGGGTCAATGAACCGCGTGAGCCGACCGCACGGCCTGCTCGCAAGCGTCGCGGACAGCGTCCGGGGACTGGGGTCGGCTCTGGCATCCGACGCTGATCCGCACGGATCCGTCCAGCAGCACGCTCCAGCGCACGTCGTGACCCGGCCGGACTTCGCGGTAGGTCACAGCTGGTCTGCCGGCGGTGATTCCGGACGGATCGAAGTCGACGAACACCCCCGCGGGTTCGGCGTCGATCGCTCGTCGGAGCCGGTCGGCGGCGCCGGTCAGCGTCTCCCCCGGCGTCGGCGATTGGGTGATGTGCAGCGCGACCTCCGGGTCCGCCGGCGAGGTGACCTGCACGCGCGCCGACCCGGGTCCGGCAGTCACCCGCTGGGTCAGCCAGGCGGCCGGGACGGTGAGCGCCACCTGGCCTTCCACCAGCACTGTCGTCGGGGCCGGTTGCGGCTCCGGCGAGCGGGGCGGACCCGCGGCGTCGGTGGCCGGCACCGAGACGGTGACGAGGGTCGCGACGACGCCCGTGGCCACGACGGTGGCCACGAAGGTGGCCGCAACACGCGCTCTGGACCGGGGCCGGGACCGCACCGGCGCGGGCCGGCCGAGCTGCTCGTCGATCACCGCGGCTGTTGTCGCGCGTCGGCCCAGTGCGGTGTCGTCGATCTTTGTGACGATGTGCCCGCGTGCGGTGAGGGCAGCGGCGATCTGCCCGGCGAGCAGCGGCGCGCCGGGTACCGCGCCGGACGCATCGATCAGCACCGCAGCACGGGGCGCCGTCGTCTCGACGGCGTCTGCCACCTGATCGGCAAGCGGAGTTTCCGTCCGGCGCGACACCGCAGTGATCTCGCGTCCTGCGATCGCCACCAGGTGGGCGGCGACCTCCACCACCACCGTCGAATCCGCGGACCCACCCCGAGTCAGCCACGACCGCGGCTGCACGGTGGCGCCGGTCAGGGTGGCCGCGGCCGCGGTGATCACGCCCGCTCGTGAAGTCGGCCACCAGGACGGGTGCACGACGATCGGGCCACCGAGATGCCCGTCCGCCAGAGCGCGCAGTGCGGTCGTCCACAGTGAGCCGACCGAGACGGGTTGCTCGTCCAGCAGCGCCACCGGGTCGTCGATGGCTTCCAGCGCGACCGCTCCGACTTCACTGGAATCTGCTGCACCACAACATAATCGGTGCACCGCGATCGGTCCGGCCGCGATGACGGCACGGTGTGCGGTCATGCCGGCGCGGCCCAGCCGACCTGAATCACCTGTTCGACACCGGGGCGGGTGATAAGCACCCCGCGACCGGGTGGCATCGGCCCGACCGGCTGGGCGGCGAGCAGCACGCCGTCCTCCGCGCGTCCGCTCATCATCAGGCCCGTGCAACCGAGATCGCGCAGGCCGGCGAGCAGCGGTTCATACAGGGCGCGCGCGGCGCCTCCGCTGCGCCGCGCCACCACCAGGTGCAGTCCGAGATCCGTTGCGTACGGCAGGTATTCGAGCAGAGCGAGCAGCGGGTTGCCGGTCGAGGCGGCGACCAGGTCGTAATCGTCGATGACGACATAGATGTCGGGACCGGTCCACCAGGACCTGGTACGCAGCTGCGCGTGATCGACGTCAGCGGTGGGCATCCGGTCTCGCAGCAAACCGATCAGGTCCGGCAGCACCGTGGTCAACGCCGCGGGCGACATGGCATAACCGCCCAGATGTCCGGACCCGACGACACCGATCAGGGTGCGCCGGTAGTCGACGAGGAACAGCTGAGCTTGCGACGCAGTCTTGGCGCGAGTGATCTCCCGGCACAGGACGCGCAGGGTCGCGGTTTTCCCGCATCCGTTGTCGCCCAATATGAGTAGGTGCCGGCCATCATCGAGATCGACGAAAACCGGCTGCAAGCGGGGTTCGCCGAGGCCGAGCAGCATCCCGCCGTCGGCGCCGGCCACGATGGCCCCGTGGTTCAACTGGGCGGGCAGCTGCGGTATCGGCGGTGCCGCGGAACCATCGCGGCGGATCTCGACGCCCCGCAGCTCCGGCAGAGCCATCATCATGTGCAGGCCTTCGGGGCTCAGACCGCGACCGGGACGGTCGCGGGGCACTTCTCGGGCTCGCCTGCGATCCAGTTCGGAGTCCGCCGGATCGCCGAGCCGCAACTCGATGCGCGTGCCGATCTGGTCCTTCAGCGCCGGCCTGATCTCAGCCCAGCGCGATGCCGACAGCACGACATGCACACCGTACGAAAGGCCCTGCGCCGCAATCATGGTGATGGTCTCTTCGAGGCCGTCGAACTGCTGGCGCAGGGCTGCCCAACCGTCGACAACCAGAATCACCTCAGCAGAGTCCACGTCGCGCCGGTCTCGCGCGGAGCACTCCCGGGTTCGCAGGACCGACTCCAGTTCGGCGACGATGCGCCCGACGAGTCCGGGCTCAGACCGGCCGGCCACCGCGCCGACGTGCGGCAGATCATCGAGCGCGAACAACGCTCCGCCACCGAAGTCCAGGCAGTAGAACTGCAGTCGTGCCGGGCCGTGGGTGGCGGCCAGCGCCGTGAGCAACGTGCGCAGTGCGGTCGACTTGCCTGCTCGCGGCGCACCCACTACCGCGACATTGCCGGCGGCACCGGACAACTCGACCATCAGCGGGGTGCGGGACTGCTCGTAGGGCCGGTCCACCACGCCGATTGGCACGGCCAAATCCGCCGGCTCGCGGTCGCGCAAGAGTGAGCCAAGGGTCGGCGCCGCGCTCAGCGTCGGCAGCCATACCGGGTGGGCGGGCGGTCCGTGGTCCTTGACCCGAGCGATGACGCCGTCCGCGATGGATGGCGCCGGCACCGAAATGGCTTCAGTGATATTCCCGACGGGCTCAGCTGTGAACCTTTGTGGTGCCACGGGTGCGGTGCCAGTGGGCCGGGTGGGCGCACCCGGCTGCGAGACCAGCGCGCTCTGGAATCGGACCAGCTCCCCACTGGCGGTCCGCAGGAAGCCGGCACCCGGCGTGTTCGGCAAGTGGTAAGCATCGGTCGTTCCCAGCACGGCCCGCGACTCGCTCTCGGACAACGTCTTCAGACACAGGCGATAGGACAGGTGCGCCTCGAGTCCGCGCAGCCTTCCTTCGTCGAGCCGCTGGCTGGCCAGCAATAGGTGCATCCCTAACGACCGCCCCAGCCGGCCGATCGCCACGAACATGTCGGCGAAGTCGGGATGCTGGCTGAGCAACTCAGAGAATTCGTCGACGATGATGAAAAGGGTTGGTAGCGAGTCGGAGTCCGCGCCCCGTCGCTGCTCGTAGGCGGTGATGCCGGCACAGCCCGCCGCGCGGAGCAGCCGCTGTCTCCGGTTCATCTCCCCGGCGAGGGATTCGCGCATCCGGGCGACCAGCGGTGCTTCGTCGGCAAGGTTGGTGATCACCGCCGCCACGTGCGGCGCCGTTACAAAGTCGAGAAACGCCGCTCCGCCTTTGAAATCCACCAAGAGCAGGTTGAGCACCGCGGGTGAGTTGCGCGCGATCATGCCCAGGGCGACGGTGCGCAGCAGTTCCGACTTGCCCGATCCGGTGGCTCCCACGCACAGCCCGTGCGGCCCCATGCCCTGTTCGGCCGCCTCCTTGATATCCAGGTTGACCGGTTGCCCGTCGGCCGCGGTACCGATCGGGGCACTGAGCCGGTCACGCCCGTGTCGGTTGCGCCACAAGTTAATCGGGTCGTCAAACCCGTGAAACAGGCCGCCTCCAACGGGCGGGGCGGTGCCGGTGCGGGCCAGCAGCCGGCGCGCGCACACGGTCGCCTCGAGCTCGGAAAGCTGGTCCGGGCACGTCAATGTCTGCTGGCCGTCCGCGTGCCGGACCGCGATGGATGTCGCGTGGCCACCGACTACCAGACTTATCGCACCCGGGACCGGCTTGGCATCGGGCACATCGACGACCACTACCACCGTCGGTGCCGCCCGCGCGGACACCGCGGCGCGGGCTTGCGCAACGTTGCGATACACCATCCGCGCCGGCCCCAACGCATCGGTCAGTCGGGGATGCCGGTTGTGCGGCAGCCACTTCAGCCAATCCCACTCGGAGCCGACGCCGACGATCGACATGTCCTCCGGCGCATAGCAGCACGCGAGCCGGCAGACGATGGCACGCAGCATGCCCCGTACCTGCGCAGCGTCGCCGTCGATTGTGACCGCGTGCCCGGGGCGCAGCCGCAGCACTGTCGGCGCCTCGATCGTGGTGTGCAGTTCGAGGAACCGTTGCATGGCTGTCACGGTGACCGGATCGCAGCGCCGTTCGGGCGGAAGGCGGGCGCCGACCAGTCGGGTGCCGAGTGGCTGCCTGGCGATACCGATCCGGACCCGCAGGCCCTCGGAATCGCTCACCCGGCGCGCCCACAGCTGGGGATCCCCGCTCAACGTCCACATACAATCGGGGTCCGGGAACTCCCGGATCAGCGACATATATTGCATACCGGCGATTTCGCTGACCTGGTCGCTCATCTCGCTGAGGTACGCGAGGTACTCGTCGCGGTCTGCGTCGATCGCCGCGCCGCGCCGCCGACCCCGTCCGGCGATTGCAGTCACCACTGCCGAGGCCGACATCATCACCGGGAGGAGGACATAGCTCGGGTTACGAGTCGCCGGCGAGCCCGCGACAAATGCACCGGCCGTTACCGCCATTGCTACGGCTGACATCGCCACGGGCAGCAGCACGGCAAGCCGGCTCGGTCCCGTCTGCGGCACCTCGGGCGGTCCGGCGATTTCAATCACCGCGGTCACAGTTCGACGACGTTATGCCGCATCAGTTTTGGGCGCAAACCGGCTGTGGACAGTTGGAAACCCGATGGTCGGCATCCGATTACCGTCTCGTTGATGGACCCAGTCTCCACAACCGAGATGCGCCGCGTTGCCGTCCACACGGGCAGCGGCGACGTCGATTTGGCGTTGCCCGCCGACGTTCCAGTGGCCGTACTGATCCCGGCAATCGTCGACCTGCTCGGCCGTCCGGCATCGGTGCCAGACCGTCACCTGCTCCGTACCTTGGGCGGGCCGCCGCTGTTGAGCGCGACGACCCTCGCACAGAACGGCATCGAAGACGGCGCCACGCTCGTATTGCACCGCGAAGCACCCCGGTCACCCACCCGGCCCCGCACGGACGAGGCCGAGGCGGTGCGGGCCGGCCTGGGTGATCCGGCCCAGGAGCGGGGTACGTCCCAGGTCGTCGCCACGCTCGGTGCGGTCGTCATCACCGCCGCCGGTGTGCTGGTGCTGGCCCGAAACGCATTCAGCACTGATGAATCTGATCTGAATGCCGCCGGGATGACGGGTGCCGCCGCCGTCGTGGCGCTCTGCCTGGCGGCGGTGGCGCAGCGGATCCACCGGCAGCCGGCCCCCGCGCTGACCCTGAGCATCATCGCCGCCATGTTCGCCGCTGTCACCGGGCTGGCCGCCGTGCCCGGCGCCCCGGGCGGTCCGCATGTGCTACTCGCCGCCATGGCGGTTGCCGCCTCGGCCGTCGTGTCGATGCGCCTGATCTCCTGCGGCGTAACCGCATTGACCGCGCTGGCCGGTTGCGCGCTGATCGGCGCGGCCGCCGCGATGGCTGGTGTGGTGACCGCGGCACCGCCGCACGTCGTCGGGGCGTTGACAGCGCTTTCCTGTCTAGGCCTGATCGAGGTGGCACCGCGGCTCTCGATGCGGCTGGCCGGTCTGTCACCTGGACTGCCCGACGAGAGGGCACTGGCCGACAACACGGCCCGCGCCGATCGTTGGTTGACCAGCCTGCGGGCCGCGTTCGCGGTCGGTGCCGGATCCGGTGCCGCGCTTGCCGCCCTCACCAGCCGCCGGGCCGTCCTTCTTGCCGCCCTGACGTCGGCACTGCTGCTACTGCACGCCCGGCTGGATCACAGACGAAGGCTGATGTTCGCCTGCGCCGGAATCGCCACCACCGCAGTGGTTTTGGCTATCACAGCAGAACACCTGCCGCAGCGCGGACCGTGGATCGCCGCGGTGACGACAGCCTCGGCCGCAGCGGCGATGTACCTCGGTGTCGTCGCCCCCTCGATATCGCTCTCACCGGTCGCACGGCGCGGCGTCGACGCCCTGGGGTGCGTGGCGCTGGCCGCGGCCGTGCCAGTGGCTTGTTGGACCTGTGGCGCCTTCGGTGCCGTCCGCGGCCTGAACCTGTTAAGCGCGTGACGACCAGCGGGGTGGCTCGCTTGCTGCTCGCGGCCGCGTTGACGGCGCCGTCCCCGACACCGCTGGCCCGTGCGGTGTCACCGCCGCCGGTCGACGAAAAGTGGTTACCCGCAGCGGCATTGCCCTCTCCGTCCGGGCCCACCGTGCAGCGACAGGTGTGCGCGGTGGCGGCCATGGATCCGGCCATCACCGGTATCCCTGCCCAGGTCGCTGACATGGACCTGCCGCGGATCTGGCAGCTCACCCGGGGCGCCGGACAACGAATCGCGGTGATCGACACCGGTGTCCGGCGCCACCCTCGGTTATCGAACGTCGTGGCCGGCGGCGACTACGTGTCGTCGGGCGACGGAACGCAGGACTGCGACGCGCACGGCACGCTGGTGGCCGGGATAATCGCGGCGACCGGTTACGAAGCCGACCAGTTCAGTGGTGTGGCCCCGGCGGCCACGGTGATCAGCATCCGGCAATCCAGCACCCGATACTCCGCGGCCGGCGACCGGTCCGGCCGGGGCGTCGGTGATGTTCAGACGATGGCGAAGGCGGTCCGTACCGCAGCGGATATGGGTGCCACCGTCATCAACATCTCGTCCGTGGCATGCGTCGCGTCCGCGGACACGCTCGACGACCGCGCCCTGGGCGCCGCGATCGCCTACGCGGTCGACGTCAAGAACGCGGTGGTGGTGGCCGCAGCCGGCAATACCGGGGACGCCACGCAGTGTCCGCCACAACCAGCCGCCGTCAGCCCCGCCTGGTACGACGACTACGTACTGACCGTGGGTTCGGTGAATCCTTTGGGCGTACCGTCCTCGTCCACACTGGCCGGGCCGTGGGTCGACGTCGCCGCGACCGGTGAGGGCGTGACCTCACTCAGCCCAATCAACGATGGCGTCGTCAATAGCGTTGCTGGACAACCGATCTCAGGCACCAGCTATGCCGCGCCGGTGGTGAGCGGGCTTGCTGCACTGATCCGGGCACGTTTCCCGACGCTGACCGCGCGTGCTGTGATGCAGCGCATCGAGGCGACGGCCCACCATCCGCCGGCAGGCTGGGATCGAGCCGTCGGCAACGGCGTCGTCGACGCGCTTGCCGCGGTCAGCACCGGCTCCGTCGGGCAGATTGGCACACCCGGCCCGAGGCCGGTGGACCTGCCCGCGCCGATCACGCCGCAGCCGACCGACAACGGCGCGCGCGACACCGCTTTTCGGGGCGCCGCCAGTTGCCTCGTGGTGCTGCTGGTGGCGGTGACCTCAGTCGCGTTCCGGCGGCTACGGCGCCACCGTGTCCCGGCCGACTGACGCCTTCACCCTGCTCAGCTCCGGCCCGCACGGCAACGCCCCCAGCACCGCCCACGGCGCCGGCGCTGGCGTCGACGGCAGACCGAGATCGTGGGCCGCCTCGTCGTCGGCAACGGCGAACCGCACTCCGCTCTCGGTCACGAGGAAGCGTGGCGCGCTGCGAGGGCTGGTGCCGGTCAGGGGCTGCGCCGACACATACGCACTGCGGCCAGGCGGTAACTGAACGGCGTCCACGGCCGGCCTGCGGCCGTCGGCTTGCGCCAAGCCCGCGGGCTGCCCTCCGACGAGGGGCAACGCGCTGCCCGCCACGAGGGTGATGCCGGCCGGACCCGATCGCGCCGGTGTCCAGACCGCGCACACCACCTCCGCCCTGTCCAACACAGCCGGCGCCCGGTCGGGAAACGCAGCGGTCGGTAACGCGTCGACGACCGGTGCGTGACGTAGTGCATCGGGCGCTACCGTAATGGCGTTGACGATGCCCTGCGCATCGCTGAACCGCAGCAGGTCGGCGGCGACCTGCCCGATGCGCTGGACCCCGGTCGCCAGCACCACGTAGTACTCCTCGCCCACTGCGCGTGTGATCCGCAACACAGTGCCGAGCGGAATCCCGGGCAGCCATGCGCGCGGCGGACCGCCGGCCTGTGGAATTCGGGGCACGGTGATGGCCGGTGCCTCCGGGACGGCGCTCAGCAAAGTCCGCGAGACGATACGCGGAGTCTGCGTCGACACGTTCAGCGCGCGCACCACCGCGGGGTCCGACAAGTCGACCAACGCGCGGGAACCGCGGTAGAGCAGGTAGGGCTGGGCGGCGGGGTCGGTGGCGACCAGGATGGCGCGGTCAGCACTCAGCGCGCCGACGGATGTGCCCGCCGGACGCCCGACCAGCACAGTTGTCCCCGCCTCACCCTCGCCGTCGCAAACCGTCCACACCGACTCCGCCGCCGGCAGTGGTGGGTTGAGCTGCTGCGGTGCGCCCGGAATGCCGAGCGACGGGCCACGTTTGGCGCGCGCCAGGTCCGACTCCCGCACCGGGCGCGGATTGGCGTCCGAACCCGCGATCAGCCGGGCCGAGGCCAGGTTCAGCACCGGATGCCAGGTGTCGCCCACCCGCACGTACAAGGCGCCCGATACCTGACCCATCACGATCGGGGCGTCCCCAAACGAGGGCTGCGGGCGCAGCCAACTCAGCAACGCGGTTCCGGCCAGCGCCACCGCCGCCAACACCGCACCAAGCACCAGCGCAATCCGCCGCGAACGGTCGGCCGCGCGATGGCCGCCGCCCAGCAACGCACGCTCGAGACGCCGCCTCTGGTATCGGTATGCGCTGACCTGCAGCCAGGTGGTGGTCTCCAGCCGCCCTGCACCCCCAATACGTTGCCCGGATGACCTCAAGGTAGGCCGCCGACCGGCCCGCTGCGTGCAGTTATCCACAGGCGCAGAGATGATGCTCCGCCGGTCGGCGTATAAAATTCCCAGGTGCGTAAACACCCCATCCTCCGCCTAGCCGGTCGGGCCGGTGTGGGCGCCGCGGCCGCGGCGGCCATTGTTCTGCTGGTCAACCCGCTCGGGGCTGTCCCGTCGGCGTCCGCCGACGACTGCCCGGACGCCGAGGTCGTCTTCGCCAGAGGAACCAACGAGCCGCCCGGCCTGGGCCGGGTGGGCGATGCGTTCGTCGACACGCTGCGCCAGCAGGCCCCCGGGGTGAACATCGACACCTACGCGGTGAACTATGCGGCCAGCAAGCTGCAGCTGCACGGCGGCGACGGCGCCAACGACACGATCTCGCACGTCAAGAAGACGGTGGCGAGCTGCCCGAACACCAAGATCGTGCTGGGCGGGTACTCACAGGGCGCCTCGGTGATGGACATCGTGGCCGGTGTCCCGATCGGCGGCATCAGCTTCGGCAGTTCGCTACCGCCCGAATACGCCGGCAACATCGCCGCGGTCGTGACGTTCGGCGACATCGCCGATCGTGCCGGGGGCTCGCTACCGACCAAGAGCGCGCTGCTGGGCGCCAAAGCCGTGGACTACTGCAACCCCACCGACCCGATCTGCCACGCCGGGGCCGGGAACGAGTGGACCGGCCACACCGAGGGCTACGTCCCCACCTACACCACGCAGGCCGCCGCTTTCGTGGCACCCAAGCTGATGAACGGGGTCCCGCACATGCCGGGACAACTGCCCGTCCCCCAGCTGCCTCTGACGCCCCCGGGCTCGGTCCCGCAGGTGCCGGGCGCACCGGCCACCGCGCCGGTGGTACAGGTCCGCTGACGCGCCGCCGGTAGCCCCTACTATTTCGGTCCATGAGCCTGAACCCCTTGGGCTGCAAGCGACCCCGCGTCGCCGGAATCGCGGCCGCCGCACTCGTGGCGGCCGCGCTGCTGGTTGCCCCGCCGCTGGCACCACCGGCCCATGCCGCCTGTCCGGACGCCGAAGTGGTCTTCGCGCGCGGCACCGGTGAACCGCCGGGCCTGGGGCGGGTGGGCAATGCGCTGGTCGGCTCACTGCGCCAGAAGACGGGCCGCAATATCGGCGCCTACGGGGTCAACTACCCGGCCAGCAAGGACTTCCTCGCCGCCACCGACGGCGCCAACGACGCCAGCGACCACGTGCAGCAGATGGTCAACAACTGCCCGGGCACCAAGCTCGTCCTCGGCGGATATTCTCAGGGCGCCGCGGTGATCGACATCGTCACCGCCGCACCGCTACCCGGCCTCGGCTTCACCCAGCCGCTGCCGTCCGACGCCGCCGAGCACGTCGCCGCGGTGGCCCTGTTCGGCAACCCTTCGGGCCGGGCCGGCGGATTGATGAACGCACTGAGTTTCCAGTTCGACGGCAAGATCATCGACCTGTGCAATGAGGGCGACCCGATCTGCTCGGACGGCAACCAATGGAAGGCGCACACCGGGTATGTGCCCGGCCTGACCAACCAGGCCGCAACTTTTGTCGCCGGCAAACTCTAACGGGGCGAACGGATGTCGCGGGTGATCAGCGTACGGGCACCGAGCTCGTCGTCGGGCGGATAATCCACCTGAACCAGCGTGAGCCCCTGCGGCGGCGCGGCCGCGAAATCGCTGGATCGCTCTGTCGCGCCGAGTAATTGGCGGCACCACGACGGTGTGCGCCGGTGTTCACCGACGGCCAGCAGTGCCCCCATCAGGGATCGCACCATCGACCAGCAGAACGCGTCGGCGCTGACGTGCGCCGTGATCTGATCGCCCTCGCGGGAGAAGTCCAGCCGCTGCAGTTCCCGGATCGTGGTGGCCCCTTCACGACGACGGCAGAAGGCGGCGAAATCGTGCAGCCCCAACAACTCCCGGGCCGCAATGCTCATCGCGTCCACGTCCAGGGGACGCGGCCAGGCGGTGACGAACCGGGCCTGCTGTGGCACCACACCGTACGGCGCGGTCGACAGCCGGTAGACGTAGTGTCGCCGCAACGCCGAGAACCGTGCGTCGAAACCGGCCGGCGCCCGATCGATGTCCAGTACCCGGACGTCGGCGGGCAGGAACCTACCCAACCGACGCACCAGGGAAAGAAACTCCGGGTCCTCGCGACGGCTGGCCCGCGAGTAGGCATTCGACACGGCATCGGCCGGCACATCGGCGTGCGCCACCTGTCCGGTGGCGTGCACACCGGTGTCGGTGCGGCCCGCCGCGCGCAGCCGCACCGGCGCGCGGAACACGGTCGTCAGTGCCTCATCGAGCACACCGGCGACCGTGCGCAAACCCGCTTGCGCCGCCCAACCCGCAAAATCCGTTCCGTCGTAAGCGATGTCGAACCGCAGCCGGACGACTTCGCTAATTCTCGGGTGCCTCGTCGGTGGCTTCGGTGCTGGCCTCGTCGGTGCCCTCGGCCGTGGCTTCGTCGGCGGCGTCGGTGTCGCCTGCCGTGTCGCCTTCGAGGCCCGCCTGCGGCGTCGCGGCCGCCGCCTCCGGGGTGGCTTCGGTGTCAGTCGCAGCCTCGTCGGCGGCCGAATCGTCCACCGCCTCGGGCTCGACGGCGGCCTGCGGTGCCGCGGCCGCCGCTTCGGGCGCAGCCTTCTTCGAGGCCCCCACCCGGCGTGCCCGGTCGGCTTCGGACGTCACCGTCTTCTCCCGCACGAGTTCGATGACGGCCATCGGAGCGTTGTCACCCTTGCGCGGCTCGACCTTGATGATGCGGGTGTAGCCGCCGTCGCGGTCGGAGAAGAAGGGCCCGATCTCGGCGAACAAGGTGTGCACCACGTCCTTGTCCCGGATCTTCTTGAGCACCTCGCGACGGTTGTGCAGCGTGCCCTTCTTGGCGTGGGTGATCAGCTTCTCCGCGTACGGCCGCAATGCCCGGGCCTTGGGCTCGGTGGTCTTGATCCGGCCGTGCTCGAACAACGAGGTAGCCAGGTTGGCCAAGATCGCCTTCTGGTGCGCAGACGACCCGCCGAGGCGGGGACCCTTGGTGGGCTTGGGCATTGCGACTTCTCCTAAATGGGGCCGGTCCCCGTATCAGGTAGGACCGGGACGGATTCTGTTGTGTCCGGCTCCTCAGCCGCCGCTGCGCGGCCGCATCGTCGCCGGACGGTTGCTCAAAGCTGTTCGGTTTCCGCGTAGTCCTGGTCGTCGTACGCACTCTCGGTGGACCAGGTGCCGGTGGCCACGTCGTAACCGGCGACCTCGGACGGGTCGAAGCTCGGCGGGCTGTCCTTGAGCGACAGACCCAGCTGGTGCAGCTTCACCTTGACCTCGTCGATGGACTTCTGACCGAAGTTGCGGATGTCGAGCAGGTCGGACTCGGTGCGCGAGACCAGTTCGCCGACGGTGTGCACGCCTTCGCGCTTGAGGCAGTTGTAGGAGCGCACGGTCAGGTCCAGGTCGTCGATCGGCAGCGCAAACGAGGCGATGTGGTCGGCCTCGGCCGGCGACGGCCCGATCTCGATGCCCTCGGCCTCGACGTTGAGTTCGCGTGCCAGGCCGAACAATTCGACCAGCGTCTTACCGGCCGAAGCCAGCGCGTCACGCGGCGTGATCGAGCTCTTGGTCTCCACGTCCAGGATCAGCTTGTCGAAGTCGGTGCGCTGCTCGACACGGGTCGCGTCCACCTTGTAGGTGACCTTGAGCACCGGCGAGTAGATGGAATCGACTGGGATGCGGCCGATCTCGGCACCGGATGCCCGGTTCTGCACCGCCGGGACGTAACCGCGGCCGCGCTCGACGACGAGCTCCACCTCGAGCTTGCCCTTGTCGTTCAGGGTCGCGATGTGCATGGACGGGTTGTGCACCGTGACTCCGGCCGGCGGCACGATGTCGCCCGCGGTGACCTCACCCGGCCCCTGCTTGCGCAGATACATGGTGACCGGCTCGTCCTCCTCGGAGGACACGACCAGACCCTTGAGGTTCAGGATGATGTCGGTGACGTCTTCCTTGACGCCGGGCACGGTGGTGAACTCGTGCAGCACACCGTCGATGCGAATGCTGGTCACCGCCGCGCCGGGAATCGACGAAAGCAGCGTGCGACGCAGCGAATTGCCCAGGGTGTAGCCGAATCCGGGCTCCAGCGGTTCGATGACGAACTGGGACCGGTTGTCGTTGAGGATGTCCTCGGACAGGGTGGGCCGCTGAGAAATCAGCATGGTGTTTCTTCTTCTCCTTCTCGGCACCCGCTATTTGATGCCGTTGGGGTTTCCGCGCCGGCGGCTGCCGGTCCGGAAGTCTGTTACTTCGAGTAGTACTCGACGATCAGCTGCTCGGAGAGCGGGACATCGATCTGCGCACGCTCAGGCAGCTGGTGGATCAGGATGCGCTGCCGCTCCCCCACCACCTGCAACCAGCTCGGGATCGGGCGGTCGCCCGCGGTCTCCCGCGCGATCTGGAACGGCACGGTATTCAGCGAGTTGTCCCGTACGTCGATGATGTCGTACTGCGACACCCGGTAGCTCGGCACGTCGACGCGTACGCCGTTGACCGAGAAGTGCCCATGGCTTACCAGCTGGCGGGCCATCCGCCGGGTACGCGCGAGCCCCGCGCGGTACACCACGTTGTCCAGCCGACTCTCCAGAATCTTGAGCAGTTCCTCACCGGTCTTGCCGGATTGACGCGATGCCTCTTCGTAGTAGCGACGGAACTGTTTCTCCATCACGCCGTAGGTGAAGCGAGCCTTCTGCTTCTCCTGTAGCTGCTGACGGTATTCGCTGTCCTTGATCCGCGCGCGGCCGTGCTGGCCGGGCGGGTAGGGCCGCTTCTCGAAGGACTGGTCGCCGCCGACGAGGTCGGTGCCCAACCGGCGCGACTTGCGGGTGATGGGTCCGGTGTAACGAGCCATATCAGTTCAACCCTCCTAGACGCGCCGACGCTTGGGCGGGCGGACACCGTTGTGCGGCTGCGGCGTGACGTCGGAAATCGCACCGACCTCCAGGCCGGCCGCCTGCAGCGAACGGATCGCGGTCTCACGGCCCGAACCCGGGCCCTTGACGAACACGTCGACCTTGCGCACCCCGTGCTCCTGGGCCTTGCGGGCAGCATTCTCCGCGGCCAACTGCGCGGCGAACGGGGTCGATTTCCGCGAGCCCTTGAAGCCGACGTGACCCGACGACGCCCAGGCGATGACGTTGCCCTGGGGGTCGGTGATCGTCACG
Source organism: Mycobacterium asiaticum (assembly GCF_001673635.1). GTDB lineage: Bacteria > Actinomycetota > Actinomycetes > Mycobacteriales > Mycobacteriaceae > Mycobacterium > Mycobacterium asiaticum_C. The sequence goes on from NZ_LZMH01000069.1 coordinate 119,235, forward strand.
ATCGTGTTGTTGAAGGTGCTCTTGATGTGCGCGGCACCGTGCGGAACGTTCTTCTTTTCCCTGCGGCGGGTCTTCTGCCCCTTCTTGGGGCCCCCGGCACTGGCTTTCTTCGGTGGCATCGGTTACCTGGCCTTCTTCTTGCCCGCGATGGTGCGCTTGGGGCCTTTACGGGTCCGCGCGTTGGTCTTGGTCCGCTGGCCGCGCACCGGCAGGCCGCGGCGGTGCCGCAGACCCTGGTAGCAGCCGATCTCGATCTTGCGACGAATGTCGGCCTGCACCTCACGACGCAGGTCACCTTCGACCTTCAGGTTCGCTTCGATGTAGTCGCGCAAGTGGGTGAGCTGGTCATCGGTCAGATCCTTGGTGCGCAGATCCTTATCGATGCCGGTGGCCGCCAGAATCTCGTTCGAGCGGGTACGGCCGATGCCGAAGATGTAGGTCAGCGCGATCTCCATCCGCTTATCACGCGGGAGATCGACGCCTACTAGTCGAGCCATAGGTGGCGTTTCCTCTTTCTCAGCGGAGGTCTTTTCCCAGTCCGTTCCTCACCTGTTGGCGAGGGCCCGGCCTCCGTCCGGGCGCAGGTGAGCGGCGTATCCGCTCACTGGTACTGGGAGGTCTGCATTCAGTTGTGTGGGGCGCCCAAAGAGGACTAGCCCTGACCTAACCCTGCCGCTGCTTGTGGCGCGGGTCGGAGCAGATCACCATGACCCGTCCGTGCCGACGGATCACCCTGCACTTGTCACAGATCGGCTTGACGCTCGGGTTCACCTTCACGGCAGTCTCGGTCCTGTTCTCTGGTCTTGGGTGGTTCGTTACTTGTACCGGTACACAATGCGGCCCCGGGACAGGTCGTAGGGAGACAGCTCCACTACCACGCGGTCCTCGGGCAGGATGCGGATGTAGTGCTGCCGCATCTTGCCACTGATGTGGGCGAGCACCTTATGGCCGTTCTCCAGCTCAATGCGAAACATCGCATTGGGCAGGGGCTCGACCACGCGGCCCTCGACCTCGATGGCACCGTCCTTCTTGGCCATTACTTTTCGGAGATCCTCTACCTTGTTGTCCGTGCACCTGGGTGGGCGCAGCATTCGTCCGGACTACAAACCGTGAGCCGGTGATGGAAATTCCCAGAAGAAATTTCAGACAGGGCACGCGAAGAGCCGGCACGGACGCCGCACCGTTGGTCCACGATACCCGCACCCTCGCTCCGGAAGCAAAAACGACCGGTTCGCTCCGAGCGGAATAGCGCGGGCCGGGCGGCCGGTTAGACCAACCATGACCGACTCCCAGGCAGCTTCAGCCCACAGTAAGCCCGATCTCGGCCGGTTTGGATCCTTCGGGCGCGGCGTCACTCCCCAGCAAGCCAAAGAGATCGAAGCCCTCGGCTACGGGGCGGTCTGGGTGGGCGGCTCACCACCGGCCGAACTGGACTGGGTCGAACCGATCCTGGCAGCAACGACCACGCTGCAGGTGGCCACCGGCATCGTCAACATCTGGACGGCGGCCGCCGGCCCGGTCGCCGAATCGTTCCACCGGATCGACAAGGCCTACCCCGGGCGGTTCCTGCTCGGTATCGGAGTGGGCCATCCCGAGGCGCACGCCCAGTACCGCAAGCCCTACGACGCGCTGGTGGAGTACCTCGAGCAGCTCGACCAGCTCGGCGTCCCGGCCAACCGCCGCGTGGTCGCCGCGTTGGGCCCACGGGTACTCAAACTGTCCGCGCAGCGCGCGGCCGGGGCCCACCCGTACCTGACCACGCCGGAGCACACGGCGCAGGCCAGGGAACTGATCGGGCCGTCGGCGTTTCTGGCCCCCGAGCACAAGGTGGTGCTGACCACCGATGCCGACAAGGCCCGAGCCGTAGGCCGCAAGGCCCTCGGCATTTATCTCAACCTCGCCAACTACCTCAACAGCTGGAAGCGGCTGGGTTTCACCGACGAGGACGTCGCTAAACCGGGAAGTGATCGGCTGGTGGACGCCGTGGTCGCCTACGGAACCATCGACGAGATCGCCGCCCGGCTGCGTGAGCACCTCGACGCCGGCGCCGACCATGTCCCGGTGCAGGTGCTGACCCGGAACGAGGATCTGGTGCCGGCGTTGGCCCAGCTGGCCGAGGCGCTAGGTCTCTGAGACGGGTATATGTGGCCTCGTGACTGACGCAGTTTCACTCAAACCCGACCTGGGACGGTTCGGCGTCTGGCTGGGCAGCCGGTCCATCGCCCCGGAACTGGCCGCGGAAATCGAGTCCCTCGGCTATGGCGCCGCCTGGATCGGCGCGTCACCCGACGCCGACTTGGCGTGGGTCGAACCCGCGCTGGCCCAGACCGACCGGCTCCAGCTGGCCACCGGGATCGTCAACATCTGGGCGGCACCTGCCAAAGCCGTCGCCGCCTCGTTTCACCGCATCGAGACCGCACATCCGGGCCGGTTCGTCCTCGGGGTCGGCGTGGGCCACCCCGAGCACACCCAGCAGTACCAGAAGCCCTACGACGCGCTGGTGTCCTACCTCGACGAACTCGACAACGCGATGGTGCCGAACAGCCGCCGGGTGCTGGCCGCGCTCGGGCCCCGGGTCCTGCGCCTGGCGGCACAACGCAGCGCGGGCGCCCACCCGTACCTGACCACACCCGAGCACACCGGCCGGGCGCGCCACCTGGTGGGGAACACCGTCTTCCTGGCGCCCGAGCACAAGGTCGTGCTCACCACCGACGCCGAGGAGGCCCGCGCGATCGGACGCCAGTTCGTCGACTTCTACCTGGGCCTGAGCAACTACGTGAACAACTGGCTGCGACTGGGCTTCACCGATGAGGACGTGCGAAAGCCGGGCAGTGACCGGCTGATCGACGCCCTGGTCGCCTACGGCACTGCGGACGCGATCGCGCGACGCCTGCACGAACATCTGGACGCCGGCGCCGACCACGTTGCCATCCAGGTACTGGGCGCCGCGCAGCCCGAGCAGCTCACTTCGGTACTCGGCGAACTGGCAGGATCGCTGGACCTCACCCGTTAGGGTTGCCCCCATGCGGTTGCTAGTCACCGGCGGGGCGGGTTTCATCGGCGCGAATTTCGTGCACAGCACGGTGCGCGAACATCCCGAGGACGCGGTGACCGTCATCGACGCCATGACCTATGCGGGCCGGCGGGAGTCACTGGCCGACATCGAGGACGCCATCCGGCTGGTCGAAGGCGATATCTGTGACGCCGACCTGGTCAACCGGCTGGTCGCGGAGTGCGACGCCGTCGTGCATTTCGCCGCCGAGTCCCACGTCGACAACGCACTGGATGACCCCGAACCGTTCTTGCACACCAACGTGGTCGGCACGTTCACCATCCTGGAAGCGGTACGGCGACACGGTGTGCGGTTGCACCACATCTCCACCGACGAGGTCTACGGGGACTTGGAGCTCGACGACCCACAGCGGTTCACCGAGTCCACCCCGTACAACCCGTCGAGCCCGTACTCGGCGACCAAGGCGGGCAGCGACATGCTGGTCCGGGCCTGGGTGCGTTCCTACGGCGTGCAGGCGACGCTGTCCAACTGCTCCAACAACTACGGCCCGTATCAGCACATCGAGAAGTTCATCCCGCGCCAGATCACCAACGTGCTCACCGGCCGCCGGCCCAAGCTGTACGGCAGCGGTCACAACGTCCGCGACTGGATCCACGTGGAAGACCACAACAGCGCCGTGCGGCGAATCCTGGAAAAGGGCGAGATCGGCAAGACCTACCTGATCAGTTCCGAGGGCGAACGCGACAACCTGAGCGTGCTGCGCACACTGCTGCAGTTGATGGGGCGCGAACCCGACGACTTCGACCACGTCACCGACCGCGTCGGTCACGACCTGCGCTACGCCATCGACCCGTCACTGCTTTACAGCGAATTGGGTTGGGCGCCAAAGCACACCAATTTCGAAGAGGGGCTGCAGGCCACCATCGACTGGTACCGGGAGAACGAATCATGGTGGCGCCCACTGAAGGACGCCGCCGAAGCGCGCTACGAAGAACGCGGTCAGTGACATGAAAGTACGCGAGCTCAAGATCCCTGGCGCCTGGGAGATCACCCCGACCATTCACGGCGATTCGCGCGGCATCTTCTTCGAATGGTTCACCGACCGCGGCTTCAGCGGTTTCGCCGGTCACCGGTTCGACCTGCGCCAGGCCAACTGCTCGACGTCATCGGCGGGTGTGTTGCGCGGGCTGCACTTCGCCCAGGTACCGCCGAGCCAGGCCAAGTATGTGTCCTGCCTGTTCGGTTCGGTGTTCGACGTGGTCGTCGATATCCGGGTCGGCTCACCGACATTCGGGCAGTGGGATGCGGTCCTGCTCGACGACAAGGATCGCCGGACCATCTACGTCTCCGAGGGACTCGGGCACGCTTTCCTTGCGCTGCAGGATAATTCGACGGTGATGTACTTGTGTTCGGCGGAGTACAACCCGCAGCGCGAACACACCATCGCCGCCACGGACCCGGACCTGGCCATCGACTGGCCGCTGGTCAACGGGGTCGCGCCCACCTTGTCCGATCGGGACGCCGCCGCTCCCAGCTTCGCGGAGGTACAGGCGTCCGGCCTGTTGCCCACCTGGGCCGAGACCCGGCAGTTCATCGCCGAGCTTCGCGGGCATTAATTCCACATCTGTACGACAGTTCCTTGACCGTAGATACTGCAAGGCACGTCCGCTGCGCAGCGGAATGAAAACCTCGGGCAAGGAGAATTCGGTGAAGCGTGAGCTGTTGATTGCCGTTGGCGCGGCGACTCTGGTGGCCGGTATGGCCGGGTGTTCCAACGACGGGAAAACGTCGGCCCCTTCGTCGTCCGGTGCGGCATCCTCCAGCGCGGCGGTCAGTTCCAGCCCTGCGCCGGCGAGTGCCACCCCGGCGGCCGCCGGCGAGACCCGAGTCATCATCGGCGGCCAGCCGCAGAATGTCAGCGGGCCGGTGGTGTGCGACACCAACCAGGGCAGATTCTCCATCGCGATCGGCGACATGATCACCGGCGTCATCGTCGGGCTCGAGCAGGACGCATCGGCAGTACGCAGCGCGGGTCTGGGCACCGTCGACGGGGTGGTGCTCAGCTTCACCGAGGGCGCGCCCGGTAACAGCGCCAAGGCGACCAAGAATGGCAAGAGCTACCAGATCACCGGCACGGCCACCGGTGTCGACAACGCCGGACAAGAGGTCAGCAAGACTTTCGAAGTCGACGCGACCTGCCCTTAAACACGCGAATTACGGTCGAAATCACCGCCTTTCATGAATTGACTAGCTACCATCCGATGTTGCCGGTCGGGCCGCGACCGGATGATAACGACGGGGTGGGCCGATGTCTTTCGTGACCGTGGCGCCGGCATCGGTAGCGGATGCGGCGACGAGCCTAAGAAATCTGGGCGCGACGATCCGTTCCGCGCACGCGGCGGCGGCCGCTCCCACGACCACCATCGCTGCGGCCGCCGCCGATGAGGTGTCGGCGGCGATCGCGGCACTGTTCGCCCAGCAGGGAACGGCCTATCAGGCGCTGAGCACCCAGGCCGCGGCGTTTCACGGCCAATTGGTGGAAGCGCTCAACGCGGGTGTGCGAGCCTACGCAGCGGCCGAGGCGGCCAACGCGGCCCCGCTGCAAACCCTGCAGGACGAGGTGCTGGCGCTGATCAATGCGCCTACCAACACACTGCTGGGGCGGCCGCTGATCGGTGATGGCGCCGACGGCATCACCACCGCGGCCGGCATCGGAATGTCGGGAGGCGCGGGCGGCATCCTGTGGGGTAACGGCGGTAGCGGGGGCGCCAGCGTCGCCGATGGCGTGGCGGGCGGCGCCGGCGGCCCGGCCGGATTGATCGGCAGCGGTGGCACCGGCGGAATGGGTGGGCTCGGCGCGGCCGGCGGGACCGGCGGCACCGGCGGATTGTTGTGGGGCAACGGCGGAACCGGCGGGCTGGGCGGCTGGACCGGCGTCGGTGGGTCCGGCGGCAATGCGCTGTTCTTCGGTGACGGCGGGGCCGGCGGTCAGGGCGGGACGTTCATCTACAACGCCGTCGGCACCATTCTCCCGGGCGGAACGGGCGGGACCGGCGGCATCGGGGGCCTGCTTTGGGGGAACGGCGGTGCCGGCGGCACCGGCGGGCCCTACGGAGTCGGTGGCACCGGTGGCAGCGCGCAATGGCTCGGCGACGGGGGCACCGGCGGCATGGGTGGCGCCTTCGCCAACGGCGGCCTGGGCGGCAACGGCGGGCAGCTGATCGGCAGCGGCGGCGACGGTGGCACCGGCGGCGTCATCTCCGGTCTGGGCGGCTCGGGCGGCACCGGCGGCCAATTGCTGGGGCAAACCGGGGCGACCGGCGCCAACGGCGGACCGGCCGCTGTCCAGTTGACGATGCACGCGACCCGCCCGACCTTGCAGGTCTCCGTCGACGGCGGACCGTTCGTGCAGGCAACCGTGGATACCGGCTCCAACGCCCTATTGTTCGCACCCCAGGACGTCGATCTGGCCGCACTGGGCGTACCTGTCCAAACCGGCCTCACCTACAACTTCGGCAGCCCCGGAGACTCGACGGTAGTCACCTACAACGTTTACAAAGCGGCGCTCAACTTCGGCAACGGGATCATGACCCAGCCGACGACCGTCGGCGTCATCACCTCCGAGGTCTACAACGGCACGCCGGTGCGACCGGAAACGCTGATCGGGGTCGGGGCCAATGTGAACGACCCGGTTTTCAATACCGTTGCCGTGCAGCAATTACCGGGCTTGCTCGCCAATGGGATCCTGGTCAACCAGCCCGGCCATTACTTCCAGTTCGGCAACAATCCTTTCCCCGAGGTTGCCCACGTCACTGGATCACCGTTCACCAACGGGCTGCGGATCATGGTCAACAACACCGTCGTGCAACCGGTGAGCGTCAGCGTCGTCGATACCGGCGGTGTCAACGGTGCGATCCCCAGCAATCTGCTGCCCGCAGACCTGCAGAACATTCCGCCGGGCCAGTCGCTTCCGGCTGGAACGAAAATCACTGTCCTGGTGGGCAATACCGTCATCTACAGCCAGACAACGCTCGGTGGCATCAATGCCACGCGGGCGACGGTCCCCACGGGGGTGGGCGGATTCTTCAATACCGGGAACTACCCCTACACGCTGATGCCGATCTACCACTCCTACCTGCCGGCCGGCATCGGGACAGTCGTCTTCGATTCGCTACCCACATAAACCTTTCAGCAGGCCCCTGACCTGCGACAAGGCGCCATTCTTGCTTGCCCGCCCCGGAGTTACTAGGATATCCAAGTATCCCTAAAATCCTTCCTCACTTCTCCGGGACAACCATGACCACGCAGATTTCGCATTTCATCGATGGGCAGCGCACCGCCGGCCAGTCCAGCCGCACCGCCGAGGTCCTCAATCCCAGCACCGGCGAGGTGCAGGCGACCGTCCCGATGGCCGGCCAAGCCGACATCGACGCCGCGGTGGCATCCGCGGCACGGGCCCAAAAAGATTGGGCGGCCTGGAATCCGCAACGCCGTGCCCGGGTGCTGATGCGTTTCGTCGACCTGGTCAACAAGAACATCGACGAGCTGGCCGAGTTGCTGTCCCTCGAGCACGGCAAGACGGTGGCCGACTCCCGCGGCGACGTCCAGCGCGGGATCGAAGTGATCGAGTTCTGCATCGGCATCCCGCATCTGCTCAAGGGCGACTACACCGAGGGTGCCGGCCCCGGCATCGACGTGTACTCGTTGCGCCAGCCGTTGGGTGTGGTCGCGGGCATCACCCCGTTCAACTTTCCCGCGATGATCCCGCTGTGGAAGGCCGGGCCCGCCCTCGCGTGCGGAAACGCCTTCATCCTCAAGCCGAGTGAGCGCGACCCGTCGGTTCCGGTGCGGCTGGCGGAGCTGTTCACCGAGGCCGGCCTACCGCCAGGGGTATTCCAGGTGGTGCACGGCGATAAGGAAGCCGTCGACGCGATCCTGCATCACCCCGACATTCAGGCGGTGGGTTTCGTCGGCAGCTCCGACATCGCGCAGTACATCTACTCCACGTCGGCCGCCACCGGCAAGCGGTCGCAGTGCTTCGGCGGGGCCAAGAACCACATGATCGTGATGCCCGACGCCGACCTCGACCAGGCCGTCGACGCCCTCATCGGGGCCGGCTACGGCAGCGCCGGTGAACGCTGCATGGCGATCAGCGTCGCCGTCCCGGTCGGTGAGCAGACGGCAGATCGGTTGCGCGCCAGGCTGGTTGAGCGGATCAACGGCCTGCGTGTCGGCCACAGCCTGGATCCCAAAGCCGACTACGGCCCACTGGTCACCGAGGCCGCCTTGACCCGGGTGCGTGACTACATCGCCCAGGGTGTGGACGCCGGAGCCGAGCTCGTCATCGACGGGCGCGAGCGCGCCAGCGACGACCTGACCTTCGGTGATGCCAACCTCGAAGGTGGGTTCTTCATCGGCCCCACGCTGTTCGACCACGTCACCCCGGAGATGTCGATTTACACCGACGAGATCTTCGGACCGGTGCTGTGCATCGTGCGCGCCCACGACTATGAGGAGGCCTTGCGGCTGCCGTCCGAGCACGAATACGGCAATGGCGTAGCGGTTTTCACCCGCGATGGCGACACCGCCCGCGACTTCGTCTCCCGGGTGCAGGTGGGAATGGTCGGGGTCAACGTCCCGATCCCGGTCCCGGTGGCCTACCACACCTTCGGCGGCTGGAAGCGCTCCGGTTTCGGCGACCTCAACCAGCACGGCCCGGCCTCGATCCAGTTCTACACCAAGGTCAAGACCGTCACCTCGCGATGGCCGTCCGGCATCAAAGACGGTGCCGAATTCGTCATCCCCACAATGAATTAAGAAAGCAATGTTCACTCTCAACGACGACGAACGGGTCATCACCGAGACGGCCGCCGCGTTCGCCGAGAAGCGCATCACCCCGTACGCCCTGGAATGGGATGCCAGCAACCACTTCCCGACTGACGTGCTGCGCGAGGCCGCCGAACTCGGGATGGCCGCGATCTACTGCCGCGATGATGTGGGCGGCAGCGGGCTACGTCGCCTGGACGGGGTGCGCATCTTCGAGCAGCTGGCCATTGCCGACCCGGTCACGGCCGCCTTCCTGTCCATCCACAACATGTGCTCCTGGATGATCGACCGCTTTGGCACCGACGAACAGCGCAAGGTGTGGGTGCCGCGGCTGGCGACCATGGATGTCATCGCGAGCTACTGCCTGACCGAGCCGGGTGCCGGTTCCGATGCCAGTGCGTTGAGTACCCGCGCGGTCAAGCAGGGTTCCGATTACGTTCTCGACGGTGTGAAGCAGTTCATCTCCGGCGCGGGTGCCTCCGATGTCTACGTCATCATGGCGCGCACCGGAAGTGAGGGCCCGCGCGGCATCTCGGCGTTCATCGTCGAGAAGGGCACGCCCGGACTGAGTTTCGGTGCACTCGAGGAGAAGATGGGCTGGCATGCCCAGCCGACGGCGCAAGTCGTGCTCGACGGCGTCCGGGTGCCGGCGGATGCCATGCTGGGCGGCTCGGACGGTGAAGGCACCGGTTTCGGCATCGCGATGAACGGGCTGAACGGCGGACGGCTCAATATAGCGGCGTGCTCGCTGGGCGGCGCGCAGGCCGCCTTCGACAAGGCGGGCGCCTACGTGCGGGAGCGCCAGGCGTTCGGCTCGGCCCTGCTCGACGAACCCACAGTGCGTTTCACCCTGGCCGACATGGCCACCGGGTTGGAGACCTCGCGAATGATGCTGTGGCGGGCGGCAAATGCCCTCGACGAGGACGCCGCCGATAAGGTCGAGCTGTGCGCGATGGCCAAGCGCTATGTCACCGACACCTGTTTCGAGGTCGCCGACAAGGCGCTGCAGCTGCACGGCGGCTACGGGTACCTGCGCGAGTATGGTCTGGAGAAGATCGTGCGCGATCTGCGGGTGCACCGAATCCTGGAAGGGACCAACGAGATCATGCGAGTGGTCATCGGCCGGGCCGAAGCCACCCGGTTTCGCGCCAGCGCATAGAAGGGCGGGCCAGAGTTGTCGCTGAAGGTCGCTTTCCTGGGACTAGGCCACATGGGCGGGCCGATGTCAGCGAATCTGCTTGAGGCGGGCCATATCGTGCGGGGCTACGACCCCGTGCCGGCCGCCGCGGACACCGCAGCCGAGCGCGGCGCGGCGGTGTTCGGCAGCGCCCCGGAAGCGGTGGCCGAGGCCGACATCGTGATCACCATGCTGCCCAACGGCGAAGTCGTCAAACGCTGCTACGCCGACGTGCTGCCGGCCGCGCCATCCGGTGCGTTGTTCATCGACAGCTCCACCATCTCGGTGAACGACGCGCGCGAGGTGCACGCGCTGGCCGAAGAACACGGCATGGCGCAGATCGACGCTCCCGTTTCCGGCGGAGTAAAGGGTGCGGTGGCCGGGACGCTGGCGTTCATGGTCGGCGGCGACGGGGCGGCACTCGAGCGCGCGCGGCCGGTGCTGGAGCCCATGGCGGGCAAGATCATTCACTGTGGCGCGGCCGGCGCCGGCCAGGCCGCCAAGGTCTGCAACAACATGGTGCTCGCCGTGCAGCAGATCGCCATCGGCGAGGCGTTCGTCCTGGCCGAGAGGCTCGGACTGTCGGCGCAGTCCCTCTTCGACGTCATCACCGGCGCCACCGGCAACTGCTGGGCAGTGCACACCAATTGTCCTGTGCCCGGCCCGGTTCCGACGTCGCCGGCCAACAATGATTTCCGGCCCGGATTCGCGACGGTGCTGATGAACAAGGACCTGGGCTTGGCGATGGATGCGGTCGCCTCCACCGGGTCGATCGCACCACTGGGCACCCATGCCGCCGAGATCTACGCCAAATTCGCCGCGGACCACGGTGACAAGGACTTCAGCGCGATCATCGAGACGCTGCGCGGGTCCTGAGCGCCACGCGTCCCGCCTGTCCTGATGCCGAGCGTCACGCCAGCGTGGCTGTCGACCGCGAGCGTCGCTCTGGCGTGACGCTCGGCGTCAGGGTGCGCTCGGCGGGCGGTCTAGAAATCCCCCGCATGCCGTCGCAGCGTCTCGATCGACGACACCAGCGCCTGTGACTCGTCGGGGCCCATACCGATATCGGCGAAGACCTGTTCGTTCAGCGTGACCGTCGCGTCCTCCACCGTCGAGCGGCCCAACTCGGTGATCTGCACCAGCGTGGTCCGGCCGTCGGTGGGATGGGGCACCCGCTGCACCAGGCCGTCGGCCTCGAGCCGGCGGATCGCATGGGTGACGCTGGTGACGTGCACTTGCAGCCGATCCGATGCCTTGGTGATCGGCAGGGCACCGGTGCGGCTGAAGGCCAGCAGCCGCAACAACTCGTACCGGGAGAAGCTCAAATCGTAGGGCCGCAAGGCGTTCTCGACGCGCGCCAGCAGGATCTGGTGGGCACGCATCACCGACGTCACCGCCACCATGCCCTGCGAGACGTCACCCCAGCCGGCCCGCTCCCAGTTGTCGCGCGCTGCGGCGATCGGATCGCGCTTGGCGGAATCGGTCACGCACCAATTAAAGCGAACGTTCCAGCAACACCTTGCCACTGTCAGCGGCGACCACCTGGACCGACGCGATCTGGTCGATCGGGGTGGCGATGCTGCCGGCCGGGTTCGCGGTATGGCCGGGCGCGGCCACCCAGGTCGCCAGCCGGGTTTGGCTGCCGTCACGTCCCACGACCACCATGGCCAGGGTGTCGTGGTGCGCATCCGGTGGGGCCAGGCAGAAGCACTGCAGGTGGATGAACGTCCCCCAGTGCTGACGGGTGACCGAAACCGTCGACGTCAGCAGTTGGGTGCCAACCTGGGCCATCGGTTGCGCCGACGCGGTTCCCGGGTGCGGATGCAGCGACACATCACCCTGCACGCCCACCAGCACACCGAGGCCCAGCACGACGGCCGCCGCGGCCCCGGCCACCCACGCCGTCACCCGGGTGCGGCGGCGCCGCCAGCGCACCGTCTGCAGCAACGACGGCAGCAGGCGCGGCGAGATCTCCGGCGCACGGCCGGACTCGTCGATCGCTGCGACGTCCTCCCGGCTCAATTGCGAGAGCAGGGCCGGAACGCCGCTCAGCTCGGCGACCGCCGCCCGGCACGACGGGCACTCCGCCAGATGCGCTTCGAATTCACGCCGCTCGAGGGCCGACAGCGAACCCAGCACATACGCGGCATCCCAGGTCGCGTAATGGTGCGTCCTCACGTCATTCATGTCCTGTCACCTCGTGACTCCAAGTTCTTGCAGGGTCAGGCGCAGCGCCCGCACTGCGTAGTGCAGGCGCGACTTCACGGTCCCCTCCGCGATCCCCAGGTCGTTGGCTATCTGTGTGGTGGTCCAGCCACGGTAGTAGGACCGCTCGATCACGGCACGATGTTCGGCGGAAAGTTGCGTCATCGCATCGGCGATCAGCAGCCGGTCCAGGGCCGCGTTCACCTCGTCCGGGCTGGAATGCTCCGGAACATTCGTGTCGTCGATCGATCCGGCGGTGTTGCGATACCGCGCGCTGCGCCGGTCGTCGATGATCAGGTTGCGGGCCACGGTGAACAACCATGCCCGCGCCGAACGCTCTGTGTCGCTGACGACCTCCGGATGTTGCCAGGCCCGCACCAACGTCTCTTGCACGACGTCCTCGGCGTGACTGGCATCACCCCCGGTCAACCGCAACGCGTAGCGCCACAAGACCCCGGCGTGCTCGTCGTAGAGCGCCTTCATCAGGGCGGCTTCAGCCGCCTCGGTGTCACCCAAACGAGCCACCCGATCACCTCCTGCCCTACAAGCACGAGGCGAGTAAGTGGGTGGTTCAAACGGTCAGAATGCGCGGACCGTCCTCGGTTACCGCAACCGTATGCTCCCAATGCGCGGCGCGCGACCCATCGGCCGTGGTCACCGTCCATTCGTCATCGAGAACGACCGTCTTGCCCGTCCCCAGCGTCAGCATCGGTTCAATGGCCAGCACCGACCCGGCCGCCAGCAGCGGGCCCCGCCCAGGCGAACCCTCATTGGGCAGGAACGGGTCCATGTGCATCTGCCGCCCGATACCGTGCCCGCCGTACCCCTCGACGATCCCGAACGCGCGGTCGTAGCGAACTTCAGCGGCCCGCGTGCCCGTTTCGATGGCGTGGGCGACGTCGGTCAACCGGTTGCCGATGATCATTGCCGCGATTCCGGCTTCCAGCGACTCCCTGGTCGCCGCGGAAAGGGCCGCATCGGCCGGGATGAGATCGCCGATGCCGAATGTGACGGCGGCGTCACCGTGCCAGCCGTCCAGCACCGCGCCGCAGTCGATGGACACCAGGTCACCGGGTACCAGAACCTCGGCGGCCGACGGAATGCCGTGCACCACACGGTCATTCACCGAACTGCAGATCGATGCCGGGTAGCCGTGATAGCCCAGGAACGACGGGGTCGCGCCCGCTTCGCGGATCACCGACTCCGCGATTTCGTCGAGGGCCAGCGTGGACACGCCGGCGACCGCGGCGGTTCGTACGGCTTGCAGGGCGGCGGCGACGACGGAACCCGCCGCGGCCATCGCATCCAGCTCTCCGGCAGTGCGCTGCGGCACGACTCTCCGGCTACGCAGCCGTGCCAGCGCACCCACGGTTACTTGCCCAGAGCTTGCAATGCGCGGGCGAACACCTCATCCAGGGTACCGACGGCGTCGACGGTCTTGAGCTCGTCGCGGTAGTAGTCCAGCAGCGGCGCGGTCTCGTCGCGGTAGACCTTCATCCTGTTGTGAATGACCTCTTCGGTGTCGTCCGCGCGGCCACGGCCCTTGAGCCGCTCCAGCAACTCCTCCTCCGACACCCGGAACTCCACCACCGCATCGATGTCGGTGCCGCGGCGCTGCAACATTTCGTGCAGTGCCTTGGCCTGCTCGACCGAGCGGGGGTAGCCGTCCAGGATGAAGCCGTTGGCGGCGTCCGGGTCGTCGAGGCGGTCGTCGACGAGCTCGTTGGTCAGCTCGGACGGCACCAGGTCACCGGCATCCAGATACCGCTTGGCCTCGAGGCCGAGCTTGGTGCCTTCCTGGATATTGCTGCGGAACAGCTCGCCGGTGGAGATCTGCGGGATTCCCAATTTCTCGGCCAGCTTCTGGGCCTGCGTGCCCTTGCCCGCCCCCGGCGGCCCAAGCAATACCACTCTCACTTGAGGAACCCTTCATAGTTGCGCTGCATGAGCTGACTCTCGATCTGTTTGACCGTATCCAATCCGACGCCGATCATGATCAAAACCGCGGTACCCCCGAAGGGTAGATTCTGGATGCCGCCGCTGTTGCCCATCTGCAAAAAGACATTCGGCAACACCGAAATCACACCAAGGTAGATCGACCCGGGCAGGGTGATTCGGCTCAATACATGGCGCAGGTAATCGGCGGTGGGGCGACCGGGGCGAATACCGGGAATGAAGCCGCCGAACTTCTTCATCTCGTCGGCGCGCTCGTCGGGATTGAAGGTGATCGAAACGTAGAAGTACGTGAAAAAGATGATCAGCCCGAAATAGATCGCGATGTACACCGGATTACTCGGGTCCGAAAGGTAACTGCCGACGAATTTGTCCCACCAGCTGTGGCCGCCACCGCCGCTACCGCTCCGAACAAGCTGGGTGATCAGATTCGGAATGTAGATCAATGACGACGCGAAAATGACCGGGATAACGCCGGCCTGGTTCACCTTGAGCGGTAGATACGTCGACGTGCCGCCATACATCCGCCGCCCGACCATGCGCTTGGCGTACTGCACCGGGATCCGGCGCTGTCCCTGCTCGACGAACACCACACCGACGATGATCACCAGCGCGGCCGCGCACACCGCGGCGAAGATCATCCCCCCGCGGCTCTGCAGGATTTGATTGCCCTCGGCCGGAATGCGGGCGGCGATACCGACGAAGATCAGCAGCGACATGCCGTTGCCGATGCCCCGTTCGGTGATCAGCTCGCCCATCCACATCACCAGGGCGGCACCGGCCGTCATCACCAGCACGATGACGATCTCGGAGAAGATGGTCTGGTTCGACAGGATGTCCAGCGAGCAGCCCTGCAACAGCCCGCCGTTGGCGGCGAGCGCGACGATGCTGGTGGCCTGCAATACCGCCAACGCGATCGCCAGGTAACGCGTGTACTGCGTCATCTTGGCCTGACCGGCCTGACCTTCTTTACGTAGCTCTTCGAAGCGCGGGATCACCACGGTGAGCAGCTGCACGATGATGCTCGCGGTGATGTAGGGCATCACACCCACCGCGAACACCGTGAGCTTGAGCAGCGCGCCGCCCGAGAACAGGTTGATCAGCGAATAGATCTGGCCGGCCTGGCCGCCGCTGGCCTCTTTGATGCACTGCTGCACGTTGGGGAAGTTGACACCGGGCGACGGCAACGAGGCCCCCACGCGGTAGAGCACGACGATGCCCAGTGTGAAAAGGATCTTCCGTCTCAGGTCCACTGTTCGCAGCGATGAGATGAAAGCCGAAAGCACTCTTCCTCCTGCGCAGCCGAACTCTGGTCGCGGCATGCCAACCGGTTCGGCCGGCTGGGTCCATTTTCTGATCAGTCCTGGGTTCACCCCGCGTCACGTGCCCAACACCCAGCAGGCCAGGACGTACGCCGTCGCGCGTCAAACCGTGTACGAGACTAACAGCTGGTACGCACCGGCCCTGCCAGGGTGGGCGTACAGTCTTGATAGCTCGTTATATTTGCTAAATAACAGAACTGGTTTCCGGGAGCACATCGATGACCCAGATAGGCAGCGCGCGGTACGAGGGCGACACGTGGGATTTGGCGTCCAGCGTCGGTTTGACGGCCACCATGGTCGCCGCGGCACGCGCAGTGGCCGCCCGGGACAGCCAGGGTGCGGCGGCGGTCGCCACGGACAACTTCGCCGAGCCGCTGGTCCGCGCGGTCGGCGTCGACTTCTTCTCCCGGCTGGCCACCGGTGAGCTGGACCTGACCGATCTGGACGAGGAAACGGCCACCGGCACCAGGCATTTCGCCAACGCCATGGCCATCCGGACCCGGTTTTTCGACGACTTCTTCGCCGACGCGAGCGCTGCCGGCATCCGGCAGGCCGTGATTCTGGCGGCGGGGCTGGATTCCCGCGCCTACCGGCTGTCCTGGCCGACGGGCACCACGGTGTTCGAGGTGGACCAGCCGCAGGTCATCGAGTTCAAGACCGCCACGCTGTCCCAGCTGGGCGCCGAGCCGACCGCGAACCGACGCACGGTGGCCGTCGACCTGCGCGACGACTGGCCTGCCGCACTGCGCGAAGCCGGATTCGACCCCGCCCAGCGCACCGCCTGGATCGCCGAGGGCCTGCTGGGTTACCTGCCGGCCGAGGCCCAGGACCGGCTGCTCGACCAGGTCACCGCGCTGAGCGTGCCCGACAGCCGGTTCGCCACCGAGGGCCTGCTGGACATCAACGAGCTCAACAAGGACGAGTTGCGCACCCGCATGCAGCGGCAGAACGACCGGTGGCGCAGCCACGGCCTGGATTTCGACATGGCCGCGCTGGTGTATTTCGACGATCGCACGGACGCCGGAACCTATCTGGCCGCGCACGGCTGGCAGACCGCCAGCGAGCGCAACGCGGAGCTGTTCGCCCGACACGGGCTGGTGCCGGCCGAGGGCGACGATGCCCCGTTCGGCGAAGTGGTTTATCTGAGTGCAGAGCGGTTGTGAAGGAGCACAAGCCATGACCTCGTTTGAGTCACAACGATCCTCCGGGGACACCTGGGATTTGGCGTCCAGCGTGGGCGCCACCGCGACGATGGTGGCCGCCGCCCGCGCGGTTGCCTCCGAACAGGACAACCCGATCATCAACGATGCGTTCGCGGCGCCCCTGGTGCGGGCCGTCGGTCTGGACTTCTTCACCCGCCTGGTCAACGGCCAGGTGCCCGAGGTCACCAGCGACGAAACCCGCGCACGGGAGCTGCGCCTGATGGCCGATTCGATGGCGATACGCACCCGCTTCTTCGACGACTTCTTCCTCGACGCCGCCCGGGCCGGCGTCGGCCAGGCTGTGATCCTGGCGGCCGGGCTGGATGCGCGCAGCTACCGGCTGTCCTGGCCGCGCGGCACCGTGGTCTACGAAGTCGACCAGCCGAAAGTGATCGAATTCAAGAACTCCGCCATGTCGGCGCTGGGCGCCTCCCCGTCGGCGCACCGCAAGGCGGTCAGCATCGACCTGCGCGACGACTGGCCGGCGGCGTTGCGGCGCACCGGATTCGACCCGTCGCGGGCCACGGCGTGGAGCGCCGAGGGGCTGCTGATGTACTTGCCCCCCGACGCCCAGGACCGCCTCTTCGACAACATCACCGAACTCAGCGGGCCCGGCAGCAGACTGGCGACCGAGTTCCACCCCGACTCGGACGTTCCGATGTCACAGCGCGCCCAGGAGTTCAGCGATCGCTGGGCCAACCTGGGCTGCGACATCGACTTCTCGGGACTGTTCTACGACGGCGAACGCAGCAACGTGATCGACTACCTCGGCGGCAAGGGCTGGCAGGTCAGCACCCGGCCGCGGCGGGAGTTGTACGCCGCCTACGGGTGCGACTTCCCGGACGGCGACGAGCTGGGCCAGCTGCGCAACATCGTCACCATCACCGCTATCCGGGATTAGCGGCCGGGGCACGGACCACCATCGGCACCGCCGGGAAGGCCCACGCCATCTCCGAGCGGGACTTGCGCAGTGCCGCGGTGCCGTAGCCCTTCTTGCGGTGGTCGGGGTGGATCCAGATCCGGACGTTCACCTCGCCGTTCAACAGTTCGCCGAACACCATGCCGACCTTCTCCCCGGAGTCGACGGCCACGAACCAGGCGGCTTCCTCGTCGTGCAAACGCTTGAGCGCCTTGGCGATTTCGTCGTCGATGTCGCCCGCCGGCGCGCCCGACCCGTCGCCGGCCGCCTTGATCTCTTCGGTGCGGGCGATGAAGATGTCGCGGTCCTCGACCGCGGAGAAGGAACGCAGTTCGAGCGTCTCCCCCGAGCTCGCCGGACGCTCGTTGAGGTTGAAGCTGAGGTGCTTGTTGAGGTCGTCGAGCTCGGCGAGGATCTTGGCGCGGGCGTCCTGAGTGAGTTGGTCGAACGACATACTCATGACGGCTTCGGCCGCCAGATGAGAGGTGCCGAGCAGCTTGACGATCGCCTCGACCGCGGCGGGCTTGTCCTTGGCCTCCACTATCGCGTCGGCGACCTCATGCCGACGCTCCAACGCGGCAAGCAAGGCGTCTGCGATCTCTCGACGGGCGGCGTTCTGGTCGTGGTCAGTCATTGCATAAGCGTAGAACCACACGCCGGGAAGCGCGCCACCCAAATCGTCGGCTTGTCGCTGGCTTGTCGCTATGCCAACCTCGATCCGCTGAGTTCGAGGAATCGGCGATAGCGGTCCTTGACGGGACCCACCCACTCCGGACGGGGCTCGACCACCCGCTGCACCGACACCCACCGTGCCGCGTCGGCGATGGTGGATTCCAGCCCGAGCGCCATCCGGCCCAGGTAAGCCGCCCCCAGCGCCGCTCCTTCTGCCACCGCGGACAGCTCTACCGGCCGGGCGGTGACGTCGGCGATGGCCTGCATCCACGGCTGTAACCGGGTGCCGCCGCCGGAAGCGATGATGCGACGCACCGGCGCACCGCTCAGTTCCAAAATTTGCCGGACGACGAAGGCGGACGCTTCGTAGGCGGCCCGCCGCAGTGCAGCGGCATCATGAGTGAGGTCCGCTCCGTCTAGCACCGCACGGCGGTCGGGATCGTGGAACGGGGTCCGCTCGCCGCGGACGTAAGGCAACCACACCGGCACGCGCCGCGGGTCGGCTGTGGCCGGATCAGCCTGCGCGACAACACGATCCGCCCAGCCCAGGAACATACCGCCAGCGTTGCTGGCCCCGCCGATCTGGCTCTTGCCTACGGCGGTGTGGGGAATCGTCCATAATCCCGGCACCTGCCGCGGCGCGGCGATCGTCGTCCAGACGATCAGCGTGGTGCCACACAACACCAGCACGTCACCGTCCTGATCCGCACCCGCCACGATTTGCTCGCACAGAGCGTCGATGGCGCCCGTTGCCAGCACCGCACCCGAGCCCGGCACCCGCCCGATCGGTGTACCGAAGGTTTCGACCCGCGGCATCTGCTCGACCGTGGCACCGCAATCCGCGCAGGCCGCGGCGTTCCACCCGGTGCCGTCGAACAACGGCAGGGAGGTGATGGCGGTGGCGAAGTCGATGACCGGTTCCCCAGCCAACGCGTGGTTGGCGACGGCGGGCGCCGGCCAGTACCCGGCCGCACCGGGCGCCGCTGCGGCCGTCCAGCGCAGGAACTCGACCGCCTCGCCGACCGCGGGAAGCGGTTGGGCGGCGGCCTCGGGAACCCGGCCCCGCACATCGCCGTAGAGCAGTCCTGGCGTCAACGGATGCCCGCTTGAGTCGACAGCGGTCAGCGAAGGCACCATGGACGAGACCGCGATCGCCTTAACCTTCGTGTTCGCAGGCAGATTCAGCCCTTCGAGCGCGGCCACCGGGCCCCGTCGCCAGGCTTCGTCGGCGTCGTGCTCGAGACGGTCGGGGGCCGGCACCCGAAGCTGGTGCGGAATCCGTGCCCGCGCATGCACGCGACCGTTCTCGTCGGCCGCGACCGCCTTGGCCGCGGTGGTGCCGACGTCGATGCCGATTGTGACGTCTGCGCGTGACACGGGCGCAACGGTACGCCAGCATTGGCATTCGTGACGTCTCGACCACGCGCCCTGGTGACCGCCCCGCTGCGGGGACCAGGCTTTGCCAAGCTTCGGCAATTGGCCGATGTGATCTATGACCCTTGGATTGAGCACACGCCGCTGCGCATCTACACGGCCGAACAACTGGCCGAGCGGGTCGCCGCCGAAGGCACCGATATCGTTGTGGTAGAGAGTGATTCGGTCAAAGGACCGGTCTTCGAGCTGGGCCTGCGGGCCATCGCGTCAACCCGCGGCGACCCGAACAACGTCGACATCCCGGGGGCCACGGCGGCCGGCATCCCGGTGCTGAACACACCCGCGCGCAACGCCGACGCGGTCGCCGAGATGACGGTGGCGCTCCTGCTGGCCGCCACCCGCGGCCTGCTGACCGCGGACGCGGACGTGCGCGCAGGCAACATCTTTCGGGACGGCACCATTCCGTATCAGCGCTTCCGGAGTTGGGAGATCGCCGGCCTCACTGCCGGCCTGGTGGGTCTCGGTGCGGTGGGCCGGGCCACCGCGTGGCGATTGTCCGGATTGGGCCTGCGGGTCATCGCCCACGACCCTTACAACGACAGGGCCTCGCACGGTCTCGCCGAGTTGCTCGGCGAGGCCGATGTCGTCTCGCTGCATGCGCCTGTCACCGACGACACCGTGGGGATGATCGGCGCCGAGCAGTTTGCCGCCATGCGCGATGGCGTCGTCTTCCTCAACACCGCGCGGGCTCAGCTGCACGACACCGACGCCCTCGTCGAGGCGTTGCGCAGCGGCAAGGTGGCCGCGGCCGGGCTGGACCACTTCGCCGGCGAGTGGCTGCCCACCGACCACCCCCTGACCCAGATGGCCAACGTGGTCCTGACGCCGCACATCGGCGGCGCCACGTGGAACACTGAAGCCCGGCAGGCACAGATGGTTGCCGACGACTTGGCGGCACTGCTGTCTGATGAGACGCCCGCCCATATCGTCAACCCGGAGGTGCTGGGCTCGTGAAGTTTGTGGACAACGCCGAACACTCAGTACTGGCGGCGGCCAAGGACATGCTGCGCCGCGGCCTCGTGGAGGGTACCGCCGGCAACATCTCGGCGAGGCGCTCCGACGGCAACTTGGTGATCACGCCGTCATCGGTCGACTACGCCGACATGGCGCTCGACGACCTCGTCCTGGTCGACCCGGAAGGCGCTGTGCTGCAAGCCAAGGACGGCCGCATGCCGTCGACGGAGATGCAGTTGCACCTGGCGTGCTATCACGCCTTCGACGACATCGCCAGCGTCATCCACAGCCACCCCGTCTGGGCCACCATGTTCGCGGTCGCGCATCAGCCGATCCCGGCGTGCATCGACGAGTTCGCGGTGTACTGCGGCGGTGACGTGCGGTGTGCCGAGTACGCCGCCTCCGGCACACCCGATGTCGGCACGAACGCGGTCAAGGCGCTGGAGGGTCGCGGCGCGGCCCTGATCGCCAACCACGGGCTGGTGGCGGTCGGTCCGCGACCGGACAAAGCCCTGCACATCACCGCGCTGGTCGAGCGAACCGCGCAGATCGCCTGGGGTGCAAGGGCACTCGGCGGCCCGGTGCCGGTGCCTGAGGAGGTCAACCGCAATTTCGCCGGGGTGTACAGCTACCTGCGCGCCAACTGATCCGCGCCGGCTCGCCGGGTGTGCAGGGCCCTGGCGAGTGTGAATCCCGCGACGCTTGGTCGGGGCTGAATTCACACTCGATGCTCGGCACGAATGAAATCCGCGGCCCGTTCACCGATGACGACGCACGGTGCCATGGTGTTGGCAACGGTGATGCGAGGAAGGATGGACGCGTCGGCAACGCGCAGGCCTTCGACTCCGTAGACCTTGAGGTGTCCGTCGACCACGGACATGGAATCGCGGCCCATCTTCGCCGTACCGCATTCGTGCCAATAGGTGGTGACTGCGTTGCGCAGAAAAGTCTCCAACTCGGCCCCCGTGAGGTCGCCCGGCATGACCTCGCGCGCCACGAAAGGACGAAGCTCCCGGGAGTTGCCGATCTCGCGCAGCATTTCGACGCAGGTGATCGCTGATTTGAGGTCCTCGGGCTCCGACAGGGCATTGGCTTCGATCCTGATGGGATCGGTCGGATCACCGCCGGTCAGCCGAAGCCGACCCCGGCTCTTGGGGTGAGTCGGTGAACCGAACAGAGTCCAACCGCTGTGCGGTAGGGCGAATTTCGCGGCGTTCTCCACGGTGGCCTTGGGAAAGGCCCCAGAACATGCGAACAGGTCCGGTCCCCCGAGATCGGCGGCTCCGGAATCCCAGAACAATGCCGATCCCACCTGAACGCTGCCCGGTATGGTTTCGGGTAATTCCCACACGCAGTCGAAACCGAAGTGGTCCTGCAGATTGCGCCCGACCCCGGGCAGGTTCTCGCGAACGTCGACGCCGACGCGACGCAATTCGCCCGCGTCGCCGATACCGGATTGCATCAGGACCTTTGGGGTGTGAATGGCACCGAGCGACAGTACGACCTCGGCCGCCGCGGCCACCCGGTGAACCTCGCCGGCGTGGACCACCTCGACACCAGTGGTCCGGTTGCCGTCGAAGATCACACGGGTGACCAGTGCGTGCGGTACCACGGTCAGGTTCGATTGTTCTTGGTGCGGAGCGGTGTACGTGCGAAAGACCGATAGACGCCTTTCGTCACGCCAGCGCAGGTCGGTGATGGCCGCGCCGCGAGTCTCTTCCATCAGGCGGCCGTTGGCGCTTTGGTAAGTCGGAATCCCCAGCGCCCTGGCCGCTTCCAACGTTGCCGCGGCGAGGGGATGCGCATTGGGCGCCGGTTGGACGAACACCGGCCCGCCCCGGCCTCGATGACCGGGCTCACCGCTACCCTGCCAATCCTCGATCCGGCGGTACAGCTCGAGGGTTGACTCGTAATCCCAGGCCGGTTCACCGGCCTCGGCAGCGTAGTGATCCCAATCATCGCGGTGTCCCCGCGCCCAGATCATCAGGTTGATGCTGGACCCGCCGCCGAGCACTTTGCCCATCGAGAAGGGGATCGCCCGTCCGTGCAACCGCGGGTCCGGATCGGACATGAAGCCCCAATCGCGTTCGCTGCCCAGGTTGGCCGGCCATTGCGTTGCATCGGTCACGCTGGGGACGTCGTCGTTGCCACCGGCCTCCAACAGCAAGACCTTGATGTCGGGATTCTCGGCCAACCGACCGGCGACCACCGATCCCGACGAGCCAGCGCCGCACACGATGACGTCGTATCGCGGCTCAAAAACGGTATTCACGATCTTCTCCTGACTGATTCGAATGAAGTTGGCTGGGTCGCGCTCAAACCTCAACCGGCACCTTTGGTGCCGTCGAACAGCCAGATGTCTGGGCCGTCCGCCGTCGCAAACTGCGGTGGCACTTCGCGACGAGCAGCGCGGCCGAATTCGCCGACCGTCGTGCAGCTGCGGATCTGCCACCCGTGCGATGCGAGCCAATCTCCGGGCTTCTGGGCCACCGGATCGCTGGGAAATTCCCACGTCAGCAGGTCCCAGACCGCCCGGTCTTTTTCGTCCAACAGTTCGTAGTTGACGTCCTCGAAGTCCCATTGGGTAGTGAAATACTCACTGATGAAATGACTTCCGGCGGCTGACAAAGCTGAGACACGGTCGAGCAGCCGATCGGCCTCCGCCTGGGTGAAATACATCAGCAGCCCCTCTGCGATCCACAGCGTTTGTTGATCCGGTCGAAATCCGGCGGCTATCAGTGGGCCCCCGATCTCCTGCCGAAGATCGGCCGATAGCGGCACCCGAGAGCAGCTGGGAATAAGACTGTGCTGCAGCAGGACCCGCTCTTTGAAACCAAGCACCGATGCCTGATCTATCTCGAATACGGTGGCGTCCCCGGGCAGCCCCAACCGAAATGCACGACCGTCGAATCCTGCGCCCAAGAGGACAATCTGTCGGCACCCCGCGTCGATCGCCTTCAGCACACGGTTGTCGTAAAAGACCGTGCGGTGTGCGAAATAGAAGCTGAACAAGTTCCACAGACTCGACGAACCGTCGTTTGTTGCCGGTCCCAGGCGCGGCAATTGCTCGTCGGTTGCAGACCCGATCCCGTTCGCGGTCGTAACGACCGCCGCGGCAAGCGGATCGTCGAACATTCGGTCTTTCCGCAGCGACTCATGCGCACGGCTGTACGCGGTCATCAGACCCGTCCACCCCACTCCCTCCAGAACTTCGTTCACATTCATCGGTCTCCTTTTGTGTGGTCGATCCCGGACAGATAGTGAGCATCAAGTTGAAACCAGATGCACCTCAACGCGTTTCGGTGCCGTTGCTCGCCGCGGTGCCCATTGGTGTCGGCACCCGGTGTTGCGCACTGCCATGACGAACTAGCGGCCCGGTACGCCCTTGACGTCATGAGTGCCGCGATCATCAAAAGCGATGGTCGACCCGAGAATTTGATCGCCCGGGCGGGACCGTCGAAGGACCGTGTCTCGGGAATCTCGTTCCCGGCATAGCGATGCCGTCTGTCCAGAGCGCTCTCTGCGCCGACCGATACCCGCGTTTCACGTCGCGGGGTCGAGCGCCTTGCGGCAGCGGCGTTTCCGATTGGGCGTCGAAACGGGACGAGCTCAGAGCCCATGTTGACCAAGCCAGGACTCGATCGTCTCGGCCGCCGTACTCCATCCCGGCTCCAGCATGATGTCGTGCCCCGCGTGCGGGATGAACACCGGGTACGTCCGATAGGCCTCGGCGGTACGGCCGATGTCCCGGGCCGAATAGATTTGGTCGTTTGGCCCGCCCATGACAAGCATCGGTGTGTTGATCTTTCTCGTGTCCACCAGATCGCCGGTCACCATGTCGAAGAACATGGCCCGCATGCTGTCCGGCTGAAGCCGCGCGACGGTGACCTGGACGAGATGGTCGGGAGCGCGGCGGCCGAAGAACATCTCCCGGGTACCCGCAGGGGATCCGCACAGGTCGGCGGGGTTTGCCGTTATCGCGAATTTCGTTGAACGCCAGGGATGCCGGCGGAGCGAGCGGATCAGGGAGCCGAGTTGGCCACGTGGCGGCGCCGAGGAGATCAGCACCGCGGCCGGCGCATCGTGACTTTCCAGGTACTTCTGCACGACGAACCCGCCCATGGAATGCCCCACCAGCACCGGCGGCCGCGGCAGCCGCTGCGCAACCGTGGCCACATCGCGGACGAATTCCGAAATAGAGCACATCCGGACGGATTTCTCGACCGGACTGGCACCGTGACCTCGCAGGCTGGGGGCCAGGACCCGAAACCCCCGGCCGGCGAAGAAATCAAGGAAGTACTCGTCCCAGCACCAGGCCCCGTGCCATGCGCCATGCACGAATAGCAAGGGGTACGGGTGCATTTCGCTGGTTTCACCTTTGTCGATCACTTCCAGCACGGCGGCCTCGCCTTCCTGCCGATGCCTGCGAATGGGCTGATGGGCGTCCGCAACTCACGGTGACGCCGGCGCGGGCGCGAGCCGGCCACGCAACACGTAATGGTCGGGGTCGAACCGCCGCGTCAGCCGCCGGTAGCTGAGGGTGCCGCCGGGCCATAGGTTGGTGTTGCGGCCGTTGGCGTTCAAGTACCAACTCCGGCAGCCGCCACTCGACCACACCGTTCCGGCGCTGAGCCGATCCACTTCGGCGGTGTACGACTCCTGCGCCTGGACGGTCGGTTCGAGGGCGGCAACGGAATGTGCGCGCGCATAACCGATCGTCGAGGCAATGTAGTTGGCCTGGGACTCGTACATGTACAGCACCGATGTGTGTCCGAGGCCGGTGTTGGGTCCGGCGATCAGATAGCAGTTGGGAAAGCCCGCGACCGTGGTGCCCAGATAGGCGGTGGGATTGTCGGCCCACCTCTCCGCCATGCTCGTCCCGTCGACGCCGTGGATGCGGTCGGTCAACGGCAACCGATCCGTCTTGAATCCCGTCCCGAGAATTATTGTGTTGAAACGATGTTCGGTGCCGGTGCCGTCGATAATGCCGTCCGGGGTGATCGCCTGAATACCTTCGGTGATCACGGTGACGTTGGGCTTGGCGAGTGCGGACAGGTAGTCGTCGGAGATCAGCACGCGTTTGCAGCCCAGCCGATAGCTGGGAAGCAGCTTCGCCCGCAGTTCGGGGTCCTTGACTTGTGCGTAAAGATGCTTGCGTGCGAGGAACTCGGCCGGTTTCTGAAATGCGGGATGACGGAATCCCAGAAGAAGTCGCTCGCGCTTGAGGTAGAAGCGCAACCGTTGTAGCCGTTGCAGAGGGGGCACAGCCCTAAGCAGTTGCTGCTTGCGGACACTGATCTCGCGGTCGTGCCGCGGTAAGACCCACGCGGGCGTCCGTTGAAATACCGTCATATGACCGACAGTTGGCTGTAAGGCCGGGATGAATTGTGCGGCCGACGCACCGGTTCCGATGACCGCGACGCGTTCTCCGGTGAGGTCGATCCCGTGGTCCCACCGGGCCGAATGGAACGACGCTCCACCAAACCGTTCGATGCCTGGAATTTCCGGAATGTTGGGTTCCGCCAACGCCCCCGTGGCGATCACGACGTGGTTGGCGGTCCGCTCTCCCTGCGCTGTCTGGATTCGCCAAAGCTGTTGGACGCGATCCCAATCCAGCCTGTCGACGGCGCAGTGGAGCAACAGGTGGGGCTGTAACCCGAACCGCTGGACCACATCATGCAGGTAATTCCAGATCTCCGGTTGTTTCGCGAACAGGTTGCGCCACTGTGGATTCAGCGCGGATGAATACGAGTACAGCTGACACTGGACGTCGACGGCAGCGCCCGGATAGGTGTTGTCCCGCCACACGCCGCCGATGTCCGCGGCGCGGTCCAGCACCACAAAGTTGTTCAATCCGGCTTGCTGCAGCCGGATAGCCACGGCGAGTCCGCCGAATCCGGCGCCGACAATGACGATGTGGTTGTGAGAAAAGGCATTTGAGTTCACGACGCCTCCAAATGGGCTCGCAGGAGCGATTGCTCGGAATGTGAGGCAGAACCCGATGCGGTACACCGCCGGCCACTGACCTATCCTGATAAACAGTGCTTACATTAATCCGCGATGTATGCAGTGTCTACATCTGGGAGTGTGACCTAGCTCATGCCGAGTTCCACATACCACCACGGCGACCTGCGCGCCGCATGTGTGCGCGCGGCGATCGAACTCCTCGAGGAGGACGGCAACACCGCCGGCCTGTCGCTGCGCGCGGTGGCACGCCGCGCCGGCGTGTCGCCCGGCGCGCCATACCGCCACTATGAGGACCGCGACGCATTGGTCTCCGCGGTCGCCGCCGTCGGCTATCGAGAACTGGCGGACTGCATGGCCGCCCCCAACCCCTCGCCAAGTACCGCAGAGGATCTCGCGGAACTGGGTCTCGCCTACGTCGAGTTCGCCCTGCGCCGCCCAGCCTTGTTCCGATTGATGTTCGGTGAGCCCTGCGAGCGCGACAACAGCGAACGGGTCGCCGCCACGGCCGCGATCTGGCAGCTCGTCAGTGGCGCCGCCCGAGCGTGCTTCCCAAGCGCTGACGTCGAAGCCACGAGCAACGCCCTGTGGAGCCTCGTGCACGGTCTGGCCTTCCTGCACCTGGACGGCAAGTTCGACACCGCGTCCCCCGACGCGGTGTCCGAACGGGTGCGGGCCGCCATCCGCGGCATTGCCACCGCTTCCTGCGCTCAATCCGCCCAGTGATTGCGACGGCGGCACCACTGGCGCCTGAGGGACGTGACACCTACACAAGGACGCTGCCACCGTCGACCTTGACCACGGCCCCGGTGGAATAGGCCTGCTCGATGCAGTACAGATAGGCCCGCGCCACCTCGTCGGGCTCCCCGATCCGGTGCAGCGGAATCCCCTGTGCCGCTTGGGTGAACATCCCCTCTCGGGCGGCAGCATCCATGGTGTCCCACAGCGGCGAGCGCACCACGCCCGGCGCGACGGCGTTCACCCGTATCGGCGCGAGCTCGACGGCCAGGGCGGCGGTCAGTGCGTTCATCGCGCCACACAGGCTCACCGGAAGCGGCCCGAATTCGGGTTGCTCACTGGCCGATCCGCTGGTCAGCGTGATCGACCCGCCGGAGGGCAGGCGCGGGCCGAAGACCCGCACTGCGCTGCACACGCCGACGAAACGGGTCTGATAGAAGCCAAGAATCACCTCCGGCGTCAGCCCCGCCAGCGGGACCATCTCCAGCGGCTCGCCCGCGGTGTAGACCAGATGCTCGACGGGCCCCACCTCGTCGGCGAGCCGCTCGATGGACGATAGGTCGGCGAGATCGACTGCGGCGCCGCGTGCGCCGGCGGGCAGTGCGGCCAGCGCGCGCTCGACGCTCGAGGCGCGGCGCGAGGCGACGACGGGCGTCGCGCCCTGCTCGGCGACCGCCGCGGCCACCGCAAGACCGATGCCCGACGTCCCGCCGATGATCAGGACGCGTTGGTTGCGCAAGCTCATGCATCCAGAGTCGGGCCGGACGCCTCGTTTCGTCCAAGACTCTTTTCGTCCCGGAGCGATACCCTTTAGGTATGACCTCCACCGACCTGGACATGCGCAAGCTGCGCTACTTCGTGGCGGTAGCGGAGGAACTCAATTTCGGCCGCGCGGCGGCACGCCTGCACATCGCCCAGCCGGTGCTGTCACGCCAGATCCGCTCGCTCGAGCGCGAGTTGGGCGTCAAGTTACTCAACCGGGACACCCGTGGCACCACACTGACCGCCGCCGGGTCGCGGCTCCTCGAAGACGGCCGGTTTCTGCTCACGGAGGTTCAGGCACTGCGGCAACGGTTGTCGCGGAGCGAAGCCCCCGCCATCGTCGTCACCGTCGGTGTGTTGCCCGGCCTGCTGGCGACCGCGGCGGCGCGCGCCTTCGAGGCGGTCGATCCGGCGCGGCGGGTGGTGATCGTGCCCGTGAATTGGAGCGAGCAGGCCGAGGTGATCCGCCGCGGCGATGCGCAGGTGGTGTACGCCCGTTCTCCATTCGACCTTTCCGGGCTGGCGACCGCGCCGCTACTGGAGGAACCCCGTGACGTGGTGCTGCCCGCCGATGACCCGCTGGCCGCGCGGCGATCGGTATCGCTGGCGGACCTGGCGTCGCGGCGCCTGCTGCAAGATCCGGCATCGGTGCCCGAGTGGTACGCGGTCGCCGGCCCGGCGCTGCGCCGCCAGGCCGTGCAGTCGTCGGTCAGCGGAGTCGAGCAGAAGCTCGAAATGGTTGCCGCGCGAGCAGGTTTCGCGGTGTTACCGCGCTCGACGGTGAACTCCTACCGACGGCCCGACCTGCGGGTGCTGCCGGCCGACGACCTGGCGCCCAGCCAGGTGGTGCTGGCGTGGGACGGCACGGTGGCGGATGCGGCTCGCGACGAGTTCATCGCGGCCGCGCTGGCGTGTGCCGGGCAGACGATCGATCCGGCCGCGCACGCATAACATAGGTGCCGATGAAACTCGGTCGTGCCACCCTGACGCGGGTTTTGGAGTTGCGCTTCGACCTGCCTACCCGCGTCTTCCCGGGGACACCTGCGGCGGGCTGGCACGACAACTCCGATTTGCTGGTGCCCGAATTCTTCGATCCCGGCACCGAGAAGTGCCACATCGCGATTCAAAGCTGGGTGGTCCAAGTGGACGGGCTCACCGTGGTGGTGGACACCGGCGTCGGCAATGACCGCACCCGTCCGCAGATGCCACCGCTGAACCGGCTGAACACCGCATTCCTGACCACCCTGCAACAGGCGGGCATCGACCGAAACGCCGTCGACGTGGTGGTCAACACCCATGTCCACTCCGACCATGTTGGGTGGAATACATTGCTGGACAACGGAGTTTGGGTCCCGACATTTCCCAACGCCCGGTACCTGGTGCCCGCGCTCGACTACCGCCATTTCGAACCGGACGGGCGGGCGGCCCGCCAGCCGCCGCGCACGGCGGAGGAGGAGGCCGGCCAGCAAGCTGACCGCCTGGTGTTCGAGGACAGCGTCCTGCCCATCGATGAGGCGGGACAGCTCGTCCAGTGGTCGGATGACTACCAAATCAGCCCGTCACTGCGACTGCGACCGGCGCCGGGCCACACGCCGGGTTCCTCGGTGCTGTGGCTGGACGCGGGTGAGCCGGCTGTCTTCGTCGGCGACCTCACCCACAGCCCGCTGCAGGTGCGCCGGCCCTTCGACGCCTGCGCCTTCGACGTCGACGCGGCCGCGGCCGCGGAAACCCGGCACCGCATTTTCACCCAATCCGTCCACGCCGGAGCCGCCGTCGTCCCCGCTCACTATCCCGGCCGCGGCGGCGCGACCCTGCGCGCGCAAGACGGCCGGTTCGACATCGACCGCTGGCTGGACCTCGAAACGCTCTAACTCAGGCCGATCGGCAGCGACTCGTACACGGTCATGTTGTTGCACAGATTGGGCAGCTGCAGTTGGGGCTCGCCGAGTTCGATCCTGTTGGTGTGCAACAGGATTTCGTCGAGTGCCGCCCGCACCTCGGCGCGGGCCAGCATCGCGCCCAAGCAGTGATGGGCACCCCCGCCTCCGAAGGACTGGTGTGGGTTCGGATCCCGGCGGATGTCGAACCGGTAAGGATCGGCGAAGACGTCCTCGTCCCGGTTCGCCGAGCGCAGCATGGTGACCACCCGCGCACCCTCCGGGATAAGCGCGTCCCCAAGTCGCACGTCCTTGGTCGCCCCGCGCACCCAGAAGATGATCGGCGTGGAATAGCGGATCACCTCTTCGACCGCGGTGGGACGCGATTGTGGATCGGACCGATAGGCGGCGATCTGGTCGGGGTTGGCCACGAATGCGCGGATGCCGTCACACAGCGCATTGCGAGTCGTGTCGGCGCCGGCCAAGCCGAGGATGAAGAAGAAGATCTCCAACTCGTTGGCCGGCAGCAGGAAGCTATCCCCGGATTCCGAGGTGATCTCGGTCGTACACAGGGCGCTCCAGATGTCGTCGACCGGATGTGCCCGCTTCTGCGCCGTCAACTCGCTGGCGTATTGGAACAGCTCCATGAACGGCATCAGGTCCTCGCCCTCTGGAACCGACATCTGCGCCCCTGCGCTCTTCAACACCCGATCGATCAGGCCGAAAACCCGCGGCCGGTCCGCCTCGGGGATACCCACGATGTCGCCGATCACCGAGATCGGCAGCCCCGCGGCGAGATCGACGAACTCGCCGCCACCGTTGTTCAGCAACTCGCCGGCCATCGCGGCGGCCCTGGCGCGAATCCCGTCCTCCAACTTGGCTACCGCGCGGGGCGTGAAGGCACGAGTGATGACTCGGCGACGGATGGTGTGATCCGGCGGGTCCAGGCTGACGATTGCCGGGTAAGCGTCGAAGAGCGGCACATCCTGGATGAGCGGACCCCTTGTGGCGGTGAACGATTCATAGTCGCGATGCACCCGGGCCACGTCGGCGTGCTTGGTGCACACCCAGAACTCGCGGCCCACCGCCGACTTGACGTCATCGGTGAGTTGTTGATGGAACACTGGCGCACGGGCCCGCAACTGCGCGAACAGGCCCTCCGGGAAGGACGACGCCCAAACGTCCGGATGAGCCAGATCGATTGCGGTTTCCGTCATTTGATTTCCTTACGCAGTCCGTTCAGAATCACCCGCAACCCGTAGCTGAATGTCCGGTCGCCGAGGGCGCCCAGGTGTGCAAGCTGCACCGAACCCAGCAGGTGCACGTAGAGCGTGGCATGAGCCGCCTCGAAATCTCTTTTGGGCAAGCCGGATTGGTGCAATATGGCGCGGGAGGCGCGATCCATCTCGGTGGCCGCGGCGGTGTGTGGGTGTTCCTGGAGCAGGCCCGCGATGCCCGGGACCTCGATGAGCACCTTGAAGGCGTTGGTGTAGAGCGCAACCAGTTTGGACTCCCAGCCACCCTTTTGAGGCACTTCGATCTGCG
Organism: Mycobacterium asiaticum; assembly: GCF_001673635.1. GTDB lineage: Bacteria > Actinomycetota > Actinomycetes > Mycobacteriales > Mycobacteriaceae > Mycobacterium > Mycobacterium asiaticum_C. Next base: position 150,798 of record NZ_LZMH01000069.1, read on the forward strand.
CCAGCACCGATTCGATCAGCAAATCGAGCAGTTCACGTTTGTCGCGCACGTGGTAGTACACCGACGACGGTCGCGTGCCTGCCTCTGCCGCCAGGGCGCGGATCGTCACCTGTTTCACACCCACGCGCTTGGCCATCTGCCACAGGTGCTTGGTCAGGTGCGCGCGGTCCAGGGCGCCGTACCGCAGCACCGGCGTCTGCATCCCCGCACCCCCGTTTCGAACAGCGTTCTGATTAGAACAGTGTTCGACAAGGCTGTCAACGATTGCGGCGAGCGGGTGCGGCGCAAGGGCGTCATCGGGCCGACCGATCGACCGATCAGCGGCTCTGCCGCGCACGCCACTGGCGGGGCGTGCCACCGTGGGTACGGCTGAACAAACGGCTGAAATACCCGGGATCGGCGATGCCGACCCGCCTGGCCACCTCACCGACGGGAAGTTCGGTCTCGGTCAACAGTTCGCGCGCTTCGGCCATCCGGCGTTCAATAATCCACTCCTGCACTGTTCGTCCGGTGCGACGGCGCACCACTGTGGTCAAGTGCCCGGGTGTCATGCCTACCTCACCCGCGACGTCGCGCAGCGACAGCGGCTCACCGAGCCGTCTGTCGATCACCTCGAACACCTCGGCCAGCAGCGGCTCCCCGCTACGCCGTAGATCGGCCACCACGTCACTGGCCAAACGCGCCAGTTCGATCAGTAAGAGGGTCAAATGCGCCAGCGCGGCCTGCCGGTAGCCCTGCAGACGCTGCGTCAATTCCGTTTCGATCGATCGGATCGTGTCATCCCACGCCGCTCGCCGGGCCACCGGCACCTCCAGCGCGAGCACGCCACCCGACTGCCCGTGCAGGAAAGGGAACAACAGGGGGTGGGTTTGCCAGGCCGGCCACGGCGACCGCGCATCCTCGCCGAGGGCGGCCGGGTCGAAGAACACAGCGACCCCGTCTTCCGCGGGAACCACCCGGCCCGGATCGAGCACCTTGCCTGGCGCCGCCACGTACACCATTCCCGTCCGGGCGACGTACCAGAGCGCAGGAAAGTCGTGGATGTGCGGCCGCGGTTCGACGAGCTCGTCGTGCCGGGCGATCGACACCGGGGGTGTGTCCGGGCCGGTCCGGTACCGGTAAACGGGTACGCCGCCGCGGTGCTGGACGAGTCGGGCCGGCTGAGTCATATGGCCAAAGATAGTCCCAATTTCGGCAACGATCACCCAATTACTCAGCCGAGCAATGGCTCAGCATGGAGCGTATGACCAAACATCATCCGCATGACTACCTGCCGGCCACCGGTCATGACGCGTTCCTGCCGGCCTACGACCTGATCGCGCGCCTGATGGGGTTCAAGGGCGTCTACCAGCGACTCGTTACGCAGGCCGATATCTCCGATGGTCACCGCGTATTGGAAATCGGTTGCGGTACGGGCAATCTAGCACTAGAAGTCAAGCGCGCCCACCCCTCGGCGGACGTCACCGGCTCCGATCCGGACCCACGGATACTGGAAGTGGCGAAACGAAAAGCGGCCGGGATGAGCCGGATTCGCTTCGAACAGGGCTATGCCCAACGGCTCCCCTATTCCGACGGCGAGTTCGACCGGGTGCTGTCGTCGATGATGCTGCACCATCTGGACAGCGAGGCGAAGACCGCAGCGGCCGCGGAGATTTACCGGGTGTTGCGTCCCGGCGGCAGGCTGCACCTGGTGGACATCGGCGGCGACGCGCACAGCGGGGGCCTGATGTCGCGACTCATCCGGCGCAACCATCACGCGGCGGGCAACTTCGGCGACGCGATCCCGCGGTTGCTGCGCGACGCGGGCTTCGACTGCACCGAAGTCGCCTCCCACCGGCAACGGATCGTCGGGCAGCTGACCTACTACCAGGCGACACGTCCGACGTAGTCACGCTCGCCGGGCAAGCACGCTCAGCGCTGGTCGATCGCCACCTTCACCGCACCGCTTTCACCCTGATCGGCTACTGCCAGAAACGCCTCCCGCCACTGCTCCAGCCGGAACGCGTGCGTGAGCATGGGCCGCAGATCGATGCGGCCGGCCGTCACCAGATCGAGGTAGTGCTCGATGGCATGCTTGCGCTGACCGTCGACTTCCTCGACGCCGAAGGCGTTGGAGCCGACCCAGCTGATCTCCTTGAAGTACAGCGGGCTCCACTCCCAGCGGCCGGGCGCGTGCACCCCGGCCTTGACCAGCGTCCCCCGCGCGCGCAGCACCCGCACCCCGACCTCGAATGTCTCCGGCTTGCCCACCGTGTCATAGACGACGTCGACGGCACCGGGATAGGCCATTGGCAAGCCCAGTAACGGTTGGCGTAATCGTCCGCCGCCCCAGGCGACGAGTTCCTCGACGAGAACCGACCGTGGTTCGTGCGCAAGGACTTTGGCCGCACCGAACCGTCGGGCCAGCTCGGCTTGAGCATCGAACCGCGCCACGACCGCCACCGCCACGTCCGGGTACAGGGCGCCCAAGATGGCGACCGCGCACAGGCCGAGCGAACCTGCGCCGTACACCAGGGCCCGGCCCGAACGGGGCGGTGGGTGGCGGGTGATCGCATGCAGGGAAACCGAGAACGGGTCGGCGAACACCGCGGCCTCGTCCGGCATCGAATCCGCAACGGGAAACAACATGCTGTCATGGGCCGGCATCAACTCGGCGTATCCGCCGGTGACATCGGCCGACACCCCGGTGTGAATGCCGGGCTTGATGTCACCGTCGGTGAAGCTCCAGCACAGGCTGTAGTCGCCGCTTTCGCAGGCGGGGCACGGCGGCGCGATGCCACGGGGCCCGCACGACAGCCACGGGTTCAGCACCACCCGCTGCCCCGCCTCGAGGCCCCTGGCCCGCGGCCCCAGCTCGACCACCTCGGCGACCACTTCATGCCCCATCACCTGCGGGAAGGAGCAGAACGCGGCCAGGGCGTTGTCGGCATCGTCGGCGCCGAAGTCCAGCAGAATCTGCTTGGAGTCCGACCCGCAGATGCCGGTCAACAGCGGCCGGGTAATCACCCAGTCCTCATGCAGCAGAACGGGATCCGGCACATCTCGCAACGCCGTGGGGGTACGGGCCAGGTTCTGTACCAGCGGACCCGCGTGCTCGGGGACCCCGACGTCCTCGGCCTGCACCCCGTAGACCAGCGCTCTCATTGCGATGCCATGCCGGCGATGAACGCATCGAGGTCCGCGTTCTTCGCGTCGACCACGGCCTTCAGATCCGGCAGGTAGTGCTCGAAGCGCTCGCTGTCCAGTGCCGCGATGATGCCCGCCGCGACTTCCCCGGGTGCCACCTTCGGGCCGTGGTAGCGGGGCTCGTCGTTGTCGGGACGATCCCAGATCTCGGTGTCTACCGGACCAAGCTGGATCAGCTTCACCGAGACTCCGGTGCCCGCCAGATCCATCGCCATGGCCTCGCTCCACCCGGATAGTGCGAACTTGCTTGCACAATAGGCTGTTTCGTTGACGATACCCAGTCGTCCCGCGACGCTGGCCACGTTGACGACGACGCCCGAGCGGCGGGCCAGCATGCGCGGCAGTAGTGCCAGCGTCAGCCGCATCGGCGCGAAGAAGTTCACCCGCATCACGCCCTCGACCTCGTCGGGTTTGAGCGCAGTCACGGCCCGGCGTTTGGGCACCGCCGCGTTGTTCACCAGCACGTCGATGCCGCCCAGCGCGTGCCACGCCTGCAAGGCCAGCCGACTCGCCGCCACCCCGTCCGCGAGATCGGCGACCCACATCACCGACTCGGGCGAGTCCGCGCGGCAGTCGGCGAGGACGTCGGCCAGGCGATCCTCCCGGCGGGCGATCAGGCCCACCACCGCCCCCTGCGCGGCCACCGCTCTCGCCAGCGCCGCGCCGACACCCGATGAGGCCCCCGTGATGAGCACTCGTTTGCCTGCCAGAGTCATGGGTTACAGGTTGCCGCTAAGCCGGCCGACCCGCAGCCACTTTGCCGGTCAAAGTTTGTTACGTTGGCTAAAGATCAACGGCTATCTGGCGAATGAGGCACTGCATGACGTCCTCCGGTTCCGCACGATACGAGGGAGACAGCTGGGATCTGGCGTCCAGCGTCGGAGTGACCGCCACCATGGTCGCGGCCGCGCGCGCAATGGCGACCCGCGCGGAAAATCCGCTCATCGACGACCCGTTCGCCGAGCCGCTGGTGCGGGCCGTCGGCATCGATGTGCTCACCCGGCTGGCGACCGGCGAACTCAGTGCCGCCGACCTCGACGACGACCCCGAGCGCCCCTTCAACGCGGTAGCCACCGCCGCCGACAACATGGCCGTCCGCACCAAATTCTTCGACGAGTTCTTTTTGGACGCGGCCCGCGCCGGCATCACCCAGGCCGTGATCCTGGCCGCGGGACTGGACTCGCGTGCGTACCGGCTGCCCTGGCCGGGACGGACCGTCGTCTACGAAGTCGACCAACCGCAAGTCATCGAGTTCAAGTCACGCACGATGGCCAATTTGGGCGCTTACCCGCGCGCCGACCGCCGCACGGTCGCGGTAGACCTGCGCGATGACTGGCCCGCCGCCTTGCGCGCAGCGGGCTTCGACCCCGCCCTACCAACCGCCTGGAGCGCCGAAGGATTGCTCGGTTATTTGCCGCCGGATGCCCAGGACCGCTTGCTCGAGACCGTCACCGGGCTCAGCGCGTTGGGCAGCAGGATCGCCAGCGAAAGCATGAACAGGGTCGACGACGGGGACGAGGACCGGTTACGGGAGCGCATGCGGGCCGTCTCGGAGCGTTGGCGCGCGCACGGGCTCGATCTGGATATGACCACGCTCGTATACTTCGGTGACCGCAACGAGGCCGCGGCCTACCTGACCGACCGCGGTTGGCTGATGACCAGCATCCCGCTACCGGAATTGCGTGCGACCAACGGACTTTCACCAGAGGTCGAGGAAGACGTACCCGCGGTGGAGATGTTGTACATCAGTGGCACCTTGTACACCACACATTGAGCAGACGGGACGGGTATGGCACGCGCTCACGACGACAACTGGGACCTCGCATCGAGCGTCGGTGCCACCGCGACCATGGTGGCCGCGGGGCGCGCGCTGGCGACCAAGTCCCCTGACGGCTTGATCCACGATCCGTTCGCTGACCCGCTGGTTCGCGCGGTAGGGGTGGACTTCTTCACCAAGATGATCGACGGTGAGCTCGAACTCGAGTCCTTCGAGAATTTCTCGCCCGACCGCATGCAGGCGATGATCAACGGAATGGGCGTGCGCACCAAGTACTTTGATGAATACTTCGCGAACGCCACCAGCAACGGGGTGCGACAAGCCGTCATCCTGGCGTCCGGGCTGGACGCGCGCGCCTACCGGTTGCCTTGGCCGGACGGCATGGTGGTCTACGAGATTGACCAGCCGCAGGTGATCGAGTTCAAGACGTCGACCCTGGCCGGTATCGGCGCTGAACCCACCGCCACGCGGCGCCCGGTCGCGATCGACCTGCGGGGCGACTGGCCGGCGGCGTTGCAGGCGGCCGGTCTGGACGCGACGAAACCTGTTGCGTGGCTTGCCGAGGGTCTCCTGATCTACTTACCGCCGGACGCCCAGGACCGGCTCTTCGACAACATCACCGCACTCAGTGTGCCCGGCAGCACCGTAGCGACCGAATTCGTGCCCGGCATCATCGATTTCAACGCCGACCGGGTACGCGAGATGTCCGGTTCGTTGCGCAATCACGGTCTCGACGTCGACATGGCGTCGCTGGTCTACTCCGGCGAGCGCAACCATGTGCTCGATTATCTGCGGGGTAAGGGGTGGGAAGTCGACGGCGTCACCCGCACCGACCTGTTCCGCCAAAACGGATTACCCGTTCGGGCCACCGAAGACGACGACCCACTCGGTGAGATCATCTTCATCAGCGGCGCGTTGCGCTGACCGCGCGCCGCGCTGGGAATCAGAAGCGCGACGGGCCCAGCCACAGCACATTGGCGCCGCTCAACGTCTGCCCCGCTTGTTCGATGACGCCCAGCACGGACCGGACGAGCAGTGCCCCCACCGCGTCGGGCAGCGACGCCGCGGCAGGCTGTGACGACGTCCGCCGCACCATGTCCAGCAGCGACGAGCCGGGATAGCTAAGCACCCGGACCTCGTCGTCCGGGTCCAGCCCGGCCAGCACCTTGGCGCGGCGCACCGCGGTCCGCAAACCACCGAGTTCGTCGACCAGACCGCGCTCAAGCGCGTCGGCACCCGTCCAAACCCGGCCTCGGGCAACGACTTCCACGTCGTCGGTGGTGAGATTTCGGCCGTCGGCGACCCGCTGAACGAAGTCGTTGTAGAACAGGTCCGCCTCGGCCTCGCGGATGGCCTGCTGTTCCGGAGTGAACGGCGCGTCGATGGACCAGGCGTCGGCGTTGGCGTTGGTCCGCACTGTGTCGGAGCTGACACCGAGGCGGTCCTTCAGGTCACGAACCACCAGCTTGCCGGTGATGACGCCGATGGAACCGGTGATGGTGCCCGGATTGGCCACAATCGCGTCCGCGCCCATCGAGACGTAGTAACCCCCGGACGCCGCGACCGAACCCATCGACGCCACCACCGGCTTGCCGCGTTCGCGGGCCCGCAGCACCTCCCGCCAGATGGTTTCCGACGCCGTTACCGAGCCCCCGGGGCTGTCCACCCGTAGCACGATCGCCGACACCGACTCCTGGGCCGCCGCTTCACGCAGCGCCGCCGCGATAGTGTCGCCGCCGGCGCTGGACGGTCCGATCGGCAAACCCTGCGGTCCGCCCCGGCCGTTGACGATCGCGCCTTCGAGGGTGACGACGGCGATCGTCGGCTTGGCCCGGCGTCCCGGCATCGACGGCACCGGCGGCGCCAACCGCGACCGGGCGGCACCGGCGTAGCGCGCCAGATACATGCGCAGTGGTTTGTCGTCGGCGTCTTCATACTCCGCGGGACTGACGCCGACTAATTCCGCTATCCGGGCATACGCCTCGTCGCGGAATCCGATCCGGTCCACCAGACCGGATTCGATCGCGTCGTCACGCAGCAACGGGGCGCGGTCGGCCAACTCGTCGAGCAGGCCGACATTGATCTTGCGGGATTCCGAAACCGCCTGCCACACCTGAGATTGCAGGCTTTCCAGCATCCGGGTGACCGCCTCGCGATGCGCCTCGGTGAAGCCGTCCTCGGTGAAAAGGTTTGCCGCCGACTTGTATTCGCCCTTTGCGATGAATTGGGCTTCGACGCCCGCCTTCTCCAGCGCATCGCGCAGGAACATTGCGTGGCTGGCGAACCCGATCAGCCCGACGTCGCCGGAGGGCTGCATCCACACCTCTCGGAATGCTGAAGCCAGGTAGTAGGACAGTGTGCCGGGATAGGTTTCGGCCCAGGCCAGCGATGGCTTGACCGCGCTGAACGCCGCGATGGCATCGCGCAACTCCTGCACCGCCGCTATCGGCGAGGGCGGCAGCTGTACCCGGGCGATGAGGCCGGCGACCCGAGGGTCCTCGGCGGCGCGGTGGATGGCCGCGACCGCATCGCGCAGCGCCAGCTGGCGTCCGCCACCGGTGATGAGCGTCAGCGGGTCGAAGCCGGTCGTCTCCGGCGGGGCGCTGCGCAGGTTCAGCTCCAGCACACAGCCGTTGGGTACGCCGTGGTGTCGAGCGGTGTCGACCCGGCCGACGAGGGCGCGCACGTCGTCGAAGCCGGGCAGCGTAGGCAGAAAGGCGAACATGTTTGCCAGCGTACCGATCGCCCGAGTTGGCGCGAGCAACCAAACTTCACCCGTACCGTGGAGGCGTGCGATACGCGATTGCCATTCCCCAATTCGACTCGGACGGTTTCGATGCCGACGGACTGCGCTCGTACCTGACCCGGGCCGAATATCTCGGTTTCGAGGGCGGTTGGGTGCTCGAACAAGTCATCGGTGATGCACCCCTGCTGGCGCCCCTGGAATTGCTGGCCTACGCCGCAGCCTGCACCCAGCGGCTGCGGCTCGGGGTCGCCGTCCTGGTGACCTCACTGCACGATCCGTTGCAGCTGGCGTCTTCGGTGACCGCGGTGGACCGGCTCAGCCACGGGCGGCTGGACATCGGGGTCGCGCCGGGTGGTGGTCGCCGCAGGTTCGCCGCCTTCGGCGTCGAGAAGGACACGTACATCAGCTATTTCACCGAGGGCCTGCGGTTGATGAAGGCGGCCTGGTCGGACGAACCGCGGGTGACATTCCACGGTCGGTTCCGTGAGGTCGACGACCTGCCCATCCAGCCCAAGCCGGTGCAGCGACCGCATCCGCCCATCTGGTTCGGCGGTTCCGCGCCCAAGGCACTGGCCCGCGCCGTGCGCCATGGCGACGCCTTCCTGGGCGCCGGGTCGTCGACGACGGCCGACTTCGCCAGCGCGGTGCAGGTGGTGCGCCGGGAACTGACCGAACAGGAAAGGGATCCCGCGCACTTCACCATCGGCAAGCGGGTCTATCTGATGATCGACGACGACGCCGATCGGGCTCGCGAACGCGTGCTCGCCGGGCTGCGAAGAATCTACGGAAAGATGGCCGGCATCGAGGCGGTCCCGGTGTCAGGGACTCCGGCTGACGTGGTCCGCGGGCTGCGCGAGGTGATGTATGCGGGCGCGGAGATGCTGTTGCTCAATCCGGTCGGCAAGAACGTGGCGGAGGATCGGGAGCAGATGGAACGTCTTGCCGCAGAGGTCATTCCGCAGCTCAGTTAGGTTGCGCGAGCAGACGCAAAAGCTCCCGACACGCCGGGCGTGCGGGAGCTTTTGCGTCTTCTCGCGGGGGTACGCGCGGTACTAAAGCTCGGTGGCCGAGCCGCCGGCGGCAGTGATCTTCTCGCGGGCGCTGCCGCTGAACTTGTGCGCGGTGAGGTCCACCTTGACGGTCAGCTTGCCGTCACCGAGGACCTTCACCAACGTGTTCTTGCGAACGGCGCCTTTGGCCACCAGCTCATCGATACCAACCGAGCCCCCTTCGGGGAACAGCCGGTTGATGTCGCCGACATTGACGACCTGGTACTCGGTACGGAACCGGTTGCGGAACCCCTTGAGCTTGGGCAGCCGCATGTGCAGCGGCATCTGCCCGCCCTCGAAGGTCGCCGGAACGTTCTTGCGCGCCTTCGTTCCTTTGGTGCCGCGACCCGCGGACTTGCCCTTGGAACCCTCACCGCGGCCGACACGGGTGCGCGCGGTCTTCGACCCGGGCGCAGGCCGCAGGTCGTGCAGCTTGATGGTCACTTCTACTTACCTCCGGTATTCGCGGGCTCCACCTCGACGAGGTGGCGCACCACGGCAATCAGCCCGCGGGTCTGTGCGTTGTCGTCGCGGATCACCGAGTGGCGAATCTTGCGCAGGCCCAGCGTGCGCAGGCTCTCGCGTTGCTTCCAGCGTGCCCCGATGGTGCTGCGCACCTGGGTGATCTTCAGCTGTCCGTCACTCATGGTTGTGCCTGAGCCTCTCTTGCCACCGCGGCCCTGGCCAGCGCGTCACTTTCGCGACGGGCCTTCAGCATCCCGGCCGGGGCGACATCCTCGATCGGCAGACCGCGCCGGGCGGCCACCTCCTCGGGACGCTGCAACATCTTGAGGGCGGCGACGGTGGCGTGCACCACGTTGATCGCGTTGTCACTGCCCAACGACTTCGCCAGAATGTCGTGCACCCCAGCGCATTCCAACACCGCGCGGGCCGCACCACCGGCGATCACACCAGTGCCCGGGCTCGCCGGACGCAGCAGCACGACGCCGGCTGCGGCCTCACCTTGCACCGGGTGCGTGATCGTTCCGCCGATCAGCGGCACGCGGAAGAAGCCCTTGCGAGCCTCTTCGACGCCCTTGGCGATGGCGGCCGGAACTTCCTTGGCCTTGCCGTAACCGACGCCGACCATGCCGTTGCCGTCACCCACGATGACCAGGGCGGTGAAGCTGAAGCGCCGACCACCCTTGACCACCTTGGAGACGCGGTTGATCGCGACGACCCGCTCCAAGTAGTTGCCTTTGTCGCCGTCACGGTCACGGTCGCGGCCACCACGGCCACCGCCGTCCCGGCGGCCCCGTCCGTCGCGCGAGTCGCGGCCGTCACGACTGTCCGGGCCCGGGCCCCCAGCCGGCTGTTCCGCCATTATGCGAACCTTCCGTTCATCAGGCTGATGCTGCTCATCAGAATTGCAATCCGTTCTCGCGGGCGGCATCAGCCAATGCCGCGATCCGTCCACCGTAGGTGTAGCCGCCGCGGTCGAACACCACGGTGTCGACGCCGGCTGCCTTGGCACGCTCGGCGATCAACTGGCCGACCCGCACGCTACGGGCCTTCTTGTCCCCGTCCAGACCGCGGACGTCGGCTTCGATAGACGAAGCGGCGGCCACGGTGGTGCCGTTGAGGTCGTTCACCAGCTGCACGTGGATGTGCCGCGATGACCGGTTCACCACCAAGCGGGGACGCTCCGCGGTGCCCGAGATCTTCTTGCGCAGCCGGGCGTGCCTACGCAGCCGCGAGACCCGCCGGGTTGCGGAAAATGTTTGCGCCATGACTACTTACCTGTCTTTCCGACCTTGCGGCGGATCTGCTCGCCCTCGTAGCGCACGCCCTTGCCCTTGTACGGGTCGGGACGGCGCAGGCGACGGATATTCGCCGAGATTTGGCCGACCTTCTGCTTGTCGATCCCGGAGACCGTGAACTTGGTGGGCGCCTGGACCGCGAAGGTGATGCCTTCGGGTGCCTCGATCACAACCGGGTGGCTGTATCCCAGCGCGAACTCCAGGTTGCTGCCCTTGAGCTGCACACGGTAACCGACACCGTAGATTTCCATCTTGGTCGTGTAGCCCTCGGTCACGCCCGTGACCAGGTTCGACACCAGGGTCCGCGACAGCCCGTGTAACGAGCGGTTGTGCCGCTCGTCGTTGGGACGCGTCACCACAATTGCGCCATCGTCGTTGCGCGACACGGAGATTGGCTCGGCCACCGTCAATTCGAGGGTGCCCTTGGGCCCCTTCACCGAGACGTTCTGGCCCTCGATCGTTACGTCGACCCCGGCCGGAACCGGAACCGGCTGCTTACCAATTCGCGACATCTTTCGCTGCCTCTCCCCTACTACCAGACGTAAGCGAGGACTTCGCCGCCCACGCCCTGTCTGGCTGCCTGACGGTCGGTGAGCAGACCCGACGACGTCGAAATGATCGCAACGCCGAGGCCGCCGAGCACGCGCGGCAGGTTGGTGGACTTCGCGTACACGCGCAGGCCGGGCTTGGACACCCGCTTCAGGCCGGCGATGCTGCGCTCCCGACTGGGTCCGTACTTGAGCTGGACGATCAGCGACTTGCCCACCCGAGCATCCTCGGTACGGAAGTCGGTGATGTACCCCTCGTTCTTGAGGATCTGGGCGATGTTGGCCTTGATCTTGGAGTGCGGCAAGGTCACTTCGTCGTGGTACGCCGAGTTGGCGTTGCGCAAACGGGTCAAGAAGTCTGCGATCGGGTCGGTCATAGTCATTGAGCGCTACTCCTCACCAGCTGCTCTTCTGCACGCCGGGCAACTCGCCCGCATGCGCCATTTCGCGCAGGCAGATCCGGCACAGCCCGAACTTGCGGAACACCGCGCGCGGACGGCCGCACTTGCTGCAGCGGGTGTAGCCGCGCACTGCAAACTTCGGCTTGCGCGCGGCCTTGTTGACCAGTGCTTTCTTCGCCATCTGCTCAGTTCTCCTTGAAGGGAAAGCCGAGGGCCCGCAACAGCGCTCGTCCTTCGTCGTCGTTCGTCGCCGAAGTGACGACGTTGATGTCCATGCCGCGGACCCGGTCGATCTTGTCGACGTCGATCTCGTGGAAAACCGACTGCTCGGCCAGCCCGAAGGTGTAGTTGCCGACACCGTCGAACTGCTTGGGTGACAACCCGCGGAAGTCACGGATACGGGGCAGTGCGATCGACGTGAGCCGGTCGAGGAACTCCCACATCCGGTCGCCGCGCAGCGTAACCCGTACGCCGATCGGCATTCCCTCGCGCAACTTGAACTGCGCGATGGACTTTCGCGCCTTGCGGATCTCGGGACGTTGCCCGGTGATCAGCGCCAGGTCGTTGACGGCGCCGTTGATCAACTTCGCGTCGCGAGCGGCCTCACCGACACCCATGTTGACAACGACCTTGGTCACCGTCGGGATCTGCATCACGTTGCGGTAATTGAACTGCTTGTGTAGCGCGTCGCGAATCTCGTTGCGGTAGCGCTCTTTCAAGCGCGGCTGAGTCTTCTCTGCAGTGGTCATCAGATGTCCTTGCCGTTGCGCTTGGAGATACGGACCCGCTTGCCGGTCTCCTCGTCGACGCGGTAACCGACGCGAGTGGGCTTGCCGTCCGAATCAACGACCATCACGTTGGACACGTGGATCGGCGCTTCCTGTGTGACGATGCCGCCGGAGCGGGCGCCACGCTGATTGGTCGACACCGCTGTGTGCTTCTTGATGCGGTTGACACCCTCAACAAGCACCCGGTTGCGGTCGGGGTAGGCCTGAATGACCTTGCCCTTGGCGCCCTTGTCCTTGCCGGCGATGACCAGCACGGTGTCGCCTTTGTGGACCTTCATCTACAACACCTCCGGGGCCAGCGAGATGATCTTCATGAACTTCTTCTCTCGCAACTCACGGCCGACCGGGCCGAAGATGCGCGTGCCGCGCGGGTCGTTGTCGGGCTTGATGATCACCGCGGCGTTCTCGTCGAACTTGATGTAGCTGCCGTCGGGCCGCCGGCGTTCCTTGACGGTGCGCACCACGACGGCCTTCACGACGTCGCCCCGCTTGACGTTGCCGCCGGGGATGGCGTCCTTGACCGTGGCGACGATGACGTCACCGATGCCGGCGTAGCGTCGCGACGAACCACCGAGCACCCGGATGCACAAGATCTCCTTGGCGCCGGTGTTGTCGGCGACCTTGAGCCGCGATTCCTGCTGAATCACTAGATCTCCTGACCTGGTTGACGTGTGCGCGGCAAGAGAACAGGCGGTGTACCCGGGACGGGCACAACCGACGGCAGCACGAGCCGAGCGCGGTCTTGAAAAGCATTCGTTCCCGAAGGGCACGCGGGGCCGGTGAATGCTTACACATGAACCAGCCGAGGTCTGCCCAAGGCAACCCCTAGAGTCTAGGTGACAGCCAGCTCAGCGCCAAATTGGCGATCGTCCGGCCGCTCAGTCGCCCTGCCGGTGCCAGGCCAGTACGTAGAGCACCAGCGCCGTGGCCAGCCCTATCAATACCCAGATCACGACGGCCTGGTCAACCCAGGAGCCGGCCGGCGGTGAACCGGGCAGGATGTTGCGCAACGGCACCACGGCGAACAGCATGGCTGCGTACCAGGTCGAGAACGGCGGCAGGAACTTGCGCCGGCCGGTGAACATCTGGATCGCGACGAACAGCGCCAGGGTGGGCAGCGCGACCAGGACGAGGCAGATTCCCAGGTCGAAGACCAGCGGCCCCTTGGCCCGCTGCAGCGTTATGACGACGTCGTCGGGGCGATTCGGGTCCTGGCCCGCGCGTCCGACCCGGGTGGCCGAGACGTCCCAGCCCTCCAGCAATCCGGTCACCTCGACCCGGGCGTGCCGGGGTTGCCGCCCCTCATCGGTGCCGAAGAGCACGTCGGCCTGGATGGTGTCGGTCCGGTAGGTGTCGAACGGCCAGTCCCCGGGGTTGCCGTGCGCCTGGATCGTCGTCGCGACCTGGGCCGGCGCCTTTCCCTTCGGGTACTGCAGATCCCCCAGGTCGTTGTCGGGGTCGAAACGCACCGACGCCTCCGTCGTCAACACGTCGAGTCGCTTGTCGATCATCGAACTGTCCGGCATCACCAGCACCTTTACGTCGAGCCGGTGCTCGACGGGGTGCAGCTGCTCGATGCGCACCAGGACGACGCTGTTGTCGGCGGTGCTCAGGTCCGGGTCGGGCAGTGGGCCGGGCGCGGTGGCCAGCCAGTGATAGCCGAACAGTGACAGCAGGTAGACGACAGCGACACCGACGACCACCGAAAGGTCGACCGCTCGTCTGTGGCGGGTTCGGTTCGGCGGATCTTGACCGTGGGCGGGCAGCACGTAGGTCGTGGCCAGCTCGAAGTCGGAACCCGCAGCTGCCGGATGACCTGCCGAGATGGCCAAGTTCCGATGAACCGTCACGGAGCCAGATGTTAGCAATCTATGAGTTTGCTAGCACTTTTTGACGAAGGCGGCTACGCGCTCGTAACAATCGATGTCATCACCGTTAACACGGCAACGGCCACGGCGCCGGCGGGCGCGCCGATTTTGTTTGCTGCCAGCTACGCCCGGTCGCGGTACCAGGCGATGATGTAGATGACCATGGCGGTGGCCAGGCCCAACAGCACCCAGATCACCAGTCCCTGGTCGATCCAGGCACCGGGTGGCGGGGCTCCGGGCAGGAAGTTTCGCAGCGGCACCACCGCGAACAGCATGGCCGCATACCAGGTGCCGAACGGCGGCAGGAACGGCCGCCGCCTGGTCACCATCTGAATGGCGACGAACAACGCGAGCGCCGGCAACGTGATCAGCACCAAACAGATTCCGATGTCGAAGAATTGCTGCGCCTTGGTCCGCTTCAGCTTGATGACGACGGCGGCGGGCGCTTTCGGGTCTGAGCTGGCCACCCTTTCGAGGTGAATATCGAATCCGTCCACCGCCCCTTCCACCTCGACCCGCGCCGGCTCGTAGTGGCTGGTATCCGCGGCACCGACGAGCCATTCGGCCTGAATCGGGTCCGTGACGTATTCGTCCACCGGCCATTCCGTGGACTTGCCGCGGGCGTCGATGGTGGTCGACACCCATTCCGGAGCTTTGCCGGTGTGGTACTGCAATTCGGCCATGTCGTTCTGCGAGACGAACCGCACCGCCGATTCGGCGGTGAGCCGGTTGAGTCGCCGGTTGATGATGGACTCATCCGGCCGGAGCAAGACCTTCACCTCAAGCAATTGCTCGGTGGCGTTGAGCTGCTCGACGTGCACCACGACCAACGGGTCGTCGGTGGTGCCCAGGTCGACCTTCGGCAGCGGATGCGGTGCCAGCCATTTGTAGCTGAGCACTCCGATAAGCCAGAGCACCGAGACTCCGACGATGATCGACGTGTCCAGCACCAGGTGCTTGCGCACCGACATGTGCTTGTGTTCGGGCGGCCCCGGCTCGTGCACCGGCGGCGCGGCCTCGGGCGATGACACGGAGCAGATGGTAGCAATCGGCCGGCGCGACGGCGCCCGGTTGGAGATCAGTCGCCTTGTCGAACCCAGGCGAAGATATACAAGCTCATCGCCGTCACCAACGCGATCAAGACCCATTGCACGATCGCTTGGTCGATCCAGGAGCCCGGCGGCGGGGCACCCGGCAGTATGTTGCGCAACGGGACGATGGCAAACAGGTTGGCGGCGTACCAAGTTGCGAACGGCGGCAGAAACTTTCGTCTGCCCAATGCCATTGGAACGGCAACCAACAGCGCCAAGGTGGGCAAGGCGATGAGCACCAGGCAGATGCCCAGGTCGAAGATGAGCGGGCCCTTCGCCCTCTTGAAGGTGATGACCACGTTCCCGTTGTCCATGGAGCGTGCGGTCGGCAAGGCGGCGGCGTCGTGAACGCGGTTGACGGTGACGTCCCAGCCGTCCAGCGATCCGGTGATCTCCACACGGGCAGGCACCTTCTTGAGGCCGTCGCCAGAACCGACGAAAGCGTCGGCCGAAATCGACTCGGTGCGGTACGTGTCGAAGGGCCAGTTACCGGGATCGCCGTGCGCTTCGACGGTGCTGGTGAGTTGGGCTGGCGCCTTTCCCTTCGGGTAGTGCAAGTCTCCCAGATCGCTCGGCGGATACAGGCGCACCGCAACGTCGGTGCCCAGCACATCGAAGCGGTTGTCATACGCCGAAATTGCCGGATAGACAAGCACATTGACCGTGAGGCGGTTAGCTACCGGCTTCAGTTCCTCAAGCCGCAGCTGCACAATCGTGGCGTCACCGCCACCCTGGCTGAGGTCCAGCGGCGGTAGCGGCCCTTCTGATCTTTGCAGGATGTGGACACCGACCAGCGACAACGCATAAGCGATGACGACAACCAGAAGAATGATCATGCCGATCAAAATGCGTGATCGGCTCGGCTCTTTCCCAGTCGCTTCCTTCTTCTTGGGTTGTTCGTCCGCCATCGCCTGCGGATCATCCGTCGGCGCATTGGGTGGCGCTTGAAGGGTCACTGGTCACCTCCACCCACGAGTCGCGGACCCGGTCCGGCTGGGCCAAACAACATGGGTCTCGATGCTAGCAAACTAATCCCGTCCTTACGCTTTCTGTAATTTCGTTCACTATCAGTACATCTCGCGGCAATCCGCCGTCCGTATGGCTACCTTGATACGAGATTGACAGTGCGGAGAATCCGACTATGAGCGACGGCCGATACATCGAAGTCATTGCAAGCCAGGCTAATTCGCGACCGAAATTGTGGAGAACCGTTATTCGTCCGGCGCCGAATGCCGGTTCATCTGATGTTTGCTTGCCAACTGATTCCAGTGGCGGTAATTGTCAACGTGTATCCGAGCCGGGTGATTCATCGTCCGAAGCACGCCGCCAGCCACCGCTCGCCACGGTGCCGGGCGTCTCAAGGGAGAAACCTGACATGAAGCGCAAACCGAGTGTCGCGATGAGCTTGCTGGCTGCGGGCGCGGTGGTGCTCTCGGGATGCAGCAGCGCCGCCCACGCCAACCTGCCATATGTCAGCGGAGCCAAGGTGGACTGCGGCGGTAAACAGACCTTGATCGCCAGCGGCTCGACCGCACAGACCTATGCGATGTTGCGGTTCATCGACGCGTATCACACGGCCTGCGGCAACCAGACTCTCAGATACGACCCCAATGGATCGGGTGCCGGTATCAACGAATTTTTGTCTGGGGAAACCGATTTCGCGGGTTCGGATACACCGCTGTCGCGAGATCAGTACGCCGCGGCCAAGGAGCGGTGCGGCGGTGCCGACGCTTGGAACCTGCCTGTGGTGTTCGGCCCGATGGCGATCACGTATAACCTCGCCAAGGTCGATTCCCTGGTGCTCGACGGGCCCACCCTTGCCAAGATCTTCAACGGCACTATCACGCGCTGGGACGACCCCGCCCTCACCGCACTGAACGCATCCATGCCGGCAGAAGATATCCGAGTCATCTATCGCAGCGACGCGTCCGGCACAACCTACAACTTTCAGTCGTATCTGCAAGCCGCGTCCGGCGGGGCCTGGACAGCGGGTGCCGGCAAGGCATTCAGCGGCGGCGTCGGGGTCGGCGCTGCCGGCAACGACGGCACGGCAGCAATCGTTAAAGCCACCGAGGGAGCGATCAGCTACAACGAATTGTCCTTCGCACTCAAACAGGGGCTCTTCGCCGCCGAGATCAAAACTCCCGCCAGCCGCAGGTCACTGCGCCCGGTGCGGATCGGTACCGACACCGTCGGCAAGACGATCAGGGGCGCCAAGATCGTCGGCCAAGGCAACGACCTGGTACTCGACATCTCGTCGTTCTACAACCCTGCTCAACCCGACGTCTACCCGATCGTGCTGGCCACCTACGAGATCGTCTGCTCTCGATACCCCACGGCCGAGGTAGCCAACGCGGTCAAGGCGTTCCTGCAGGCGGCGATCGGCCCCGGCCAGTTGGACCTGAACAGGGTCGGCTACATCCCGCTGTCGCCCCAGTTCCAGGCGCGGGTGTCCGAAGCCGTCGACGCGATCAGCGCTGTCGGTGGCTCCGTGCAGGCAGAGTGATTGTTCCGATCGACGAGGCTGGACTTCAGTCCGACTGTTTTCGGTACGCCACGATGAACAACGTCATCGCAACGATCAGCGCCAGCAGCACCCACAGCGTGATGGCCTGATCCACCCACGAGCCCTCCGGCGGCTTGCCCGGGAAGATATTTCGCAGCGGGACCACCGCGAACAGCATGGCGGCGAACCAGGATACGAACGGCGGCAGGAACTTCTTCTTGCCCAACACCATTGGGATGGACACCCACAACGCCAGCGCGGGCAGCGAGATCAATACCAGGACGATGCCGATGTCGAAGATCAGGGTGCTCTTGGACCGGTGCAAGGTGATGATCACGTCATCAGGACGAGGATCGGTCTGGCTGGATTCACCTACACGTCGGACGCTGACATCCCAGCCGCCGACCTCGCCGATCACCTCGACGCGCGCGTCCTCCTTGACGCGGTTAGACCCGGTCCCCGAGTACACCTCGGCCTGGATCGTTCCGGTGGTGTAGGAGTCGAACGGCCAGTTGGCCGGATCGCCCTCGGCGTCAAGGTAAGTGCTTTGCTGCGCAGGCGCCTTACCGACCGGGTATTGCAGGTCCCCCAAGTCATTCTCGGGATACAGGTGCACTGTCAGATCCTGAGTCAGCGTGTGGAAATCCTTGTCGACTTTCGACTGTTCGGGACTGACAAGGACACTCACTTTCAGGCGATTGTTGACCGTGTCCAGTTCCTCGACCTTCACCTGCACCACGGTGTCGTCGGTGGTGCCCAGGTCCGCGGGTGGGAGCGGTTCGGCTGACGTAGCCAGGAGATGGACGCCGACCAATGAGATCACGTACACAAACACCACGGCCAGGACCACACCGAGATCGATCAGCAGCCGCCGCGCCCGTGACGGCTGCTTCGGCTGCCCCGGCGGTGGCCCGGCCGGCTGACTCTGTGGCGGCGCGGGCGGGGCGGGCGGCGGGGCCTGATGGCTCATCGGACGCGGCCTTTCGGTGGAAGCGCTGGGGATTTGCTGGCGAAAGGCTATTGAAACTCATAGACATTCCGCCCGCAATGCGGCGCGGCGTCCGGCGGGGAATTTATTCGACTCGGGTTGAATCCAGCACGCAACGGAATCCGATATGGGTGGTCGCGGTGTCCTGGGTCTGCGGCGAGCGGGCCGACGGCCGGTAGCGGTGGCAGTACTCCGGCGCGCACAGATGGGAGCCGCCCTTGAGGGTTTGGCTGATCGACGGGTCGGCCGGATTGGCGGGGGCGCAGCATGCTTTCGGCGGCTGGTCGAGGCGGTGGTGCGCGCTGAACTCCGTTGTGGTCCATTCCCAGACGTTGCCGATCATGTCGGAAAGGCCAAAACCGTTGGGCGCAAAGGTGCCGACCGGCGACGTGCCGAACCAGCCGAGTGCGCCGTCGTTGCGGTACGGGAACCGCCCCTGCCAGGTGTTTGCCATCAACTGGCCGTCGGGCTTTTCCTCGTCACCCCACGCGTATCGGCCGGCCGCCCCGGCGCGGGCGGCGTACTCCCATTCGGCTTCGGTCGGCAGGCGCCGTCCCGCCCATCGTGCGTAGGCCGCGGCGTCAGGAAACGCCACTTGCACGACCGGGTGATCGGGGCGGTCCGCGACGTCGCTGTCGGGACCGAAGGGCTGCCGCCAGCTCGCTCCGGGTGCCCAGTCCCACCACTGCCGCCAGTCGCGCAGGTCGACCGGTCCCCGCGTGGGACGGAACACCATGGCGCCTGGACACAGATCGGCGGGATCGGCCCCCGGATACAGGGCCGCGTCCAGGGGCTGCTCTGCGACGGTCACATAGCCTGTCGCGGCAACGAATTCGGCGAACTGGGCGTTGGTCACCGGGTGGCGTTCCACCGCGAACCCGGCCACCGTCACGGTATGGATCGGCGCCTCTTCGGGATAGAAGCTCGTCGACCCCATCCGGAACGATCCGCCCGGCAGCTCCACCAGCTCCGTCAACACCAGTTCAGGGTATGACGACCCCGAAGTCCTGAGTCAACAGGGATTTGGCAGCGTCGAAACCGGGTACGCCCGAGTGCGCCTCGAGATGGATCGCGACCAGGTACTGCTTGGTGTTCGTCCAGATGTGAGTGATCCGGTCGGCGAAGTCAATTCCACCGGACGGCGCTTGTAGCGTACCGGCGAGTTGCTGGCTGCTGTAACCGCAAAAAGGTGACCCGGTGACGGAGAATTTCCGGCGCGGCAGGGTGCCACCGACCCCGGCTGTGTAACGCAAGAACGCGCTCTCGGGCGACTGGTCGGTCGCGGCTATGGTCACCGTCGCCGCCAAGGTGTCGGGGCCACTCAATCGCAATGCCGTGTCGCCGGTACCGGGGGTCGAGCTCCAGCCCTCTGGAATCGCGATGGTGATGCGCGGGGCGGCGGGGTCAGTGACCGTCACTTCAATGGGATTCCCGCCAGCAGCGGTGCTAAGGCAGGCGAGCGCGTTTGGCGGAATGTGGTCTGGCTGCGTGGCCGCGACGCCCGGTACCGGCTCGGCCGGGTCGGGATGCCGCGTCGGCGCCGCCGCTCCCCCGTCGTGCGACTCGCAGCCGACCGTCCCAGCCGCAACCAGTCCCACCGCGACCGGCGCCGCGAGCCGCGCAAACCACTCAATCGCGCGAAAAGGCAAGCGCCAGATCCTTTTCCACGTCCTCGTACGGCCGACCCGACAGGTCTAGCGCCACCTGGGTGATGGTGCCGCCGGTGAACACGAACGGTGCCTTGTACCGGCTGGACACTCCCGAGCCGCCGTTTCGTCCGACGGTGATGCCGGCACCCGCCAACCCGAATGTTCCGGGGTGGGTCATCACGTCGGGCAACGTCCCGACCGGATGCTCGTCGAAGTAAAGCGTGACGACACCGACCGGGGTGTGGCTGTTCGGCACGGTCCCGGTGCGCTCGTAACGCGCACCGAGCAGGTGGTGGCCCAACGGGATCGGCCCGGCCGACTGAATGAGCTGCTGCCGTTCGCCGAGGAAGTTGTAGACGTACTGCAGCCGCCCGTCCTGGATGAACAGCACGTGCCCGCCGTGCGCCCCGCCCTGTTTGAACAACACCCCTTCGGCGCCGGTGGAATCCAGGGTCACGTCGGCAACCACGGCGAACGACCGCCCGCGCATCTCGGGTGCTGCGCCGATGCCGACGTCGGCGCAGTCCGGGTAGTAGATGTAGCTGTCCCGCTCACTGACCAGGTAAGGCCGCGACCGCGACAACGTTTCGAAGATGTTCAGGTCGGCCAACGGCAGCCCGTTGTACTTGGCGGCCTCCGAGAACCACAGCTCTTTGAGTTCTTCGAGTTTCTCCGGATGCTCCGTCGCCAGGTCATGGCACTGGCTACGATCGCGCTCGATGTGAAACAGCTCCCACCGGTCCTGTTCGAAGTGTGACCAGCCCGCGGGTGTTGCGGCATGCACGGTGTTGGCGAACCAGCCCTGGTGCCAGATCCCCCGGGTGCCGAGCATGGTGTAGAACTGCGTCGTCTTTCCGGTGTCAGCGCTCGAATCCTCAAGGGCGGTTTTGAAGCTCACACCGTCCAGCGGCTTCTGCGCGATGCCCTTGACGGTATCGGGCGGGGCCATGCCGAGCAGGTCGTAGACGGTCGGGGTGATGTCACTGACGTTGACGTAGTTGTCGCGGACCTCGCCGTGCGCGGCAATACCGTTGGGCCAGGCAATGATTGCGGTGTCGGCAATGCCGCCCTCGTGAGAAGCGTAGCGTTTGAACAACTTATAAGGCGTGTTGAAGGCCATTGCCCAGCCGATCGGGTAATGGTTGTAGGTTTCCGGCCCGCCCAACTGGTCGAAGAGTCGCATGCTCTCCTCGACGGTGTCGATGTAGCCGTTGAAGAACTTGCCTTCGTTGACCGACCCGTTCGGGCCGCCTTCGCCACTGGCGCCGTTGTCGGAGATGACCACGATGATGGTGTCGTCCAGCTGACCCGACTCTTCCAGGTAATCCAGGATCCGGCCGATCTGGGCATCGGTGTAGCTCAGGAAGCCGGCGAACACCTCAGCCATCCGGCTGAACAGTCGCTTCTCGTCGTCGGTGAGGCCGTCCCAGGGGCGCACGGTGTCCTGCAGCGGCCACGCCTCTCCTTGCGGTCCCTTGACGTCGAGGTAGGGGTTGATCGGAGACAACTCGGTGTCCGGCGGAACGATTCCCATCGCCTTCTGCTTTTCCAGGACGATCTCGCGGTATTTCTCGTAACCCATGTCGAACACGCCGCTGTACTTGTCGGCCCATTCGGAGAACACGTGGTGCGGCGCATGGCCGGCGCCAGGGCAGACGTAGCTGAACCACGGCTTGTCCGGAGCGATCACCTTGGCATCGCGGATGAATTGAATCGTCTTGTCGGCCAGGTCTTTTGACAGGTGGTAGCCGTCCTCGGGAGTGCCCGGCGGGTTCACGGGGTGGTTGTCGTACACCAGGTCCGGATACCACTGGTCGGTCTCTCCACCCAGGAAACCGTAGAAGCGTTCGAAGCCGCGCGACGTCGGCCAGTGCCTTTTGGTCGCCGCCATGCTGGACTCTTCCAGTGGCGTCAGGTGCCACTTGCCGATGCAGTAGGTGTTGTACCCGCGCTCGTTGAGCACCTCGGAGAGCAGCGCGGTATCGGCCGGGATGCGGCCGTTGCAGTTGGGGAACCCGTCGGTGAACTCCTCAATGGTGGCCATGCCGACGGTGGTGGCATTGCGGCCGGTCAGCAGTGACGCCCGGGTCGGCGAGCACAGCGCGGTGGTGTGGAACTGCGTGAGGCGCACTCCGCGTTCAGCGATCCTGCTCATGGCCGGCATTTCGACCAGACCGCCGAAGCAGTCCCAGGTCGCGATGCCGGTGTCATCCCATACCAGGTAAAGAATGTTCGGCGAATTCTCCGGAGCGGTGGGCGCCGCGTACGGCCCCCAGTCCGGTTCCGAATCCCGGATGTCCAGCTCGATCTTGCCTTGAAATTGACCCGGTACGTTGGACCCCGACTGCCCTGTCATATCCGCCAGCCTCACTCTGTGTCGTCATCGACGTCTCGCCGACCATCCGAATGTCCGTGGACATTACACGCGCCGCATAGCAATCAGCTGAGATTTCGCGGCGGCTCGACGGTTTGTCTAGGTTTGTCGATGCGCGCCTGATCCTGCTCAGTGCGGTATCGGCGTGTAATGCGCGGAATCGCTGGTGAATTCGGGCTTTCCGTAGGTCCTCAGTCGCGACTTGAGCAGCCGGATGACATATCGGTCGACCAGCTGGCGCAGCGCGGGAATGTTATTGGCGCGCTGCACGGCAACAAAGCGCCCGGCGATGAACGGCCCGGTCAGGGCGATGCGGATGCGGTCGGCCACTCCTATCGAGACGCCCATGGCCTCGGCGGTTTCGCGGTGGCCGTTGCAGAACGCCCGGACGAACGTCTCCTTGCTGTAGCTCTTCTCCACGGCCTCCGCGGCGCGGTCGAACCACGAGGTTCCAGGACGTAGATACGCAGCCATCGTGGAGTCGACGAGTTCGCGGCAGACGGAGTCGAATCCGTCGCGCAAGAGCGCCGCGCGGGCGTGCATGACGTGAACCGTCTCGGCGGGGGTGGTGGGCAACAGTTCCTCGGGCAAACCGAGCAGGAAGCAGCGGTAGCGCCCGAACTCGACGAGCGCTCGCTCCTGCTCGTTGAACTTGTCCCGGCCCTGCCGCAGCACCTGTTGGGATGTCATGTACTGGCCGATCATGCCCGCCGGCATCTGGTCGACCTGCGGCACCGGCACGCCGTACACGTCGACATCCCACTTGTCGGATTTCTTCAGGGCGTTGTAGCGGACCATCGAATGCATCAGCCGGACCATCGCGGCCGCTTCGAACCCCGGCCCGTACCGCTGCAACGCGCCCGGCAGGGTGGTGACGGCGAAGAAGCTTGCCGTCTCGTTGACCCGGCGCGCGGCGCGGCGACCCGAGAGCGCACCGGTCAGGCCCATCGGCAATGCCGCGTAGGTGTTGGTGAAGGTGGCGATGAAAGCGCCGCGGGTGATGAAGTGGGCCAGCAACGCCGCGGCGGCGCGCGCCTGCCGCGCACCCTCCTCGATCAGGTCGAAGTTGATCCAGTCCGGCTTGACCTCCATCGCGGCGATGAACGCCACCAGCTCTTCAGGCGCGTCGGGAACGGCGTCGATGCCATGGCGGCAGGCAGTCTTGAGCATGTCGATCAGCTCGGTGACGCTGTAGCGGCTCATCAACGCCGCGTACGGGTCGGCCACCACATCGCCGAGCATGGTCGCAGTCTCCATCAGCTCCAGGACGCGGTCGTCGGTGAGGATCTGGTCGCGGTCGGCGGCCCACGCCGGCAGCGACGACTTGTCGCCCGGCTGTTTGGTCAGCCGATACGGCCGCTCGTCAAAGTCGATGTCGCCGTACAGATCTGGCTGCAGCTGCCGTTGACTTGCGACACGCTGCGCGAGCTCTGGGAAGTAGGTGACCATGCAGACCTCTCGATAACTAACACTCTGTGAGTAATACTCACAAAGTGTTAGTTATGCTGTCAAGCGTGACGCAGGCCACCAGGGACGCCCCCAAGCGGCGGATGACCGCCGAACAGCGGCGCGAGCAGATCCTGGATGTCACGCACGCCATCGTCGACGTCGAGGGTTTTCATGCGGCGACACCGAACCGCATCGCCCGCGAAGCGGGAATCAACCGTTCGCTGATCTATCAGTTGTTCGGTGATCCCGCAAAGCTTTTCGTCGCCTTGGTCGACCGGGAGGCGGGACGGGCCGGCGAGCAGTTCGTCGAGGCGATCACTGAGTTGGGCGAGCCCACCGAGGACAACCAACCGCTGGTGCGCGCGTTCGACGGGGTGCTTGCCGCGGTCGACGCGCACACCGCGACGTGGCGGCTGTTCCTGTTTCCGCCGCAGGGCGCGCCGCCGGTGCTACATGAACGGCTGGCTCAATCTCAGACGGTGGTGCGGGACTTTCTCCAAGGGGAACTGCTGCGCCTGAACCCCAAGCTGCAGGACCCGGAATACACCGCGCGGATCCTCTACGCCGCCGGTCGCGAACTGCTGCAGCTTCGGCTCAGCGACCCGGACACCGCGACGCCGGAACGGCTGCGCACCTTCGTGCACGGGCTGCGCGCGAATTTGCGCGAGCAGACGTAAAAGCCCCCGGCACGCCGTGCGTGCGGGGGCTTTTACGTCTGCTCGCGAGGGTTACTTGGCCTTCTCGAGAATCTCCACCAGGCGCCAGCGCTTGGTGGCCGACAGCGGACGGGTCTCCATCAGCGAGACGCGGTCGCCGATGCCGGCGATGCTGTTCTCGTCGTGGGCCTTCACCTTCTTGGTGGTACGAATGATCTTGCCGTACAACGGGTGCCGCACGCGGTCTTCGAGCTCGACCACGATGGTCTTCTGCATCTTGTCGCTCACCACGTAGCCGATACGTGTCTTACGACGCCCGCGCGGCTTCGGCGTGGCCGGAGTGTGCTTGGGACCCTTCTCCTTCGAGCCGGCGTCCTTGGCGGCGGCCTTCGGAGCGGCTTTGGTAGCGGCCTTGGCCGGTGCCTTCTTCGCTTCTGCCATCACGATTCCTTCTCGTCGGACCCATCGGGGCCGGAAGCCAGACCCAGTTCGCGTTCGCGCAGCACCGTGTAGACGCGCGCGATTTCCTGACGCACGGTGCGGAGCCGGCGGTTGTTGCTGAGCTGGCCGGTGGCCATCTGGAAGCGCAGATTGAACAGCTCTTCCTTGGACTCACGTACGCGCTCGTGCAACTCCTCGTCGGTGAGCTCGCGCAGTTCGCCAGGGGAAACTCCCACTGCCATCAGAACTGCTCCTCTCGGGTAACGATGCGTGCCTTGATCGGCAGCTTGTGGATTGCTCGGGTGAGCGCCGCGCGGGCGATCTGCTCGTTCGGGTAGCTCAACTCGAACAGCACCCGGCCCGGCTTGACGTTGACCACCCACCATTCCGGCGAACCCTTACCCGAACCCATCCGGGTTTCGGCGGGCTTCTTGGTCAGCGGGCGGTCCGGGAAGATGTTGATCCACACCTTGCCGCCACGCTTGATGTGCCGGTTGATGGCGATACGAGCGGACTCGATCTGACGGTTGGTGACGTAGGCGTGCTCCAGAGCCTGGATACCGTAGTCACCGAAGTTCACCGACGTGCCACCGCTGGCGATGCCACGCTGGCGTGGGTGGTGCTGCTTGCGATGCTTAACCTTGCGGGGAATCAACATGATTCAGCTCTCCGTGCTCTGCGCTTCAGTTGCCGGCGCCGCGGCGGCCTCGGCCGCGGCAGGGGCCGAGGCCTCTTCGCCGCCCGCCGCGCGGCCGGCGTCGGTGCCGGTCGCCGTGGTGCCCGAAGCACCGCTACGACGGGGACGGGTGCCCGACGGCCGCTCGCGACGCGGACGGTCGGCGGCCGGGGCGGCAGCGGCCAGTTCGCGCTTGCCGCCGACGATGTCGCCCTTGTAGATCCACACCTTCACGCCGATGCGGCCGAAGGTGGTCTTGGCCTCGTACAGGCCGTAGTCGATGTCGGCCCGCAGCGTGTGCAGCGGCACCCGGCCTTCGCGGTAGAACTCCGAACGGCTCATCTCCGCGCCGCCCAGTCGGCCCGAGCACTGCACCCGGATGCCCTTGACGTTGGGCTGGCGCATGGCCGACTGAATGGCCTTACGCATCGCCCGGCGGAATGCCACACGGTTGCTCAACTGCTCGGCAACGCCCTGCGCCACCAACTGTGCTTGCGACTCAGGGTTTTTCACCTCGAGGATGTTCAGCTGCACCTGCTTTTTGGTCAGCTTCTCCAGGTCGGCGCGAATGCGGTCCGCCTCGGTGCCCCGGCGCCCGATCACGATGCCCGGGCGGGCGGTGTGGATGTCGACGCGAACCCGGTCGC
Source organism: Mycobacterium asiaticum (assembly GCF_001673635.1). Classification (GTDB taxonomy): domain Bacteria; phylum Actinomycetota; class Actinomycetes; order Mycobacteriales; family Mycobacteriaceae; genus Mycobacterium; species Mycobacterium asiaticum_C. The sequence continues at coordinate 177,398 of NZ_LZMH01000069.1, forward strand.
GGGTCCGCTCGATCTCCACGTCGGCGATACCCGCGCGCTCGAGGCCGGTGGACAGCAGCCGACGGATCGCCACGTCCTCCTTGACGTAGTCGGCGTACTGCTTGTCGGCGTACCAGCGCGACTTCCAGTCGGTGGTGATGCCCAGCCGGAAGCCGTGCGGATTGATCTTCTGGCCCACTAGTCTGAGCCTCCCTTCGCGTCAGAAGTCTCAGACGTCTTGGCTTCGGTCTTGGGCTCCGCTTTCTTGGCGGGCGCCTTCTTGGCGGCGGGTGCCTTCTTGGCCGTCGAAGCAGGTCCAGCCTTGGTCGCCGCCTTCTTGGCGTCCGAACCAGGTGCAGCCTTCGCGGCGGCCTTGCTGCCCTCGGCCCGACGTGCCCGCGACGACTTCGCCGCGCGCTGGTCCCTTGGGGGCCGGCTCTCCACGATCACCGTGATGTGGCTGGTGCGCTTGCGAATTCGGAACGCGCGGCCCTGGGCGCGGGGACGGATGCGCTTGGCGGTCGGCCCTTCGTCGGCGTACACCGTGGCCACCACGAGCGTGGACGGGTCCAAGCCGTTGTTGTTCTGCGCGTTGGCCGCGGCGCTGGCGATCACCTTGGCCACCGGCTCACTGGCGGCCTGCGGCGCCCAGCGCAGGATGTCGAGGGCGTCGGTCACCGACTTGCCGCGGACCAGGTCGATGACCCGGCGCGCCTTCCTCGGCGACACCCGCACGAACCGCGCCTTGGCGGTCGCCGAGGGATATTCGATAGTGGTGGTACTCATCGCCGCTTGCTCTTTCGGTCGTCCTTGATGTGCCCCTTGAAGGTGCGGGTGGGCGCGAATTCACCGAGCTTGTGCCCCACCATCGATTCGGTGACGAACACCGGGACGTGCTTGCGCCCGTCATGCACCGCGAAGGTGTGCCCGATGAAGTCGGGAATGATGGTCGAGCGTCGCGACCAGGTCTTGATGACCTGCTTGGTGTTCTTCTCGTTCTGCACGTCGACCTTCTTGAGCAGATGGTCGTCGACGAACGGGCCCTTCTTCAGGCTGCGTGGCATTGTTGGCTCCTCTTACCGGCCGTGCTTCTTGCCGGTGCGCCGGCGTCGAACGATGAGCTTGTTGCTGGCTTTGTTCGGGTTGCGGGTGCGACCCTCGGGCTTGCCCCACGGGCTCACGGGGTGACGACCACCGGAGGTCTTGCCCTCACCACCGCCGTGCGGGTGGTCGACCGGGTTCATCACCACACCACGCACCGACGGGCGCTTGCCCTTCCAGCGCATCCGGCCGGCCTTGCCCCAGTTGATGTTCGCCTGTTCGGCGTTGCCCACCTCACCGACCGTCGCGCGGCAGCGGACGTCGACCCGGCGGATCTCACCGCTGGGCATACGCAGCGAGGCGTAGGTGGCTTCCTTACCAAGCAACTGGATGCTGGACCCGGCGGACCGGGCGAGCTTGGCGCCGCCACCGGGCCGTAACTCCACGGCGTGCACCAGGGTGCCGGCCGGGATGTTGCGCAGCGGCAGGTTGTTGCCGGGCTTGATGTCGGCGTTGGCGCCCGACTCGACGATGTCGCCCTGCGAAAGACCGTTCGGCGCAATGATGTAGCGCTTCTCGCCGTCCAGGAAATGCAGAAGCGCGATCCGGGCGGTGCGGTTCGGGTCGTACTCGATGTGCGCGACCTTGGCGTTGACGCCGTCCTTGTCGTTGCGACGGAAGTCGATCACCCGGTAGGCGCGCTTGTGGCCACCGCCCTTGTGCCGGGTGGTGATGCGGCCGTGCGCGTTACGCCCGCCGTGGCCGTGCAGCGGCCGAACCAGCGACTTCTCCGGAGTCGATCGGGTGATCTCGGAGAAGTCCGACACGCTGGCGCCGCGGCGACCGGGGGTCGTCGGCTTGTACTTGCGAATTGCCATGTCTAATCAGGTCTTTCTCTCGTCGCCCGGGCTCGGCCTAGGCCGGTGCTCCGAACAGGTCGATCGGCTTGCTGCCCGGAGCCAGAGTGACGATCGCGCGCTTGGTGCTCTTGCGCGTGCCGTATCCGGACCGGGTGCGCTTGCGCTTACCCTGCCGATTGGCGGTATTCACCGAGGCGACCTTGACGGAGAAGATCTTCTCGATGGCGATCTTGATCTGCGTCTTGTTGGAGTCGGGGTGCACGACGAAGGTGTACACGTTGTCGTCGAGCAGTCCGTAGGACTTCTCGGAGATGACCGGCGCCAGGATGATGTCCCGCGGGTCAGCGATGGTCGCCATCAGGCCGAAACCTCCTCGGACGATGAAGATGCCGTGTTGGCTGAGATGTAGGCGTTCAGTGCCTCGACGCTGAACACCACATCGTCGGCGCGCAGCACGTCGTAGGTGTTGAGCTGGTCCGGCGGCAGGATGTGCACACCGGGCAGGTTGCGCACACTCTTGACGCCCGCCTCGTCGCTGCGCCCGATGACCACCAACACCTGCTTGCGGTCGGTCAGGGTGGACAGGAACGCCTTGGCGCTCTTCGTCGAAGGAGTCTGGCCCTCCACGAACTCGGTGACCGCGTGGATGCGCCCGTTGCGTGCCCGGTCGGACAGCGCACCGCGCAATGCAGCAGCGATCATCTTCTTGGGCGTGCGCTGGCTGTAGTCCCGCGGCTGCGGGCCGTGCACAATGCCACCGCCGGTGAACTGCGGAGCCCGCGTCGAACCCTGGCGAGCCCGGCCGGTCCCCTTCTGCCGGTACGGCTTGCGGCCACCGCCGCTGACGTCGCCGCGCGTCTTGGTCGCGTGCGTACCTTGACGTTTGGCGGCCTGCTGCGCCGTCACGACCTGGTGCATCAATGCGATGTTGGCCGGAGCGTCGAACAGCTCGGCCGGCAGGTCGATGGAGCCGTCGGTCTTGCCGGCCGGAGTCTTGACGTCAATCTTTAATGTCTTGTCCGCCATTACTTCTCACCTCGTTTGATGGCACTGCGGACCACCACGAGTCCACCGGTGCGGCCCGGGACCGCACCCTTGATCAGCAGCACGCCGTTCTCGGCGTCGACCTTGTGCACCACCAGGTTCTGCACGGTCACCCGGTCGTTGCCCATCCGGCCGGACATCCGGGTGCCCTTGAACACCCGTGCCGGAGTGGCACATCCGCCGATGGAACCAGGGCGGCGGTGCACCGCCTGGGCGCCGTGGCTGGCGCCCTGTCCGCGGAAGCCGTGCCGCTTCATCGTGCCGGCGAAGCCCTTGCCCTTGGAGGTGCCGGTCACGTCGACGTAGGCGCCGTCGGCGAAGATCTCGGCCGTCAGCTCCTGACCGACCTCGTACTCGGCCGCAGCAGCCTCGTCGTCCAGGCGCAACTCGGCCAGGTGCCGGCGCGGGTTGACGCCCGCCGCCGCGTACTGACCGGTGACCGGCTTGTTGACCTTGCGGGGGCTGATCTCGCCGTAAGCGACCTGTACCGCGCTGTATCCGTCACGCTCCGGGGTCCGGACGCGGGTCACCACGTTCGGGCCGGCCTTGACGACAGTCACCGGCACGACGCGGTTGTTCTCGTCGAACACCTGCGTCATGCCCAGCTTGGTGCCCAGAATGCCTTTTCTTGCCATTGCTCGCCGATCCCCTACTGGATGTTGACGTCGACACTGGCCGGAAGATCGATGCGCATGAGAGCGTCAACGGTCTTCGGCGTCGGGTCGAGGATGTCGATCAGCCGCTTATGAGTACGCATCTCGAAGTGCTCCCGCGAGTCCTTGTACTTATGCGGAGAGCGGATGACGCAGTACACATTCTTTTCCGTCGGCAGCGGCACCGGTCCCACGACGCTGGCTCCTGTACGGACGACGGTCTCGACGATCTTGCGCGCCGACGCGTCAATAGCCTCATGGTCGTAGGCCTTAAGCCTGATGCGGATCTTTTGTCCCGCCACGCTTCTCCTACCTCTTCTCCCACACTTCGAGCCCGTGTCCGGACCTCAGCCGTTGTTCGACCTCAGTGCCCCCCGGCGCGCGGACCGGCCGCCCTGCGAGGGCCGGTCTAGCGTTGCGCCGGATACTGCGCCGCTGTTTACCTGTCTTGGTTCAACCGCTCCCCGCGCTCGGGTGTGTCACCCGCACGCAGCCTCGTAGGCGGCCAAAATAGTCGCTCCAAGGTTGGGACCGGACGCGCCCTGGTGGGCGCTGGTCGTATGCCCGGCCAGGCCTGAACCTGGCGCAAGGCAACCTGAACAGTATGCCCCAGATCAGCGCTTGGGCCAAATCCCAGGTGATGACGATCCGCGGGCTGCCCGGGACGCTCTCCGAATCGGGCCGACATCGACCCTAGCAGGGCTTTTCCGCCGTAGCGCGCGACCTACGGAGCCGACCCGTACGCTTCCAACCGTGTTCGGGCCGAATCCGGGAGAACCTGACCCCGCACAGCCGATGATCGACTGGATCAACGGGGCGCCACCGGCCGAACTGGCGGTCGAACTCCTGGCGGTATTCGACCCGGAGGTTCCCAGGCGTGCGGCGGTGCTCGCGCTGTCGGATTTCAGTGACTGGATGTTTCGCGGATTCCCCGAACGGACCGGCCTCATCCTGCGCGCCCGGCCCGTACAGGAATCCATTCTTGAGGCCCTGCAACTGCTCGAGCATTCCGAACTGCTGTACGTGCGCTGGATCACCGACAACGAATTCAGGTGGAGCGCTACCCGGTTGGCGCTGGCGACCTTGGCCACGGGCAAGTCCGCGGTGCGGCAACGCATCAGGGATCGGACGGGCCTCTAGTAGCGACCTGGGATCACTGCGCGGCAACAGAACTCGCCGCGTCCCCGCCGCTGGCGTGCTCGCGTTGCACGTGCAGGAACCCGTCGACGGCGGCGCGCGCGCACTCGCGGTAGTCGAAGTCCGGCAACGTACTCAGCCGGCCCAGCACCAGCGGGCCGATCAGCAGCGCGATGGCGCGCGAGCGGTCCACCTCGCCCAACTCGGCGGCCTGCGGACTGTCGAACAAGCTGTCGAATGGCGCGGCGTACTGCTGGGCGATGCGTTCGCGCAACGTGCTGATCGCGCTCTCGGCGCCGTCGGTGTGGCGAGGTTCCGGCATTTCCTGCAGGTCCGAACCCAACGCCAGCCACGCCATCGCGGTCAGGATGGCGGGCGCCTCGGCGATGGCTTCGGCCTGCCCCAGCACGATGGCCAGCAATCGGTCCCGCAGCGACCCCTCCGTCGGCGGCTCCGGGGCGGTGGGCATCAAGCTGTTGAAAGTTGCCGCCAGCAGGTCGTTTCCACTCGGAAAGTGGCGATACAGGGTGGCCCGCGCCACGTTGGCGGCGCGGGTGACCGCATCGACTGTCACCGCGCTCGGCCCCCCGGCGCGAAGCAGCGTCGCGGCGGCCTCGAGCAACCGCGCCCGGGATCGCGCCGGACGGGGATCCTGACTACTCCCTTGGCTGATTGTGACGCACCTCCCTGTTTGGGTCCGAGGTTAACCGTCTATGCACGAGACCATTAGTCTCGGCAACTACTTCGCCGCCGAAAGGAGGCGCGAGCATGGTCGCAACCCTGTTCCGGCCCGATGAACGTCTTTCCCTGCCCGATCAGCGTACTGAGGCGCCAGGCACCGGCAATAGCGCCCGCAGGTGGACTCTGGCCGTGGCCTGCATCGGCGTCTCCCTGGTGGTCGCGTCGATGACGGCACTGAACACCGCTTTGGGGGACATCGCGGTGGCCACGTCGGCCACTCAGACCCAGCTGACCTGGATTGTCGACGGCTACACCGTGGCGTTGGCCTGCCTGCTGTTGCCGGCGGGGGCGATCGGGGACCGATACGGCAGGCGCGGGGCTTTGCTGGCCGGTCTGACGATCTTCTCCGTGGCCTCGGTGGCCCCGGCACTGCTGCATTCGCCGACCCAGATCATCGTGGGCCGGACACTGGCCGGGATCGGCGCTGCGTTCGTTATGCCCGCGACGCTGTCACTGCTCACGGTGGCCTATCCAAAAGACCAGCGCATCAAGGCTGTTGGTATCTGGGCCGGTACCGCGGGGTCGGGCGGCGTGATCGGCATGCTGGGTTCTGGCGTCCTACTTCGTTTTTGGGACTGGCACGCCATCTTCTGGTCAATGGGTGCCGCTGGTCTGGTGATCTTCGTTATGGCGTGCACCATTTCGTCATCCCGGGATGCCGCGGCTCCGCGCCTGGACTGGCTGGGTGCGCTGCTGATCGGCACGGCGGTCGCTATTGGAGTGTTCGCGATCCTGCAGGCCCCGTCGCGCGGCTGGAGTGACCCTGCGGTGTGGGGCGGACTTGCCGCCGGGACGGTCATCGCCGCGGTGTTCGGGATCGTCGAATTCCGCAAGCAACAGCCACTTCTGGATGTCCGGCTGTTCGCCGACGAGGGGTTTGCGACCGGCACGGCGACGATTGTCGTGCTCTTCGGCGGAACCTTCGGCTTCTTCTATCTGGGCATGCAGTACGTCCAGCAGATCATGGGCTATTCGCCGCTGATGACGGCGGTGGCATTCGGGCCGTTCATGGTGCCGCTGGGCATCTGTTCGGCGCTGTCGTTCTGGTATGTGCCGAAGCTGGGGCTGCGCTTGGTGCTGTTCGTTGGCACCCTGCTGATGGCGGTCGGCTTCCTGTGCATGCTGGTCCTGGATCTGAACTCGTCCTATCTGGAGCTGGCCTGGCCGACTCTGATCCTGAGCACCGGCATCGGATTCTGTACAGCGCCCACCACGTCGGCCATCATGGCCGCCGTCCCCGACGAGAAACAGGGCGTCGCCTCCGCGGTCAACGACACCGCGCGTGAGTTGGGCGGGGCGCTGGGCATCGCCGTGGCGGGCTCGATCTTGGCCGGCCGATACAGCCGCGAGCTGACCCCACACCTGACGGCGTTTCCCGAACCGGTGCGCGGCCCGGCGTCGGACTCCTTGCCGAAGGCGGTCGAGGTGGCGGAAAGGCTTGGTCCGCAAGGAGATCAGCTGACCACGATCAGTCAGACCGCCTTCATGACGGCGATGCACACCTCGATGATCACGATGGCCGTCATCGTCGGCGTCGCTGCGCTGACGATCGGCTTCTGGGCACCCGGCCGCGACGGACGCCAGTTGCCCCTGGCCCGTCGCATCCGAGGTCGAGGAAATATGTACGACTTGAGCAAAAACGCCCCGGCCGACGTGCCGCTGAACTAACATCCGACTCAGGGGCGAGTTCGTGGGGAGACGAACGCAATCCAGGCGAGCCGGGGGGCGGTATGTCTTACGTTATTGCTGCAACGGAGTATGTGGCCGCCGCAGCAACAGATTTGGCCAATATCGGCTCAGCGATCAATGACGCGAGCGCGGCGGCGGCCATCCCGACATCGGGGGTACTGATCCCGGCGGGCACCGACGCGGTGTCGGCGGAAGTGGCCGCGTTGTTCGGGGCGCACGCCCAGGCTTTCCAACAGATCGCGGCCCAGGCGGCTTCGTTCCACGACCAGTTCGTGCATCTGATGAACCTCGGGTCGCAGCGGTACGCGCTCAGCGAGGCCGCAAACGTGTCGAGCATTCAGAGCGGCACGGTGAACTTGCCCCAGCAGACGCTCGGACACTCGGTTCTGAGCGAAGGCGCCCATGCGGCGCCGGCGGCCGCGGCAGCGGCGCCAACAATGGCTATCAGTCCGGCAGCAGCCGGATCGGTAGGCTCGGCGATCGCACCGGCCGCCGCGCCGGTGGGATCGGTGGGGTCGGCAGTAGCGGCGGGATCGGCGGGGTCGGCTAAGCGTCAGCCAATCCCGTCGCTACCGACCAGCCCCGAGTCAACCGAAGCTGAGGCGGCAGCGGTGTCTGCGCTGCCGGCGCCGCTCGCGGCGCGAGCCGCAGCAGCGGCAGCCCCGGCAGCTCCGGCGGGTCCCCGGTTGGAGGCGGCGGGCGAGTCGGCCGCGGCAACCGGCTGAGCGGCTCAGCCGACGAACTCGGCCGCTCGATGCCCGAGCATCACGATGGTGGCGTGCGGGCCCCGGCTGGGAACCGTAGGCAGGATCGATCCGTCGATCACCCACAATTTTTCCAAACCCTTGACCCGACAGCGGTAGTCGACCACGGCGTGCGGGTCACCGTCGAGACCCATTGGCGCGCTGCCGCATAAATGTTGCGATGTTGACCACACCGCTGGCCCGATATGTGTTGCCTTTGCGCACAATTCACGCGCCAGCTCGCTGCCTGCGCGCAGGGCGGCGACATCGCTTGGCGCACTGTCGTAGTGGTGCTGGATCCGGGGCGGCACCCGGGGGTCGGAAGACACCAGGGTGATGCGCCCGCGCGCCGCAGGCCGCATGAGCGCCACGCCGATGTGCGGCCAGTCCCGGTGCCCCGGCGTTCCGTCCCCCGTCATCGCGACGAAACCACCCGTATAAGGCCGAATTTCGATGCCATCGTCGGTGCTCAGCACCACCTCCAACACCGGACGGTTCACCGCCACGTCCCAGTCGGTGGGCATCACCCATTCCGGGTGGTCACTGCAGTTCATCCCGACCGGCAGCGCCGCAACAACTTTCACGCCGGCTGCGGTCAACGCCGCCTCGTTCCCGACGCCTGATGTCATCAGCAGATGAGCCGACGCAATCGCACCGGCGCACAGGACTATTCGGTCTGCGGTCAGGGTCACCGGGCCGCCAGGTCCGGTCGCGTCGACCCCGGCGGCCGCCGTTTTGTCGAAGCGCAGCCGCAGCGCCCGGGTGCGCGCGAGCAGGGTCAGGTTGGGCCGGCTCAGCGCGGGCAGCAGGAAGGCCGCCCCCGGGCCGGTGCGTACGCCGTCGACGATGTTGAGGGGCACCGCACCCACACCCGACGGCAGGTCGGGACCCACATCGTTCAAGTCGGCGATCCAACCGAACCCGGCGCGCTGCGTGGCTTCGAGGAACGCGGCGCTGGCTCCCGTCATGTCCGATGCGCGCCGCACCGGGATCGGCCCCGCGCCGCCGTGCGCCGGGGTGGCGAAATCGAGGTCCGTTTCGATGGCCCGGAAATGTGCCAGGACGTCGGACCAGGCCCAGCCCGGCAGCGCGAGCCGGTCGAAGTCGGCGGGCAGGCCGCGGCAGAAATAGCCGCCGTTGACAGCGCCGGAACCGCCCAGCGTGGCTCCTCGCACCAGCGGCACCTGCCGTGCCGGATGATCGGTCAGCGTCGTCAGATAGCGTTCGGCCAGAATGCTGCCCGCCCCGATCGGCAGCTGGAACCCGTTGCGGGTCCGGGACAGCAGCTCGGCATCATCGAGACCCGAGCCGGCTTCCAGCACGGTCACCCGGCACCGTGAGTCAACGGAAAGACGTTCGGCCACAATCGAACCGGCACTGCCGGCCCCGATGATCAAGACATCGCTATGCCGTTCGGCTGCGGACAAGGCGAGCCGTTATGTCCGAATCTGTGGCTTCAGTGCAGAGATGTTGCGTTCCCGCAGCACCCCGTACCAGAGCCCGATTCCGTAGGCCAGGTCGTCGACGCGCTTGAGCAGCAGGAAGGTGAACAACCCGATCGGTTCGGCATCGCCGTCCACCGCATCGCGCCGGCGCAGCCAGTCGGCCACGCCATCCACAATGGCGGCAATCACCACGACCCGCCGGAACTGCCGGAAAAAGATTGCGGCCACCAGCGCAAGCGGCCAGTAGTGCCGACAGATGGCCGACGCCAGTTGCAGGGCCGCCGACCACAGCCCTCGGGTGGCCACCACCACCACATCCCACAGCGTTGTTTCGGCCCCGTCCATTGCCTTGGCGACCCGGCGGCCGGTCACCAGGGCGATCGCGATCGAGGCCAGCTGGGCCAAGCCGGAACCCAGCGACACCAGGATCCAGGCCGCCAGTGCCCAACCCGAGATCACCACCGGCGCGGTCTTGTCGGGATGCCGCACCGACAGCGGCGCCGCCGAGCCCCCGTAGAACGCCTTGCGGGCGATCCAGTCCCGGAGCTCGGTGCGGTGATCGTGGGCAACGAGGGCGATCGGCTCGTACCGCAACCGGGCTCCGGCTTCCACCAGCCGCCAGCACAGGTCGACATCCTCGCCCGACTGCAGCGTCTCGTCGAAACCACCGACCTCCCGAATGGCTGCGGTCCGGCAGACGATCGCGGCGCTGGGTACGTAGGACACCGAACTGTGCGGCAATACCGGCGCTTCCCGCAAACCCAGGTCCAGCGACGAGTGCACCGCCTCGTAGCGAGCGATCACGTTCTCGCTCTGGGCCAGCCCGACGATGCGCGGCGCCACCAGCGCGACGGTCGGATCGCAGAAGTGCCCGAGCAAAGCCTCCAGCCAGCCGCGCCGGGGGGCCACGTCGGAGTCCAGGAACGCGACGTAGTCGGTGGTACAGGCGGCCAGGCCGGTGTTGCGGGCGGCGGCCGGACCTTTGCTGCGGACGTGATGCAGCACTTCGATGTCGCAGTGGGCGCCGGCGAAGTCCTCCAGTTCGACCGGTGCTGACGAGCCGTCGTCGACCACGATCACTCGCAGGCCGCGTAACGAAGACACCAGGCGCCGTAGACCAAAGAGGTTGTCGCGCACCGGTATAACGACGGTGACGTCGCGGTAGGACGGGCCTGTCGCCGGGCGTGGATGCGCCACCGTCGCATCCAGCAGGGTGCGGGCCAACTCGGCGCTGACCTCGTCGCGAACCTTCAGGCGACCGTCGGAGAGCATGCTTTGCGCCGCCGGGGCCAGCCGCAGCAGCCTGGTAGGCGAACCACCGAGCAAAGCCCTGCCGTCGCCGAGCACCCGCACTCGACGATCGACCTGCACCGCAAACCCGTCAGGGAGTCGGGTCGGGGTGGTCAACGCCGCTCCTCCTCGATGCGCTTGGCTTCGTCATGACAGGACCCCCCCGGGTCCGGGTACCCACCGGCAAATTCGACCCAAACAATCCTCGACCATCTCCGCAAAGATCCGACTCCCCTCGGCCGCGGTGGCCGTGGTCGGATCCCCCAGCACGCCAATCTCGCTTACCGCCGCGATCCCGCCGCGGCGCATCGACGGTAGCAACTCGCGCAGCGGCGCATCATTGCCTACGAGAAATTGGTCGGTTTGCACATCGCCCGGCGAAAGGTGCAGCAACACGGATGTTTCGGTGTGGCCCGCATGGGCGTCGGCGCCGGTTGCGGCGCACGGACTCCAGGCGGCGTCGCGGCCCTCCGCGCGAAGCAGCGCGGTGGCGCGACTCAGCGCCTCCACATTGCCGCCATGACCGTTGACGAATACCAGCCGGTCCGCCCAGCAGGCAGCCGAGCGACCGTACTCGACCAGCAACGTCGTCAACGCCGCCGCACCGATCGAGATCGTTCCCGGGAAGCTCTGGTGCTCGCCGCTGGCACCGTAGGCGATGGCCGGCGCGACCAGCCAATCCTGCTGGGATCGCTCGCCCAGTCGCGCGGCCACGGCCCGGGCCACTGCACTCGCGATCCTGGTGTCGGTGTCCAACGGCAGGTGCGGGCCGTGCTGTTCGGTGGACCCCAGCGGAATCAATATTGACGCGGAGGTGGATATTGACAATTGCCTCGACGTCACACAACCCAGTTCGCCGAGTACGGGCACCCGCCGATGGTAAGACGAATTCACCTGGCGTGCACCAATTGTTGCCCTACCTATTGAAATTATTTTTCGCGTCGTCGGAGCGCGCGCAAAAATCAATGCTCGTTCGCCACGGCTGCACCGCCCGTACCAAACTCGGCGAATAGCTCATTCCGGGAACAACATATATGTGGTATGGCCCGCGGCGACTCGACGGACGCTCAGCCCGCACCCAATTCGCGGGTGAACCCGGCCGGGATGAGAATGTCGTCCGGGCGCAGATCGTGAATCGACGAATGGCCCAGCCCCATCAGTGCCGAGTCGATGCCGCCGCGCAGAATGTCCAGAACGTTCTCGACCCCGGCCTGTCCGGCTGCGGCCAGGCCCCACAGGTAGGCGCGGCCGATCATCACCGCGCGCGCCCCCAGCGCCACCGCCTTCACCACATCGCTGCCCCGGCGGATGCCGCCGTCGAGCAAAACCTCGACCTGGTCGCCGACCGCCGCCGCGATCGCCGGCAGGGCGCGAATCGACGCGGGCGTCCCGTCCAGATTGTTGCCGCCGTGGTTGGACACCGAGATGGCCGAAACACCGGCGTCCACAGCCCTTTTGGCGTCATCGACGCGCATCACGCCCTTGAGCATCAGGGGTCCACCCCAGAGTTCGGCCAGCCAGGCGATGTCTTCCCAGGTGGGCGGCGGTGTCCCCATCCATTCGCCGTAGGCGGCGAAGAAGGGCGGACCGGGCTCACCGCGGCGGCCCTGGTTGGGCACCCGCAGGTCCGGTGGACGCAGCGTCTTGCCGAACTTCCACAGCCACCGCGGCTTGGTGATCGCCTCCGGGGACAGCCGCAAAATGGTTTTCAGGTTCATCTCTTCGGGGATCTTGGGGCTGCCCCAGTCGCGCCCGTGCGAGAACGTCCAGTCCGTGGTGACGATGATGCCGACCGCTCCGGCCTGCCGGGCTCGCTCGATCCGCTCGGCGATCGCGTCCCGGCCGCCGAGCCAGTAGACCTGGAAGAAGAGCTTCGGATTGGCGGCGATGACCTCTTCGATGGGCTTGCTGGCAAACGAGGACAGTCCCATCGCCGTGCCCCGGGCAGCCGCGGCCCGCGCCACGGCGACCTCGCCGTCGGGATCGACGGCCTGGACGCCGGTCGGCGAGATCAACACGGGCAGGGAGATGTCCTGGCCCAGCACTGTGGTGGACAGGTCGCGCTTTTCGCTGGCACCGACAACGTGCGGCGCAAAGCCGAGTTCGCTGAACGCCGCCACGTTGTCGGCGACGGTGACGCCTTTTTCACTCGCCGAAATCAGTGATGAATAAACGGACTTCGGCAGGCGCCGCTTCGCGCGCTGCTGAGCGATGGCGACTGTTTCGAACCATTCGTCGGCCATGGGTTATACGGGACTTTCGTTGCAGAGCCTGGCCGGCGGGTGCGCGGGGGGCCTCATCGACAGGGTCAGGGGTACCGGCGTGCTGATCCGCTTGCCGCGCGAGTGGTCGACGCGGGGCCGCGGTGTGTCACGCTCGGCCGCCAAGGCGGGTGCGCCGTGACCTTGAACGCACTCCGGGTCCGGACCGTCCATCGGCAGCCCGGTGAAAAACTTCGCCGCCATGCAGCCGCCGCGGCAGCTGTCGTAGTGGTTGCAGCTACCACACGCGCCCGCGGACTGCGGCTCACGCAATTCGCGGAATAGCGGGGCATTCTTCCAGACATTGTCGAATCCGCCGTCGGACAACACATTTCCGGCCAGAAACCGGTCGTGGATGGCGAACGGGCAGGCGTAGACGTCGCCGACCGGGTCGATCAGGCAAACCACGCGGCCGGCACCGCACATATTCAGCCCGGCCAGCGCGCCGGAGGAGCCCAGCGGGGCCAGGTGGAAGAAGGAGTCGCCGGTGAGCACCCGCTCGCCCTTGGCGACCAGCCAGTCGTACAGCTCGACCTGTTGGGCGGCGGTGGGGTGCAGCTCCTCCCAGGTATCCGCCCCGCGTCCGGACGGGCGCAACCGGGTGATGCGCAGCGTGGCGCCGTAGCGGTCGGCCAGTGCGGCGAACTCGTCGAGTTGGCCGACGTTGTGCCGGGTGACGACGACCGAGATCTTGGCGTCGGCGAAGCCCGCCCCGGCCAGGTTCTCCAGCGCGCGCAGCGCCATGTCGAACGACCCGGGACCACGCACCGCGTCGTTGACCTCGGCGGTGGCACCGTCCAGTGAGATCTGCACGTCGACGTAGTCGCTGGCGGCCAGCCGTGCGGCGACCTCCGGGGTGATGCGGACACCGTTGGTGGAGAACTTGACCCCGACATGGTGGGCGGTCGCGTAATCAACCAGTTCCCAAAAGTCCGGGCGCACAGTCGGTTCGCCGCCGCCGATGTTCACATAGAACACCTGCATGCGTTCCAGCTCGTCGATGATGTCCTTGCACTGGCGGGTGGACAACTCGCCCGGGTCGCGTTTGCCCGACGACGACAGGCAGTGCACGCAGGCCAGGTTGCAGGCATACGTCAGCTCCCAGGTCAGACAGATCGGCGCATCGAGTCCGTGCTCGAACTGCTCGATCAGCGACGGTACTGCTGCGCTCATTCACTCTCCTGAGGTACCAACATGCTGGAGCCGGCCAGCACGCCCAGCGCGTGCAGATACGGCCCCTGGTCGGGATCGGCGATGCCCGCGGCGCGGCAGGCCGAGCGGACATCGGGATGGTCATCCAGCGACTGCACCACCGCCAGGATGGCGCGGTTCTTCAGGAACGACAGCTTGCGCGTGCCGAAGTGATACAGCAGCGCGCCAAACGGTTCCGGGCGAACCGCCACCTGTGGATGCAGTCGCCAGCCGCGATCCGGATCGAACATCCGAGTGTCTGTTGGGGTCGCCGGCCGGACTGCGGTCGCGGGCGTGGTCAAGCTCAGTAGACCCCGCACATGCCGTCGATGGAAACCTCTTCCACCAGCGTCTCGGTGACGAGTTCGGTCTCGTTCTGGTTCTCGTTGTCCATGCGGATTGCCTTTCGTGAAACGGGCTCGACAATGATGGGTGGTGCTGGTCACATCTCGTGGTCCGGGTCAGAATATGGCATCGAGTGCCGAAATGGAAGGGCGGGTTCGGATGCTGCAGGAGTCGCGGGTGGGTCGGCGCCGCTCGACGACGCCGCACCACATCACCGACGTCGCCATCGACCTGTTCGCCGCGCGGGGCTTTGCCGACGTCAGCGTCGACGACGTCGCACAGGCGGCCGGCATCGCCCGGCGGACGCTGTTCCGGTACTACGTCTCCAAGAACGCCATCCCCTGGGGTGATTTCGACACCCACCTCGCCCAGCTGCGCGACCTGCTCGACGGCGTCGACCCACAGGTGCCGCTGCGTGACGCGCTGCGCGGAGCCCTGCTGGCGTTCAACACTTTCGACGATTGCGAATCGCTGCGGCACCGGAAACGGATGCGCGTGATCCTGGAAACTGCTGAGCTGCAGGCCTATTCGATGACGATGTACGCCGGCTGGCGAGAGGTAATCGCCGGGTTCGTGGCCCGCCGGGCGGGGGTGAAGATCACCGACTTGCTGCCGCAGACTGTCGCCTGGACGATGCTCGGGGTGGCGCTGAGCGCGTACGAGCACTGGCTCGGCGACGAATCCGTCGCACTGACCGAAGCGATCGGCAATGCATTCGACGTCGTCGGCTCGGGGCTGGACCGCCTTGGCGAGCCCCGTTGAGCGATATCGACCATCTGCTGCACACCCTTCGGGCACAGGGACGGTTCTGCGCGGGGTCCGGATCGCCGATGTACGCCGAGTTGTTCGAGCTGATCGCCGACGACGTGCAATCCGGCGGCGTCTTCGCGGACATTCTCGCCGACCATCGAGACGCCTCCGCGGGCCAAGCGGTGCCGCTGCGCCTGGTCGGCGGACTGCACCGGATGGTGCTCGATGGCCGGGCACCGCAACTGCGCCGGTGGTATCCCAGCGTGGGCGGCAGCTGGGACGTCTCGGGCTGGCCCGAAATCCTGCTGGTCGCTCGCCGCCACCCCGAGGTGCTGCGTGCGGCACTGGAGCGGCCGCCGCAGACCAACGAGGTGGGCCGGTCGGCCGCGCTGATCGGCGGGCTGTTGCGACTGAGTGCCGAAATCGACTTGCCGGTACGGCTTTTCGAGATCGGATCGAGTGCAGGACTGAATTTGCGGGCGGACCGCTACCGCTTCGGATATGCCGGCGGCGAGTGGGGACCGGCCGGCTCTCCGGTCCTCGTCGAGGATGCGTGGCAAGGTCACCTGCCGCTGGGCGGCGCGGTGCGCATCGTCGAACGCTGCGGTTTCGATATCGCACCGATCGACATCACCGGGTCCGACGGGGAGCTGAGTCTGTTGAGCTTCGTCTGGCCGGACCAGCATGCCCGGCTGCAACGACTGCGCGGCGCCATCGCGATCGCCCGCGAGGTGCCGGCGCAGTTGGAGCGCCGGAGCGCGGCCGACGCCGCCGCCGGACTGACGCTCTCCGACGGCGCACTGACCGTGCTGTGGCATTCGATCACCTGGCAGTACCTGTCCCGCGACGAGCGCACCGCCGTTGCTGCCCGGATCGAAGAATTGGGCGCCCGGGCGCGCGCCGACTCCCCCTTCGCGCACCTGACCATGGAGCCGGCCCAGGACGGGCCCGGGAGCCCGCTGAGATTCCTGGTGCGGGTCGCCTGCTGGCCCGGCGGCGAGCTGCAGGTGCTCGGCGAATGCCATGCCCACGGGCCGCCGGTGCGCTGGCACTGAAGTCACGGTTGGAAATTTTTTCGACGCAGGCCGTTGGAAAATGGGCCGCCGCAACGACGATAGAAGTGTGAGCGCCCAACCGGACCGCCATCGCGACACACAGCGCACGCTGTTGGCGCTCTATGACGAGGCGCTGCCGACGGTGTACGGCTACTTCGCTCGCCGGTGCGCGGACCGCGGGACCGCGGAGGATCTGACGTCAGAGACGTTCCTCGCGGCGTTCCAAACCGCCGGTGCACGACGGGACGATCCGCCGCCGATCGGGGTGCCGTGGCTGCTCGGGGTGGCGCGGCACAAACTGGCCGACCACTACCGGGGCCGCCAGGATCCGGTGCCGGTGGCGGAACCACCCGAGCCGCTCGACGGAGCCGACGACTGGGACACCGAGCTGGATCGGCTGATGGCCGAGAACGTGCTGGCGAAGCTGAGCGAACCGCATCGCGCGGTGCTGGTGCTGCGCTACATGGACGACTGCAGTGTGGGCGAATGCGCGGAGTTGCTCGGGCGCACCGTGCACGCCACCGAGGCCCTGCTCATCCGCGCGAAAAAGGCGTTCAGAAAAGAGTATCCGGAAGGAGGCAGCCATGAGTAAGCGTGATCCGCTCAGCGTGCTGCACGCCGACGACCTTCCGGTGCATCCCGATCCGGCGTTCGCCGCGCGACTGCGGCGCCGCCTGGAGGCGGTACTGGCGCTGCCTCCGCAGACTCTAAGGAGGATCGATATGAGCACCCAAGCGGTAGCCGAACCCGACACCACCGTGATCCCGCGATCGGCCGCCCAGCCGTATCTGGCCGTCGCGGACGCGCGAGCCGCAATCGACTGGTACACCGAGGCTTTCGGCGCTGCGGTGGTCGGCGAACCGATCGTGATGGAGGACGGGCGAATCGGGCACGCAGAGCTCGAAATCGCCGGCGGCGTCCTGTATCTGGCCGACGAGTTCCCCGAGCTCGGCTTGAAAGCTCCGTTGCCCGAGGCGGTTTCGGTCAGCCTGATGCTGCACGTCACCAACACCGATGCGGCGTTGCGACGGGCGCGCGCGCAGGGCGCGACCGTCACGCGTGACATCTACGAGGCGCACGGCTCCCGCAACGCGACCATCATCGATCCGTTCGGCCACCGCTGGATGCTCAGCGGCCCGCTGGGTCCGCCGGTCGAGGGCATCCGCCATGGCGACATCGGCTTCATCTCGCTCGCGACTCCCGATCCCGAGCGTGCCGCGGCGTTCTACGGGCACGTCCTGGGCTGGACCTATGACGCGGCCTCCCGTCGCGTCACGAACACCGAGCTACCCACCGGCATTCACGTCACCGAGGATCGCCCGACCCTGTTCTGCTGCTACGCCGTCAACGACATCGAGGCGGCCCGAGCGGCGATCGCCGAGGCCGGCGGGACCGCGGACGAGGCGCAGCAAACCCCACACGGGACCACGGTGGACGCCACCGATGTGCACGGCATGGCGTTCGCGGTCTTCGACGCGGCAGCGGCCTCAAAACGACCGGAGCTCAACGGTTCTGGCTCCGGTGAGCTGGCGTATGTGACATACGAGGTGCCTAATTCCGCCGCGTTCCGCGACTTCTACGGCCGGGTGCTGCGGTGGACGTTCGAACCCGGCCGGGTCAAGGACGGCTGGCAGGTGCGGGAGGCGCATCCGATGTCGGGGGCCGCCGGTGGCAGCTCGCAGGCCACGACGGTGCCGATGTGGACCGTCGCCAACATCGACGCGGCGGTCGCCCGGGTCCGGGAAGCCGGTGGCACCGTGCTGGCCGAACCGTCGCGGCAGCCGTATGGACTGTCCGCCGAATGCACCGACGATCAGGGCGCGCGGTTCTACCTGGGCCAGTTCTGAAGGTTGCGTAGGTTGGGTGAGCAGACGCTAAAGCCCCCGCACGCTGGGCGTGTCGGGGGCTTTAGCGTCTGCTCACCCTACTAAGCCAGCATCTCTGCGATAGGGGTGGCGGCGGCGATCTTGCCGCGCACCTTCATCACCTTGCCAGGTAGCCCGCCGCCGACCACGCCGACCAGCACACCGTCGCGCTCGTAGTAGGCCAAAAATTTGCGGCCGTCGTCCTCGATGAGGTGCACGGTGTCGGTGGCTTCCGGCTCGCCGAGGCACTGGATCTTGACGTCGTACTGGTCGCTCCAGAAATAGGGGACGACGACACTGGTCGGTACTTCGCGACCCAGCATCGCGGGCACCACGACTCGAGCCTGATCGGCGACATTGCTCCAATGCTCAACGCGCACTTGATGTCCCGTCGTATCACGCCAAGATGCCACGTCGCCGAGCGCCCACACGTGCGGTGCGCTGGTCCGCCCGGCCTCGTCGCAGATGATGCCGTTGGCGACCTCGATGCCACTGTCGGCCAGCCAGTCGGTCGCCGGATGTGAACCGATACCCACGACGACAAGGTCCGCACTGATCTCAGTGCCGTCGCTGAGCACCACCGTGTCGACGTGTCCGGTACCACGCACCTCGGCGACTCCTAGCCCGGTACGCACGTCCACCCCTTCGTCGCGGTGCAACCGTGTCACCAGTTCGCCGATCTGTTCGCCGAGCACCGATGCCAGCGGTGTGGGCTGCGGTTCGACCAGGGTCACCTCCACACCCAGACCCCGCAGGCTCGCCGCTACCTCGCAGCCGATGAAGCCGGCGCCGACGACCACGGCCTTCTTCGCCGAACTCGCATGCGTGCGCAGCGCCATGCACTCGTCGAACGACCGCAGCACCCGGATGCCGTCCAGATCCGGGAAACTCGGGATGCGCCGCGGCACCAAGCCCGTGGCGATGACGAGTTCGTCGTAACCCAACGAGGTTCCGTCGGCCAGCGTCACGGTTTTCGCCGCGGTGTCGATGCCGGTGGCCGCGGCACCCAGCCGCAGGGTGATGTTTTTCTCGTCGTACCACTCGCGCGGTTTGAGGGCGACGTCGTCAACCTCGGCGCGCAGCACCTCCTTGGACAGCGGCGGCCGGTCGTAAGGGAGGTGCACCTCGTCGCTGACGATGGTGATCGGGCCGGTGTACTCGGCCCGGCGCAACTGCTCAGCGGTCCGGGCGGCGGCCAGGCCGCCGCCGACGATCACGATTCCGTTGTTGCTACCGTCCGTGGTGGTCACGTGGTCGTTCATAGCACGGTAGACAATCAGTACTTCAACGCGCCCTTGTCGACGTGGATCTGCTGACCGGACAGGGTGCCCGACCCGTCACCGGCCAGCCAGGCCACCACGTCGGACACCTCTTCGGGCGACATAAAACCCTTGTACTGCATCGGCATTGGCGGGAAGCTGTGCACGAAGCGAGGATGCTTGGCGAATATCTCCATCATCGCCTCCGGCTCGATCATCGGTGTATCAACCGAATAGGGATGGATGGAGTTGACCCGGATGCCGTACTCGCCGAGCTCGATGGCCAGCGTGTTGGTGAGCGCGGTCAGCCCGTATTTGCTGGCGGCATAGTGGCCGTTGCCCGGCGTGGCTTTCAGCCCGGCCGAGGAGCTGACCACCACGATCGAGCCGCCGTTACCGGCTTCGATCATCGCCGGGATCGTCGCCCGCAGGGTCCGCCAGGTGCCGGTCAGGTTCACCCCGATGACGGTCTCCCACTGTTCGTCGGACAACTCCCAGACCCGGCCCCAGCCCAATACGCCGGCATTAGCCACCACGATGTCCAGCCGGCCGAACTGTTCGACGGCGTCGGACACCAGTCCGCGCAGGGCCGCGTCGTCGCGGATGTCCACCTCGCGGGCCAGCACCTTGCGGCCCTCCGCCTCCACCGCGCGGACGGTCTCGGCGAGGTCGTCGGGAGTGGCGGGCGGGTAGGTCACGGTGTCCGACACCGGTGCACAGATGTCGGACGCGACGATGTCGGCGCCTTCCCGGGCAAGCCGCACCGCATGCGACCGCCCCTGTGCACGCGCGGCGCCGGTAATGAATGCCACCCGTCCCTGCAGTGATCCAACCACGTGCTGTCCTTTCGCCGCTGTCAGGCTAGCAGCGAAACTGAAACGTGTTCTAGTTGCCCCGCGGAGGCGCTCTGTACCCGCGAACCGAGCCGGGCTGCGAGATTCGGCGTCGAATTTCGCAGCCTGGTTCGGTTGGCTCGGCCAGCTCGCGCGGGGGCGCCGGCGCGGCTAGATTTCGGCGATGATCTGTGCCCGCCGGCTGGCGTATTCCTGATCGTTGAGCGCACCGCTGGCGCGCAGCGACTCCAACTCCTGCAGCCGATCCCCGATCGAGGCCTGCGGGGCGGCCGGTGCGGCGCCGGCTCCGGCCTGCTGCCGCTCGGCTGCTCGCCGGACGACGGCCTGGATCTGTTGGCGCAGCGCCGGGTTCGACCGGATGTCCACCATGCGGTTGAGCGGGATGTTGTTGGCCTTGAGGATCTGCAGGATCTCCATCAACGGTTCGGCCTGGCCACTGAGATCGTAGGTCTGGTTGTCCTCGGCGAGGGTGAACTGCGCCGGCACCAGCCCATTGACCAATGCGCTTCGCTCCCAGTCGATTCGGTACTGGTTGGTGGTGGGATCGACCACGACCACCAGTTTCCGGGCGGTCAGGTTGCCCAGCCGCGTCACGCTGGCGATGACCCGGTCCTCAGTGTCGAACGGTGCGATGCCGGGTCCTGCGATGTGCAGGTGCACTTTCACCATCGGCTGGTCGTTGATCCGGGTTCCGGTCTCGGTGAGGCCGGTGATCTGCGCCAGCGCCAGCACTCCGGTCTGTTCGAGTTGCTCGTTCTTTGCCGAGGTGTTGACGCTCCAATAGGTCAACCCGATCGCGACCACCACGTCGATGACGGTGACGAGGAGGCCGACATAGAACATCCACGACAGCAACTCGCCGAACCCCAACGTGAAGTACACGATCAGGAAGATCGGTCCGACCAAACCGCCGCACAACAGCACCAGCAGCTGCATTTTGATGTACCGCGCCAGCATGTGATTCTCTCCTCGTGTAGCCCGAAAGTTGATTCACATTAGCCCCAACACGGCGGCTACCGGTCACAACAATCTCAGCTGGTCGGGCAAATCGATCAACTTCCCGTCCGCACTCGGCCGGCCGCCCCTGCGCGAGCAGACGCAAAAGCCCCCGACACGCCGTGCGTGCGGGGGCTTTTGCGTCTGGTCGCGCTGGAACTACTTGATGATCTTGGTGACCCGGCCGGCGCCGACGGTGCGGCCACCCTCACGGATCGCGAACCGCAGACCGTCGTCCATGGCGACGGGCTGGATCAGCTTCACCGAGATGTTGGTGTTGTCACCGGGCATCACCATTTCGGTGCCCTCCGGCAGCGTCACCACACCGGTCACGTCCGTGGTGCGGAAGTAGAACTGCGGACGGTAGTTGTTGAAGAACGGCGTGTGCCGGCCGCCCTCGTCCTTGGACAGGATGTAGACCTGGCCCTCGAACTCGGTGTGCGGCGTGGTGGTGCCGGGCTTGATGACAACCTGACCGCGCTCGACGTCCTCACGCTTGACACCACGCAGCAGCAGACCGACATTGTCACCGGCCTGACCCTGGTCGAGCAGCTTGCGGAACATCTCCACACCGGTGACCGTGGTCTTGGTGCTGGTCGGCTTGATGCCGACGATTTCGACTTCCTCGTTCACGTTGACCACGCCGCGCTCCACACGACCGGTGACCACGGTGCCGCGGCCGGTGATGGTGAAGACGTCCTCGACGGGCATCAGGAACGGCTTGTCGGTGTCGCGCACCGGGTCCGGGATCGACTCGTCGACCGCATCCATCAGGTCCTCGACGGACTTGACCCAGGTCGCGTCACCCTCGAGCGCCTTGAGCGCCGAGACCCGCACGACCGGGGCTTCCTCGTCGAACTCCTGGGCGGCCAGCAACTCGCGGACCTCCAGCTCGACGAGCTCGAGCAGCTCCTCGTCGTCCACCGCGTCCGACTTGTTCAGCGCCACCAGGATGTAGGGCACACCGACCTGACGGGCGAGCAGCACGTGCTCACGCGTCTGCGGCATCGGGCCGTCCGTAGCGGCGACCACCAGGATCGCGCCGTCCATCTGGGCGGCACCGGTGATCATGTTCTTGATGTAGTCGGCGTGGCCGGGGGCGTCGACGTGCGCGTAGTGACGCTTCTCGGTCTGGTACTCGACGTGCGCGATGTTGATCGTGATACCGCGCTGACGCTCCTCAGGCGCGTTGTCGATCTGGTCGAACGCCTTGGACTCGTTCAGGTCCGGGTACTTGTCGTGCAGGACCTTGGTGATAGCCGCGGTCAGGGTGGTCTTGCCGTGGTCAACGTGACCGATGGTCCCGATGTTGACGTGGGGCTTGGTCCGCTGGAACTTCGCCTTCGCCACTTCTGTGTCCTCCTGGACTGTTGGTGCTTATAAAAGCAGTGTTGATTTTTCTGAAATTTGCCGCGGTACTAACCGCGTCAGCCTACTCGCAGGGGCCGGACTACTCGCCGGTCGCCTTCGCGATGATCTCCTTCGACACGTTCGCCGGCACTTCGGCGTACGAGTCGAACACCATGGAGTAGTTTGCCCGGCCTTGTGTCTTGGACCGTAGGTCGCCGACATAACCGAACATCTCCGACAGTGGCACGTGCGCTTTGACGACGCGCGCGCCGGCACGCTCCTCCATGGCCTGGATCTGGCCACGGCGAGAGTTCAGGTCGCCGATCACGTCACCCATGTAGTCCTCGGGTGTGGTGACCTCGACGGCCATGATCGGTTCCAGGATCACCGGCTGGGCTTGCGCGGCAGCCTTTTTCAGCACCTGCGAACCCGCGATCTTGAACGCCATCTCAGACGAGTCGACCTCGTGGAAGGCCCC
The DNA here is from genome assembly GCF_001673635.1 of Mycobacterium asiaticum. Taxonomy (GTDB): domain Bacteria; phylum Actinomycetota; class Actinomycetes; order Mycobacteriales; family Mycobacteriaceae; genus Mycobacterium; species Mycobacterium asiaticum_C. Next base: position 200,424 of record NZ_LZMH01000069.1, read on the forward strand.
GTCGAGCAGGGTGACCTTCAAGTTCACCAGCGGGTAGCCGGCCAGCACGCCGTACTGCATGGCGTCCTGCGCACCCGCATCCACCGACGGGATGTACTCCCGCGGGATGCGTCCACCGGTGACCTTGCTCTCGAACTCGTAGGTGGCGCCGTCTTCGCTGGTGAAGGGCTCCAGGGAGATCTGCACCTTGGCGAACTGGCCGGATCCACCCGTCTGCTTCTTGTGGGTGAACTCGACGTTGTCCACCTTTCGGCGGATGGTCTCCTTGTAGGCCACCTGCGGCTTGCCGACGTTGGCCTCGACCTTGAACTCGCGGCGCATGCGGTCCACCAGGATGTCCAGGTGCAGCTCGCCCATGCCGCCGATCACGGTCTGGCCGGTCTCCTGATCCAAGTGCACCTTGAAGGTGGGGTCCTCCTCGGCGAGCTTCTGGATCGACAGGCTCAGCTTCTCCTGGTCGCTCTTGGTCTTGGGCTCGATGGCGACCTCGATGACTGGATCGGGGAACGTCATCGACTCCAGCACGACCTGGTTGTTCGGGTCGCACAGGGTGTCACCGGTGGTGGTGTCCTTGAGCCCGATCACCGCGTAGATGTGGCCGGCCGACGCCGTGTCCACCGGGTTCTCCTTGTTGGAGTGCATCTGGAACAGCTTGCCCAGCCGCTCCTTCTTGCCCTTGGTGGCGTTGATGACCTGCGAGCCGGAGTCGACCTTGCCCGAGTACACCCGGACGTAGGTCAGCTTGCCGAAGAACGGGTGCGCGGCCACCTTGAACGCCAGCGCCGAGAACGGCTCGTCGGTCGACGGCTTGCGGGTGACCTCTTCCTCTTCGTTGCCCGGAATGTGGCCGGTGGCCGGCGGCACATCGAGCGGCGAGGGCAGGTAGTCGACGACGGCGTCCAGCATGGGCTGCACGCCCTTGTTCTTGAACGCGCTGCCGCACAGCACCGGGTACGCCTCCGAGCTGATCGTCAGCTTGCGGATCGCGCCCTTGATCTCGGCGATCGTGAGTTCTTCACCGCCGAGGTACTTCTCCAGCAGCTCCTCGTCGGTCTCGGCGACCGCTTCGATCAGCTTGGTGCGGTACTCCTCGGCCTTTTCGGCCAGGTCGGCGGGGATCTCGACGGTGTCGTAGGTCTCGCCGAGCTTGGTCTCGCCACGCCACACCTTGGCGTTCATCTCGACCAGGTCGACGATGCCCTCGAACTCGCTCTCCGAGCCGATCGGCAGCTGGATCGGGATCACGTTGGCCCCGAGGCGCTCCTCCATGGTGCGCACCGAGAAGTAGAAGTCCGCGCCGATCTTGTCCATCTTGTTGACGAAGCAGATGCGGGGCACGTCGTACTTGTCGGCCTGCCGCCAGACCTGCTCGGACTGCGGCTCGACGCCTTCCTTGCCGTCGAACACCGCGACCGCGCCGTCCAGCACCCGCAGCGAGCGCTCCACTTCCACGGTGAAGTCGACGTGCCCGGGGGTGTCGATCAAATTGATCTGGTGGTCTTTCCAGAACGTGGTGGTGGCGGCGGAGGTGATGGTGATACCACGCTCCTGCTCCTGCTCCATCCAGTCCATGGTGGCGGCACCGTCGTGCACCTCACCGATCTTGTAGCTGATGCCGGTGTAGTAGAGGATGCGCTCGGTGGTCGTCGTCTTGCCGGCATCGATGTGCGCCATGATGCCGATGTTGCGGACCTTGCTCAGGTCTGTCAGAACGTCCTTCTGTGCCACAGAAGTCTTCCCACTCTTTCGTTGCTTGTCAGTTCGCTAAGTGTTTGCGCCCAGCGTGGTCAGCTGGTGCCCGTCACCAGCGGTAGTGCGCGAAGGCGCGGTTTGCCTCGGCCATCTTGTGGGTGTCCTCACGCCGCTTGACGGAGGCACCCAGGCCGTTGCTGGCATCCAGGATCTCGTTGGCCAGACGCTCGACCATCGTCTTCTCGCGGCGCTGCCGCGAGAAGCTGACGAGCCAGCGCAGTGCCAGCGTGGTGGACCGGTCCGGACGCACCTCGACGGGCACCTGGTAGGTGGCACCACCGACGCGGCGGCTACGCACCTCCAGTGCGGGCTTGACGTTGTCAAGGGCGCGCTTGAGGGTGATGACGGGATCGGTGCCGGTCTTATCGCGGGCCTGCTCGAGCGCACCATAAACAATGCGCTCAGCCAGCGATTTCTTCCCCTTCAGCAGAACTTTGTTCACCAGCTGGGTGACCAGCTGCGACCCGTAGACCGGGTCGTTGACCAACGGACGCTTGGGCGCGGGCCCCTTGCGCGGCATTAGCTCTTCTCCTTCTTGGCGCCGTAACGGCTGCGAGCCTGCTTGCGGTTCTTGACTCCCTGGGTGTCGAGCGAACCGCGGATGATCTTGTAACGCACACCGGGCAGGTCCTTCACCCGGCCGCCACGCACCAGCACCATCGAGTGCTCCTGCAGGTTGTGGCCCTCGCCCGGGATGTAGGCCGTGACCTCAACCTGGCTGGTCAGCTTCACACGGGCGACCTTCCGAAGCGCCGAGTTCGGCTTCTTCGGAGTGGTGGTGTACACGCGGGTGCACACGCCACGGCGCTGCGGGCTGCCCTTCAGGGCCGCGGTCTTGACCTTGGCGACCTTGTCCCGGCGACCCTTGCGGACCAGCTGCTGAATGGTTGGCATCTACCGGCTTTCTGTGTTGTGCGTTCGAAATGCGTCTCTAAAAGTTCCTGTACTGCAGTTATGCCCCTCCCCGGAATAACCGAAGTATCCCGAGGTCGGGCGTGTCGCATGCGGTTGCCCGGAACCGAATCCGTTGCATCGTGGACACGCGAATTGGCCCGGCTATTTACGCCCCCAAGTTCAGGCGCCGTAGGCCGCCAGGCACGAGGTACCACAATACCTGGCACGGGTGAGGCAGGTCAAAGCGGTGGAATCCGGTCGGTGAGAGGCCCGACCAGCGGCGCGATCTAGGACCGGTCCGGTGCCGGCGCGGTGCGCAGGTCCATCCCGGCTGCCAGCCGCAGCACCATGTCGGTGAACACCGCGTCGGTGTCGATTTCGTCCATCACTCCGGTCATTTCGAGCAACACGAACCCGTGCAGGGCCGACCAGAATTCCAGTGCGGCGTAGAACGCCTCGTCGCCGTCGAGACCATAGGACGACAACACCGCGATGACGGGCGCGGCCGCCCCCCGGGTCGCCTCCGCGTACTCGGGGTCATCGCCGCCCAATGGCATGCGGGTGAACGCCGAATACCGGCCGGGGTGATGGTGCGCGTAACTGCGGTACGCGCCGGCCATCACCAGCACGGCGTCGTCGCGGGCACGGCCCTCCCCCACGCGGTTGAGCATCGTGATGATGTCGTCTATCACCCGGATCCGCACCGCGCGGCGCAGGTCCTCGAGGCTGTCGACGTGGTTGTACAGCGAGGGCCCCTTGGTGCCGAGCTGGGTCGCCAGCGCGTTGATCGTCAGCGAATCCCAGCCCTCCCGGTCCAGGAATGTCAGCGCGCCGTCGACGATGCCCTCGCGGCTCAGCTTGGCCTGACGGACGCCGGCTTTGGCTCCCCGCGGACGGCCACCGGCTGACGGTGGTTCCGGTTGAGCTGCCATGACGCTTCGCCCTTCGGTTGGATTACCGGCCTGGGTCAACTAATGACTCTAGTTGACCGCGTCGGGCGGAGCGGACGCGGCGCGCGTGGTGACGGCACGACGGCCGATCAGTATCGGCGGAAAATGTGCAAGGGACTGTCCTCCCGCGGGCAAATACACGTAATCTCATTCGAGGTCTCCATCAGTGCCCGGAGCCGTCACCCGCCCAATGAAGGGGGGCCGCAGTGAAACGGACAACCGCTGTCGGGACGCTGGCTGTTCTGGTCGCCGCCCTCGCTGCCGCGCCCGCCGCCCCGGCACCGTTGGCGCAAGCCAAAAACGGCGACACGCATATCACCGGGCAGGGCCTGGACACGGTCATCGACTGCAACGACGCCACCCTGTTGGTCAACGGGACCAACAACACCGTCACCGCAAAGGGCACCTGCTGGGCGGTGACCATGATGGGCAGCTCCAATACGGTCATCGCCGACACCGTCATCAACGACATCACCGTGTACGGCTACGACGGGACGGTGTTCTTTCACAACGGCGATCCGGTCATCTGGGATCGGGGCCGAGAGTTGGGCATGACCAACCGGATTGCACGAGTAGGCCCCTGAGTCACCTAGCCGTCGATCGGCAACCACCGCAGGCAAATACCGGGAGGAACAGAACCGTGCGTATCAATATCCCTGCCCTACGTATCGCTGCGTCGGCGGTTGCCGTGGCTACGCTCGGGCTGGCCGGTTGCAGTTCGACGGCCGGTCCGCCCGCGGGCTCCACCTCCAGCACCTCCTCGACCAAGTCGTCGACGTCGGCAACCAGCAGCGGCACCGCCGGGCCGTCGTCGTCGGGCAGCGCGACCACCACCGCCTCGGTGGAGATCGGCAACACGCTGACCTACGGCTCGATGGGCACCACCGCCACCCTGGATTGTGCGGACGGCAAGTCGCTCAATGTGGCCGGTTCGGACAACAACCTGACGGTGACGGGCAACTGCGAATCGCTGCGTGTCCTGGGCAAGGGCAACAAGATCACCGTCGACAAGGTCACCAGCAAGATCACCGTGCTGGGTATGGACAACACCATCACCTATAAGGACGGCGAGCCGAAGGTGGACAACGTCGGCGGCTCGAGCAACGAGATCAAGAAGGGCTGACGCCCCTACTTCCCGTTGGTATTCCCCTTGGTGGCCGGTGCGCCGTGTCGGCCGGCGCCGGCCGCGAACCGGCCCGCGCCCTCGCGTGCCTCTGCGGCCACCCGGGAGATGCTGGCGAATTCGAGGTCCATTGCGGCGGACTCCGGTAGCCCCCACTGGTGTAGCGCCGAGAGCCGGTCCGAGCGCAGGCACTGTTGCGGCAGGGCCGCCAGCTGGGCCGCCAACTCCTGGGCCGCCTGAAGGCCTTGGCCTTTGGGCACCACCCGGTTGGCCAGTCCAATGGCCAACGCCTCGTCGGCCTTGACGGCGCGGCCGGTGAGGATCAGGTCCATCGCGCGGCTGTGCCCGATCAACCGGGGCAACCGCACGGTGCCGCCGTCGATCAGCGGTACCCCCCAACGACGACAGAACACCCCGAACACGGCGTCCTCCTCTGCCACCCGAAGGTCGCACCACAGCGCCAATTCCAGGCCGCCGGCCACCGCATAACCGCTGACCGCGGCGATCACCGGTTTGGACAACATCATCCGTGACGGCCCCATCGGACCCGGGCCGGTGCGGTGCACGGCGTTGGCCTGCGGGGTGCCGAAGGCCTTCAAATCGGCTCCCGCGCAGAAGGTTCCGCCCTCCCCGCTCAGCACCGCAACCGACGCGGATTCGTCGCGGTCGAACTGGTCGAAAGCGGCGTAGAGCGCGGCGGCCGTCGGGCCGTTGACCGCGTTGCGCGCTTCCGGTCGGGTGATGGTCACCGTGGTCACCGGACCGTCGCGCTCGACACGCACCAGATCACTCATGTCGCCTCCTGTAATTGTTGTTCCGCCACATCGCGGCGTTCCGCGAGTTCGGTGGCGAAGTCGTGGTAGGCCACGCGTAACCGGGCGCCGGGCCAATCAGCGGGCAACAGGTCGTCGGGCAGCATCGGATCGGTGAGTAGGTGGCGCACCATGGCGGCGGCCACCGTGAATCGCTCCGGAACGCTTGTCGCAGTGGCAATTTCGTCGAGCAGCCGGTGCCCCACCTGTGCCCACTCGGTCAGGTCCCACAGTTGCTTGGCCAACGCGGCCGGGGCGTCGTCTCGTGCGTGCAGTACCCGCACCCGGGCCCGAACATCGGGGTCGAGGTCCAGGTCGAGGTTGTCCGGGCGCATCCAGACGCCTTCCCGTAGCTCACCGAACCGCTTGCTGTACATGTGGTTTCGCAGTGCGGCGCGGGTCCGGGGGTCGGTGCCGACGCTGGTGACGACCACGAGGTGCCAGGACCCGTGCCAGGCCCGGGTGGGCGGGCGCATGGCCTCGTCCTGGCGGCGCTGGCGGGCCAGCAGCCGATCCGAGAGGCGGTAGCCGTCGGCGGACCGGACCAGGTCCCCGGCGCTGACCATGCGGGTCAGCGCCACTCGCAGGGTTGGTTCTTTGATACCGAAATCGGCAGTCAGCCTGATCAATTCGGCGGCACTGGCCCAGGCGGGGTGGGCGCCCAACAGCACGCTGAGCACCACCGACCGTGCGGTCATGCGGGCCAGCGATTTAGGCATCTGCTACACCTCGGACGCTTTTCGGCCGTAATCACCGAACGGCTCGTCGCGGTGCCGGACCGCCTCGCGGAAGCCGTGTTCGACCGCGTCGGCGACGAAGGCGTGCCCCTCGGGAGTGTGCCGAGCGACGCCGTCGAACACGGTGCTGACCATCCTGCTGGTCGCGACACCTTGTTGCAGCAGAGGGGCATTCAGCGCGAGCTTGATCATGATCAACTGGTTCACCGGCAGGGCCGCGATCCTGGAAACCAGCCGTTCGGTGCGCTCGTCGAGATCCTCGGGGTCAGGAGCTTCGACCGCCAATCCCCATTCCGCGGCCTGCGCCCCCGTAATGCAGTCGCCGGTGAACAGTAAGCGCTTGGCGCGCTGGTCACCGAGCCGGTGTGCCCACAGGCCCGCGGCCGGCACACCCCAGACCCGGGTCGGGGGGTAACCGATCTTGGCGTCGGCGGCCGCGATCACCTGGTCGGCGTGCAGCGCGATGTCGGTGCCGCCGGCCACGCAATAGCCGTGAATCTTGACGACGGTGGGTTTGTCGGCGTGCATCAGGCTGGAGAAGCCGCGAACGAACCGGCTCATCATCTGATAGTCGATCATCGGGTCCCACGGCTGGTTCGGCAGGTGGTTGACGCCCTGGGTCTTTCCGTCCAGGACCGTGCCGCGGTAGCTGCCTTCGCCGCCCGCCGAGCCGGTCCGGTCGGCGTAGGCGGACAGGTCGAAACCCGCGCAGAAACCTTCGCCACGACCGGAAACCAAGATGACGTGCACGTTGGGGTCGAGATCGGCCCGCTCGACCAGCGCCGACAACTCCAGCGGGGTGTCGGCGACGATCGCGTTGCCCTTTTCAGGCCGGTTAAAGGTGATACGCGCTACCCGGTCGGTGACCTCGTAGGTCATCGTTTTCAGGTTGTCGAAATCAACCGGCCTGATCGCGTGGGTCATCCCTTAACTAGAGCACGCTCGATAATCGGCGCAAGATCCAGACCGGCCGGCATCGTGCCAAACGCTCCGCCCCACTGGCCGCCGAGCCGGGTGGCCAGGAACGCCTCGGCAACCGCAGGATGCCCGTGGCGCACCAGAAGCGACCCCTGCAACGCCAAGCAGATGTCCTCGGCGACCTTGCGGGCGCGGTACTGGATCGTTTCCAAGTCGGCGAGCTGGTCACGCAACCGTGCGACGTGCGCGTCCTGCCGGGCATCCTGACCGGCACTCTGCGTCAACTCGTCGAACAGCACCTCAACGGATTCGGGCCGAGTAGCCATGGCGCGCAAGGTGTCCAGCGCGCTCACGTTGCCCGAACCTTCCCAGATCCCCATCAACGGGGCTTCACGGTAGAGCCGCGGCATGCCGGAGTCTTCGACGTAGCCGTTACCGCCCAGGCACTCCAGGGCTTCGGCGGCGTGCGGGGTGGAACGCTTGCATACCCAGTACTTACTGGCCGCCAGCCCGATGCGGCGCAGCAGCGTCTCCCGCTGGTCGCCGCGTACCGCCCGGTCGGTGGCGCCAGCCATCCGCATCGCCACGATCGTCGCGGCCTCGGCCTCGACGGCCAGGTCGGCAAGCACGTTGCGCATCAGCGGTTGGTCAATGAGGTACGCGCCGAAGGCCTTTCGATGCTGCGCGTGGTAGATGGCGCGGGTCAGACCGGTGCGCATGCTGGTCGCGCTGCCCAGCGTGCAGTCCAGCCGGGTGAGGTTGACCATCTCGATGATGGTCGGGACACCGCGGCCCTCCTCGCCGACCAGCCAGGCGGTGGCGCCGTCGTACTCGACCTCACTGGAAGCGTTGGCGTGGTTGCCGAGCTTGTCCTTGAGCCGTTGCAGGAACATCCGATTGCGGGTGCCGTCGGGCAGGATGCGCGGCAGCATGAAGCACGACAGCCCGCCCGGCGCCTGAGCCAGCACCAGGAAGATGTCACACATCGGCGCGGAGGTGAACCACTTGTGGCCCCGCAGGCTGTAGGTGCCGTCTCCATTGGGGGTGGCCTCGGTGGTGCCGGCCCGCACATCGGACCCACCCTGCTTCTCGGTCATCGACATGCCTGCGGTGATGCCGGCTTTCGTCGCAGCCAGCTTCAGTTCCGGGTCGTATTCGCGACTCGTCAGCAGCGGCTCGTACACCGCGGCGAGTTCCGGGTTGAAACGGAGCGCGGGGACGACGGCGTATGTCATCGAGATCGGGCAGATGTGGCCCGGCTCGACCGTCCATACCGATGTCTTGGCGGCCCGCACCACGTGCGACCCCGGCCGGTCATCGGCCCAAGGCGCAGCGTGGAGTCCGTGGGCGATGGCCGTGCGCATCAGCTCGTGATATGCGGGGTCGTATTCCACCTCGTCGATGCGGTGCCCGACCCGGTCGTGGGTGTGCAGCACCGGACGATTGCGGTCGGCCAGTTCGCCCCAGCGCTGGGCCTGCGCGCTGCCATTGATGGCGCCGAGCTCGGTCACCTCGTCCACGCCCCATTGGCCGCCTTCGCGGATCAGGGCCTCCATGAGGACCGCCGAGGTGGCCGGGTTGTGGTTCTCGAGGGGCGCAACCTGGTTGGTGACGACGTGCGTATCTGGCATGGACCCCATGTTACATTTTCCCGACAACCGCACAAGAGGATGTAATGGCGCGGCGGGTTGCTCGGCGATCAGCCGGTGTGCTCGCGCAGGAAGGCGATGTCGTCCTTGCGGCCCTCGTCGGCGGTCTCGCAGATCACGGGCGCGTCTGCGGCGGTGACGACGGCGACCAACAAGTCGGGGTCGATCTGGCCGGTGCCGAAGTTGGCGTGCCGGTCGGCACCCGAGCCGGCCGCGTCCCGAGAGTCGTTGCAGTGCACCAAGTCGATGCGACCGGTCAGTGCCTTGATCCGCTCGACGGCGTCGACCAGCGCCTCTCCCGCCGCCCACGCATGGCAGGTGTCCAGACAGAAGCCGATGCCGGTGTCGCCGATGTGGTCCCACAGCCGGCCGATGGTGTCGAAGTAGCGTGCCATCGCGTGGTCCCCGCCCGCGGTGTTCTCCAGATAGACCTGCACATCGGTTTCCAAGTACTTCAACGCCTTGACCCACCGGTCGAAACCGGCCTCCATGTCGTTGTCGTCCGCGTGGCCGCCGTGCACGATCACCGCCGTCGCATTGATCTCTGCGGCCGCGTCGCAGGTGTCCTGCAGAATCTTGCGCGACGGGATCCGGATGCGGTTGTTGGCCGAGGCGACGTTGATCAAATAGGGCGCATGTACGTATAGCGGGATGTTGGACGCCTTCAGCGTCTCGGCGTCCTCGCGCGGCTTGGGTTTTTTCCAGCTTTGCGGGTTACCGAGGAAAAACTGCACCGCGTCGGCGCCGTCTGCGGCGGCCGCGGCCAGGGGATCGTCTCCACGAACATGCGAACCGATAAGCACTTGGCCAGTTTAGTGATGCGCATAGGGTGTGAGTCCGTAGCCAACAGGATGGAGGACGGGCGATGGTGTCTGTGGGCCTTTCAGTGGGACGGGGCATCGCTGACATCACCGGAGAGGCCACGGAATGCGGCATGCTCGGCTACGGGAAGACCGAGCAGCGCACCGCTGGCATCCACCTTCGGTTGCGAGCACGCGCGTTCGTCTTCGACGACGGGAAATCGCGGGTGCTGCTGGTGGTGGCCGAGCTACCGCTGCCGATGCAGAACGTCACCGACGAGGTGCTGCGCCGGTTGTCCGCGTCGTACGGCCGCACCTACACCGCCCAGAACACCGTCATCACGACCACGCACACCCACTCGGGGCCGGGTGGCTATTGCGGGCACCTGCTCTACAACCTGTCGACGAGCGGGTTTCGACCCGCGACGTTCGGAGCGATCGTCGACGGAATCGTCGAGGCGGTGCGGTACGCCCACGACGACGTCGCGCCCGCGGAGGTGACGTTGTCGCACGGCGAGCTGCGCGACGCCAGCATCAACCGGTCGCCGTCGTCGTTCGACCGGAATCCTGAACAGGACAAGGATTTCTTTCCTGGCCGCATCGACCCGCTCACCACACTGGTGCGCATCGATCGCGACGACCGCACCGTGGGCGCCGTCCACTTCTTCGCCACGCACGGCACCAGCATGACCAACCGCAATGTTCTGGTGTCCAGTGACAACAAGGGCTTCGCGGCCTACCACTGGGAACGCACCGTCGGCGCCGCCGACTACCTCGACGGACAGCCCGATCTCATCGCCGCCTTCGCACAGACCAATGCGGGCGACATGAGCCCCCACGTCGACGGGCCCATCGCCTACGGCCCCTCGACGGTGGCCGACGAACTGGCCAACACCGAGCGCATCGGGATGTCCCAGTTCCAGGACGCGTTCTCGCAGTTGGACAACGGCACACCGATCGGCGCCGGCGTGGACTCGCGCTTCACCTACGTCGACCTCGGCGCGGTGCGGGTGCGCGGCGAATACACCCCCGACGGACAAGAGCGCCACACCGGACGCGCGCAGATCGCCGCCGCAACAATGGCGGGCACCGACGAAGGCGAGGGGTTCCGAGGCTTCCGGCAAGGGCGGAACCCGTTCTGGGACAAAGTTTCCGGTGGAATCTACCGGTTGTCGGCGCGACTGCGGGCGGCACACGCCCCGAAAGGCATCGTGGTGCCCGCTCACCTGATCAACCGGTTGCAGCCATTCGTGCAGGAGATCGTGCCAGTGCACCTGCTGCGAATCGGGCGGCTCTATCTGATCGGTATCCCCGGCGAGCCGACGATCGTCTCGGGACTGCGGCTGCGTCGTACGGTGGCTTCGATCGTCGGCGCCGAGCTGAATGATGTGCTTTGCGTGGGCTACTGCAACGCCTACATCCACTATGTGACCACGCCGGAGGAGTATCTCGAACAACGCTACGAGGGTGGCAGCACCTTGTTCGGCCGATGGGAGCTGCCGGCGTTGATGCAGACGGTGGCCGGGCTGGCCGAAGCTATGCGCGACGGTCGTCCGGTTGATCCCGGGCCCGGTCCGAGGCCGCACAAGCCGCGCAGCTGGTTACGCGACATTCGTGCCGACACCGGCTCGTTTGGCTCGATCCTGGCCGAGCCCACCGGTACCTGCCGGCGCGGCACGACCGCCGAAGCGGTATTCGTCAGTGCCCATCCCAACAACGACCTGCACCGCAATCGGACCTACATCGAGGTGCTCCGCCTCGACGGTGACCAGTGGGTGCGGGTCGCCGATGACGGGGACTGGTGCACGACGTTCCGGTGGGAGCGCGACGGCCGCAGCGGGTCGCGGGTGCAGATCACCTGGGACATCCCGACCGATGCGACGCTGGGAACGTATCGCATCGTGCACCACGGCATGGCCCGTGACAGCCACCGCAGGCTGCAGCCGTTCCTGGCGACGACCCACGAATTCACGGTCGCCTAGGGTTGGCGAGCAGACGCAAAAGCCCCCGGACGCACGGCGTGTCGGGGGCTTTCGCGTCTGTTCGCCAAGTGGACCTTGACCCGGTCCGAAAGCCCAACAGGGTCGCCGTGGACGTCGTCGACGGTGATCGGGACCGTCAGCCAGCCGCATTCTTGCAACCGCGCCGTTTTCAGCCGATCGTGCATCAACGCGCTGCGACGCAGATGCCATTCCAGGCTGTCGTACTCAGCCACGACCATCGCATCCGGCCAGGCGAAGTCGGCGCGCCAGGTCTCGCCGTACTCATCCACAATCGTGTACTGCAATTCCGGTGTGGGGACCTGATTGTCGATGAACACCAGCCGCGCCTCACTTTCCATCGGTGACTCGGCTCGACCGTCGGCGTACCCGATCAGCTCCCGCACCTTGACGATGCCGCGCCGTCCCTTCTGCTCGCGGATGACGGCGTCGAGTTCGCCTCGTGTGCACACCCCGATGTGCATGGCGGCGTCCAGCGTAGCCAGGCCGCGCGGGCGCCGCAGCGTCCGCGCGACCTCGATCGCCGTCCAGGCCGGGGCGGTGGCGAGACGACCCTCTACCCGACGCAGCGGTGCGCCGATCCGCTGATGCACCATCAGATTCGTCGAGGGCCGCATGCGCACACCGGGATCGAGGATATGAAGCCGCGACGTGTTCTCGGTGTCGAAGCCGTACAGGGCGGCGGCGGTACCCATGCAAGCGACGATCGCTTCGCGGGCCAGCAAGTCCAGCGCCGCCAGTCGGTCCAGCGCATCAGGTGTGCCGAAGCTGTAGACGCCGTGGCAGACCCGAATCAGCTTGCCCGCCTTGACGAGTCCGGTCAGTTGCTTGCGGGTCATGGTGGTCAAGAGTTGGGCGGTGGTGAGGAGTCCGCCGTAGTCCGGCGGGGCGCATTCGACGTTCACCTACGGCATGGTGTCGCAAGTGCGCGAGAGTTGTTGCCGTGCAGCGGGCTAAGTAGCGCTGGCTGTGGATAGGCGCGCGGGTGGGGATGCGCGAGCAGACGCAAAAGCCCCCGACACGCCGTGCGTGGGGGGGCTTTTGCGTCTGCTCGCGCTACCTAACGCTACCTACCGATAGTCGCTGTACCCGTAGTCGTCCAGCGGAACGGCAGCACCGGTCGCCTGACCGAAGTCCGGGCTGTAGTACTGGTCCTCGTACGACGGGATGGTGTACGCCGCGGCGCGGGCCTCTTCGGTCGGCTGAACCTGGATGTTGCGGTAGCGGTTGATACCGGTACCAGCCGGGATCAGCTTTCCGATGATCACGTTCTCCTTCAGACCGTTGAGCTTGTCGCTGCGGCAATTGATCGCCGCATCGGTCAAGACTCGCGTAGTCTCCTGGAACGACGCCGCACTCAGCCACGAGTCCGTGGCCAGCGACGCCTTCGTGATACCCATCAGCACCGGACGACCGGCGGCGGGCTCGCCGCCCTCGGCCACCACCCGGCGGTTCTCCGCCTCGAACTCCGCACGGTCGATCAGCGAGCCGGGCAGGAACTCCGTCGCGCCCGAGTCGATGATGGTGACGCGGCGCAGCATCTGGCGGACGATGACCTCGATGTGCTTGTCGTGGATCGACACACCCTGGGCGCGGTAGACCTCCTGGACCTCCCGGACCAGGTGGATCTGCACCTCCCGGGGGCCCTGCACCCGCAGCACCTCGTGCGGGTCGGCCGAGCCTTCCATCAGCTGCTGGCCCACCTCCACGTGGTCGCCGTCGGAGAGCACCCGCTCGGAGCCGTCCTCGTGCTTGAACACCCGCAGGCGCTGACGCTTGGACAGCTTGTCATAGACCACTTCTTCGCCACCGTCGTCGGGGACGATGGTGATCTTGTAGAAGCGCTCGCCGTCCTCGAGGCGCACCCGGCCGGTGACGTCGGCGATCGGAGCCTTGCCGCGCGGCACGCGGGCCTCGAACAGCTCCTGGACACGCGGCAGACCGCCGGTGATGTCCTCACCCACACCACCCTGGTGGAAGGTACGCATGGTCAGCTGCGTGCCCGGCTCACCGATGGACTGGGCGGCGACGATACCCACGGCCTCGCCGATGTCGACCAGCTTGCCGGTGGCCATCGAACGTCCGTAGCAGGTGGCGCACACGCCGGTGCCGGTGGTGCAGGTCAGCACCGAGCGCACCTTGACCGACGTGATGCCGGCCGCCAGCAGGGCGTCAATCTCCGGGTCACCCAGGTCCTCGCCGCGCGCGACGACGACGTTGCCGGCCTCGTCGACCGCGTCGGTGCCCAAAGTCCGTGCGTACGCCGAGGTTTCGATGTACGGGTCACGGATCAAGGTGCCGTCCGGCTGACGCTCGGCCAGTTCGACGACGATGCCGCGCTCGGTCTGGCAGTCGTGCTCGCGCACGATGACGTCCTGCGAGACGTCCACCAGACGGCGGGTCAGGTAGCCGGAGTCAGCGGTACGCAACGCGGTGTCCGCCAGACCCTTTCGAGCACCGTGGGTGTTGATGAAGTACTCCAGCACGGTCAGGCCCTCACGGAACGAGGACTTGACCGGACGCGGGATGAACTCACCCTTCGGGTTGGTCACCAAGCCCTTCATGCCGGCCAGCGTTCGGGTCTGGGTGAAGTTACCCGTGGCGCCCGAGTCGACGATCGTGATGATCGGGTTGTCCGAGGGGTAGTGCTCGCGCAGCGCCTGACCGACCTCGTCGGTGGCTTCCTTCCAGATCTCCACCAGTGCCTCGTTGCGCTCGTCATGGTTCAAAGCGCCACGCTGGAACTGCTTTTCGACCTTCTCCGCACGCTCTTCGTAGTGGTCGAGGATCTCCTTCTTCCGCGGCGGGACCAGCACGTCGGCCATCGAGACCGTCACGCCGCTTCGGGTCGCCCAGTAGAAGCCGGCGTCCTTGAGCTTGTCGACGGTCTGCGCGACGACGATCATCGGGTAGCGCTCGGCCAGGTCGTTGATGATCGAAGCCTGCACCTTCTTGTGCATCTGCTTGTTCACGAACGGGTAGCCCAGCGGCAGCAGCTCGTTGAACAGCACCCGGCCCAGCGTGGTCTCGGCCACCCAGGCATCGCCCGGCTGCCACCCGTTGGCGCCGAACAGCTCGGCTTCCACTTCGGCCGGCGGCCGCAGCTGGGTCAGCCGCACCTTGATCTTGGCGCGCACCGAGAGCACCCCGCGGTCGGCCGCCATGATGGCCTCGGCCGGCGATGAGTACACACCCACCTCGGGCTGGTCGGCAGCGGCCGGCTGGTATTCGCCCTTGTCCCCCGCCACCTCGGTGGTCAGGAAGTACAGGCCGGTCACCATGTCCAGTCGGGGCATGGCCAGCGGACGGCCAGAGGCCGGCGACAGGATGTTGTTACTGGACAACATCAGGATTCGGGCCTCAGCCTGCGCCTCCGCGGACAGCGGCAGGTGCACGGCCATCTGGTCACCGTCGAAGTCGGCGTTGAAAGCCTCACACACCAACGGGTGCAGCTGAATTGCCTTGCCTTCCACCAGCATCGGCTCGAAGGCCTGGATACCCAACCGGTGCAGGGTGGGTGCGCGGTTCAGCAACACCGGGTGTTCGGAAATGACCTCTTCGAGCACGTCCCACACCTGCGGACGCTGGCGTTCCACCATCCGCTTGGCGCTCTTGATGTTCTGCGCGTGGTTCAGGTCGACCAGTCGCTTCATCACGAACGGCTTGAACAGCTCCAGCGCCATCAGCTTGGGCAGACCACACTGGTGCAGCTTGAGCTGCGGGCCGACCACGATGACCGAACGGCCCGAGTAGTCGACACGCTTACCGAGCAGGTTCTGCCGGAACCGGCCCTGCTTGCCCTTGAGCAGATCGGACAGCGACTTCAGCGGGCGGTTACCCGGCCCGGTGACCGGACGTCCGCGGCGGCCGTTGTCGAACAGCGCGTCCACCGACTCCTGCAGCATCCGCTTCTCGTTGTTGACGATGATCTCGGGCGCGCCGAGGTCGATCAGCCTCTTGAGCCGGTTGTTGCGGTTGATCACGCGGCGGTACAGGTCGTTGAGGTCCGAGGTGGCGAACCGGCCACCGTCGAGCTGCACCATCGGACGCAGTTCCGGCGGGATGACCGGGACGGCGTCGAGCACCATACCCATCGGGGAGTTGCCGGACTGCTGGAAGGCAGCGACCACCTTCAGGCGCTTCAAAGCACGAAGCTTCTTCTGCCCCTTGCCACTCCGAATGACCTCACGCAGCATCTCGGCCTCGGCGTCGATGTCGAAGTTCTCGATCAGCTTCTGGATCGACTCCGCACCCATGGCGCCGGTGAAGTACTCGCCGTAGCGATCCTGCAGCTCGCGGTAGAGGTTCTCGTCCACGATCAGCTGCTTGGGCGCCAGCTTGGTGAAGGTGTTCCAGATGTCCTCGAGCCGATCGAGCTCGCGCTGCGCGCGGTCGCGCAGCTGACGCATCTCGCGCTCGCCGCCGTCGCGCACCTTGCGCTTGGCGTCGGCCTTGGCGCCCTCGGCCTCGAGCTCGGCCAGGTCGGCCTCGAGCTTCTGCGCGCGGGCTTCCAGGTCGGCGTCACGCTGGTCCTCGACGGCCTTGCGCTCCACCACCATCTCGGCTTCCAGCGTGGACAGCTCGTTGTGGCGCATCTCCTCGTCGACCGCGGTGATTACGTACGCGGCGAAGTAGATGATCTTCTCGAGATCCTTGGGAGCCAGGTCCAGCAGGTAGCCCAGGCGCGACGGCACGCCCTTGAAGTACCAGATGTGCGTGACCGGAGCGGCCAGCTCGATGTGGCCCATCCGCTCACGACGCACCTTGGCGCGGGTCACCTCGACGCCACAGCGCTCACAGATGATGCCCTTGAAGCGCACGCGCTTGTACTTGCCGCAGTAGCACTCCCAGTCGCGAGTGGGTCCGAAGATCTTCTCGCAGAACAGGCCATCCTTCTCCGGCTTGAGCGTGCGGTAGTTGATGGTCTCCGGCTTCTTGACCTCGCCGTAGGACCACTGACGGATGTCCTCCGCGGTAGCCAGGCCGATGCGGAGTTCATCGAAGAAGTTGACGTCTAGCACGTAACTCCCTTTCCCCTTGCGGGTTTAGTAACTACTTAAAACTGGGTTTCCCTAACGGACCAAAAGGATCAGGCAAGATCCTCTACAGACGCGGATTCGTTGCGCGACAGGTTGATTCCCAAGTTGGCTGCGGCCCGCTCGAGGTCTTCGTCCTCGCCTTCGCGGAGCTCGATCGCCGCACCGTCACTCGAGAGCACCTCGACGTTGAGGCACAGCGACTGCAGCTCCTTGAGCAGCACCTTGAACGACTCGGGGATGCCGGGCTCGGGAATGTTCTCGCCCTTGACGATCGCCTCGTAGACCTTGACCCGGCCGACGGTGTCGTCGGACTTGATGGTCAAGAGCTCCTGCAACGTGTACGCGGCGCCGTAGGCCTGCATGGCCCAGCACTCCATCTCACCGAACCGCTGGCCACCGAACTGCGCCTTACCGCCCAGCGGCTGCTGGGTGATCATCGAGTACGGGCCGGTGGAGCGGGCGTGAATCTTGTCGTCCACCAAGTGGTGCAGCTTCATGATGTACATGTAGCCAACGGTCACCGGGTACGGGAACGGCTCACCGCTGCGGCCGTCGAACAGCACCGCCTTGCCGTCCTCGTTCACCAGCACCTCACCGTCGCGGTTGGGCAGCGTGGCCGACAGCAGACCCTGCAGCTCCTCCTCCTTGGCGCCGTCGAACACCGGCGTCGAGACGATCTGGTTCGGCTGGGCGTGCCGCAGCTCCTCGGGCAGGTTGGTCGCCCACTCCGGAGTGCCCTCGATATTCCACCCGGCCTTGGCCACCCACCCCAGGTGGGTCTCCAGGATCTGCCCGATGTTCATCCGTCGCGGC
Organism: Mycobacterium asiaticum; assembly: GCF_001673635.1. Taxonomy (GTDB): domain Bacteria; phylum Actinomycetota; class Actinomycetes; order Mycobacteriales; family Mycobacteriaceae; genus Mycobacterium; species Mycobacterium asiaticum_C. Next base: position 217,911 of record NZ_LZMH01000069.1, read on the forward strand.
ACACCGTGGGTGTTCAGGATGATGTCTACCGGAGTGCCGTCCGGCAGGAACGGCATGTCCTCCACCGGCAGGATCTTGCCGATGACGCCCTTGTTGCCGTGCCGGCCGGCGAGCTTGTCGCCGTCGGAGATCTTGCGCTTCTGGGCCACGTAGACGCGGACCAGCTCGTTGACACCGGCAGGCAGCTCGTCGTCGTCCTCGCGGGAGAACACCCGGATGCCGATGACCTTGCCGGATTCACCGTGCGGCACCTTCAGGGAGGTGTCGCGGACCTCGCGGGCCTTCTCTCCGAAGATGGCGCGCAGCAACCGCTCCTCCGGGGTCAGCTCGGTTTCACCCTTGGGGGTGACCTTGCCGACCAGGATGTCGCCGTCGCGCACCTCGGCACCGATGCGCACGATGCCCCGCTCGTCCAGGTCTGCCAGCACCTCGTCGGAGACGTTCGGGATGTCCCGGGTGATCTCCTCGGCGCCCAGCTTGGTGTCGCGGGCGTCGATCTCGTGCTCCTCGATGTGGATCGAGGTCAGCACGTCCTCTTCGACGAGGCGGTTGGACAGGATGATGGCGTCCTCGTAGTTGTGGCCCTCCCACGGCATGACCGCAACCAGCAGGTTCTTGCCCAGGGCCATCTCACCGTTCTCGGTGCACGGCCCGTCGGCGATCACCTGGCCGGCTTCCACCCGGTCCCCCGCATCCACGATCGGCGACTGGTTGGCGCAGGTGCCGTGGTTGGAGCGGGCGAACTTGCGCATCCGGTAGGTGCGCCGGGTGCCGGCGTCGTGCATGACGGTGATGTAGTCGGCCGACACCTCCTCGATGACACCGGCCTCCTCGGCGACGACGACGTCGCCGGCGTCGATGGCCGCACGCAGCTCCATGCCGGTACCCACCAGCGGCGCCTCGCTGCGCACCAGCGGAACCGCCTGGCGCTGCATGTTGGCACCCATCAGGGCACGGTTGGCATCGTCGTGCTCGAGGAACGGAATCATCGCGGTGGCCACCGACACCATCTGGCGCGGGGACACGTCCATGTAGTCCACCTCGGACGAGGGCACGTACTCGACCTCGCCCGCCTTCCGGCGGACCAGCACACGCGGCTCGGCGAAGCGGCCCTCGTTGTCGATCGGCGAGTTGGCCTGCGCCACCACGTGACGGTCTTCCTCGTCGGCGGTCAGGTAGTGGATCTCATCCGAAACGACCCCGTCTACAACCTTCCGATAAGGCGTCTCGATGAAGCCGAACGGGTTGACCCGCGCGTACACCGACAGCGACCCGATCAGACCGATGTTCGGTCCTTCCGGGGTCTCGATCGGGCACATCCGGCCGTAGTGCGAGGGGTGCACGTCACGGACTTCCAGGCCGGCACGCTCACGGGACAGACCGCCGGGGCCCAGGGCCGACAGGCGGCGCTTGTGAGTCAGACCCGACAACGGGTTGTTCTGGTCCATGAACTGCGAGAGCTGGCTGGTGCCGAAGAACTCCTTGATCGCGGCGACGACCGGCCGGATGTTGATCAGGGTCTGCGGCGTGATGGCCTCGACGTCCTGGGTGGTCATCCGCTCACGGACGACGCGCTCCATCCGGGACATGCCGACCCGGATCTGGTTCTGGATCAGCTCGCCCACGGTGCGCAACCGGCGGTTGCCGAAGTGGTCGATGTCGTCGGTCTCCACCGGCACCTCGGAGCCGCCGGGCACCGTCATCGTGTGCTGTCCCTCGTGCAGACGCACCAGGTACTCGATGGTGGCGACGACGTCTTCCTCGGTCAGCGTCGAGCTGGTGATCGGCTCGCCGGCGTGCAGGCCGAGCTTCTTGTTGACCTTGTAGCGGCCGACGCGGGCCAGGTCGTAGCGCTTCTCCTTGAAGAACAGGTTCTCCAGCAGGGTCTGCGCCGACTCCTTGGTCGGCGGTTCGCCCGGACGCAGCTTGCGGTAGATGTCCAGCAGCGCCTCGTCGGTGCCCGCGGTGTTGTCCTTCTCCAGGGTGCCCATCATGATCTCGGAGAAGCCGAACCGCTCGTGGATCTGCTCGTTGGTCCAGCCGAGGGCCTTGAGCAGCACGGTCACGGGCTGGCGGCGCTTGCGGTCGATGCGCACACCCACGGTGTCGCGCTTGTCGACGTCGAACTCCAGCCAGGCGCCGCGGCTCGGGATCACCTTGACGCTGTGCAGCAGCTTCTCGGTGGACTTGTCGATGGTCTCGTCGAAGTACACACCCGGCGAGCGCACCAGCTGGCTGACCACCACACGCTCGGTGCCGTTGATGATGAAGGTGCCCTTCTCCGTCATCATCGGGAAGTCACCCATGAACACCGTCTGGCTCTTGATCTCGCCGGTGTTGTTGTTGATGAACTCGGCGGTGACGAACAGCGGCGCCGCGTACGTCATGTCCTTGTCTTTGCACTCGTCGACCGGCGCCTTGACCTCGTCGAAGCGGGGGTCGGAGAAAGACAGCGACATCGAGCCGGAGAAGTCCTCGATCGGCGACAGCTCGTCGAGGACCTCTTCGAGGCCGCCCTTGGGGTTGACCTCGCCGCGCTCGATCGCGCGGTCGCGCCAGTCCTGCGAGCCGATCAGCCATTCGAAGGAATCGGTCTGAACGTCAAGCAGCCCCGGAACCTCGAGCGGTTCACGGAGCTTGGCGAAGGACACCCGGTTCGGCGCCCCAGGTACGGAGTTGTTTGAGCTCTGGCGGAAATCGGCCAAGATGCGTCCTTCCAGCACCTCGTGCGACTATGAGAGCCCTGAGGAGGCCTTGGGAAGTGGCCTTGCCCGCCGAGGGTCTGTTCGCCGCAGATAATTGTGTCGGTTCGGCTGGCGGACGAACTGTCCGATCTCACGCACGCAACCGAATAGCTGAGCCGCAAAAAAGGGCTCAGGCTATGACCACGGTGTCAGTGGCGGAGTGAGGTGGGCAGGAAGTAGCCAGCGCAACGTCCAACAATAGCGCAGGACGGCGCATTCCTCAAATACCCACGCCAATCAGCAGTCATAGCCGTCCGCGGGGGAGTGGCGCTGGCTGGCACCTCGGGTTGCCCTGGACAGGTACGACACATGCTGCCCAACAGATTGGCTCGTTTGGGCCTCGTCGTCAAGGGGGGCATGCGGCAAGTTGTGGGAAGTTAACGGGAAACTTTCACGTCGAGCCAGCGCGGACCGGCGGCCGTGACCGACCGGAGGCGTGCGGGAGCCATTCAGAATCCCGGCAAGCGCAAATCGGCCGCGAGGCCGGTATGAGGCTCGATATCGGCCAGAGATCAGTAGTCGTGCGACTGGTACTTGTGGGTGCCTTCGAGGTCGTCGAGGATCGCGGCCTGGGCGTTCTTGGGCAGGGTGTGCAGCATGGCACGCACCCGGGCCTGGCGGCGGGCGACGGCCTTGCGCTCGGGCATGCCGGGCGTGGCCTGGATCTGCGGCGGGACGCCTTCGATGTCCTCCACACCACCGGCGTGCTGGCCGGCGTCGACCATCGCCTGCTCCTCGGCCATGGTGGCTTCGTCCTTCTCCTCGGACATACCGATCGGGCCGATACGGCGCCCGTTGAGGAACTGGCGGACCACCGGCTCGTCGCTGGTCAGCAGCACTTCGCGCGGCCCGAACATGACGAGGTGCTTGCGGAACAACATGCCCATGTTGTCCGGCACGGTGCGGGCGATGTTGATGTTGTGCGTGACGATCAGGATGGTCGCGTCGATCTGCGCGTTGATGTCCATGATCAGCTGGCTCAGGTAGGCCGTACGCACCGGGTCCAGACCGGAGTCCGGCTCGTCGCAGAGGATGATCTGCGGGTCCAGCACCAGGGCGCGGGCCAGGCCGGCACGCTTGCGCATACCACCGGAGATCTCACCGGGGAACTTCTTCTCGTCGCCGCCGAGACCCACCATCTCCAGCTTCTCCATGACGATGTCACGGATCTCGCTTTCCTTCTTCTTGGTGTGCTCGCGCAACGGGAACGCAGTGTTGTCGTAGAGGTTCATCGAACCGAACAGCGCGCCGTCCTGGAACAGCACCCCGAACAGGGTGCGGATCTCGTACAGCTCCTTGGCCGAGCATTCGATGATGTCGGTGCCGTCGATGATGATCGAACCGCGTTCCGGCCGCAGCAGACCGATGAGGGACTTGAGGAACACCGACTTGCCGGTACCTGACGGCCCCAGCAACACGCTGACCTCCCCGGAGGGGATTTCGAGCGTGACGTCTTCCCAAATCCTCGAGGATCCGAAGGACTTCGTGAGTCCGTTGACCTCGATGCTGACGCCCATGGGAGATCCCTTCCGTCGACGCGCGAACCCGCCACCAGGTCGTCTGTGGCTTGAGTCACTGTAGCGCACGCCTGGTGCGCGGCATCAGGGTTGGGAAGATAACAATCCTGGGCGCGATTCCTGTTCCGCGACTTACGGTGCGGGCGCCCAGTTGCCGTGGAAACCCATCGGCACCCGTTGCGGCAAATGTACGGTCGCGATCGTCTCCAGCGTCTGGGCGTCCAGCAGCACCAACTGGCCCTCGTCGCGGCCGCGGTGCGTGCCGAGACCCATCAGAATCCCGTCGTCCTCGGCCTGTTGTGCTGGGTTGGAACTCGGGTTCGGCACAAAGGACATCTCGCCGATCAAGAGTTCGGGGTCGAGGGCGGCGACGGCGCTGGATCCGGTGGCGTAGTCGTGCTTGTACACCGTGGTGAACATCTCGTGCAGCCCCGCGGACAGGTAGCCGCCGTCGAAGCCGAGCGTGTAGCCGTACCGGTGCCGGCTGCCGGTCAGGGTCTCGTTGATCCGGGGGAATTCCTGCGACCGATCGTCGTGGCAGCTGGTTTTCACCGCACCCGTACTCAGGTTGATGGTCCAGCGGTCGAGGGTCGGCCGGCTCTCGCCGGGACCGCGCAGGTCGCGTTCGAACATGCGCGAGTACCGCACCACGTCCAGGACCAGGACCTCGGCGCCGTCCCGTGTCTCGGTATAGGCGTTGAGCGGGTGGAAGACGTAGCAGGGTTCGATGTCGAACCAGCGCACGTCCTTGTTCTCACCGTCGCGGGGCAGGACGCCGATGCGCGCGGGATAGTCGGCGTCCCATCGGTAGGGCATCCGGTGCATCGGCTGCTGGTTGCGGTTGAGCATTGTGGTGATCGGGCCGGGGACGCGGACGCGGCCCAGCACCGACTGCAGCACCAGCCGGGCCGCCGCGCTCAGCCGACGCGGCACGGCCACGGGCATGATCTGCAGGGCGTCGAAGGTGACCGGGAGGTCGTAGATGATCACGTATTTGTCGGTCAGCGAGAAGTCGTGCATCATCGGCGACCCGCTCACCTCGATGTCCACCGTCCGGCGCGCCCGCCCCTGGGTGTCGATCACCGAGTACTGCACCGTGCGGCCGCGGGTGAAGGCGTAGGACAGGGCGTGCAGCTCCCCGGTCGCTGGGTCACGGTGCGGGTGTGCGGTGTAACCGCCGAACAGGGTGCCGTCGAAGTCGCAGGGGCCCACGGTGTCCAGGTCTTCGGTGAGCTCGTAGTTGGCGCCCCCGCCTTCGACCAGGGCCATGGTTCGTCCGGCGTGGGTCAGCGCGTTGGTGTTAGGACCGACGGACAACATGCCCACCCGAGGGTTCAGGCCGTCCGCCGCCGGCTCACCGAGGGCGGCTCGGACCGACGGAGTCCGGACCCAGCGATTGCGATACCACTTCGCCTGGCCGGCGTCGAGCGCGACGCCGTGCACCATCGCGTCGCCGCTGAACCAGTGATAGATGGCTGGGTCCACCTCGGAAACCGGGTTTGGTCCGTTGCGCAGATACCGCCCGCTGAGGTGCTCGGGGATGCGCCCGGTGACCTTGAGGTCGGTCGCGGTCACCTCGGCGCGCACCGGCGCCAGGAAGCCGTCCAGGTAGGGATTCTTGACGTCGAGAGATTGTATGGCGGTCACCCTGAGCTCCTATAACATTGTTATTTCAGCGTTATTGGCACGGTACGCCCTCAGTGAGAAGATGGCAAGGATGACTGCTTCCCAAACTCAGCGCAGCGTGCGCGATGAGCTGCTGCAGGCCGCAGTGGGGCTGCTCAACGAGCACGGACCCGACGCGCTGCAAACCCGCAAGGTGGCCGGCGCGGCGGGAACGTCGACGATGGCCGTGTACACCCACTTCGGTGGGATGCGCGAACTGATAGCCGCCGTCGCCGAGGAGGGGCTGCGGCAGTTCGACGCCGCGCTCACGGTGACTCCGACCGACGACCCGGTGGCCGACCTGATGGCGGTCGGCGCGGCCTACCGGCGCTTCGCCATCGAGCGGCCGCATATGTACCGGCTGATGTTCGGCAGCACCAGCGCCCACGGCATCAACGCGCCGGCCGGCAACGTCCTGACGCTGACGCTCGCCGAGATCGAGCAGCACGAACCGAGCTTCGCGCATGTGGTCCGCGCGGTGCACCGGTCGATGCACGAGGGTCGGATTACTGTGTGTTCGGCGGACGACGACACCGCCGTGGTCGCGACCGCGGCCCAGTTCTGGGCGCTGATCCACGGTTTCGTGATGCTCGAACTGGCCGGGTTCTATGGGGAGGACGAGTCGGCGGTGCTCAACGTGCTCGGGTCGATGACAACGAACCTGCTTGTCGCTCTTGGCGATTCGCCCGACCGGATCATGGAGTCGCAGCGCGCCTTACTGCGCTGAGCAGACGCAAAAGCCCCCGAACACGCGGCGTGTCGGGGGCTTTTGCGTCTGCTCGCGCAATCAAGCGCGGCAGGAACTACTTGACGGTGACGCTGGCGCCGGCGGCCTCGAGCTTGGCCTTGGCCTCGTCGGCGGCCTCCTTGGCAACCTTCTCGAGCAGCGGCTTGGGGGCGCTGTCGACCAGGTCCTTGGCCTCCTTGAGGCCCAGGCCGGAAACGATCTCGCGGACGACCTTGATGACGCCGATCTTCTTGTCACCCGCGGCCTCGAGGATGACGTCGAACTCGGACTGCTCCTCGGCAGCCTCGGCGGGCGCGCCACCACCGGCCGGGCCGGCCGCGGCGACGGCGACCGGAGCGGCCGCGGTGACCTCGAAGGTCTCCTCGAACTTCTTCACGAAGTCCGAGAGCTCCAGCAGGGTCATTTCCTTGAACGCGTCGAGCAGCTCGTCGCTGGACAGCTTTGCCATGATTGTGGGTCCTCTCTCGTTACTTGGGTTTTTCTTGAGTTATTCGGCCGGTGCCGGTTCTGCGGCCGCATCGGCCGGAGCTTCCGGGGCTTCTGAGGGGGCGTCGGAGCCCTTCTTCTCCTGCAGGGCGGCCAGCAAGCGGGCCATCTGCGACGCGGGCGCGTTGAACAGCCCGGCCGCCTTGGCGAGGTTGCCCTTCATGGCGCCGGCCAGCTTGGCCAGCAGCACCTCGCGGGACTCCAGGTCGGCGATGCGCTCGACCTCGGCGACGGTCAGCGCGTGACCGTCCATGTAGCCGCCCTTGATGACCAGCGCCTTGTGCTCCTTGGCGAAGGTCTTCAGGGCCTTGGCCGCGTCGACCGGCTCGCCGTTGACGAACGCGATCGCCGTCGGGCCGGCGAACAGTTCGTCGAGCCCTTCGATGCCGGCTTCGGAGGCCGCCCGCTTGATCAGGGTGTTCTTGGCCACCGCGTAGGTGGTCGAGTCTCCCAGCGAACGGCGCAGCTCGGCGAGGTTGGCCACCGACAAACCGCGGTACTCGGTGATGACCGTCGCCGTCGAAGCCTTGAACTGCTCTGCAATGTCTGCAACGGCGGTGGCTTTGTCAGCCCTGGCCATGCCTACCTCCTGATGTCTGGTCTGGCTTCTAGACCCACTTGAAACGACGAACGCCCCGGCGCAGGAACAGGCCGGGGCGGATGAATACCGGCGCGGGCGCCGGCGGCAAAGCCTCGTCCTCCTGCGTGGGCCGCCGGGAGTGCTCCCGGACCTTCAACCGATTGCTCGGTGACCGACGGTCTTCGGTGGATCGGCAACCACAATAGCCTGGGCGCGTTCGATCAGCCAAAACGGCCGACGACCGCCCGACCCCAGCGTGGCGAAGTGAAGTAGTCGACTACGGTATCCGCGGCTGTGGCACCCCGAGACGATTGGTGACGTATCGAAGGCCAATGCCCGGGAGGTCCCCGTTGTCTCTTGTAGTCGTAGTTCCCGAATTCGTGTCGGCGGCGGCGTCGGATCTGGGCGCCATCGCCTCGTCACTCCAGGCGGCCAATTCCGCCGCCGCGGCCGAAACGACGTCGATGCTCGCCGCCGGCGCCGATGAGGTGTCGACGCAAGTTGCCGCGTTCTTCAACGCGCATGCCCGGGCATACGAGGCGATCAGCAAGCAGCTGGCCGAGTATCACGAGCGATTCGCGCAGGCCCTCACCGCCGGCGCCCGGTCCTACGCCGCCGCCGACGCCGCGGCGGCATCTCCGTTGCAGGCTCTGCAGCAACAGATCCTGGACACGGTCAATGCACCGAGTGTGCTGTTGACCGGTCGCCCGCTGATCGGCAACGGCGCCAATGGGCGTCCCGGAACCGGGGAGAACGGCGCACCCGGCGGATGGCTGATCGGCAACGGCGGCAATGGCGGGTCCGCTAACTCGACCACCGGAACCGGCGGGCGCGGAGGCAACGGCGGTGCTGCGGGGCTCTTCGGCAATGGCGGCACCGGAGGCACCGGAGGATTCGGGCTGAACTTTTTGGCGACCAGTGGCGGCGCAGGCGGAAATGGCGGCGCCGGCGGCCTGCTGTTCGGCTCGGGCGGAGCCGGCGGTGCCGGCGGGCTGGGCTCGTCGGTGACCGGCGGTGTCGGCGGGTCCGGCGGCGCCGGTGGTCTGTTCGGCGCCGCGGGTGTGGGCGGGGTCGGCGGAGCCGCCAACGGCGGAGCCAACGCCGGTGCCGGCGGCGCGGGTGGCCACGGCGGACTTTTCACCTCCGGCGGAGCCGGTGGTGCGGGCGGATTCAGCACCGACGGCAAGGGCGGGGCCGGCGGCGCCGGTGGAGCAGCCGGAATCTTCGGTGACGGCGGCGACGGAGGTACCGGCGGTCAGGGCGACACCCGCGGCGGCGACGGCGGGCCGGGTGGCAACGGCGGACAACTTGTCGGCTTCGGCGGTTCCGGCGGTGACGGGGGCAACGGCGACAGCGTCAGTGGCATCAGCGGCAACGGCGGTGCCGGCGGCACGGCCGGGCTGATCGGCAACGGTGGCAACGGCGGCGCCGGCGGGCACTTCGGCGATTTCGGTCATGGCGGCAGCGGCGGCAATGCCGTGCTTATCGGCAATGGTGGTAACGGCGGCAACGTGGCGACCAATGCGCCCGTCGGCATCCCTGGACTCGGCGGAGTCGGCGGGCTCCTGCTCGGCTCCCAGGGCGCGAACGGCCTGCGCCCCTAGTCCGGGCCTACCCGAAGCCGGCCAGGCGGGCCGCGCCGACCAATCCCGCGTCACCGCCCAGCCGGGCCGGCTCGACCCGCAGCCCGGCGAGGAAATCGAGCCCGGCATGGTCGGTGAGCGCCGTCCGCAGCGGGTCGAAAAGCAGGCTCCCCGACTTCGCCACTCCCCCGCCGATCACCACCAAGTCCAGGTCGCACACCGCCGCCACCGAAGCGATCATCGCGGCCAGCGCTCGCGCCCCGCGTTCGAATGCGCGCAGCGCCAACCCATCTCCGGCCGTCGCCGCCTCGGCCAGCTCCTTGGCGCCCGCCGCGGGCGGTGCCAGCCAGCCGTTGGCCCGCGCCCACCGCGTCATCGAGGGCCCGGACGCTACGGTCTCGACACAGCCCCGCCCGCCGCACGCACACCGTGACCCGTCCGGCTCGACCACCACATGTCCGACGTGACCGGCATTGCCGGTGCGGCCGTCGTAGGGGGCGCCGTCCAGCACCAGTCCACCACCGACGCCGGTGGAAACCACCATGCCCAACAGGAACCCCGCGCCGCGACCGGCGCCGATCCATTGCTCGCCCAACGCCATGCACAGCCCATCACCGGCAAGTCGGACCGGCACGCCAGGCACCGCGGCCGACACCCGGTCACGCAGCGGAAAGCGGTGCCAGGCAGGGATGTTGATGGGGCTGACGGTGCCGCCGGCCAGGTCGACGGGGCCCGCGCAAGCGATCCCGACGCCGGTGACCCTGCCGCCCGCGGCCCGCAGCGCATCACCGATCATCGCCGACACGACGTCCCAAACCCGCTCGGCCACAACACCGGACGGTGTGGGACGGGTGGCGTTGTAGACGAGCGTGCGGGCGGGATCGGCAAGGGCGGCGGGATCGGCCAAGCCGACGGCGATCTTGGTGCCGCCGATGTCGAGGCAGAGGGTGAGCATCAGTGTCGGTGGGTGTTGTCGGGTTGGCGCGGATCGCCGGGATGCTCGTAGCCGGGCGCCAGCTGCACCAGCGCGGCCCGTCGCGCATCCAGCCAGACCCGGAATTCGCGGCGGCGGGCCACATCGAGCAGATGCTGCGCGACGGCGTGCCGCACCCGCTCCAGCGGCGCCGCCGCGACGGGTGGCGCACGCCATCCGTGGCCCTCGACGCGGGGTTCGGCGAACCGCAGCGGGTTGCGTTCGTGGTAGCGGATTACGTCGTCGTCGCTGATCTCGACGCCGGCCGTCACCGCGGCGAACAACGCCCGGGCGCCGGGGTCGGTCAGCACGGCTGCTGCGATGCTGCCGATTTCCAGCCGGGCGGTCACGTCGGGCAACAGATCCTCCTCCGTTGGGGCCCCTTCGGCGCTGAGTCCGCGCGCCGCCACCTCGGCGGCGACGACCCGCTCGGTGACGATCAGCTGGGTGAGCCAGCGCCGCAACTGGCGGCCCTCGCTGCTGCCGGCCGACGGCAGCGCGGCCGCGCTGGGACCGGCGCGCAACCTCGCCTCGCGTTCGTCGACCTCGGAGACGGCGACCGGGGCGCCCCCAATGAAAGCCGCGACGTGCCCGCTCATCGCACCGTCACCTCGACCGCGGGCGAATAGAGGAGCCGGCCCGCACACCCGACCCGCACCAGCGCCCACCACTGACCGGGTTCCAGCCAGGCCGGCGGGGTCACGTCGAAGGCGAGTCGCGCCGTGCCGCCCGCAGGCAGGCACGCGCCCTGCGCGGCGGGGCCGATCCACTCCCAGGCCCCCCACGGGCTGATCAGGTGGGCTTCCAGCGCGAGGTCGGCGCGGGCGCGGCTGCCGACCGTCACGGTCAGGCTGGTCGCCTCGCCGGGCGCCAGCTCGATGTCCCCGGGCCCGTCGACCAGGTGCACCAGCTCGTCGGTGTCGGTGTCGACGGCCACCACGGCCACGTCCTCGACGACCTGCCGCCAGGCGGCGGGCACGTCGGCATCGGTGATGCGCAGCTGGGCTCGGACCGGATACAGTCCGGCCGGTGTGCGCGCCGGAATCCTAAGCACCACATCGGTTTCGAGGTACTCGCCGGCGCCGAGGGTGAACGGCAGCTCCACCGGCGCCACTGACCAGTCGTCCGGACATACCAATTCGACGCGGCCGCCCAGCGACGTATCCGTGCAGTCGCTGGCCGCAGTGAGGCGCAACACCACCTCGCGCAGGTCGCTGCCCGCGGTCACGTTGACCTGCCGCGGGTGCAGGTGTGCCACCGCGGGCAGACCACCCAGCGGGGCCGGCCCGCGATTGTGCAGCCAGTACCGCGCGTAGAGCGGTTGGGCCGGTTCGGCGTCTGCGGCCAGTGCCGTCGGCGCGACGCGCACCGCGGGAATCTCCAACCGTCCCAGCGCCGTGGCGACCTGATACCCGTGCAGGTTGATGGTCCGGGTGCTGCGTTCTGGCCGCTCCAGCAGATCGGCCTGTTCGAGCGCGCTGAGCACGCCGACATCCGTGCCGGCGGCGACCCGGGCCGGAGCGCCGGTCGATTCCACCAGACGCAGCGCCACGCGGCTCGGCTCGACCGGCGCGGCGCGTCCGGCGGCCAGTGGGTTGCCGGCCACCTTCAAGGCACCGAGCTGCACGGTGTCGGCGGGCTCGATGTGCAGCAGCGAACCGACCGCCGGCAGCACACCGTGGCTCTCGCCCGCGGCGACGGCCAGCAGCGGATTGGCGAATTGCGCGCTGCGCGCCGGCAGCCCGGCGCGGCGCCAGTCACCGCCTCCGGATACCAGCGCGTAGTCGAAATCGTGTGTCCAGTGCTGCAATTGAAAGTTCGACCCGTCGGGCGCGGTGCGGCGCGGATCGTCGATCCAGATCCCGGACGGCCAACCGGTGCAGGAGCGCATCAGCGCGGTGTGCAGGGTGCCGTCGGCGTCGACGGCGAAGCTGGGCACGCCGCGGTTGAGCAGTGCGACGGTGTGGTCCTCGAACGGTTCGGCTCCCGACGGCGCCCGCTGCGTCACCGAGATCTCGGCGTCGCCGAGGTCGTCTACCACCGCGGCGATGGCAGCGGCCAGATCACGGGCGTCGCTACCGTCGACGATCAGCACTGGCAGCGCGCACGGGTCCCGCAGATCGGCGTCGGGCTGCCAGACCGTCGCCAACGGCGTCGCAGCCGGCACCCACACCCGTGCCGTGCCGCCATGCGCCAGCTGCCGGACGAGTTCAGTGGTGTAGGCGCGGTCGGCTCCGGCGAGCACCGCAGCGGTGAACGGGTTGCGGGCCGGGCCGCCCAGGGCGATCCGCGCGTCGGGCAGGTTGGAGTCGACGTCGAGGTGGCCGTAGCGCGGTTTGTCGGCGCCTCCGCAGGTCGCCGTCACGCCCGCCCGCACCAGCGCCACCATCAGGTCGCGGGCCAGCGGGCCGGATTCGGACTCCGACGGCACCACCACTTCGGCCACCGCCACCGCACGCACGGCGGTCTTGCCGATGCGGATCCGCGCCGCCGAGGACAAACCGAACCAGCCGTAGGCGGGGTTGTCCAGCGTCCAGAGATGGTCGGCGGTGTCCACCGACCGGTCCCCGTCGTGCAGGAGCGCGAAGCCGCGTCCGATCACCGCGTCGCCGACTTCACTGACCGGCACAGCGCCCGGCACCGGGCAAGGCCAGCGCAACCGCACCAACCGGTCCTCGCCGACGAAATCGTGGATGGTGGTGCGGCAGTCCACCCTGTCCACGTCCCGCCACAGCGTCACGGTCTGGGTGTAGCGCAGCAGGGTGCCGATGCGCCCGCGCACGACGAGGCGCTGGCCGAGCGGGCCGCGATAGGCCTGCACCGTCGCGGGCGCCTCCGACGAACAGACCACCGGGCCCTTTGGCAACAGGTGCCATGGCCCCTCGCCCTGCGTCGGGTGGGACGGGTATTCCTCGTAGACCGCCAGCGCGTTCCCCAGCCGGCCCGCAGCGAGAAGCTGGCGGCCGTCGCGGCTCAGCGAGTCCACCGCGCCGCCGCGCTCGGGGTCGACCGTCAGCCGGTAGTGCGCGTTGGCGATCTCGGTGCCATTGGTCGGCTCCCAGCCGGCCGGCTCGCCGCCGGGAAGCACGCGGTAACAGCGCCAGCCCAGCGACGGCACGTCGCGCGCCAGCCAGGTGACCGAGCGGCCGTCGTGCTCGATATGCGCGGGCACCTCGGCGCTGTCGGAATCCAGCACCCGCACCCGCTCGCGTGGTGGGTCGAGCCGGGCGGTGACGATGTCGGTGCGCCGCTGGGTCAGCGGGTTCCAGACGACGATCGTGTCGGGCGCGGCGGCCACCGCGCTCGACAGCAACCGCAGCGAGTTATCCCGCGCGGTGCTGCCCAGTTCCCACGCATCCCGCCAGCCGGTCAGCAGGTCCAGGTAAACCTGGTCGGATTCCGAGCCGGTGATGGCGTCGTGGTGTGCGCCGTAAGCCAGCTGCACCCACGCTTTGGCGAAGGCCGCCTGCGGATACTCCGCGCCGGTCAGCAGCGCGGCGAACACCGCGAACCGCTCGGCGTGCAGCACGGCGTTCTCGGCGGCCCGGTTGGCCTGCTTGGTGTCGATGAATGACACGTCCTTGCCGGTGTAGATCGGGTTCATGTCGCGGGTCTGCGGGGAGGCCGCCTCGCCGCGCTCGGCCAGTTCGGCGCGTACGGCCGCGAAGAATTCCCGCGGCAGGCCGCACACGAATCGCGGCCAGGTGTACCGCTGCGCCCAGTCGCGGTGGATCGCGGTGACCCACTTGTTCGGGGGTGTGTAGTCGGTGCCGACCGGCAGCAGCACATTGCGGGTCCGCGCCACCTTCTTCAGTTGGTGGAACTGTGCGTAGGTGGCCTGCTCCGCCTCATCGAGGGTGGTCGACTCGTCCATCCACCAGCCCGCCGAGTAGTGCGCTGGCATGTAGTGGGTGAGCAGGCCACGACCCGAGGGCGAGATCCACTCGAATTCGCTGCTGAACTGCATCCGGTCGAGGTCGCCGCCCTGGCCCGGACCCCATTGGTGGTGTGGTCCGCGGGCCCACGAACTCGACGTCAGCCCGGCATCGGCGGCCATCCCGGGGAACTGCGGATCGTGGCCGAACACGTCGAGCTGCCATGCCGTTGCCGGGTCGGCTCCCAGCACGTCACGCTGAAACCCGATGCCGTGCACAAAGTTTCGGATCGTCGTCTCCGGGCTGATGAGGTTGGTGTTCGGCTCGTTGTAGGTGCCGCCCATCACCTCGACCCGACCCTCGGTGAAGAAACGGCGCAGGTCGGCGCGATCCTCGGGATGGGTGTCCCAGTACGGCTTGAGGTAGTCGACCTCGGCCAGCACGAATTTGTACTCCGGTTCACGGCGGGCCATTTCCAGATGTGCGTGGACCAGTTCGAACCCGTTGCTCTGCCGGCATCGTCCCGGCGGATCTTCCTGCCATTGGCTGGTGTAGGCGCCCTGGGTGTTCCACCACACCGGGTCGTAATGAAAGTGACTGACCATGAACATCGTCCAGCCCGGCTCGGCGATCACGAACTCGAAAGCCAGCTCCGACTTGTCGGACCGTGCCGACGCGGTTCGCCGCCGGCCGACGACCGGATGTTGTACGCACACCGGGATTTCCACGACCTCGGCTCCGGGTTGGGCGACCGCGTCCCCACCCAGACCGTCACCGGTGATCTCCAGCGGCGTGGGTGCGGTGCAGCCGGAAACGGTGACGCGGGCCAGCTGCACGGGCGCGTCCGGCGGGCCGACGAACAGCTCGGTCGCTTCCGCCGAAACCAGCCGCATGACCGCACCTTACGGCGGTCCGCCGGCATGGTGAAGACGTCGGGCGACGGCTTGGGCGGCGGTCCGCACCGCCGGCGGCTCGAGCACCTCGAAATCTCCGGGCACCATCGCCAGATGCAGTACCAGCGTTTCCGGGTCGTCACCGCCGGCGGTCACCACGCAGGCATTGGCACCATCGGGTTCGACGCGCATCGACTGCGGGGAGAAATAGTGCGAAACCGTCGCCGCCGGCAGCCGATAGCGCACCCGGGCCACGTACCGGTAGGGCGCCGCGCTGATCGCATGCTGCACGTACTCGCGTGCGTCCGGCGCGGCCCGGGGTACGAACGTGCTACCGGCTGCGACGACGTCACCCATCCGGTCGAGCCGCAGGCTGCGCCAGTCGTCCCGGTCCCGGTCATATGCCAGCAGGTACCAGCGCCGGCCGGTGGTCACCAGGTGGTAGGGCTCCAGTCGCCGTCGGCTCGGGTTGCCGTCGCGGTCGGTGTAGTCGGCGGCGACGTGCTCGTGGTCCCGGCAGGCCCGCGCCAGCGTCATCAAAGTGTCGGGTTCGACGGCATCGGAGGGCTCGGACGTGAGCGTGACCGTCGCGTCGTGCACGGCGGTCACCTGCGCACGCAGGCGTGCCGGCATCACCTGATCCAGCTTGCTCAGCGCCCGCAGCGCCGAATCCCCCACCCCGGCGACGCTGCCGCCGGCCGCGAGCCGCAGGCAAACCGCCATGGCCACCGCCTCGTCGGGGTCCAGCAGCAACGGGGGCAGCGCGGCGCCGGCGCCCAGCCGGTATCCGCCGCCCTGGCCCTTGCTCGCCTCGACCGGATAACCCAGCTCACGCAACCGCTCGACGTCGCGGCGCACACTGCGCGTGGTCACCGCCAGCCGCTCGGCCAACTCCTCGCCCGTCCACACGCGCCGCGATTGCAGCAGACCCAGCAGCTGCAGCACCCGGCTGGTTGTCGCGGACACGAGTTCAGTCTGCCCCACATCGAGGACAGAAACTGTCCGCTATTGCTGGAAGGCTAGGGGACATGACCGACCTGACGAACCAACTGGCCGACCAGCTCGACGTCCACTGGCGCAGCCACTTGCGCCCGCGCCTGGACGGGCTGACCGACGACGAATACTTCTGGCAACCGGTCCCCGGCTGCTGGACGGTGCATCCAGGCGGTGGGGTGGACTTCGCGTACCCGCCGCCCGAGCCGTCGCCGTTCACCACGATCGCGTGGCGTCTGGCGCACGTGATCGTCGGCGTTTTCGCGATGCGCAACCACAGCCACTTCGGCGCCCCGCCCGCCGACTACCAGAGTTGGCCCTATGCCACCGACGCCGCCACCGCGCTGCACCAACTCGACGACGTCTACACCACCTGGATGGACGGCGTGCGGTCATTATCGACCGAAGGCCTCAGCCGCCCGTGCGGTCCGGCCGAAGGTCCCTACGCCGACTACGCGCTCAGCGAACTGGTGTTGCACATCAACCGGGAGGCGATTCATCACGGCGCCGAAATCGCCTGCCTGCGCGACCTTTACCAACACAGCCGGAAGGACTGAGCATGCCCGCATTTGCCCCGCCCGTGGCCGACGAACGCAGCGCCCTGCGCGAATATCTCGCATACCACCAGAGCGCCTACTTCGCGGTGTCCTTCGGACTGACCGACGAGCAGGCACGCTCGACGCCGTCGGTCAGCGCCCTGTCCATCGGTGGCCTGATCAAACACGCCACCGGTATGCAGCGCAGTTGGATGACCCGTGTTGCCGCCGCACCACAGGCGCCGCCGAGCGACCCGCGCCCGTTCGCCGAGATCGCCAAGGCCATCGCCGACCAGCACGTGATGCGGCCCGACGAGACGCTCGACGGAGTGTTGCATGCGCTGGCGGCGCAGAATGCCGAATCGCTGCGCATCGTGGAGACGGCGGACCTCGGCGCGCGCGTCCCGGTGCCACGGGACGCCCCCTGGTTCCCTACCGACATCGAGGCCTGGTCGGTGCGCTGGGTGATCTTGCACGTGATCAACGAATTGGCCCGACATGCCGGCCACGCCGACATCGTCCGGGAAAGCATCGACGGCGCGACGATGTACGAATTGATCGCCGGCCGCGAAAATTGGCCGGCAACACCCTGGCTAACGCCCTGGCAGTCCAGGTAAAACACCTCACCCGGGGATTTCGGGGCGCATATTCCGGTGCGTGAGCGCAGTCACGCAAATTGGGATCGAATTGGGAAACGACTACTCCGATTTGGCACACTGCAGAAATGAGTTCCACTAAACATCGCGACGTGGCCAAGCTTGACCGGGTGCCGCTCCCGGTGGAAGCGGCCCGGGTAGCTGCCACCGGTTGGCAGGTCACCCGCACCGCCGCTCGGGTGGTGACCAGCCTGCCGGGCAAAGGTTCCTGGCAACAGAAAATCATCAAGCAGATCCCTCAGACCTTCGCCGACCTTGGCCCGACCTATGTGAAATTCGGGCAGATCATCGCGTCCAGTCCCGGCGCCTTCGGTGAATCGCTGTCGCGCGAGTTCCGCGGCCTGCTGGACCGGGTTCCGCCGGCGGACACCGAGGAAGTGCACAAGCTGTTCGTCGAGGAACTCGGTGACGAGCCGGCGAACCTGTTCGCCAGCTTTGACGAGAAGCCGTTCGCGTCGGCGTCCATCGCACAGGTGCACTACGCCACCCTCAAGACAGGTGAGGAGGTCGTGGTCAAGATCCAGCGGCCGGGTATCCGTCGCCGAGTCGCCGCTGACCTGCAGATCCTGCAGCGCTTTGCCCAGGCCGTCGAGCTGGCCAAGCTGGGCCGGCGGCTGTCTGCCCAAGACGTGGTCGCCGACTTCTCCGACAACCTGGCCGAGGAGCTGGACTTCCGTCTCGAGGCGCAGTCGATGGACGCCTGGGTCTCGCACCTGCACACATCCCCGCTCGGTAAGAACATCCGGGTGCCGCAGGTGCACTGGAACTTCACCAGCGAGCGGGTGCTGACGATGGAACGGGTGCACGGCATCCGGATCGACGACGTCGCTGCCATCCGCAAGGCCGGCTTCGACGGCACCGAGTTGGTCAAGGCGTTGTTGTTCAGCGTGTTCGAGGGCGGGCTGCGGCACGGGTTGTTCCACGGCGACCTGCACGCGGGCAACCTCTACGTCGACGCCGAGGGCCGCATCGTGTTCTTCGACTTCGGCATCATGGGCCGCATCGATCCGCGCACCCGCTGGCTGCTGCGTGAGCTGGTCTACGCGCTGCTGGTCAAGAAGGACCACGCCGCGGCGGGCAAGATCGTCGTGCTGATGGGGGCGGTCGGGACCGTGAAGCCCGAAGCTCAGGCCGCCAAGGACCTGGAGAAGTTCGCCACCCCGCTGACCATGCAGTCGCTTGGCGACATGTCCTATGCCGACATCGGCCGGCAGCTGTCGGCGCTGGCCGACGCCTACGACGTGAAACTGCCCCGGGAATTGGTTTTGATCGGCAAGCAGTTCCTCTATGTCGAGCGGTATATGAAGCTACTGGCCCCGAAATGGCAGATGATGTCTGACCCGCAGCTGACCGGGTACTTCGCCAACTTCATGGTGGAAGTGAGCCGCGAGCACCAATCGGACGTAGAGGTTTAAGTGGAAGTTCGAAGTGGCTTTGCCAAATCAGGTTCGGGCGATGTTGAGCTGTACTACGAGGACATGGGTGAGCTGAACCATCCGCCTGTGCTGCTCATCATGGGTCTGGGCGCGCAGATGCTGCTGTGGCGGACCGAGTTCTGCGAGCAGCTCGTCGGCCAGGGCTTGCGCGTCATCCGCTACGACAATCGCGATGTCGGGCTGTCGACCAAGACGCAGCGTTATCGCTCACCGCAGCCGCTGGTGCTGCGGCTGGCCCGATCCTGGCTCGGCTTGCCGAGCCAGGCGGCCTACACGCTAGAGGACCTGGCCGACGACGCTGCGGCGATCCTCGATCACCTGGACATCGACGACGCGCACGTTGTCGGCGCCTCGATGGGAGGCATGATCGCGCAGGTGTTCGCGGCGCGGTTCGCCGAACGAACCAAGTCTCTGGGCGTCATCTTCTCCAGCAACAATCATCGGTTCCTGCCACCGCCCGCTCCGCGCGCGTTGCTGTCGCTGATCAAGGGACCGCCGCCGAACTCCCCGCGCGAGGTGATCATCGACAACTCGGTTCGGGTCAGCAAGATCATCGGAAGCCCCGGCTATCCGACCCCGGAGGAACAGATGCGGGCCGACGCGGCCGAGGCATACGATCGGAACTTCCATCCGTGGGGCATTTCCCAGCAGTTCAGCGCCATATTGGGCAGTGGCAGCTTGCTGCAATACGATCGGCGCATCGTTGCTCCGACCGTCGTGATCCACGGCCGTGCCGATAAGTTGATGCGTCCCTTCGGCGGCCGCGCGGTAGCGCGGGCCATCGATGGCGCACGACTGGTGCTGGTCGACGGCATGGGGCATGACCTGCCGAAACAGTTGTGGGATAAGGTAATCAGCGAACTCAGGAGCAACTTCGCCGCAGCCAGCAGCGCTCAACAATAGGTACGACAAGGCCTCCCTTATCCGGGCTGGCATTTGGGTTGGCACCGCCGCGCGCAATATGCGAAATTGCTACCGTTGACACTGGAGGTTTTCTGACATGGCCGAGTTGAAGCCGTATTACGAAGAGTCGCAAGCGACATACGACATCTCCGACGACTTCTTTGCCTTGTTCCTCGACCCCAACATGGTCTACACCTGCGCCTACTTCGAGCGCGACGACATGACCCTCGAAGAAGCGCAACTGGCAAAGCTCGACCTGGCGCTGGGCAAGCTGAACCTCGAGCCTGGCATGACGTTGCTCGACGTCGGCTGTGGCTGGGGCGGAGCGGTGGTGCGCGCGCTGACGAAGTACGACGTGAACGTCATCGGCATCACGCTGAGCCGTCACCACTACGAGCGCAGCAAAGCCCGGTTGGCGGAGATCCCGACGTCCCGTCGCGCCGAGGCACGCCTGCAGGGCTGGGAAGAGTTCGACGAGAAGGTCGACCGGATCGTCAGTTTCGAGGCGTTCGACGCGTTCAAGAAGGAGCGCTGGCCGGTCTTCTTCGACCGCTCCTACGACATGCTGCCCGACGATGGCCGGATGCTGTTGCACAGCATCTTCACCCACGAGCAGACCTACTGGCGCGACCACGGCATCACCGTGACGATGAGCGATCTGCGGTTCTTCCGCTTCCTGGCCACCGAGATCTTCCCGGGCGGCGGCATGTGCGGCGAGGTCGACATCATCGACAACGCCAAGAACAGCGGATTCTCGGTCGACCAAATTCAATATCTGCAGCCGCATTACGCGCGGACGTTGGACATATGGGCAGCCAATCTCGAGGCGAATCGCGAAAAGGCGATCGAAATCCAGTCCCAAGAGGTCTACGACCGCTTTATGCGCTACCTGACCGGCTGCGCGGGCCTGTTCCGGAAGGGCCTGTCGAACGTGGCGCAATACACCCTGACGAAATAGCGCGGACCAGGCTGACCAGGCATTACGTCATCGCAATTTAGTGATGCAGCGCTGCATCAGATAGTCTGCCTCAGGCATGCGCGGGGGGTATGCGAGACGTTTTTCGGCATGCGACCGTGGGGCCTTTGTGGTCCGGAAAGGCAACACCGAACATGGCTGACAAGCTGAAGCCGCACTTCGACGACGTGCAGGCGCACTACGACCTGTCCGACGACTTCTTCCGGCTGTTCCTGGATCCCACCCAGACCTACAGCTGCGCGTATTTCGAGCGTGAGGACATGACGCTGGAAGAGGCGCAGATCGCCAAGATCGACCTGGCGCTGGGCAAGCTGGGTCTGCAGCCGGGTATGACGCTGTTGGACGTGGGCTGCGGCTGGGGTGCGACCATGCGCCGCGCCATCGAGAAGTACGACGTCAACGTCGTCGGGCTGACCCTGTCCAAGAACCAGGCCAACCACGTGCAGCAGACCTTCGACGCGATGGACACCCAGCGCACCCGGCGGGTGCTGTTGGAGGGCTGGGAGCAGTTCGACGAGCCCGTCGACCGCATTGTCAGCATCGGCGCGTTCGAGCACTTCGGCTTCGACCGCTACGACGACTTCTTCGCTCTGGCCTACCGGGTGCTGCCCGCGGACGGCGTCATGCTGCTGCACACAATCACCGCGTTGATCCCGGACCAGATGATCGAGCGCGGGATGCCGCTGACCTTCGAGATGGCCCGCTTCATCAAGTTCATCGTCACCGAGATCTTCCCCGGCGGCCGGCTGCCGTCGATCGAGAAGGTCGACGAGCACGCCACCAAGGCCGGCTTCCGCCTCACCCGTCGTCAGTCGCTGCAGGCCCACTACGCCCGCACCCTGGACCTGTGGGCCGAGGCCCTGCAGGCACGGCGCGACGAGGCCATCGAGATCCAGTCCGAAGAGGTCTACGAGCGCTACATGAAGTATCTGACCGGCTGCGCGGACGCGTTCCGGGTCGGCTACATCGACGTCAACCAGTTCACGCTGGAGAAGTAGCGCCCGCCCCGCTGCACAAAGCCCCTTGCCAGCGTCTTCAAATACGAAGGATGGGGCGCAGCACGTGTAGGGTGCCGAAGGTAGTCACCTCGCGGGGGGGTGAGCTGTCCTACTGGGAGGACACATGTCTGACAACCTAACTCGCGCCAGGAGCCGACGGGAAAACTACCAGGACGTCCAGGCCCACTACGACATCTCCGACGAGTTCTACGCCCTGTTCGTCGACCCCACCCGGACCTACAGCTGCGCGTATTTCGAGCGCGACGACATGACCTTGGAGGAAGCCCAGATCGCCAAGCTCGACCTGGCGCTGGGCAAGCTGGGCCTCGAGCCCGGGATGACCCTGCTCGACGTGGGCTGCGGTTGGGGCTCGACCATGAAGCGGGCGCTCGAAAAGTACGACGTCAACGTCATCGGGGTGACGCTGTCCAAGAACCAGCACGCCTACTGCCAGCAGCTGCTCGACCAGGTCGACACCAACCGCTCCCATCGGGTGCTGCTGAGCGACTGGGCCGAATTCGACGAGCCGGTGGACCGGGTCATCACCATCGAAGCATTGGAGCACTTTGGCTTTCAGCGCTACGACGACTTCTTCAAGTTCGTCTACAACGCGCTGCCGCCCGACGGCGTATGGCTGCTGCACTCGATCACCGGCCTGACCGGTGGCCAGATCGTGGAGCGCGGCATGCCGGTGACCTTCGAGATGGCCCGCTTCATCAAGTTCATCGTGACGGAGATCTTCCCGGGCGGCCGGCTGCCGTCGGTGGAAAAGGTCGAGCAGCACGCGACCAAGGCCGGCTTCTCAGTCAGCCACATCGAGTCCCTGCAGCTGCACTTCGCCCGAACCCTTGACCTCTGGGCTGATGCCCTCGTCGCTCACCGAGAAGAGGCAATCGCGATCCAATCCGAGGAGATCTACGAGCGGTACATGAAGTATCTGACCGGGTCCGCGGAGTCGTTCCGGATTGGCTACATCGATTGCCACCACTTCACGCTCACCAAGTAGACTTTGCTGCCGCAGCGTGTCTTACGGGTGCAGGCCTCACGCCGGTTGTGTGACATCGTGGGCTTTCGTAGGGCTGAACAGTCAAGCCGACGGTTTTGCATGCGTATGAGCTATGACCACCATTCAGGAGAACATGACGACAATGGCTGAGAAACCGCCAAGCCCGACGAAGACTCGGACCAAGAGTTTCGAGCAGATTCAGGCGCACTACGACGTCTCCGACGACTTTTTCGCCCTGTTCCAAGACCCGACCCGGACCTACAGCTGCGCCTACTTCGAGCCGCCGGACCTGAGCCTCGAGGAAGCCCAGATCGCCAAGGTGGACCTGAACCTGGACCAGCTCGACCTCAAACCCGGCATGACGCTGCTGGACGTCGGCTGCGGTTGGGGCACCACCATGAAGCGCGCCGTCGAGAAGTACGACGTCAACGTCATCGGTTTGACCCTGTCCAAGAACCAGCACGCCCGTTCCCAGCAGGTACTGGACGCCATCGACACCGACCGGTCCCGCCGGGTGCTGCTGCACGGCTGGGAGGACTTCAACGAGCCGGTGGACCGGATCGTGTCCATCGAGGCCTTCGAGCACTTCGGGCACGAGAACTACGACGACTTCTTCAAGCGGTGTTTCGACATCATGCCCGACGACGGCCGGATGACCATCCAGAGCAGTGTCAGCTACCACCCCTACGACATGGCGGCACGCGGTAAGCGGATCACCTTCGAGACGGTGCGCTTCATCAAGTTCATCGTCACCGAGATCTTCCCGGGTGGCCGGCTGCCGACCACCGGCATGATGGTCGAGCACGGCGAGAAAGCCGGTTTCGTTGTGCCCGAACCGCTTTCGTTGCGGCCGCACTACATCAAGACGCTGCACATCTGGGGCGACACGCTGCAGTCCAACCGCGACAAGGCCATCGAGGTGACCTCGGTCGAGGTCTATGACCGCTACATGAAGTATCTGCGGGGCTGCGAGCACTACTTCACCGACGAGATGCTCGACGTCAGCCTGGTCACCTACCTGAAGCCGGGCGCCGTCGCCTAGCCGCCTGTCGTATCGGGCGTGCATCGTTCGTCGGACAGGTAGAGAGTGGAGCACACGGGCTTCGCTCACTACCGGAGGTGACGACACATGCAGTACTTCGCGCTTTTGATCAGCACAGAGAGCGACCGCACGCCCGAGGACGGGCAGGCCGCCATGGCGGCGTTCCAGCGCTTCCACGCCGCAGCGGGCCCGGCGATCCGCGCCGGTGACGCGTTAGGGCCCGCGGCCGCCGCCGCACACGTCACCGGGGGCCCGAAGGCGCCCGTGGTGACCGACGGCCCCTTCGCCGAGTCCGCCGAGGTGGCGTGCGGCTACTACGTCCTGGAAGCGGAAAACCTGGACGAGGCGCTGGCATTGGCGCGCGACATCCCGGTCGCGGAATTCGGGGCCGTCGAGGTGTGGCCGATCTTCGGTTCCTTCGAGCCGGCCCGACGCGACGGCACCCACTGGCTGGCACTGCTGCTCGAGCCGCCGTCGAAAACCGAAGCCCCCGGCACCCCGGAATGGAATGCGGTGGCCGCACAGCACGGCGAATTCGCCGCCGCGGCCGGCGATCGCATCATCGGCGGTGCCGCCCTGCACCAACCGTCCACCGCAACCACGGTTCGGGTGCGCGACGGCGAGGTGCTGATCACCGACGGCCCTTACGCGGAAGGCGCCGAGGTGGCCAACGGCTTCTACGTGCTCGACGCAGGCGACCGCGAGGAGGCTGTCAAGTACGCCTCGATGATTCCGGCCTCCACCGTCGAGGTGCGGCAACTCGCAGGGCTGTCCGGGCTGTAAACCGCCAGATGTCCACCCTGGACGGCGTTTTCCGGCGCGAATGGGGGTCGGCCGTCGCCGCGCTCGCGCGATGGTCGGGCGACCTGACCGTGGCTGAGGACGCCGTCCAGGAGGCCTGCGCCGAGGCGCTGCGGACCTGGCCCCGCGACGGCACGCCCGCAAACCCCGGCGGCTGGCTGGTGACCGTCGCGCGCAACCGCGCCAGGGACCGGTTGCGTCGCGAGACAGCCCGCCCCGGAAAGGAATTGGCTGCTGTGGTCGACCAGATTCGGGCCCGCACCGATGACACCGAACCGCATCCGGTGCGCGACGACGAACTCCGGATGATGTACACCTGCGCACATCCCGCGCTGGACCGGGCGTCGCAGCTGGCACTCACGTTGCGGCTGGTGTCCGGGCTGACCGTCGCCGAGATCGCTCGCGCGCTGCTGCAGTCCGACGCTGCGGTGGCGCAGCGAATCACCCGGGCCAAGAACAAGATTCGGCACGCCAACATCCCATTGCGGGTACCGCCCGCCGAGCTGCTGCCCGAGCGCACACCGCACGTGCTCGGTTGCATCTACTCGGTGTTCACCGAGGGCTACTGGTCCACGGCGGGCCCGTCGGCGATCCGCGACGAGCTGTGTGACGAAGGCGTGCGGCTGGCCGGTGAGCTGTGCACGCTGCGGCCGGAGCCGGACACCCATGCCCTGGCGGCGCTGATCCTGCTGCACGATTCGCGACGGGCGTGCCGGGTGAACGACGCTGGGGCGCTGGTCCCGCTCGACGAGCAGGACCGGCGCCGATGGGACCGCTGCCGTATCGAGCGCGGTCTCAGCCGGTTGCGTCAGGCGCAGGGGTCGACCGGCCCCTACCTGCCACAGGCGGTCATCGCCGCCGTCCACGCCACGGCGCCCTCCTGGGAACAGACCGACTGGACCACGATCTGCGCGGCGTATGACCAGCTGTTGCGGCTGACGGATTCGCCGGTGGTGCTGGCCAATCGCGCTCTCGCGGTCGGTTTCCGCGACGGGCCCGACGCCGGCCTGGCCGCCCTGGAGAAGGTCGCCCACGATCCGCGGCTGGCGCGTTCCAATCTCGTCGCGTCGGTGCGCGCCGACTTGTTACGCCGGGCCGGACGCCTCACCGAGGCGGCCGATTGCTATCGAAAAGCGTTGCAGACCAACGGTTCTGAGCCGGGCCGCGAGTTCCTGCGCCGCCGCCTCACCGAATGCGGCGGGTAACTCCCCTATGCCGAGCAGACGCGAAAGCTCCCGACACGCCGAGTAAAAAGGGGCTTTTGCGTCTGCTCGCGCAAGGAAAGCTCCGCGCCGCTCCCTACGCCTCCGAAGCGAAATTGCGGGTGATGGACGGGTCCACCGGAATGCCCGGGCCCGTCGTCGTCGACACGGTCACCTTCTTCAGGTAGCGGCCCTTGGACGACGACGGCTTGTGTCGCAGCACCTCGTCCAGCGCGGCACCGTAGTTCTCGGCCAGCTTCTTCTCGTCGAAGGACGCCTTGCCGATCACGAAGTGCAGGTTGGCCTGCTTGTCGACGCGGAAGTTGATCTTGCCGCCCTTGATGTCGGCGACGGCCTTCGCGACATCGGGCGTCACGGTACCGGTCTTGGGGTTGGGCATCAGGCCGCGCGGACCCAGCACCCGCGCGATACGCCCCACCTTCGCCATCTGGTCAGGCGTCGCGATCGCGGCGTCGAAGTCCAGGAACCCGCCCTGGATCTTCTCGATCAGGTCGTCACTGCCCACGATGTCGGCGCCGGCGGCCTGCGCCTGCTCGGCCTTCTCGCCAACCGCGAAGACGGCAACCCGGGCGGTCTTGCCCGTGCCGTGCGGCAGGTTCACCGTGCCACGCACCATCTGGTCGGCCTTGCGCGGATCGACACCCAGCCGGATCGCCACCTCGACGGTCGCGTCCTGCTTGGTCGACGACGTCTCCTTGGCGAGCTTGGCCGCCTGCAGCGGCGTGTAGAGGGTGTTGCGGTCCACCTTCTCGGCGGCGGCGCGGTATGCCTTGCTGGTCTTGCTCATTGGATATCCAATCTGTGTTGGGTCGTGGTCGGCGGGCCGAAGCTGGCCCTCCCACGCGTTCTCGAGGGGTTACTACTCGACCGTGATGCCCATCGACCGGGCGGTGCCGGCGATGATCTTGGCGGCGGCGTCGATGTCGTTGGCGTTGAGGTCGGTCTTCTTGGTTTCGGCGATCTCGCGAACCTGGTCCCAGGTGACCTTGGCGACCTTGGTCTTGTGCGGCTCGGCCGAGCCCTTCTGCACACCGGCGGCCTTCAGCAGCAGCTTGGCGGCAGGCGGCGTCTTCAGCGCGAAGGTGAAGCTGCGGTCCTCGTAGACGGTGATCTCAACGGGGATGACGTTGCCGCGCTGGTTCTCCGTCGCGGCGTTGTACGCCTTGCAGAACTCCATGATGTTGACGCCGTGCTGACCCAGCGCGGGGCCGACCGGCGGCGCAGGGTTGGCCTGCCCCGCGGTGATCTGCAGCTTGATCAGCCCGGTGACTTTCTTCTTCTTCGGGGCCATGAGATGTCGAACTTCCTTCCTGGTTTTGCTTAGTTCAGTGCCCAGCGGGCTAAATCTTCGAGACCTGGCTGAAGGTCAGTTCCACCGGCGTCTCGCGGCCGAAGATGGAGACCAGCACCTTGAGTTTCTGCTGCTCACCGTTGACCTCGCTGATCGTGGCCGGCAACGTGGCGAACGGCCCGTCCATCACCGTCACCGACTCGCCGACCTCGTAGTCGACCTCGACGACCGGCCGTTCCAGGCCGCCCGTCTCCGCGGCGGCCGCGGTGCTCGCGGCGCCCTTGGCGGCCTTCTTCGCCGAGCCCGGGGGCAGCAGGAACTTCACCACGTCATCGAGCGACAGCGCCGATGGACGCGAGGTGGCCCCGACGAATCCGGTCACGCCGGGCGTGTTCCGGACGGCGGACCACGAGTCGTCGGTCAGGTCCATGCGCACCAAGATGTAGCCCGGCAGCACCTTGCGGTTGACCTGCTTGCGCTGGCCGTTCTTGATCTCGGTGACCTCTTCGGTGGGAACCTCCACCTGGAAGATGTAGTCGCCGACGTCGAGGTTCTGCACGCGGGTTTCGAGGTTGGCCTTGACCTTGTTCTCGTAGCCGGCGTAGGAGTGGATGACGTACCAGTCGCCCGGCTTGCTACGCAGCTCCGCCTTCAGCGCGGCGGCAGGGTCGACATCTTCAGCGGGGGCCTCTGCCTGAGGGGCATCCTGAGTATCGACAGCTTCGACATCCTGCACGTCGACCGCCTCACCCGCGGACGGGTCACCGTCGAAGGTAGTCACGGTATTCAGTCCTCTCTATCACTCTCGAGTCTCAGCCGAACACCAACAGCACGAGCTTGCTCAGACCCAAGTCGGCACCGCCTACCAGCGCCACCATGAAGGCCAGGAACACCAGCACCACCGACGTGTAGGTGAGCATCTGCTTACGGTTCGGCCAGATGACCTTCCGCATCTCGGCTACAACCTGCTTGAGGTAGGTGTAGACGAAGAGGAAGGGGTTGACCGAGCCGGCTTTCTTCGGCTTCCTCGCCTTGTCTTTCTGGGTCGACTTGGCCTTCCCAGACTTCCCGGCCGACTTTGCGGCGCCCTTCTTGGACGAGCCCTTGCCGGCCGCTTCGGTCTCGACCGATTCGTCGTCGGTGTCTTCTTCGGCCTCCACTGCACGTGCCCGGGTCCGCTTACCCGTCGGGCGCTGCGGCCGCGCCGCCTTGGTCACCACGGCCGTCCGGCCACCGTCCTTGGCGTCGCCGCCGTCGCGTGTGGCGTCGTCGGCAACGTCGCCTTCGTCGCTCACCGCATGCTCCTTTGTTCGTCAGCTATCTCGCGAGCCATTCCGCTTTGGCTGGCCACCATTCCAGTGTCCACCATATGTCCGGCTCCTCTTCAGGCCGTACCGGCCTGCGTCGTCACCTGTCAGCAGGGGCGACAGGACTTGAACCTGCAACCTGCGGTTTTGGAGACCGCTGCTCTGCCAGTTGAGCTACGCCCCTATCACCCGGGGCTTACATGACTCGCGCGCTCCCCGTTCGGCAATCGCGAACCGACGGACAGCGCGCTTGTAATGGGAAAACCCCGAGGTCCGAGTGTACATCCAGGTGGGAGTCAGATACTAATTAGGCGGTTCTGATGACCTGCCCGCTTTCTTTGTCCCATTTCAGCTGGATCGAGTTGTCGCCCTCGTGCCCCATTAGGGTCGTATAAGCCTCCAAAACCAGGACGCCATCCTGGTTGTGGCAGAAGTTTTTCGTGACCACGATGTCGGCGCCGAACCGCTCATTCACGCTTTCGATGCGCAGGCTGCCGTAGAGCTTGTCGCCCACGTGTATCGGCGCGTGGTAGACGAACTTCTGGTCGACCTGCACGATCTGCATGGTTTCGAAGCCGACGTCGACGTTGCGGAAGAAGTCGTCCTGGATGAGCTTGGCCAGGATCGACACGAAGGTCAGCGGGGCGACGATGCTGGCGTGGCCGAGTTCGGCGGCCGCCTCCTCGTCGAAGTTCGCCGGATCCTTGGCCTTGACGGAGCGGGCGAACGCGCGAACCTGCTCCCGGCCCACCTCGAAGTAATCGGGGTAGCGCCAGCTCATCCCCCGGATATCTGTCTTGAGGGCCATCCGCTAGGCCAGCTTCGCCGAAGCGACGGCCCGACCGAAGATCTTTTTGCCGCCGGTCGTGGCGGTCAACGCAATGGTCACCGACTTGCTCTCGGGGTCGACGGACTTCACCCGGCCGCTGAACACCAACTCGGCCCCCTTACCGTCGTTCGGAACCGGGACCACCGCGGTGAATCGCACGTTGTACTCGGTGACCGCACCCGGGTCGCCGACCCACGACGTGACGTAGCCGCCGCCGATGCCCATCGTCAACATGCCGTGCGCGATCGCGGTGTCCAGGCCCACCATCTTGGCGATCTCGTCGTCCCAGTGGATCGGGTTCAGGTCACCCGAGACCCCGGCGTAATTGACCAGGTCCTGGCGGGTCAGTGGGTAGGTGCGCTCCGGGAGCTGGTCGCCCACCTGGACCGAACTGAACTCACGCAGAGGCATCAGAAAACCCTTCTCCATCTTCACCGGAACGACCCGCGAGGGTCGTGTACGTCTCTTGCACGATCTCACCAGCATCATTGGTGACGATGTTCTTGGTCACGATGATCTGGGTGCCGTGTGCTTCCCGCACGGAATCCACGTATACGTCACAGTAGAGCTTGTCCCCCGCAACGATCGGCTTCCGGAACTTCAGCACCTGATCGATCTGGACGATTTTCTCGTCAGAAATGGCGATGTTCGCGTAATCGAAAAATGCCGATTGCGCCTTATAGCCGAATACGCAAATGAACGTCAGCGGAGCCGTCAAGCCTTCGTAACCCAGTTCGGCTGCCGCCTTATCGTCGAAGAACGCGGGGTCGTCATTCTGCACAGCCGTCGCGTGCTCGCGGATCTTTTCCCGCTCCACCAGGTAATAGTCGGGGTAGCGATAGTGCATCCCGACGATGTCTTCGGACAGCGCCACGGTTTTGAAACCTACCTACGAATCTCGGCCAGACTGGAACAGCGTGGTTACCGCGTTTCGCGGTGCCCCTGGTGCTTGCCGCAATTCGGGCAGAACTTTTTCAGCTCCAACCGGTCCGGGTCATTGCGACGGTTCTTTTTGGTGATGTAGTTACGGTGCTTGCACACCTCGCACGCCAAGGTGATCTTTGGCCGCACGTCGGTACTGGAAGCCATGGCCTTCTCTCAGCTCTCTGTCAATCTCGTCGAAGTCTCGATGTTGTGTTGTAGCGATGGCCGGACTCGAACCGGCGACCTAACGATTATGAGTCGTTCGCTCTAACCGACTGAGCTACATCGCCTCTGGTGCGCGCCGCGCCTGCTCGGCGTCCGCCGAGCCCCCTAACGGAATCGAACCGTTGACCTTTTCCTTACCATGGAAACGCTCTACCGACTGAGCTAAGGGGGCCGGTACCCGTAGCGACCAGTCGTGCAGGTGCGCTTCAAGGGCCAGAAAGAGGTTACAGCCTGCCCCGCAACGTCTCCAAACCAGGACGAGTCAGCCGGTGTCGCCGTTCCGGTGCAGCTGCCAGGCGCTGAGGTCGCTGAACTCGTCGTAGTCCTCGTCCTGCGGGTCGTGCTCGACCTCCGGACCCTCGTCCAGCACCGCCTTCAGTGCGAGGTGGACCGCCTCCCGCGCATCCAGCAAGTGGAATTTGTCAATTACCCCTTGCAGCAAATCGGCTTCTACAAGGATGTCGACCCTCTTCAACATGGACCAACTTTACCCAGTGCTGACCGATTTGGGCCGATAGAAGGCCAGGTTGAGAGGTTTTTTGGCGACCCAATACGCTGGTGCCGTGTCAGACTCGGACCGGCTCTACTTCCGTCAACTGCTGTCGGGGCGCGATTTCGCCGCCGGCGACCCCATCGCCGCGCAGATGCGCAACTTCGCCTACCTGATCGGCGACCGCGACACCGGTGACTGTGTGGTGGTCGACCCGGCCTACGCCGCGGGAGACCTGGTCGACGCGCTGGAAGCCGACGGCATGCGCCTGTCCGGCGTCCTGGTGACCCACCATCACCCGGATCACGTCGGCGGCTCGATGATGGGTTTCGAGCTCAAGGGCCTGGCGGAGCTGCTCGAACGCACCGCGGTGCCAGTACACGTGAACACCCACGAGGCGGTGTGGGTGTCGCGGATTACCGGCATCCCGCTCAGCGACCTGACCAGCCACGATCACCGGGACAAACTCAACGTCGGCGACATCGAGATCGAACTACTGCACACTCCGGGCCACACTCCGGGCAGCCAGTGCTTCCTGCTCGACGGCCGGTTGGTCGCTGGCGACACGCTGTTCCTGGACGGCTGCGGGCGCACCGACTTCCCCGGCGGCGATTCCGACGAGATGTACCGCAGCCTGCAGCAACTCGCCGCGCTACCGGGCGATCCGACGGTGTTTCCCGGGCACTGGTACTCCGCCGACCCAAGCGCCGCGCTGTCGGAGGTCAAGCGTTTCAATTACGTATACCGGCCGGCCAATCTCGACCAGTGGCGAATGATGATGGGCGGTTAACGGCGTGGCGAACACGAACTGCCATTCTGCGCACCGGCGATAACCCTGGCAGCAATACTCAGGAACCCGCTCTAGGATCAGTTCACTACATTCCGGTCCGGGGTCAGGAACAAGCGGAGGGCGGATTCCATGGGGTGGGCGCAACGAAGCTGGGAGTCCAGCTGGCAGGCAAGCTGGCACGGAATCGAGAACGTCGAGTCCAGCACCTGGTTGGTGTGGGCCGCGTGGGCGGCGATCGCACTGGGTGTCGCCGCCCTGATTTTCACTCACCGGCAGCTGCAGCGGAACCGTGCCTTGGCAGCGGAGAAGACCCGACCGCACGTCGCGATGCTGATGGAGCCGCATGTGGCGGACTGGCACGTCATCGAGCTGGTGGTCCGCAACTTCGGCCGCACCGCGGCCTACGACATCCGGTTCAACTTCCCCAATCCGCCGACGGTGGCCGAGTACGAGAATGCGTCCGACGGTTACGCCGACGTGGTGGAACTGCAACTGCCCCGGGAGCTGCCGACGCTGGCACCCGGGCAGGAGTGGCGGATGGTCTGGGACTCCGCGCTCGACCGCGCCGAGATCGGGCACGGCGTCGAATCGCGTTTCGAAGGCACCGTGACCTACTACGACCGGCCCGACCGGCCGCGTGGCTGGAAGTTCTGGCAGCGCCCTCGCACCCCGCTGGAGACCAAGGTGGTGCTCGACTGGGACGCGCTTCCACCGGTGCAACGGATCGAGTTGATGACCACGCACGACCTGGCCAAGCGGGAGAAGCAGAAGCTGGAGCTGCTGCGCAACCTGCTGACCTACTTTCACTACGCCAGCAAGGAGACGCGCCCCGAGGTGTTCCGCAGCGAGATCGACCGGATAAACCGCGCGGTGCAGGAAACCCAGGACAGATGGCGCACCCGGCAGCTGGACGAGCCCACCGACGTCAGCCTGCGCTGGGGTGACGCCGAGAACGAGCTGGGTAAGCATCGCAGCCAACGGGTGTGATCGCGCGACGATCTGATTCAATCGAGGTCCGCAGCGAAGGAGTAGCCCTATGAGCGGTCCGGTCGTCTACACCCACGATGAAACCATCGGAGTCATCCGGATGGACGACGGCAAGGTCAACGCGCTCGGGCCGACCATGCAGCAGGCCCTCAACGAGGCGATCGACCAGGCCGACAGAGACGACGTCGGGGCGCTTGTCATCACCGGCAACGAACGGGTGTTCAGCGGCGGCTTCGACCTCAAGATCCTGACCTCCGGCGAAGCGCAGCCCGCGGTCGACATGCTGCGCGGCGGCTTCGAGCTGTCTTACCGGCTGCTGTCCTATCCCAAGCCGGTGGTGATGGCCTGCACCGGGCCCGCGATCGCGATGGGGGCGTTCCTGCTGTCCTCCGGTGACCACCGAATCGCCGCCCACGCGTACAGCATTCAGGCAAACGAAGTCGCGATCGGCATGGTGATCCCGTATCCCGCACTGGAGATCATGAAGCTGCGGCTGACCCGGTCGGCCTACCAGCAGGCCACGGGGCTGGCAAAGACCTTCTTCGGCGAAACCGCGCTGGCCGCGGGCTTCATTGACGAGATGGTGCTGCCCGAAGTCGTGGTCAGCCGCGCCGAGGAAGCGGCCCGCGAGTTCGCCGGCCTCAACCAGAAAGCCCACGCCGCCACCAAATTACGGACCCGCGCCGACGCGCTGAAAGCGATGCGGGCCGGTATCGACGGGATCGAGAAAGAGTTGGGCCTCTGACCGACGGGGGACGTTTCGACCATCTCCCGTCGGGTACGCGCGTGTCATGGAGGCGGTGGATCGCATCGCCGACCCATGGGGAACGCGAACTCCATACGGGCCGGACCAGCGATGGCCCGAACGCGTCGACGAGTTCCTCGCCCGGGGAGTCGATGCCGGATCCGTAGACCGTTGGGTGCAGTCCGCAGCGGTGTTGCATTCCAACGGTGACGCCCTCGACATCGCCGTCAAGGACGACCGCATCGTCGGTGTGCGAGGGCGTGCCGTGGACCGGGTCAATCGAGGCCGGCTCGATCCCAAGGACCTGTTCGGTTGGCAGGCCAACGGGTCCCCCGACCGGCTGACCACCCCGCTGGTGCGCATCCGCGGCCAACTGCGTGCCACCGATTGGGACAGCGCGATGGATCGAATCGTGTTGCACACCAACCATCTCCTGGATTCCCACGGCCCAGGCTCAATCGGTTTCTACACCTCCGGACAGCTGTTCTTGGAGGAGTACTACACGCAGGCAGTGATCGCACACGCGGCGATCGGGACCAATCACGTCGACGGCAACACACGGTTGTGTACCGCCACGGCCGCCGAGGCGCTCAAGGAATCGTTCGGCTGCGACGGGCAGCCCGGCTCCTATACCGACATCGACCACGCCAACGTGATCGCACTGTTCGGGCACAACGTCGCCGAAACGCAGACGGTCTTGTGGGCGCGGATGCTGGACCGGCTGGCCGGCTCAGCACCCCCGGCGATCATCTGCGTCGACCCTCGATCGACTCCCGTCGCCGAGCACGCAACCGTGCACCTGGCGCCGCTACCCGGGACCAACGTCGCTCTGATGAATGGGCTGCTGCACGAAATCATCAGCCACGACTGGGTGGACCACGACTACATCGCTGCGCACACGGTCGGTTTCGACGAACTGCAGCGTCGGGTGGCCGAGTTCCCGCCGGCCCGAGCCGCCGAGATCTGTGGAATCGATGCCGACGATATTCGTTGCGCAGCAGAGCTTCTAGGCACCGCCGACCGACTGGTATCCACCGTCTTGCAAGGCTTCTATCAGTCACACCAAGCGACGGCGGCGAGCGTTCAGGTCAACAACATCCACCTGGTCCGCGGCATGCTCGGCAAGCCGGGCTGTGGTGTGCTGCAGATGAATGGCCAGCCGACGGCGGAGAACACCCGTGAGTGTGGCGCCGACGGCGACCTCGCGGGTTTCCGAAACTGGGCCAATTCCGACCACATCGCAGAACTCGCGAAGTTATGGAACGTTGAGCCGCAACAGATCCCGCACTACGCACCGCCCACCCACGCGATGCAGATGTTTCGATTCGCCGAAGAAGGCACGCTGCGGATGCTGTGGGTGACCGCGACCAATCCGGCTGTGTCCCTGCCGGACCTGGCGCGCATCCGCAACATACTCACCCAAGACCGACTGTTCCTGATCGTCCAGGACATCTTCATGACCGAGACCGCAGAACTCGCCGACGTGGTGCTTCCCGCGGCGGCCTGGGGTGAGAAAACCGGCACCTTCACCAACGCCGACCGAACCGTGCATATCTCCGAAAAGGCCGTTGAGCCACCGGGTTCCGCCCGTCCAGACCTCGACATCTTCCTGGATTACGCGCGACGCATGGACTTCCGCGACAAAGACGACCGGCCGCTGATCTCCTGGCAGGACCCGGAATCGGCGTTCCAGGCGTGGCAGAAGTGCAGTGCGGGCCGCCCGTGCGACTACACCGGCCTCAGCTACGCCAAACTGCGGGCCGGCAGCGGAATTCAATGGCCCTGCAACGCAGCGCATCCCGACGGCACCGAGCGGCTCTACACGAACGGCGAATTCTGGTCGGCCCAAGACTATTGCGAAGCTTACGGCAAGGACTTGATCACCGGCGCGCCGTTGGAGCCCACCGAATACCGGGCCATGAATCCCTACGGCAAGGCCATCATCAAGGCCGCCGAGTACCTGCCCGCACACGAGCGGCCCTCGGACGCATATCCCTTCGTCCTGATCACCGGGCGCACTGTCTACCACTTCCACACCCGCACCAAAACGGCGCGGGCACCGCAGCTGCAGCGCGCCGCGCCGGACGTCTGGGTGGAGATCTCCGCCGCGGATGCCCGCCGGCTGGGGATCCAGGAAGGCCAGCCTGTGGACGTGACCACCGCGCGCGGCGGCATCACCGCCGCCGCCCGGATCGGACGGATCCGGCCGGGGGTCGTTTTCGTCCCCTTCCACTACGGCTACTGGGACGCTGATCGTCGGGATCACCACCGCGCCGGCAACGAACTCACTCTCACCGATTGGGACCCGGTATCCAAGCAACCGACTTACAAGACCGCCGCCGCGCGCGTGCAGGCAACCCGATCGGGGGGCCGACGATGAAGCTCAAACTGGCCATCCGGGAACTGCATCGCTCCGAGCGCAGGCTGGCCCGCGGCCTCAACGGCATATCGGTGCGGCACCGGTCCGACCAGGACATCTCGCACCTGGCGCGTGACCTGTCCGGCTGGTCGCAGAGCCATCTGGGGGTGCTGGCCAAGCACGGCCGCAACTACGGGGTGAGATTGGCCACGACGCCACGCACCGCGCCCCGCGCAAGCGCTGTCCAGTCCTGGCTGGGTAGTTCACTGCGGCACCGCCCACAGCCGGGGTTGCTGCTGCTGGCCGAACTGCGCCATGTGCATCGCCTGGCGGCGGGAGTATCGCTGGACTGGGAGCTACTCAGTCAGGCCGCGCAGGCGGCCAAGGATCAGGAGCTTGTCGAGTTGACCTCGCGGTGCCACCCCGAGACGTTGCGGCAGATGCGGTGGGCCAACGCGATGCTCAAGGAGCTGTCACCGCAGATTTTGACGAGCTGAGCCGTGGGTGAGCGGTTGCCCGAACAACCGCTGCACACCGGCGCCTCCTCCGCCTCCGATTCTGGCACTCGAGCCGGCTTACCGTGGCACTTCGGCGCTATTGGTACTGACGGAATCTTTCCAGGTACTGGACCCAGTTCCACGTCGACAAAAACGCCGTGGCCGCGTCGTAGCCCTTGGTGTAGAGCGCTTCGGCGTCTTTGCGGGAGATCCCGAAGTCCAGGAAGTTCACCGCGGTGGAATCCACCCGGATCGCCCGCGCGCTTACCCAGGGCTGGTTCAGGTAGGTCTGGTCGTGGCCGACGAACATGGTGGTGATCAGCTGCTCGAGCAGCACCGAAGGCGGGCCGAGCAGGCGCAGCGCACCCACTCCCGGAATCAACTGGTCATTGCCCTCGGGCAAATTGGGCATGACCGTCACCCCGAAGGTCGGCCAGCGCGGCGGCTTGCCGTCGAACCGGTCGAAGGAGTCGATCGGGAAGTTCGACAACACACCCCCGTCCACCAGCGTCGACTCCAGCCCGGCGGCGCTGGTCAAGGTGACCGGGCGGAAGTAGAACGGGATCGACATCGAGGCACGGACCGCGTGCGCCACCGGTTGCTCGTCGGGATCGAGGCCGTACAGCCGCTTGTAGTCCCACGGCAACCGCACCAATTGTCCGGTGGTGACGTCGGTGACGGTGACGGCCAACCGGTAGCGGCGATCAGCGCGGATCTGCTTGTCCCGCAACGCCAAATCACCGAACGTCGTGACGCCCAGGTTTTTCAGTTCGCTGCGGATCCACTGGTGCGCGAAGTCACCCCGATAGATGCCGTTGTCCCGAAGTAAACCCCAAGCCTGACCGACCACCGGCAGGTGACCCACCGGCCCGGCATCGCGGAACTTCT
The DNA here is from genome assembly GCF_001673635.1 of Mycobacterium asiaticum. Classification (GTDB taxonomy): domain Bacteria; phylum Actinomycetota; class Actinomycetes; order Mycobacteriales; family Mycobacteriaceae; genus Mycobacterium; species Mycobacterium asiaticum_C. The sequence goes on from NZ_LZMH01000069.1 coordinate 254,877, forward strand.
CATACGGCAGGGTCAGCGCGATTTCCTTGATCTGGGCGCTGGTCAGTTGGTCACCATTGGACGCCGCGGCCAGGATCGACCCGACCAGCGAACCGGCCGAGACCCCCGAGACGCGTTTGACGGCGTAGCCGGCTTCCATGATCGCGACGACCGCGCCCACCAGCCCGACACCCTTGACGCCACCGCCGGAGAGCACCAGGTCGACGGGCTTGCGGCGGCTGGGCGCGAGGGGCGGCACGGGCTGCTCGGCCATGTCAGTCCTGCGCCGAAGCCCATTGATAGGGAAGGAATTTCCCGTCGAAGGTGACGACGACGCGGTCACCGGACGGGTGCGGTTTCTTCTGCAGATCGAGGCTGAAGTTGATGGCGCTCATGATGCCGTCGCCGAACTGTTCGTGGATCACCTCTTTGATCGCGCCGCCGTACACCTGCAGCGCTTCGTAGAAGCGGTAGATGGTCGGGTCGGTAGGAACTGGGGTAGGCAGGCCGCCGCGCATCGGCGGGGCCGCCAGCACCGCCACCGCGGACTCATCCAGGCCCAGCAGCTCGACCAGCACCTTGCCCTGCTCGGGCGGAATCGGGTGCTGTCCCAGCAGTGCCGACGTCGTCCACAGCAGCGGCCGGTCGATGGCATCGGCGAGTTTCTGCCAGCTCAGGCCCTTGGCAAGGCGGGCCACGACGATCTGCTCGGTGATCTCGTTTCTGTTCATGGGCCCAAGCATGCCAAGCATTACCAACGCCCGCGGTGCACAACCTCGTCGAAGGGCCGGCGATTAGGCTTGCGGATCGGGGTCAGCGGCCGGTCGGCCGGGTAGCCGATGCCGAGCATGTAGGCCACCAGGTAGCCGTCGGGGACGCCGAGGATGGCCCGCGCCTTGTCCTGGTCCCCCACCGACGAATGACCGGTGCCGATGCCGAGGTCCGTTGCCGCAAGCATCATCGCCATCGTCGCCTGGCCCACGTCGTACTGGTCGATCACCTTCCGGCGTTCATCCGGCGGCTCCGGAATCACCAGGACGATGGCGGCCGCTGCCCCGGCGATGTGACCGGCCCCCACCCACACCGTCGAAAGTTCCTGCAGTGCCGCCTTTTCGGTCACGATGACGAAATCCCAGGGCTGGCGGTTCTTCGCCGACGGCGCCCGCCACCCGGCCTCGGCGATACGGTTCAGGTCCTCTGTCGAGACCGGCTGCTCGGTGTACTGGCGTACATTGCGCCGGGCTCGGATCGCATCCCACGCTTCCATCGGTTCCTCCCTCACGGCTTGACCCGTCCCATGCTGCCACCGGTGTCGGAGTCCCGGTCTATCGTGGCCCGCGATGGCACTTCATCTGCACCGTGCCGAGCGCACCGATCTGCTCGCCGACGGGCTCAGCGCGCTCTTGGCCGAGCCGCTGCCTGACCCGTTCGCGGAGGAGCTGGTGTTGGTTCCGGCACGGGGGGTGGAACGCTGGCTCAGTCAGCGACTGTCTCATCGCCTGGGGACCGGGCCCGGTGGCGGCGATGGCGTGTGCGCGGGTGTGTCGTTCCGCAGCCCGGGGTCGCTGATCGCCGAGATCACCGGCACTGCCGCCGAAGACCCATGGTCACCGGATGCCATCACCTGGCCGTTGCTGGAGGTGATCGACCGTTCGCTGGACGAACCCTGGTGTGCCACGCTGGCAAAGCATCTGGGGCATTTCGACACTGGCGCGGAGGCGGAACTGCGCCGGGGCCGGCGGTACGCGGTGGCTCGTCGCCTGGCCGGCTTGTTCGCTTCCTACGCGCGGCAACGGCCCGGCTTACTTGCCGACTGGCTGACCGGCGACACCGGCGATTTGCACTCCGATTTGGCCTGGCAACCGCAACTCTGGCGTGCCCTGGTAGCGCTGATCGACGCCGATCCCCCGCACGTCCGGCATGAAAAAACGGTCGACCGGTTACGGAGAGGCCCGGCCGACCTGCCCTCGCGGTTGTCGCTATTCGGCCATACCCGGTTGGCGTGCACCGACATCCAGCTCCTCGAAGCGCTGTCCACCCATCACGAACTGCACCTGTGGCTGCCGCACCCCAGCGACGCGTTGTGGCGCGCACTCGCGGCAATCCACGGCGCCGTACCGCGCCGGGAGGACACCAGCCACCGCGCCGTCGGCCATCCGCTGCTGACGACCCTGGGCAGAGACCTGCGCGAGTTGCAGCGCGGCCTTCCCGCCGATCCCGCCACGGACGAGGCGCTGGCTGCGCCAACACGACCAGACACCCTGCTCGGCTGGCTGCAATCGGATCTGGCCGAAAACACCGTCCGGCGGGCCGGCCGCACCCTGACAGACAACGACAGGTCGATCCAGGTGCACAGCTGTCACGGGCCGGCCCGGCAAACCGACGTGCTGCGTGAGGTGCTGCTGGGCCTGCTGGCCGACGACCCGACGTTGGAGCCGCGCGAAATCCTGGTGATGTGCCCGGACATCGAGACCTACGCGCCGTTGATCGTCGCTGACTTCGGGCTCGGCGACGTCGTCAGCGGCGCGCACCCCGCACACCGGCTCCGCGTCCGGCTCGCCGATCGCTCGCTGCTGCAGACCAATTCGCTCCTCGGTGTCGCAGCGGAGTTGCTGGCGCTGGCCGGCGGCCGGGTGACGGCGAGCGAGGTACTCAATCTCGCCCAGGCCGCACCGGTCCGGGCCCGGTTCGGCTTCAGTGACGACGACCTGGAGGGCATCACCCGCTGGGTCCGGCAGTCCAACATCCGGTGGGGCTTCGACCAGGAACACCGCAAGCCGTTCGGGGTCGACTTCGTCCATAACACTTGGCGATTCGGCATCGACCGCATCCTGGCCGGGGTCGCCATGTCGGACGCGTCGCACAGTTGGATCGATTCGACCTTGCCCCTCGACGATGTGGGCAGCAACCGCGTCGAATTGGCCGGCAAGCTTGCCGAATACGTCGACCGGCTGCAGCGGGTGGTGGACTCGCTCACCGGGACGCACCCACTGGGCAACTGGCTGACCGCACTGGCCGACGGCATCACGCTGCTGACCCGCGTCGACGACGACCAGATGTGGCAGACCGACCAGCTGCACCGTGAATTCGCTGACGTGCTGCGAACCGCGGGCCCGCGGGCCGGTACCCTGTTGCGGCTGGCCGATATTCGCGCGCTGCTGCAGCGACACCTCGCCGGGCGCCCCACCCGCACCAACTTCCGCACCGGCACCCTGACCGTCTGCACGATGGTGCCGATGCGTTCGGTTCCGCACCGGGTGGTATGCCTGGTCGGCCTCGACGACGGCGTCTTCCCGCGTCTGGGTGTGGTCGACGGCGACGACGTCCTGGCCCGGTGTCCGCTGACCGGTGAGCGCGACATCCGTTCCGAGGACCGGCAATTGCTGCTCGACGCGATCGGCGCCGCCACCGAGCACCTGGTCATCACCTACACCGGCGCCAACGAATACTCGGGTCAACGCAGGCCACCGGCGGTCCCACTGGCCGAACTGCTGGACACCCTCGACGTGACGACCGAAGCGCCGGTACGCGAGCGCATCGTCGTCGAGCATCCGTTGCAGCCGTTCGACTTCCGCAATGTAGAACCCGGCAGACTGGTGCCCGAGGTGCCGTTCAGCTTCGATCTGACCGTGCTGCGGGCGGCCCGGTCCGCCACCGGAGAACGTACCGAGCGGCCGAAGTTCATCGGCGGGCCGCTGCCGCCGCCGGCACCGGACGATGTGGTCCTCGCCGATCTGCTGGCCTTCTTCAAGGACCCGGTGAAGGGTTTCTTCCGGGCGCTGGAATACACGCTGCCCTGGGACGTGGACGGTGTCCAGGATGCAATGCCGGTCGACATCAACAATCTCGAGGAATGGTCGGTCGGCGACCGCATGCTGGCCGACATGCTCGGTGGCATGGCACCGGATGAGGCGCGGCAGGCCGAATGGCGTCGCGGCACCTTGCCGCCCGGTCACCTCGGCTGGCGCAAGGTCACCGAGATCCGGGATCAGGCGGAGGTCCTGGCGAACGCGGCGCGCACATATCGGCGCGCCGAAGCGGCGGCCTACGACGTCGACATCGACCTCGGCGGGCGTCGGTTGACCGGCACGGTGTCGCAGGTGTTCGGCGATCGTGTGGTGTCGGTGACCTATTCGAAACTGGATGGCAAGCACCTGGTGCAGTGCTGGATTCCATTGCTGGCGCTGATCGCTCACGATCCGGGGCGTGACTGGTCGGCGGTTTGCGTCGGCCGCGCGAAGCGGGGTGCCGCCCCGCGCGAGGAGGGGCTGGGACGGCCGCGAGAGGAAGCCATCGAGCTGCTCCGGGACCTGGTGGCCATCTACGATGCGGGGCGGCGCGAACCGATTCCCCTGCCGATCAAAACGTCCTACGCGTGGGCGGTTGCCCGGCACACCGGTGACGACGCGGAGCAAGCGGCGTCCTACCGCTGGCACAGCAATCGGTTCCCCGGCGAGAACCAAGATCCGGCGTCCGTGCGCGCCTGGGGCTGGAACGCACGGCTGAGTGAACTGATGCAACCGGTGCGGCCCGGCGAGGAATGCGCCGGCGAGGACACGCGGCTCGGCGCCTACGCCGCACGCCTGTGGCGGCCGATGCTGCGCGCGGAGCGGAGGCCCGGCTGATGCGACCGTTCGATCTGCTGGGCCCGCTGCCCGCCGAGCGCTCCACCACGGTGCTGGAAGCCAGCGCCGGGACGGGCAAGACTTTCGCGCTGGCTGGGTTGGTCACCCGCTACATCGCCGAGGACGTAGCCACGCTCGATCAAATGCTGCTCATCACCTTCGGGCGGGCCGCCAGCCAGGAACTTCGCGAACGGGTCAGATGCCAGATCGTCGAGGCGGTAAGGGCTTTCGACGACCCGACGGTGGCCGGTGACAACCAGCTGGTGCGGTATTTGATCGACGCCACCGAAAGCGAGCGCACCGTGCGCAAGCAGCGGTTGCGCGACGCGCTGGCCGCCTTCGACGCGGCGACGATCGCCACCACCCATCAGTTCTGCCAGCTCGTGCTCAAATCGCTGGGCGTGGCGGGTGACACCGATGCCGGCGTCACCCTGGTCGAGGATCTGGACGACCTGACCGCCGAGATCGTCGACGACCTCTACCTGGCTCACTTCGGCCGCCGGCGCGAGGATCCGGAGCTGACCTACCGCGACGCTCTGCGACTGGCACGGACGGTGGTCAACAACCCGTCGACCGACCTGCGTCCAAGCGACCCAGAACCGGACTCGCGGGCCGCGATGTGCGTCCACTTCGCGAAAGACGTTCTCGCCGAACTGGAGAAGCGCAAGCGGCGCCGAGGGGTGCTGGGGTACGACGATCTGCTGATCCGGTTGGCCGACGCACTGGCCACCGAGGACTCCCCCGCCCGGCTGCGGATGCACCAGCGCTGGCCGATCGTGATGGTCGACGAATTCCAGGACACCGATCCGGTGCAATGGCAGGTGCTCGACCGGGCATTCAGCGGACGCTCGACGCTGATCCTCATCGGCGACCCGAAGCAGGCGATCTATGCCTTCCGCGGCGGCGATATCGTCACCTACCTCGACGCCGCGCAGACCGCGGGCGAAAAGCGGACCCTGGCGACGAACTGGCGCAGCGACAGCGCCCTGGTGGATCGGCTGCAAATCGTATTGCGGGGTGCCCAACTCGGTGACCCGCGAATCGTCGTGCATGACGTCGCGGCCTCCCACCACGGCCACCGCCTGGCCGACGCGCCGCACAACGACCCGTTCCGGCTTCGAGTGGTACGCCGAGAGACATTGGGCCGCAAGGGCTTGACCAATCCGCGCATCGACGAGCTGCGCGAGCACATCGGCAGGGACCTCGCCACCGACATCGGCCGGTTGCTGGCCGCCGACGCCACCTTCGACGGCCGCCCGCTGGTGGCCCGCGATATCGCGGTCATTGTGGAGAAGCACAAGGATGCACGCGCCTGCCACGATGCACTCACGAGAGCGGGCATCCCGGCGGTCTACACCGGCGACTCCGATGTGTTCGGATCCCAGGCCGCCGACGATTGGCTGTCACTGCTGGAAGCTTTCGATCAACCGCACCGCCCCGGCGTGGTGCGTGCCGCCGCGGCGACGATGTTCTTCGGCGAGACCGCGGAATCCCTTGCTGTGGGCGGTGATCGGTTGACCGATCAAGTCGCCGAAACATTGCGGGTGTGGGCCGGTCACGCCCGCGAGCGCGGGGTCGCCGCGATCTTCGAGGCCGCGCAGTTGGGCGGGATGGGTGACCGGGTGCTGTCGTGGCGCGACGGCGAACGGCACATGACCGACCTGGCGCACCTGACCCAGCTGCTGCAAGAGACCGCCCACCGCGAGGGCTATGCGCTGCCGGCGCTGCGCGATTGGCTGCGTGGGCAGCGCGAAGAGCGCGGCGGCGCCGCCGAACGCAACCGGCGGCTCGACAGCGATGCCGCCGCCGTCCAAATCATGACGGTGTGGGTGAGCAAGGGTCTGCAATACCCCGTCGTCTATCTGCCGTTCGCGTTCAACCGCAACATTCAGGAACGCGACCTGATGCTGTTCCATGACAACGGCGTGCGCTGTCTGCACATCGGCGGCAGGGAAAGTCCCGACTTCGCCGCCGTGGAAGCGCTGGCGATCAAAGAGGACGCCAGCGACGACAGCCGGCTGACCTATGTCGCGATGACCCGGGCCCAATCACAGGTGGTGGCTTGGTGGTCACCGGCATTCGACGAACCCAACGGTGGTTTGTCGCGGCTGCTGCGGGGCCGCCGGCCGGGCGAGACGGGGGTTCCGGACCGCTGCATGCCCCCCAAAATCACCGACGACGACGCGTGGGACCGGTTCCGCGAATGGGAGATCGCCGGCGGGCCGGTCCTGGAAGAGTCCGTAATCGCCTCCGCTCCTGCCATTTCCGGCCCGCCACCGCCGTCCGGCCTGAACACCCGGCACTTTCACCGCAACATCGACACCACCTGGCGGCGCACCTCGTACTCAGGCTTGATCAAAGCCGCCGAGACGACGGGAGTCACCAGCGAGCCGGAGATCACCGAACTGGATGACGAGGTCGGCGACATCCCACTGCTGCAGACGCCCGCCGGGTCGGACGTGCCGTCACCGATGGCGGCACTGCCCACGGGCGCGAAGTTCGGCACCCTGGTGCACGCGGTACTGGAAACCGCCGATCCATTCGCGGCCGACCTCGCCGCGGAGCTCGAGGCTCAGGTCAGTGCTCACTCAGCCTGGTGGCCGGTGGGCGTGCCGTATGCCGATCTTGCCGCCGCCCTGATTCCGCTACACGACACCCCGCTGGGTCCGCTGGCGGGCGGCCGGACGCTGCGGCAGATCGGATTGCGAGATCGGCTACGAGAACTGGACTTCGAGTTTCCGTTAGCCGGCGGCGATAGCCGCGGTGGGCTGCCGCCGATCCGGCTCGCCGACGTGGGGGCGTTGCTGCGCTCGCATCTGGCGGCCACCGATCCGCTGGCGCCCTACGCCGACAGACTGCTGGGCGATGCCCTCGGCGGACAGCCGTTGCGCGGGTATCTGAGCGGTTCGGTCGATGCCGTGCTTCGGATCCCGGACGGGTCGAGTCAGCGCTACCTGGTGGTCGATTACAAGACCAACTGGCTGGGTGAGCCGGACAAACCGCTGACGGCCGCCGACTACACCAGACCGCGACTGGCCGAGGCGATGTTGCACTCGGATTACCCCCTGCAGGCGTTGCTCTACAGCGTGGTATTGCACCGCTTGCTGCGGTGGCGACAGCCGGCCTACGACCCGGCGCGTCACCTGGGTGGGGTGTTGTACCTGTTCCTCCGTGGCATGTGCGGGCCTGACACCCCGGTGCTCGACGGCCATCCAGCCGGCGTGTTCAGCTGGGCACCGCCGGCCGCGTTGGTGACCGAACTGTCCGACCTGCTCGACGCGAGCCGGGTGGCGGCATGACAATCGATGTCGTCGATCCCGCCGATCGCCGCCAGGCGGTCAGCGCCTCGGGGCTGTTGCGGGCCTTCAACGAAGCCAGTGTTCTGGAGTCGGCCGATGTACATGTGGCGCAACGGCTTACCACAATGGTGGCTGAACCGGATGAGTCGGTGGCGCTGGCGGTCGCGCTGGTGGTGCGCGCCCTTCGAGGCGGCTCGGTCTGCATAGACCTGCGCGAAATCGAGGCTCAGGTCGGCGCGCCCGACCTCCCGTGGCCGACGGCGGACGAGTGGCTGGCCGCATTGCGCGCCAGCCCCCTGGCCGGTTCACCACCGGTGCTGCGGATCTACGGCGACGGCTTGATATACCTCGACCGCTACTGGCTGGAGGAACAGCAGGTCGCGGCCGATCTGCTGGCTCTGCTGTCGGCGCGGGCGCCGGACGTGTCGCTGGATGTCGCCCGGCTGTTTCCTGAAGGGTATGAAGAACAGCGCACGGCCGCCGACATCGCGTTGGGTCAGAGTTTGACCGTGCTGACCGGTGGACCGGGAACTGGCAAGACGACCACCGTGGCGCGACTGCTTGCGCTGTTCGCCGAGCAGGCCGAACGCGACGGCAGGTCGCGGCTCCGTATTGCCCTGGCGGCACCGACCGGGAAGGCGGCGGCGCGCCTGCACGAAGCGGTGCAGCTGGAGTTGGAAAAACTGGACCTCGTTGACCGGCAACGTGTTTCGGGCCTGCGAGCCACCACCCTGCACCGGTTGCTGGGCAGCCGCCCGGACACGTCGTCGCGGTTCCGCCATCACCGGGGCAACCGGCTCCCGCACGACGTGATCGTAGTCGACGAGACCTCGATGGTCTCGTTGACCATGATGGCGCGGCTGCTGGAATCGGTGCGTTCCCACACCCGGCTACTGCTGGTCGGTGATCCCGACCAGTTGTCGTCTGTGGAGGCCGGCGCGGTGCTGGCCGACCTCGTCGACGGTCTGGGCGCTCACCACAACGCCCAGGTGGTGGCAGCACTGCAAACGTCGCACCGGTTCGGCCGATCCATCGGTGACTTGGCTTCGGCGATCCGCGACGGTGCCGCCGACGCCGCCGTCGATCTGCTGCGCGCAGGCGATGAGCACATCGAATGGCTCGACACCGAGGATCCAACCGAACAATTGCGCAATGTCCTTGTGCCGCATGCCCTTGCGCTGCGAAGGGCAGCGGTGCTCGGCGATGCCACCGCGGCGCTGGCCACGCTCGACGAGCATCGATTACTTTGCGCGCACCGCCGCGGACGCTACGGCGTCGAATACTGGAACCGTCAAGTCGAACGGTGGTTGGCCGAAGCTACCGGTGAGCCGATCTGGACGGCGTGGTACGCCGGAAGACCAGTGCTGGTGACGACCAACGACTACGGGCTGGGCGTCTACAACGGCGACACCGGGGTGACGATCGTCGCCGACGAGTCGTTGCGCGCGGTCGTCGCCGGCGCGGACGAGTTGCTGAACTTCGCCACCAGCAGGCTGCCCGACGTCGAGACGATGCACGCGATGACGATCCACAAGAGCCAAGGCAGCCAGGCTGACGAAGTGACTGTGCTTATGCCGCCGGAAGACTCGCGGCTGTTGAGCCGGGAACTGTTCTACACGGCTGTGACTCGGGCAAAGAAGAAGGTGCGCGTGATCGGCTCGGAGGCCGGTGTACGAGCCGCGATCGAGCGGCGGGCGGTGCGGGCCAGCGGGTTGGCGCAGCGACTGCGAGGCCAGACCAGCTAGGTGCCGAAAGTCGGTGCAATCGCGCCGAGCACGGTCGTTACGCTTCGTCCTCCAGGGAGCGCACGTCGGCGGAAGTCACGATGGTGCCGAGGCTTACCAGCGGGAAGCCGGTTCTGAATTCGGTTGAGACCGCGGCAACAGAACCCGAGTTCAAAGCGCGGCGTACAAGGTCGACGACGGTGTCGTTCAGGGTGCGACCGGTATCTCGCGCGATGGTTAACGCCTGCATATGCAGGTCGGCGGGCAGGTCGATGGTGGTCCGCATACTTCATTGCAGCATCTTCACATCACGATGCAAAGAGGAGACGGTTCCCTGCGCGATGCTTTCGCAACACGGCGGGCGGCGGCGAACCACTCGCCTATACGGAACAATCGCAGTCAACATGATCGAGGACGACGGCTCCCCACCGATACCCCGACGACGCCACATCGTGCGGCTCGTGGTGTTCGGCGGCTTCCTGCTCGGCATGTTCTACCTGATCGGTGTGGCGCGAGTCATCGACATGGACGCGGTGCACCGCGCGATTGCGAACACCGGCCCACTGGCACCGTTGGCCTACGTCGCCGCAGCGGCCGTCTTGGGCTCGATGTTCGTGCCTGGGTCAATCCTGGCCGCCGGCAGCGGATTACTGTTCGGTCCGCTGGTGGGCCTGTTCGTGACACTGGGCTCATCGGTGGGCACCGCGATCGTCACCAGCCGAATAGGTCGACGGGCCGGCCGAGAAAGCGCCAAGGCCCTGCTTGGGCCGAAACGCTCCGAGCGGGTGGACGCGCTGGTCGATCGGAGCGGCTTGTGGGCCGTTGTCGGCCAACGATTCATCCCAGGCGTGTCCGACGCGCTGGCCTGCTATACATTCGGGGCGTTCGGAGTTCCGTTGTGGCAGATCGCCGTTGGCTCCTTCATCGGCTCGTTTCCGCGGGCGTTCGTCTACACCACGTTGGGTGCGACGGTCCGGGAGGGTTCCTCGACGCTGACCTACATCGCGATAGCCGTGTGGTGCGTGACCGCCGTCGTCGGCGTGTTCGCGGCCCGCCGGGGATACCGGCATTGGCGCGAGCACGCCAGTCATTCCGACGAAGCACAACCGAACGCGGACCCGGGTGACGGCGATGACTGAGGACGGCATTGACCCGCTACTGCTGGGACAGCGGGTAGTCGCAATTCTGGAAACGGGCCTACGCACCGCAACCTACAAGCTGGCTACATTGATGGCGCTCGTCGACTTCTGTATTGAGAATCTTCCAGCGCGCCCGGATGATGCCGCGCTGGTGCCCATCCCTGACCTGGCGCATCGCGTGCTAGAGATCTACTGGCGGCAGGTGCGCCCCTTCGATGGACGCGAGCTTCAACAGTCAACTCAGCCGAAGGCTCGGATTTTGAAGGCTGCTAACCAGTTACGAAATGCCGCGGCGGCGGGACACAGCGGCATGACGCTGGACGTGGCGATTGTGCGGGCGCCGGGGGTTTATCGGCGCGCGATCGACGAGATCACCTTGTGCCTGGCTCAGCAACCGCTGCACCGACTGCAGCGGTTGCCCGGATCCGTGGCCAGCGACCCATTCCTCTATGACGACTCCTTCCTGCACAACCATGTGTCGCGTTCGACCTTGCGAGAACGCGGAGACGCCATCCAACTGCACCCCGGCGTGGCACACGGCCTGGCCCGGCTCGCCGGCTTGCTCAAACCGGCGCTGGAAATCATGTGGGTCGAGGATGTGCGGCGCATGAACAGATTCCTGCAGGCCGACGTGCCTGACGTTGCGGGGCACCTGTTCGGTCGCGAACGCACCGCGCTAACCGCCGTCCGGGGCCCGCTGAAGGACGCGTTCGGCGCGCACTGCTTCTACTGTGGTGCCCACCTACCGGCGGACAACCCGATCGACCACGTTCTGCCCTGGTCGTTGGTAGGGATCGATGGTCTGGCCAACCTCGTGCTGTCCTGCGCGCGGTGCAACGGCGACAAGAGCGGCGCATTACCCGCCACAGACATTGTTGACCGAGTGCTGGAACGCGATCGAAACCTGTTGGAGCAGATAGCAACCGACATTCAGTGGCCCACCCAGCGCCGGCGCGTTATAGCCGCGGCACGCGGCATCTACCGCGGTCAACCGGCGGGCGTACCGACCTGGTCCGGGTACCGAGCGAGCAGGCGGCTGGATATCAGTATTCCGCCGTGGTGGATCGCTGCCGATTACCGTGAGCGCTAGTTCCCAGCACTCGTCCGTTGGGCGGTGACGAACAAGTTGCCTGGCACCCGGTCTTCGACCTCCCTGGGCGGCCGGCGATCGAACCGGGCCATCAACTCGTCGGCGGGCGCGACTGTCACCTTCCAGCCGTGCCGGCGGAACCAGTCACCCACGTCCTCGCGCTCCTCGAAGTACCACAGCTCATCGGTGCGGGGGATCTCCCGCTGCGGGTCCACCCGCGCCATCACCTCGCGCAGGCGATCCATACGTGCCCGACGGTCCGCCCGGATCCGCTCGTCGAGGAATGTGGGGCCCAGCGCTTCGACGGCCACCCGGCTCCCGTCGGCCGCCAGCCCGTGCACCCGGTCGAACAGCAGGTCCTGAGCCGCGGCGGGCAGGTACGGCAGCAGCCCCTCGGCCGACCAGGCGCTGGGCGCCGAGGGATCAAACCCCGCCTCGCGCAATGCGGCCGGCCAGTCCTGCCGTAGGTCCACCGCGACCGGGATACGCCGACAGGCGGGCTCCGCCCCGTGCTCGGCCAGCGTCGATGACTTGAACTGCAGCACCCGCGTCTGATCCAGCTCGTAGACCGTCATCCCGGACGGCCACGGCAGCCGCCACGACCGTGCGTCCAAACCGGCCGCCAGGATCACCGCCTGCCGGATGCCCGACCTGGTCGCGTCGGCGAAGAACCGGTCGAAAAACGCTGTCCGCGAAGCCATGTAGTCGACCATCGCCTGCATCTGCAGCGGCAGGTCCGGTTCGGCTTCGATCACCTCGACCGGCAGCTGCGGCGCGGAATGCCAATTCCAGACCCCGTCGCCGGCGGCGTCGAGAAAAACCTGCGCGAACGGGTCGCTGATCAAAGGATCCGCGCTGCGCGTTTCCGCCGCACGCGCGGCGGCCACTCCCAGCGCCGTAGCTCCGACGCTCTCGGTGATCTCCCAGCTGTCGTTATCGGTGCGCACCATGCCATGTCCTCCCGTCACTGCCATGCCAGTGGCGAAGGTACGGGAACTGCTTGTGAACCGGCTGTACGTCTGTTGGGCGGACGCTAGTCGCGCACCGCTGAGACGAACTGGGTACGGGGCGAGGTGTCCTCCACCCCCTCGGGGATCCCGCGGCCGTAACCGGCCATCAACTCCGGCGCAGGCGTCGCCGTCGCGGCCCAGCCGTGCCGCCCCAACCACTCGCCGACGTCCTCGCGTTCCTCGAAATACCAGAGTTCGTCGGTTCGCGGCAGCTCGCGCTGCGGATCCGCCTGCGCCACCAACGCGCGTAGCCGATCCATCCGCTCCCTGCGTTGCGCGCGAACGCCCTCATCCATCCAGTCCGGACCGGGCGCCTCCACGGCGATGCGGCTACCGGGCGCCGCCAGCCCGTGAATCCGTTCGAACAGCAACTCGTGCGCCGCGGCGGGCAGGTAGGGCAGCAAGCCCTCCACCGACCAGGCGCTCGGCGCCGACGGGTCAAACCCGGCATTGCGCAGCGCCGCCGGCCAATCGTGGCGCAGGTCCACCGCGACGGCAACCCGGTTGCAGGTCGGCTCGGCGCCGTGTTCGGCCAAGGTCGACACCTTGAATTCCAGCACTTTGGGCTGGTCGAGTTCGTAGACCGTGGTGCCGTCGGGCCAGGGCAGCCGCCAGGCCCGCGAATCCAGGCCGGACGCCAAAATCACGGCCTGGTTCACGCCGGCGCGGGCGGCGTCAAGGAAGAAGGTGTCGAAGAAGGCAGTCCGTGAAGCCATGTAACCGACCATCGCCTGCATTTGCACGCCCAGGTTGGGTTCGGCTTCCAGGACCTCTGCGGGCAGGTCGGGTGCGGCGAACCAGTTCCAGATCCCGTCGCCGACGGCATCGAGGAACACCCGCGCGAACGGATCACTGATAAGCGGGTTTTCGCTCTCGGTTTCCGCGGCGCGGCCTGCTGCCACACCCAGCGCGGTGGCGCCGACGCTTTCGGTGATCTCCCAGGTGTCGTCATCGGTCCGCGTCATGCTCAGTCCTCCTCTACCCCGGCACACGACGCTCGCGAGCGTACGTGAGCGGGATCGGCGGGGTCCGGCACGTTAAGTTGTCGTAGAACTGCGGACCGCGAGACCAACGGATCCGAAGGACCAGGACCGTGCACATGCGAGTTGACGGACGCGACATCACCGTGTCCGGCAGCTTGCTGCAACCACTCACTCGTCGGACCAACGACCTCATCCGGCTGGGCCTGGCCGCCCTGGCTCTGGTGGCGGTCGTGACCAGCTCGCTGATCACCCGGCCGCGCTGGGTCGCCCTGGAAAAGTCAATCTCCGAGATCGTCGGGGTGCTGAGCCCTGCCCAAGCCGATCTGGTGTACCTGGTGTACGGCATCGCGATCCTGGCCTTGCCGTTCGTGATCCTGATCGGCCTGATCCTGTCCCGGCAGTGGAAGCTGCTCGGCGCGTACGGGACCGCGGCCCTGATGGCGATGCTGCCCCTGTCGATCAGCAGCAACCGGATCGCCGCGCCGCGCTGGCACTTCGACCTGTCCGACAGACTCACCACGCTGCCCGCGCAGTTCCTCGATGACCCGCGCTGGATCGCGATGCTCGCCGCGGTCCTGACGGTGTCGGGCCCTTGGCTGCCGGCTCGCTGGCGCCACTGGTGGTGGGCGCTGCTGCTGGCATTCGTACCGATCCACCTGGTGGTCAGCGCCATCGTGCCGGCCCGCGCCGTGGTGGGGCTGTCGGTGGGCTGGTTCGTTGGTGCCTTCGTGGTGCTGGTCGTGGGCACTCCCGCCTTGGAGGTGCCCCTGGAAGGCGCGGTCCGAGCCATGGCCAAACGCGGGTTCCTGGTGTCGCGGCTGGTGGTGGTCCGGCCGGGCGGACCGGGGCCGCTGGTGCTGTCGGCCGAATCCACCGATCCGGGATCGCGAGCCGCGGTCGAGTTGTACGGCCCACATCAACGCAGCGGTGGCGCGGTGCGTCAGCTGTGGTGGAAAGTGCGGTTGCGCGGATCCGAAACCGCACCCCTGCAAACCTCCATGCGGCGCGCTGTGGAGCATCGCGCCCTGATGGCCATCGCCATCGGTGACACGGGCGTGGCCAATACGTCGACGATCGCGCTCGCGGTCCTCGACCGGGGCTGGACCCTGTATGCCCATAAGCCCGTGCAGGGCGTGCCGCTCGACGAGTGCGCAGCGGAAACGCCGGTGGCCCGGGTCTGGGAATCCCTGCGGGTCCTCTATGACCACCAGATCTCGCATGGGGATCTGCGCTGCAACGAGATCACCGTCGCCGACGGGAAGGTGTTGTTCGGCGGCTTCGGGGCCGCCGAATACGGTGCCACCGACGCACAGCTGCAGTCCGACATCGCCCAACTGTTGGTGACGACGTCCGCGTTGTACGACGCGCGTTGTGCGGTCGAGGCCGCGATCGAGGTCTTCGGCAAGGACACCATTCTGACCGCGGGACGTCGGCTCACCAAATCCGCTGTGCCCAAGCGGATCCGGCAGTCAGTGGCCAACGCCAAGGCCGTCATCGCCGACGCCCGCGCCGAGGTGAAGCACCAGACCGGCGCCGACGAGATCGAGACCGAGACCATCACCCGGTTCAGTCGCTCCCAGTTCATTCAGCTGGTGCTGTTGGGCGCGCTGGTCTATGTCGCCTATCCCTTCATCAGCACGGTGCCGACCTTCTTCTCCGAACTGCGGACCGCGAATTGGTGGTGGGCGCTGCTGGGCCTTGCCGTGTCGGCCCTGACCTACGTCGGTGCGGCTGGGGCGTTGTGGGCCTGCGCCGACGGTTCCGTGAGTTTCTGGAAGCTGTCGATCATGCAGGTGGCCAATACCTTCGCCGCGACGACCACGCCCGCCGGGGTCGGCGGTCTGGCGCTTAGCACGCGGTTCCTGCAGAAGGGCGGACTGACCGCGTTGCGCGCTACCGCCGCGGTGGCACTGCAGCAGTCGGTTCAGGTGATCGTGCACGTCGCGCTGCTGATCTTGTTCAGCGCCGTCGCCGGAACCTCAACCGACCTTTCACATTTCGTCCCGAATGCCACCGTGCTGTACCTGATCGCCGGCGTGGCACTGGGCATCGTCGGGACCTTCCTGCTGGTGCCCAACCTACGGCGCTGGCTGGCCACCGAACTGCGCCCCAAGCTCAACGAGGTCACCGGCGACCTCGCCGAGCTCGCACGCGAGCCCAAGCGACTGGCACTGATCGTATTAGGCAGTGCCGGAACGACTTTGGGCGCGGCTTTGGCACTGTGGGCCAGCGTCGAAGCGTTCGGCGGGGGCACCACGTTCGTCACCGTCACGGTGGTGACGATGGTCGGCGGAACCCTGGCCTCGGCCGCGCCCACCCCTGGCGGTGTCGGTGCCGTGGAGGCCGCGTTGATCGGTGGGCTCGCCGCCTTCGGGGTGCCCGCGGGTATCGGTGTGCCGTCGGTGCTGCTGTACCGGGTGCTGACGTGCTGGCTACCGGTCTTCGTCGGCTGGCCGGTGATGCGCTGGCTGACCAAGAACGACATGGTGTAGCGGCGTCGGTCGCCTATTCGTCATAGTCGGTCTGGGATACCACGACGTTGATGGTTGCATTCCGGATGCTCCCGTCGACGGCCGTTGTCAGGTAGACCCAGTAGGACCCATCAGAGACTGATGGCGCGACCGTGATCGGGATGTCGACCGCCGCCGATCCATCCGCTGTGAACCGCTCGGTGACCGGCGCAACCGTGATTCCGCCGCTCGATGACACGCCGGTGACGGCATATGCCGGGGCGCTGTCCACCAGACGTTGCACATCCATTCGCACCGTCCGCGTCGCACCGGGCGCGATCGTCAGGTAGGGAGCCGGAACGTTGACGGCCACCGCCGAACCGCCGGTCCCATATGAGGGAGGAGACGAAGATTCGGCAATCCCCCAGCGCATGTCGGGGCGAGCCGCCAGCGAGAAGTCCACGTCGCCGCCCGTAACGATGGTCGACTCGGGCAAATACGTCCGATCGCTTGGATGATCATCGATGGTCATACCGCTGATGTACCTGAGGCGGTTCGGACCTGATGCGCCAGGCGCCGCGATACGGAGCGATCTACCTGTTGGCAACTGGATGACGGCGCGATCGAACAGTGGTGTGTTCACGGTGAGGATAGGCGTGCCCGGAGTGCTCGGGTACAAGCCGAGGGCCGCCCAGACGTACCAGCTCGACATCGCGCCGAGGTCGTCGTTCCCGGGCGCACCGTCCGGCGTGGGACCGAACAACCCGCGCACCCGGTCGACCGTCTGCTGCGTCTTCCAAGGCCGGCCGATGTAGTTGTACAGCCACGGCACCGCGAAGCTCGGCTCATTGCCGGCCCAGAGGTGGGGCTTGTTGGGGCCGTCGTTGAGCTCTTGGGTGAACCGGTCGAGCCTGTCGGCCACCGCCTTCCGGCCGCCGAGCGCCGTCACCAGTCCCGCCACACTGTGCGGCACCAGCCAGACGTACTGTTCAGCGTTGCCTTCGTCGAACCCTGCCTGGCCGAATCGCGAATCGTCCGTGGCGAATCCGGGGCCGGACGGGAAGAACCCGCTCAGGTCGCGCGGTGAGAGGTAACCGGTCGATGGATTGAACACGTTCTGCCAGTATTGGGACCGCGTCTGGAACTCAGCCGCCGTGGCGGGATCGTCCAGTGCTTCAGCGAAACGGGAGATGGTGAAGTCGTCGATCGACCACTCGAGTGTGATCGATGCGCCCGCATCGAATTCGGTCAGCTGCGGGGCGTACTTGAGCCGAAGGTAGTTGCCGATCCCCGGTCGCTCCACATAACCATTGATGCCGACGCCACCTTCGGTGGCCCCGCGAACCATGTAGCGCAACGCCGCGTGCACGTCAAAGTCGTTCGCGCCGAAGGTGTGCAGATTCACGATCAACGGCACGACGCTGTCGCCGGTCATCTGACTCGTCGCGGCATTTGCCAAGGCCCAACGCGGAAGGGCGCCACTGTGTTCGGCGTCGTTCACCAGAGACTGGGCCATATCGCTGGCTTGCTCAGGAAAGAGGAGCCCTTGCAGCGGAGCGAGGCTGCGGTAGGTGTCCCAGTCGGAGAAATTGGCGTACTGCGTGTGGCCGGCTGCCACCACATGTATCGCGCTGTCGAATCCGATATACCGGCCGTCGGCGTCGTTGAAGGTATTGGGGTGCAGGAGGGATCGGTACAGACAGGTGTAGAACGTCGCCGTGTGTGCCGGAACTCTGCTCGCCACCGCGATACGCGATAACGCGGCCCTCCACTTGTCCGCTGCCGATGCCCGCGCGCCGTCGAAGCTTTGGCCTCCCTCGGCGCCGAGGTTGGCTCGCGCACCGTCGATCCCCACATAGGAGATTGCGGTCCGTACCTCCAGATCGGAGCCGGCCGGGAATTGCACGTATCCGCCGCTGTACGGTGAATCCATTTGCCGAACCGCGGGAAATGTGAAGTAGCCATCCCAGGTGCCATAGGAGATGAAGGGCCGATTGAACTGCATGGCGAAGTACACGGTGTAGTTGTTCTTCTTGTCGCAAAACGACCCGCTGCTCGACCAACCGGTGATGGTGGTGTTGTCCTCACCGATTTGAATCGCCGCTCGTGCGTTGCCGGCAAGCGAAGCACCCGAGCGCACCTGAAAGTAGGCTGGCTGGCGATCGTGAGGGTAACTGAACCTGCCGATGCCGACCCGAGTGGTGGCAGTGAGTTCTGCTTTGACGCCAGTCTCTGGAAAGCGCACCGTGTAATAGCCTGGCGCAGCTGACTCCGTTCCATCGTGGGCGATACGCTCCCACCGGTTCCATGGCTGCGCACCGACTGGGCTGGTGGTCGGAAGCATTGAAATGTCCCCGAACGCAGGGCAACCCACCGATGCGTGGGTCATGCTGAAACCCGTGGCACGCGATTTCGCGTGGTCGTAGCCGGCGTAGGTGTTGACGGTATCCGGTGAGTACTGAACCATTCCGAACGGCACCGTCGCCCCAGGGAAATTATTAATCTCGCCGACTACATCCCCTCCTGTACCGGTGCCGATGAGCGGGTTGACGTATTCGACAGGGTTGCCCACCATCGGAGGTTCACCGTCGTACGCGGTGGGCGACGTGATGATCAACGGCACAAAAAGGCTAAGTGCCGCGGCTGTCGCGGCGACGAGCCTCAGCGGCCTCTTTGCCTGCATAGATGTCTCATACTGCAACTATTCAGCGCATGGGTGGTGTTTTGCCGGATCGCCGCCAATATCCCTATGCGTCCGGCTTACGTGACGCCGTCCGGCAACGTTTCGGCTAATCTCAGTCCCGATGTCGCCGGCGCTGGTACCGGGGCCCGATTTTGGGAGATGCGATAGATGAAGGACCTCACCGCGATCGTGGCGACCGTGGCGGTCAGCCTGGCGCTGGCCGGCTGCCACGCCGAGACCAAGACCGAAGTCAAGACGTCGAACTCCACGGGCACCTCGACGTCCACCTCGACGGTCACCTCGTCCGCGCCGGCCACCAGCAGCACGCCGGGCGCGCAGGCCAACAAGACCATCGCCGACTACATCGTCGAGAACCACATCACCGAGACGCCGGTTCACCCGGGCGACCCCGGCTCGCCGACCATCAACCTGCCGATCCCCAACGGGTGGCAGTTACTCCCGCCTGGCGGCGCACCGTACTGGGGAATCTCTTACGGGCAACCCGCCGATCCCGCTGACCCGCCCACACTGGCGGCCTTGGTGTCCAAACTCACGGGCAACGCCGACCCGAACAAGATCCTCGAATACGCGCCCGGCGAGCTGAAGAACCTGCCCGGGTTCGAGGGCGGCAGCGCCAACGGCAAAGAATCCACCCTCGGTGTCCCGCCGGGGAAGAGCTTCAAGGCCTGGCAATTCGGCGGCTCCTACACCAAGAACGGCAAAAAGCGCACCGTCGCGCAGAAGACGGTCGTCATCCCAGCCGCAGACGGGCTCTACGTGCTGCAGATCAACGCCGACGCGCTGGACGACGAGACCGGCCAGCTGATGGATGCGACCGGCGTCATCGACGACCAGACCACCATCACCACCCCCTGAGCCAGCCAACTACGGACGGCCACTTTCCGGACTTGCTGGTGCTGTCCACCCCTTTTGGTCTTACGGTGGTCAGATGACAGAACAGTCGTATGCCGTCGATGTCGGGCACCCACCCTCGGCTTTGTTGCGGGCGGTGAACCCGGTGTTGAAGGCCGTGTTGGGTACTCCGCTCGCCGGCCCCCTGCGCAAGCAGCTGATGGTGCTGAACTTCACCGGACGGAAATCGGGGAAACAGTTCTCCCTTCCGGTAAGCGCGCACGTGATCGACGGCAACCTCTACGCGCTGGCCGGGGCCGCCTGGAAATACAACTTCAAGGGCGGCGCACCGGCGCACGTCGTTTACGACGGGAAGACCACCGTGATGCGCGGCGAGCTACTTCCCGACGGGCCGGACGTACACGATCTCTACCACCGCTGCGCCCAGTCCTACGGCCCCAAGCGTGCCCAGCGCATGATGGGGCTGAAATTCCGGGACGACGACAACATCCCCACGCGGGAGGAGTTCGCCGAGGCGATCCAACGGCAGAAGCTGGTGGCCATCAAGTTCACCCCGGTGGCATAGCGGTCGAAACCCTTTGCACAAAACGTTTTTGGGCGGTCGCCGTCGGCAGCTGACGCTTGCCTGCCTGCTGTGGGCGGTGGTGGCCGCGGGTCTGCTGACCGGCTGCTCGCACCGGCCACCGGATCGGGTCTCCTACGCCGGCGCATCATGCCCGCAGCCGAACTTCCCCGGTGTGCCGCAATCGGACCTGGGCCCGAACTACACCTGCGGCTATCTGACGGTGCCCGAGAACCGCGACGACCCGAAGAGCCGCACCATCCGGATTCTCGTCGCGCGGGTGAAGGCCGCGGTTGCCACGCCCAAACCCGATCCGATCGTGTTCCTCACCGGTGGGCCCGGCGGTGCTGGGACGCTCAACGCACCCGGGATAGTTGCCGCCGGCATGAACGCCGACCGCGACGTCATCTTCGTCAACCAGCGCGGCACCCTACACAGCGATCCACACCTGAGCTGCCCCGAGATGGATGACTTCGCCTCTCGCAGTTTGCAATTGGCACTTCAGGCACCAGCCACCGCGGATTTGGACGCCGCCGCCGTCGCCGCCTGCCGCAAGCGTCTGGCCGCCGCCGGGGTCGATTTCGCGGCGTACACCTCCCGAGAGAACGCCGCCGATATAGCCGACCTGCGGGAGAAATTGGGCGTCGACCAGTGGAACGTCTACGGCGTCTCCTACGGGACCGATCTGGCCCAGCAACTCCTCCGTGACCACCCCAAGGGCATCCGGTCGATGGTGTTGGATTCCGTGGTCCCACCGCATCTCAATCTCATCGACAACTGGTGGCAGGCACCCGCGAGCGGTCTGGCGACAATCTTTCAAGCCTGCGCGGACCAGCCGCCGTGCGCCGCCGCGTACCCCAACCTGCCGACGCTGTTTTTGGACACCGTCAACAAGCTGAGCCAAACCCCGATCGATGTCACCACGTCGACGCCCACGGGCGAATCGACTCTGGTGAAGATCGACGGTGCCAAGGTGGTGCCGCTCATCCTCGACTGGAGCGCGGACCCTACGAGAGTGGTCGACATTCCGCGGATGATCTTCGCTCTGTCCCGCGGTGACGGCGAACTGGCCGGCGCCGGCATCGCGGCGACGGCCCCGTCCGGGCCCGAGCGCGGGCTGTTGGGCGCCGGGCTGGCACTGGGCACCTACTGTCAGGAAATGACGGACTGGACCACCCCGGACCGGGCCCTGTCCCAGGCTCGCATGGCGATGCCCCAGCTGCCCGATGCGGTCCTGCGGGTCACCCCGACCGGCAGCTGGATCTTCCGGGAATGCGAAGCCTGGGGGCTGGGTCGGTCGGATACCGCGGACACCCTGCCGGTCCTGAGCAAGGTCCCCACCCTGATCCTGTCCGGAGCGTTCGACTCGAGCACCGCGCCGAAGTGGATGCGGGAGGTGACGCCCAGTCTGAGCAACTCACTCGCACTGCGGTTCCCCTGGGTCGGTCACGGCGTGATACCGACTTCGCGCTGTGCGCAGCAGATTACGACGGCCTTCTTCGACAATCCCCGAACCGACGTGGACCAATCGTGCATCGCGAGCACCAAGATGCCGACGTTCAGCCTGCCTGAGGGATGACCGTCGCAATTCCCGCGTCCCTGACGACGCGCTATGAGCGGGCCCGGATCTGGACGGTCGGCACGGATCCGGGGCTGCTGCGGCTTCGGCTGGCGGTGCGCACCACCGCTGCGCTGGGTTGTTCGATGTTGATCATGGTCGCGCTGACGAGCGCGGCCCGGCAACCCCTGACCGTGGCCCTGCTCGGTGCCGTGATCACCATGATCGCGGCCCGCTCGGTCAACGAGCCCGACCCGCGTCAGCAGCGCATCACGATGGCCCTGTTGCCATTGCCGGCGGCGCTGTCCAGCAGCGTCGCAGCGCTGCTCACGCCTTATCAGCTGGCCAGCGACATCGTCTTCGTGGTCGTGGTGTTCATCGCCGTCTACGTTCGGCGTTTCGGCCCGCGGGGGCGCGCGCTGGGCATGGTCGCCTTCATGGCGTACTTCTTCACTCTGTTCCTGCGGGCCGGCGTGCACGAGCTGCCGTGGATGATCGTCGCCGTCGTGGTAGGCACGCTCTGCACGTTCGTCATGACCGCATATGTGCTGCCCGATCGCCCAGAACGGGTGCTGCGGGCCACCATTCGCTCGTTGCGGGCCCGGATGGCCATCGTGGTCGATACCACGGCGGAGGTGTTACGGGCGGGCCGGCTCGACCAGCGCCGTCGTCGCCGGTTCCGGGTACGGATCTCCCGCCTGAACGAGACCGCGCTGATGGTGCAAGACCAGATCGAGGACAAGGCCAACCCGGCCGTTCTATGGCTGGGCGCCGACGGCGAACACCTGACGCCGTGGCTGTTCGATGCCGAACTCGCCGTCGAGTGGGTGGCGATCGCCGGCCAGCGCGCAGCGTTGGCAGAGGGGGAGATATCGACCCCGTCGCGCCTCGCAATGGCCGCGGCGCTCAGTGAATTGGCCTGGGCCATTAGGCTTCCCGATCCCGCGGGACTACGTCGCGCAGCCAGCCAAGCACAGGACGTCATCGATGCACAGCCGTCACCCGGCGATTCCCCCGAGCTTGGCCCAGCGGCCGTTCGTCGCCTGGCCTTGGCAATTATCGCGGCAGCGTCGGCGACTTCGGAAGTCCGGGAAATGATCGAGCGCGCGGCGACCGGTGACGCACCCGAGCGGATCACCGGTGACGACAACGACGGCGACAAGGACGAAGACGGGAACCAACCCGGCCCGGCGCTGCTGCCGACCACTCGGCAAGCCATCCAAGCATCCGTGGCGGCGTCCCTGGCGATCGTCACCGGTGACGCGGTGTCACCGGCCCGTTGGTACTGGGCGGTGATCGCGGCGTTCGTCGTGTTCGCCGGCACCAACACCTGGGGCGACACATTGACCAAAGGCTGGCAACGCCTGTCCGGCACTGTTCTGGGCGTACCCTGCGGCATCCTGGTCGCGACACTGGTCGCGGGTGACCACACCGCGTCGCTGGTGATGATCTTCGTCTGCCTGTTCTGCGCGTTCTACTTCATGCAGGTCACCCAGAGCCTGATGGCGTTCTGGATCACCACTATGCTGGCGCTCCTGTACGGCCTGCTCGGCCAATTCAGTCTCGACGTCCTGCTGTTGCGGATCGAGGAAACCGCCATCGGCGCGGTGATCGGCGTGGCGGTCGCAATTCTGGTGCTGCCCACCAACATTGGGACCACCCTGCGCAATGACACCCGCGAATTCCTAACAGCGCTCGCGGAGCTGATCGCGACCTCGATCGCCGACATGTTCGGTGATGGGTGCCCGGACAGCCCTACCGATCGCGCCCGGCAGCTGGACCGCAAACTGCAACAGATTCGGGCCACCGCCAAGCCGCTGCTGGCTGGAGTCGCCGGCTTAGCCGGTCGCCGCGACGTGCAGCGCAGGCTCAGGTTGTTCGGTGCCTGCGACCGTTACGCCCGGATACTGGCGCGCCGCAGCGAGCAGTCCCGGGACTCAAACGCTCCGCATGATCTCGCGGAGGCCATCAATGCGGCGGCCGACCGGATCCGACTGAACATCGATGCGTTGATCGCGAAGCTCGACGGTGCGCACAGCACGCTCGTGGCCTCCGCTGCCGACGCCCTCGATGCGGCCGAAGCCTTGGCGCGGCAATATGACAGCAACTTCCGTCCGGCCGCACCCGGGCCGGACCCGCGCACACACCCGTCGGTGCTGCATCCGCTGCGCCAGATCGACCGGGCCGTCATCGCCGCGGCAACCCATCTTGACGCGGACGCCGTTATCAGGGGGCCGGCCACACCCTCCTGAGCAGGTCGGCCAGTTCCAAGGCGACTTGGCCCAGCCTCAATTCCACCTCCGGCTGCTGTTCGGGCGGCAGATGCTGGGTTTCGTTCTGCACGATGCTGGTTTGTCGGTTCAGTTGCGCCAGGCGCTCCTGTCGCTGCGCCGGGGTCAAGCTGTCCCAGCTGGCATGCAATTCCGACGTTTGTTGTTGCAGCTCTTGCACTTCGGACCGCGGATCGGCGTGCGCGGGACCTGCCGTTGCCAGCGCGGTGGCGACCAGCACCGCAACTGCTATCGGTGTGATTTTCATGGAGCCTTCTTCTCGGTCGGACCAGTTCTGTCTCAAGGCTGCCGCGCATTTCTTGCGAAACTCTTGCGTCCGCCCCCCGGGGCGTCATTACCATCTTTCATGGCCGCCCCGAATCTGCCGCCGGGTTTCGACTTCACCGACCCCGACATCTATGCCCACCGGATACCGGTCCAGGAGTTCGCCGAGTTACGGGCGACGGCACCGATTTGGTGGAACGAACAGCCGCCCGGTCAGGGCGGGTTCGGTGACGGCGGCTATTGGGTGGTGAGCAAGCACCGAGACGTCCGCGAGGTCTCCCTACGCAGCGACGTCTTCTCCTCGGCCGAGAAGTCCGTCGTGCCGCGCTATCCGGAAGAGGTGGCGCAGGCGCAGATCGAGCTCGGCCGGGCCTCGATGATCATGATGGACGACCCGGAGCACAGCCGGCTGCGCAAGGTCGTCGCGCGCGGGTTCACACCGCGCGCGGTCGAACGGCTGCGGGCCGACCTTACTGAGCGGGCCCGGCAGATCGCCGCGCAGGCGGCGGCGGAGGGGTCTGGGGACTTTGTCCGGCAGGTGGCGTCCGAGTTGCCGCTGCAGGCGATCGCCGGACTCCTCGGCGTGCCGCTGGAAGACCGCGAAAAGCTGTTCGACTGGTCCAACCAGATGATCGGCAGCGATGACCCGGAGTTCGCCGAGCACGATTCGCTGACGTCAGCTGCCGAAATGATGTGGTATGCCATGCAATTGGCCGAACGCAAAGCCAAAGACCCTGGCCCGGACATCGTCACGACGTTGATCCAGCCGGATGCGGAGGGTCACCGGCTGTCTGAGGCCGAGTTCGGCATGTTCGTGGTGACCCTGGCCATCGCGGGCAACGAGACGACCCGCAACTCGATCACACAGGGCATGATGGCCTTCACCGACTACCCCGACCAGTGGGAGTTGTTCAAGGCGCAGCGGCCGGGCACCGCCGCCGACGAAATCATCCGCTGGGCCACCCCGATCACCGCGTTTCAGCGAACCGCTCTGGCAGACACCGAACTTGGCGGTGTACGGATAGAGAAGGGCCAGCGACTGGTGATGTTCTACCGCTCGGCGAACTTCGACGAAGAGGTGTTCGCCGATCCTTTTACGTTCAACATCCTGCGTAGTCCGAACCCGCACGTCGGATTCGGCGGCACCGGAGCGCATTACTGCATTGGCGCCAACCTGGCGCGCATGACGGTCGACCTGATGTTCAACGCGATCGCCGACACGATGCCCGACCTGACGGCAATGGGGGAACCCGAGCGGTTGCGGTCGCCGTTCATCACCGGCATCAAGCATTGGCGGGTGGATTACGGCGGCAAGTGCCCGGTCGCGCACTAGGCGCTAATCGCCGACCGGCGCGTACTTCCGACCACGGCCCGCACGCGCCCACAGCACACCTCCGCTGGCGCTGACACCGTCCGAGATGAGCTCGCGTTTGAGGATCTTGTTCGTCGCGGTTCGCGGCAGCGCCACATTGACGCGTACGTAGCGCGGCCAAGCCTTCGGTGACAAATCGGGCTGCGCGGCCAGGAAATCACCGAACTGCTTGGGCGTCAACGTCGCTCCGCTGTTGAGCACCAGCGCCGCCATCACCTGATCGCCGACGCTTTCGTCGGGGACGGCGTAGACCGCGACGTGGTTGACCGGGGGCAGGCGTTGCAGGATCCGCTCGATGGGACCGGCGGCCAGATTCTCCCCGTCCACCCGCATCCAGTCCGCGGTCCGGCCCGCCAGGTAGATCCAGCCATCGGTGTCGCGGTAAGCCAGATCGCCCGACCAGTACATGCCGCTCCGCATCCGCTCCCGGGTGGCGGCGGGATCGTCGTAATAACCGGTAAAGCCGCCGGCGCCGTAGGTGTTGACCAGTTCGCCGACGGCTTCGTCGAAGTTGATCAGGGCACCATGCATGTCGAAAACCGCTGGCGCGCATTCCGTCCCGGTCTCCGGGTGGTACACACTGACGCCGGGGTAGCCCTTCCCGATCGAACCGCGCGGGGTGCCGTCCTCGCGCATCACGACGACGGCGAACTCACTTGAGCCGAAGCTGTCCACCACCTGGCAGCCGAACCGTCGGGCGAAGTCGTCGATATCTCGCTCGGTGGCCTCGTTGCCGAACGCAGCACGCAAGGTGTTGTCGGTATCATCGGGTCGTTCCGGGGTGGCCAGGACGAGCGCCAGCGGCTTGCCGACGTAATTCAGGTACGTCACACCGTAGCGGCGGATGTCAGAGAGGAACCGCGACGGCGAGAACTTCGCCGGCACCATCGTCGCGCCCGCCGAGATGGCCACCGCCCAGCCGGCCGCGATCCCATTGGAGTGGAACAGCGGCATCGCCAGATAGCAGGTATCGGCGGGGCTGAGGTCGAAGCGCTGCACCAGACTCGCCCCGCACAACACCGCCATCGCGTGGGCGAACCGCACCGCCTTGGGGTCACCGCTGGTGCCGGAGGTGAAGATCATGGTGACCGGGTCCGCTCCGGCGGCCTCGCGCGCCACCAAGGAGCCCGCCGCCGCCACCGCGTCGCGGTAAGCCTGGCCGTCGACGTCCAGAACCGGGATGCCGCGCAGGTCGAGGTCCTCGAGCAACCCAATGTGCTCGGTGTCGGCGAGCACCAATTGGCAGTCCGCTCTTCGGATGTCGGCGGCCAGACCGGCGCCCCGGCGGGTGGTGTTGATTCCGCACAGCACATAGCCGCCCAGTGCGGCCGCCGCCAGGGAGCGCAGCATCGCCGGCGAATTGCCTAGCAGGGCACCGACATGCAGTGGCTGCGCCGGCTCGATGACGGACAGCAGCACCGATGCTTCCGCCGCCGCCTCGCGGAGGTGTTCGCGCCATGTCCAGGTCTGGTCACCGTGCCGCACGGCGACGGTGTCGTCCTCCGCACGAGAGCGCAGCAGCTGCTGAACCGTCTCAAACATCGGCCGGCCGATACCGCAGCAGGGTGATGTCATCGACGTCGCAGAACACCGGCACCACCCGCATGCCGATGCGGATGTCGTCGGGTTCGACGTCCACCAGTTCGGTGCTGACTCGCGGGCCGGCGTCCCATTCGACGACGGCCGGCAGCTGCGGCAGGTGATCCGACCACGGCGGTCCGGTAGGGCGCCGCGCGACGGTGTAGGTGTACAAGGTTCCGGCGCCGTCGATTTCGCGCCACTCCAAGTCGTCGGCGAGGGTTCCCGGCGTCAGCGTCCGCGGATAAAAGACGTACCTCCCCGCCGACGGCGAATACTGGATCAGAATCCGGTGTTCGCGCAGCGCATCCCAGAACGGCTGGGATACCGGCGTCGGCTCGGGCAGCGGGCGTTGATCGATCATGTCAGTCACCCCCCAACACCAGGGCCACTTGTTCGCTCATGATGCCGCCGGTGCCGCTGACGAACGCGGTGTCGCACTCACGGACCTGTGCGTCACCTGCGCGGCCCATGATCTGGCGGGCAGCGTCGACCACGTGGTGCATGCCCCCGGCCATCCCCGCCTGGCCGTAGGAGAGCTGCCCGCCGGCGGTGTTCAGTGGGAAGTCACCCCGAAACGTCAGGTCACGCTGGGTCAACCACGACATGCCCATGCCTTTTCCGCAGAACCCCGCGTCTTCCAACGTCATCAGCACGGTGATGGTGTAGCAGTCATAGATCGACGCGACATCCACATCGGATCTATCCAAACCCGACATCGCGAACGCCGTGTCGGCGGCGCGGGCGATCGGCGTGTGCAACAGGTCGTCGGCATAGGTGGGGGTCTTGAACCGGATATGTTCACCGAATCCCTTGATCCAGACGGGTCGATGACGGCCACGTCGCGCAACATCGCCGTTGCCGATCAGGACAGCGGTGCCGCCTTGCACCCGCATCACCGTCTCCAGCATGTGGATGGGGTCGGCGATGACCGGGCTGTTCAGCACGTCGTCGACGGTGATCGATCTGCCGTGGAACACCGCACCGGGGTGAGCGCAGGCGTTGACACGTTGTTGGACCGCGATGCTTGCCAAAGCCGCTGCGTCGTAGCCGTATTCAGCCGCATAGCACTGCGCGATCTGGGCGTAGGGCGCGTTCTGACCGACATTGCCGTAGGGAATCTCGAACTCGGCCTGCGGTGAACCGTAATTGTTGCTGGACGCCCCGTACCAACCCAGCGTGCGTGCGGGCCGCCCCGCGGAGCGCGGGATTTCCAGTGATCCGGGCACGACCGCCAGCACGGCGGCACAGATCCCGAGTTCAATAGCGGCTGCCGCCCGCCACACCATGCCGGCGGCGGTGGCCCCGCCCAGGTCCACCCGGTCACCGAAGTCCAATGGTATGCCCAGGTATTCAGACAGCGTGGCCGGTGCGAACATGTCGGATTCCGCGATGCCGTGGGTCGACAAGCCGTTCACCACCGACGGATCCACGCCGGCATCCTCGATCACCAGTTTGGCGAGCAGGGCGTACTGATCGAGGGTGAACGATGGCGGTCGGCTCTGACGCCGTTCGGCCGGCAGTTCCGCGATGCCGATGATGGCGGCCTCACCGCGCAGGCCGGTCACGACGTGTCCCGACGGGGCAGTACGACGGTGGCGGTGCCGGGCATCAACACGTCCGCGCCCCGACGGCAGAAGATGTCCAGGTCGACAAGATCCGGTGCGCGTTTGCCAGTAACCACGCCGCCGAAGGTGAGTTCCTGGTCTGGGTAGGCGATTGCGCGGTTCTGCACCGAAAATCTCACCAGCCGCCCTGCGCCGCCGATCCAATCGGTGAGCGCCCGGGACAACAGCGCGGCCTGCAGCGGACCCTGCACCAGCACGTTGTCATAACCCTCCACATCCCGCGCCCAGTCCTTGTCGTAGTGAATGCGGTGCCCGTTATAAGTTGCGGCGCTGAAGAAGAACATCTGCGTCTCGGTCACGGTGACGGTCAAAGGTGGCACCGCATCGCCATTTTCGACGGCTTCGAAGAACACTTGTCCGGTCATGCGGGCCTGGCAATCATGGACGTGGTTGCTTCGGCGACCAAATCGCGGTGTTGGTTGCGGTATTCGCCGCGCCAGGTCACCAGCACGAATCGCCCCGAACGGCCTTGCTTCTCCACGATCGACTCGACCGTACGCACCATCTCGATCTGGTCGCGGTGGTAAGCGGGAAGATGGAATGTGGTGCTCTCGCCACCGGCCATGCGCCGCGGAGCCCGGGGAAAGGCGAGGCTGCCGGTCGCCGCCCCGGACGATCCGTCGGGCCGTAGATCGCGTAACGCGCTGACGCCGAGGATCGCGTATTGCAGGAACAGCGGCGGGCAGATGATGTCGCGATACCCGTGCGCCCGGGCATAGTCCGGGTCGAACCACAGCGGGTTGTGGTCGTCGACCGCTGCGGCCCACCGCTGCCAGTCGCGCTGATTCACCTCGCCGGCGGCGGTCGCGACGACGGTGCCGACGCGGGCCGCGGAGTCGGGATCTATCAAGCTCTCGGTGCTCATTGTCCGCCGCTCCAATCCATCTCTGCGTCAAGCCATTTGGCCGCGACATCGGCGCCACCACCCAGAGTGGCCAGTACGCGGGCCCGCTCGGAGAACAGGTGCAGATCGGTGTCCACCACGTAGCCCATGCCGCCGTGCAACTGGTGGGCGTCCAGGGTGATCTGCTTGACCGCCGCGGCGTGCATCCTGGCGATGGCGGTCTCCCGGGTGGCGGTCTCGCCCCGGCCGAGCCAGAACGCTGCCGAATGCGCCGCAAGCCGGGCAGCAGACAGCGCGATGTGCATATCGGCCACCAGGTGCTGGACGGCCTGAAAGGAGGCGATCGGCCTGCCGAACTGCTCCCGCATCTTGGTGTAATCGACGGTGCGTTGCAGCACCGCTTCGCCCACCCCCACCAGATCCAGGCAGAGCAGCGCGGACGCCGCGTTCGCCACCCGTCGCATGGCCCGTTCGGCCAGTCCCGCTCGGCCGCCCAGGACGCGGCGGGCATCGTCGACCAGCACGTCGTCGAAGGTGATTGTGAATGCGTGGTGTCCGCCCATCAGGGCGAGCGGACGGACGGCCACCGCCGCGACCGGGACCACGAAACCCATTGTTTGGCCATCACTTTGAGCGGCTGTGACGATCAGGTCGGCGGTGTCCGCGTCGGGGACGAAGTCGGCGACCCCGCTCAGTAGCCAACCGTCGGCCGCCCTGACGGCCCGCACCGTGGGGGTGAGCGCCGCGGCGTCGCGCGGATTCCACAGCGCGGCGGTGCCGCGCGCTGTCCCGGCAACCAGGGCGGGCAGCCAGACCTGCCGCGCCTCCGGCCCGCCCAGCCAGTCGATGGCAAGCACCGCCTGCAGGGTGCTGTGCACCGTCAACGGACACCGCGCCCGGCCGGCTTCGAGGCAGAAGACAGCGAGGTCGGTCAACTCGCCGCCCGATCCGCCGTATGGCTCTTCGATGGTCAACCCGAGCACTCCCGATTTGGCGAGCGTCTGCCACCACGCCGGCGCGGAGTGGTCTTCGGCCAGCAGGCTTCGGCACACGGCGGCGAGGTCGTGCTGGTCCCGGGTAGGTAACAGTCGCATCCGGTCACCGCCCGTAGGACGGCATGCCGTGCCCGCGCTGGGCGATCACATCCCGCAACACTTCGTTGGTCCCGCCACCGAAGCGCATCAGCGGTGACACGCGGTAAAGACGTTCGAAGAAGCCGCCCAGTGGCGCCCCGGTACTGCGATGCGCCAACAAACCGTCTGGCCCCAGCAGATCAATCGCCAAATCCGCTATGCGCTGGCGCAATTCGCTGGTAAAGATCTTTTCGACACTGACCTCGATCGACGGGATGCGTCCGCTGTCCAGGATCGACGCCGCTTCGTATCCCATCAGTCTCGCGGCCTCGACGTCGGCCTCCGCTTGGGCAAGCCGCCGCCGAAAGACGGTGTCATGCGCGGGCACCGTCCCGTCCCGGCGCGGCCTGGCGGCCAGCGTCAGCAGGTCGTCGAGCGCGCGCCGCAGATCACCCGCGTTGGTCAGCGCTCCGCGCTCCAGGTCGAGGGCGCCGGTGATATATGTCCAACCCTTGTTCACCTCGCCAATGAGGTTGCCCACCGGCACCCGCACGTCGTCGAAGAAGGTCTCGTTGGTGCGGTAGCCCGACCAGGCGTACAGCGGGCGGATCTCGATGCCGGGAGCGTCGATCGGCACCATGATCACCGAGATGCCCCGATGACGCGCCGCCTCCGGATCGGTCCGCACACACAGCCACTCGTGGGTGCAGCGCTGCGCGCCGCTGTTCCAGATCTTGGATCCGGTGATCACCCACTCGTCGCCGTCGCGCACCGCGCGGGTGCGCAGACTGGCCAGGTCGGTGCCGGCATTCGGCTCGGAATAGCCCACCGCGCAGACGACCTCGCCCCTGGCGATGGGCGGTAGGAATTCCTTTTTGTTCTGTTCGGTGCCGTGCCGCATGATCATCGGCGCTACTGAGGTGACCGTGAGATCCGGACCGGGGACACCCCAGTACTCGAACTCGCTCATCAACAGGTGCTGGTGCATGGCGGTCAGTCCGAGACCACCGTACTCACGTGGCCAGTTCAGCCCGAACCAGCCCCGCTCCCCGATTTTGCGGCGAAATGACGCGAGCTCGCCGCCCTGAAACTCGAGATCGTGCTCGGCCATCTCCGCCCGCAGCGCGGGCGTGACGTTGTCCCGGAGGAACTGGCGCACCTCGGCCAGCCAGGCCCGTTGCTCGTCGTCGAGCGCGAAGTCCACACCGCGACAGTAGTACTAGGTCGCCTGATGCGCGGCCGGGCACGCAACGGATTGTGTCGGGGGCGGCATATTTCTGATCGCCCGGACTTTGACCCGGGCGCCGCGATGCGGAATGAAGATGACGTGCTTGAGCTTCTGTCGTTCGCCGGGAGCCGTCGTGGTCTCGAAGTCGGCGCGGCGCAGGATCTCCCGTAACACCACCCGCATCTCGACCATCGCGAAAGTGGCGCCCAGGCAACGGCGATTGCCGCCGCCGAACGGAAGCCAGGTGGTGGGGGTCAGCGTCGCGCCGATCATCCGATCGGGGTCGAAGCGGTCTGGGTCGGGATAAACCTCGGGGCTGGCGTGCACCAGACCCATGCCGGGGGCCACCATGGTGCCCGCGGGTAACCGGTAACCGGCCAGCTCGACCGGCTCGGTCAGAATCCGGCCCACGTCGAACACCACCGGCCGGATCCGCAGCGTCTCCTTGGCCACCGCGTCGAGGTACTCGTCGCCGGCCGGATCTCCCTCGGCGCTCGCGTGCGCCGCACGCACCGCCTTGGCCAGCACCGCCGGGTGTCGGGTGAGCCGCTCCAGCGCCCAAGACAGTGCGGTGGCCGTGGTGTCGTGTCCGGCCACCAAGAGGGTGAGCAGCTGATCCCGCAATTCGCGGTCGGTCATCGGCTGGTCGGCACGCACCAGCATGGCCAGCGTGTCGGTGCGCCGGGCCAGCTCCGGGTCCGCGCGGCGGTCGGCGATCTCGGCGTAGAGCAGCTCGTCGGCGGCGGCGATGCGTCGTCGCAGCGCCCGCCAGGGGCGCCGCTGCAGCAGCTTCGGGTTGGCGATCGCGAGGGTTTCCCACGGCCCGACCTTGAGCAGCTGCGGCATGATCTCGCGTAGCGCCGCCAACCGCGCCGGGTCGGTGGCGCCGATCACCGTCCGCAGGATCACCTCCAACGTGATCTCAGACATTCTGGGCGACAGAGCAAATGGCGTACCTACCGGCCAGCCGGCAACGTTGGCCGCGGCGATCTCGGCCATCACCGCGGCCTGTCGCCCGACAGCGTCGCGGTGAAAGGGCGGCAGCATCAGCCGGCGCCGGTCGCGATGCACGTCTTCGTCGATCACCAGTAGCGAACTGTCTCCCAGTAGCCCGGCCAGCATCTTGTTCGCTTCCCCGGCGTGATAAACGCGGGGATCACCGGCGAACACCGTCTTTATGTCGGCCGGGTCACCCAGATAGACCATGTTGCCGAGGAACGCGATGCGCAGCGCGAACACGCTGCCGTAGCGGCGCCGGCAGGCCGCCACGGCCTTCGCTCCGTGGCCCATCATCAGCGCGGCCAGCACCCAGCCGGGCAGTCGCGGCCCCGGGGGCAGCGCTGCAGCTGTGTCTGCGGGCATGACTCGATCGTCGACGTCCGGGGTCACCGGGTCAACTCTTCCCTTGGCGCGAACGTGCGTAGCGGTACAGCGACACGCCGACAACCGTGGCATTCCGCGCACCCTCGCGGCGGCCCTCGATACGTCAACACCCGACCATACGGACGCGCATTTCCGTATGCCGACGTCACCTCCGTCCGCTTGAGGTCGTTGACACTGCCAGGCACTGGCCATACATTCGTGGCAGCTTCGTCTGCATAGGAGGCCCCGATGGCAGTCGGGATCGCGCCCATGAACATCTTCGATGCCGATCTGCCGACGCTCGCCTATGACCCCGAAGAGACCCCGGCAGCCATCTATCCGCGCATCCAGTCGGCGCAACAGCAAGCGCCGGTCGCCCTGGGCCCGTTCGGACCGGAGGTGCTTTCGTACCATTTGGTCCGATCTGTGTTGCGCGACAACCGGTTTCAGATTCCGCCGGGCTTGAATCTGGTGGTGCAGGGGATCACTTCGGGACCGCTGTGGGACAAGGTGATGAACAGCCTGCTGTGCCTGGAGG
The DNA here is from genome assembly GCF_001673635.1 of Mycobacterium asiaticum. Taxonomy (GTDB): domain Bacteria; phylum Actinomycetota; class Actinomycetes; order Mycobacteriales; family Mycobacteriaceae; genus Mycobacterium; species Mycobacterium asiaticum_C. The sequence continues at coordinate 289,030 of NZ_LZMH01000069.1, forward strand.
GCGATGCCCATCATCGGTTGCGCAGCCTGACGTCGAAGGCGTTCACACCGCGCGCCACCCTGCGCCTGCACGACACGATGGTCGCCATGATGAACGAGTTGATCGACGGCGTCGCCGACGCCGGCGGCTGTGACGTCGTCACGGACCTCGCGCGCCCCTACCCAGTCCCGATCATCTGCGCGTTGCTGGGTGCCCCTCGTGAGGATTGGCAACGGTTCTCGCGCTGGGCCGACGCGATCTTCAAGGCCTTCAGCTTCATCGCCGGTGTCGCCGAGATCGAGCCGGCCGTCATGCGGGCGTGGGGTGAGCTCGACGACTATGTCGACGAGATGGTGGCCCGACGTCGGCACAGTCTCACCGACGACTTGCTTTCCGACCTGATCCGGGCCGAGGACGACGGTGACCGCTTGAGCCAGGCCGAACTGCGCATGCTCGCCGGCGGTTTGCTGTTGGCCGGTACCGACACCACCCGCAATCAACTGGCCGCCTCGGTGCAGGTGCTGTGCGAGAACCCGGAGCAGTGGGAATTACTGCGGCGGCGCCCCGAACTGGCAATGGCCGCGGTCGAAGAGACAATGCGCCACTCGCCGATAGCGTGTGGAACCCTACGCCTGGTGGTCGAGGACGCCGAGCTCGACGGTTACCTCTTCCCCGCCGGCACCATGGTGCTGGCGAATACCGCGGCGGCCAACCGGGATCCGGCGATATATGACGAGCCGGAGCGGGTCGACATCACCCGGCAAGGGAGCCCGGCAATCCTGACGTTCGGCGGCGGCATCCACTACTGCCTGGGCGCCAATCTGGCCCGACGCGAGCTCGCAGAGGCACTCACGGTGCTCACTGGACGGATTCGGAATCCGCGAATCGCAGGGCCTGCGCCGTGGAAGCCGATGGTCAGTTTGAGCGGCCCGATCAGCCTGCCGATCGAGTTCGATTAGTAAGGGGCCCTCAACCGATCGAGACTATCTGGTCGATTGAGTCCCTGGGCAGGTCACCATCGACGATCGCGGTAACCGTCATGCGGTCCAACGTGATCGCACCGCGGTGGTTGGTCAGGAATGCGATGTCGGCGGCATCGCGCCCGGTCGCGATACGCACCAGTGACTGCCGCGGCGCCAACAAAGTGCCGTCCACGGCCTGCCAGCCGCCCTCGACAAACGCCTCGGCGACGGCGTGAAAATCCATGGGACACAATCCCGGTGCGTAAACCGATACCACACGTGCCGGCACAAAGACCGCGCGCAGTAGCGCGACCACCAGGTGCGCAAAGTCGCGGCAAACTCCGGCGCCGGAGAGCAGGGTCTCCACCGCACCGTCGATCGGATCACTCGAACCAGGCACATAATTGAGCCGGGTGCCCACCCAGAGAGAGACCCTCTCCAGCAGCGCCGCCGAATCCAAGAAGCTGCCGAATTCGGTCGCTGCGAAGCCGTACAACTTGTCCGCCTCGGCATAACGGCTCGGACGTAGGTACATCGATAGGTCGTGCTCAGTCACTGGTGCCGGGTCAGTCCGTCCAAGGATCGTCGCTTCGTACCCAACCGACAGCCGCCCTTGGGCCACGTCCAACAGATGGATCCGGTTACCGTGCATGCCGCTGATCTCGCGCGCCTGCACGGGAGATCCGTCCAACTCGAACGATAGGCACTCCGTCACGTCAGCATTCGGATGCGGCGCGACGGCGATCTGAAACTCCAGCGTGGTCGCTTCGATGACGTCGACCTCGAGTGCGGCCGCGACTTCACGCTTCATGCTGCTCGCCTGTCAAGAACATGGCGGCGTGTGCAGGTCCGGTACGCGGCCCGTCACTCCACCACAACGGCATCGGCCAAACCCGCCTGCTGGGTTGCACCGGCGCGCAACCGCTCGTCGCAGAGCTCGCTTTCGGCACGTGCGGCACGCACTATGTGATCGCCGGCCCGAAACATCTGGCTGTCGATTTCGATCGGCATGATGGGAAGGTCGGCCGCCTGACGCAACAGCATGACCGCCAAAGGACCGGACGTCCGGCAGGGCACCACAAGCAGGTTGGCCGAGGCGTGACTTCCGCTGACGGTCATTAGCCGCTGGCGAATGGCCAGATTGCCGGGCAGCGAGGGCTTGGCGCCGCAGAGCACGTCGAGGTCCGGCGAAGCCTGCAAGGACGACCAGTTGACGCTGATATCGACGATTTCGCCTAACCGGGGCGAGAGCACATCGATCAGCTCGGGAAGCTCTCGCGCAATCGAGGCTGTATGGGGCCACCACGCGCCATCGATCGCCGACCCCAAGACATGCGCAAGGGTGAGTCGGACCGGGCTGGCCAGGCGTCGCCCACGCATCGCGCTGTTCATAACGGCGACGCAGATTTCCGTTGCGCCTGTTGGCAATCCATAATCGATCCTTCTTCGGGTTGACCCGGCACACTCAGGTGAGGATCGACAGATGAGGCCGAACGCAGACGATCGTTGAAGTTTTCGGTATCGCGCGGATCGCCGTCGGCTGGAAAGTGTTCGCTTTCAATCCTACACCGCGTAGTGCCGAATCAAGGGTGTCGGTCGACGACCAATGTATTTATTTGTGCCCCGATTTGCCGCACTCCGCTCCCTCAGGAACCGAGAGATCTACGAAAACGCTAGCGAGAACAGTGATGTCGCGTAACGGACGTGATCACCACGAGTTCCCGATCGTCCCACCCGGGCGTGCTAGTCTGACGCGGGATGTTTTTCGACATCCGTTTCAAGTGAGAGAAGTTGATTAAGTATGACACAGGGAACTGTGAAGTGGTTCAACAGCGATAAAGGCTTCGGATTTATCGCCCCCGACGGCGACGAGGGGGATGTGTTCGTTCACTACTCCGAGATCACCGGTGGCGGTTATCGGTCGCTCGAGGAGAACCAGCGGGTTCAATTCGAGATCGGCCAAGGCGCCAAGGGTCCCCAGGCGTTGGGTGTGACAACCATTTAACAACACCTGATTCGTTACTCATGGGCTGGCAGGCAATGTCCTGTCAGCCCATTTGCGTTGTAAGGCATTACTTCTCGATCGCGGTTCAGGGCGCGCCGGGGCGCTCAGCGGCCCACGGATGCGCCGACTCCAGTTGCGCGGCAACGCGAATCAGCACGTCCTCCCTGCCGTAAGCAGCGGCGAGCTGAACACCGATGGGCAGCCCGTCGGCATTGCGGTGCAGGGGAAGGCTGATCGCCGGCTGTCCACTCATGTTGAACGGTGGTGTGAAAGCCGCGAACTCACCGCCGCGGCGCATGGGCGACGTCGGGTGTTCCGGGTTGTTCTCAAACTCCGCCAACGGAATGGGTGGCTCGGACACCGTCGGGGTGAGTAACAGATCCCACCCGTCGGCCCACCACTGCTGCAGCGCACGGCGGAAGGCGTACACGGCGTTCTCCGCCGCGGCATAGTCGACCGCACTCACGTGCTGCGCCCGCTCGATGAGCACCCAGTTCACCGGCTCGATGTCCGCAGCGGTCACCTCGCGGCCCAGTGTCGCACTGAAGCCACGCGCCGCCATCGCCAGCTGCGTGGCCCACAGCGCCATGAACTTCTGCTGCAACGTCGTATCGGCCAGACACGACGGCCATGCCGGCTCGACGATGTGCCCGAGACTTTCCAGCATCGACCCGGCTGAGCGCACCGCGGCAACACAATCCTGATGGACGAAACCGCCGCGCGGATGGAAGTCGAGCAGTCCTATACGGAGTCGACCGGGTTCGGCACCGACCTCCTCCAGGTACGGCCGCACCGGCGCGGGCGCAATGACGGTGTCACCGACGCCGGGTCCGCGCACCGCGTCCAGCAATCCCGCCGTGTCGCGCACCGTCCGGCTCACGCACAGCTCCACGCCCAGACCCACCTCCGCGCGTAGCGGGCCGACGGTGATCCGGCCCTGGCTCGGCTTGAGCCCCACCAGTCCGCAGCACGACGCCGGGATCCGGATGCTGCCGCCGCCGTCGGAGGCATTGGCGAACGGGACCATCCCGACCGCCACCGCTGCGGCCGCGCCGCCACTGGAGCCACCCGGGGTGCGGTTTAGGTCCCATGGGTTGCGGGTCGGCCCCCAGGCCAGCGGCTGCGTGGTGGGCAGGCTGCCCATCTCGGGACTGTTCGTCCGCCCGGCAATGACAAGTCCGGCAGCTTTGAACCGGGACACCAGCGTGGTGTCGGCGGTGTCGATCCGGCCCGCGTCTTTGAGCGCGACGTTGCCATTGGACATCGTCTGACCGGCGAAGCTGGTGTAGAGGTCCTTCAACAGGAACGGCACGCCGCGGAACGGGCCGTCGGGCAGCGCCGGGTCGGCCGCCACCGACCGGGCGTGTTCGAACCACTCGATGACCACCGCGTTCAACGCCGGGTTGGACTGTTCGATGCGTTCGATTGCCGCGTCCAACAACTCGGTGGGCGTCACCTCGCCCGCGGCGACCAGCGCTGCCTGGTCGGTGGCGTCCATCCAGCGTGTTTGTTCGGCAAGGCCTGTCATGGCTCTTGGTCTACCACGCTGCCGGATCACGCCTGGCGCGCCGCCTCCTGAACGAGTTGCACCCGCGAGGAAAGAGCCAGCTTGGTGTAAATGTGGGTGAGGTGACTCTCCACCGTCCGCAATGAGATGAATAGCTTTGCGGCGATAGCCTTGTTCGCCAAACCGTTACTCACCAGGTCGACAACAGCGCGCTCGGCGGGTGTGAGCGATCCCCATCCACTACTCGGGCGCTTCCGTTGGCCGCGGCCCCGTTGCGCGTAGGCGATCGCCTCCTCGGTGGACAAGGCGGCGCCTTCCGCCCACACCACGTCGAAATCGTTGTCGCTCAACGCCTCCCGCAGGGCAGTGATCGCTCGGTCATGATCGCCGTCATAGGACTTGAACCGGACAGCGCCCATCCGCTGCCGCAGTGCTTGCGCAGCACCGAGGAGCCTGGCTGCCTCGGCGTGACGGTCGGCATCCACGTTCAATGTCGCCAGCAGTTCGAAGAGTTGGGGGACGGCGAGCACCCCTTCGAGGCTGACCGCCGAAGCCAGGGCGTCATGCACGTCCCGTTCCGCCGCTTCCGATTTCCCTTCGGCGATCGCTACGCGTGCCCGAGTCGCCAGCGATAACAGCCGATGCCAGCCCACGCTCTCCGCGACGGCGGCGTCGGCCTGCCGACGCGCCCTGTCCAGGTCGTTCTGGGCCATTGCTGCCTCTGCGCGCAAGTAGAGGTACATCTGTTGATGAAAACGGTTGACCTGCAGCTCCTCCCAGGCCGCGGTGCTTGCCGATGCAAGGTCGCCGACGGCGCCTGCAGCCAGGGCCGCCTGAGCATGCACACCATGGGCATTGCCCAGCCAGAGACCACCGAGATCGGTGATCACCCCCATCGGCGCGCTCAGCACAAGCCGCGCGGCCGGAATATCGCCACGGTACGACAGCGCCAGGCCGCCAAAGATCGTGGCCAAAACCCACGAAAGTGCGTCCTGGGTCGCCTGCGCGTCGATTTCGATCTCGCGCAGTCGGGATGCGGCGCCGACCACATCGCCATTGACCAATTGCGCCCAGGCGAGCCAGATGCCGCAGTACCGAAGAGTGAATCGATCGCCGCTCTCGGTCGCCATTCGGTACCCCTCGCCGGCTACTTGCCGCACGTTTGTCGGATCGCCGGCCAGGAATGCGAAGCTTGCCTGCCAGCCGAGCACCTGGCCAAGAGTCCACTTATCGCCCAAGGAGCGCGCCAAGTTGAAAGTCTCGTCGAAGTAGTCCTGTTTCGCTTCGCCCTGACTGGCGGCCATGACGGCACGGGCGGTGAGCGCCCGCAACAGCAGAGCCGGGTCGCCGATCTCACGAGCCATCCCCACCGCCTGCTCGGCCCAATCACCGCCATCGGTACCGACAGCCCAGGTGTGCAGGACGGCCTTGTCGGCTAACGCGCGCGACACCGCGGACGGTGATACTTCGCCGGAGTGGCTTTCGGCGAGTGCGGCATCGAACCAGCCCATCAGGGCCTCTTGAATGCGACCGCGAACCACCCAGAGCGGGGCCAGTAAGGACGCCATTCGCAATGCGGTTTCGATATCTCCCCTGTCGAGACTCCAACCGAACGCCGCCCGCAGATTGTCAATCTCCGCTTCGGCCAGCGCGATGTACCGCCCGTCGCTCGCTCGGGCCGGGTCGTCGAGTGCGCCCGCGATGGCCAGGTAATGGTCGCGGTGCCGGGCACGCACGTCCTCGCCTTCCCCGGACTCACCCAGCTTCTCCAGCGCGTACTGACGCACGGTCTCAAGCAACCGGTATCGCGTTGCTCCATTGGCGTTTTCGGCCACGACAAGCGACTTGTCGACCAACAGGGTGACTTGATCCAAGACCTGGTAGCGCTCGACGTCGCTGCCCCCGGCAACAGCGCGCGCCGCCGCCAGGTCGAAGCCGCCAACGAACACTGCCAGCCGGCGGAACAGCACCTGTTCGGCTTGGGTCAGGAGAGCGTGTGACCAGTCGACCGACGCGCGCAAAGTTTGCTGGCGACGCACCGCCATGCGGGTGGTGCCGGTGAGCAGACGGAACCGGTCGTGCAGGCTGTCCCGGATCTCTTCGACCGACAGCGCACGCACCCGCGCCGCCGCAAGCTCGATCGCCAGCGGCATGCCGTCGAGCCGCCGGCAGATCTCGCTGACCGCAAGCCCGTTTTCACCTACCACGAAATCGGGCCGGACCAGGCGCGCACGATCGACGAACAATTCGATCGCCTCATCGTCCAGCGACAGCGACGGCACCCGTCGCGTCGCCTCGCCCGCGACACCGATCGGCTCGCGGCTGGTGACCAGCAGTCGCAACCCGGCGCAGCCGCCGAGCAACGCTTTGATGGCCGACGCCGTCGCATCCAGGAGATGCTCGCAGTTGTCCAACACAACGAGCATCTGCCGGTCGCCGATGAACGCCAGCAGCGTCTCCCTGGTGGAGCGGCTCGGCTGATCGGGCAGACCCAGCGCGCGCGCCACCGCGATCAGCACGATGTCCGGGTCGGCGATCGGAGCCAGGTCAACGAACCACACTCCGCCGTCCATTCCCTCGGCCATCGAAGCCGCAGCCTCTACAGCCAGGCGGGTCTTGCCTACCCCGCCCGCTCCGGTCAACGTCACCAGCCGGCCGCCGGATAGTGCATCACGCACCTCGCTGACCTGTTCTGCACGCCCGATGAAGGTAGTCAGCTGGGCCGGAAGATTGTGCTTAGCAACCGTTTTCACTGTTCGCAGCGGTGGAAACTCGTTGTCGAGATCCGAATGGCACAGCTGCAGCACCCGTTCCGGGCGCGGGAGGTCGCGCAGTTGGTAGGTCCCCAACTCCGACAGCCACGCGTCGGCAGGCAAGTTGTCGAGAACCATCGCCTCGGTCGCACTCGACAGCACAGTTTGGCCACCGTGGGCCAGGTCGCGCAGCCGGCCCGTGCGGTTGATGGCCGGTCCGATGTAACTGGCCTCGCCACTGTCTGGATCGCGCAGCTGGATATCGCCGGTGTGCAGGCCGATGCGCAGCCGGATCGGCGTGAGGTCGGCCAGTTGCAGCGCGAGCGCACAAGCCACCGCATCGCCGGCCCGTTTGAACGCGACGACGAAGCTGTCCCCTTCGCCCTGGTCGATGGGCCGAACGCCGTGATGCGTGCCGACAAGATCCCTCAGGGTGTGGTCCAGCCGCGCGACGGCGGCCGCGGCCTCCTCGGGCCGGGTCTCCCAGAGCCGCGTGGAACCTTCGATGTCCGCAAGTAGCAGCGTCACCGTGCCGGTCGGCAGCTCGTGCACGCCCAAGTCGCTCCAGTTCAACGTGTCCAGACGGGCTGTTGCGCTCATGCTATCCAGCATCTCGGCGCTACCCACAGCAAAACATCCGTGCAAACTCGCAAAGAACCGTCTTTCCCGCCACCGGAAATGCCCGATTCGCCGTCCGCAGCCAACGCCTTTAGGCTCAATGGACACCACTCAGCGGGGGGAAACGCCATGAGAGTGCCTATCGGGCTGTTCGCGTCCAAGTGCATGCGTGCGCTGGCCGCCGCTTTTGCCTGCCTGGCCATTGCCTCTTGTGCCACCACCGCGACCGTCACACCCCCCGCCGCCCACACCACGCCCTCCACCGTCAAGCCGCCGCCCAACACCGTTGCGCCGCCACCCCAGCACATCAGCGCGTTGGCGAAAGATTGGAAAACCTACGGGGAAACCGTCTACTTTGGGTGCCCGAGTGAATTCTCGGCCAGCAAATCCGCACTCGAAGACATTCGGCCCAAAATCCTGGACCCGAAATCCGCCGATTTGATCATGCCGGCGGTGCCTGCGGTCGCGGCCGGCGAAACCGTCACCGGCGCCATGTGCGCGCTGTCGAACAACGTCAGCGACATGAAGGTCGTGTACGTCGTCACCACCGTCAAACCGCAGAACGGGCCGCAGCCCGGCGCCGCAAGGACCACCGCCTACGTGTTCGACCTGAAGTCCAGTCAGCCGCTGGCCACCAGGGATCTGCAACCACCCAACCCCGAGCTCAAACTGGCCGCCGCAAAGGACTGGCGACTTGCGCCGACCACAACCGGCGTCGCCTGGATCAACGCTTACGCCGATGCCCGTGGAACGCCCGCACCTCCGCGGACGGTGGTCCTTTCCAACACCGATCTGGCTGAGCTGTGGGCTGACCCCCAGCAGGGGCGAGTTTGGCAAGACGTGCTGTCCTTCCCGCGCAGCACCGTGCCCGGCAGCACGGTAGGCGCGGAATTACGCCTGCCCACAGGCGAACCCATCTATCAAGACAATGACGTCGCCACCGTAGAGGGCGAGTTAGCCGACGGGCCAGACAAATTGGTGCAGATCACCCATTGGGATTCCCAGAACCCACCGGTGATGTCCACCGAGTTTTTCGACCTGGGAACCCGCGCACTGATCAAAATCGTTGACAGCGAACGGATTTCCGGTGGCGGCCTGGTGGCGACTTTGTCGGACGGGAAGTTGTTCGTCGACGGCCGCGGCTCGGATACGTCGCAGTTCGGCTACGGCGTGTGGAATCTGCGCACCCAGCACTGGGATCTGCTGACCAACCGAGACGACGCCAAGAAACAGCCGATCTCGAAGCTGTCGTTCTTCGGTGACCACCTGTATGTGACCAACACCGGCGGCACGTTCTCGGTGCTCGCCCTGCCCAGCACCGACCCGGTCGCATCCACCTGGTCGGGCCGACCGTTCGGCCGGATAACGGGCTGGACGCTGGTCTGCCAGGGTGAGACGGCGCCCGCCCAGCGGGGCGACTGCAAGGAGATCGTGCTGGTGCAGGACGCCGACGGCCGTTACCCCGGGCCCTGGTTCTGAGCGGCGAAATCGTCGACGACCGCAAGGTCGTACGCCCCGGCATCGGTGCCCAGGCCGCCGGCCACGTGCGCCGCCACAGCGCAGCCCAGCCGCGCTGACTCGGCCAGATCACGCTCCAGAGCGCGGCCGAGGATGAATCCCGCGGAGAACGCGTCGCCGCATCCGGTGGTGTCGACGACGTCCACCGCATAGGCGGGCACCGCGAAGGCGTCATCCGCGGTGACCACCAGCGCGCCCTCCTGCCCTCTGGTGACCGCGACACAACCCACGCCGGCGGACAGCAGCTTCCGCGCGCCCGTTTCCAGGTCAGCCTCACCGGTGAAGCCAAGGACCTGCTCGTCATTGGGCAACAGGTAGTCGGCGTACGGAAAGGCTTCGGTAATCCAGGCCAGCAGGCCCGGGTCACCGGCAGCCAGAATGTCGATCGAGGTGCTGCAGCCGTTGGCCTTGGCGTGCCGCAGCAGTGTTGCGGCAGCGGTCCCGCCCAGGAACTCAGGACCCCCCAGATGCACATGGGTAACGCCGGCGACCTCGTCGAGGTCGACCGCATCAAGGCTGAAGGCGGCGTTGGCTCCCACACAGTGCCATGCGGGCCGATCACCGTTGGGCCGCACCGGAATCACCGACGCCGAGGTCTGGCTCCCCGGGACCCGCGCCAAACCCCCGACATCCACACCATTGGACCCGAGCAACGACAACAGGATGTCGCCGAGCGAGTCGGCGCCGATGGCTCCATAGGAGCGGACGCGGGCTCCGAGGCGGCTCAGCACGACGGCGGTGCCACCCGCGGTGCCGGCCGGGGACACCTTGATCGTCTCCACCAGCTGACCGTCGGACCCCTCCGGAATCGAGGCAACCCCGACGATGTGCGTGTCAAGGACGTGGACGCCGACGACGGCGATGTCGGGCTGAGTCACAGTGTGGTTCCATTCACTCTGGGCGGCCGGAATTCACCGCAGCCAAATGGTCGTTGACGAGTGCACCACAGTCAAAAGGAGTTCTGCCAATGAGTGAACGCGTCGCCATCATCACCGGCGCCTCGCAGGGGATCGGTGACGCACTCGTCGCCGGCTACCGCGACCGCGGCTACGCCGTGGTGGCCAACTCGCGCCGCATCAACGAGAGCAGCGATCCCTTGGTGCTCGCCGTACCGGGCGACGTCGCGCAGCCGGGGGTCGGCGGTCGCATTGTCTCGGCGGCGCTGGAGCGTTTCGGCCGGGTCGACACCGTGGTCAACAATGCCGGGATCTTCGTACCCAAGCCGTTCACGGAGTACACCGACGCAGACTACGACGCGATCACCGGAGTGAATCTACGTGGCTTCTTTGAAGTTTCGCGTGCCGCCATCGCCGCCATGCTGTCCCGCGAAGGCGGCGGGCACGTCGTCAACATCTCCACCAGCCTTGTCGACCACCCGAACTCCCAGGTTCCCTCGGCGTTGGCGTCCCTGACCAAGGGCGGACTCAACGCCGCGACCAAAGCGCTGGCGGTCGAATACGCGCACCACGGCATCCGTGTAAACGCGGTCGCGCTGGGCAACATCCGCACTCCGATGCATGACCCGTCGACGCACGACTTTTTAGCTCGGATGCATCCGCTCGGACGACTCGGTGAGATCAGTGAAGTTGTCGACGCGGTGCTCTACTTGGAGGGCAACTCGTTCGTCACCGGCGAGATTCTGCACGTGGACGGAGGCCAAAGTGCCGGAAACTGACGCAGCACAGATGGTTCGTGCGGTGATGGACGGCTGGAAGGCGAACATCGACGCGCACGAACCGCAGCGGGTCGCCGAGCTGTTCACCGACGATGCCATCTTCCAGGGTCTGCGGCCGTACAGCGTTGGGCCGCAAGGCGTTGCCGCGTACTACGACTCGCAACCGCTCGGCATGACGGTGTCCTATGACATCCTGGAAACCCGTCCGCTTGCCGGTGCCGTGCTCGCATACCTGCACGCCGACTTCTCCTTTCCCGACCGGCCGACGATCAGCGTTCGCATCGGCGTCTTGATCACCGAGGGCGAGGGAAAGATCGCCTATTACCAGGCTTCGCGGACCGAATAAACCACTAATCGGAAAGCGACGGGTCGACGTCCAACCCAAAGTCCCGCTTACCCTGCAGGCGTTTTGCCACCGCCAGCGCAACGCGGACGTCCGAGGGCGGTTTGTCGTTGTCGAGTGTTCCCTTGGTGATTGCCAGCGCGATCATGATGTCGGCGTAGGTGATCAACAAACCTGTCCAGAACGCCCACCGCATCTGCGGATCCGGCTGCGACGCAAAGAACATGATCAGGAAGATCGGCCCGACGATGCCGAAGATGAATATCATGAATTGAATTCCGAGGTACCGCTTGAACGTAGACACCGCTGCTCCTCAGTTCTCGTTCGCCCGTCTCGCCCGGGCACGTCGCTTTCCCTCATGCATCGCGGCCACCCGAGCGACCGGAATCGCGCGACCTTGCTCAATCAGATCATGCGGCAGGCGTTGCGGCCCGGGCATCGAGTCGGCCCAGGGGTCGCTGCCGCCGAGGGCTTCGATCGCCGAGTGGACGGTGAAGTCGGCGGGGTTCACCCGATCCAGGTCGGACCAGTTCAACGGAAATGACACCGGAGTGCCTGGGCGCAGTCGCGGGCTGTAGGCGGCGGCCACGGTGGCACCCCCCGCGCGTGTCGCGTCGACGAACACCTTCCCCGCGCGGTCCTCCACGATGAACGCCGTTGTCGCCAGCGCAGGGTCGAGCGCTTCGGCGCGGGCGGCGAGGGCCCGGGTTGCCGCCGCGACATCATCCACCGGCGCGTGGTCGTCGATCGGTACGAACACGTGAATACCCTTGGCGCCGCTGGTCTTCACCGCACCGCCCAAACCGCAGTCCTGCAGCGCATGACGCACAAGCTGAGCGACTTTCACGACCGCGGCAAAGCCGCCCTCGGCGGGCGGGTCGAGGTCGAGCACGAGATGGGTGGGCCGATAGATGTTGTCGGCCAACCCCAACGCGGGGTGGTATTCGACAGCTCGCTGATTGGCGAGCCACAGCAGCGTCCGGCGGTCGTCGCACAGCGGGTAGTGCACCTCGCGATGGGACGCCTCCGCCCAGATGACCACCGTTCGCACCCAGTCCGGGGTGTACTTGGGTGCGTTCTTCTGCATGAAAGGCGCGCGCCCGCGCAGCACCCGCAGCACGGTCAACGGACGGTCGGCCAGTGCGGGCAGGATCCTGTCGGCCACCGCGTCCAGGTAGTCGATCAGGTCGCGCTTGGTGGCGCCGGCCTCGGGACTCAGCGGCTGGTCCAGGTTGGTCAGCTCGACTCCCGCCCGCTGCTCACCGGCGCCCATATGTAAAGCCTATGCGCATCACATTGACAGCTTCGAACCGCGCCGCGAGGACTATCGTGTTGGGTAAATGCAGTCAGTTCGAGGGCGGGTGCGCGCCGTGAAGTTGTTGATGGCAGCAGTGTTGGCGGCGGCAGCGCTGACCTTGGCCGGGCCACCCCCCGCACACGCCGATCCGATGCCGCCCGGTCCCGGCTGCTCCGATGTCAGTTGTCACCAGCCGCCCCGAGCGCTACCCGCTCCGACTCGCGGAGTTCAGGGATGCGTTCGCGGTGCCTGCGTCCCGAGGCCCGAACTACCCCGGACGCGGCACTAGGCTCCCGGTGCGCTGAGAGTCACCCGCTAACGTTGCGCGCTATGGGTGTCTTGGATGGACGGGTTGCGCTAATCACCGGAGGGGCCCGCGGGCAGGGCCGGGCGCATGCATTGGCGCTGGCGGCCGAAGGCGCCGACATCGTCGCCGCCGACGCACCGGCACCGATGACGGGCCTGACCTATCCCCTCGGCACCGAGGATGACCTGCGCGAGACGGCCAAGCTCGTCGAAGAGCTGGGGCGGCGGTGCCTGCCGGTGGCCGTCGACGTGCGGGATTCGGCGCAGGTCAACGCGGTCGTCGAGCAGACCGTCAACGACATGGGCAGCCTGGACATCGTGGTGGCCAACGCCGGCGTGGTCAGCACCGGGCCGCTGGATGAGGTCACCGATGAGATCTGGCGGCAGCTGGTCGACACCAATCTGACCGGCGTGTTCCATACGCTGCGGGCCGCCATCCCGGTGATGCGGCGGCAGCGGTTCGGCCGGGTCGTGGTGACCTCGTCCATGGGCGGTCGGATGGGCATCCCTGAACTCGCGGCTTACAACGCCACCAAGTGGGGCGTGATCGGACTGGCCAAGTCGGTCGCCCTCGAGGTCGCCAAAGAGGGAGTTACCGTCAACGTCGTCTGCCCGACCACGACGCAGACACCGATGGTGCAGCCCACCGGCGGCGACGACATCCCCGACGACTTGGTGCGCCGGATGATGAAGGCCAACCCGATTCCGCAACCGTGGCTGCAACCGCAGGATGTCAGCCGCGGCGTCGTCTACCTGGTCACCGACCCCGGAGTGGTGACCGGCAGCGTGTTGGAGATTGGTCTGGGCGGTAGTGCGCGGATCAACTGATGCCCTATTCGACCGACAATGGAAGGCTCACGGCATGCCGGATCTAGCAGACCCACGCTTCCTCGACGAGCGCCTCGCCCATTGGGCCGCCACCAAACCCGACGAGGAAGCCATCGACTACCTGGACCGGAACTGGACCTGGGCGCAGTGGAATGACCGGGTGCGCCGGTTGGCCGGTGCTCTCACCGAGCTCGGCGTGCGGCGCGGGGATGTGGTGGCGTTTCTGGACAAGAACCATCCGGCTTGCGTCGAGCTGACGCTCGCCGCCGCGTCGCTGGGGGCTGCGAACGCCATCATCAATTTCAGGTTGGCGGCGGACGAACTCGACTATGTGCTCAACGATTCGGGCGCCAAGGTGTTGCTCGTGGGATCCGAGCTGAAGCCGAACGTGGAGAAGGTACGCGGAGCGCTCACCAACGTGGAACACATCTTTGAGGTCACCCCCGACGGCGCCGACGGCGACGAGTACGAGGCGCTGCTGGCCGAGGCGACACCGGTCGACCGTTCCGCCGATGTCGAACCGGACGATGTGTGCATCATCATGTACTCGTCGGGTACTACGGGGCGCCCAAAGGGTGTCGAGCTGACGCAGGCGAACATGATCGCGCACACGCTCAATGCACACGAGGGATTCGATTTCGACCCCGGCGACAAAAGCATGGTGTCCATGCCGCTGTTCCACGTGGGCGGTTCGTCGTACGTGCAGTTCGGCATTCACGATGGGGTGCCGAGCGTGATGACCCGCGACGTCGACGGCATGGCGCTGGCCGGGGCAATCCTCAAGGGCGCCAACCGGACCTTCCTGGTTCCCGCAGTGCTGGCCAAGGTGCTCGAAACCGGTGAGGACGCCGTGAAACTATTCGGCGCGCTCAAGACGTATTCGTACGGGGCCTCGCCAATGCCCCTGCCACTGCTGCGTGCGGCGCTGAAAGCCTGGCCGAACACCGATTTCATCCAGGCCTACGGCCTGACCGAATTGTGCGGTGTGATCAGCCACCTGCTCCCGGAGGCGCACCGGGCGCAGGACCATCCGGAGCGGTTGAGCAGTGCGGGGACGCTGGTGCCCAACGCCGAGGTGCGGGTAGTCGACCCCTACACCCTGCAAGACGTGCCGATCGGCGAGCAGGGCGAATTGTGGTTTCGCTCACCGCAATTGATGAAGGGCTACCACAACAAGCCGGAGGCAACGGCCGAAGCCATCACCGCGGACGGCTGGTTCCGCACCGGCGATATCGGCCGCGTCGACGAGGACGGCTACATCTTCGTGGAGGACCGGCTCAAGGACATGATCATCTCGGGCGGGGAGAACATCTACTCGATCGAGGTGGAGCGGGTCTTGGCCGAACACCCGGCGGTGACGGAGGTCGCCGTGATCGGGGTGCCGGACGAGAAGTGGGGCGAGGTGGTCAAAGCCGTTGTCGCCCTTGAGGGTGAGGTCACCGAGCAGGAGCTGATCGCATTCACCCGGGAACGGCTGGCCGCCTACAAGTGTCCCAAGTCCATCGACATTGCGGACGCGCTGCCCCGTAACCCGACTGGCAAGATCCTCAAAAAGGATCTGCGCAAGCCGTATTGGGACGGCCGCGACCGCGCGACCGTGTGACCCCCAGCGAAGCACGCGTGGCGTGATCCGGTGCAGACCGCTCGCGGACCGATCAGCCTGCGGGCAGCTTGACAACCAGACCGGCGTCCCATGCGCGATCCAACAGCCCCGCAACGTCAATGTGCATGGCGGCTTCAAACTCGGGAGTTGCCACTAGATCTTGTACGTAACACAGGACCTGCTCGGCGACAATTTGATCGACCCCACCAACCCAGCCGATGAGGCGAGCGCCGAAGCCGACCGGATCGACGGTTGTGCGGACATAATGTTTCTGCACTTCTTCGAGCTCAACGGTCACCGTGCACGGGGGGTCGAGCCGTAACCGAAATCGCGTCTGGACCTCAACCTTGCCGCGGTAGCGGACGAGTTGCCCGGCTATGCGTACCTCCACCCGGAGCGCGATTGGGACAGTGACGATTTGGCGCCAGTAGTCGTGATCACAGGTGGCGACGCGGACCCGCCCGCGCCTGCCTCGCGCCATTGCCGACGCGATCCCGCCTGGGCCGACTTCGAGTGGGCCGATCGTGAGGTGATCGCCTACCAGGCGGGCCACCACCTGGCCGACCCTGTCCGGCGGCGCCGCCGCGAGCAGCACGAGAGCGGTGAACTGTTCAGGGGATAACTCACTGGCCGATGCAAGCCGGTCCTCATCGTTGCCCATCACCCTGATCTGTGTTCCCGTATCGCGTCTGGGCAAACAGGTCCGGAGTCCACACCGTTCGACGCCACGCTGCCCCCACCGGGACCGTCCTGGGGCGAAACCCCTACGCTGGTGTCGTGTTGCTCTTCTTCAGCTACGGCAACAAGGAGAAGTACCTCGGCGTCGGAGAGGTCAGGACCTGTCCGCGCTGCCACAACACGACGCAGTGGACGCGGATGCAGGAGTACAAGCAGATCACACTGTTCTTCGTTCCGGTCGCGCGGTGGAGTCGCCGACAGTTCGAGGTCTGCGGCATCTGTGGTACCGCCGTTGCCGCCTGAGCGCGCTCGTGTAGTCCGCTCGTCCAGAAGCCTTCAGCGCACCACGCCGCGTAGCGTCACCAGCCCAAGTTCCTTGTGGGTGAGGAACCCCGGTGGTGCATCGCAGACCGCCGGGATGGCGTTCACCGGGCCCATCGCCGTCCACGTGTATCCGGGATTTCCGTGATCACCGTTTTCATCGGCGGCGCCGCGCAGGATCAATTCGGTGGAAACGTCGCCCTGCACCACCAGGCGGTAGTGGTAGTAGCCGTCCCAGTCGGGCCTGGGGTCAATGGCGTCGTGCTCGATGAACGAATACATCTCATGCAGGGTGATGAAGGGCCGGCCGTCCACCCAGGCCGTCCACTCGTGCTGCTGGGATGCCACGGTGCCCTTCTTGATGACCCCCTTCAATCCGGGCATATCCATGTCTTCGGTTCCCTCGTAGGGAATGTCGCGCGTGGCCAGCCCGATCTTTGTTTCTGTCGTGAACTTGTCGACGGTCTTGCCCACGCCGTCCACCACCATGGACAGCGACTGCGCGAACAGGGGCCACGCGGCCCCGAACAGATTCCCCGCTTCGAATTCCGCGGGTTCCTTCCCGAATCCCATTTCGTCGAGGTACTTGAGCGTGTCCTTGTTGAAGTTCACCACTTCGTAGATGTGAATACGGTCGATCCGACTCGCGATCCGGCACAGCGTCAGCACCAGCAAGTCCGCCGCGAAGCCAGGATGAATCCCGCCGCCGTGAAACGATGTGCCGCCCTGGCGGCATGCTTCCGCAATCTTGTCGATGTCCGCGGCGTTTGTTTCGGTTCGGTACCACCAGGCACCACCGGAGGCGACGACGTTCTTGCCGCCCCGCAGCAGGCGGCAGATCTCGTCGATGTCGGACCAGAGCGGTGCATAGAACACGCAGTCCGCATCCAGTGCTTCCAAGGCGGCCTTGTCGGTTGTTGCGAGCACACCGAACGGGGCCACCCCGACAAGTTCGCCGGCGTCTTTACCGACCTTCTCGGGGCGACTACAGAGCACGCCGACGACCTCGTAGACGGGGTTGTCAGCGAAATGGCGCAGCGCGAGCGTGCCGACATTGCCGATGCCCCACTGGATGACGCGATACTTTTTCTCCGCCGTCTGCGTCATCGTTACTCCTTCCACATGAGGCCGCGGAGGGCCTCCGCGGGTGGAATCTCATCGACGGCAATCAATCCCGCGGGCGCACGACAGACCCAGTCAATGACGTTCATGGCCCGAGCGGCGGTCGAGATACAGCCGGCGTCTGTCGTATCGAATACCGGATGCGAGACATGTGTGTTGATCTCTATTCGAGGTTCGCCCTCGGCGACGACCCGGTGTACCCCGGATTGGCCGTCTGGCGGGTAGGGCCAATCGGGCGCCGCGGCGTTGGTGAGCCTGGTTATGTGCTCCAGCGTGATCACTGGTTGCCCGTCGACGATGCCCTCAGCGGCGAACCGGACTGCGGCCATTCCGCCCGGTTCGACTTTGGTCATGATGCAATCGATCGGTTGTGGGGTGTACCAGCGTTCATCGCGTTGCCGCACCTCGTCGAGTGTGATCCCGAGATGGTCGGCCAGATTCCGTACTGCGCCACCGAACATGGACACCACAACGCCGGGCAGGAAGAGCATGGGCGGGTCGTCATCCGGTTTCAGCCCGAAACCCATTGACTTGCCGGTGAATTCGTAGTCATCGTAGTTTGCGTAGTCGAATATTTCCTGGACGGTGATCGAGGAAATGCGAGTAGTAAGGCTGCACGCCGAGTAGACCAGGGTGTCCCCGGAGAACCCTGGGTCAATGCCATTGACGTACAGCGAGGTGTTGCCCGCCTCGCACGCCCGCTGCAGCGGGTCTCGCAGCCAGTCATCGGCATGCCGCGGATTGGCAAGCCAAACCAGTGATGTGCCAACCACATTGGTGCCGCCGGCAAGGAATCTGGTGATTTGATCGATGACCTCCATCGGCCGGGTCTCGCCCAGCGCCGTGTATACCACGCAGTCGGCGCCGAGGGCGACGAGCGCATCGACATCGTCGGTGGCTGTGATGCCGGTCGGCTCGGCCAACCCGCACAACTCGGCGGCATCCTTGCCGACCTTCGCCGGGCTTGAGGCATGGACTCCGACCAATTCGAGGTCTGGACGTCCGATGATGGCTCGCAACGAATGTCGTCCCACGTTGCCGGTGGAGAACTGGATCACCCGGCGCATCAGCAGCCTCCTCAGTAGTCCGGTATCGGCAAAGGCGAGTTGTTAGAGTCGATTCCGCCGTCCACATGAAAGACCGCATTGGTGGCGTAGCAGTCGGTCGTGCTCAGGTAGACGCAGAGGCGACCGAGGTCCTCGACATTGCCGAGCCGATGCAGCGGGGTGGCTTCCTGCATTTTCTCCAGCGATCCAGGCATCAGGTCGAGGCTGGACTGTAGACCGTCGGTGGCGAACGAGCCAAGTGCGATGGCGTTGACCCGGATCTTGGGGGCCAGCTCCTGGGCCATCGCGCGGGTCAAAGCTTCCAGGGCGCCCTTGGCGGTGCAGTACGCGGCCAGCGCGCGGATGCCGAAACGTGCTGAACCGGAGGAGATGTTGACGATGTTGCCGCGCCCGGCCTCGATCATGTGCGGGGCGACGAGCTGGCTCATGATGAACGTGGACTTGACGCACCAGTCGAAGGCGAGTTGGAAATCTTCGTCGGTGATATCGAGAAACCTGGCGTACGTGGCCCCGCCGACGTTGTTGATCAAGATGTCGATCCGACCGAATTGCTCGATAGCCGTCGAGACCACGCGTTCGCCGTCCGGGCGGCTCATCGCGTCGGCGACCAGTGCCAGCCCCTTGCCGCCGGCCGCCTCGATGCCGCCGATGGTGGCCACGATGTCCGACTCCGTCCGCGCCGTTCCAACCACCGTCGCACCGGCCTCCGCGAGCACCCTCGCAATGCCTTGGCCCACACCCTTGCCGGCGCCCGTAACAATGGCGACCTGTCCAGCCAGGTTGAACTGCTCCAAAGCCATACCAGCTCCCTCTCGCAGACCGCGGACGACGCCGCGCCGTTCCCATCTAACGGCTGAAACTGACTTAAGTCAACGACGGATTGGGTGATGGGCCTTCACCTCACCCGACCGGGCCGTAATCCTCGCGATACTGTCTGTAATGGGGCTCGCCTAGGAACAGAAGGGAACAATGACGTCGAGCAATCGGGTTTCGGTCCGCGAGACCAAACGTCTACAGACGCGAGAGCGCCTGATGGGTGCGGCGGTGGCCGAGTTCAAGCGCTCGGGCATGGCCGAAGCGGATGTCGGGGCCATCGTCGCCGCCGCGGGAGTTGCCCACGGCACCTTCTTTTTTCATTTCCCCACCAAAGAGCACGTGCTACTCGAGCTGGAGCACCGCGAGGAACAGCGTATCGCCAGCCAGTTCGGTCGATTCCTGGAAGCCGAGCACGACCTTGCGGATGCCCTGCGGGAGGCCGTTCGGTTGATCTCGGGTCTGGAACGCCGTTTGGGCGAAGTGTTGTTCAAAGAGTTTTTGGCGCTGCACTTTTCGCAGACGCGTCCGCCGGCAGAAGATGGCAGGGACCATCCGGTGATCGTGGCCCTTGCCCAGGAGATCGCGCAGGCACAGGAAGCCGGCCACGTTGATCCGGACGTGAACCCGATGAACAGCGCCGTGTTCTTTCTGCTGGGGTTGTATGCGCTGTTGACCACGACGAACACGTGGCCGACGCGCGACGCCATGCTCGGTGATTATGTGACCAGGTCGTTGCGAAGCCTCGGAGTGCGATAGTCACGGCCAATCACCCCGCCACCGACAGTGTTGACCTTAGTCAGTTTGTGGACTACAACAGGCGGGGGAGGCAACCTTGAATCTGCCCACACTGAACTTCCGTCGCTCCACCGGAAACGGTGTTTCCGCACCCGGCACCCGGGACGGGCTGGCCTTCGACGAGCACATGGAGGAGTCGCGGCTCGCCCAGCGGCAGGCCGACAAATGGCTGATCTCGGGCTCGCTGTTGATCGGCACCGCCGCCCTCGGCATCTTCGGGCTTCCGTTGTTCCTGCGCGGAGTCTGGTTGCTCCGCCGTGCGCAGCGAACCGGCCTGTCCGTGCGGCCAATGCTCGTCACACTGCTCGGCTATCTGGTCGTCATTGACGCCGCCATCAACACGGTGGGTTGGGCGTTGGACATGGTCGGCAACCACACCTTGCTTGGCAGAGTGCTTTTGGTGGGCTGGGGCAACATGTTCGACGCCGGCTACTTCTGGCACTTCAACGAATTATGGATTGGTGGCGCGGCCGGCCCCGGCGAGAAGGGCTGGGAGATCGGGTTGATCTTCACCGTGTTCACCATGCGAATTGCGGCCGGGATCGGCTTCTTGCAGATGAAGCGGTGGGGACACCAATGGATGGTGATCACCTGCTGGATGGGCGTGGTGATCTGGATCGGCTACGTGTTCAACATGACCATGTACGCGGACGTGCGCTTTTCCGGCGTCATCCTTCCCGTCATCGGCTGGTGGCTGTACGACATCTTCTACATCACCCCATTCCTCGCGATCCCCTACCTGCATACGGTCAATCGCGAGATCTTTTCTGACTGACTCTTGTCATAGCCGGTGCCTTAGCACTTGAGCTGATTTAGCCATGATCATAAGCTTTTCAGCGGCCTCGCCACGCTACTTCTATTGACTTCAGTCAGCAAGGAGACTACAACAGAGCGCAGGATGACTGCCCAAGTCAGAACGTCTCTGCGCGAAGCGCAGCGGTTGCAAACGCGTCAGCGGTTGCTCGGCGCGGCGCTGGCCGAGTTTCAGCGGGCAGGAATGGCCGCCGCCGAAGTGAGCGCGATCATCAGCGCCGCCGGCGTCGCGCACGGCACGTTCTTCTTCCACTTCCCCACCAAAGAGCATGTCCTGCTCGAACTGGAGACTCGAGAAGAAGCGCGCATGGCCGCCGAACTGGCGCGCTTTGTGACGAAGCCTCATGACCTGGTTGCCGTGCTGACCAAGGTGGCACGACTCGTCGTCGATCTCGAACAGCGGCTCGGCGGCCCGCTCTTCAGGGACTTCCTAGGTATCCATTTCTCCCCCACCCGCCCCGCGCGTGATGAGGAGTGGACCGACCACCCGCTGATTGTGCTGCTGGTCAACGAAATTCAGCGAGCGCGCGATCTCGGTGCAGTGCACGCTGATGTCGACCCGTTCTACAGCGCCGTCTTATTTCTGCTGGGCGTCTACGGTGCGCTGAGCACGACCCCGTCCGGCCACACACGCGAAGCGATGCTGGGTCAGCTCATCGCTACTGCCGTCCGGAGCCTGGAGCCTCGATGAATCCCGCAACCCGATAAGGAGATTGGCGTATATGGACATGGTCTGGGAGCTTTTGCGGTACGTCGCCGCTTGGGGCGGTACCGCTTTGATCATCTGGTTCTGGTACTGGATGTTCTCCAACATCGGAACGTTCTAAGCACGTGACCGAAGCGGCCGACACGTCGGCGATGTCGATGGAGCGCAGTTGCGCCCTGACGGCGGTGGCGCTCAGTGACCGGCGCCGTGAAGGCGCCCGGTTGATGACCGGTGCCCAACGCAGCTTCGGCTTGAGCCCCGCCTTGAACATCGTGCTCGTCCCCTACCCGTCGTTCGCCCGCGACTGGACGCTACGGACACTGACGTGCGGGGTCGCTCTGCAATGCTCGCCGTCCAAAGATCGCCTCGCGCAATACAGGTTGACCGATCTGTCCGCCCGAGAACACCGCGCGCTGGTGATCATCGAGGCCGGCGTCGCCCTGGGCTGGATCGCCGCTAATTGGCCAGGGTTGATGCCCGAGTTGCGCAGGGTGTTGCCCGACATCGAGGTCGGCGACCCAGACCTCGATGCGGCGGGGATGTTGGACCGGGCAATAGAAATGGCGCGTGCCGGACGGGCGCTCCCGGAGTATCCGCTGCTCGGCACGCTACCGCGCACCTATTCGAGTGCTCGCGGGTTGGCCAGTGCGATCAAGAGATTCGGCCGCATGCCGTGGACCACAACTCAGAAACGTCATCCCCGCGCGCACTCCGTACCGGTCGGCGGGGACGGCGGCGTGCGCAATCCCAACCTGCCGCCGCCCAGTCGACCCGAGGACAACGATCTCGATATCAGTCCCGATCGCCGACAGGGCATTCCTTACCCCGAATGGAATGCGTGGACCAAGAGCTTCCTGAAGGACCACGTCGCGGTTCTCGAAGTCCCACCCGGGCCGCGCGCCGGTCAGCCGCAACCGCTCTCGGCGCATCTTCGCAAATGGTTCGAGGAACACACGCACCGCGCGATGACCAATGGGCTCGAAGACGGATCCGACCTCGACGTCGACCAATACGTCCGCCACTACATCGACACCATGACCACCCAGACGAGCGAACCCAGAATATTTCGGGAACTCATGCCGAGCGGCCGCGACGTCACCACCGCGTTGTTACTCGACGGAAGTTCGTCATTGGGTGTGCACGGCGGGCGGATCTTCCGGCTGGAACTGGAATGCGCCGACGCGCTATCGCGCGCGATGACACTCGCACGCGAACGTCACGGCATCTTCGTGTTCACCGGAAACACCCGCCATCGCGTCGAAGTTCGCTGCCTCAAGGATTTTCGCGACGGCCGATACGTGGCTCCGGGCAGCCTCGGCCTGATGACCGGTGGCTACACGAGGCTTGGCGCACCGATTCGCCACTTGACGTCACGCCTGTTGGCCCAGCCATCGGAGCGCCGCCTGCTCATCGTGATCGGCGATGGACTGATCTCCGATGAAGGCTATGAAGGCCGCTATGCGTGGGCCGACGTGGCGCACGCGGTCGAGGAAGCCAACGACGCCGGTGTCTCCGTCTACTACGTGGGTGTCGGACCCACCCGCGTCGACCCCCTGCCCGAGGTATTCGGGTCGCGCCGGTCCAGGCGCATCAAGCGTGTCGAGGAACTCCCGCGGGTGCTCGCCCACGTCCACCGAGAGCTGGTTGCCGCATGACTGACACTTACATCGCCAGCGGCAATGAAGTCGAATTGTTCGAACAGGCCTACCGCGAACGCATTCCGGTCATGCTCACCGGCCCGACCGGCTGCGGCAAGACCCGCTTCGTCGAACACATGGGTGCGCTGCTTGGCCAACCCGTCGTCACCATCAGCTGCCACGACGACCTCACCAGTTCCGATCTCGTCGGCCGGTTCATGGTCACCGGCGGTGACGTCGTGTGGACCGACGGTCCGTTGACCAGAGCCGTCAAGGCAGGGGCAATCTGTTATCTCGACGAGGTGGTGGAGGCCCGGCACGATTCGTTGGCCATCCTGCACTCGCTGACCGATCACCGCCGGGCTCTCTACCTCGATCGCGCGGACGAGGTTGTCCGGGCCCCTGATTCGTTCATGCTGGTCTGCTCCTACAATCCCGCCTACCGGAGCTCCCTGAAGGAGCTGAAGCCGTCGTTCCGTCAACGGTTCGCCACGCTCCCGATGAAATACCTACCGCCCGAGCAAGAGGCGGAGGTGGTCGTCGCGGAGGCGGGGGTGGAGCTCGCGACGGCCAGGCGTCTTGTGCACTGCGCCCAGGCTATTCGCAACGCCGACGACGTCTTTCACTTCGAGCCGCCGTCCACGAGGGTGCTGGTCACCGCGGCGAAACTGATCGCGGCCGGCGCCTCCGAAATGAACGCGGCCGAGGCCTGCATACTCGCGCCGCTCAGCACCGACGGTGCGATCAACGACGGTTTGCGTGAAGTCGCGGCGGCGACATTGGTCGCGAGCAACTCCTAGGACCACGAGGGAAAGGCAGAGCGAAATGGTGGACCAACAAGAGCGCAAGCGCAAGAAGGCACTCATCGTCTTCCAGATCTTCATCTACGGCTACCTGCTGATCATGTTCAGCATCCAGCTGTACATGTCCTTTGCCCGGGGCTGGTGGAATCTATGAGTCTTTCTGTCGCTCCGCAAGACTCGGTCGGCCTCAGCGAGCACGACGACGAGTCACGAAGCGCGCAACGACGGGCCGACAAATGGATGATCGTCGGCGCCGGGCTGATGGGTTGTTGGGCTCCCGGCCTGATCGGTTTCCCCATCTTCATGCGCGGGGTGTGGCTGCAGCGCCAGGCACTGCGTGCAGGCCTGTCGGTGCGCCCGATGATCGTCACGCTGATCGGCTACCTCGTGCTGATCGACGGGATGCTCAACAGCCTCGGCTGGGCGTTGGATCTGGTCGCCAACCACACCCTGATCAACCGGGTGCTGATGATCGGCTGGGGCAACATGTTCGACGCCGGCTACTTCTGGCACTACAACGAGCTGTGGGTCGGCGGCTCGGCAGGCCCGGGTGAAAAGGCCTATGTGGCCGGGCTGATTCTCACCGTGTTCTCGATGCGGGTCGCCGCGGCGATCGGGTTCCTGCAGATGAAGCGCTGGGGCCATCAATGGATGATCATCACGTGCTGGATGGGCACGGTCATCTGGTGCGCCTACGTCTTCAACATGACGATGTACGCCGACGTGCGCTATGCCGGAGTGGTTTTCCCGGTGATCGGCTGGTGGCTCTACGACATCTTCTACATCACGCCGTTCCTTGCGATCCCGTACCTGCACACCGTCAACCGTGAAATCTTCTCCGACTGAGCCTGCTGAAGGAGCACTCCCATGACCACCACGCCATCACCTACAGCTGAAAACGAAGCGGCAGAAGACCTTCCACCCGGTACGACACCCTATTACGCGCGCATGCACAAGTGGATCAAGCGGGCGGTACTCGTGTGCCTGGTGGCGCTGGTCATCGAGGGCGCGTTCACGCTCCCGTTTATGGCGGTCTACTACGGCTATCCGACGTTGAGCCTCACCGAGATCTGCAGTGAGCTACTCAAAGTCCGCTACTCCGACGACAATCTGGAGTGCAAATACCCCTACCCGCCGCTGGGTCCGCCGGAAGGCGCCGAAGGCAAGGACACCGCCAGAGACGTGTGGGGTATTCAGCCGACCCCGAAATACCACCGACTCGGGTTCCGCGAACTGGTGCGCATCCATGAGGAAAGGCTCGCCCGCCAAGCCGCGCAACAGCAGGCCGGCGCGAAGCCGTGACGCGCAAACTGCGCGTCGTCCAGTGGACGACGGGCAACGTGGGCAAGAAATCCGTCCACGCCATCACCGCCAATTCACTGCTTGAACTCGTCGGCTGCTACGCGTGGTCGCCCGAGAAGGTCGGCCGTGACGTCGGGGAGCTATGTGGCATCGCGCCCCTCGGAGTCCAAGCCACCGACGATGTCGATGCGTTGCTCGGCCTGAAACCCGACTGCGTCGTCTACAACCCAATGTTCGCCGATGCCGATGAGGTGGCCCGCATTCTGCGAGCCGGAATCAACGTCGTGACCACCTCAGAATTCATCACCGGACACCAACTGGGCTCCGCCCGGGACCGCATCAGCGACGCCTGTGCGCACGGCGGCGCGACCATCTTCGGCAGCGGCATCAACCCGGGGTTCATTCAACTTCTCGCGATCGTCACGGCCGGCCTCTCCGACCGAGTCGACCGGATAGCGATCGTCGAATCCTTCGACACCAGCATCTACAACTCGCCGGCAACAGAGATACCGATGGGCTTCGGGTACCCGATCGACCAGCCGGATCTGCACGCCATCACCGAAAAGGGATCCGGCATCTTCCGCGAAGCGGTGCAGCTGCTCGCCGATGCCCTCGGCGTTCACCTCGACGACATCAGTTGCACGACCGAATACGCCCAAACCACAGAAGATCTCGCGCTGCCGGGCGACTGGACGATCAAGAAGGGATGTGTGGCCGGCATCGACGTCCGGTGGAAGGGGACTTTCGATGCGCGCGAGGTGGTCGAGCTCCGCGCCGTCTGGACCAAGGGCCAGTCCCTGGATCCGGCCTGGTCGACGAACTTCGGTTACACCGTCACGGTCGAGGGCCGCCCCACCATCAAGACAACGCTGAATTTCGAACCGCCACCGGACTTTCACGGTGAATCGATCGAGGACTACATCATGCTCGGGCTGACCATTACCGCGATGCCCCCGATCACGGCGATACCCGCGGTTGTCGCGGCGCCGCCCGGCATCGCCACCTACACCGATCTACCCCTGCTACTTCCGCGAGGCGTGCTGGCACGCAACTGAAAGGACGGACATTCGATGTCGAAGACTTATCGCGTCATCCAGTGGATGACCGGAGATGTCGGGCAGGTGGCGCTCCGGCATTTCGCAGACAGCCCCGTGTTCGAACTGGTTGCGGTCCTGGTGCATACGCCCGAAAAGGTAGGCAAGGACGCAGGGGACATCGTTGGCATTGCGCCGACCGGGGTCATTACCACCGACGATATTGACTCGGTGGTCGCAACCGACGCCGACTGCGTGTTCTATACGCCGATCATCATGGACGTCGAGACCGTCTGTCGACTGTTGCGGTCCGGCAAGAATGTTGTGACCACCAGTGGATTCTTCCACCCGTCCAAGGACTTTCGCCAGGACGCCGTAAAGATCGAAGCCGCCTGCCGCGAGGGCGGCACCAGCTTCCACGGCGGCGGCATCCACCCGGGATACGCCGGTGACCTGTTGCCCCTGACGCTCGCCCGCGTCATCAGTCGGGTAGACAGGATAGAGGTGTACGAGGTGGTCAACGTGCTGGCCGACGCGCCACTGGACCACATCGACTGGCTGGGCTTCGGCAAAGCTAAGGATGAATTCCTCTCTTCACCAACGATCCTGGGACTGGGCTTGCCGTTCTTCGCACAATCGATGTACATGCTAGCGGACGGCCTCGGTGTCGAAATCGACGGCATCGAACACGAATTGGCCGTCGCTACCGCTACCGGCGACATTTCGCACGAACTCGGTGTGATTCCCAGCGGGACGGTGGCCGCGCAACATCACACCTGGACGGCGTTGGTCGAAGGCCAACCTCTGATCGTCTTTCACGCCATCTATCTGACCGGCGCCCCCGACCGCATCGATCCTGCGTGGGATTGGGGGAAGACGCGGTACCGCATCGTGATTGACGGCGATCCGCCGAGCGCCCTGACATTGGAAGGCGTCGAGTCTGCTGGCGGCAGGATGAGCCATCCCGGCTACAACTGGACCGCGATGGGAGCTGTCAACGCCATCCCCGACGTTTGCGATGCCGCGCCGGGTTGGCTGACCCATCTCGATCTCGGTTTGGTCCGGCCAAGAGGACTGGTGCGCAAATGACCGCCGCGACCAGTGCGCCCAGCATCTTCGATGCGGGACTGCCAACGCTCGAGTACGACGTCAACGAACCGCCACAT
This sequence comes from Mycobacterium asiaticum, assembly GCF_001673635.1. Taxonomy (GTDB): domain Bacteria; phylum Actinomycetota; class Actinomycetes; order Mycobacteriales; family Mycobacteriaceae; genus Mycobacterium; species Mycobacterium asiaticum_C. The sequence goes on from NZ_LZMH01000069.1 coordinate 316,684, forward strand.
GCGGTCTGCAGCCGAATCCGGGCGGCACAACAAGTCGCCCCGATCGCCCTCGGCCCGCTTGGCCCCGAAGTGCTTTCGCACGAACTTGCCCGAGGCATTCTCCGCGATACCCGGTTCGTCATCCCACCGGGCCTCCATTTGGCAGCCCAAGGCGTGACGTCGGGTCCACTGTGGGATCGGGTCGTCGGCAGCATCATCTGCGCCGAAGGCGCCGAACACCATCGGTTGCGCAGCCTCGTCTCGCGGGCCTTCACGCCCCGTGCGATCGCCCGGCTCGACGACACGATCGAGACGGTGCTCAACGACCTGATCGACGGCGTAGCCGGCGCGGGCCGCTGCGACATCGTCACCGATATCGCCCGGCACTATCCGATCCCGGTCATCTGTGCGTTAATCGGTGCGCCACGCGGAGATTGGGGCCAGTTCGAAGGATGGGCCGAAGCGATCTTCAAGATGGTCAACTTCTCGGTCAACCTGGTCGAGGAGATGCCGACGGTCCTGCGCGGGTGGGCCGAACTCGACGCCTACGTCGACGACATGATCGCCGAACGACGGCACCATCTGACCGAAGACCTGCTGTCCGATCTCATCCGCGCCGAGGATGACGGTGACCGCTTGAGTGCTGACGAATTGCGCATGACGGTGGCTGGACTGTTACTTGCCGGCACCGACACCACCCGCAATCAACTGGCCGCCTCCCTGCAGGTGCTGCTGGATCATCCCGGACAGTGGGCGCTGCTGCGGGAGCGTCCGGAACTGGCCATGTCCGCGGTCGAAGAGAGCATGCGTCACTCGCCTGCCGTCTGTAGCACGGTCCGCACCGTAGCTGAGGACGTCGCGTTCGGCGGATACACCTTCCCGGCCGGCGCGTTCATCTTCGTCAATTCCTTTGCGGCCAATCGTGATCCCGAGATCTATCCCGATTCCGACCGCTTCGACATCACCCGGCAGGGGGCGCCAGCGGTGTTGACGTTCGGTGGCGGTGCGCACTACTGCCTCGGCGCGAACCTGGCCAGGAAGGAATTGGCCGAAGGGCTCAAGATTCTGGCGCGACGGATGCCCGATGCCCGTCGGGCCGGACCGGCGCCCTGGAAGCCGATGATGGGCATGAGCGGACCCACCAGCCTGACCGTCGAGTTCGGGCCGCAACGATGAGCGACGCGCCGTCGCGGCTGCATCACGTCGTCTTCGCGGTGCAGCGGGACCGGCACGACGAAGTGGGGCGCCTGTTCACCGAACTCGGCTTCAGCTTCAACGACCTCACCCTGGAGGAGTTGGGACTGCGGGTGCTGCTGGACTGGGACCGGGGTATCGAACTGATCAGTCCCGACCCGGGATCCACCGCTGAGGTCGCCGCATCGGTGAACGAATTCCTTTCCACCCACGGGGACGGCGTCTACACGGTGGTGGTGCAGGTTCCCGGCGCGTCCGCCGCGGAAGACATCGCCAAACGGTACGGCTCGATCACCCGATTCCGACAGGGCTTCTCCGGCGACGGCAACTACCTCGAAGAGATCGATCTTTCGGTGTGCGGGCTGCCGCTGACGTTCCTGGCCACCAACCTGCCGTGACCATTGTCGGCGCGCCTGGTTGACATTGCGCCGTTGGGGGTATCTCACCGGCAGCCCTGCGGGCGGGGATGGCTTCGGTGTGATTGAAGTGAGCGGCGATGGTGGGCTGGCTGGACAGGCTGCAGCGACGCAACCGCGGCGTGGGAATAGTCGTCGCGGTCATCTACAAATACCTCGACGACCAGGGCGGATACCTGGCCGCGCTGATCACCTACTACGCCTTCGTCTCGCTGTTTCCGCTGCTGTTGCTGCTGACCACCGGCCTTGGGGTGTTGCTTCGGGGCCGGCCGGATCTTCAGACGCAGGTGCTGCAAAGCACGCTGAGCCAATTCCCGGTCATCGGCAGCCAGCTACACCAGCCGGAAGGCCTCAGCGGAGGAACGGTCGCCGTGGTGGTCGGCATTCTCGGCGCGCTCTACGGCGGACTGGGTGTCGGGCAGGCGGTGCAGAACGCGATGGATTCGGTGTGGGCCGTGCCGAAGCACGCACGGCGCGACCCGTTCAGGAGCCGCAAACACAGCCTGATCCTGCTCCTGGTGCTCGGCTCGGCTGCCATCGCCACCACTGTCCTGTCCGCCGTCGGCCATGTGACCGGATCACTGGGCATGGTGGGCAAGCTCGGTGTCACGGTCATCACGGTGTGTATGAACGCCGTGATCTGCTTGGTGCTGTTCCGCGTCACCACCGCGCGAGAGCTGACCTACCGACAGGTGTTGCCGGGGGCGCTTGCCGGCGCAGTTATCTGGCAGGTGCTGCAATGGTTCGGTGCCGGTTACATCGGGCATGTCGTGAAGACGTCGAGCGCCACCAACAGCGTCTTCGCGCTGGTCCTCGGCATGCTGGCGTTCTTGTTCCTGATCTCCTCGACGCTGGTGCTCTGCGCCGAGATCAACGTCGTCCTGGTCGAGCAGCTGCACCCGCGCGCATTGCTGACCCCCTTCACCGACGACGTCGATCTGACTCCCGCGGACCGTAAGACCTACACCAGGAAAGCCAAAGCCGAACGCGTCAAGGGGTTCCAACGGGTCAGCGTGAAATTCAGCGATCTGCACCGCAAGGAGACGCACGCGCCGTGAGCCGTTAACATGTTGCGGTAACGACGGATTCGGAAGGAACCATGGAGTTTCGGGTATTTGTCGAACCGCAGCAAGGCGCCTCGTACACCGACCAGCTTGCCGTCGCCCAAATCGCCGAACGGCTCGGTTATGACGCGTTCTTCCGCTCCGATCACTATCTGGCGATGAGCGGTGACGGCCTGCCCGGTCCGACCGATTCGTGGGTCACCTTGGGAGCGATCGCGCGCGAGACGTCCCAGATACGCCTGGGCACGCTGGTTACTTCGGCGACGTTCCGCTACCCCGGCCCGCTCGCCATCGCGGTGGCACAGGTGGACGAAATGAGCGGCGGCCGAGTCGAATTCGGCTTGGGCAGCGGATGGTTCGACGCCGAGCATCAGGCCTACGGGATCCCTTTCCCGCCGGTGCGGGAACGGTTCGACCGGCTCAGCGAGCAGCTGGCCGTCATCTCGGGACTGTGGACGACGCCGCCGGGCGAGACGTTCGACTATTCCGGTGCGCATTACACGATCGCCGGGTCACCGGCCCTGCCCAAGCCGGTGCAAACCCCCCATCCGCCGATCGTGATCGGTGGCACGGGCGCCAAGCGCACACCGGAACTGGCCGCCGCCTACGCCGCCGAGTTCAACGTGGCTTTCGTCTCGATGGATATCGCCCAGAAGCAGTTTCAGCGGGTGGCCGACGCGGTGGAGGCCGCGGGCAGGGCACCCGACTCGATCGTCTACTCCTGCGCCTTTGTGTTGTGCGCCGGGCGAGACGACGCCGAAGTGGGCCGGCGTGCTTCGGTGATCGGCCGGGAGGTTGATGAAATGCGCTCCAACAGCCCGCTGGTCGGCACGCCCGCCGAGATCGTCGACAAACTCGGGCCCTGGGCGGAGTTGGGGACGCAGCGCGTCTATGCGCAGATGCTCGATATGTCCGACCTGGCGCACCTCGAGCTGTTCGCCGAAAAGGTGATCCCGCAGCTGCGCTGACCCGGGCGGTCGATTCAGCCCCGGAGGCCCGTTATGAATCGCTGTAAGGTGCGGGTCAATGACCGCGGCACGTGGTCCGGGTCCATCAGGTCGTTCTCGGCCAGCGGACCCGCCTCGCCGGACACGGTGTCCTCGGTGAGTGGCCGCAAGGTCTTTCCCCGACCACGAAGTGCCTCAACGGCTTTCAGGACAGAACCGGATTGGCCCGCCACCCGCTCGAATTCGGTGACGGACACGCCCAAGTGCTCGGCGATCAATCGGTCCCGCACGCAGACGATTTGGCGCCGGACCTCGTCGTAGACGGCATCCCCGGAATGCGCCTCGATGGCCAGGTCGCATTCGCTGTCAAAGCCCAACGAGCGGTTGTTGATGTTGGATGATCCGATACGCAGCAGGCGATCGTCGATCGCCAGCACCTTCGAGTGAACGTAGATCGGTGTTCCGCCGTCGGTCACCGGCCAATAGACACCCAATCGCCCGTGCGTGTCCGCTTCCCACAGCAATTGCAGAAGCAGGTGGCGCGCACTGTCCATCGCCCCGCGTTCGAGCGGGTTGTTGCCTCTTCGCGGCAGGACGATGACGATTTCCGGCCCGTCGTGTTGCCTCAGTCGATCGGCGAGCGCCTCGACGATGCGTCGCGCCGCCAGGTATTGATTCTCGAGATAGATGGTGCGCCGCGCCGCGGCGATCGCCCTCAGGTTCAGCGCCTCTACCTCGCGGACCTCGCCGCGATCGTCCGATTCTGGGATTGTCCGAGCGATGCCGATGTCGACGCCGCGCAGGATCGGCCCCAGCCTGCTGGGCCACGCGGCGTGCCTGGCCTGCACCGGTGCCAACGATTGGCCGGTCGCGTTCTGCCACCGCTGTGTGGCCTGCTCGGCGAGAGCCGCTGCGGCAGCACCGTCTACGGCCGCGCTCACCTCGTGGCGTGGCCCGTAGCTACGCCCCAGGGCGCGCCGGCGGCGGCTGCCGTGCTGATGCGCCGGGGTGTCCCAGCGCCCGATGGTGAGGTCGATTCCGCCGCAGAACCCCACCGCATCGTCGATGACCGCGATCTTTTGGTGATGGACCGATCCGGTCGGGTGGTTGCCGTCGACGGCGAAGTGCAGTCGCTTGTTGCTGATCTGGTTCACCACTGACACCGGGGTAAGTCCGAACCACACGTCGTCGAACACCGGCAACAGGCGCAGATTGGACTTCAGCAGGTAGATCTGCAGATCCGGGCGCTTGCGCAGCATCCAGTACAGGAAGGTGCCCAGCTGATTGGGGCCGGGCAGGGTCCTGGCGCCCCGCTCGAAAGCCATCCTGAGGTCCAAATCCCAACCGATCAGCATGATCCGGTGCTGGGCGCGCAGCATCGCGGCCTTGACGTGCCGGAAATAGTCGGCCGCATCGATCACCGCCGCGAACTGCCCGGCGGGCGCCACGCGCCAGCAGGTTTGGCCGGGAACCAGGAGTCGATCGTCAGGCACGCTCATACTTTCGCTGTATCTACCCATATTTCTGCCCTGCGGAACGTGGTCGCGCGACGGCACGCCGTATATGCTTCCCCTCATCACAAGTAGTTGATACTTGAACTTGCGACGGAGGACCCTCGTGCGCGATGACGTCACGACGCTCGACGACACAGAACATGATTTCGCCCAGCCCTGGGCCCCGCACCGACTCAAGATCTATACCGCCACAGCAATTTTCACCTTCGCCGTGTTCCTCTTGATGACCGTCGGCGTCGGCACCGGCCTGATCGCGCCGACGTTCACGGCAGACGTCATTGCGAACGTCATCTTCGGCATACCCGTGCTGCTGTTGCCCTTCGTCATTTTGTGGAATGCGCCGGGAGAGAAGCGGTCTCGCCTCGACAAGGCAACCGAATTGACCCTCTTCTATTTGCCGTACACGGCAGGCAGCCAGATCGGCTATGAGCTTGTCTTCTTGATCGGCCATCCGCTCGGTCTCTGGGCGCCCACGACCGACCCGGGCTGGAAGTGGCTGTGGTGGCAGTACGGGCTGGCCGACACCCGCTACGTCAGTGGCAACCCGTGGATCTTTGCGCTCGAAGTCGTGGGCGTCTGCACGGGCGTGACCGTATTCATCATGTGGACGCGGTTGATCCGTCGCGACTTGCCCGTCGAATCACGTATCCACAGCCTGTGGATCGCGTTTGCTGGATGCGCTGTGCTGATGAGCAGCACCGCCGTGTACTTTCTGGCCGAAGTGGGCGCTGGATTCAGCCATATCGGGCAGGGCGCCTTCGGCCTGGGGTTCAAGTTCATCGCCGAGAACATTCCGTTCATCGTGCTGCCGCCGCTGGTCCTGTACTCAATTCATCTCCAGATCGATTATCTGACCCGTCGGGCGGGGCCAACGGCCGCGGCCCTCGCCTGAGCCATGACGAAAGCCGGCCTGTGGCTGAACGCGATCCTCGCGACACTGGGGATCGCCGCCTTCCTGGTGATAGCCGGGTTTTTCGGCTACAAGTGGTTGGCACGCGACGAAGTAAACCGTTCCTACAGCTGCGGTAGCGGTAGCCGGGGCGGGACGTGCTTCGAAGGTGAAGCTGTAAACATGGTGCTTACCTTCGTCTTTGGCGGCCTCGCGGTGCTGGGGATCGTGCTGCTGGTGCGTGCCATCCGCTTCCATCGGCGCGGTGAATGAGGGACTTCACCGCCAGCGGTAGCCCTCGACCGGTATGGGTTCACCCTCGATGACGTTGACTGAAGGCGAAGGCGGGGATCGGATCCTGGTGGCCGCGCAGATTCAGTGATCGCCGTGGCGCTTGTTCCGTGAGTTCATCGGCGACTCCGGCCGCCACGAGCAGTTCCCCGCCGGCGGCGTGCTGCTGCATCCGCGCCGCAACGTTGACCGGGTCGCCCAGGGCGGTGAAGTCGACCACCCCGTGGCCGACGTTGCCCACGTAAGCGACACCGGCGTTGACCGCCACTCCCACTTCTATCCACGGCTCCCGCCCGCCTCCGTAACCGACGGCGTCGAGCAGGTCGCGACCGGCCAGCACCGCCCGGCGCCGATAGTTGGGACCGCTGATGCCGCGGACGAAGAACGCCATGACCTCGTCGCCGATCAGCTTGTCGATCACCGCGTCGTGGCGCAGCAGGGTCTGCGTCGCGGCCGCGTAGAAGCGGTTCAGCAGGGCGGCGAAGTCGGTGGCGTCGCAGTGCTTGCCCAGCGTCGTGGACCCGCGGACGTCGGCGAACAGAACTGCGACATCCACCTCGGCGCCACCGGGCGGCAGCGCGTCGCAGCAACGGCTGCACAGGTTCGGGTTCTTGCGGGAGGGAGTGAATCCGGCCAGGGCGATGACGCGCCCGACCGGCCCGCCGAACGGGTTGTTGCACAGCTTGCAGCGCGGCGCCGAGGGCAGATACCGGAAGACGTGGCGTGCCCGGACCAGCGGGGCGTGCCCGTCCGTCAGCACCTTGTCCCACAGTTCGTGGGACACGACCGGGGACTCGATGTGGGAGGCAACCATGCAGTCATCGTCTTATTCAGGCACGGGCGAACGCATGGGGCATCCGCCTCAACGGATGCGCTCTAGCGCCAGCGCGCGAACAGCCGGTAAGGCTTGTGTTCCTTGCGCCCGAGCTCGGCGCAGCAGGGGCCGTATGCGTTGCCCTGCACCGTCCGTCGTGCCTGCCATAACGGCACGTTGCGCTCACAGAAGAAGCAAGTCACCGTCCAGACCCGTCGGTTACCCATAACTCAGGGTAGCGCCGACCTGCATGGACTTCCCTGACGACGGCTCCGGCAAGCCGCATGCGGCCGCCAGCGCCTGTGGTGGCAGGTACAGGATTCGAACCTGTGAAGCTTTCGCGACGGATTTACAGTCCGCTCCCATTGGCCGCTCGGGCAACCTGCCGCCTAGCAGGTTACAACGAACGGGTAGACAGTTCACAAACGGCTAGCACGACGAGGAAGGGCTATCGCATGGCGGACTCATCGTTCGACATCGTCAGCAAGGTCGACCGGCAGGAGGTCGACAACGCGCTCAACCAGGCCGCGAAGGAGCTTTCCACCCGTTTCGACTTCCGCGGGACCGACACCAAGATCGCCTGGAAGGGCGAGGAGAACATCGAGCTGACCTCGTCCACCGAGGAGCGGGTGAAGGCGGCCGTCGACGTCTTCAAGGAGAAGCTGATCCGTCGCGACATCTCGATGAAGGCCTTCGAGGCCGGTGAGCCGCAGGCCTCCGGCAAGACCTACAAGGTGACCGGCACCCTCAAACAGGGAATCAGCAGCGAAAACGCGAAGAAGATCACCAAGCTCATCCGCGACGAGGGCCCGAAATCCGTCAAGACCCAGATCCAGGGGGACGAGGTCCGGGTCACCAGCAAGAAGCGCGACGACCTGCAGGCCGTTCAGGGCCTGCTCAAGCAGGCCGACCTGGACGTCGCCCTGCAGTTCGTCAACTACCGCTAATTGAAGCGAGGTTCCGATGACCGTGACCGACCAGCAAGTCGACACCGACCGCTTCGACGTCCTGATCGTCGGCGCCGGTATTTCCGGGATCGGCGCGGCCTACCGCATCTCCCAGCGCAACCCGTGGCTGCGCTACACCATCCTGGAGCGCCGGGACCGGATCGGCGGCACCTGGGACCTGTTCCGCTACCCGGGCGTGCGGTCGGATAGCAGCATCTTCACGCTGAGCTTTCCGTTCGAGCCGTGGACGCGCGAGGAAGGCGTCGCCGACGGCGACCACATCCGCCAGTACCTGTCCGACACCGCTCGCAAGCACGGCATCGACCAACACATCCGGTTCAACAGCTATGTGCGCAGCGCGAACTGGGACTCCAGCACCGACACCTGGACCGTGACCTGCGAGCAGGACGGGGCCGTCAAGCAATACCTCACCCGGTTCCTGTTCTTCGGCAGCGGCTACTACAACTACGACGAGGGCTACACCCCCGACTTCCCCGGCATCGAACAGTTCGGCGGCACCGTCGTGCATCCCCAGCACTGGCCCGAAGACTTGGACTACACCGGCAAGAACGTGGTGGTGATCGGCAGCGGGGCCACCGCGGTGACGCTGATTCCGTCAATGTCCGAACGCGCCGGCAAGGTGACCATGCTGCAGCGCTCGCCGACCTACATGATCGCGGCCTCGAAATACAGCAAGTTCGCTTGGTTCAGCCGGAAGATATTGCCCCGCAGGCCATCTCACCTGGCCATCCGGTTCTACAACGCCCTGATGGAAGGGGTGCTGTGGTTCCTGTCGCGCAAGACGCCCGTGTTCGTCAAGTGGCTGCTGCGACGCAAGGCCGTCCAGAACCTGCCCGAGGATTATGCGGTCGATGTGCACTTCAAGCCTCGCTACAACCCGTGGGACCAGCGGCTGTGCCTGATCCCCGACGCGGACCTGTACACCTCGATCGCCGAGGGCCGCGCGGAGGTGGTGACCGACCACATCGACCATTTCGACGCCACCGGAATCGCGCTCAAATCCGGCAAGCACCTGGACGCCGACATCATCGTCACCGCGACCGGCCTGCAGCTGCAGGCCCTCGGCGGCACCCTAATCAGCATCGACGGGGTCGAGATCAACCCCACCGACCGCTTCGTCTACAAGGCGCACATGCTCGAAGACGTGCCCAACCTGTTCTGGTGTGTGGGCTACACGAACGCGTCGTGGACCTTGCGTGCCGACATGACGGCCCGGGCGACCGCAAAATTGATCGAGTACATGTCCGCGCACGGTTACACCCACGCGAGCCCGCACCTGGGCGACGAGCCGATGGACGAGAAGCCCGCCTGGGACATTCAGGCCGGCTATGTGCGCCGGGCGCTGCACGCGCTGCCGAAGTCGGGAACCAGGCGGCCGTGGAATGTCCGCCAGAACTATTTCGCCGACGCGATCGACTTCCGATTCGACCGGATCGATGAGGCGATGGTGTTCGGACGCGCGGTCGACCGAGCGGCTTTGGTGAGTTAGTTCTGGGTTTACGCTAACCCCATGGCAGCCGAGAAGCGCGAACCCAAAGTCGTCGTCCTTGGTGGCGGATCCTGGGGCACCACCGTGGCGTCCATCTGTGCGCGCCGGGGACCGACGTTGCAGTGGGTGCGCTCAGAGGAAACGGCCAAGGACATCAACGAGAACCACCGCAACAGCCGCTACTTGGGCGACGCGGTGGAGCTGTGCGAAAACCTGCGCGCCACTACGGACTTCGCTGAGGCAGCCAATTGCGCCGACGTCATCGTGATGGGGGTTCCGTCGCACGGGTTCCGCGGCGTGCTCACCGAACTGGGCAAGGAACTGCGCCCGTGGGTGCCGGTGGTCTCGCTGGTGAAGGGGCTCGAACAGGGCACCAACATGCGGATGTCGCAGATCATCGAGGAGATCCTGCCCGGGCACCCGGCCGGCATCCTGGCCGGGCCGAACATCGCCCGCGAGGTGGCCGAGGGCTACGCCGCCGCCGCGGTGCTGGCGATGCCCGACCAGCATCTGGCCACCCGGCTGTCCACGCTGTTCCGAACCCGCCTGTTCCGCGTCTACACCACCGATGACGTGGTCGGCGTCGAGATGGCGGGCGCATTGAAGAACGTCTTCGCGATCGCGGTCGGCATGGGCTATTCGCTGGGCATTGGTGAGAACACCCGCGCGCTGGTGATCGCGCGGTCGTTGCGGGAGATGACCAAACTCGGAGTGGCCATGGGCGGTGACGCCCAGACCTTCCCCGGCCTGGCCGGCCTTGGTGATCTGATCGTCACGTGCACCAGCCAGCGCAGCCGCAACCGGCACGTGGGTGAGCAACTCGGTGCCGGCAAACCAATCGAGGAGATCATCGCATCGATGAACCAGGTCGCCGAGGGTGTCAAGGCGGCCAGCGTAATCATGGAGTTCGCCAACGAGTTCGGCCTGAACATGCCGATCGCGCGCGAGGTCGATGCGGTGATCAACCACGGGTCCTCGGTCGAGCAGGCTTACCGCGGTCTGGCCGCCGAGACCCCGGGCCACGAAGTCCACGGGTCCGGTTTCTAGGCCGCCAAGCGGTTCGATACCCGTATTCGCTTGTGCGCCAATGCGGACCGAGGCGCCCTAGTCGGCCTCGATGGCGATGTGCAGCCGCTTGCCGCACAGCTGCGCCAACCGGTCCAGCATGTCGACGCGCGGCGACTCGGCCCCCGTCTCCCACGCGTCGACATCGGCCTTGCTCACACCGAGTGCGGTGGCAAGTTGCTCCTGGCTCAATTCCGCGCCGGCCCGGGTCTCAAAGATCAGCTCGGCGACATTCAGTGAGACACCGGCTTCATGAACTTCCATCGATTTGCCCTGGGGCATTGCAATCACAGCCTATTGGGGTTGTCCTGCTCGTTGTTGATACCGGCAGATATACCCAATCTAGCCGCGCGCCATCGCCTCCAGGCGTCGGATGCGGTCCTCGATGGGCGGATGCGTGGAAAACAGCGACCCGATGCGCTCTCCGGCGCGGAACGGGTTGGCGATCATCAGGTGTGCCTGGCTGGCCAGTTGCGGCTCGGGCGGCAACGGAGCCATCTGCACCCCGCCCGAGATCTTGCGCAACGCCGACGCCAGCGCAAGCGGGTCACCGGTCAGCATCGCCCCGGATTCATCGGCCTGATACTCCCGCGAGCGCGACACCGCCAGCCGGACCACCGTCGCGGCGATCGGACCCAGTAGCGAAACAAGCAGCAGCGCAAAAGGATTGGCGCCACCTTCGCGGTTGCCGCCGAACGCGCCGAAGAACATCGCCATGTTGGCCAGCGCGGTGACCACCGACGCGAGTGCACCGGCGACGCAGGAGATCAGGATGTCGCGGTTGTAGACGTGGGACAGCTCGTGGCCCAGCACCGCACGCAGCTCGCGCTCGTTGAGGATCTGCAGAATGCCGGTGGTGCAGCACACCGCGGCGTTGCGCGGGTTGCGACCGGTCGCGAACGCATTCGGGGCGCTGGTGTCACTGATGAACAGCCGGGGCATGGGCTGATGGGCTGCGGTGGCGAGCTCGCGCACGATCTTGTACATCACCGGTGCCTGTAATTCCGACACGGGCTGGGCGTGCATGGCGCGCAAGGCCAGCTTGTCGCTGTTGAAGTAGGTGTAGACGTTTAGACCGACGGCGAACAGTGTCGCCAGGATGAGCGCCGTCTTCCCGAACAGGGCGCCGACGAACACGATCAACGCGGACATACCGACCAACAGCACGAAGGTCTTCAGCCTGTTGGCATGCGGATGCCAGGTCATTTTTGTGTCCTCCTACGAACACTTCAGCTTGTCTTGACTTCAGCCGATCAACGCTCGAGCGGACAGTCAAGGTTCCGGACGGCGGGAATTCGTCCTAGCCGTGCCGGCTGACCGTGTAGTCGACCAGGGCCCGCAGCGCGGCCCGGCCGGGGCCGTCGGGCAACAACTCCAGCTCGTGATGTGCCTGGTCGGCGTATTGCGCGAGGGTTTCCTTGGCCTTGGCCATCCCGGACGACGACCGCAACAGACCCAACGCCTCCCCCACCTCGGCGTCGTCGTGAATGGGGCCGGCCAGCAGCTCACGCAGCCGCGCACCCTCGGGCGCGGTTTCTTCCAGCGCGTAGAGCATCGGCAGGGTGCGGACGCCTTCCCGCAGATCGGTGCCCGGCAGTTTCCCGGATTCGTCGGACTCGCTGTCGATGTCGATGATGTCGTCGGCGATCTGGAACGCGGTACCGACAATGGCGCCGAGCCGGCTCAATCGTTCGATCTGCTCGTCGTCGGCGCGGGAGAACATTCCGCCGAACCGGCCCGCGGCCCCGATCAGGCTGCCGGTCTTCTCATGGACCACCCGCAGGTATTGCTCGATGCGATCCGCACCCTCGGGGGTCCCCCGGGTTTCCCGCATCTGACCGGTCACCAGCTCGGCGAAGGTGTCGGCGACAATCCGCACCGCTTCGGGCCCCAGCCGGGAGACCAGCCGTGACGCCGTCGCCAGCAGGTAGTCGCCGGCCAGAATGGCCACGTTGTTCCCCCACCGCGCGTTGGCGCTGGGCGCGCCGCGACGCACTTCAGCCTCGTCCATGACGTCGTCGTGGTACAGCGTCGCGAGGTGGATGAGCTCGACCACCGCGCCCGCCAGCGTCACCTCGGGGTTGTCCGGGTCCGGTCCGGTGTGCGCGCTGAGGACGGTGAACAGGGGGCGGAAACGCTTGCCGCCGGCCTGGAACAGGTGCAGCAGCGACTCGGTCATCACCTCGTCGGAGCCACGCAATTCGGCATCCATGAGCTGCTCGACCCGGCCCACGCCGTCGCGCACGGTCGCGGCGAAATCGGCGTCACCGAAGTCCACGCCCGCCACCACCGTCGCCGGAGTTCCCATTCGACCAACATACTGGTGGGCGTGGAGAACCAAGCCGCCAGAGCCCTGCACGCCGACGTGGTCGTCGTGGGCGCCGGACCCGCCGGGTCGGCGGCGGCCGCCTGGACCGCGCGAGGGGGCCGGGATGTGTTGGTCATCGACTCGGCCAGCTTCCCGCGGGACAAGGCCTGCGGCGACGGGCTGACGCCGCGCGCGATCGCCGAGATGGAGCTGCTGGGGTTGGGTGAGTGGCTGGCCGGTCGCATTCAGCACCGTGGGCTACGGATGAGTGGCTTCGGCGGGGAGGTCGAGGTTGCCTGGCCGGGTCCCTCGTTCCCTGCCCACAGCAGCGCGGTGGCGCGGACGGAGCTCGACGACCGGATCCGCAAGGTCGCCGAGGAGTCCGGGGCGCGGATGCTATTGGGTACTAAAGTTGTTGGTGCGCACCATGACTCGTCACGCCGCGTGACGTCACTGACACTGGCCGACCGCACCGAGGTGTCCTGCGGCCACCTGATTGTGGCCGACGGGGCTCGGTCCTCGCTGGGCCGCAAACTCGGCCGGCGCTGGCACCAGGACACGGTGTACGGCGTTGCGGCCCGCGGCTACCTGGCCACCGCCCGCGCCGACGACCCGTGGCTGACGTCGCACCTGGAACTGCGGTCGCCGGACGGCGCCGTGCTGCCCGGTTACGGCTGGATCTTCCCGCTGGGCAATGGCGAGGTGAACATCGGCGTCGGCGCACTGTCGACCACCAAGCGACCGGCCGACCTCTCGCTGCGGCCGCTGATCTCCTACTACACCGATCTGCGCCGCGACGAGTGGGGTTTCGAAGGCGGCCCGCGGGCGGTGGCCTCGGCGTTGCTGCCGATGGGAGGCGCGGTTTCCGGGGTGGCCGGGCCTAACTGGGTGCTGATCGGCGACGCCGCGGCCTGCGTGAATCCGCTCAACGGCGAGGGCATCGACTACGGGCTGGAGACCGGCCGGCTGGCCGCACAGGTGCTGGACTCGCCCGACCTGTCGCAGCTGTGGCCCGCCTTGCTGACCGACCACTACGCGCGTGGATTCTCAGTGGCCCGCCGGCTGGCGCTGCTGCTGACCTTCCAGCGGTTCCTGCCCGCGACCGGACCGATCGCGATGCGCTCGACGACGCTGATGCGCATCGCGGTGCGGGTGATGGCCAACCTGGTCACCGACGAAGACACCGATCTGGTGGCCAGGGCGTGGCGCAGCGGCGGGCGCGCATCGCGGTTGATCGACCGCCGGCCACCGTTCAGTTAGGTAGGGCGAGCAGACGCAAAAGCCCCTTCGCGCACGGCGCGTGGGGGGCTTTTGCGTCTGCTCGCCGATATCAAGCTGGTTGACATATATCAGGACGGTTGATATACCTATCGGTATGACTACGCCGACAGAATTCGAGTTCGAGTCCGTCTACCGCGGCGAATCCAGCCGCATCGGCGAGGGCGCGCGGCCTCCGTGGAGCCTGGGCGAGCCGCAGCCGGAGCTGGCCGCGCTGATCGAGCAGGGCAAGTTCAGTGGCGACGTGCTCGACGCCGGCTGCGGCGAGGGTGCCATCTCGTTGGCTTTGGCCAAGCGGGGCCACAGCACCGTGGGCTTGGACTCCTCGCCCACCGCGATCAAGCTGGCCCAGACCGAGGCCGAGAAGCAGGGGGTCACGACCGCCACGTTCGCCGTGGCCGACATCACCGATTTCAGCGCTTACCCACCGGGGTCGGCCGGCCGGTTCGGCACCATCGTGGACAGCACGCTGTTCCATTCGATGCCCGTCGAGCTGCGCGAGGGTTACCAGCGGGCGATCGTGCAGGCGGCCGCACCGGGTGCCAGCTACTTCGTGCTGGTCTTCGACAAGGCCGCGATACCCGACCCCCCGCCGTTTGCGGTCACCGAGGAAGAACTGCGCGAGGCCGTCGCCAAGCACTGGGTGATCGACGAGATCCGGCCGGCCCGCATCTACGCGCATATCCCGCCGAACTCGACGAGCGAGCGCTTCATCGCCCACGACGAACCGGACGGCCGCAAATCGGTCGCAGCGTGGCTGCTCACGGCACATCTGGGACGATAGCGTGCACAAGCCAGGTGTATAGTCCGTCTAATGAAGCGCACACGGCTGGCTGTTTTCGCTGGGCTGGCGGTTGCCGCGATCGGGTTTGCGGCACCCGCGCAGGCCGATGACTACGACCAGGTCTTCAACAAAACGCTGAACGGGTTCGGCATCTACGGCCCGCAGGACTACAACGCCTGGCTGGCCAAGATCAGTTGTCAGCGTCTGGAGCGGGGTGTCGACCACGATGCCCACCAGGCGGCGACATTCCTGCAGCGCAACCTGCCCCGGGGCACCACTCAGGGGCAGTCGCTGCAGTTCCTCGGCGCCGGCATCGACCACTACTGCCCCGAGCAGGTCGGCGTTCTGCAGCGCGCCGGAACTTAGGCCCCCTGACTCAGCCGGCCTACTAGGCCGGCTTGTACGCGGCGTGCAGCGCCACGATGCCACCGGTCAGATTGCGCCACCGCACCGCCGACCACCCGGCGCGTGAGATCTCGTGCGCCAGCGCCGCCTGGTCGGGCCACGCCCTGATCGACTCGGCGAGGTAGACGTAGGCGTCGGGGTTGCTCGATACCGCACGCGCCACCCGCGGCAACGCCTGCATCAGATATTCCTTGTACGCCGTGGCGAACATTTTGCTTGTCGGAGTGGAGAATTCGCACACCACCAGCCGGCCGCCGGGCTTGGTGACGCGGGCCATCTCGCGCAGCCCGGCGGGATAGTCGGCCACATTGCGCAGGCCGAAACTGATTGTCACCGCATCGAATACCTCGTCGGCGAACGGCAGCTTGGTCGCGTCGCCGGCTACCTTGGGCACCGCGCGTGCGCTGCCGGCCGCCAGCATGCCGACCGAGAAGTCGGCCGCCACACACCACGCGCCCGACTTGGCCAATTCAACCGTCGAGACGGCGGTACCCGCGGCGAGATCGAGCACCTTGTGGCCGGGCCCGATACCCAGCGCCGCGCGGGTGGCCCGACGCCAGAACCGGTCCTGGCCCAGCGAAAGCACGGTGTTGGTGAGGTCATAGCGGCGTGCGACGCCGTCGAACATCGACGCGACGTCGCGGGGATCTTTGTCGAGGTCCGCGCGGCTCACGCCTCAGACGCTACCGGCCCGGCGCGCGCGGGAATGCACCGCCGGTCACTGCGTTACATGTTCGCGTGAGCGAAAAAGTTTGGTTTATCACTGGTACATCGCGCGGCTTCGGCCGGGAATGGGCCGCCGCTGCCCTGAAACGCGGCGACAAGGTGGCCGCTACCGCACGAAACACCGCGACGCTGGACGACCTCGTCAGCCAATACGGTGACGCGGTGTTGCCGATCCAGTTGGACGTCACCGACCGCGAGGCGGATTTCGCTGCCGTCAAGCGGGCACATGACCACTTCGGGCGCCTGGACATCGTGGTCAACAACGCCGGATACGGGCAGTTCGGGTTCATCGAGGAGCTGACCGAGCAGGAGGCTCGCGACCAGATCGAAACGAACGTCTTCGGCGCGCTGTGGATCACTCAGGCCGCGTTGCCCTATCTGCGGGCACAGGGCAGCGGGCACATCATCCAGGTCTCCTCGATCGGTGGCATCAGCGCGTTTCCCGACGTCGGCATCTACCACGCATCCAAGTGGGCGCTGGAGGGGTTCTCCCAGGCGTTGGCCCAGGAGGTCGCGCCGTTCGGTGTGCACGTCACGCTGATCGAACCCGGCGGGTTCGACACCGACTGGAGCGGTTCGTCGTCCAAGCGCGCCACCCGACTGCCCGACTACGCCGACGTGCACGCCGCGCAGGACGAGTGGCGCAAGCGGCGCTGGGCCAAGCCCGGCGATCCGTCCGCCTCGGCCGCGGCGGTGCTGAAGGTGGTCGACGCCGAAAACCCGCCGCTGCGAGTGTTTTTCGGTGCCGGTCCGCTGCAGATCGCCAAGGAGGACTACGAGAACCGGCTGCGCACCTGGGAGGAATGGCAGCCCGTCGCCGAACTGGCGCAGGGCTAGGGCTCAGGCGTAGCGCCGGGTGAGGCTCGGCCGCCCCGGAGCGGCCAGCACCGCTTCGTAGTGGCCGAGTAGCTCGTCGCAGATGACCGGCCAGCTGCGGCCGAGCACGCTGCGCCGTGCCGCCGGCGCGTAGCGCCGCCGTCGCTGCAGCAGGTGCGCGACGGCATTGGGCAGTTGTGCCTCGAACCGCTCCACCGGCAACAACAGCCCGGTGCGGTACGGGGTGACCAGGTCGCGCGGGCCGCCGGCGTCGGGGGCGATAACCGGCAACCCCGACGCCAGCGCTTCCTGCACGACCTGACAGAACGTCTCGTGCTCCCCCGGGTGCACGAAGACGTCCATGCTGGCGTAGGCCGCGGCCAGCTCGCTGCCGTACAAAGCCCCGGTGAAAACCGCTGCGGGCATTGCCGATTGCAGCTTGACGCGGTCGATGCCGTCGCCAACCACGACGACCTGCACCGAGTCGTCGGCTGCCACACCGGAAAGCCGCTCGACGTGCTTTTCCGGGGCGAGGCGGCCGACGAAACCGACGATCGGCTTGCCGTGCGGGGACCATCGACGGCGCAGCGCCTCGTCGCGCGCCGAGGGGGCGAAGCGGATCAAGTCCACTCCCCTGGCCCACCGGTGTACCCGTGGAAACCGCTGCGCGGCAAGGACTTCCATGGTAGGGGTGGAGGGCGCCAGGGTACGGTCGGCGAGACTGTGCAGGTGCCGGAACCACGCCCACGCGGCCCGGGTGGTCATCGGGATGCCGTAGCTTGCGGCGAAACCCGGCACATCGGTCTGATAGACCGCCACCGTCGGCACACCCAGCCGGCGCGCGGCGAGCATCCCGCCGTAGCCGAGCAGCGCCGGTGAGGCCAGATGCACGACGTCCGGATCGAACCCGCGCAGCACCCGCAACATCTTCGGGGTGGGCACGCCCAACGGCAGCGTGGTCACCTTGGGGAACATCCGCGACGGCGCCCGATGCACCCAGACACCGTCGTGCAGCCGGTCGGCGCGCGGCTCGCCGGCCGGGTTGTCCGGCGCGATGACGATCGCCTGGTGCCCGGTGCTGCGCAGATGTTCGAGAACCCGGACCACCGAGTTGCTGACACCGTTGACCTGTGGAAGGAACGATTCGGCGACGATCGCAACGCGCACAACACCACGGTGGCAGCGCCGCCTGTCGGAAAGGTTGCCGACGGGATACGCGTCGCGGAAGCCGGGGCTACGAACCGGTGCGTTTGTGCAGCCGCTTGTCCAGTACCGCGAGCAGCGTCAAGGCGATGGCGGCCGCCAACCAGCCGACCACCGCGATCGACCCCGCCGGGATGATCGCCAGCCCGGCGTTGCGGTGCTGCACCCGGACCAGGTTGGGGTCCCTCTTGTTGTACTCGACGTAGATCCGCATGCCGGTGGCCAGCTCGGACGGGTAGAGCACCCCCAGCTCGGGCCGGTAGGTGACCCGCTCGGGCGTGACGAACTCGATGGTGGAGCGTCGCGGCCCGGCGCTGAGCACCTCGGCTTGGGCCACCCCCATGTTGCGTTGGATCGCCAGATCGTTGCGCCACGCGCCGGCCACCAGCAGCACCGATTGCAGGGTCACCAGGAAGGTGACGATCAGCACGGTGATGCGCGCCCAGCGCACCACAATCCTGGCCCTGGTGTCCGGCCTGTCCTCGGTGGTGCCATGAATCAGTATGCGCACCAACCGTTTCAGCGACTTCAAAGGGCCGCCCTGATCGCCGCATGCAATCGTCGCAGCGACGACCGGTCCGCTTTGACCTCCAGCACCCGCAAGCCCTCGCCGGGTTCGTCGAGGGCGGTTGCCAGCTCCTGGACCTCGATCTGCCGACTCTCCACGTGGTAGGCGCGGCACAGCGCGCCCACGTCGACGTCGTGCGGGGTGCCGAAGATCCGGGACGAGACGTCGCTGAAGCGCGGATCGCCCTGCTCGAGCAGTTCGAAGATACCGCCGCCGTTGTCGTTGGACACCACGATTGTCAGGCGGCGAGGTGTGGGCTCGGTGGGCCCGATCAGCAGCCCGGAACTGTCGTGCACGAAGGTCAGGTCACCGATCAGCGCGACGGTACGGGGCGGGTCGTCCTGCTCGCCGACGCGTTCGTGCGCCAGCGCCGCGCCGATCGCGGTGGACACGGTCCCGTCGATGCCGGCCACGCCGCGGTTGGATCGCACCCGGATGCCGCGCGCGTCCAGCGCGACCAGCGCGGCGTCCCGCACCGGGTTCGACGCGCCCAGCACCAGTTGGTCACCGGGCCGCAGCGCGTCGGCCACGGCGGCGGCGACGTGCAGGCCGGTGGTCAGCGGGTGCTCGGCCAGCTGGGTGCGCACCGCGGTGACGGCCTGCTGGTGCAGCTCGGCACAGCGACGCAGCCAGGCGGGGTTGGGCACTCCCGAGGTGACCGCCCGGGTGCCGTTGGCCTGGGAGTTGCCCGACACGTCCGGCCAGCGCGGGCCCGTCGTCAGCGCATACACCGGCACGCTGGGATCGGCCAACAGCGCCGATACCGGGCGGTGCAGGGTCGGCCGGCCGAGCATGATCACCTGCTGGGGCCGCAACAGCGGCAGGGCGAGGGGATGCAGCGGGTTGGCAGCCGGCGGCGCCGTCGGCTCGGCGACGGTCGGCAATTCCGCCAGATTGGGGTAGCTGCCCGCGCCGTGCCCGGCAATGACGACGGTGTCGGGCGTGAGGTCGATGTCGAGCGGTTGATCGAAGGTGACCGGCGGCGTGTAGGTCCACGGCTTGCCGTCCGGGCGTCCGGGCGGGGTGGGCGCGTTCAGGTGTTCCGGGTCGGGCACCAGGGGTTCCCGCAGCGGGATGTCGAAGTGCACCGGCCCGGCGTTCGCGGTGCGAGAACCCAAGGCCGCCACCAATACTCGGCTGGTGGCCGAGCGCCAGGTGGCGTTCAGGGCGGGAATTCGGTCGGGGGCGTCTTCGGCGAGGCCCAGGCTGATGGTGGCGCGCACCTGCGACCCGAAGTAGCCCAGCTGCTCCATGGTCTGGTTGGCTCCGGTGCCCAGCATTTCGTAGGGCCGGTTGGCGGACAGCACGATCAGCGGCACCCGGGCGTAGTTGGCCTCGACGACGGCGGGTCCGAGGTTGGCGACGGCGGTGCCCGATGTCATCGCGATACACACCGGCGCGGGACCGTTTGAGCCCCCGATGGCCAACCCGATGGCCAGGTAGCCGGCGGTGCGCTCGTCGATGCGCACGTGCAACCGCAACCGGCCGGCCCGATCGGCGTCGTGCAGGGCGAACGCCAGCGGCGCGTTCCGCGACCCGGGGCACAGCACCACGTCGCGCACCCCACCGCGGATCAATTCGTCGACGACGACGCGGGCCTGGGTCGTCGAGGGGTTCACTACTACAGAGTGTCACAACCTGCGCCGCGGCGGCTCAGGCCTTCACGCCGGCGAAGAACTTGATCATCGCCGCATTCACCGCCTCCGGACGTTCCAGGAAGCCCAGATGACCGGTGTCAGGGATCTGCAGGTAGCGGCCGTTGGGCAGCGCGTCGGCGACCTCGCGGCCCAGGTAGGGCGGCGTGATCACGTCGTCGGAGAAGCCGATCACCAGCACGGGTGCGGCGACGGCGCGATAGACCGGCAGCCGGTTGGTCAGCGGCGCGACGTCCAGTTGGGTGCGGAAACCCGGCGTGAGTTTGGTCGGCCACATGCTGAACATCGCGATCCAGTCCGCGACGGCGGCGTCGTCGTTGAGGGTCTTGCGGGAAAAGCTTTCCAGCAGACGGGTTTTCGCCTCATAGGTGGGCGGCAGCCCAGCTCCGGCCGCGTCCAGGTCGGCCTCGGCCTGGTGGAAGAACTGCCGGGTCCGGTCCAACCGGCCGCGGGTGGCCATCAGCACCGCGGAGCTGACCAGTTCGGACCGGACCACCATCAGTTCCTGGGCGATGAACGAACCCATCGACACCCCCACCAGCCGCACCGGCCCCAGATCCAGGGATTCGATCAGCGCCGCGGTGTCGGCCACCATGGTTTGGGCAGTGAAACCCTCGGCGTTCTCGGTGGCGCCGATGCCGCGATTGTCGAACGTGACGCAGCGATATCCGGCTGCCAGCAACGCCGGCACCTGATGCAGGTGCCACGTGCGTCCGGCGCCACCACGCCCGGAAATGAAGACAACCGGCTCACCGGTCCCCTTGTCGTCGTAAGCCAGGTTGATCACCCGAACGACGGTACAAGCAACGGGTAGCAGGCCTTGACTCGGTCAATCCACCACTGCCGCCGGTCCCCCGGCGCCGCCAGGGCCGCCAACCGCCCCCGTTCGGGTGCCACCCGTTCGACGCCGAGGAACCCGTCGACGGGCACGGCGGGGGCGGCGACGTCGTCGACGAACAACCCTCCGGTGCCCAGCCCGCAGGCGTGCCGTAGCTCGGGCAGGGCGGCGGCGGCGAGCAGACCGCGGCCGATCCCGACCGCCGAATCCAGCGCGCTGGAGACCACGATCGGAATGTCGATCTGCCCGGCGATTTCGAGCATCTTCGAAATCCCGCCCAGCGGAGCCACTTTCAGGACAGCAACATCGGCCGCGCCGGCGCGGACCACGGCCAGCGGGTCATCGGCCTTGCGGATGCTTTCGTCGGCGGCGATCGGCACATCGACGCGGCGCCGCAGTTCGGCGAGTTCGGCGACGGTGGCGCAGGGCTGTTCGAGGTATTCCAGCGGGCCGTCGGCCGTCAGGGCGGCGGCGGCCGCGGCGGCGCTTTCGACATCCCAGCCACCGTTGGCGTCCACCCGCACGGTCGGGATCAGCGCCCGCGTCGCGTTGACCCGCTCCACGTCCTGCGCCAGGCTCTGGCCCGGCTCGGCGACCTTGACCTTGGCGGTGCGGGCGCCGGGGAAACGCGCCAGGACATCGGGTACCTCGGCGGCGCTGACCGCCGGCACCGTCGCGTTGATCGGGATGCGGTCCCGGCGCGCCGGCGGCGGCTGTCGGTAGGCCGCCTCGATCGCCGAGGCAAGCCAGTGCGCGGCTTCGGGCGGCTCGTACTCCACGAACGCCCCGAACTCGCCCCAGCCGGCCGGGCCCTCGATGAGCGCCAGTTCGCGAGTGGTGATGCCGCGGAATCGGACCCGCATCGGCAGCGCCACCACGTGCAGGCGGTCCAGCAGGTCGGACAGCGTTGGGGTCACTGCGGATAGACCTGCCGGCCGGCCAGGTAGGTCGCTCTGATGTCCAGGTCGGCGATCTGCTCGGGCGGGACCGTGCGCGGGTCGGCCGAGAGGATCACCAGGTCGGCGTACTTGCCGACCTCCAGCGAGCCGATCACGTCGTCGGCGAACAGCTGCCAGGCGGCGTCGATGGTCTGCGCCCTGATCGCCTGCTCGACGGTGAGCCGCTCCTGCGGCGCGAGCACCCGTCCGCTCGGGGCCACCCGGGTCGCGGCGACGCTGATGTTGCGCAGCGGCTCCTCGGGCGTCACCGGCGGATCATTGTGCAGCGAGATGCGCATGCCGGTGGCCACGGCGGACCCGGCCGGCATCCAGCGGCTGCCGCGTTCGGGCCCGAACAGGCCGTCGACGATGACGTCGCCCCAATAGTGGATCTGGTCGACGAAAATGCTGCAGGTGACGCCGAGATCGGCGGCCCGCTGCAGCTGCTCGGGCCGGATGGCGCCGACGTGTTCGAGTCTCAATCGATGGTCGTCGCGCGGGTGTTGGCGTAGCGCCTCCTCGTAGACGTCCAGGATGGTGTCCACCCCGGCGTCGCCCTGCACGTGACACGCCATCTGCCAGCCCAGCGGCAGGTAGGCGCCGACGATCTCGGTCAGCTGCTCCTTGGTGTAGTTGGCGCAACCGCAGGACCCGGGCTCGATGCCCGCGCTGCGGGTGGCCGGGGTGTCCAGGTAGGGAAAGGACAGCGCGATGTTGCCGATCCACGGCGAGCCGTCCACCCAGATCTTGATGCCGACCTGCCGCAGCATGTCGTCGCCGTCGCCCGGCGTGGCTTCGGTGGACATCTGCGCGTTGGACACCTCATAGGTGCGCAGCCGCACCGTCAGGTCGTTGTGCAGCTGCTCGACCAGCGGCTTGAACTTCGGGTCGAAGGCCATCTCCGAGCAGGTGGTGAGGCCGGCCCGGTTGAGCCGGGCGCACTCGGCGCGCAGCATGTCCGGGTAGCTGCCGGCCGAGATGGCGCCGCCCAGCAGCGGGAACACGGCGCCGATCTCCTCGGCGGTGCCGTCGAGTTCGCCGTCGGCGTCGCGGCCGTACTTGGCGCCTTTGGGGTCCGGGGTGTCGCGGGTCAGGCCGTTGGCCTGTGCCGCGCGGGAGTTGAAGTAGGCCTTGTGCCCGGAGTTGTGGATGATCACCAACGGGCCGTCCGGTGCGACGCCGTCCAGCCAGCTCAGCGTGGGGTCCGGCAGCCCCGGCTGCAGCAGGGCGTCCCAGCCGTTGAGGTAGGCACCGTCGGCTCCGCGTCTGGCGACCTCGCGCTTGATGGTGTCGACGACCTGGCCGGGGTCGCGGATGGTGACCGGGCGGATGTCGACGATCCGATCCGACAGCGCCACCGCTTCCATCAGCGGATGGCCATGCGCCTCAACGAAACCCGGCATGACACAGCCGTCGCCGATATCGATGCGGCGGGTGTTTTCGCCTACGTGGGCTTCGACGTCGGAGCGGTCGCCAACGGCGACGATTCGCCCGTTGGCGATCGCGATCGCCTCGGCGGTCGGCCGGTTTTCATCGACGGTGAGGACGGTTCCGGTAATGACGACATCTGCGGCGACCATGGGCAGTAACCCTACTGATAAGTGCGCCGCGCAAGGGTGCGGCGGAGCGGAATTGCAACACGTTCTAGTCTGACCTTATGAGTGACGATCTGTTGCGCAATCCGACCCATAACGGCCACCTGCTTGCGGGCGCGCTCAAGCGCCACAAGAACAGGCCGGTGCTGTTCCTTGGCGACACCACGCTGACCGGCGGTCAGCTGGCCGAGCGGATCAGCCAGTATGTCCAAGCCTTCGAGGCGCTCGGCGCGGGCACCGGTGTGACGGTAGGCCTGCTGTCGCTCAACCGGCCCGAAGTCCTGATGATCCTGGGCGCCAGCCAGACGCAGGGCTACCGGCGCACCGCCCTGCATCCGCTCGGGTCCTTGGACGACCACGCCTACGTGCTCTCGGACTGCGGCGCCAGCTCGCTGATCATCGACCCGAACCCGATGTTTGTCGAGCGCGCCCTCGGGTTGCTGGAGAAGGTGGACTCACTCAAGCAGATCCTCACCATCGGGCCGGTACCCGAGGCGTTGGCGGGCGTGGCTGTCGACCTGTCCGCCGAGGCCGCCAAGTACGACCCGCAGCCGCTGGTGGTGGCGGACCTGCCGCCGGACCACATCGGCGGCATGGCCTATACCGGCGGCACCACCGGCAAGCCCAAGGGCGTGATGGGCACCACCGGCAATATCGCCGCCATGACCCAGATCCAGCTCGCCGAATGGGAGTGGCCCGAGCACCCCCGATTCTTGATGTGTACGCCGCTGTCCCACGCGGGTGCGGCGTTCTTCACCCCCACCGTTGTCAAGGGCGGCGAGATGGTGGTGCTGGCCAAGTTCGACCCGGGCGAGGTGCTGAGAGTTATTGAGGAACAACGCATTACGGCGACCATGTTGGTGCCGTCGATGCTGTATGCCCTGATGGACCACCCGGATTCGCACACCCGGGACCTGTCGTCGCTGGAGACGGTGTACTACGGCGCCTCGGCAATCAACCCGGTGCGGTTGGCCGAGGCGATCCGCCGGTTCGGCCCGATCTTCGCGCAGTACTACGGCCAGTCCGAGGCGCCGATGGTGATCACCTACCTGGCCAAGGCCGATCACGACGAAAAGCGGCTGACCTCCTGTGGCCGCCCGACGCTGTTCGCGCGGGTGGCCCTGCTCGGCGAGGACGGCAAGCCGGTGCCGCAGGGCGAACCGGGCGAAATCTGTGTCAGCGGACCGCTTTTGGCCGCGGGGTACTGGAACAAGCCGGAGGCGACGGCCGAGACCTTTAAAGACGGCTGGCTGCACACCGGCGACATGGCCCGCGAGGACGAGGACGGTTTCTACTTCATCGTCGACCGGGTCAAGGACATGATCGTCACCGGCGGCTTCAACGTGTTCCCCCGCGAAGTCGAGGACGTGATCGCCGAGCACCCGTCCGTCGCGCAGGTCTGCGTGGTGGGCACGCCGGACGACAAGTGGGGCGAGGCCGTCACCGCGGTGGTGGTCTTGCGTGCCGACGCGGCCCGTGACGACGCGGCGATCGAAGCCATGACCGCCGAGGTTCAGGCCGCGGTCAAGGAGCGCAAGGGTTCGGTGCAGTCGCCCAAGCGGGTGGTGGTCGTCGACGCGCTGCCGTTGACCGGGCTGGGCAAGCCGGACAAGAAGGCGGTGCGCGCGCAATTCTGGGAGGGCGCCGGCCGCGCGGTCGGCTAGTTTTCTCTGCGCGAGCAGACGCTAAGGTTCCCTTTTTATGGCGTGTCGGGGTGCTTTCGCGTCTGCTCGGCACAGAAAAGTGGCCCGCTACGCTGGCAGGCATGGCTGAGCGGATCAAACCCCCGTGGTGGCTGAAGCCCGCGAACAAGGTCTTCATCCAGATGTCGAAGCTGGGCATGAAGTTCGGCGGCGAGAGCCCAGTGGTGCTGACGGTCCCCGGCCGCAAGTCCGGCAAGCCCCGTTCGACACCGATCACCCCGATGAACTTCGAGGGACATCGCTACGTCGTGGGCGGCTTCCCCGGTGCCGATTGGGTCCGAAACGTCAGGGCCGCAAGCGAAGTCACGCTGCAGAGGGGCCGCACCGTCGAACGCGTTCGGCTCGTGGAGCTCGCGCCCGAGGACGCCAAGCCGGTGCTGCGTGCGTTCCCCGACGAGGTACCGACCGGGCTGAGCTTCATGAAGCGGGCCGGACTTATCAGCGAAGGTCGGCCCGAGGAGTTCGAGGCACTGGCCGGACGCTGCGCGGTGTTCCGGTTCGATCCGGTTTGATGCTCCGCCCGTTGTTCGTCGTACCGTTGGCCGTGGCTTTCCTCACGTTGCCCGTGCCTCGGGCCGTCGCCGCGCCGGGCTGTGCACCCGCCGGCAACCCGGCACCACCCGGGGCGGCCGAACGACAGGTCGGCGATCTCGACGGCGACGAGTTGCCGGACACGCTGTGGGTCGCCACCGGCCGGCTCGTCGGCGTCAGCACAGCCAGTGGCGCCAACTCGCAGGTGCAGATCTCCACGGCGAGCCCAATGCCGTTGCAGGCGTTGGCTATTGACGCGCAGGACGACGGCAATCACCAGGTCGTGGTCAGTACCGGGCGCAACGCGCACCTGCATGTGTTCACCGACTGTCGACTGCAACCCGTAGTCGACAACCACTACCGCAGACCCTTCCTGTTCGATCTGGAAAATCTGGCCGGCAACGGCACCGGCGTGGGCTGCAGCGATCTCGGTGACGGTCGCCGCCTGGTCGGGTTGCAGGCCCTGCAGGACGCCGGCCGATGGACGGTGCGACGGACTGAGATCGACCTGAACGCCACCCTGGCGTCCACCGGGCGGTCGGACACGCTGACCGCCGCGTCCGCGCAGGATCCCGTGGTGACGAGCGCTCAGACCATCAGCTGCGGCGACCTCACCATCAACCAGGACGGAGTTCAAGAGCCTTGAGCGACAACCCATTCGATGCGACACAGTGGCGACTCGTCGACGGGTTCGACGACCTGACCGACATCACCTACCACCGCCATGTGCAGGACGCGACGGTGCGGGTGGCGTTCGACCGCCCAGAGGTGCGCAACGCGTTCCGGCCGCACACCGTCGACGAGCTGTACCGGGCGCTCGACCACGCCCGGATGTCCCCCGACGTGGGCGTGGTGCTGTTGACCGGCAACGGGCCTTCGCCGAAGGACGGCGGCTGGGCCTTTTGCTCGGGTGGCGATCAGCGCATCCGCGGACGCAGCGGTTACCAGTACGCCAGCGGCGAGACCGCCGACACCGTGGACGCGGCGCGGGCCGGCCGGCTGCACATCCTCGAGGTGCAGCGACTGATCCGGTTCATGCCCAAGGTGGTGATCTGTTTGGTCAACGGCTGGGCCGCCGGTGGCGGGCACAGCCTGCACGTGGTCTGCGACCTGACCCTGGCCAGCCGCGAGCATGCCCGGTTCAAGCAGACCGACGCCGACGTGGGCAGCTTCGACGGCGGCTACGGCAGTGCCTATCTGGCTCGCCAGGTGGGCCAGAAGTTCGCCCGCGAGATCTTCTTTTTGGGCCGGCCCTACACCGCCGAGCAGATGCACCACATGGGCGCGGTCAACGAGGTGGTCGACCACGCCGAGCTGGAGACCGTGGGCGTGCAGTGGGCGGCCGAGATCAACGCCAAATCGCCTCAGGCGCAGCGCATGCTGAAGTTTGCGTTCAACCTGCTCGATGACGGCCTGGTCGGCCAGCAGCTGTTCGCCGGTGAAGCGACCCGGTTGGCCTACATGACCGACGAGGCCGTCGAGGGCCGCGATGCGTTCCTGCAGAAGCGGCCCCCGGACTGGAGTCCCTTCCCCCGCTACTTCTGAGCCGCTCGCCGAGCGCCACGCCAGCGTGGCGGCCAGCGCCCAACGCCACCCTGGCGTGACGCTCGACACGCCAGGCCCCCTCCTAGACTCTTCGCGTGAGTAAGAGTCCACTGCGGCGATTGACCGAACAGCTGGTCCTGGCCAGCATGCGGCCACCCGTCTCGCCCCAGGTGCTGGTGAACCGCCCTGCGATCAAGCCCGTCGACCTCGACGGCAAGCGCATCCTTCTGACCGGCGCCTCGTCGGGCATCGGCGAGGCGGCGGCCGAACAGTTCGCCGAGCGCGGCGCCACCGTCGTCGTCGTCGCCCGCCGTCGGGACCTGCTCGACGACCTCGCCGACCGGATCACCGCCGCGGGCGGTACGGCGATGTCCATCCCGTGCGACGTCTCCGACATGGACGCGGTCGACGCGCTGGTCGCCGACGTCGAGAAGCGCATCGGCGGAGTCGACATCCTGATCAACAACGCCGGCCGGTCCATCCGCCGTCCGCTGGAACAGTCGCTGGAACGCTGGCACGACGTCGAGCGGACGATGGTGCTCAACTACTACGCGCCCCTGCGGCTCATCCGCGGGCTGGCGCCCGGAATGATCGAACGCGGCGACGGCCACATCATCAACGTCTCGACCTGGGGTGTGCTCAACGAGGCCGCGCCGCTGTTCTCGGTCTACAACGCCTCCAAGGCGGCGCTGACGTCCGTTACCCGGATAGCCGAAACCGAGTGGGGCCCCAAGGGTGTGCACTCGACGGCGCTGTACTACCCGCTGGTGGCGACGCCGATGATCGCGCCGACCAAGGCTTACGAGGGCATGCCCGCGCTGACCTCCGAAGAAGCCGCCGAATGGATGATCACCGCCGCACGCACCCGGCCGGTGCAGATCGCACCCCGGATGGCGATCGCGGCCAAGGCGCTGAACACCGTCGGCCCCCGCTGGGTCAACACGCTCATGCAGCGGCGCGCGACCACCTAGGCGTGCTAGACACGAGTGATGGAGATTCTGGCGAGCAGGATGCTCCTGCGGCCGGCCGACTATCAGCGCTCGTTGCAGTTCTACCGCGACGAGATCGGGCTGGCGATTGCTCGCGAATACGGGGCGGGCACCGTCTTCTTCGCCGGTCAGTCTTTGCTGGAACTGGCGGGCTACGGCGAGCCGGACCACTCTCGGGGACCCTTCCCGGGCGCGCTGTGGCTGCAGGTGCGCGACCTGGAAGCGACCCAGGCCGAACTCCGCGGCCGGGGGGTTCCGATCGCCCGGGAGGCGCGCCGCGAACCATGGGGCCTGCACGAGATGCACGTGACCGATCCCGACGGTGTCACCCTGATTTTCATCCAGGTCCCCAAGGGTCATCCGCTACGCGAAGACACCCGCCAATGAACGGGGACGAACCCAAGGTGAACTGACAGGTAACATCTGGCGACGACTCGCGATATTCCTGCATTTCGCCTAATCAATCGTTCGACAAGCAATACTCCCGACCACCAGAATCAGGCCCTGTGAACATCCAGTTGTTCCTCTTGATCATCGTCGTGATCACCGCACTGGCTTTCGACTTCACCAATGGGTTCCACGACACCGGCAACGCCATGGCGACCTCCATCGCCAGCGGTGCCTTGGCGCCCAAGGCGGCGGTAGCGCTCTCGGCGGTGCTGAACCTGATCGGCGCGTTCCTGTCCACGGCCGTGGCGGCGACGATCGCCAAGGGGTTGATCGACGCGAATCTGGTCACCCTGGAGCTGGTGTTCGCCGGCCTGGTCGGTGGCATCGTGTGGAATTTGCTGACCTGGCTGCTCGGTATCCCCTCGAGTTCCTCGCACGCGCTGATCGGCGGCATCGTCGGCGCGACGATCGCAGCGGTCGGCGGGCACGGCGTCATCTGGAAGGGCGTGGTCTCCAAGGTCATCATTCCCGCCGTCATCGCCGCGGCGCTGGCGATCGTGGTCGGAGCGGCCGCCACCTGGCTGGTGTACCGGATCACCCGCGGCGTCGGGGACCAGCGCACCGAGGCCGGTTTCCGGCGCGGTCAGATCGGGTCGGCGTCACTGGTGTCGCTGGCGCACGGCACCAACGACGCGCAAAAGACGATGGGCGTGATCTTCCTGGCGCTGATGTCCTACGGATCGGTGAGCAAGACGGCCAGCATGCCGCCGCTGTGGGTGATCGTGTGCTGCGCGGTGGCGATGGCCGGTGGAACGTACCTGGGCGGCTGGCGGATCATCCGCACGCTGGGCAAGGGGCTGGTCGAGATCAAATCACCACAGGGCATGGCGGCCGAATCGTCTTCGGCCGCAGTTATTCTGCTGTCAGCCCACTTCGGTTACGCGCTGTCCACGACGCAGGTCTGCACCGGCTCGGTGCTGGGCAGCGGGGTGGGCAAGCCGGGCGCCGAGGTGCGCTGGGGGGTGGCCGGCCGGATGGCGACCGCGTGGCTGGTGACGCTGCCCCTGTCGGGGCTGGTTGGCGCGCTCACCTACTGGATCGTGCACCTGATCGGCGGCTACCCCGGTGCGATCGTCGGCTTCTCGCTGCTGATCGCGGTCGCGGCGACCATCTACCTGCGCTCGCGCCGGGTCAAGGTGGACCACAAGAACGTCAACGCCGAGTGGGAAGGCAACCTGACCGCGGGCCTCGACGGCCCGGACCTACCGCCGCCGCACGGCACGGGCCCTAAGCGGGGTGCTTCGGCACCCGAATCCGACGGTCAGATCCCGGCACGGAGCGCCTCGTGAACGCCTGGTTCAACATCGAGGCGACCGGCAAGATCCTGCTGTTCAGCCTGTTGGCCGGGGCGGCGCTGCCGGGGCTTTTCGCCCTCGGGGTGCGGTTGCAAGCCGCCGGTGCGAACGACGCGGGCGGCAGGGCGCGTCCGTTGCTGTCGGCGGTCGGATGGCTGATTTACGCGCTGGTGGCGGTGGTGGTGATCCTCGGCGTGCTCTACATCGCCCGAGACTTCATCGCCCATCACACGCACTATCCCTTCTTAGGCGCCAAGCCAGCGTGAAGCCGCATCATCCTTATGCGCATAACATGGGATGTTGTTGAATCTTCGGCGGGTGAATTGATCGCAGAATGAACCGATTCCTCAGTTCGATCGTCGCCTGGCTGCGCGCCGGGTATCCCGAAGGCATACCGCCGACGGATTCCTTTGCCGTGCTTGCCTTGTTGGCGCGCCGGTTGACCAATGACGAGATCCGGACGGTCGCCGACGAACTTACCCGCCGCGGCGACCTGCAGATCGACAACATCGACATCGGCGTGGCGATCACTCAGCACACCGATGAGCTGCCGTCGCCCGCCGACATCGAGCGGGTCCGGATCCGGCTGGCCGCCCAGGGCTGGCCGCTCGACGACGCACGCGAAAACGGGGACCGCGCATAGCCGTCCTGCGGGCGGTGCCCGTCCCCGCGGGTTCGGCGACCCGTGTGTTGTTGCCCGCGTTGCAACGGGTGCTCGACGGCCAAGACTCGGCGATGGTCGCGGTGCGCGACGGCGCGGCCGTACCCGGCCTGCGCGTCGGCCAAGAGATCGACGATGACGTGGCCCTGGTGGTGACGACGTCCGGGACCACCGGTGCGCCCAAGGGCGCGTTGCTGACCGGGGCTGCCCTGACGGCCAGCGCTGCGGCCACCTACGAGCGGCTCGGCGGGCCGGGGCGCTGGCTGCTGGCCGTCCCGCCGTACCACATCGCCGGGCTGCAGGTCTTGGTCCGCAGCGTGCTGGCCGGCACCACGCCGGTAGAGCTGGACGTGTCCGCCGGGTTCGATATCGACGAATTACCTTCCGCTATCACAGCTTTGGGAGCGGGTAGACGTTACACGTCGCTGGTCGCCGCCCAGTTGGCCAAGGCGCTCACCCAACCCGGCGCCACCGCCGCGCTGGCCGATCTGGACGCCATCCTGCTCGGCGGCGGGCCCGCACCGAGGCCCGTGCTCGACGCCGCCGCGGCAGCCGGCATCAATGTGGTGCGCACCTACGGGATGAGCGAGACCGCGGGCGGGTGCGTCTACGACGGCGTTCCGCTGAGCGGGGTGAGGCTGCGCATCCGTCCCGACGGCCGCATCATGCTGGGCGGGGACACGCTGGCCAAGGGCTACCGCAACCCCGTGATCCCGGACCCGTTCGCCGAACCCGGCTGGTTCCTGACCGACGATCTCGGCGCCGTTGGCGAGTCCGGCGAACTCACCGTGCTGGGCCGCGTGGACGACGCGATCAGCACCGGCGGGTTGACCGTGCTGCCAGGTCCCGTGGAAACCGCCTTGGCCGACCATCCCGCGGTGCGCGACTGCGCCGTGTTCGGGGTGCCCGACGAACGCCTGGGCCAGCGGGTGGTGGCCGCGGTGGTCGTCGGCGCGGGCGCCGAGGCACCGACGCTGCAAGAGCTGCGCACCCACGTCGCGCGCACACTCGACAGCACAGCCGCACCGCGCGAGGTGCACATCGTCGAGGAATTGCCGCGCCGCGGCATCGGCAAGGTGGACCGGGCCGCGTTGGTACGGCGATTCGGGTCAATAAGCTGACCTGTCGTGAGGATCGCCCGCCGGGAAACAGCCGCGGTCGCGGCGGCGGTCGCCCTGGTGGCAGCGGCGTTCGCACTGCCGCGGATGCACTGGGGCATCGACCCACGCCGGGATACCGGGCTGGATCGGTTCGCCGAGCACGCCGGCGCCACACCGATCTTCGGCTACTGGAAAGTCCACGCCGGCTGGGGCACCGTGGTGGCCGCCGTGCTCGCGGCCGCCGCCGTGTATTGGGGTCCCATTGTGGCACAACGACTTCCCTGGCGTGCGGTGACGCTGGGCACCTGGGCCACGGCATGCGTGTGGGCGTTCTCCCTGGCGATGATCGACGGCTTCGGGCGTGGCTTCGCGCAGCGCTTGACGGGCCGGGACGAATATCTGTGGGAGGTGCCCGGCGTCACCGACGTTCCGGCGACCCTGCGCACGTTTTCCAGCCGAATCCTGGATTTTCAGCCGCACTCGTGGACCACACACGTTTCCGGCCATCCGCCGGGAGCGCTGCTGACGTTCGTGTGGCTAGACCGGATCGGTCTGCACGGGGGCGCCTGGGCCGGCCTGCTGTGCCTACTCGCGGGCTCCAGCGCGGCGGCCGCCGTCCTGGTCACTGTGCGCGCCGTGGCCGACGAAACCACCGCCCGGCGGGCGGCACCGTTCGTGGCCGTGGCGCCGACGGCCATCTGGGTTGCGGTGTCGGCCGACGGTTACTACGCCGGGGTGGCCGCCTGGGGCATCGCCCTGCTGGCGGTGGCGGTGCACGGCGCGACGCGGTTCCCGGAGCTGGTGGGGGCCGCGGCCGGAGTGGTACTGGGCTGGGGCATCTTCCTCAGCTACGGGCTGGTGCTGATGGGCTTGCCGGCGCTGGCGGTGCTGGCCTCGGCGGCGAACTGGCGCGCCGCGCTGCGGGTGCTGGGCCCCGCCGTGTTGGCCGCGGTGGCGGTGGGGGTGAGCTTCGCCGTGGCCGGCTTCTACTGGTTCGACGGCTATGAGTTGGTGCAGCAACGCTATTGGCAGGGGATCGCCAAGGACCGGCCGTTCCAATACTGGGTCTGGGGCAACCTGGCCTGCGTGGTCTGCGCCATCGGTCTGGGCAGTGTCGCCGGCCTCAGTCGGGCATTCGACCCGGCCGCGATCCGCCGACTATCGGGCCTGCACCTGCTTCTGCTGGCCGCGGTGGTCGCAATCTGCTGCGCGGATCTGAGCATGCTCAGTAAGGCCGAGACGGAACGGATCTGGCTGCCGTTCACCATCTGGCTCACCGCGGCGCCCGTGCTGCTGCCGGTGCGTTCGCACCGGATATGGCTGGCGCTCAACGCCATTGGAGCGCTGGTGCTGAACACTGTGATCTTTACGAACTGGTAGCCACTGGGACCGCCGAACCGAACCACACGGCGAAATCCGGCGCAATAACCCGCAGCCAGGTTCGACTCGCGAGCATCGGCCGGCGGACTACAACCCAGCGGCGCGGGTGACGCGCGCGAATCGCCCGCCGGGGCTGCAGGCCTTACGCACGGCGGCGACATCGTCCACGAGGTCGACGTCGGCCAGTGGTTGCACCAGCGACACTTCGATGCCGTTGTCGCGCAACGCTTTCAGCGTGAGGTCGCCGGTGTCGGGTGTGGACATGGGGACACCGCGCAGACACGCTGCCGCATCCGGGACGGTCAGTCCGAGTAGCCACCAGCCGCCGTCCAGCGCCAGCCCCAGCACCGCCGCGTTCTCCAGCAGCCGCTGCGCACACTGCGTCAGCAGCGCGGCGGTGACCTGTGGGGTGTCCATTCCGATCTGTAGCACCGGATAGCCGTCGGCCGCATCGGCGTGGGCGTTGGCGAGCCGGTCGGCGAAGTCGTCACCACGCTGCTCGATCACGGTGAACGACTCCAGCCGCCGCCGTAGCTCGGCGGCACCGGCGGCATTGGCGAGGTTGCCGGTGAGCGCGACCACCCGGGCGGCGAACGGCGCGTCCGCGACCGCGTCCAGGGTGTCCAGCAAAGCGGCTGCGGCAATCTCGGCGGCGGCCCGGTCACCGACCGTCGCCGCCAGGCGGGTCTTGGCCAGTCCCGGTTCCGGCGCCTTGGCCACCACCAGCGCCGTCACCGACAGGCTCACGAAATCACCTTCCAGAAGTCGACGATCGCGATGATGCTGCCCTTGAGCGACCCGCTCACCTTCGATTTGCCGCCCGTCCGCGGGCCGTAGCTCACGTCGAGTTCCACCACCCGCCACCCGGCGGCCGCGGCTCGTACCAGCAACTCCAACGGATAACCGGACCGCCGGTCGGTGACACCGAGTTCCAGCAACGCCTCACGGCGGGCCACCCGCATCGGCGCGATGTCGTGCACCGGCAGGCCGTGCCGGGTACGCAGCCGCCAGCTCATCACCACGGTGCCTACCCGGGCCACCCACGGCCAGTGCAGCCCGGGCACCGGACGGCGGCGGCCGGTGACCATGTCGGCGCCGCGCTGCAATTCGTCGACCAGGCGTGGCAGGTCACCGGGATCCATCGAGCCGTCCGCGTCGATGACCGCCACGACCGGCGTATCCGCCGCGACCACTCCCGCGTGTACCGCAGCGCCGTAGCCGGGGCGCGACTCGGCGATCACCCGGGCACCGTGCCGGGTGGCGACGGCGGCGGTGTCGTCGGTGCTGTTGTTGTCCACCACCAGCGGCTGATAGCCGGCCGGGATCGCGGCGAGCACCGCCGGCAGTGATTCCGCTTCGTTGAGGCAGGGCAACACCACCGTCACGCTGGACAAGGCGGTTCCGGGGTCAGCGCGGCCAGGACGGGAAGGACCCCCCGCGGCCGCCCCCGCCACTGCTGCCGCCGCTGCTGCCGCCACCCGACGGCGCACGCGGCGCCACCGTCGGCACCCTCGGTGCCTGCGGCACCGGCGCCTGGGTCCGCGGAACCTGCGGCACCGGCGCCTGAGTTTGCGGCGCCTGAGGCACGGGTGCTTGGGTGCGCGGCGCCTGCGTCGGCGGCGCCACGGTCTGCTGCTGCGTCGGCACCTGCTGCGTCGGAGCCTGCGTCGGCACCTGCTGTGTCGGCGCCTGCGTCGGCACCTCCTGCGTGGGTTGTGGCGCAACCGTCGTCGGCGGCGGTGCCACGGTGGTCGGCGCCTGCGTCGTCGGAGCCTCCGTGGTGGGCGGAATCGTCGTGGTCTTCGGCGGTTGTGTGGTCGCCGGCGTGGTGGGCTGGGTCGTCGGCTGCGTGGTCACCGGCGTCGTCGGCGCTGTCGTGGGCGCGGTCGTCGGCGGCGTCGTGGGCGCGGTGGTCGGCGGCGTTGTCACCGGCGTCGTCGGACCAGTGGTCACCGGCGTCGTCGGCGGCGTCGTCGGCATGCCCGGCTGCCAGCCCGGATACGGCGGCTGCCAACCCGGATACGGCGGCTGCCAGCCCGGATACGGCGGAATGAAGATCGGCACCGGCAGGGGTGCGGGGACCGGCACGGGCACCGGAGCCGCCGGTACGGGCGCCGGAGCCACGGGGGCGGGCGCCTGCCTCGGGATGTTCTGCACGGCGGGCACGGTGCCGCCCTGGAATCCCAGGGTGGGAATGTCGGGCGGCGGGGGTGGCACCGGGGCCTGCTGCTCGGTCGGCAACAGCGGCATGAACTTGCCCGGCTGGGCGTTCTGGTGGCCTTCGACCGGCAAAGTGGACGCGGTCGGCCGCACGGTCACCGCGACAGCGACCGCCAGCGAAGCGAACCCGAGCACGGCGAAACCGATGACGGCGTTACTGATCAACAGCCGCCTCAGCTGTGGCCGGATGCCGGCCGTCTCGGGGTCGTCGGGGTCCAACCCGTCTTCGTACTCGTCGCCGTACTCGTCCCCGTAGTCGTCGAAACCGTCGGTGTCGACCGGCAGAATGTCGTACTCGCTGGCCTGCGAATACGCCAGCTGCTCGTCGCCCGAGCTGGGCGCTCCCCCGTCGGCGGGCTGCATGAAGGCTGTCGCGTCCCCAGGGGCCGCCGGGTCGCCGGAGGACACCCCGGAATGGAAGTGCGCGGTCGCGTTCGGGTCCCCGGCCACGTTCGGGTCTCCCGAAGAGACACCCGAATGGAAATTCGCGCCGCCTCCGTCCCCGGGGATCGGCGCAGCCATGGTGGCGTCCCCGAGGGAGGGTGCCGCCATCGTCGCGTCGGGCGACGCGGCCGGGGCGGCCATCGTCGCGTCCGGGTTGGCGAACGGGGCGGCCATCGTCGCATCGGGAGATGCGGTCGGCACCGCCATCGTCGCGTCTGCGGCTGCGCCGCGCGCCAGGGCGAAGTCGGGATCCCCCGGAATCTGGACGCTCATGGTCGACGCGGACTGCAGCTGGTCGGCGAACATCGCGGTGTTCTCGGGCGACGTTCCCACCAGCAGGACGTCGTCCGGGGTACCGGCGTGGCCCGGGACCTGCGCCATCAACGTGTCGAAGGTCGCGCCGGCGTCACCTTCCACCGGCGACGCGGCCAGCACCGTTGGCGGCGCGTCCGGATCAGCACTGGGCACCGCCAGGCTTGCCGTCTGGCTGCCGACCAGCAGGACCGCGGCACCGGCACGGCCGGGCCCCAGCAGCGCGGTGGCAGCCTGCGACTCGGAGACCACCTCGACGTTCGCCACCCCGGCGTAGCTCAGCGCCTGTTGTAGCTGGTTGGCCGCGTACTGGTCCGACCAGACCAGCCGGGTGCCGACCAACCGGTGACCTTCGTCGGCCAACAGCCGATTCGTACCGACGATCGTCTCGGACAGGTCCGAGACCGGATTGTTCGTCAGCTCGACGGTGGATTGATCGATCACCGCGCTACTGCGGGCGGCCTCGATCAGAGCCAGGCGTGCGACCTGGCCGGTAACGGCCACCCCCAACACCACGTCCATTTACGGCTCTCCTTCGGCTGACTACCCCACAGCCAGCAATGTCCCGGCATCATTACACTGACGGCATACTCGTCATTCGGACGACAGGGTTCCCTATGTGCGCAGCGTAACCGGATTCCCTACCCAGGGGGATGGTCACCGGATTTCCTTCGCCACTTCATAGCCTGCTCACAGCCGCGGCCGCGTCTTCCGAATGGAGAATATGTTCGCAACCGAACAACGCAGCGGGCCAGTCAGGGGGTTCCCCTGCGGCAGAACCAAAGCTGCGCCCGCAGCAACCGACCTCGATCCCTTGGGGGCCTCGTGAGCCTGAGCAGCGACGACACGCCGACCGGCCCCATCGTGGGTGCGCGACACGCTCCGCCCGGGCCGCCGGCACCGGAAGCACGATCGGAAGCGCAGCCGGCCGAGCCCATCGCGCGGCAGCGCAACCTCAGGCGCGACCTGTTGGCCGGCGCGCTCCTCGTCGCGGCTTTGCTGGTGCCTTGGAACCTGTACTTCGGATTCCGCATCCCCAACAGCAGCGGGGTGCTGTGGGCAATCCTGGATTCAGTGACCGTGCTGTCGCTGCTGTCCCTGCTGGCCTCGCACCGCCGGCCCGGTCCCAACGGCCGGCTGCGGCTCGCCCTCAATGTCCCCTACCTGCTGTTGGTAGTCGGCTTTGTGCTGTTCGCCGCGTTCGAATTCATCCGGTCCGGGGCCGCCGCGCGGGTGCTGGGTGGGGTCGGGCCCGGCGCCTGGCTGGGGGTCGCGGGGGCGGTGCTGTCGGCACAGCCGCTGCTCGTCCGCCCGACCGTGGACGAGGAGAGCTACCACCGGTGGCTGCGGGCGGCCCGGCTGGTCGGCTATGCATCGATGTTCGGGGTGTCTTTGAGCTCCGGATTCACCCTGTGCTGGCGGGTGCGCTACGCGTTGCCCACCACGGGCTCGGAATCTTTCGGGGTCCGCAACACCACCGTGATCCTCACTGCGGTGGTGTACGGGGCGGTGGCGCTGGCGGCGGTGCTGGTGGCCTCGCGGTGGATCCTGCGCAACACTCCGGCATCCCGGCTCGCCACCGTGGCGCTTGGTGGTTCTGCGCTGGTGGCGGGGCTCGTGGTGTGGGTCCTTCCCGTCGGCCGCTACATCGATGCATTCCATGGCATCGCGCAGAACACCCCGACGACTGGCGTCGGCTACGAGGGCTATCTCGCCTGGGCGGCGGCCGCGGCACTGTTTCTGCCGCTGACGCTGTTCGGCTCGCCGCTGGTACGCAAGGACCGCGACGTGTGGCGCGACGCACTGCGCTTGGCGTTGATGCTGATCGTCGTCTGGTGCGCCGGCTCGGTGCTGATGAGAATCAGCGACCTCGTAGTGGCCGTGCTGCTGAATTACCCCACATTCCCTTACAACCACCTCATCCTCGCGGCGTTCGACGCGGCGACGGCGTTTGTGGCGTGGTGGGCGTGGGCGCGATTGGGCCGCGGCGCCTTCTCGCCATGGACGACGTTCCTGAGCGGGCTGGTGTTCACACTGACGGCTTCGCGGGTGATTCTCGGCGTGATTCTGGCGCCGCGCTTTGTCCAGGGGGCGGCGCCGAATCCGGTCTACGGCAACAATTTAGTCCAGCAGATGACCAGCACGTTCGACGTCACGCTGGTCGCGCTGGCGCTGTGGATCTTCCCCGCGGTCATCATCGCCGGTGTCATCCGTAAGCCGCGACGACGCCCACGACGCCGGCAGCCGGCGCCTCGAGCCGCCGCTGGGCAGCAACGGCCCCAGGTTCCCGTCCCCACCCGTGCGGGTGGCCCGCCGCCGCCGTCGGAAGCAAGGACGACGCAGTTCAGCGTCGCCCACACCGAGCACGACGCGCCCACCACGGTGCTGTCCGGGCCGGGCCGGGCACCCCGGATCTTCCGGTCGGCGGAAACCACCGGGCCGTTGCGGCCCAAGATCTACCGGCCGCCGAACCGTCCGTCCTAACGCAACGGCGCGAAGGCGAATTCGCGCAGCCCGTCGCCCGGGTCCACGCCGGCCCGGAAATCGAGCACTTCGGCGGCGAGCGTGGGGTCGGCCACGATGTGGCGGACATCGCCGCTGCGGTACTGGCCGGTGACGGCCGGGGACAACTCGCCGCCCCGCGCGGCACACAGCGCGTCGGCCACCTCGAGGATCGAGATGGGCCGTCCCGAGCAAACATTGGCTGCGGTGAAGCCGCGGCGGTCCGCGCTCACCGCCGCCAGGTTGGCCGCCGCGACGTCGTCGACGTGCACGAAATCCCGCATCTGCCCGCCGTCTTCGAAAACCCTTGGCGCCTCGCCCTTCTCGAGTGAGGAGCGGAATATCGCCGCCACCCCGGAATACGGGGTGTCCCGCGGCATGCCCGGGCCGTAGACGTTGTGGTAGCGCAGCGCCACCACCGAACCGCCGGTGGCCTCCGACCAGGCCAGTGCGTAGTGCTCCTGCGCCGTCTTGCTGGCCGCGTACAGGCTGCGCGGCCGCAGCGCGGCGTCCTCATCGACCAACTGCCACACCACCGGCCGACCGCAGACCGGACAGCGGTGCTCAAAGACACCGGCGTCCAGGTCGGCACGGCGGCGCGGCGGCGGATCCACCGAGCCGTGCTCCGCGCACCGGTACCGCCCCTGCCCGTACACCACCATCGAGGACGCCAACACCAGGCGCCGGACGCCTGCGGCGAACATCTGGGCCAGCAGCACCGTGGTCCCGAAGTCGTTGTGGCTCCCGTATTCCGGCGCGTCGGCGGCGTCGACACCGGCGCCCACCATCGCCGCCTGATGGCACACCAGGTCCACCCCGGACAGCAGCGGCGCGAGTGCGTCGGCGTCGCGCACGTCAACCCGGTGACAGCCTTCCGGCAGAACGGGACTCGGGCCGTGCGCAGCGGGCAGCAAAGCGTCCACGCCGATCACCTCGTGGCCCGCGGCCCGCAGCGCCGCGTCGACCCGAGAGCCGATGAAACCGGCCGCGCCGGTGAGCAGGACTCTCACGGCAGCTCGAACGGCAGCGGGACACCGGCGTGCTGCAGACAGTGGGTACAGGTGCGCTCGTCGGCCACGTTGTCGATCGCGGTCTGCACGAGTTGCTTGAGCCGCACGATGTTCTCGCCAAAGGCGGCGAAGATCTCCGCGGCCTTCACCCCTTCCCCGACGGCCACACCGGCATCCACATCGGTGACCAGGGCTATTGCCGCGTAACATAATTCGAGTTCGCGAGCAAGGATGGCCTCCGGGTAGCCGGTCATGTTGACCAGGCTGAAGCCGGCGGCCGCGAACCACTGGCTCTCCGCGCGGGTGGAGAACCGCGGACCCTGGATCACCACCATGGTGCCGCCGTCGACCACATCCGGCAGATCGGTCACCGCGCTGCGCAGCGTCGGGCAGTACGGATCGGCGAAGCTCGCGTGCACCCCGCCGCTGTCGAAGTAGGTGTCCGGGCGGCCGCTGGTGCGGTCCACCAGTTGATCGGGCACCACCACCGTCCCGGGTCCCAGCAGCGGGTTCAGACTGCCGACCGCGCACGGCGCGAACACCCGCCGGACCCCCAGCGCGCGCAGCGCCCACATGTTGGCCCGGTACGGGACGGTGTGCGGCGAGTACTGGTGACGGGCGCCGTGCCGGGGCAGGAACGCGACCTCGTGCCGGCCGATGGCGCCGATCGTGATCGGGTCGCTGGGCGCGCCCCACGGGGTCTCGGGGTACACCGTACGGGTGTCGGATCCGAGAAATGTGTAGAAGCCGCTACCGCCGATGACTCCGAGCATCCGCCCATTGTGATGCATGAGGCAGGATGCCCTGGTGGCCAGTTTTGCGCAGTGGATCGCCGGAGCGCGCCCGCGGACCCTGCCGAACGCGGTCGCGCCGGTAATCGCCGGCACCGGCGCCGCGGCGTGGCTGCATGCCGCCGTGTGGTGGAAGGCGCTGCTGGCTCTGGCCGTGTCCCTCGCCTTCGTCATCGGGGTGAATTACGCCAACGACTACTCCGACGGCATCCGGGGCACCGACGACGTGCGGGCCGGCCCGGTGCGGCTGGTGGGTGCCCGGCTGGCGACGCCGCGCGCGGTGCTGACCGCGGCGCTGGTCAGCCTGTTCGTCGGCAGCGTGGCGGGACTGGCGCTGGCGCTGGTCAGTGCGCCGTGGCTGATCGCGGTCGGTGTGGGGTGCGTCGCTGGGGCCTGGCTGTACACCGGCGGGTCTAAGCCGTACGGCTACTCGGGGCTGGGCGAGGCCGCGGTGTTCGTGTTCTTCGGCCTGGTCGCCGTCCTGGGCACGCAGTACACCCAGGCCTTGCGGGTGGACTGGGTGGGTCTGGTGCTGGCGGTCGCGGTCGGGGCGTTGTCGTCGTCGGTGCTGGTCGCCAACAATCTGCGCGACATTCCCACCGACACCGAATCCGGCAAGATCACCCTCGCGGTGCGGTTGGGTGACCGCCGCACCCGGCTGCTCTACCACGCTTTGCTGGCCACCGCCGGGGTTCTGACGTTCGCTCTGCTCGCGGCGACGCCGTGGTGCGCGGTGGGACTGGTGGCTACGCCGCTGGCGCTGCGCGCCGACCGGCCGGTGCGCGCGGGCCTGAGTGGACCGGAGTTGATCCCGGTACTGCGCGACACCGGGCTGGCCATGGTGGTGTGGTCCGCCGCGGTCGCGTTGGCGCTGTCCCTGGCCGGTTGACCGCGCGGAGTTCCCCGGCGCCGGCTGGTCCGTTGTGTTTTACTTGCTCAAATGTGTTGCGCTACAAGATAAGCGCGGGCCGGAGGGAACAGTTCTGATGAGTGAGCGGCTCGACGATGCGACTCAGCGTCTGCCTGCGCCGCCGCCCGGGACGCCCGGGCCGACCGCGCCGCCGGGACCGCCGGGACCGCCGGGACCGCCGCCTGGGTCCTATCCGCCGTATCCGGTCAGCCGTTCCACCAACTCGCTGGCGATCGCGGCGCTCGTCACATCGCTGGTCCTGGCGCCGTTGGGGATCGTCTTCGGACACATCTCGCTTTCCCAGATCAAACGCACCGGCGAGGACGGCCGCGGCTTTGCCATCGCCGGGCTGGTGCTGGGATACATCGGGACAATCCTGGGGATCATCGGGCTGGTCGGCGTGCTGGTGTTCATGGCGTCGGTGAACTCGGCGCTGCACAGCAACGCGGGTTCACGATCGCGAAGCACCCCGACCACATCCGAAACCCCCGTCGGGGTTCCGGACGCGACGGCGCGGGCGATCAAGGACGCTCGCGTCGGCGATTGCATCCGCCGGGTTACCGGAGCGAAAAAGAAGGACGGCAGCAGGGAGGTGACAATTTCGCCCGCCGCCTGCGGTTCAAGTGCCGCGACGGACAAGGTCACCAAACGCACCACCAGCACGTCCGATTGCCCCGGCAGCCAGTGGG
This sequence comes from Mycobacterium asiaticum, assembly GCF_001673635.1. GTDB lineage: Bacteria > Actinomycetota > Actinomycetes > Mycobacteriales > Mycobacteriaceae > Mycobacterium > Mycobacterium asiaticum_C. The sequence goes on from NZ_LZMH01000069.1 coordinate 358,960, forward strand.
TGCGGACACAGGCCTACCGTCCGCCGATCGTCCTTTGCCTGTCCAAGTTGCGGTAATCCGACGTCTGTGCTCGACCCCGGTGCACGCGCGCAGCGAGCACGCATAGAGTCGATCAAGCCCCAGCGGCAGATTCGACCGATTACTGCGGCGGGAAGGACATCGCTATGACTGAGATCGCGACGATCAACGGCCCGAAGAAAGTCGGGTTGCTCAGCGTCGGCGCCTACCGCCCTGAGCGAGTCGTCACCAACGAGGAGATCTGTCAGAACATCGACTCCTCCGACGAATGGATCTACTCGCGCACCGGGATCAAGTCCCGCCGGTTCGCCGCGGACGACGAATCCGCGGCGTCGATGGCGACCGAAGCCTGTCGGCGGGCATTGAAGAACGCCTCGCTGACTCCGGCCGATATCAACGGCGTGATTGTCACCACCAACACCCATTTCCTGCAGACGCCGCCGGCCGCCCCGATGGTCGCGGCGGCGTTGGGCGCCAACGACGTGCTGGGCTTCGACCTGTCCGCCGGCTGCGCTGGGTTCGGGTACGCGCTGAGCACCGCAGCGGACATGATCCGCGCCGGTGGCGCCGGCAAGATGCTGGTGGTCGGCACCGAGAAACTGTCCCCGACGATAGACATGCACGACCGCGGCAACTGCTTCATCTTCGCCGACGGCGCGGCCGCGGTGGTGGTCGGCGAGACACCCACCCAGGGCATCGGGCCCACGGTGGCGGGCAGCGACGGCGAGCAGTCCGGCGCGATCCGCCAGGACATCGACTGGATCACGTTCGCGCAGAATCCCTCCGGCCCACGGCCGTTCGTGCGGCTCGAGGGTCCGGCGGTCTTCCGCTGGGCGGCCTTCAAGATGGGCGATGTCGGCCGCCGCGCGCTGGAGGCAGCCGGTGTCGGGCCGGATCAGATCGACGTGTTCGTCCCCCATCAGGCCAACAGCCGCATCAACGAGTTGCTGGTCAAGAACCTGCAGTTGCGGCCGGACACCGTCGTCGCCAACGACATCGAACACTCCGGGAACACCTCCGCGGCGTCCATCCCGCTGGCCATCGCGGAACTGATGGACACCGGGGCGGCCCAGCCCGGCGATCTGGCGCTGCTGATCGGCTACGGCGCCGGACTCACCTACGCCGCGCAGGTGGTACGCATGCCGCTGCACAGCGACAGCTGAGGCTCAGCCTGCGGCCGGCCCCTCGTCGGCGGCCGGCGTCTCCCCCCGCAGCCGGGCCCGCAACCGGTCCCGCTCGGCACGGCGATGTTCCCCGGCGGCGGCAAGCGTGGCCGTGGCGCGCCGGCGCAGCGGCCCGAATGCCCACATTCCCAGCGGCATGGAGATGACCAGGCCGCCCAGTGCGGCGACCGTGAGCGGGAAGTCGGTCACCCCGATCAGCCGGCCCGCGCCGTAGATCAGAGCAGTGATCACCACCACCAGCAGCAGCCGCGCCGCGACGTAAAGCAGGACGTCGGCGACGCCGCGACCGCGGGACGGAACCCGAGTGGGCTTGTCGCTAGGCGTTTCTGACACAGCTTGAGCCTAGCGACAGGCCCGCCGCGGGTATATTCGCTCAGAGGAGGTGTCGAGTGCTTTACCTGCTCGTCGTCCTTATTCTGGGGACGCTGATCTATCTCGGCTGGCGTGCGGCGCGGTCACAGACCAGCCCGCCGAAGACGCGTGTCATCGGACCTGACGACGATCCGGAGTTCCTGCGTCGATTGGGCGACAACAAACCGCGCTAGACGAACTGCGGGTTGGAGCGCCGCTGGTCACCGGGGAAGCCGTCGGCGACCACCGCCGCCAGCTCGAGCAGCGCCTCGCGGGTGTCCCGATTCAGCCGGTCCAGTTCGATCTCGGCGCCCTCTTCCAGGTGCGGGTCGTAAGGAACTACCCGCACGGCCCGGCAGCGGCGCGCGAAATGTTCGATCACCTTGTCCATGTCGACCTTGCCGGCCCGCGGCCGCACGGCGTTGATGACGGTGATCGCGTTGCGCACCAGGTCCTCATGGCCGTGGGCGTCCAGCCAGTCCAGCGTCGCCGACGCGCTGCGGGCCCCGTCGATGGAGCCCGACGCGACCACGATCAGCACGTCGGACCGGGCCAGGATTGCCGACATTGCCGAATGCAGCAGTCCCGCGCCGCAGTCGGTGAATACCAGGCCGTAGAAGCGTTCCAGGATGTCCAGGCTGCGCGTGTAGTCCTCGGAGCTGAATGCCTCCGACAATGTCGGGTCGCTCGAGGAGGCGAGCACCTCCAGCCCGGCCTTGTTCTGTGAGGTGTAGCCGCGGATGTCGCTGTAGCGGTCGATGCTCTCGGCGTCCCGCAGCAGGTGTCGCACGGTGGCCGGGGTTTCGAGCGGCAGCTTCTGGCTCAGGGTGCCGCGGTCGGGGTTGGCGTCCACGGCGACCACCCGGTCACCCCGCACGGACGCGAAGGTGGATCCCAGAGTCGCAGTGATCGTCGTCTTGCCGACGCCGCCCTTCAATGACAGCACCGCGATGCGGTAACAACCACGCAGCGGCCGGTTGATCTGAGCTACCAGATTGTTGTGCTTCATCGCCCGGGGACTCTCCCCCAGGTTGATCAGCTGACCCGACAGCACGTACAGCAGCCGGCGCCAGCCTTCCGATGGCGGCGGCTTCACCGGCTTGAGCAGGACGGTGGTGGACAGCTCGGGATACGGCGCGTGCGGCAGCGGCTCAGGACGGAACTGGGGCCGCTCTTCGATGCCGGAGTCCTCCGGCGGGCCCGGGTAGTAGGCGCCGTAGGCGGTCGGGTCGACCCGTGTCACACCGGACACCGGGCCGGTCGTCGGCCCCGGATCCCACTGCGGCGCGTCGGCGGGGGGCGGCGGCGGGGGGTCAGTGGGCGCCGACAGCCGGCGCTCGGTGCGGAAACCCGCGAACGCACGGGTCGGCGCCTCAGCCGTGGCGTCCACCGGCGGTTCCACGCCCAGCGGCGCTTGAGCCTGCACGGTCGGCTGCTCGGGGCTGACGTCGGCCGCCCCGGTACCCGGGTGGACCCGCGGCGCCCCCGCGCCCGGCGTTGGATGTTCTGACACTCGTGCTCCCCCTTGTTGCCCGCTTGTTCGGGTCGGTCACGCTCGGGTCAGCCCACGCCCGCATACGAGTGCAGGCCAACGGTCACCAGGTTAACGAAGAACAGATTGAAGACCATGGCCACGAACCCGGCGACGTTGATCCAGGCCGCCTTGCGATCCCGCCAACCGGCCGTTGACCTGGCATGGAGGTAGGCGGCGTACACCACCCATGCGATGAACGACACGGTTTCTTTGGGGTCCCAGCCCCAGTACCGGCCCCAGGCTTCCTCGGCCCAGATCGCACCGAAGATGACCCCGAAGCCGAACACCGGGAAGGCGAAGATGGTGGTTCGGTAAGCGATCCGGTCGAGCGTCTGCGCGTCGGGAAAGCGGTGCACCAGCCGCGCCAGTTGGCCCTCGGCACCCGGTTCGCCCAGCCGCGAGGTGCGCAGCAGAAACAGGATGCTGGCGATGCCCGCCACCAGGAACACGCCCGAGCCGAGGCTGACCACCGAGACGTGGATGGGCAGCCAGTACGACTGCAGGGCCGGCATCACAGGTGCCGCGTTGGCGTAGAGCCAGCGGCCGGACACGGTCAGCAGGATCAGCACCGGGAGCAGCAGGAACACCCACAACGGCCGGTACTGCGGGCGGCGTAGCACGACGGCACCGGCAACCAGCCCGGACAGGCAGGTCAGGTTGATGAACTCGTACATGTTGCCCCAGGGCACCCGCATGGTGGCCAGGCCGCGCAGCACGATGCAGCCCAACAGCAGGGCAATGCCGAGGTAGAGGACGGCGAGACCGGCGCGGCCGACGCGTTCGTCGAACGGCCGGCTCGGAGTGTCCGCGACGACGCCGGGGGTGGCGCTGTCGGTGGTGACGGCGCCGCCCCTGCTTCCGACAGCCGCCGGTTCGAGTTTCCGGGTGCGCACGTAGGCCAGTTCGCAGGCCAGCAGCAGCAGCGCAACCACGAGCGCCACCACCGCGGAGGTGAAGGCCCAGTCGGAGTAGCGGGCCAGCCCGATGTTCACGTGCTGGGTATTCATGTGAGGTCCCTTCCGGCCTTGGCGGGGATTCCGGTGGGCGCGCTGGATTCGCCCAACCCTGCCGTCAACCGCTCGGTCAGCCGCTCGAACTCGTCACCCCATCCGGAGTTGTCGGTACGCGCCAGGCCGCCCAGTTCGACGTTGACCGTACCTTGAGGCTCCCCTGCCGGTGTGAGACGAACCCACACCCGGCGCCGGCGGATAAGTAGTGACACCAGCAGCCCGGCCATCATGGTGATCGCAAAGACCAGCACCCAGATCTGCCCGGGATCGTGCGATACCTGCAGGTTGACGAACGGTATGGCGCCATCGAAGCGGACCGTGGTGCCCGCCGCCGGGCCCTGGTCGATGCGCACCTGCTCCCCGACGCGCAAGTTGACCCGCTTCTCCTTGGTCAGCCGGCCTTGTTCGATCAGGCGGGGATCCAGGTTGAACAGCGACTGCGGCCGCCCGGTGTCCAGGCCGGTGTCGCCGCGGTAGATGTCGATGGCCACCGCGGGGTCATTGAGCGCTGGGAAGCGTGACGACAGCAGGGTGCCGTCGAGCTGCTCGGTGGGTGCCAGCAACCCCTGGATCGCGATCTGGTGTTTGCGCCGCTCCTCGGCGGTCGGATAGCTGCCGGCCGGGGGGTCGATGCGCGCGACGCCAGACGACAGCAGGGTCTGCGGGTTGTCCGGCCGCCACTGCACCGTCGAGGTCCTGGCCTGCCCGTTCGGGAACGTCACCGTGAAGGTGGGGGCATAGCCGTGGCCCTGCAGGTACACCCGGTCCCCGCCGATGCGCAGCGGGTGGTTCACCTCGAGCCGGTAGGGCCGCCAGGTGTTCGACGTGAGGTCGTCGCCGGCCTGGTAGGCGATGTCGGCGGCGAACGAGGTGGCCTGCCCCGACGGCAGGTAGTGGGCCTGAAAGTCGTTGACGCGCAGGCAGACCGGGTGCAGCGAGGTGCCGTCGACGGTGTTGCCGGCGCGGAACGAGTCGAACGCGGCCGGCGTAGCCGAGCAGAAGCCGGGGCCGCCGTCGGCGATGACGATCACGTTGCCCTCGTAGCCGAACAGCTTTCCGGCGGCGACCGCGACCAGCAAGCCCAGCAGCGAGAAGTGGAAGACCAGGTTGCCGAACTCGCGCAGGTAGCCCTTCTCCGCGGACACCTCGACCGTGTCGCCGTGGCGTCTGGTCGCGGTGCGCCAGCCGCGCAGCCGGCCGGTGATGGTGGCGGCCAGGCTTTCGGGGTCGCCGACGACTTCGGCCTCGGCGTGTTTGGGCAACCGGGCCAGATTGCGCGGCGCGGCCACCGGGGTGGCCCGCAGACTGCGTGCGTGCTCGAGGATCCGCGGCGTCAGGCAGCCGACCAGGGACACGAACAGCAGGACGTAGATGGCGGTGAACCAGAAGCTGGAGAACACGTCGAACGCCTGTAGCTCGTCGAGCCACGGTCCGATCATCGGGTGGGTGTGCAGGTATTCGTCGACCTTGCCGGCGTTGAGGCTCCGCTGCGGCAACAGGGCGCCGGGAATCGCGCCGAGCGCGAGCAGGAAGAGCAAGACCAGCGCGGTCCCCATGGACGTCAGCGACCGCCAAGTGTTGCGCCCTTTTTGGGTGAGCAGACGCAAAAGCACCCCAAAATGTGCCATTTTGGGTGCTTTCGCGTCTGCTCGCGGGAGCTCTGGCGCCATCAGATGGGCAGCCTGACGTCGGAGACAAATGCATCGCGCAGCCAGGACACGAAGTCGTTCCACACCCCGGTGACCAGGGCCGCACCGACGGCGATCAGCAGCGTGCCGCCGAAGATCTGGATCGCTCGCGTGTGGCGGCGCAGCCAGCCCAGGCCCGCGACCGCTTGCGCCGAACCGAACGCCAGCAACACGAACGGAATCCCCAATCCCAGGCAGTAGGCGATCACCAAAGCGATCCCCCGCGCCACGTTCGCGCCGTCGGTGGCTGAGGCGACGGTGATCACGCCGGTCAGGGTGGGCCCAAGACACGGGGTCCAGCCCAGCGCGAACACCGCGCCGAGCAGCGGCGCACCTGCCACCGTGGTCAGCTGCCGCGGCGTGAACCGGGCCTGGCGTTGCAGGGCCGGGATCAGCCCAATGAACACCAATCCCATCACGATGGTCAGCACGCCGCCGATGCGCTGCAGTAGCAGTTGGTTGGTGATCAGCGCGGTGGTCATGCCCAGCACCACGACCGTGCCCAGCACGAACACCGTGGTGAACCCGGCGACGAAGAGCAGCGCGGAGCCCGCGACTCGCCAGCGCGCCGCGGGCGGGGCCTTCAGGGTGCCCCGACCGTCTGCCTCGTCCACTCCGACCACGGCCGCCAGGTAGGACAGGTAGCCCGGCACCAGCGGCACCACGCACGGCGACGCGAACGACACCAGCCCGGCGAGCAGGCACGCGCCCAGGGCCACAATCAGCGGCCCGGCGGCGGCGATGTTGGCGAAGCCGGTCATTGCGGTCCCGGCGTCGGTGCCGGAGCCTCCGCGGCGACCCGTTGGACGACCGGCTGCAGGTCCTCGGCCAACAGCTCGCGCAGGAACACCGCGGCCACCCGGTGTTGCCGGTCCAGCACCAATGTCGACGGGATGACGGTGGTCGGATACTTGCCGCCGAACGCGATCAGGCTGCGCATCGGCGGGTCGTAGATCGATGGAAAGGTCACGTGCCGGTCGGTGACGAAGTCCTGCGCGGCGTCGCGGCTGTTGTCGCGGACGTCGATCCCCAGAAACGAGACACCGGACTCGCGAGTCGCGTCGTACACCCGTTGCAGCTGGGTTATCTCGGCGCGGCACGGGCCGCACCACTGGCCCCACACGTTGACGACGACAACCTGACCGCGGAAGTCGTCCAAAGACAGGGTGCGGGCCGGGTCCAGGAGGCTGGGCCCGGACAGTGCACCGGGTCGGCCGCGGCTTTCGGGCGGGTCGTAGAAGATGTCGGTCTTACCGCCCGGGGAGACGAACTCGAAGGTGCCGCCCTGCGCGACGGCGTCGCGCCCGGAGCACCCGGTGAGCACACCCATCAGCACCGCCGCGGCGATCAGCCATCGCATTATCGAGGCGCCGCCGGTTCGGAGTACTCCACGTCGACCAGCCGGTCACCGTCGTAGACCAGCGACGTCACCGAGGCCAAGCCGCATTCCCGCTTTCGCGGGTCGTGCCACAGCTTGTTGCCGGTCAGGTGCATGCGCAGCGTCCACACCGGCAGCTGATGGCTGACGCACACCGCCTCGTGGCCGGCGGCGCGCACCCGCGCCTTATCCGCCGCGGTAGCCATCCGGGTCGCGATCTCGATGTACGGCTCTCCCCAGGACGGCGTGAACGGGTTGCGCAGCTGCCACCACACCCGCGGATCGCGCCACGCCCCGTCACCCGGGCCGACCCGGCGGCCTTCGAAGAAGTTGGCCGATTCGATCAAGTCGGGGTCGGTGTCCACTGGCAGGTTGTGCCGGGCGGCGATCGGCGCGGCGGTCTCCTGCGCCCGCTGCAGTGGGGATGCGATCACCGCGACGATGTCCCGGTCGGCCAGGAAGTCGGCGACAGCGGCGGCCTGCGCCGCACCGGTCTCGGACAGCCGGAATCCGGGCAGCCGCCCGTACAGGACCCCGGAGGGGTTGTGCACCTCACCGTGGCGCACCACGTGCACCCGGGTTGTCTCGGCCATCAGGGTTTTTCCTCCTGTGCCGCGGCTTGGGCCGCGGCGGGTAGAGCGTTCGCGATCCGGTCGAAGGCGTCGTCATCCAGCGCCGCGGAGACGAACCAGGCCTCGAATGCACTGCACGGCGGGTAGACCCCCGCGTCGAGTAACGCATGAAAGAACGGCGGGAAACGCCAGGTCTGGCTGGCGCGTGCGGCCGCGAAATCGGTCACCGGCGTCTCGGAGAAGAATACGCTCAACATGTTTCCGGCCCGCGGAATCTGGTGTGCTACACCGGCATTGGTAAGCGCATCGGCCAGCAGCGCGGCCAGCCGGTCGGCGTTGGCGTCCAGCGCGGCGTACACCGCGTCGTCGGCGGCCCGCAACGTCGCCAATCCGGCCGCCATCGCCACCGGGTTTCCCGACAGGGTGCCGGCCTGATACACCGGCCCCAGCGGCGCCAGCTTCTCCATCACCGCGGCCCGGCCGCCGAACGCCGCGGCCGGCAGCCCGCCGCTCATCACCTTGCCGAAGGTGAACAGGTCCGCGTCGACGGGATCGATTCCGTACCAACCACTTCGGCTGACCCGGAAGCCCGTCATCACCTCATCGGAAATCAGCAGCGCGCCGTGCTCGGCGGTGATCGTGCGCAGCGCCGCGTTGTAGCCGAGCGCCGGCGGGACCACGCCCATGTTGCCCGGGCTGGCCTCGGTGATCACCGCGGCGATCAGCTCACCGTGCGCCGCGAACGCTTCCCGAACCGCATCGATGTCGTTGTAGGGCAACACAATCGTGTCCGCCGCCGCCGCGCCGGTGACGCCGGGCGAGGACGGCAGACCCAGGGTGGCCACACCCGAGCCCGCGTCGGCCAGCAGTGCGTCGGCGTGCCCGTGGTAGCAGCCGGAGAACTTGATGATCTTGGGCCGGCCGGTGAATCCGCGCGCCAACCTGATCGCGCTCATGGTGGCCTCGGTGCCGGAGTTCACCAGCCTGAGCCGCTCGACGGGCGCGACCCGTCCGATGATCTCGGCAGCCAGCTCGGTCTCGGCGGGTGTGGGGGCGCCGAAGGACAGGCCGTGGGCAGCCGCGGTGGCGACGGCCTCAACCACCGCGGGATGCGCGTGGCCCAGGATCATCGGACCCCAGGAGCAGACCAGGTCGACGTAGGTATTGCCATCGGCGTCGGTGAGCCGGCAGCCCTGTGCCTCCGTGATGAAGCGCGGGGTGCCGCCCACCGCGTTGAACGCCCGGACCGGGGAGTTCACGCCGCCAGGGATCACCGCGCAGGCATCGGCGAACAGCTGCGCGGACGCGCGAGTCTGCGCCTTCACCTGGTCAGTCCCCATGACGACTAGTGTCCCAGCCCCCGCGGCTCGTTCAACTACAGGGTGTAAGAGATCACTCGGGTTGTCCTTGCCCGGGGCCGGCGAGTTGGATGGCGATCATGCGATTTCCCCAACGCCTCGCCCGGATCAACCGCTACGTGACCAACCCCATCCAGCGCATGTGGGCGGGCTGGCTACCACCTTTCGCGATTGTCGAGCATGTCGGCCGGCGTTCAGGCAAGGCCTACCGCACTCCGGTGAATGCCTTCTACACCAGTACCGACGGCACGCCTGGCCTGGCGATTCCGCTGGCCTATGGCCCCGACCGGGACTGGCTGAAGAACATCCGGGCGGCCGGCGGCGCACAGGTGCGACGCAGGGCCAAGACGTTCGGGGTCAGTAACCCGCGGGTGGTCAGCAAGGATGAAGCGGCCCAGCAGGTAGACGGAGCCTGGAAGTCGGTGTTCGGCGCGCTGCCCTTCGAGGAAGTGCTGTTGCTCGACCGGACTTCCTGAGCGCGATGCGGATCACAGCGATCCTCGAGCGGCCGGTCGGCCTCGAGGGCGCACCCGCCAACGCGGTTGTGAGCTTCGCCAGCCACACGGTGTCGCTGGTCGCGCTGGTGACCGACGTCGTGCGGGCGGGCAAGCCGGTGGTGGGGGTGGCCTTCGACTCGATCGGCCGGTTCGCCCAGAGCGGCATCCTGCGCGATCGCCTGATCCCGCGGGTTCTGGCGGCGCCACCCGAGACGCTGCTGGACGAGACTGGGCGCCTTGACCCGAGCGCCGTCGCAGCCCGCGCCCTTACCGACGAGAAGCCCGGCGGACACGGTGACCGCGCCGCGGCGGCCGCGGCGCTGGAGTTGGCCTGCTGGGATCTGCTCGCCAAGCTCGATGACGAGCCCGCCTTCGCCACGATCGCGCGCCGCTTCGGACGGGAGCCCGCCGATGCGGTGCCGGTGTACGCGGCCGGCGGCTATTACTACCCCGACCGCGGCGTCGACGGCCTGCGCGACGAGATCCGCGGTTACCTGGAACAGGGCTACGACGCCGTCAAGATCAAGATCGGCGGCGCGGACGTACGTGAGGACACCGCGCGCATCGAGGCGGCCATCGACATCGTCGGCGCCGGCCAACGGGTGGCGGTCGACGCGAACGGCAGGTTCGACCGCGCGGCCGCGTTGCGGTGGGCGACGGCGTTGGCGCCGTACGGGCTGCGCTGGTACGAGGAGCCCGGCGACCCACTGGATTTCGAGCTCAACAGCGCTGTGACGGCCTGCTATGAGGGTGCGGTGGCCACCGGTGAGAACCTGTTCTCGGTACCGGATGTCACGAATCTCCTTCGCTACGGCGGTATGCGGCCGGGCCGCGATGTTTTCCAGATGGACGCCGGGCTGAGCTACGGTCTGGGCGAGTACGCGCTCATGCTCGGGGTGCTGGAGGCGCACGGCTTCGACCGGCGGCGCGCCTTTCCGCACGGCGGGCACCTGATCAACCTGCACATCGCGGCCGGCCTGGGATTGGGCGGGTGCGAGTCGTATCCGGGAGTATTCCAGCCGTTCGGCGGTTACTCGGCGGGCTGCACCCTGGCCGACGGTCGGATCGCGCCGACGGACGCGCCGGGATTCGGGCTGGAGCAGAAGTCCGGCCTGGCCCAGGTGATTGCCGAGATGACCACATGAGCCGGGGAGCGCACTGTTGAAGATCGCCATAATCGGTTGCGGTGCAATGGGATCCATCTACGCCGCCAGACTGGCCATGGCGGGTGACGAGGTGTTGGTCGTCGACCGCTCCGAAGCCAGCGTCGCTCATATCACCCGCAACGGGCTGCGGGTGAGCGGTCCCGGTTACGACGACACGGTGCCACTGCGCGCCGCGACCGCCGCACCCGCCGAAACGATGGACCTGATCGTGCTCGCCGTGAAGGCCGCCGACGTGACAACCGCTGCACAGCAGGCGCTTCCGATGCTGGGACCGGATACGCCGGTACTGACGATCCAGAACGGGCTCGGCTCGGCCGACACGGTCGCCGGCATCGTCGGAGAGCAGCGGGTGGCGGTCGGCATCGCCAGCGGGTTCGGTGCCGCCCGGCTCGGGCCCGGCCACGTGCACCACAACGCCATGCGCGCGATGCGCTTCGGCGCCTATTCCTCGTTGCCGCAGAACACGGTTCACTCGATCGCCACCATCTGGACTCAGGCCGGGTTCGAGGCGGCCGCGGTCACCGACATCGCCGCGATGCAGTGGGAGAAGCTGATCTGCAACGTCGCCTACAGCGGGCCGTGCGCGCTGACCCACCTCACCGTCGGAGAGCTGATGGACGATCCGGAGATGGGCCCGGTCAGCCGGGCAGCGGCCACGGAGGCATGGAACGTCGCACGCGCGTTGGGAATTGGGATCGCCGTCACCGATCCGGTCGCGCACGTCCGGGATTTCGGGGCCGCGATGCCGAACGCCAAACCTTCGGCGCTGCTGGACCACGAGGCGCGCCGGGTCAGCGAGATCGACGTCATCAACGGCGCGATCCCCCGTCAGGGCGCTCGGGTCGGCGTCGAGGCACCGGTGAACGCCACCGTGACCGCCTTGGTCAAGACGATCGAGCGGCAGTGGAGTTGAGCTAGAGAATGGGCCTGCCGCCGGTCACCGCGACCCGCGCGCCGGATACGTAACTCGCATCGTCCGAGGCGAGCAGCACATACACCGGGGCCAGTTCCGCGGGCTGTCCCGCACGGCCCAGCGGCACGTTATCCCCGAACGACTCCACCTTCTCGGCCGGCATGGTCGCGGGGATCAGCGGCGTCCACACCGGGCCGGGTGCCACGCTGTTCACCCGAATCCCCTTGGGGCCCAGAAGCTGAGCGAGACTCGCCGAGAAGTTGGCGATGGCCGCCTTCGTCGCGGCGTAGGGCGCCAGCTTCGGGTTGGGCGCGTCGGAGTTGACCGACGAACTTCCGATGATCGACGCGCCTCGCCCCATGTGCGGCAGGGCCGCCTTGGTCAGGTAGAAGTACGCCCCGACGTTCAACTTGAACGTGTGGTCCCACTCCTCATCGGAGATCTCGTCGAGCTCGTCATGCATCATCTGGTAGGCGGCGTTGTTGACCAGCACGTCGATGCGGCCGAATTCCGCGACGGCGCGGTCCACGACCGCGCGACAGTGCTTTGGGTCGGACAGGTCGCCGGGCACCAGGACGCACTTGCGCCCGGCCTCTTCGACGTAACGCGCAACGTCCCGGGCGTCCTCGTCCTCGTTCAGGTACGAGATCAGCACGTCGGCGCCTTCCCGGGCGAATGCGATGGCCACCGCACGGCCGATCCCGCTATCGCCTCCGGTGATGATCGCGCTCTTGCCGGTCAGCCTTCCCGAGCCCCGGTAACTGTCTTCCCCGCAATCGGGAACCGGGTCCATTCGGCTCTGCATGCCGGGAACGTCCTGCTGCTGCTCGGGAAATCCCATGCCCGTTCCTTTCCGGATGTGTCGAGTCGCTGAGGCATAGCTGGATAGCCCCTGACTCCTCCGGTAAACCACGTTTGACGCTTCGACTCCCGGGTATGTCAGCACTCGCTCGTTCTTCAGCAGTCAGGAACGCTTTCGTCGCTGGGCTCCACCACTGGAATGAACCCAGCACCTCACCATGCCTTGGGGGTGAACGTCGTTGCTGCGGGTCGCTTCGGTGCCAGGTTCCCACGTCTACGTGCGCCACCTTGCCGACCCCGCTACCGACAACGTTGTGCGACTTGACGACCCGGTTCCCGTCGACGGTCGCACGGTGCCGGGCGGCTGGTGGCCACCGTTGATGCTGGAGCCAGGTTGGGTGAGTGATCATCACGAGGATTTCGACGTGTTCCACGTCCACTTCGGTTTCGACGCCACGGGTCCCGAGGTGCTGACCGAAGTGGTCCAGGAACTCAAAATGCACGACAAGCCGTTCGTGTACACGGTGCACGACCTGCGCAATCCGCATCACGGGGAGCCAGCGGCGCATGTCGAGCAGCAGAACGTGCTGATCGCCGCCGCGGACGAACTGATCACGCTGACGCCCGGTGCGGCCCGGGAGATCTGGCGCCGGTGGCAGCGGCAGGCCCGGGTATTGCCGCACCCCCATGTCCTGGACCGGGACCGTATCGAGCATCCCCGCGCACGCGAGCGCCGCTTCGTGGTCGGCGTGCACGCAAAGAGTCTGCGCGCCAACATGGATCCGCTGCCCGTGGTGGCCGCGCTGACCGAGATCACGTCGTCACTGCCGGATGCGACCCTGCGGATCAACCTGCACGATGAAATCTTCGATCCGGCCAACTATTGGTTCTCCCCCGAGGCCGGCAAAGCCTTGCTGGACTACGACCGCCACGCCCACGTCGACGTCCGAGTACATCCGTATTTCTCCGACGACGAACTCTGGGATTATCTCGCTTCGCTGACGGTATCGGTGTTGCCGTACCGGTTCGGCACCCACTCCGGCTGGCTGGAGGCGTGTTTCGACCTGGGCACCGCGGTGGTGGTGCCCAGCTGCGGGTTCTACGGTGAACAGCGACCCTGTCACGTGTTCGACCTGGGTGAGGATCACTTCAACGAGCTGTCCTTGGATCGGGCGATCCGCGCGGCCCACGAGCGTTGGGCCGCAGGACAATCCGGTCACCGCGCCCGGTGGCAGGACCGCCTCGCCGAGCGCCGGCGACTGGCCGCTGCGCACCGCGAGATCTACCGGAGCGTGCTGGTATGACGAATCCGCTGCGGGTGGCGGTGATTGCCTCGAATCGGTTCCCGATTCGGGAACCCTTCGCCGGTGGACTGGAGGCCCACGTCAGTCACCTGTCCCGCGCCCTCGCGTCGCGCGGGCATCGGGTATCGCTGTTCGCCGCTCCCGGCTCCGACCTGGCCCCGGGCTGCGAGAGCCTGGCGGTGCGCTTCCTCGAACTGTCCGAGTCGGCGCGCCATGACATTTCGATGCCCGGCGTGGCCTTTATGTCGGACCACCACGCCTACCTGTCGTTGATGCTGTGGCTCGCAGGGCCGGGCGCCCGGCAATTCGACGTGATCCACAATCACAGCCTGCATTACCTGCCGGTGGCGATGGCTCCTGCCCTGCCCATTCCGATGCTGACCACCGTGCACACTCCACCGACCCCATGGCTGGAATCCGCGATCGACGCAGCCGCGGGGCGAGGCACCCGATTCAGCGCGGTGTCCCGGCACACCGCGGATGCCTGGCGCAAGGTCATCGACGATATGGCCGTGGTCCCCAACGGAGTCGACACGCGAATGTGGCCGCTCGGTCCGGGTGGGCCGGCTCTGGTCTGGTTCGGGCGGATCACCGCCGAGAAGGCACCACATCTGGCGATCGCCGCGGCCCGACAGGCGGACCGCCCACTGCTTCTGGCCGGCCCCATCTCCGATGAAAGTTACTTCGTCGAGCGGATTGTGCCGCAGCTGCGCGGCAGCATCAGTTACGCCGGTCACCTCGACCATCAACAACTGGCTCGCCTGGTAGGTGAGTCCTGCACGGCACTGGCGACACCGGCATGGGACGAACCCTACGGTCTGGTCGTCGCGGAAGCGATGTCGTGTGGCACCCCGGTGGTGGCCTTCGCGCGCGGCGGCATCCCGGAGCTCATCGACGACGACTCAGGCCGACTGGTGCCCCCAGGCGACATTGCCGCTATGGCGGCGGCGATCGACTCGACGGTCCGGCTGCCGCGAAAGCGGGTGCGCGAGCGTGCCATCCGGCACTGCTCGGCGACAGCCATGGTCACCGCGTACGCCGACCTGTACCGGAACATGATCAACGACGTGGCGCTGCGGAACTGAATGAATGATCGGCTATTACATCCACCACCACGGCTTCGGCCATCTGGCCCGGGCCAGCAGTATCTGCGCCCAGCTGCGCAGGCCGGTGACGGCGCTTACCTCGCTGAACATCGAAGGCGCGCATCCATTTTCAGCGATCGTCAAGTTGCCCCGCGACGACCACGCGGAAGAGGTGCGCGAACCCACCGCGCACGGTGCACTGCATTGGGCGCCGCACCACGATGCGGGATTCAGCGCCCGGATGAGCGCGATCGCCCATTGGGTCGCCGACGCGCAACCCGAAGTCGTGGTCGTCGACGTCTCGGTGGAGGTCGCAATGTTCGTCCGGCTACTCGGCACACCGGTGGTCGTCGTAGCCCTGCCCGGAAAGCGTACCGATGCACCGCATTTGCTGGTGCACCGGATCGCTGACCACATCCTGGCCGCGTGGCCGAAGGCGTTGTGCGTGCCCGCCTGGCTCAAGCAGTACGACGACAAGACGAGCTATGTCGGCGGTATCAGCCGATTCGAGGGTCGCCGGGACGACTTGAAAAGCACGGATGACGGGCGCGTGCTCGTCCTTGGCGGAACCGGCGGTGACTTCGGATCCGGTTGCGACTCATCAATTCCCGGCTGGACCTGGACGGCGTTGGGCGGCAGCAACGGCTCGTGGAAAGACGACCCGTGGCCGGAGATTCGCGCCGCGGACGTCGTTGTCACGCACGCGGGACAGAGCTGCGTTGCCGATATCGCCGCGGCGCAACGCCCCGCCATCGTGATCCCTCAGGCCCGCCCGTTCGACGAGCAGCAGGCCACCGCTGTGATGCTACGGCGGCATCAGCTCGCCGTGGTGGCGCAAGACTGGCCGGACGAGCGCGCCTGGCCGGCGCTGCTGACGCACGCCCGGGCCCGAAATCCGCAGCGGTGGCAACGCTGGCAGGTAGCCGGCGCAGCGCAGCGCGCCGCCGCCGCGATCGAATCGACGGCACTGCGGTGCAGGGCGCGCGCCCGGTGAAGACGGCCGTCGTCACCATCGTGCACGGCCGGGCCGCCCACTTGCGCCGCCAGCTCGAGGGGCTCGCCGCCGGCTCCGTGCATCCGGACACGCACATCGTCGTCGCACTGGGAGACAACACCATTGCCGACGCCGTCGCCGACGCGGCCGCACCGGTAGAGGTACTCGAATACCCGGCTGCCCACCCACTGCCGCTGGCAGCGGGACGCAATGCCGGCGCCTTGGCGGCGCTGCGGAACGGAGCCGATCTCCTGGTCTTCCTTGACGTCGACTGCATACCCGGCAGCGACCTCATCGAGCGGTACCGTAGCGCCGCCGACGACCACGGCGAGGCGCTATTGTGCGGACCGGTCACCTATTTGCCGCCGGCCGGGCCGATGGGTTACATCGTCAAAGATCTGCGACACCAACGTGATCCGCACCCGGCGCGGCCAGCCCCGGCGCCCGGCACCGTCGTGGCCACGACGGACTACGCGCTGTTCTGGTCGCTGTCTTTCGCCGTGCGCGCCCAGACATGGCGACGGATCGGCGGATTCTATGAGCAGTATCGTGGATACGGCGGCGAGGACACCGACTTTGCGCAATGCGCTGCGGCGCAGGGTGTCCCGATGTGCTGGGTGGGCGGAGCGGACGCCTTCCACCAATACCACCCGGTTACCGATCCACCCGTGGACCACCTGGACGACATCGTGCGCAATGCCGCAATCTTCCATCGGCGCTGGGGCTGGTGGCCCATGGGTGGCTGGCTGAGCGCATTCGAGTCCGAAGGACTCATCAGCCGCGATGCCGACGGGTCCCCCCGCAGAGTGGAAGTCACTTAGTCCGGGTCACTTAGTCCGGGTCACTTGGTCCGGGTCAGATCCGTCGTCGCGGGTCCCTCGAGCAGCGTGCCGTCCGGCGCGAATCGGGATGCGTGCAACGGACATTCCCATGCCTTGTCCGCGTCGTTCCAATTCACGATGCCGCCCAGGTGCGTGCACACCGGCGAGACCTTGTGCTCGACTCCGTCGACCACGCAGCGGGCCTGCAGATTCCACGGCGGGCCACTGACGACACCGCCTTCGTCGTTCTTCGGTTCAGGCCGCCCGATCCGGGTTGCCGGCGTGACCCAGCCCTTCGCCAGGTTGAAGCCCACCTCGAGGTTGGCTGACAGCGCGGTGGTGATGCCCGACAGCTCGTGCGGACTCCAACTGGCGAACGCGTCGGCCCAATCCATCCGGCCGCCGAGAATGCGGCTGGACAGCGCCAACGCCGCGGCGGGGCCGTTGGTCATTCCCCACTTGTTGAAACCCGTTGCCACGAAGATCTTTTCGTTGTTCGGCAGAATCGGCCCCACGTACGGCAGCTGGTCGATCGGCGTGTAGTCCTGCGCCGACCAGTAATGCGTCTGCACCGCACCCGGATAGTGCTTGCGCGTCCATTTGTCGAGCTCGTCCAGCGCTATGGTGGGACTCTTCTTGCGGCCCACCGTGTGCCCGGCGCCGCCCACTATCAGCAGCTCGCCGTCCCCGGTGGGCGCGTAGCGGACCGAGCGGGTTGGCGAGTCGGTGGAGATCATCATCGGCCGGGTGATCTCACCCGGCACTTTGTAGGCCATGCAGTAGGACCGGCTGGGCTTCAGCCGGGCGAAATAGCCGCCCCGGTCCAGGATCGGGATGCCGGTCGCCAGCACCAATTGCCGGGTGAACACGTCGGCGTCAGCCTCGGTGCCCTCGTCGGTCTGCTCGCCTCCGCCGGTGTTGACGTGCAGCCGCAGACCATCGCCTTCGCTCGAAACTTTGCGCACCCGAGCGCCTTCGACAAGTCGCCCGCCGCGGTCGAGCAGCTCCACGACCAGGCTGTCGAGGAATGGGACCGGGTCGAACTGAGCCTGGTTGGGCAGGCGCACCCCGCCGTGGTAGGGGAACGGGACGTCGGCGCGGTCATCCCAGGTGACCGGGAGCCCGACGGCACTGCAGGCCAACCATTCCGCGCGTGCCGAGGGCACGCCGCGGGCCGATTGCGCGTAGGTGTAGGCGTCTTCGCGTTGCACGTCGATGCCGTGCTCATCGCAGTGGCGCAGCACCCAGTCCATGCCCTCGCGGTTCCCCTGCACGTAGGCCTGCCCGGTGCCACGGCCGTGGCGCGTGATGATCTTGCTCAAGTGGGTGCCCTGCAACAGGCTGAGCTTGGCGGTGGTGTTACCGCTGGCGCCCGCGGCCACGGTGCGGGCCTCCAGAACCAACACATCCTTACCCGCCCTGGCCAGTAACACCGCGGTGATCAGACCGGTGATGCCGGCTCCCACGATGACGACATCGGCCGAGCCCCCGACATTCTGGGAGGTTCGGTCGGCCCACGGGACGGAGCCGCGATTATCAAGCCACAATGACACCATGGCGTTTCTGGTACCCCGGCCCGCCGCGGCGGAAACAGCCGACGGCCCGATTTACTTCGCGTAATGGCAAGGGATTTCGCCTTGCGTCGGCTCGGTAGCGAATCGAATATCCGTTATGTGAAGCTCTGGTTTTCACAATGTTTCATGTGCAATCGCGGGGGTATCAATTCGACCGCGACACCGGAGTTTTCTGCTCCACGTCGACGGATCAGAGAACTCTGGTCCGAATCCGCTTCCGGTCGTTCACGATCGAAAAGGAGTACTCAATAATGCGTACCGCAATTGCCACCCTTTGCGCCGCCTCGGCACTCACCTTCGGTGGAGCAGGCATCGCCAATGCCACCGTCGACCACGCGCCGGTCCCGTCATCGACGACAACCACCGTGGCTGAGCCGGAAAACACCAACAAGGAAAGCGACAATTCGGGCCTGTGGGGCCTCGCCGGCTTGCTCGGCCTCGCCGGACTCGCCGGACTGAAGCGTCGCCGGGACAACAACGTCGTTGACCCCGCCGCCGGTCGCCGGCCGACTGTCTAATCCTTGACACGGACACGCCTCCGTCAGCGCCCGCGCTGACGGAGGCGCTGTCCTTTGCTGAATCTTTCGGCGCCGCTGCGGCTTCTGCGGCTTCTGCGTCCCGCGCTGTTTTCGGCCGATCCGTCGCGGGTACTTCGGGCGCATCCAGGTTAGGGAGGCCATCACATGGACGCATTGACATTCCTGCGCGCAGATCACAAGAGCGTGTTGGGCATGCTGGAAGTGCTTGACGGAGCACCGGAAGGCACCGGCGCGCAACTCAGCGGCCTGGAAACGATGGTGAACAACCTCATCATCGCCGAGTCACAACACGAGGCGATCGAAGAGCAGTTCTTCTGGCCCGCGGTACGACGTGCCCTCGACGACGGCGATGAACTGGCCGATCAGGCCATCGCGCAGGAGGAGGCCGGAAAGAAGCTACTGCAGCGGCTCGAGGATGGTCACCCGGGCGAGCCGGGCTACCACGAGGCGCTCAGGCAATTCGTGATAGCCGGTCGCGAGCACATCATGTTCGAACAAGACGTTGTGTGGCCCCGGTTCGCCGCGGCGCTCGATCACGACGAGCTCGAGGTGATCGGCAGGCGGCTGGAAACCGCGAAAAAGGTTGCGCCGACGCGCCCGCACCCGAATACACCGTCGGACTCCATCACTCAGAAGACGATGGGGATGGGTGCTGCGGTGGTTGACATGGTGCGCGATGTGGCGACCGGGCGTGAGGCCGACAACCCGCCGGACCCGCAGATTCACTGACGCCAACGAACACGTCAACACGAGCAAAGGCCTGGCGGCCCCTGCAATAGGAACCGCCAGGCCTTTGTTCTGCCGAATGATCTAGGTGGTCGGCATCCGCTGCTCGTGCGTGAACGGCTTCTCGTCCGGAACCGCAGGCGAGCCTTCGGGATTGGTGTCGGCGCCCTTGTTCTTCCGGATGGTGCTACCCAGCCACTCCTCCGTCGGCTTCTCCACGTACTCCCATTCGATGCCCTCCGGCCACGGACCCTGACCCTGGTTCCACGGACCGCGCACCGACTCGCCACCGTTGGACATGTTGAAGGCCACGTTCTGGAACCGCGAGTCACCCGAAAGGGTCCCCGGCGGGAAGTTCACCGGGAGCTCGTTAAGGGCGGCGGTGAACTGCTGGTAGTGCGCCACCTCGCGAGTCATCAGGAATGTCAACGTTTCCTGCACACCCGGGTCGTCGGTGAACTGCTTGAGATATTCGTAGACGATCTTCGCCCGCGACTCGGCGGCCAGGTTGTTGCGCAGGTCCACCGTCGGGTCACCGTTGGCGTCGATGAACGCACCCGTCCAGTTGTTGCCGGCAGAGTCTTTCGCGTCCGGGCCGCCGCCGCTGAGCACCAGGAACATCGGGTTCACCGACACCTGGTGGATGGCCTGCTCCCGACCGTCCTTGCTGGCCACCGCGGGCATCCAGTCGCACCGCTCGTTGGCCAGTTTCAGATCGTCGTTCAATCCATCCAGCAGCATGGTGATCATCGATCCGACCATTTCCAGATGGCTCAATTCCTCCGTGGCGATATCCATGAAGAGGTCGTACATCTTGGGATTCTTCTCCCGCAGCACGAAAGCCTGAATGAAGTACTGCAGGGCGGCGGTCAGCTCTCCATTGGCTCCACCGAACTGCTCCATCAACAATGAGGCGAACCGCGGATCCGGCTGGCTGACGCGCACCTCGAACTGCAAATCTTTATTGTGCACAAACATTTATTTCTCCCAGGGCTGCTTACACCGTGTCTTCCTCGACCCGATCCGCCCGATTACCCGTACTGCAGCGGTCCAAACGGGATCCGCCGCAAATCCGCCGTCCCGGGCTCAGTTCGGCCGCGGATCACCCTCCGGCCGCGACGCCATATTGATTTCGTTGCCTGCCAATCCATTTCGTCTCGTGAACGGTGCGGTGAAATACACGGCTACCACCACCGCCCAGGACAGCAGGCTCAGCCACAGCTGACTGCGAGCGGTGTCGTCGAACGCCATCTGCACCAGCACCGCAACGATTCCCGCGGCCGTCAGCACCGAAAGCGCCGGAAACAGCCACATCCTGACCCGCAGCTGCTCGGCGGGCGTGCGTCGTCGCAGCACGATCTGGGAGAGCGCGATCAGCAGGTAGACGAACAGGATCACGGCGCCGGATGAGTTGAGCAGGAACAGGAACACCGTGTCGGGCGACAGCCAGGCCATCAATACACACAGAAAGCCCACCACCGAGGAGAACAATATGGCGACGGCGGGCACCCCACGGCGGCTCAGTTTGACCAGCCGGCTGGGCGCCTCCCCACGGCGGGCAAGCACGAACAGCATCCGCGACGAGGTGTACAGGCCGGAATTCAGGCACGACAACACCGCAGTCAGCACTACCGCGTTCATGATCTGGTCTGCGCCAGATAATCCCATGTGCTTGAGCGCCGCCACATACGGCGACGTCCCGGGTTCCATCGCGTTCCACGGCGTGATCACCACCAGCAGCAGGACCGAACCGACGAAGAAGACCACGATGCGCGCCACCACCGACCTGGTCGCCCGCGCGATGGCCCGCTCGGGGTCCCGGCTCTCCGCGGCCGCGATGGTGACGACTTCCGCGCCCACCATGGAGAAGATCACCACGACCACCGCGGCGAACACCGCCCCGACCCCCGCGGGAAAGAACCCGCCCCGCGAGGTCAGGTTCGAGAAATCCAGGTGCCGGCCCGGCCACCAACCCAGCACAAAGGCCGTCCCGACAGCCAGGAACGCCATGATCGCCGCGACTTTGATTCCGGCGAACCAGAATTCGAATTCGCCGAAGGACGACACGGAGAACAGGTTGGTGGCGGTCATCAACACCATCAGGCCCAGCGAGAGCAGCCACAGCGGAGCGGGAAACCAGTAGTTCAGCACCTTGCCGCCGGCAACCGCCTCGAAGCCGACGACGATCACCCAGAAGTACCAGTACAGCCAGCCCACCGAGAAGCCCGCCCAACCGCCCAATGCCGTCGCCGCGTAGTCCGCGAACGAGCCCGTCGAGGGGTTCGCGGTCGCCATCTCGCCCAGCATCCGCATCACCAGGACGATCAGCATGCCGCAGATCGCGTAGGTCAGGAACGAGGCCGGCCCGGTCTTGGCGATCACCACGCCCGACCCGACGAACAACCCGGCGCCGATCACGCCGCCCAGGGCGATCATGCTGAGCTGCCGTTGCGAGAGGTCCTGGCGCAGCTGCGAAGTGCTAGCCATGGCTAACCACAACACATCCGCGCCGTGGGCACCACCGGGGCCCACCGGGTTCGCGGGGGAGAAATCACGCCGCCATTACAGGTACCTTGCGATACGGCGTGGCTCGTCCCGAAAAGGCCTGTCGGCGCGGCAAAATTGCCCCCGTGGCCGATTTGACCCGCCGATCGGTGCTACGCATGGGTGTAGGCGCCAGCGCCGGAGCGGCCGGTGTATGGGCGTTGAGTGGCCTGCTGGATCCACTCAAGCCGATGGCCGCCCCCATGGCGCCGGCGCCGTTCGATCCCCCTACCGCCGGCAAGACGCTGCCGACCAAACTCACCGGGTCCTTCATCTCGGCGGCCCGCGGCGGGATCAAGACCAACTGGGTGATCGCCATGCCGCCCGGGCAGACCAAGATGCTGCGGCCGGTGATCGCGTTGCACGGCAAGGACGGCGACGCCAACATGATGCTGGACTGCGGCGTCGAGGACGCGCTGGCGCAATTGGTCAGTGAGGGCAAGCCGCCCTTCGCCGTCGTGGGCGTCGACGGCGGCCCGAGCAGTTACTGGCACCGGCGCTCCAACGGCGAGGACTCCGGCACGATGGTGCTCGAAGAGCTGCTGCCGATGCTGACCTCGATGGGCATGGACACCTCGCGGGTGGGCTTCCTGGGCTGGTCGATGGGCGGATACGGCGCGCTGCTGCTGGGCGCCCGGCTGGGCCCGGCCCGCACCGCCGGGATTTGCGCGATCAGCCCGGCGCTGTACATGTCCTACATCGGCACAGCGCCCGGCGCCTTCGACAGCGTCGACGACTGGACCCGCAACACGGTGTTCGGGCTGCCGGTGCTGAACTCGATCCCGCTGCGCGTCGACTGTGGGATCGGCGACCGCTTCTTCTTCGCAACCAGCCAATTCGTCGGCCAGCTCAAGAAGCGGCCGGCGGGCAGCTTCTCCCCCGGCGGACACGACGTGGACTATTGGCGAGCGCAACTCCCCGGTGAGCTGGCCTGGATGGCGACTTAAGTGAGATGACAGTGCGATCCGCCGACACCTCCGGCTCTCCGCGAACGGCGGAGGGGAGGTCTGTGCGGGGACGGTTCCGCCCGGACATCGAAGGGTTGCGGGCCGTCGCGGTGATTGCGGTCGTCGCGTATCACGCGGGCATTCCCGGTACCGCCGGCGGTTACATCGGCGTCGACGTGTTCTTTGTGATCTCCGGCTTCCTGATCACCGGGTTGCTCTGGCGCGAGGTGGCGGCGACGAACACCGTTGCGCTGGGCCGGTTCTACGCCGCCCGTGCCCGTCGGCTATTACCCGCCGCGGCCACCGTCGGCGTGGTCACCGCGGTCTTCGCGGCCGCCGTGCTGCCTCCGTTGCAGGCCCGACGGGTGTTCGTCGACGGCATCGCCAGCGCGTTGTATGTCGGCAACTACCGGTTCGCCGCCCAGGGCACGGACTACATGGTGTCCGACGTGCCGCCGTCACCGTTCCAGCACTACTGGTCGCTCGGGGTGGAGGAACAGTTCTATCTGCTCTGGCCCGCGCTGATCATCGCCACCGCGTTGCTGACGAGGCGGATCGGCAGGAGCGCCGCCGGCGCGGCGCCCTACGCGGTGCTGCTGACCCTGGTCGGCGCGGCATCACTGGCCGCGGCGGTGGTGTGGACGCGGGTGTCGCCACCATGGGCGTTCTTCTCGCTGCCCACCCGGGCCTGGGAACTGGCGGCCGGTGGCCTGGTGGCCCTCACGATCAACCAGTGGCGTCGGTTGCCGCTGCTGCCCGCCACGGTCGCCGGCTGGGGTGGTCTCGTGCTGATCCTGCTGACCAGCACCCAGCTGGGTCCGCATACGCCCTATCCCGGTACGTCGGCGCTGCTGCCGGTGCTGGGTACGGCATTGGTGATCGGCGGCGGGTGTGTCACCGGCGGCATGGGCGTGGGCCGGGTGCTGTGCCCACCGGCGATGCGGGCGATCGGCGGGTTGTCCTACTCGTGGTACCTGTGGCACTGGCCGGTGCTGCTGCTGCTGCCGCCGCTGCTTGGTGATCCCGGGGGGCTGCCTGGCCGGCTGGCGGCGACGACGGTGTCCGCGGGACTCGCGGTGATCACCATGCATGCCGTGGAGAACCCCGGCCGGTTCGCTGCGGCGCTGCGCAAATCGGCCAAGACCAGCCTGGCCGTGGCCGGCGCCGCCACCGGCGTCGCCGCTTGCGCCTGCGCGGTGCTGCTGACGGCGATACCGGCCCCGGTCGGCCACGGCGCCGCAGCTCCGCAGGCGAACATCATTGCGCTGCCACCCGCCCCCGGCCCGCAGGTCGGTCCGCACGAAGCCGCCGTCGCGCAGGCCTTCGCTCAGGTCCGCGAAGCGCTGGCCACGTCCGCCGCCCGGCGCGAGGTCCCGGCTAACCTGAACCCCTCGCTGGCCGCCGCCGCGGGCGACAAGGCCCCGGTGTTCGTCAACGGCTGCATGCGCTCGTGGCGCGATGTGGGGCAGAGCGAATGCGCCACCGCGGACGTCGCTTCGCCCACCACAGTGACGCTGATCGGCGACTCCCATGCGGCGATGTGGGACCCCGCACTGCAACAGGTGGCCGAGCAGCGGCACTGGCGGCTGGAGACGCTGGCCAAGGTGACCTGTCCACTGCTGGACCTGCCCATCGTCAGCCCCTATCTGGGCCGCAAGTACAACGAGTGCGAACAGTGGCGGGCCCAGATCGTCAACCGGCTGCAGGCCGAGCGACCCAAGCTGGTGGTGCTGAGCATGAGCCGCCGCTACCACGCCGACTTCAGCTTCGCCTCCTACGACCCGGCGTGGATCGACGCCGTCGCGCGGGTGGTCGCGCAGCTGCGCGGCATGGGATCTCACGTCCTGCTGCTGGGACCGGTGGCCGATCCGCAATCGTCGGCGCCCACCTGTCTGTCCGCACACCTCGACGACGCCGGGGCCTGCGCGCCCACCCGGGCAGTGGCGGTGAACGGCGACGGCATCGCCGCCGAGCAGCGGGTGACCGCCGCGGCCGGCGGCTCCTACGCGGACCTCACCGACCTGTTCTGCACCGCCGATCGGTGCCCAATGGTCGTCGGCAACACGCTGGTGTTCCGCGACGACAACCACGTGACGACCGAGTATGCACAACTGCTGGCCCCCGTGATCGGGGCGCTGGCCGACCAGGCCCTGTCAGACGGATGAATCGGGAGAATCCGGTGGGAAAATCTTCGCGAATGAACCTCGCGGGGAAAGCGAACGTGGTACGAATAAAAGGGTTTTGGAGGTTCTGAAATGAGTCCGATGCTGTTGGTTCTGCTTAGCGCAGCCGCACCAGTCGCCGGGCTTGGCTTACTGCAATTGCAAGCGCGCCTTGAACGTTGGGACTACGAAAGGCACGCCGAGGACTGAGGCGCTGGGCGCCGCGGCATCAAACCCGTTGCCTGCCAGACGCTTTGGCCCTCACCTGCGCCTCAAGGCCAGCTTACTTCAGCAATTGCCACCGGATCAGCGGGACGATTTTCTCCGCCATATACGCATGCCCGGCGTCGTTGGGGTGCACCCCGTCCGAACCGATCAGCTCGGGGCGGTCGACGAACCAGCGGTCGCCGATCGGGTCGACGAAATCCGCCCGCGCCGCCCAGGCCGCGCCCGCAAGCACGTCGCGGATCACCAGCACCGGCACCGGCACATCGGCCGTCGGCCACGGCGGTCCAATCACCAGAAACCTGGCGTGCGGCGCGCGCTGCCGCGCGAGAACAAACGTGGCGTGCACCCGCTGGGCCAACAACACCGGATCGACGTCCTGGTCGTTGCGCGAACCGAAGAACACCACCAGGTCGTCGTCCGCTTTAACCGCGCGGTCGGTCAGATCCTGAAAGATGTTGCCGTGGTCGCCAACTGCGCCGTATCCGGCCCTGCCCTCGGCCGCGACATCGCTGGTGATGCGCAACCCGGGCGCGGCGAGCGTCCGCCAGGTGCGGGCCGTCCATGACCTCGCGCCCAGACCGCCCAGATCTGTACCGGTGGTGTAGGAGTCGCCGACCACAGCGATGTGTTTGAGGCGCAGATCCAGCGTCAGCGCACGGACGGGGCGTCCCTGCACCGGGTCGGTGACGCACGGCGCAACTATGGCCATCAGCGCGCACAGACTGATGGCGAACCGGACCAATCGAGTCATCGCAACCTTCACCACGGAGGACCGAATAGCTAACTCAAATCGTACGAGGAACCGACGGTGACGGCGCGCATCTTCGCAGTCGCCACGCCCGGAACGTGAGCGGTCACACATCCCGTGCGGTCGCAACCGGCGACGCAGCCGACGGGACGCCGCGGCGCCGCGACGTCCCGCCGCATGTGCACTGGTCGCCGCGGTTTATCGGGACCGAGGGAAGACCGCCGGCTGCTCGGTGACCCCGACGCGAAACGACCCCGGCGGTGGATTGCGGAAGGGGACCGCACAGGCGAATGGCAATCCCGGTTCGGACCGGCACTCAGGGTCGGCGTGGCAAACATCGCTCAGTGGGTACTACTGGGTAATGGCCGACAACACCGACCGCGAGTCGTTCATCGTGGACTGCCTCGTGGGGGCGTTCGAGGATCTGATGAAGGCGGACCCGGACGCCTTTCGCACCAAGTTCCGCAAGATGGCCGCTGACCCGTTTGCGTTCTACCGCGGCAGTGCGTGCTTGTTCTACGCGGACATGGCCGACCGGGACGATAGGTGGGCCGATGAGCGCACCGGCCGGGTGTGGATCCAGGGCGACCTGCACGCGGAGAACTTCGGCACCTACATGGACGGGTCCGGAGTGCTTATCTTCGACGTCAACGACTTCGACGAGGCCTACATCGGCCACTTCACCTGGGATCTGCAACGATTCGCCGCCAGCGTCGCGTTGATGTGCTGGCAGAAGGCGCTCTCCGACGCCGAGATATCGCGGCTGATCGAGACGTTCGTGCGCTCCTATGTCAAGCAGGTGCACTGGTTCGTCGAAGAGGAAGACGACGCATCCTTCTCGCTGAATCTGCAGACCGCGCGGGGCGCGGTGCTGGCCGCGCTTCAGTCGGCGCGGCTGTCGACGCGCGCGGCGATGCTGGACCGGATGACGCGGGTGGATCAGTGGGACCGGAAATTCCGCGACGCGCCGGGAGTCCGTCGGCTCGACGACGCCGAACGAGACACGGTCGTCGAGGCTTTCCAGCGATATCTGGAGACCATCCCCGACACCAAACGGCGCCAAGAGGTGACCTATGACGTCAAGGATGTGGTCGGTAAGACGGGATTCGGTATCGGCAGCGCGGGCCTACCCAACTACACGATCTTGATCGAGGGGTTCAATCAGGCGCTCGACAACGACATCGTGCTGTCGATGAAACAGGGCAACATCGCCGCACCGAGCCGGGTGATCACCGACCAGAAGGTCCGGGACTACTTCCAGCACCACGGGCACCGCACCGCGATCTCGCAGCGGGCGCTGCAAGCCCACGCCGACCAGCTGCTGGGCTACACCGAGATCGACGGCATCGGTTTCGTGGTCAACGAGTTATCTCCCTACGAATCCGATTTGGAATGGGACGAGCTGACCGAGCCCGACGAGCTCGCCGAGGTGGTCGAGCAGCTCGGGCAGGCGGTCGCGAAAGTGCACTGCGTAGGTGACGCGGACAGCGACCAGTCGCTGGTCGACTTCCAGACCGAGCACGCGATCGTCGAGGTGATCGGTGACCGCCTCGATGAGTTCGTCGCCGACATGGTGTCGTTCGGGCTGGAATACGCCGCGGTGGTGCGCGACGACCACCGCCATTTCGTCGAGGCGTTCCGCGAGGGCCGCATCCCAGGGGTGAGCGCCACCTGACGCTGGACGGGCCGGTCAGACTGCGCGGGACGAGACCCCGGACAGCGCACCGTCGATAGGATGCAGCTTCGCGGTCGGCGAGTCAGTCGCCAGTGTGCCCGCGGGCGCGGGCCGGGCGCCGACCATCCGCCGCATCCAGCGCCGCGCAGGTTCCTCGACGTAGTGATACATCAGGCTGGACAGCAGCATGGCGATCAGGATCAGGCCGATCACGTTCCATTTCCATGGGTTGTCCTGCGGCGTGAGCTCGAATTGCAGTACCGCCCAGCCCCACACGGTGTGCACCAGCTCGTGAACCATGTACAGGCAAAGGGAGATCTCCCCGCCGTACACCAGCACCCGGGTGGACAGCACCCAGGGCAGACTGCCCAGACCGACGGCCAAGGTGATCACCAGCGGGACGAACAGCACGTCGACCACCCCGCCGCTGTCTACCACGCCGCTGATCGGATGCGCATCGAACCAGTACAGGATCCCCACTATCGCGACGACCAGCAGCAGCGAGACATACCCGGCCACATGCCGGGCGCGATCGCTCAGCCGCAACCGGCGCACCGCGGCACAGGCCAAAGCACCCGCGATGAACTGGGTGACTATTCGCGGCAGCCAGCTCCACGGCGTGTAGAACTGGCCGCTGGCCAGCAGCAGTAACACCGGGGGCAGACAGGCCGCGAACGCCAGCAGCATCAGGGTGCGTGCCCGCGTCGCACGCTCCATGCGCAGGATCACCAGCACGACGAACCCGAACAGTAGGTAGGCCAGCCATTCCGCGCTGATCGACCAGGCCGGACCGTCCCAGCTGGTCCCGTCGAAGAACGGCTCGAACCACAGCTGAATCAACAGCACCTGCCGCACGTAGCTGATCGCGGTCAGGTCCCTGATTTCAGGCAACGGCACATGCCCGACGTGCAGGCTGAGGATCACGATCAGCGCGGCCAGGTGCATGGTGACCAGGTACACCGGCCAGACCCGGGCCAGGCGTAGCCACAGGAAGTGGAGTGTGGCCCGCGTCGACCACGAGCCACCCATCCGGTCCAGATAGTTCCAGGTCAGCACGAACCCGCTGAGGATGAAGAACAGGTCGACGCCTTGGGCGCCACAGTTGAGTACCGGAGCGAGGTCCTCGCGGAAATCGGGCGAGACGTCGGTCAGCATCGGCCTGAAATGAAACAGCACCACCCACAGCGAGGCGACGATCCGCAGTCCCGTCAGAGCTTTGATTTCGCCCCTGATCTTGCCCTTGATCTCATCCGTGGGCGCTGTGCTGGGCACGAGGTTTCTTCCGCCTGAGTCTGCTGTGTGGTTCATCGACTAACGCGGCTGTCCGGGGCGACATCGCCATGTCACCCGTCCCCACGGGTAACCGGCAGCCAGAGCAGCCTAACAGCGCCGGCGCGGGAGCAGGTGCGGGCGAGCCCGGCCCGGCTCGTCGAACGTGGGGCCTACGCACGCACTGACGGGCTGTTCTCCCCTAAAGCTCGAGCTCGGCGCCGGTGGGGGCGGCACTGTCCATGCCGAACGCTTCTTAGCAATAAGTTAGGCGTGACTGTCGGTCCCCTTAAGTTCGGCGGGCACCTTATAGGCAGGGCTCGGCCGGTGTGCGAGGGGAATGGGGCAGCTCGATGACCATGGCGATGACGACACGTACGGGGCCGGGTGCCGGCACCCTGGACTGCACTGGCGCCCAGGTGAGGGCGCATTACCGCCCCCTGGCCACCGTGGTGACCATCCGCGGCGAGATCGACGCCGTCAACGTCGATCAGATCGGTGAGCACGTGCGTCGCTTCGTCCTCGGCGACAACCCGGTGGTGCTCGACCTCACCGGGGTGACGCACTTTTCGTCGGCCGGGATCGGTTTGCTGTGTGTGCTGGACGAGGAGTGCCGCGCCGCGGGCGTCGAATGGATGCTCGTGGGCAACCCGGCCATCAGCGCCTTGCTGGGGGAGCCGGACGAAGCCGAGTTCCCGCTCACCACCTCGCTGCACGAAGCCCTGCGCAACCTGGCCGACGCCATCGCCTGGCGCCGCCAGTTGGTGCTGCCACTCGTCAAGAAGTCGGCTTAGCGCTCCTGGACCGGCGCAGCCTGGCCAGGGCCACCACCACGAAGATCCCCGCAACCGTCGCCAGCAACAGCGTCAACACCAGCTGCTGCGGATCGTAAATCACCGACGTGGTGGGCGGCTGACCGTCGGCCACCGGCGCCACCTCGATCAACGACCGGGTCGCCGTCCAGCTGAGCGCTGCCGCCACCGCCACGACAAGCGCAACAACCAGCTCCAGTCCGGCCCGAAAACCGGTGTTCACAGGAACGACCTGTGGTCGTCGTCGCCGGCCTCGTCGGCGACCTCCGGCTCGTAGGGGCCCATCCGCTCCTCGACCAACGGGGTCAGCGCGTCGCGCAGGTGGCGATGACGACGGGCCCAGGCCTGCGCGGTACGCCCCCCGGTGAGCTTCAGACCGATGCCGTACCTCCCGCGCGGCACTCCCACCAGCTCACCCAGCGCCCGCGCCGACTGCCACTTGGCCAACGGCTTGCCGGACTTCACCGAATTCTCGGCCTCGGGAAACACTTTCACGATCTCGGAGACCAGGATCGTCTCGGTGCCCTGTCGCAACGCATCCTCGGTCAACTCCACCGAGGTATGGATACGCGCCGCCTTGACCTGCAGCGCCACGAACGCCGAGACCAGGACCAGAAAGATTGTCGGCACCAGTAACGAGATTGCGACATGGTTGGTCCACTGGATGTAGATCAGCGACCCCGCCGACGCCGGGCCCGCCAGCACCCAGTACCAGCTGGCACCCGCCTCCCGGAACAACGGCTTGCTTTCGGATTCCCCCGCTGCCGTCATGTCAGCCTCCCTCGCCCAGCCAACTCGCCGCGGCGACAGCCCAGTAGGTGAGCACGATGTCAGCTCCCGCCCGCCGGATGCTGGTCAACGACTCCAGCGCCGCCGCGCGTTCGTCGATCCAATTGTTGGCCGCCGCCGCACAAATCATCGCGTACTCCCCCGACACCTGATACGCCGCCACCGGCACCGGCGAGATGGCGGCCGCGGCGGCCACCACGTCCAGGTAACCCATCGCGGGTTTGACCATCACGATGTCGGCGCCCTCGTCGAGGTCCAGGGCGACCTCGCGCAGCGCCTCGCGGGCGTTGCCGGGTTCTTGTTGGTAGGTGCGCCGGTCACCGGACAGGCTGGAGGACACCGCTTCCCGGAACGGGCCGTAGAACGCCGAGGCGAACTTGGCGGCGTAGGCCAGGATCGCCACATCGGTGTGTCCCGCCGCATCCAACCCGTCGCGGATCGCGGCCACCTGACCATCCATCATGCCGCTCGGGCCCACCACGTGTGCTCCCGATTCCGCTTGCGCCACAGCGAGTTTCACGTACCGAGTCAACGTCGCGTCATTGTCGACGCGGCCGCGCTCATCCAGCACGCCGCAGTGGCCGTGGTCGGTGAACTCGTCCAGGCAGGTGTCGGCCATCAATACCGTTGCGTCACCGAGGTCCTTGTTCAGATCCCGCAGCGCGACGTTGAGAATGCCGTCGGGATCGGTACCGACCGAGCCGATCGCGTCCTTGTCCTGCGCGCGCGGCACCCCGAACAGCATCAGACCGCCCACTCCGGCGGCGACCGCCTCGGCGGCGGCGCTGCGCAGCGAGTCGCGGGTGTGCTGCACCACACCGGGCATGGAGGCGATGGGCCGCGGTTCGTCGATGCCGTCGGCCTCAGCGCTGATGAACATCGGCAGCACCAAATGCCTTGGCTCCAAGGACGTTTGCGCAACCAGCCGACGCAACGCGGGCGTTGCCCGCAGCCGCCGCGGTCGCTGTCGCATGGCTACACCCTCACCCGTGCGTTGACTCTGAGTTGCGGGCGGAAGTTACCCGTACTTTCGCGCCCTGGGCGCAGAGTCAGCGCACGACACGTCATCGCCTACGGCTCTTCTTGCGCGGCGGCGGCAGCGCACCCTCGGCGCGCAGCCGCGCGGCGTGTTCGGCCAGCGCGTCGACCAGCGGGCCGACGGCCGCGGTCTCCGGCTGGACATCGACCCGCAGGCCGAATTCGGCGGCGGTCTCGGCCGTCTTCGGGCCGATGCAGGCGATGATGGTGCGCGCGTGCGGCTTTCCGGCGATGCCGACCAGGTTGCGCACCGTCGAGCTGGAAGTGAAGCACACCGCGTCGAACCCACCGGTCTTGATCATCTCGCGGGTAGTCGCCGGCGGCGGGGCAGCCCGGACCGTCCGGTAGGCCGTCACGTCCTCGATCTCCCAGCCGCGCTCGCGCAGACCCTCAGCAAGGGTCTCGGTGGCGATGTCGGCACGCGGCAGCAGCACCCGATTGACTGGGTCGAAAATGCTGTCGTAGGGCGGGAATTCGTCCAGCAGCCCCATCGAGGACTGCTCACCGGAGGGCACCAGTTCGGGGCTGATCCCGAACGCGCGCACCCGGTCCGCCGTCGACTCACCGACGCAGGCGATCTTCACGCCGGAGAACGCACGGGCGTCCAGACCGAACTCGCCGAACTTCTCCCACACCGCACGCACCGCGTTGGTGGAGGTGAACACCACCCACTGGAAGCGGCCGTCCACCAGGCCCTTGACGGCACGCTCCATCTGGGCGGGACTGCGCGGAGGCTCCACGGCGATGGTCGGCACCTCGATGGGAAGCGCGCCATAGGACGTCAGCCGCTCGCTCATCTCACCGGCCTGGTCCTTGGTGCGCGGCACCAGGACGGTCCAGCCGTACAGGGCCCGGCTCTCCCACCAGTTCAGCTTCGCGCGGCTGGTCACCGTCTTGCCGATGGTCACCACCAGCGGCCCGGTCAGCGGACCGGCCGGGTCGGCGCCGCCGCCCAGGACGGCCGGGTCGGTCAGGCCCTGCAGCGTGGTCTCCACCGACCGCTGCTGGCAGGTGGTGCCTTGCGCGGTCACCACGCACGGCGTGTTATCGGCCAGCTCGTGGTCGATCAGCGTGCGGGCGGCCTCGGCCAGGTGCGACGCGGTGGCCTGCAGGATCAGCGGCCCGGGCGCGGCGGCCAGGGCGTCCCAATCCACATGCGGGTCACGCACATCAGCCACGGTGTGCGACGAACCCAGCGGCAAGCCGGCGTAGGTGGGCACCGCGCTGGTGGGCGCCAGGCCGGGGACGATCTCGATGTGCAGGTGCGAGCGGGCCACGGCGTTCACCTCGGTGATGACCGCGTCGACCGACAGCGGGTCACCGGCCACCAGCCGCACCACGTCCACGCCCAGCCGGGCTTCGTGCGTCAGCGTCTTGGCGACCTCGGCGGGATCGCCCAGAGCCGGACGGATGTCCGGACCGCTGGCCACCACCGCCGGCGCGGTTTCGCCGCTTCCTGCGGCGCCGGGCGTCGAGTCCGGGCTTCCGGGCGCCGGCTCGGCGAGCGCCGGGCCGGACACCGGCGGTAGGTCCTTGCCGATCAGCGCCAGCACCGGCTCCGGCACGTCCGGGTCGGTGAACACCAAGGCGGCGTTCGCCAGCACGGTGGCGGCGCGGGTGGTCAGCAGACCAGGGTCGCCCGGACCCGAGCCCACGAAAGTGATGCGGCCCGGTGTCGGCTTGCGCCCTCGCGTCATCGTTGTCGCTCCAAGTCTGTAGTCAATTTCATCGCGCGGGGTCTTCCCGCGCTCCCCTCATCAATTCACGGGCGCCCAGCTCGAACAGCTCGCCGGCAACCGAGAGCCCCAGCTCCCGTGCCTGATCGGCGGCGCCGATGCCGGACGCTCGGATCACGTCGGACCCGTCGAGTGCCGCCACACAACCGCGCAGCGACAGCTCCTCGAAGACCCGCCCCTCCTCATCGATCGACTCGACCACTTCCGCGATCGCGCCCACCGGTGCGGAACAACCCGCCTCCAATTCGGCGAGCAGGGTTCGCTCCGCGGTGACCGCCGCTCGAGTGTCGGCGTCGTCCAACTCCGCCAACACCGCGGCCAACCGACTGTCGTCGGCTCGGCACTCGACGGCGAGAGCGCCCTGGGCAGGCGCTGGCAACATTTGCACCGGCTCCAGCGTCTCGGTGACGTCGCCGAGCCGGCCCAGTCGGGCCAGACCGGCCCGGGCCACCACGATGGCGTCAAGATCACCACTACTTACCCTGTTCAACCTGGTATCTAGGTTGCCTCGTAGGGGGCGGATTTCCAAACCGAGACCCAATGCTCTAAGCTGTGCGGCCCGCCGCGGCGAAGATGTGCCCACCAGCGAACCCGGCGGCAACTCTCCCAGCACCAGCCCGTCGCGGGCCACCACCGCGTCGCGGGCGTCCTCGCGTGGCGGTATGGCCGCGATGACGAACCGCGGATCCGCGGCGGTGGGCAAATCCTTGTGCGAGTGGACGGCGGCGTCGACACGGCCGTCCTCGATCGCCTCCCGCAGCGCGGTGGTGAACACGCCTACGCCCAACGTCTCGATGGGCGCGGCCGACCGGTCACCCGCTGTGCTGATGGTCACCAACTCGGCGGGATGGCCGTTGGCGATCAATGCGTCTCTGACGGTCGCGGCCTGGGTGGTGGCCAGCAGGCTGCCCCGAGTGCCAATCCGGATCACGTGCGCCAATCAGCTACTCGGCGGATCTCTGCGGACCGCCCGGGGCACCGTCGAATTCGGTTGCGATTACCGGTAATTCGCCGGCTGCGACGGCGGCGACGGAGTCGATGGCGGTCTGGTCCAGTTCGAAGAGCTCACGCAGCGCCTCGGCGTAGCTGTCGCCGCCGGGAGCGCTGGCGAGTTGCTTGATCCGCACCGTGGGCGCGTGCAGCAGCTTGTCGACCACCCGCCGGACGGTGCGCGCCACTTCCTCGCGCTCAGCGGTGTCCAGGCCGGGCAGCCGGTTGTCCAGCCGGAGCAACTCCGCCTCCACCACGTCCGCGGCCCGCTGACGCAGCGCGGTGACCGTCGGAGTGACCTCGGCCATCCGCTGGCCGGCCAGGTAGGCGGCGAGTTCGGCAGCGACGATGTGACGGGCGGCGTCGACGTCGGCGGCCGCGGCGTGCGCCGACGGCTCGTGTTGCACCCGGTCGACATCGACGATCAGGACGCCGGGCAGCCCGGCGATCGCCGGGTCGACGTCCCGCGGCATGCCGAGATCGCAGATGACCAGCGGCTTGGCGGCTTCGTCCCGGCGCGCGTTGACCAGCGCGTGGTGGACGTCAGCGAGGGTTACCACGTGGCTCACGGCGCCGGTGCAGCTCACCATCACATCGGCGTCGGCCAGCGCGGCGGGCAGTCGGTCCAAGGTCCGCGCCTCGGCCGGCGTGCCCGCGGCGGCGATCTTGTCCGCGAGCCGTTGCGCCCGGGCCAGCGAGCGGTTCAGCACGTGCACGCGGCCGATCCCGGCGCGAGTCAGGTGCGCCGCCGACAGGCCGCCCATCGCGCCCGCGCCGACTACCACGGCGGTCTTGCCTTCGAGGGTGCCCAGCTTGCGTCCGGCGATGTCCAGGGCCACCGACACCACCGAGGCGCCGGCCGCGTCGATCGCGGTCTCGGAGTGCACCCTCTTGCCCACCGACAGTGCGCGTTGGGCCAGCTCGTGCAGGACCCGGCCGACCGCGTTGTTGCCCTCGGCGGAGGCGTAGGCCCGGCGAACCTGGCCGAGCACCTGCTGCTCGCCCACCACGGCCGAATCCAGGCCGCTGGCCACCGCGAACAGGTGCTCGACGGCGGCCTCGCTGTAGCGGACGTAGGCGTGCTTGGTCAGGTCGCTCATCGACAAGCCGGAGTATTCAGCCAGTACCTGGCCGATCACCGACAGCCCGGCGTGGAATGCCTCCACGACGGCATAGACCTCGACGCGGTTGCACGTCGAGAGCACCATGGCCTCGGTCACCAGGGATGACTGCAGCACCCGGTCGACGATCTTGACTTGATCGGACTCGTCGATGCTCAGTTGTTCCAGGACGGAGACCGGCGCGCTGCGGTGCGAAACCCCGAAGAGCAAGATGCTCACGGCAGCATCACCTAACCCGCTCCCTTGCAGCTTTGGAAAGTGAACTGCTGTCTACGGTAGACGGTTGTCAGATGACCTACCAAATGGCGTGTTTGGCCAACTCCCGGCCGGTCACTGTCAGCGGGCCGCGAGGTCGGCCCGCAATCGCGGTTCGTCGATCTCCCAGTAGCTGTGCTCGCGCCCGTCCAGCAGGACCACCGGCAGCCGGTCGCCGTATTCGGCCCGCAGCGCGGAATTTCCGGTCGCCGCGGCTTCATCGACATCGGTGGTGGCCAGCGCGAAATCCAGCTCCCCGGCCAGTTCGACCAGGCGGTCGTACACCCGCTGGCAGATCAGGCAGCCGGCGCGGGTCAACAGTTCGACCTGTGCCCGGTGTTCGGGTCGAGTCATGGCCCCCAGTCTGGCATTCCGGTGTGCACCGCAATGCCGGATAGGGTTGATGTCGGCCCGGGACCGGGAACCGGGCCACTCGGCGACTTGGGAGGTTCGGCTGATGGCTTCCATGGCTTCCTCTGAACCGGTGGGCCCCACCGGTCGGGCCGATTTGGAGGCGCTGGCCGCCAATGCCAGCGCCGAGCGCGCGCTGGACGGCTTGTATGACGTCCCACCGGACGAGCGCCCACAGCCGCCCGTCGACCTGACCGCCGCCGCGTTCTTCGATGTCGACAACACCCTGGTGCAGGGCTCCTCGGCGGTGCATTTCGGCCGTGGACTAGCCGCGCGCAACTACTTCACCTACCGGGACGTGCTGGGGTTCGTCTACGCGCAGGCCAAGTTCCAGATCCTGGGCACCGAGAACAGCGCCGACGTCGCCGCCGGGCGCCGCAAAGCGCTGGCTTTCATCGAGGGACGCTCCGTCGACGAGCTGGTGCGGCTGGGTGAGGAGATCTACGACGAGATCATCGCCGACAAGATCTGGACGGGCACCCGCGAACTCACCCAGATGCACCTCGACGCCGGCCAGCAGGTGTGGCTGATCACGGCTACGCCTTACGAGCTGGCGGCGACAATCGCTCGGCGGCTGGGTCTGACCGGTGCCTTGGGCTCGGTGGCCGAATCGGTCGACGGCGTCTTCACCGGCCGGCTGGTGGGTGAGATCCTGCACGGCACCGGCAAGGCGCACGCGGTGCGATCCCTAGCGATCCGGGAGGGCCTGAACCTCAAGCGTTGTACGGCGTATTCCGACAGCTACAACGACGTCCCGATGCTGTCGCTGGTCGGCACCGCGGTGGCGATCAATCCCGACGCGCGGTTACGCAGTCTGGCCCGCGAGCGGGGCTGGGAGATCCGCGATTTCCGAACGGCTCGCAAGGCCGCCCGGATCGGGGTGCCGTCGGCGCTGGCCCTGGGCGCGGCCGGCGGCGCGCTGGCGGCGCTGGCGTCCCGACGGCAATCACGCTGATAAGCTGCGCCGCTGAGCATCTATTCGAGCGGAAAGCGGCGCCATGACAGTTCCCCAGGGAGCCGAAGGAATCATCGGTAAGCACTACCGGCAGGAGGATTACTTCCTGGTCGGTCGCGAAAAGATTCGCGAATTCGCCGCGTCGATCCAAAACGATCACCCGATCCACCACGACGAAGAGGTCGCCGCGGAAGCGGGTTATCCGTCGCTGGTGGCGCCGTTGACGTTTTTGGCCATCGCGGGGCGGCGGGTGCAGCTGGAGATCTTCACCAAATTCAGCATCCCGATCAACATCGCGCGGGTCATGCACCGGGACCAGAAATTCCTGTTCCACCGGCCGATCCTGGTCGGCGACAAGCTACACTTCGACACGTATTTGGATTCGGTGATCCAATCCCACGGGACGGTCTTAGCCGAAATCCGAAGTGAAGTGACCGACGCCGAAGGCAAGCCCGTCATCACCAGTGTGGTCACGATGCTGGGGGAAGCCGCGCGTCACGAATCCGACGCTGAGGCAACGGTCGCGGCAATTGCATCCATCTAAACAGAGCAGGTAGCGTCGATTTAATGACATCAGAAGGCACCCAACTTCAGCCTCCGGTGGAGGACGTGCAGTCGCACTACGACCGGTCAAATGAGTTCTTCAAGCTGTGGCTCGACCCGTCGATGACCTACAGCTGCGCTTACTTCGATGAGAACCCCAACATCGATGAGCCGCAGACCAAGACCCTCGAAGAGGCGCAGTTCGCCAAGCGCAAGCTGGCGCTGGACAAGCTGAACCTCGAGCCCGGCATGACACTGTTGGACATCGGCTCCGGCTGGGGCTCGACGATGCGCCACGCCGTCGAGCACTACGACGTCAACGTCATCGGCCTGACGCTCAGCGAGAACCAGCTGGCGCACTGCGAGCAGAAGTTCGCCGAGATGGACAGCCCCCGCCGCAAAGAGGTGCGGCTGCAGGGCTGGGAGCTGTTCGACGAGCCGATCGACCGCATCGTCTCGCTCGGCGCGTTCGAGCACTTCGCCGACGGGGCCGGTGACGCCGGCTATGAGCGCTACGCCACCTTCTTCAAGAAGTACTACAGCTTGCTGCCCGACGACGGCCGCTTCCTGCTGCACTCCATCGTGGTGCCCACCGCTGAAGAGGGTAGGGCGATGGGCCTCAAGACGACGATGACGCTGCTGCGTTTCATCAGCTTCATCCTGCGGGAGATCTATCCCGGCGGGAAGTTGCCCCAGGTTGAGCAGGTAGACCGGTACGCCACCGAGGCGGGCTTCAAGATCGAGCGCCACCACTTCATCGGTAAGAACTACGTGCCCACCTTGAACGCCTGGGCCGACGCCTTGGAGGCGCAGAAGGAAAAGGCCATCGAGCTCAAGGGCGAGCAGGAGTACGAGACCTTCATGAAGTACCTGCGCGGCTGCTCGGACCTGTTCCGCGACGGCTACACCAACGTCTGTCAGTTCACCCTGGTCAAGTAACTCGCGCTTGCTGCGCGAGCAGACGCTAAAGCCCCCGATTTCCTGCGGAAACGGGGGCTTTAGCGTCTGCTCGCGGGGGTGACAGGTCTCGCGGTCCTAGCCGAAGAAGATGTTGCGGCGGCCGGCCAGCAGGCGGTACAACGTCTGCTGAATGGTCTCGCGCACCTGGTCGGTCAGCTCGAAGGTGACCATCGGGTCCTCTGCGTCACTGGGCGAATAGTCGGCCGTCGGGATCGGCTCACCGAACGCGATGCGCCACTTCGACGGCAGCGGCACCAACCCGGCGGGGCCGGCCAGCGGGAACAGCGGGGTCACCGGGAAGTACGGCAGCCCGAACAGTCGCGCCAGCAGCTTCACGTCGGCCAGCATCGGATAAATCTCTTCGGAACCGATGATCGAACACGGCACGATCGGCGCCTTGGTGCGCAGCGCCGCCGAAACGAACCCGCCGCGGCCAAACCGCTGCAGCCGGTAGCGATCTTCGAACTTCTTGCCCAGACCCTTGTAGCCCTCCGGGAAGACCGCGGTGAGCTCCCCTGAGGCAAGCAAGCGGTGCGCATCGGCCGTGCAGGCCATGGTGTGACCGGCCTTGCGGGCCGTCGAACCCACCACCGGCAGGTCGAACACCATGTCGGCGGCCAGCAGCCGCAAGTCACGCTGGGCCGGGTGCTCGTCGTGCACCGCCACCGACAGCATCAGGCCGTCGAACGGCAGCACCCCGGCGTGGTTGGCCACCACCAAGGCGGCCCCGTCGGAAGGAATGTTCTCGACGCCGCTGACCTCGACCCGAAACCAGGAATTGAAGAAAAACCTCAGCAAAGGCCGAACGACCGCGTCGTTGAAATGCGGATCGAAGCCGAATTCGTCGACGGAGTAATCGCCCGTCAACCGCTGCCGCAGAAATCCGGCCACCGCGGCGACGCGCTGAGCGAGGTCGTTGAGCGGCGCCTCAGCCGTCGACGACGCGCCCGCCGCTCGGCGGTGTTCATCGATTTCGCGGACGACGGCGGCGATCTCTTCGGCCGACGCGCGACCGGTCGGATCGGAGAGCATCGAAGGGTGCTGACGAGATGCGTCCGCGCGCTGACCGGCACGGCGCCGGGCCGCTACACGTCCCCGATTTGTGTGCAGGGGAATGACATTCGCTCTGGACTCACCTGCCACGTTTCTATCCAAATCTATCTCAGCCCGACCACGGAATTGGATTTCGGCTACCCCAGCGCTGCGCCACCGCTATGGCACGACCCTCCCAGGAGCGTACCCGATCTGGATCGATAATGGGAGTCAGCCCGCGACCGCGAACGTAATCGTCAAAAGCCTCTGCAGTAGACCACTTTGGTTGATAACCAAGTTCGGAAACCATTCTGGTGGTGTCCATCACGCGGCCATAACTCAAGTATGCAAATTGCTCTCGATTGATCTCATTGTAACGATTAGCCCGTCTCAGCGAATCCAGTGCCCATACTCCAAAACTGGGCACCGGCAACGGAATTCGGCCGGCGCGACGAATTGCCTGAGATAGCATGATGATTCCGTTTGCGCCAACGTTAAATGTTCCTGCCTTGCCGGCCATCGCGGCGCGCTCCAGCGCACCCAGCGCGTCTTGTTCGTGCAGCAGTTGCAGGCGGGCGTCGCGGCCGAACATCGTTGGCACCAATGGCCCCGCCAGATACCGGGACAGCGAGGTGTCCATCGCCGGGCCGATCATGTTCGCCAGTCGCAGGATCGTCACCGCGATATCGGGCCGGCGCCGGCCCAGACCGCGCACATAACCCTCGATGTCGAGGCTGTCTTTGGCAAACCCTTCCCGGAACGGCCGGCGGCTGCTGCTGTCCTCGGTGAACATCACTGGATCGTGCGCACTCGACCCGTAGACCTCCGACGTCGACTTCAGCACTACGCGGCGCACCGAGGGCGCCTTCTGACAGGCGGCGAACAACTGCATCGCACCCATCACGTTGAGTTCCTTGAGCGCCGCGGTACCGCCGGATCGCGGTGCGTAGGACGCCGCCGCAGCGTGCACCACGGTGTCGACCTCGCCGTTGCGAATCACCTTGGCGATAAAGGGATTCCGGATGTCAGCGCGCACGAATTCGGCCCGGCCCATGCGGCGCAGCATGTCCTTGCTGGGCGCGATGGCGTCCACCGCGATGACGCGGTTGATCAGTGAGTTCTGTACCAGGCGGGCGACCAGGTAACCGCCGAGGAACCGGCAGGCACCGGTAACCAGCACTACCTTCGGGTAGTGCACGGTGTCGCCGCCGCTGGGCCCTCCGTTCGACGAATCCACTTTCACAGCCTAGCTACGAGCAGAAACAGCGGCGTTACGGACGAGTGACGGAGGGCGCCGGCAGAACTTACTTGCCAAGTTTTCTGCGCTGCACCCGGGTGCGACGTAGCAGCTTGCGGTGCTTCTTCTTAGACATACGCTTGCGCCGCTTCTTGATTACTGAACCCATGAACTCCGCATTCTTCACCCGTGTCCGGCTTATGACTTAACCCGGACACTTTACCCAACCGCGGGCCGACAACACCAAACGACCGCCGAGCAGACGCAAAAGCACCCGACACCGTGCCGTTTCAGGGGCTTTTGCGTCTGCTCGCGCAGGAACGCAACGGGTCGTGCTCCCGGATCGGGGCTAGCCCGCGTCGAAGTACGAGGTCTCCAGCATGTCGTGAACCGCCTTGGCGTGCACGCGGAAGGACCGCCCCACCCGGACCGCGGGCAGCTCGCCGTTGTGCACCAATCGGTACACGGTCATCTTGGACACCCGCATCAGCGCCGCGACTTCGGCGACGGTGAGGAACTGCGTCCGGCCCTGCCCGGCCTCGGCCGAACCGCCGGCGGGCGCCGCCTTACCTGCAGAATCCCGTGCTGATGGCCCGTTCGTAGACGTCATCGCTACCCAATCGTGTCAGGCCCGCGCAATGCCAGCGGCTTCCCCTCCGCTGGCACCCACACGTGCATACAAAGAGGAGAATAGCGGGACTAGTGGGGTTACTGGTACTGGTGAGAGACAATCAGTTCAAAATTCTTGAATTATTCCGATGTAATTCTTAGCTGCTCAGAGCGCTTTTTGGCGGCCTGGACGGCCGCGTCGACGGCGATCCGGAATCCCCCCCGCTCCAGTTCCCGCAGCGCAGCCACGGTAGTGCCGCCCGGCGAGCACACCGAGGCCCGCAACTGGGCGGGCGAGGTGTCCACCTGCAGCCCGCTCGGGCCGCCGTCGGCCGCCCGCTGGTCGGAGTCCATCCGCTCCAGCAGCATCGCCGCCGCACCGGCCATCGTTTGGGCGGCCAGGTCGGTGGCCACCTGACGGGTCAACCCCACCGCGACTCCGGCGTCCACCAGCGCTTCCACCAGCAGGAAGAAATACGCCGGGCCGGAGCCCGAGACCGCGGTCACCGCGTCCAGCTGCTTCTCTTCGACGGTGAGGACGCCGCCGACCGCGTCGAAAAGCGCGGACACCTCCGCCAGTTGTTCGTCGGTGACGAACCGGCCCCTGGCCAGCGCCGTGACCCCGGCACCGACGAGCGCCGCCGCGTTGGGCATCGCCCGCACCACCGGCGTCCCGGCCGGCAGCTTGGATTCGAACGAGGCGATGGTGACACCGGCCGCGACGGTGACGAACACCTGCTCGCCGCTGTCGT
Organism: Mycobacterium asiaticum; assembly: GCF_001673635.1. Lineage (GTDB taxonomy): Bacteria > Actinomycetota > Actinomycetes > Mycobacteriales > Mycobacteriaceae > Mycobacterium > Mycobacterium asiaticum_C. The sequence goes on from NZ_LZMH01000069.1 coordinate 401,286, forward strand.
GCTCGGCCGCGGTGGCGACCCCGGCAAGCTCGTCGATGACCGCCTCGACGTCGGCCGGTTTTACAGCGACCACGACGAACGTCGCGGTCTCGGCCGCATCCTTGGCCGAGTTCACCACCAGCACCCCGTAGTTGCTGGACAGATATTTCGCCCGGTCCGGCATCCGTTCGGCGACCACCAGGTCCTTGACCTGCCGCCCAGCCCGCAGTAGCCCGGACAACAGTGCCTCGCCGATGCTGCCGCCGCCGATGATCGCGATTCTTGCCATGCCCGAAGCATGGCAGACCCGGCGGTTGGATTACCCGGCAGGCACCATGGCCAGTTGGCGAGCCTGCACGACCAGCCGCCCGAGTTCGTCGACCACGATGTGATCCTCGTCGAACCAGTCGTGCCCGATCTCGACACAGGTGGCGATGATCCGCAGCCAGCCGTCGACGGGGAGCGAACGCAGCAGCGCGGTCAGCTGGACCGTCGGCGCCCAGCCGGTGCGGTCCACCGCGAAGGTCACCGGCGCCGACAGATCCCCGCACATCAGCGCGAACAGCGCGTCGGGAGCCAGGTCGCGTGGGCGTGCCCACATCTGGATCACCGGCGGCCGCCCATCCGCAGGAGACTCCATCGTTGAGAGCACGGGGCGGATGTCACAACCGGCGCCCAGATGCACCAGACCCGACAGTGGGTGGCCAGGCCCGATCGGGGCCAGGTCGTGGGGCGGCCGCGGCGCCATCAGGTCCACCACGGGGTTGGCCGACAACAGCGGCGCGGTCTCGCCGGGCAGGTGATGTTCCGGCTCACCCAGCGTCACGACGGCGTGCACGGCGGTGCGCTGCCCCTGCATCAGCTCCACGTCGACCACACTGATCCGGCGGCCCCGTTTGCGCAGCGTGGTCACCAGCCGCATCGCTCCCGGGTCGGGCGCGGACAGGAAGTTCGCCGACACCGCGACCGGTTGCAGGGCGTCACCGCCGTGCGCGGTGCGGGCGGCGTTGGCGCACAGCGCCACCATCACTCCGCCGTGCACCTTGGGACCGATGGTCCAGTGCTCGTTCAACACGCCTTCGAAGACGTGGCACGCGTCGTCGGCGTCGACCGGCCGCAGCGCCATCGCGCTGCTGAAATTGGCTTCAGTCATCAGCGCAGCAGGTGGGTCCGGGCGAACTGGAGGGACTCGGTCAGCATCGCCTCACGTTCGGCGGCCGAGCGCGCCGACGAAGTGGACACTTCCAGCACGACGTGGCCGGTGAAGTCGCCCGCGGCCAGCATCTGGCACACCTCGGCGGTCGGTTGGGTACCGCGGCCGGGCACCAGATGTTCATCGGCCGGCGAACCGCTGCCGTCGCACAGATGCAGGTGCACCAGCCCCGAACCCATCCGCCGGGCCATCTCCAAGGAGTCGGTGCCGGCGGTGGAGGTGTGCGACAGATCCAGTGTGTAGTGGGCGTGATCGCCGTCCAGCGGGTCGTAGGACGGAGCGAAGGCCGAGATCGCCGGGCCGGGACCACCGCCGCGCCGGCGCATCCGCTCCCGGGTCTGGTCCGAGCCGAAGAATCGGTCGGCCCGGAACGGGAACATGTTCTCCACGGCCACCATGACGCTGCTGGACGCTTCCAGCGCGATGACCTGTTCCCGGAATCCCTCGGCGTAGCGCCGCTGCCAGCGGAACGGCGGGTGCACGACGACGGTCTGCGCGCCCAGCTGCTCGGCGGCCCGCACGCTGCGGTCCAGCTTGACGATCGGGTTGGCGCCCCAGACGCGCTGCGAGATCAGCAGGCAGGGAGCGTGCACCGACAGCACCGGGACCCGGTAGCGCCGCGACAGCTTGCCGATGGCGGCGATGTCCTGGCTCACCGACTCGCCCCACACCATCAGCTCGACCCCGTCGTAGCCGAGCCGGGCCGCATACTCGAACGCGGCCTCGGCCCGCAAGGGATACACCGAGGCCGTCGACAAGCCGACTTTGATTGCTGGGCGCACTGTCTGTCTGTAGCGCCTAACCCGTTTGCAACAGGGCCATGGGCCCGAGGGTGATCAGCGCACCCACCGCGACCGCGATCAACGTGCTGGCGATGTCCTCGGTCTTGCGGACCACGCGCACCCCTACCACCAATCCCAGGATGACCAGCACCGACAGCACCAACGCCACGATCGAGTTCCAGCGCCAGAGCTGGTCGAAGGCGATGAACAACCCGGCGCCGAAAGCCACCGCGAGGATCGACTGCAGCACCGTCAGTAGGCCGCCGCCGATCGCCGCCATCCGGTCAGACGAGCGCCGCGGCCGAACCGCGCGCTCGGAATCCTGGGGTTCGTCCTTGTCGAACAGGTCGGGCACGCTGCGCCGTCGCGCCACCTCGTCCGCGAGGGACTGGCCACCGAACAGGGTGTGTTCCTCGCCGTCGTCGGATCCGTGGAGATAGGAACGCACATACGCGGAGTCCTCGACCGCTGTTTCGGCTTCGCGGACCTCGCTGTCCATGACGTCCACGGAGGCGTCGGTGTAATGGCCCACCGGGTCGGGACTCATGCCCTCCGCGCCGGACCGCTGGCCCTCCTCGTCAGCGACGTCCGAGCCGACGTCCAGGTGGCGCAGCGGACGTGGGTACTCGCTGCGTTCGGGTCCGGTCTTTCGCTGGCCGATCGGTTCCGACTTGGGCCAGCGGGGCTCGGGTTCGGACCAGTACACCGATTTCGTCTCGGGTTCGACGTCCGCTTCGGGCTCGGCTAGGGCGGCCTCAACCGGCTTGGCCTCAACCGGCTTGGGCTCGACCGGCGGCTCGACCGGCTTGGGCTCGACCGGGGGCGCAACGGTGTCCGGTTCGGCGACCTGGACGCCGCTGTTGGCGGGCGCTGGACGGGGCGGCTCTTGGCGGCGCTCCTCGTGGCGCTCGTCGCGGATAACGGGAATCTCGCCGGTCAGCTCGGCGACGCTGATCGAGTCGTCACCACGGCGGCGACGGCGCCGGCGGGTGACCGCCGGCGCGCCGATGGTGCCGTTCCTGGCCAGCAGCTCGGCCACCGAGATTTGCTTGGTCTCCTCGGATTCAGGTCCGGTCATCATTTGCTGCCTCTCGATCGGGTGGGCGCGGTCCGATCAACTAACACGCCTCCAGCATCGCGCACCGGAGTCTGCATGAGCGCGGTTCCGTCGGCTTCGCTGTCGAGTTTGCGCAGGATGAGACCTTCCCGTAGCGCCCACGGGCAGATCTCCACCGCTTCAATCGACAGCGCTCGCATGCTCGCCTCCGCTACCAGAGCTCCCGCCACGATCTGCGGCGCACGCTCGGCGCTCACTCCTTCCAGTTCGGCCCGATCAGCGGTCGTCATCCTAGAGATGAAAGATATGAGTTGTCTGAGGCCGTTTGCTGTGAGCGTCCGCTTCACCCGCGGCCCAGCGGCCGACGGGGCGGCGCCGGTGAGGCGCGCCAGCGACCGGAACGTCTTCGACGTGGCGACCGCGAGGTCGGGCTCGCCGGCTTCCAGAACCGTTGCGGCGGCCTCGGCCAGCTCGGCGTCCAGCCAGTCGCGCAGCATCGCTACCCGGCGCCGGCCGGGTGGGTCGTCGGGCAACCATTCCCGGGTCAGCCGCCCGGCACCCAACGGCAGCGACATCGCGACCTCGGGCTCCTCATCCACTCCGCTGGACACCTCCAGCGACCCGCCACCGATGTCGAGGTTGACGATGCGTCCCGCGCTCCAGCCGAACCAGCGGCGCACGGCCAGGAATGTCAGGCGGGACTCGTCGACACCGCGCAGCACCTGCAACTCGACACCGGTCTCCTTGCGCACCCGGGCCAGCACGTCGTCGGAATTCTCGGCGTCACGGACCGCGGACGTGGCGAACGCCATCAGCTCGGCGCAGCCGGAGCTGATGGCGATCTTGGCGAATTCGTCGATGGTGGAGATCAGCTTGTCGGCGCCGCGCTTGGTGATTTTGCCAGAGCTGTCGGTTGCCTCGGCCAGGCGCAGGGTGGCCTTGGTGGAGCTCATCGGGGTCGGATGCCCGCCCCGATGCGCGTCAACCACCAACAAATGGACGGTATTGCTACCCACGTCCAGCACGCCCAATCGCACGAACTAAAAGTAGCGTGCGTTGCGATCGTGACCTGCCGGGCGGTGCGCGACTCGCGCTCGGCGGCGAACACGGTAGCCACCGCGATACTGGACTAACGTTGCAACCGTGGAGAACTCGCGGCCCGGGCAGGAGGTCGAACTGGACTTCGCCCGCGAATGGGTGGAGTTCCACGACCCCGACAACCCCGAGCACTTGATCGCGGCCGACATGACCTGGCTGCTGTCGCGCTGGACCTGCGTGTTCGGCACGCCCGCCTGCCAGGGGACGGTGGCGGGCCGTCCGGACGACGGGTGCTGCTCGCACGGTGCATTTTTGTCGGACGACGACGACCGCGCCCGGTTGGACGACGCGGTGCAGAAACTGACCGGCAAGGACTGGCAGTTCCGCGACAAGGGCCTGGGCCGCAAAGGGTATTTAGAGCTCGACGAATACGACGGCGAGCCGCAATATCGCACCCGCAAGCACAAGGACGCGTGCATATTCCTGAACCGGCCGGGCTTCCCCGGCGGTGTCGGGTGCGCGCTGCACAGCAAAGCACTGAAGCTGGGCGTGCCGCCGCTGACCATGAAACCCGATGTCTGCTGGCAGTTGCCGATCCGACGCAGCCAGGACTGGGTGACGCGGCCTGACGGCACCGAGATCCTCAAGACCACCCTCACCGAATACGACCGCCGTGGTTGGGGGTCCGGGGGCGCGGACCTGCACTGGTACTGCACCGGGGATCCGGCGGCGCACGTCGGCGCACAGCCGGTGTGGCAGAGCCTGGCCGACGAGCTCACCGAACTGCTCGGCGAGAAGGCCTACGCGGAGTTGGCCGCAATGTGCAAGCGCCGCAGTCAATTAGGACTTATCGCAGTCCACCCGGCGACGCGGGCTGCCGAGTAATACTCAGTCGGCGCCATTGCCCTTGGTGTACGCAAGAACCATGCGCAGCGCGCTCGCGTTGAGGTAGGTCTCCACCGCGGCCGCGGCGGCCGCGGCATCGTGTGCGCGCACCGAGTCGGTGATCGCCTGCAGGTCCGCCAACACGGCGCCGGCGTCGTCATATGCTCCGGTGAGTCCATGTTCACGGCCGCCGAAGGCGTGTTCCACCCAGCGATACAGCAAACCCAGCGCGCGGTTGCGGGTGCTGTGGATCAGGACATGAAAGAAGGCCAGATCGGCCGTCTGGCGCGCCGCGGCGGTGTCGGTCTCCCGCACCGCGTTCAGCGCAGCAGCCAACGCGTCGCCGTCCTCCGCGGTGCCGCGCTCGGCCGCCAGCCGGCCGATCAACGGGCCCAGCGCCCCCCGAATCTCGAGCAACTCGACCAGGAAATCCGGGCCCAACTTGCGCACCAGCGCCTCGACCACCGCCGGATGGGTGAGGCCTTCGGGGTCGCACACCACGCTGCCGCTGCCGTGCCGGACTTCGATCAGACCCATCTGTTGCAGGCGGGCCAGGCCTTGACGCAACGAGGTGCGATTGACCCCGAGTTGATCTGCGAGTTCGCGCTCCGGCGGCAGCGTCGAGCCCGGCGGGAAGACGCCATCGAGGATCGCATCGGCAATCGACGCGGCGATCTGCTCGTCGACGCGCTGACGGTCGGGCGGGGGTATAGGAGTTGACTGGTTCATTGGCTCAACCAATATAGTAGGCTCGAGATGACGAAGGGAACAGCCGTGGACAGCGAAATGCACTCAGCGGTGGCTCCGCGCTGGCGGGGCAAGCCCGGACGCCTGGAAGTCTGGTACGCCACGTTCACCAACCCGGCCACCCGCGCCGCCCTGTGGGTGCACTGCGAGACGGTCGCCCCCACCGCCGGCGAGCCCTACGCGCTCGGCTGGGCGACCTGGTTCCCGGCCGAGGGACCGCCGCGCACCGAGCGCTTCGGCCCCGAGCCCGTCCAGCCCGCGTCGGGGCCGGACTGGTTCCGCGCGGCGGGCGCGGTGGTGGGCCCGGAGAAGCTGAGCGGGCACGCGCGATCCATCGCCTGGGACCTGTCCTGGAAGGACACCGCGGCGCCGCTGTGGACGTTTCCGCGCCTGGCGTGGGAACGCGAGTTGCTTCCCGGTGCCCAGGTCGTGCTCGCTCCCACCGCTGACTTCACCGGCGCACTGACCATCGACGGCAGCACCGTTGCCGTCGACAACTGGCGCGGCAACGTCGCCCACATCTACGGGCACGGCAACGCCAAGCGCTGGGCCTGGGTGCACGCCGACCTCGGGGACGGCGATGTCCTGGAAGCCGTTGCCGCGGTGTCGCACAAGCCAGGGCTCAACCGCCTGTCACCGCTGGCGTTCATCCGCTTGCGCCTCGACGGAAAGGACTGGCCCACAAGCGGATTGCCGTCACTGCGGATGCGGACAACGCTCGGCGTCCAGCACTGGCAGCTGGAGGGCCGCATCGGCCGCCGCGACGTGCTCATCCGCGTCGACCAGCCCCCGGAGCGGTGTGTGAGCCTGGAGTACACCGACCCCGACGGCGGCAAGTGCGTATGCACCAACACCGAGCAGGCCGACGTCTACGTGGAGCTCGGTGACCGGCGGTGGGCCGTTCAGGGCACCGGTCACGCCGAAGTCGGCCTGCGCGGCGCCGACGCTCCCGCTGTCAATGAGAGGACACCACAATGAGTTTCGCTTTGGATCCACCGTTGCTGTTCGCCTCGGGGGTGCTCATCGAGCGCCATGTCCCGATGCAGCGCCGCGAGCTCGTCGAGGCGACCGTGATGGGCGTGTTCTTCGCCGGATCGTTCGGCCTCTACAACAACGTGCCCGGGCTGGGCTTCCTGTGGCGCCCGTTCCGCGCCGAGAACGGCCGCGACTTCATGTGGAACAGCGGCGTTTTCGGCGTCGACACCGCGAAGGCGGAGTGGCCCCTGCACGCGGCGGCCGGCGGGATCTTCGCCACCTACCCGTTCTTCCTCAAGCTCGGCCGTGGCGTGGGGCGACTGCTGTCCGCGCGCTCATGATCCGCTTGGCGGAACGAGCGACCGCTTCCTTCGGCACCGCGCTGCTTCCCGAGGAGCACGGCGGGCCCTCGCCCGAACAGTTCGTCGCACGCGTCGACCGCTATCTCAACCGGATGCCGGCCACCTCCAGGCTGGCGGTGCGGACGGGGTTGATGTCGCTGGCGGCGGCGAGTTATCTCACCACTGGGCGCTCGATGGCCCGGCTGGATCCCGCCCGGCGCGCCCAGCTGCTGCACCGCATCGCCGGGCTGAGCCCCGACGCCGGGGCCGCCGTCGAGGGCATGAAGGTGATCGGACTGCTGGCCAACGGCGCGGACAGCTATTCGACCGAATTGCTCTCCCGCGCCCAGCGCGACGCCGTGGCCCGCCCGGACGCTGCGCTGGACGTCACCCCGTCAACCGAGAGCGCCTCGGTCGTCACCACCGATGTGGTGATCGTAGGCTCCGGCGCCGGCGGCGCGATGGCGGCCCGCACCCTGGCCCGGGCCGGATTCGATGCCGTCGTCCTGGAAGAAGGCCGGCGCTGGACCGTCGAGGAGATCCGCACCACCCACCCCATGGACCGTTACGCCGGTTTGTACCGCGGCGCCGGCGCCACCGTCGCGCTGGGCCGTCCGACGGTCGTGCTGCCCATGGGCCGAGCCGTCGGCGGCACCACGGTGGTCAATTCCGGGACCTGTTTCCGCCCGCCGCGCGACGTGCAGCAACGGTGGCGCGACCGATTCGGGCTGGCCCTGGCCGACCCGGACCGATTCGGCGCCCACCTCGACGAGGTCGAGCACACGCTGCAGGTCGCGCCGGCCCGCCGCGACGTGATGGGCCGCAACGGCAACCTCCTGCTCGATGCCGCAACTTCGCTGGGCTGGCAGGCCGCACCCATTCCGCGTAACGCGCCGGGGTGTGCGGGCTGCTGTCAGTGCGCTCTCGGCTGCCCGCACAACGCCAAATACGGGGTCCATCTCAACGCGTTGCCGCAGGCGTGTGCCGCCGGCGCGCGCATCATCTCCCAAGCCCGTGTCGAACGGGTGCTGGTTCAGGACGGGCGTGCTCGCGGGGTGCGCGCCCGTCGGCCGGACGGCACCGCGATCGACATCCTGGCCGACACCGTGGTGATCGCTGCGGGCGCCACCGAGACACCAATGCTGCTGCGGCGCAGCGGTCTTGGTAGGCATCCGCGACTGGGCCACAATCTGGCGCTGCACCCGGCGACGATGCTCGCCGGCCGCTTTGACGACGACGTCTACGCCTGGCGCGGCATCCTGCAAAGCGCGGCCGTGCACGAGTTCCACGAGTCCGACGGCGTGCTGATCGAGGCCACTTCCACACCGCCGGGCATGGGTTCGATGGTGTTTCCCGGCTACGGCGCCGAACTGCTGGGCTGGCTGGACCGGGCCCCTCAGGTGGCGACCTTCGGCGCGATGGTGGCCGACGAGGGAGTCGGCTCGGTGTTGTCGCTGCGCGGCGAGACGCTGGTGCGCTACGACATCGCGCAGGGCGATATCGCCAAGCTGCGGGTGGCGCTGGAGACCATCGGGAAGTTGCTGTTCGCCGCGGGTGCCGTGGAGGTGCTCACCGGTCTGCCCGGCGCGATGACGGTGCGGTCGATGCCCGAGCTGCGCGAGGTGCTGGCCCGCAGCAATCCGCGCAGCCTGCATCTGGCGGCCTTCCACCCGACCGGCACCGCGGCCGCCGGTTCCGACGCGCAGGTGTGTCCGGTTGACGCGACGGGACGGTTGCGGGGTGTCGAGGGGGTGTGGGTGGCGGATGCGTCGGTGCTGCCCAGCTGCCCCGAGGTGAATCCGCAGCTGTCCATCATGGCGATGGCGCTGGCGGTGGCCGAAGAGGTGGCGGGCAGCCTGAACTAGCTCTCCAGCTTGTAGCCCAGTCCCCGCACCGTCACCAAGTGCACCGGATTGGCCGGGTCCGCCTCGATCTTGGAGCGCAACCGCTTGACGTGTACGTCGAGGGTCTTGGTGTCGCCGACGTAGTCCGCCCCCCAGACCCGGTCGATCAACTGACCGCGGGTCAGTACTCGTCCGCTGTTGCGCATAAGGTATTCGAGTAGGTCGAACTCCTTGAGCGGCAACGTGATTGTGTCGCCGTTCACCGAGACGACGTGCCGCTCGACATCCATTCGGACCGGTCCGGACTCAAGCACTCCGTCGCTGATCTCCGAGTCGTCGTCACCGCCGCGGCGCAGCACGGCCCGGATCCGGGCGATCAACTCGCGCGCGGAGTAGGGCTTGGTGACGTAGTCGTCGGCGCCCAACTCCAGGCCGACCACCTTGTCGATCTCGCTATCGCGGGCGGTGACCATGATCACCGGCACACCCGAGCGGGCGCGCAGTTGCTTGCAAACGTCGGTGCCGGACATGCCCGGCAGCATCAGATCCAGCAGCACGATGTCGGCGCCGGCGCGGTCGAACTCGGCGAGCGCCGCGGGTCCGTCGGTCACCACCGTGGCCTCGAAACCCTCTTTACGCAGCAGAAATGCCAGCGGGTCCGCCAGCGACTCCTCGTCCTCCACGATCAATACGCTGGTCATTATCGGCTCAGCTCTTCCTCTCGTTGTGGCCTGCCTGGCCTCTTCTCGCGGCTCAGCAGTTGCTCGGCTTGGTCGTTGTCCTCTTGCGGCGGCGTCGACGCCTGCCCGGCGGCCGGAATGGACAGCGTGAACGTCGATCCGGTCCCGGGCTTGCTCCAGACCCCGATGCTGCCGCCGTGGTTGGCCGCGACATGCTTGACGATCGCCAGCCCCAGCCCACTTCCGCCGGTGGCGCGCGAGCGCGCCTTGTCGCCGCGGAAGAAGCGCTCGAAGACGCGCTCCTGGTCCTCCAGGGCGATTCCGATGCCCCGGTCGGTGACGGCGATCTCGACGTTGTCACCGCGCCGGCGACGGCTGATCGAGACCAGTGAGCCGCGCGGCGAATAGGCGATCGCGTTGGACACCAGATTGGCCAAAGCGGTGACCAGCAGGGTTTGGTCCCCCGGCACCTGCAGTCCGCTCGGGTCGTCGGTCCGGACCTCGATCTCGGCGTTCTCGGCGGCCACCTTGTGCCGCGCAATCGCTTCGGACACGACGGTGTCGATATCGACGTCGGTCACGTTGGACAGTCGCTCAGCGCCCTGCAGCCGGGACAGCTCGATCAGCTCGGCGACCATGTCGCCCAAGCGATTGGCCTCGATCAGCACCTTCTCGGCAAACCGGCGCACGGTCTCGGAGTCGTCGGTGGAGGCCAGCAGGGCCTCGGCAAGCAAGGCCATCGCACCGACCGGCGTCTTGAGCTCGTGACTGACATTGGCGACGAAGTCGCGCCGCGTCGCCTCCATCCGGGCGTAATCGGACTGGTCATGGACGAACACCACCGCGAACCGGCGGTCCTCCTCGCTGAGCAACCGGGCATGGCCGTGCACCAACAGCCCTGACCGGCCGGCGGAACGCTTGGCCGGCGCGAGGTCGAACTCGACGTCCTCCCCGCCCAGAGCTTGCTGGGCGGCCCGCCAGGCCTCGTCGTCGAGCTGCCGGTCGCGCACCAGACCGAGCTCCTTCGCCCGGTTGTTGAGGTAGACGACGTCGCGGTGGGTATCCACCACCGCCGCCCCCATGGGCATCAACGCGACGATCTGCTGCAGCATCTGGGCGATGGTGATCCCGGTCCATTCGGTGGCCACTCGCTGGCGCCGTTGCCCCACCCGGCCTGACAGCCGGACACCCGCTGCCACACCCGCGGCCAATGCCAGCGTGGACAGAACCCCGGCCAGCAACAGTGCCGAGAACACAGTCACACCAGAAATCCTACAAATCAGGTGAACGGTGCCCTAGCGGAGCGCGGCCAAAATCGTACAAGTCACATGCTCCGCCACAGGTGTTCGGCTGCAGTTCACGCGGCGTTTAGCAACCGGCCGCGTGCGCGCCCCAAATCACCCTTTCGCGGCGCCCTGGCCGGCCACCGCGGCGGCTCCGGCCTCGGCCGCTTCCGGGTCCAGATAGGTCCCACCAGGCACGACCGGCCGCAAATCGGCGTCCAGGTCGTAGCGCAGCGGGATTCCGGTCGGGATGTTCAGTCCGACGACGTCGTCATCGGACATCCCGTCCAGGTACTTGACCAGCGCACGCAGCGAATTTCCGTGGGCCGCGATCAGCACCGTCTTCCCGATGCGCAGATCCGGCACGATGACGTCGGTGTAGTACGGCAAAAAGCGCGCGACCACGTCGGCCAGGCACTCGGTCAGCGGGCCGCCGTTGATGTTGGCGTAGCGCGGGTCGGTGTCCTGGCTGAATTCGCTGCCCCGCTCGATCTCCGGCGGCGGGGTGTCGTAGCTGCGTCGCCACGCCATGAACTGTTCTTCGCCGTACTTTTCCTTGGTCTTGGCCTTGTCCAAGCCCTGCAACGCCCCGTAATGGCGTTCGTTGAGCCGCCAGCTGCGGTGCACCGGAATCCACAGCCGGTCCGCGGCGTCCAGAGCCAGGTGCGCGGTGCTGATCGCGCGCCGCAGCAGCGAGGTGTAGAGCACATCGGGCAGCAGGTTTTGCTCAGCCAGCAGTTCCCCGCCTCGCACCGCCTCGGCGCGGCCCTTTTCGGTCAGGCCGACGTCGACCCAACCGGTGAACAGATTGCGGGCATTCCAGTCGCTTTCGCCGTGGCGCAGCAGCACCAACGTGCCAATGTCTCCCATGCGGGAAAGTCTCTCACGCTCACCGAGGGTGGGGCTTATGGAGGAGTTCGGGCCGGTTCACGTACCGCACGCCCACGCCCGACGGGTTAATCCTCGACTTCGGAAATTGCTCGACTCTGCCCCGCAAGCGGGAGGTGCCCCCACCTCATCGCGCTTCGCGCTCTGCATCGTCGTCTTCGGAAATTTGCTCGACTCCTCCTCATCGCGCTTCGCGCTCTGCATCGTCGTCTTCGGAAATCAGATGCGCGAAGGCCTCGAGGTTCTTCAGCGACTCGCCGCGGGACACCCGCCAGTCCCACTCTTTCTGGATTGACGAGAGAAAACCCAACTCCAGCAACGTATTGAAGTCCGAGTCGACGGCTTCGAGCACCTGCCCCAGCACCCGGTCGATCTCGTCGGCGTCAACGGAAGCCAGCGACATCCGCCCGACCAGGTAGATGTCGCCGACATTGTCCAGGGTGTAGGCGACCCCGTAGAGCCGGCGGTTGCGCTTGAGCAGGAACCGATACACGCCTTCGTGGTTTTCGTCGGGCTTGCGGCACACGAACGCCTCAACCCGCACCGAATGCTCCCCGATGCTCAGGATGGTGTTCGTCTTCAACCGGCGCTCGCCAGGTAACTCCACGATGATGCCCGGCAGCCCGCCGCGCGCCCCGGCGTGCTTCGAATACCGCAGATCGCTGGCCCGCAGCGCGTCCTCGATCACCTGCTCGACGCTCATGCGCCCACCCCGCGACGCGCCGTCCAGCGGCGGGGCTTGCGCTTGGCAGTGAGATCACGGAGATCGCGCACCCGGCGCTGCCGGCCAGCGGTGAAGTCACCGATCGCACGCCGATAGCTGGCCAGCAATGCGTCGGTGGTGTTCTCCCAGGAGAATGTGGCCGCGTGCTTGGCCGCGGCGCGGCTCATCGCCCAGCCTTGCGGGCCGGCGCCGATGCGCAACAGGTGGTCGATGGCGTCGGCCCACTGTCCGACATCGTGGCCGGACACCAGCGTGCCGGTGACGCCGTCGCGCACCGCCACCGGCAGCCCGCCGACCGCGGCCGCCACCACGGGCGTACCGCAGGCCTGCGCCTCGACCGCGACCAGGCCGAACGACTCCGAATAACTCGGCACCGCGACCAGGTCGGCAGCGTGGAACAGGGTCGCCAACTCAGAGCGGGACTGTGGGGGAAGGAACGTCACCCGTTCGGCGATGCCGAGCTCGTCGGCCAGGCGCGCCAGCCCGTCCGGCGAGGCCAGCCCGCTGCCTGACGGGCCCCCGGCGACGATGATCCGCACACCAGGCAGTCTCGCCGCCGCGCGCAACACGATGTCGGGCGCTTTGAGCGGTTGGATCCGTCCGACGAACGCCACCACCGGCTCGTCCACCGCCAGCCCGAGGGCGTGCCGGGCCGCCGTTCGGTCGCCGGGTGAGAAGACGTTCAGGTCGACTCCGGGGTGCACCACATCGATGCGCGACGGATCCGCGTGATGCAACGAAATCAACTGGCGTGCTTCGTCTTCGGTGTTGACGATCAACCGGTCAGCCTCATCGACGACCTGCTGTTCGCCGATCGTGCGCATCGGCGGCTCGGCCGTGTCACCCTCGGCCAGGGTGGCGTTCTTGACCGCGGCCAGCGTGTGCGCGGTATGCACCAGCGGTACCGCCCACCGGTCCCGCGCCAGCCAACCGACCTGTCCGGACAGCCAGTAGTGGGAGTGCACGATGTCGTAGTAGCCCGGCTCGTGCGCGGCTTCCGCGCGCAGCACACCGGCGGCGAAGGCACACAGCTGAGTCGGCAGGTCGTATTTGTCCAAGCCCTCGAACGGCCCCGCCACCACGTTGCGCACCAGCACGCCGGGCTCGACGTGCACGATCGACGGGTCGGTCGATGCGGTGGCTCGGGTGAAGATCTCCACCTCGATGCCGCGCCGGGCCAGATGCAGCGCGCTCTGCAGCACGTAGACGTTCATTCCGCCGGCATCGCCGGTGCCGGGCTGCGCCAAAGGCGACGTGTGTACCGCTAACAGGGCAACCCGACGGGGATCGTCACCGGCATAACGCACACTGTCATCTTTACAGGACGCGCCGATGCGACCCGTCGCGAGCAGGTCACGGCGCTACTTGGCGATTGCCTCCGGTTCGGCGTCGGCCGCCCGGCTGCCGATCACGCCGGACCTGCGCATCGCGCTCAGCGGGTCGGCATACAGGCTGTCCAGCGAGGTGATGCCGGCGCCCGCTTCCTGCACCCGGTTGCCGAAGGCGGTGACGCGGATATCCCGCGGCGACAGCACCGAGCGGGCCGCGAAGGCCGCCTCGACGTCCTGCATTGCCTCCGGATACTCGGTGAACGCCTGCCCGCCGACCACCAACTCGTCCGGGTTGAGCAGGTCGCGCAGCAAGGCGACAGCCTCGCCCAGCACCCGGGCACGTTCGGTCAGCAGTTCCTTGGCCTGTTGGTTGCCGGACCGGGCCAGCCGCAGCAGGTCGGTGGTCGCGGCGGTCGAGGCACCAGCGCGATTGCTGGGGGCGACGCCGGGCAGGATCCGCAGCCGTCGGGCGGCCGCCAGCACCGCCTCGTCGCTGACGGTGGATTCCAATTGACCGGTACCGCCCAACAATTCGGATTGCACCGGCAGCGCGGCAATGGTGCCCGGACCGCTGGCCGGGCAGTGCACCCGTCCGCCGATCACCAGCGCGTAGCCCACCGTCTCACGCGCATACACATACAGGCTGGTCGAGGAACCGGGGGCGAACCGCCGCATGCCGAGCAACAGTTCGGCACCGGCCATTGCGTCGACATGGGACGCGACCGACACCGGCAGGCCGAGCGCGTCGGCCAGCACCGGGCCGACCGGAGCCTGCTTCCAACCCAGCCGCGAATGGTCGACCAAGCCGTTGGCGCTGTCGACGGTGCCACCGATCGACACCCCGACCCACAGCGCCCGCCGCCGGTGCCAACGCTGCAGATAGCGGCTGGCACTGTGCGCGAGCGAAGCCAGCGCCGGGCCCGCGGCGTTGAGCGGCGTCGGAGTTTCGACGGTGTCCAGCGTGCGCCCGAACAGGTCGGTGGCCACGATGCTGGTGGTTCGCGCGCCGATGTGGATGCCGAGCGTGATGAACGGCTCGTGGTTGACCTCGACCGGGACGCGGGGACGTCCGATCGCCCCCGACACCGCGAGGTCGGCGCGCTCGCGCAGCAGTCCGGCCTCCAGCAAAGCGATGACCTGCCGGTTCACCGTCGCGATGCTCAGCGAGGTGACGTTGGCGATGACGTCGCGTCCGACCGGTCCGCGCAACCGTACGGCGCGGAAGACCGAAGCCGCCGCCGAGTCGGAGAGGTGCAGCGCCGGCGGCACGATCTGGCGATACGACCGCAGCGGTCCCTTAGCGCCGTGGCGGCTGTGTGATTGGTGGGTGAGAGTAGTTGAGTGCACTGGCAGTCCTTGTCCGAGTTCCGATGGCCGGGTCCCTGGCCACACCCGAGACTTGCGTCAGTTCAGGCGCGGCAAAGTGCGCGACAACAACACGCGCCCGCGCAGAGACACGCGGTCGTCGTGTGGAACGTGACGGTGCAGTACACACCGGAAAATTTAGCACGTTTATTAGAGTTGTCTCGGTGAGACCTTCCGAAAGCCGAAATCGAGTAGCGGTGGTAACCGGGGCCAGCTCGGGCATCGGCGAAGCAACTGCGAAAACCCTTGCTACAAAAGGATTTCACGTCATCGCAGTGGCCCGTCGGGCGGACCGGATCAATGCGCTGGCAGCAGAGATCGGCGGCAGCCCGATTGTGGCCGATGTCACAAAAGACGAGGACGTGGCCGCGCTGGCCCAGGGATTGGACCGGGTAGATGTGCTGGTCAACAACGCCGGCGGGGCCCGGGGGCTGGCGCCGGTGGCCGACGCCGACATGGAGCACTGGCGGTGGATGTGGGAGACGAACGTGCTGGGCACCCTGCGGGTGACCCGCGCGCTGCTACCAAAGCTGATCGATTCCGGCGACGGCCTCATCGTCACCGTGACTTCCATTGCCGCGCTTGAGATTTACGACGGAGGGGCCGGCTACACGGCGGCTAAACACGCGCAGGGAGCGCTGCACCGCACGCTGCGCGGCGAGCTGCTGGGCAAGCCGGTACGCCTCACCGAGGTTGCTCCGGGCGCTGTCGAGACCGAGTTTTCGCTGGTTCGCTTCGACGGCGATCAGCAGCGCGCGGAGGCCGTTTACACCGGCATGACGCCGCTGGTGGCAAACGACGTGGCTGAGGTGATCGGCTTCGTGGCCTCGAGGCCGCCGCACGTCAACCTCGACCAGATCATCATCCGGCCGCGCGATCAGGCCTCAGCGACCCGTCGGTTCAACCACCTGGACGAGAAGAGCTAGGCGAGCTCGACGTCGTGGTCGGCGTGCCGGACAGGCTCGGCGCGGTAGAAGGGGTGGCCGGTGCCGTCACCGGAATCTGGGTGCCAGGCGGGCGCGCGGCCGGCGGCGGCAGCGCCGACATCGACACCCAGGTGTCCCAGTCCACGGCCCAGTCCCAGATGTCGCCGTCGGAGTAGGACAGCTGGATCGAGCTGCCGGTCACCTCGACCGGGTCGCCGTAGATCGCCGTCTGGAAGTACTCCGCGGCGTCGGACGTCGACAGGTTGATGCAGCCGTTGGTGACGTTGCTGTTGCCCTGCGCGCCGGCGCTCATCGGGTTGGCGTGGATGAACTCGCCGTTGTTGGAGATCCGCACCGCCCAGCGCTCGTGCACGTTGCTGTAGCCCGCGGCCGGGTTGGACATGTAGAAGTCGGCGTACTTCTCGGTGACGACGTGGATACCGTTGCGGGTGACGTTGCGCGCCTTGTCGGCCTCGCCGTAGCTGCACGGGAAGTCCATGATGACGCCGGCGTCGGTGACCACCTGGATGCGGTGCGACGACACCTCAGCCTTGACTACCTGGCGGCGGCCGATCTGGATGTTCAGCGAGAAGTCCTGCGCGCCGTAGGCTCCGTCACCGAACGGCAGGCCGTAGAGCTTGGCGTCGACGTTGACGGTGGTGCCGGCCGGGTAGTACTCGCGCGGCCGGTAGTGGATGCGGGCGCCCTTGGCCTCGTCGGGCAGCCATGCCCAGCTCCCCTCCACTGGCGGGTTGGTGGTGACGGTGAGCGCCCGCTCGACGGCGGCCTTGTCGGCGATCGGCGCGTCGAACTGGATGATGATCGGCGCCGCGATACCCACCGTTTGGCCATCGGCCAGCTGGAATCCGCCGTCGATCTTCTTCTTCGGCGTCACGGTGATGAACTTGCCCGCCACCGGAATGGCCTTGCCGTCGTGGCCGACGGCGGAGCCGCTCCAGGTGTAGGTGCTGTCGTATCCCAGCGGCTCGGTGGTCATGAACACCGTGCGGTCCTGGTTGAACGTGCCGGCGACGGGCTTGCCGGCGGAATTGGTCAGCGCGACCCGCTGAAACCAGCCGTCGCTGACCTGGACGCTGATCGGCGCGATCGGCACCACGTCCTCGGTCGCATCGGCCGGCTGGTAGGTCAGCTTGGGCGCCGGAGGCGGCTTCTTCTCGGCATGCGGCAGGCTGGTCTTTCCGCCGCAGGCGGCCAGGACGCTGGGTGCGAGCACGCCGACACCCAGGGCTGCCAGAGCCCGACGTCGATTGATCGCCCCGCCATTTTGGGGGGCGCTGGGAGTGCTCACAACAGTTAAAGATACCGGGCGAAACACCCTCTCCCCCACCACAAAGAGCCGCGGCGGGGGGTCAACAAAGCACCTGAAGAGGCAAACCAGCAGCTACAAGTCGCACCCGACCAGGACTGGTTCCGGTTTCAATGTGATACCAAACACATCACGAACCCCATCCTTCACAGCCCGGGCTAATACCATCACGTCCTCCGCGGTGGCGCCGCCCCGGTTCGTCAGCGCCAGCGCGTGCTTGGTGGAAAGCCGGCACGGAGCCGTCTCGTCGTGCGGGTAGCCCTTGCCGAAACCGGCCCGTTCCACCAACCAGCCCGCCGCGAGCTTGACCCCGTCCGGTGCGGGGTAATGCGGAACCTCGCCATGCGTCTGCTCGGCCAGCCGGGCATAGACCTCCCGGTTGACGACCGGGTTGGTGAAGAACGACCCCACGCTCCAGGTGTCGTGGTCGGTGGGATCAAGCACCATGCCCTTGCGGGCACGCAACGCCAGCACCGCCGCCCGGACCGCTTGCGGGTCACCCCGCTCGCCGTTGGCCACGCCCAGGGCCGCGGTCAGCTCTCCGTAGCGCAACGGGGCGCTGCGTCCCGACGCATCCAACCCGAATTCCACTTCCAGCACCACGGCCGGCATTTCCAGTCCGTCCGCACGCTTGAGCACGCTGGTGCGGTAGCCGAATCCGAGTTCGTCGGGATGGGCCCAGCGCACCTCGCCGCTGCCGCGATCCAACAACCGCACGCGGGTGATGGTGTCGGAGACCTCGACGCCGTAGGCGCCCACGTTCTGCACCGGTGTCGCCCCGGCCGAACCGGGAATGCCGGACAGGCACTCCAACCCGCCCAGGCCCTCCTGGATCGACCGGACCACCACGTCGTCCCACACCGCGCCGGCTTCCGCGCGCACCAGGTTGCCCTCGACGGTGACGCCGGCATTGGCCAACCGCACCACCGTCAGGTCGGCCAAGCCGTTCCCGAGCACTAGGTTGGATCCGCCAGCAAACACCAGGACGGGCCGGTCCGCGCCGTCACGGGATTCGGCGTCGAGCTGCCGCAAAACGGCGATCACCTGATCGCTGCTCTCACAAGTTATTACGCGACGCGCCACCGGACCGACCCGCAGTGTCGTCAACGGCGCAAGGGAAACCGACTCTGCGACGTGCGCACCGGCAAAGACTGAACCGGGTTCGCTCGGTTTCATGGCCGCTAACGGTAGCGTGGCCAGCTATGCCGCGTTCATTCGACATGTCGGTCGACTACGAGGGCAGCGTTGCAGAGGTCCATCAGGCGTTCCACGACATCGGTTATTGGGAGGGCAGGCTGGCGGAGACGCCGGTCGACATCGCTAACTTGGAGTCGATGCGGATCGACGACGGGACCATCGAGGTCGTCACGCTGCAGACGGTGCGCAGCAACAACCTGCCAGCACTGGTCACCCAGTTGCACCGGGGCGACCTGTGCGTGCGTCGCGAGGAGACCTGGAGCCCGTTGCGGGACGGCATCGCCACCGCCTCCATCGCCGGATCGATCCTCAGCGCTCCGGTCAATGTGTGGGGAACCGCCGTGCTGGAGCCCAACCCGGAAACCGGCGGATCGCGGATGACACTGCAGGCGACCGTTCAGGTTCGGGTCCCGTTCATCGGCGGGAAATTGGAGCGTCTGATCGGCAACGAACTCGGCAACCTGGTGGCCATCGAGCAGCGCTTCACCACCTTGTGGGTCGCCAGCGGCTAGTGCACTCGCTCTAAGCTGGCGGTCATGCGCATCGCGTTGGCCCAGATCCTCAGCGGCGCCGATCCGGCCGCAAATCTGCAGCTCGTGCGCGAGTGCAGCGAGCGTGCCGCCGATGCCGGCGCCAAGCTGGTGGTGTTCCCGGAAGCCACGATGTGCCGATTCGGGGTCCCGCTGGCACCGATCGCCGAACCACTCGACGGCCCCTGGGCCAACGGTGTCCGGCGGATCGCGCGGGACGCCGGCATCACCGTAGTGGCCGGCATGTTTGCCCCGACCAGCGACGGGCGGGTCACCAACACGTTGATAGCGGCGGGCCCCGGCACGCCCAATGACCCCGACACGCGGTACGACAAAATCCACCTGTACGACGCCTTCGGCTTCACCGAGTCGCGCAACGTTGCGCCCGGCCGCGAACCGGTCGTCATCACCGTCGACGGGGTGGGAGTCGGGTTGACCACCTGTTATGACGTGCGGTTTCCGGCGCTGTACACCGAACTGGCCGACCGGGGGGCGCAGTTGATCGTCGTGGCCGCTTCCTGGGGCGCCGGGCCCGGCAAACTCGAGCAGTGGACGCTGCTGACCCGCGCGCGGGCGCTGGACTCCACCAGTTACGTCGCCGCGGTGGGTCAGGCCGACCCGGGCGATTCGGCCAACACCAAAGGCGCGCCGACCGGTGTGGGTGGCAGCCTGGTCGCCTCCCCGCTGGGCGAAGTGGTGGCATCGGCGGGATCGGAGCCGGAACTGGTGGTTGCTGACCTGGCTCTGGATGCGGTGGACGTGGCGCGGAAGAACATTGCGGTGCTGCGCAACCGCTCAAGCTTTGTTCAGCTCGATAGGGCAGAATCACCTGGGTGACGACTCCGCAGGGACCACGAAACGAAGGCCCATCCGGTTGGGCGCGTCCGGGTGATCAAGGCCCGCTCGGCCGACCCCCGGCACCGGGCGCGGGTCCCCAGGGGGGACCGCTGCATCCCGGCGGCCCCCGGTACCAGCCGCCGCCCGGCCAGCCGCAGCAGCCGGCGCACGAGCAGGCGGCGGCCAATGCCGACACCAGGCGCATTCACACGCCGCCACCCAACCTGGCGGGCGACCGAACCACACCGATCGGCCGACCCCAGGAAGACGCGGGCGAGGTCAAGAAGAAAAAGCGAAGGCTGCGGGATCCGCTGTCGATCCTGCTCGTCTTGATCATCGTGTTCGCGCTGGTAGTCGCGGGGCTCATCGGCACCGAGCTGTACGTGCGCCACGAGGCCAACAACAAGATCGCGGCGGCCGCGGCTTGCGTGACGAAAGACCAGGCGACCGCCTCGTTCGGGGTGACGCCACTGGTGACGTGGCAGGTGCTCACCGACCACTACACCAACATCACGGTCGAGACGGCCGGGAACCAGATCCGCGACGCCAAGGGCATGAAGCTGCAGCTCAGCGTCCAGGACATCAAGCTGGACAAGACCTCCGACTCCAAGGGGACGATCGGCGCGATCGACGCCACCATCACCTGGACGTCGCAAGGCATCAAGGAGACCGTTCAGAACGCGATCCCGATTCTGGGCGAGTTTGTCACCAGCAGCGTCACCACCCATCCCCAGGATCAGACCGTCGAGCTCAAAGGTTTGCTGAACGACATCGTCGCCAAGCCGGTGGTGTCCGATGGCGGGTTCAGACTGGAGATCGTCAGCTTCAACACGCTGGGCTTCTCATTGCCGAAGGAGTCCGTACAGTCCTCGCTCGACGAGTACACCTCGGGCCTGACCAAGAAGTTCCCGCTCGGCATCCGCGCCGACAGCGTGCAGGTCACCGACAGCGGCGTCACGAGTCACTTCTCCAGCCGCAACGCCACCATCCCGGCCGGCGAGACCGATCCCTGCTTCGCCGATCTGTGAGTTCAGTCGCGGCTGAGCCCATCCAGCACGACGCGGGTGCCGGATAGGCCCAACCGGGTGGCGCCCGCGTCCAGCATCGCCAGGGCGTCAGCGGCGGTCCGGATGCCGCCGCTGGCCTTGACGCCCAGCCGCCCGCCGACGGTCGCGGCCATCACCTCGACCGCCCGCACGCTTGCCCCGCCGGCGGGATGGAAGCCGGTGGAGGTCTTAACGAAGTCGGCGCCCGCGTTCGCGGCGACCCGGCACACGTCGCTCAGCATGCGCTCGTCCGCGTGAGCAAGCAGCGCAGCCGACTCCACGATCACCTTCAGGACGGCGCCGTCCGTCGCGGCACGCACCGCCGCGATGTCCGACCGCACGGCATCCAGCGCGCCGGCCAACGCGGACCCGACGTCGATCACCATGTCGATCTCGGCGGCGCCGGCGGCCACGGCTGCGGCGGCCTCCTGAGCCTTGATCGCCGACACATGCTTGCCCGACGGGAAACCGGCTACCGCCGCAACCCGGACACCGCCGCTGGCGACGGCGACCGGCACCATCGACGGCGATACACAAACCGCGTACACGCCGAGTTCGGTGGCCTCGCCCACCAGCGCCGTCACGTCGGCCGGGGTGGCCTCCGGCTTGAGCAGGGTGTGGTCGACCAGCGCGGCCAGCTGCTGCCGAGTGGGACTGACCGGCATCAGAACGGTTCTTCCGGGCTGCCGGGATTGCACCCGGTCGCCGCCATCGCGGCGTCGTCGACTACCGGGCGCCACGGTTCGAGATTCCAGCTGGTCTTCCCGGGCTGCACGGTCTCGGCGAACTGCCAGTGACAGACGAATTGCGCACGCATGCCGGGGGTGTCGCCGTTGGGGGCCTGCGACAACACTTCGGCCCAGGCCTCGTCGACGGCGTGGCCGCTACCGGCTTTGGACGCGGCGCGCCCGGAGGGGGTCGGGTACACGCGCAGGCTGGATCCGCGCCCCCAGGACACCCATTCGGTGTGGTCGACGTACGGCGGCGCGTATGCGGACCCCGACGAGCCCGCCGAGTCAGCCGCACCGGGATCGGCTAGGGCGGATGGGGCGCCCAGCATCGAGAGCAGCGCCATCGTCGGCGCCAACAGCAGGAGTTTCATCCGCTAGTGCGACTTGCCCTGCACTTCGAGGAGCTTCGGCCGCACGTCGACCAGATATACACCCGTTGCGATGGCGGCCATTGCCACTCCCAGCACCCCGAACACGACACCGAGGATCGACGAGAGCGCGACCGCGCCGCCGAGCATCGCCAACCACACTGGCTTGGTGAGCTTTTCAGCCGCGGTGTACGCGTCGGAACGCTGCATTGCCGCATGCACGAACGCATACACCGCCGTCACCAAGACAGCGACCTGCAAGACGTAGAGGACGATAGTCACGGCGCGCACGCCCATAAGACTATGCGGGCCGCGCCAAAAACGTCGACTCCGGGCCACCCCAGCTGGGGCGACCCGGAGTCGAGTGATTCTTTTCTGGTCCGGGCCGCCCCCAGCTGGGGCGACCCGGAGTCGAGCGGTTGATTCTCAGATCCCCCGAATTACTTCTGGGTGACCTTCTTGGCAGCAGCCTTCTTGGCCGGGGCCTTCTTGGCCGGGGCCTTCTTGGCGGGAGCCTTCTTGGCGGCCGGAGCCGGCGCAGCCTTCTTGGCCGGCGCAGCGGCCTCGGCCTTCTTCGGCAGCTCGATGCCGACCAGCTTGGCGGCACGCTCGCCCACGGCGCGCGTCTGGGTCGCAACGGTGCCCAGCGCCTCTTGGGTCAGCTCGACAGCCTGGTCGACGTACCCCTCGGCACGCGCGGACGCGTCCTCGAACGCCGACTGGCTGCGGAGCCGCTCGAGAGCGGCCTCGCCGCGCTCGACCAGTTCGTTGTACCGGCTGGTGGCGGCCTCCACGTAGCCCTCGGCGGCCTTGCGCAGCTCATCGGCGGTGAAGCGCTCACGGAGCTCGGTGAACTGCTCGGGCAGGTCCTCCTGCAGCTTGGTCAGGCGAGCGCGGCTCTCCTCGACGCGGCTGCGGGTGTCGGTACGGGTCTCCTCGGCGCGCTCGCGCAGGTTGGTGCGGGTCTCTCCGGCGCGCTCACGCAGGGTCACGATCAGGTCGTTGACGGTGGCCAGAGCCAGGTCGGCCGCGCCAAGCGCAGCAAGCAGCGGAGCCTTGAGGTCCTCGATGTTCGTGTTCTCAGCCATGATGTTTCCTTTCTCTGTTTTAGATATCGGCGTTATTTCCTGAAAGGTCTGGAAGTTGGTGCAAGTGGCGGCTCCCGCAGGGAGGAGTCAAGACCCGCTGATTGACATTGCCTCGCGACTTGCAGAAAACCTCCTGATTAGCCGGGTCGCTTGATGGTCTGTGGTCGAACGTGGCGTGCTGCCGAACGATCGACCGATCAGCCTTCGATCTGTTCGGTGCCAGATTCGCCCTGGCACTCCGCACCGTTGGCCTCGTTCTGCTGCAGGAACGACTCGTAGGTATCCAGCAGCGCCTGTTTCTGGGTTTCCGTGATCGCCGTGTCGGTCACGATCGCGTCGCGCACCTGACTGGAGTCGCGCGGTTCGAGGATCCCGGCTTGCACGTAGAGAACCTCGGCCGAGACCCGCAGCGCCTTGGCGATCTGGCGCAAGACGTCGGCCGACGGTTTGCGCAGTCCGCGCTCAACCTGACTCAGATAAGGGTTGCTGACGCCCGACCTCTCGGCCAGTTGACGCATCGATACCTGTGCCGTCTCGCGCTGTGCCCTGATGAAGCTACCGATGTCAGAAGCCTTGGTGGACACTTTGGTGCCCAGCTTCTCCTCCGGCGGCATTGGTGCACTCCTCGTTGGTGGTTGTTTGCTTACGGCCACCAGGCTACGGAGGAGTGCTTGCTATTGCAAGCGCATGTTAGCACCGTCTCAGAACAGCAACTGGGCGATGGTATAGATCGCCAGGCCCGCCAACGCGCCGACGACCGTGCCGTTGATGCGAATAAACTGCAGGTCACGGCCCACATGCAGCTCGATCCGACGGCTCGCCTCCTGGGCGTCCCACCGCTCGATGGTCTCGGTAATGATCGCTGTGATCTCTACCCCATATTGGGAAACCAGGTGCTGGGCGCCCCGCACCATCCAGTTGTCGACCTTGTCGCGCAGGTCCGCGTCATCGCGCAACGACTCACCAATCTGGATCACCGCGTCGGCGATGCGACTGCGCAACGCACTGGACGGGTCGTCCACGCCCTCGAGGACCAGACGCTTGAGCGTCTTCCACGCGGTCGCGGCGGCATTGGCCACCTCTTCGCGCGCCATCAACTGCTCCTTGACGGCATCGGCGCGGGCGATGGTGTCCGGGTCGTTCTGCAGGTCGTCGGCGAACTCGAACAGGAAGCGGGTCGCCGAGCGGCGCAGTTCGTGGTCGGGATTGCGACGCACCTTGTCGGTGAAGTCCATCAGCTCGCGGTGGATGCGATCCCCGACCAGATGGTCGACGAACCGGGGGGACCAGGTCGGCGAGTCGCGCTCCACGACCCGCTGGATCACCACGCCGGCGTTGAGTGACCACTGGAACGCCCGATCGGCCAGCAGTTGGATCAATGCCTCCTGACGGTTCTCGGCCAGCAGGGTTTGCAGCACGCGGCCCACCGGCGGGCCCCACTGCGGTTCGGCGATGCGCCGCACGATCATCCGGTCGATCACCTGTTGGACGTCTTCGTCCCGCAGCAGTTCGACCAGCACCCGCAGCACCGTGGACGTCTCGGCCGCCACCCGTTGGGCGTGTGCCGGTTCGGCCAGCCACTTGCCCAGGCGGCTGGGCACTTCGGCATCGCGCAGCTTGGCCTCAACAACCTCGGGGGACAGGAAGTTCTCCCGCACGAAGGTGCCCAGACCCTCTCCGAGCTGGTCTTTCTTGCGCTTGATGATCGCGGTGTGCGGGATCGGGATTCCGAGCGGGTGCTTGAACAGAGCGGTGACTGCGAACCAGTCCGCCAGCGCACCCACCATGCCCGCCTCCGCTGCGGCGCCGACGTAGCCGACCCACGCCGGGGCGGTGCCGTGCGCATTGGCCCACCGGCAAGCCAGAAACACCACGGTGGCGCCGACCAGGAAGCTCAGCGCCACGACCTTCATCCGGCGCAGTGCGGTCCTGCGCTCGGCGTCGGCTCCGGCGTCCGCCCCGGCAAACGACTCCGCCAGCGAGGGCCGGTTCTGTCGCCCGCCGGGTGATCCCGCGCCGAGGCCGGGCCCCCGCGCCGGGCCCGGCGTATCGGCTCTGTGTGCCACCACACCATCATCCGTCATCGAAACCACCGGTTAGTGTTACCCACACTGTTCAGAAGCACTCACGCGCTCGTTGCGATCGCCACAGAGCGCCCCTGCAAGCCGTAGTATCGATGCGTCTGTGTAGTGAATGGGAAATCGCGACAGTGGCACAACATATGCCGGCTCAGGCCGCAAAGACCGATGGTCGAAAGCGGCGTTGGCACCAACACAAGGTGGACCGACGCAACGAGTTGGTGGACGGCACGATCGAAGCGATCCGCCGGCAGAGCCGATTTTTGAGCATGGACGAGATCGCCGCGGAGATCGGCGTATCCAAGACCGTGCTCTACCGCTACTTCGTCGACAAGAACGATCTGACGACTGCGGTGATGATGCGGTTCGCCCAGACCACCCTGATCCCCAACATGGCCGCGGCGCTGTCATCAAACCTGGACGGTTATGACCTGACCCGCGAGGTCATCCGGGTCTACGTCGAAACCATGGCCGCCGAGCCGGAGCCGTACGGCTTTGTGATGGCCAACAGTTCGGGCAGTAAGAGCAAGGTGATCGCGGACTCCGAGCGGATCATCGCGCGGATGATCGCGGTGATGCTGCGCCGCCGCATGCAGGAGGCGGGCCTGGACACCGGCGGCGTCGAGCCCTGGGCCTATCTGATCGTCGGCGGGGTTCAGCTGGCCACCCACTCCTGGATGTCGAATCCAAGGATGAGCAGCGACGAACTGATCGACTATTTGACGATGCTGAGCTGGAGCGCGCTGTGCGGGATCGTCGAAGCGGGCGGCTCGCTGGAGAAGTTTCGGGCACAACCGCATCCCTCGCCGATCGTGCCGGCGTGGCAGCAACAACGGGAGGGTTAGCGCTCCCCCGCCCGCCGTGTGACATTTGCCATGGCTGAGGACCGACGCTGGCCTGTTTCCGCCGTGTAACGGCAGCACACCGCCTTGGACGCCGACTCTCTGTGAATCCGCTGCCAGGCCGCGTCGCGATGACGAGGGGGACGCACACATCCGCAGCGGCTAGCATGCATGGAATGCACCCGGGCGGTGCGCGGCATCCGATACTCGTGAGCGCGCTCTCCGGTAGACAGAAAGGCTGAAATCGTTATGGCCGTGCAGCTCACGCCGCATTTCGGCAACGTTCAGGCGCACTACGACCTGTCCGATGAATTCTTCCGGCTGTTCCTCGACCCGACCCAGACCTACAGCTGCGCGTACTTCGAACGCGACGACATGACCCTGGAAGAGGCGCAGCTCGCCAAGATCGACCTGGCCCTGGGCAAGCTGAATCTCGAGCCGGGGATGACGCTGTTGGACATCGGCTGCGGCTGGGGCGCGACCATGCGCCGCGCCATCGAGAAGTACGACGTGAACGTCATCGGCCTGACGTTGTCCGAGAACCAGGCCGCACATGTCCAGCGGGCGTTCGATGAGCTTGACACTCCGCGCTCGACCCGGGTGTTGCTGGAGGGTTGGGAGAAATTCCACGAGCCGGTCGACCGGATCGTCAGCATCGGGGCGTTCGAGCACTTCGGCCGGCAGCGCTACCCGCGGTTCTTCAAGATGGCCAACGAGGTGCTGCCCAGCGACGGCGTCATGCTGCTGCACAGCATCGTGCGTCCCACCTTCAAGGAAGCCCGGGCCAAGGGCCTGTCGCTGACCCACGAGATCGTTCACTTCAGCCAGTTCATCCTGGCCGAAATCTTCCCGGGCGGCTACCTGCCGACTGTCCCGGTGGTCGAAGAGCATTCCGCGTCAGCGGGTTTCACGTTGCAGCGAATCCAGTCGCTGCAACTGCACTATGCGCGGACCTTGGAGATCTGGGCCGCCGCGCTGGAAGCCAAGCGGGACCAGGCGATCGCCATCCAGTCGGAGAAGATCTACGACCGGTACATGAAGTACCTGACCGGCTGCGCGAAGCTGTTCCACGAGGGCTACACCGACGTCTGCCAGTTCACCCTGGCCAAGTAGGGCGTCTCGGTCGTTCTCAGTAGGTGTAGAAACCCTGACCGGATTTCTTACCCAGCAAACCAGCCTCTACCATGCGTAGCAGCAGCGGCGGTGGTCCGTAGTGCGGTTCCTTGAACTCTTCGTAGAGCTTGTCCGCAATCAGCTTGAGGGTGTCGAGCCCGACGAGGTCGGATAGCTTCAGCGGCCCCATGGGGTGTGAAAGCCCTGCCACCACAGCCTTGTCGACATCTTCGACGGTAGCGAAGCCCGCCTCGACCATCCGGATCGCCGAGAGCAGGTAGGGCACCAGCAGCGCGTTGACCACAAAACCCGATCGATCCGAACAGCGGACAACCTGTTTGCCAAGCACCTCACCGGCAAACTGCTCGACGCGCGCGGCAGCGGCCTCGTCGGTGACCAGCGTGCTGACCAGTTCCACCAGCGGCAGCACCGGGACGGGATTGAAGAAGTGCAGACCCAGCACCCGCTTCGGGTTCTGGGTGGCGGCGGCGATCTTCATGATCGGGATGCTGGAGGTGTTCGAGGCGAGCACCGCATCGGGGTCGGTGATCACCCGGTCGAGTTCGGCGAACAGCCCCGCCTTGACTGTCTCGTCCTCGATGACCGCTTCGATCACGAGCTGCCGGTCGGCCAGGTCAGCGAGGTCGGTGGTGAAGGTCAGCAGGCTCAGCGCGCTGTCGCGCTCCCGCTCGGTGACCTTGCCGGCGCTGACACCGCGCTCCAGTGACTTGGTGATGCGGTTGCGCCCCGCGGTCACCAGGGCCTCGGTGGTTTCGAACACCGTCACCGCGACGCCCGCGCGTACCGACACCTCGGCGATGCCCGAGCCCATCTGTCCCGCGCCGATCACACCGACCCGCTGAATTGCTGTGTCGCTCACTGCTTGTCTCGATTCTCCGAGTTTCGAATTGTGTTGCACCGCAATAGGCCCCGCCCAGGGTTGCTGGGCGGGGCCTATGCTACTTCAGCGCCGGCCGGGGGTCGCCCGGCGCGGCACTGGCCTTTCACGCGCGAGTAGACGCAAAAGCACCTCTTTTGCGGCGCAAAAGGGTGCTTTTGCGTCTGCTCAGCACTAACTCAGTGGAACTGGCCCTCTTCGGTCGAACCGGCCAGAGCCGTGGTCGACGACGTCGGGTCCACCGTGGTGGCGATGCGGTCGAAGTAACCCGCACCCACCTCGCGCTGGTGCTTGGTGGCGGTGTAGCCACGGCTCTCGGCGGCGAACTCGCGCTCCTGCAGCTCGACGTAGGCGCTCATCTGCTTACGGGCGTAGCCGTGGGCCAGATCGAACATCGAGTAGTTCAGGGCGTGGAAGCCGGCCAGCGTGATGAACTGGAACTTGAAGCCCATCGCACCGAGCTCCTTCTGGAACTTCGCGATGGTGTCGTCGTCGAGGTGCTTCTTCCAGTTGAACGACGGCGAGCAGTTGTAGGCCAGCAGCTGGTCCGGGAACTCGCTCTTGACGCCCTCGGCGAACTTCTTGGCCAGCTCCAGGTCCGGGGTACCGGTCTCCATCCAGATCAGGTCGGAGTACGGGGCGTAGGCCTTGGCGCGGGCGATGCACGGCTCGAGGCCGTTCTTGACCCGGTAGAAGCCCTCGCTGGTGCGTTCGCCGGTGATGAACGGGCGGTCCCGCTCGTCGACGTCGGAGGTGATCAGCGTGGCGGCCTCGGCGTCGGTACGGGCGATGACGACGGTGGGAACACCGGCGACGTCGGCGGCGAGCCGGGCGGAGGTCAGGGTGCGGATGTGCTGTTGGGTGGGGATGAGCACCTTGCCACCGAGGTGGCCGCACTTCTTCTCCGACGCGAGCTGGTCCTCCCAGTGCGAACCGGCGACACCGGCGGCGATCATCGCCTTCTGCAGCTCGTAGACATTGAGCGCGCCACCGAAGCCGGCCTCACCGTCGGCGACGATCGGGGCCAACCAGTTGTCGACGGAAGTGTCGCCCTCGACCTTGGCGATCTCGTCGGCGCGCAGCAGCGCGTTGTTGATGCGGCGGACAACCTGCGGCACCGAGTTGGCCGGGTACAGGCTCTGGTCCGGGTAGGTGTGGCCGGACAGGTTCGCGTCGCCGGCGACCTGCCAACCGGACAGGTAGATCGCCTTCAGGCCGGCACGCACCTGCTGGACGGCCATGTTGCCGGTCAGCGCGCCCAGGGCGTTGACGAAGTCCATCTCGTGCAGCTGCTCCCAGAGCACCTCGGCGCCACGACGGGCCAGGGTGTGCTCCTCGACGACGTGACCCTGCAGCGCGACGACGTCCTGCGGCGTGTAGGTGCGGGTGACGCCCTTCCAGCGGGGGTTGTGGTCCCAGTCGTGCTGAATCGCCTCAGCGCTCTTCGGGGTGCCAACTTCGGACATGGCTGCTCCTAACAGTAATTCCGTACTGAATTGCGGATGGCCATCGCCATCCGGAGGGAAGCTTCAGGCTCAACTTCCTCTGAACTTCACTGATGTGCTAACACGACCTTGGCACAGGGCATTCCCGCTGGTCTACCCATTTAACTTGCGAATTTAGTTACGACTTCCGGTCATTTTGCGAATCCTGCGAAGACAGCGTTTTTACTTAACCGTTTCAGAAGCTACCCACTGGTAACAAAAATCCGCAGGTCAGCGGGGATTTAACGGGACAATCGTACGGTTAGAGCGAGAACAGCGCGGCGACGGCCTTCGTCTCGTCGCCGACCGCATATGTGAGCGTTGTAACAGTGCGGTCGGCCAGGCCGGGTCCGAACTTCTCGGTCGAGCCGGCCGGGTGGACGTGGGAGATGATCTCCAACTTGTCGCCCAGCGCTACCGGCGCCTCATGCTCGATGGTCACCCGCAGGGGCGCGTCCAGCAGCTCGGGGTGCGAGGCGAGGTAGTCCTCGACCACGCTCCAATACACGGAGTTGTTCATGTGGTCGAACAGGTCGATGTCGGTGACGCGGACGGGAAACTCATGAATCTCGGTGGCGTCTTCGCGACCGCCGGGCTTCAGGTAGCCCTTCCAGCGGAGCCGGTCCACCGAGGTGGTCTTGTGCAGACCCGCGAGGAAGTCGTCGGCGATACGCGAGGGCATCTGGGTCTCACGGTTGATGTTGATCCAGAACGCCTCGGACTCGATCAGCCCGCCTTTGCGGCCGTCGATCCGGACCCGCATCTCGCACCAGCGGTTCGAGGTGCCCGAGCACCAGCGCCGGCAGCGCAGCATGTCCTGGAACTCGATGGGGCGGATCAGGTCGACCATGGTGCGACGCACGATCCACAGCGGGTGGGTTTCCTCGAACCCCATCTCGCGCAGTTGGTCCTGGCCGATGTCCTGGATGTGCCGGCATGCCGCGTCGAGCCGCAGCCGGCCCGTGCGGTCGATGTCACCCACCCGCAGCGGCCATTCGCGATCGAAGACGTCGGGGTGACCGTCGGGCACCGGCATTAACTTTTTGTCCAGGCTCACGGCGCTGCTCCCCGTTCCCTCCTCGTGTGAACCCCCGGTTTACCCGGAGACCCCGATGCGAATCATGCCAACCACCGCCCGCAAAAACCAAACGGATTGCCAGTCCGCTGGGCCTGCCAAGTCTGCGAAGCGAATCTTCGCAAAGCCCGGTACGCTGCGTAAAGTGTCCAAGACGTTCGTGGGAGCCCGCGTCCGCCAACTGCGCAGCGAGCGCGGGTTCAGCCAGGCGGCACTGGCGCAGATGCTGGACATCTCGCCGAGCTATCTCAACCAGATCGAGCACGACGTCCGGCCCCTGACCGTGGCCGTGCTGTTGCGGATCACCGAGGTATTCGGCGTCGACGCGACATTTTTCGCCTCCCAGGACGACACCCGGCTGGTCGCCGAACTCCGCGAAGTGACGATGGACCGCGACCTGGACATCGACGTCGACCCCACCGAGATCGCCGAGATGGTCAATGCTCACCCGGCGCTGGCGCGGGCCGTCGTCAACCTGCACCGGCGCTACCGGATCACCACAGCGCAGCTGGCCGCGGCCACCGAGGAGCGCTACTTCGACGGCAGCAGCGGCAGCGGATCCATCACCATGCCGCACGAAGAGGTGCGCGACTACTTCTACGAACGCCAGAACTACCTGCATCAGCTCGACACCGCGGCCGAAGAGCTGACCGTCAAGATGCGACTGCATCATGCCGACCTGGCTCAGGAGCTGACTCGCAGACTCACCGAAGTGCATGGTGTGCACATCACCCGGCGCATCGACCTGGGCGACAAGGTGTTGCACCGGTTCGATCCCGCTACCAAGACGTTGGAGATCAGCAACCACCTGGCCTGGGGACAGCAGGTGTTCAAGATGGCCGCCGAGTTGGCGTATCTGGAATTCGGCGACATGATCGACGGGCTGGTCGAGGAGGGCAAATTCACCAGCGACGAATCCCGCAAGCTGGCCCGGCTGGGACTCGCCAACTACTTTGCCGCGGCGACGGTGCTGCCCTACCGGCAATTCCACGACGTCGCCGAGAACTTCCGGTACGACGTCGAGCGCCTGTCGGCCTTCTATGCGGTGAGCTACGAGACCATCGCGCACCGGCTTTCGACGCTGCAGCGCCCCTCGATGCGCGGTGTGCCGCTGTCCTTCGTCCGGGTCGACCGGGCCGGGAACATGTCAAAGAGGCAGTCCGCCACCGGTTTTCATTTCTCGTCGACGGGCGGCACCTGCCCACTGTGGAACGTCTACGAAACCTTCGCCAACCCCGGCAAGATCCTGGTGCAGATCGCGCAGATGCCTGACGGCCGCAATTACATGTGGGTGGCCCGCACCGTCGAACGGCGCGCGGCCCGGTATGGTCAGCCCGGAAAAACCTTCGCGATCGGGCTCGGCTGCGAACTGCGCCACGCGCACCGACTCGTCTACTCGGAAGGACTCGACTTGTCGGGTGACATTGCGACACCGATCGGCGCGGGTTGCCGAGTCTGCGAACGCGACAATTGTCCGCAGCGCGCCTTTCCCGCGCTCGGGCGCGCGCTCGATATCGACGAGCACCGCAGCACGGTGTCGCCCTACCTGGTCCGCCAGGCATGAGTGACAACGAGGTCGCGCGCATCCCGTCGGGCCGGTTCCGTCAACTCGGGCCGATCAACTGGGTGGTCGCCAAGCTGGCCGCACGCAAGGTGCGCGCACCCGAGATGCACTTGTTCACCACCCTGGGTTCGCGCCAGTCGCTGTTCTGGACCTGGGCGGTCTACTCCGCACGCCTGATGCGGGGCCGGTTGCCGACGATCGACAGTGAACTGGTGATCCTGCGGGTGGCGCACCTGCGGTCCTGCGAGTACGAGCTGCAGCACCACCGCGGGATGGCGCTGAAGGCGGGACTGGATGCGCAGACGCAGGCCGCGATCTTCGCCTGGCCGGACGCGCCGGACGGCGACGGTCCCCGCCGGGTGCTCAGTGCACGCCAAAAGGCGTTGCTGCAGGCAACCGACGAGCTGATCAAGAACCGCACCATCACCGACGCGACCTGGCGCGAGCTGGCCAGCCACCTCAACCGAGCGCGGTTGATCGAATTCTGTTTGCTCGCAACCCAGTACGACGGCCTGGCGGCCACCATCTCCGCGCTGGCGATACCGCTGGACAACCCTCACTAGCACCGCCGAGCGTGGGGGTTATGGCGGTGCCGGCCGCGATTTTCCTGCGTGAGGCCCACGTTCGGCGAGCGCTGAGACCTCAGAGGTAGAGGTTGGCCAGCACCGCCAACGTCAGTGCGACGGGGGCAATGGGCAGACCGAACGCGAACGCCGACCACCCGTACTTGCGGCGCCAGCGCATCAACAGACCGCCGATCACCGCCCCAACCGCCAGCGCAACCGATAGCACCAGCACCGCCAAGCTCCACTTGCTCACCGTGGTGAGGTCGTCGCCGATGGTGATGGCCACCAGCCAGAAGACGTAGCCCGCGATCAGCCCGCCGATCGCGCCGATAACGGTCTCGGTCCGCATGCGCTAGAAGTTGATCATGTGACCGACCAGACCGTGGAAGCACTCCTGCAGTGCCTCGGACATGGTCGGGTGCGTGTGCACGTTGCGGGCAAGTTCGGTTGCGGTGAGGTCCCACTTCTGGGCGAGGGTGAGCTCTGGCAACAGCTCGGACACGTCGTGGCCGACCAGGTGCCCGCCGATCAGTTCGCCGTACTTGCCGTCGGCGATGAGTTTGACGAAACCGCTGGGGTCCCCGACGCCATGTGCCTTGGCGTTGGCGGTGAACGGGAACTTGGCGACCACCACGTCGTAACCCTCGTCGCGGGCCTGCTGCTCGGTGAGGCCGAAGCTGGCCACGTTGGGCTGGCAGAACGTGGCGCGCGGCATCATGCGGTAGTCGCCGAGGGCCAAAGTCTCTGCGCCGGCGATGGTTTCGGCGGCCACCACGCCCTGGGCCTCGGCCACGTGCGCGAGTTGCAATTTGGCGGTGACGTCGCCGATCGCGTAGATGTGCGAGACGCTGGTCTGCATGTAGTCGGTGATGCCGATGGCCTTGCGGTCGGTCAGTTCGACGCCCACCTTGTCCAGGCCGTAGCCCTCGACATTGGGCGCAAACCCGATGGCCTGCAACACCTTTTCGGCCTTGAGCTCCTCCGACTTACCGTCCTTGCTGACGCTGACGGTGACCTCTGAGCCGTTATCGGTAATCGAATCGACCTTGGTGCCGGTCAAAATCTTGACGCCCAGTTTCTTGAACGCCTTCTCGATCTCCTTGGACGCGTCGGCGTCCTCGTTGGGCAGCGCGCGGGGCAGGAACTCGACGATGGTGACGTCGACGCCGTAGTTCTTCAGCACGTAGCCGAACTCCATGCCGATGGCGCCGGCGCCGGCGATGATGATCGACTTCGGCAGCTCGCGGGTCAGGATGAGCTTCTCGTAGGTCACCACGTTTTCCGACAGCGACGTGCCGGGGACGAGGCGGGTGCTGCTGCCGGTGGCGATGATGGCGTGGTCGAACGTGACCTCTTCGGTCCCGCCGTCGTCGTTGAGTTCCACCGCCAGCGTGTGCGAATCGGTGAACCGGCCGTAGCCGTGGATCTCGGTGATCTTGTTCTTCTTCATCAAGAAGTGCACGCCGGCCACCCGGCCCTCGGCCACCTTGCGGCTGCGGTCGTATGCCACCCCGAAGTCGAAGGTGGCCTCACCGCTGATGCCGAAGACCTTGGCCTCCTTGGTGAAGATGTGTGCCAGTTCGGCGTTGCGCAGCAACGCCTTCGACGGGATGCAGCCGACGTTGAGGCAGACCCCGCCCCAGTATTTCGGCTCGACGATTGCGGTGTTCAGCCCTAGTTGTGCGGCACGAATGGCTGCAACATATCCGCCGGGACCTGCTCCGAGAACGACGACGTCATAGTGAGAAGTCACCAGTTCACCCTAGTGGTGATCGCCAGCGCCGCGAAGCGGGGCGCAGCGGGTCACCACCATTCGGCCCCGTGGTGATCGCCAGCGCCGCGAAGCGGGGCGCAGCGGGTCACCACCAATTCAGCTCAGTAGGGGAGGACGCCCATCAAACACGGTGTCGTCACCCGCTCGCAGTAATAGGACCCATACAGCGGCGCCGCCGCGGCCACGGACGCGAAAGGCGCCGACATCACGGCGATCGATAGCGCGGCAATCAGCGGTTTGCCTCTCACCATCGCCAGGACCGGTCCCGCCACCGAGCAGGCCATGACGTAGACGAACACCGCAAACACCGGCGGCGTCTTGTCGATGGTGTGGTACCACCAGTAGTACAAACTCAGCCCGAACACCGCGGCGAAGAACCACACGCCCAGCAGCACCAACACCAACTTCCACCACTTCAGGTAGAGGTAGCGGCCCGGCACGGCAACGGGTCCCGGCGCCTCGGGCGTCGCATCCGGCGCCACCGCGGCGGTCACGGGTGCCGGCTGTTCCTCCGGCACCGGCTCCGCCTTCTTGGCCGGCTCGTCCAGGCCGGGCAACGGGAGAACGGGCTGGGAGTCCGTGTCGTCGAAGTTCGGCACGAACGGCACCGAGGGCTCACCGGCGTCGTACTCCGCCGACAGCGGCACCTCGCCGCTGTCGAAGTCCGGCACGAAGGGTTCGGTTCCCGGGCTCGAGACGCGTTCGTCGTCCGCCTTCTCGTCAGCCACCGGCAACCACTCGCAACGCGACCAGCATGCCCAGCCAACCGGGCGCCAGGGCAAGGATTCCCGCGCCGAGCATCGTCACCCACCGGCGTCCGGAGAACAGGATGACCGACAATCCGATCAGGCTCGGGATCCCGACGACCAGGGCGATCGCCACATCCGGACGCATCCGGTGCACCAGCACGGTGGACACGACGCCGAGCAGCTGCCCGGCCGCACTCCCGATCAGCAGGGCGCTGGCAAGCAGCCACGCACGCGGAAGCGGAATCACGGTGTACGACTTTACTGAGTCTCCGTTACGGGATCGGGCACGTTCCCGGCGCGTCCTGCGCGTCCCGCGGATCCACCACGAAGCCGCGGGCCGACGGTCGCTCACCGCGTTCGTACGCCGCCCCGGTGATCACCGGAGCGGCCTCAACCAGCTCTTTCTCGGCATCGCTGTAGACCCGCCCTCGGCTGAGAAACCGCACTCCTTCGGGTGCCTCGAGGCTGAACCCGCCACCGCGTCCCGGCACCATGTCGATGACCAGTTGGGTGTGCTTCCACGTCTGGTACTGCGGACCCGAGATCCACACGGGCACACCCTCCTCCCCCACGTCGAGCACGCCCAACAGGACGTCGCGGTCGCCGACCAGGAAGTCGCCGCGCGGGTAACACATCGGCGAAGACCCGTCGCAGCAACCGCCGGACTGGTGGAACATCACCGGGCCGTGCCGTTGCTGCAGGCGGGTCAGCAGCGCGGCCGCCTCGATGGTGATGAGCGCTCCGGGCGGAGCCTCCATCAGAAGAATCCCAGCGCCTTATCGGAGTAGGAGGTCAGCAGGTTCTTGGTCTGCTGGTAGTGCTCGAGCGCCATCTTGTGCCCCTCGCGACCGAAGCCCGACTGCTTGTAGCCACCGAAGGCCGAGTGCGGCGGATAAACGTGGTAGCAGTTCACCCACACCCGTCCGGCCTTGATCTCCCGGCCGGCCCGGTAGGCGGTGTTGCCGTCCCGGCTCCACACCCCCGCCCCGAGGCCGTACAGGGTGTCGTTGGCGATGCCCATCGCGTCGGCGTAGGTGTCAAACGGGGTCACCGCCACCACCGGGCCGAAAATCTCCTCCTGGAATATCCGCATCTTGTTGTTTCCGGTGAAGATCGTCGGCTGCACGTAGTAGCCACCGGACAAGTCGCCGCCCAGCTCGGCGCGCTCGCCGCCGGTAATGATCTTCGCGCCCTCACCCTTGCCGATCTCGATGTAGGACAAGATCTTTTCCAGCTGATCGTTGGACGCCTGCGACCCGAGCATGGTCTCGGTGTCCAGCGGGTCGCCCTGGCGGACCGCCTTGGTGCGGATCGCGGCCAGTTCCAGAAACTCGTCGTGAATGTCGGATTGGATCAGGCTGCGCGACGGGCACGTGCACACCTCGCCCTGATTGAGGGCGAACATCGTAAAGCCTTCCAGTGCCTTGTCTTGGAAGTCGTCGTTGGCGGCCATCACATCGGAGAAGAAGATGTTCGGGCTCTTGCCGCCGAGTTCCAGGGTGACCGGGATCAGGTTCTGCGAGGCGTACTGCATGATCAGTCGCCCCGTGGTGGTCTCGCCGGTGAAAGCGATCTTGGCGATCCGGTCGCTGGAGGCCAACGGTTTCCCGGCTTCGGCGCCGAATCCGTTGACGACGTTGACGACGCCGGGCGGCAGCAGATCACCGATCAGGGACATCAGGAACAGGATCGAGGCCGGGGTCTGTTCGGCCGGCTTGAGCACGATCGCGTTGCCGGCCGCGAGCGCCGGTGCCAGCTTCCAGGCCCCCATCAGGATCGGGAAGTTCCACGGGATGATCTGCCCGACAACGCCGAGCGGTTCGTGGAAGTGGTAGGCCACGGTGTCCTCGTCGATCTGGGACAGCGCGCCCTCCTGGGCACGGATGGCCGCCGCGAAGTACCGGAAATGGTCGGCGGCCAACGGTATGTCGGCGGCGATGGCCTCGCGGACCGGTTTGCCGTTGTCCCATACCTCCGCGACGGCCAGCGCGTGTGCGTTCGTGTCGATGCGGTCCGCGATCTTGTTCAGGATCGCCGCGCGCTCCGCGGGCGAAGTCTTGCCCCACGCGGGCGCGGCGGCGTGTGCCGCATCGAGCGCCTTCTCGATGTCGGTTTCGTCGGAGCGGGGGATCTCGCAGAACGGCTGACCGGTCACCGGTGTCGGATTCTCGAAGTAGCGGCCCGCCGCGGGCGCAACCCACTCGCCACCGATGAAGTTCCCGTACCGCGATTCGTACGACATCAGGGCTCCGGAAGCTCCCGGACGTGCAAAGACAGGCATCTCTCGGCTCCTCTTAGGGTTCATGTAATACAGCTCACAGTACCGCTGGGACCACAATGGCAGCTATGGCATCTGAGGCTGAAGACCCGTACCTGTGGCTCGAGGACGTCACCGGCGACGAGGCACTCGACTGGGTGCGCGCCCGCAACGAGCCGACCAAGGCGCAGTTCTGCGACGACGACTTCGAGACGATGCGTGTGCAGGCGCTGGAGGTGCTCGACACCGACGCCCGGATTCCTTACGTGCGCCGGCGCGGCGAGTATCTGTACGACTTCTGGCGCGACGCCACCAACCCGCGCGGGCTGTGGCGTCGCACCACGCTGGAGAGCTACCGCACCGATTCTCCGGAATGGGACGTCCTGATCGATGTCGACGAACTGGGCCGGGCCGACGGCAAGAACTGGGTGTGGGCCGGTGCCGACGTGCTC
Organism: Mycobacterium asiaticum; assembly: GCF_001673635.1. Lineage (GTDB taxonomy): Bacteria > Actinomycetota > Actinomycetes > Mycobacteriales > Mycobacteriaceae > Mycobacterium > Mycobacterium asiaticum_C. The sequence goes on from NZ_LZMH01000069.1 coordinate 439,320, forward strand.
GAGCCGGAGCTCACCCGCGCGCTGATCAGCCTGTCGCCGGGCGGGTCGGACGCGGTGATCGTGCGTGAATTCGACATGCAGACACGCGAATTCGTCGCCGACGGGTTCGAATTGCCGGAAGCCAAATCGCAGATCGGCTGGGACGACCCGGACACCGTGCTGGTGGGCACCGACTTCGGGCCGGATTCGCTGACCGAGTCCGGTTACCCGCGCATCCTCAAGCGGTGGCGCCGCGGCACACCGCTGACGGACGCCGAGACGATCTTCGAGGGGGAACGCACCGACGTCAGCGCCGGCGGTTCCACCGACCGCACACCGGGATTCGAACGCACCTTCGTCGGGCGCTCGCTGGACTTCTGGAACCGCCAGCGATACGAGCTGCGGGGCACGGATCTGGTTTCCATCGATGCGCCGACCGACGCCAGCAGCATCTCGGTGCATCGCGAGTGGCTCCTGATCGATCTGCGCACGGACTGGTCCGTCGGGGGAACGACATATCGCGCCGGATCCCTGCTGGCCGTCAATTACAACGAATTCCTCAGTGGCGCAAGGAATTTACAGGTGATTTTCGAGCCGGACGAACACACTTGCTTGTACCACTACGCATGGACCAAAGACCGGCTGCTGCTCGTTTCACTGGCCGACGTGGCCAGCCGGGTCGAGATCGTTACGCCCGGGACGTGGCGACGCGAACCCGTCCAGGGCCTGCCCGAGTCGACCAACACCGTGGTGGTCGCAGCCGATGACACCGGCGACGAGTTCTTCCTGGACTCCAGCGGGTTCACCGCGCCGTCCCGTCTGCTGCGTGGCACGGGTCCGGGAGCGCTAGAGCAAATCAAATCCGCGCCGTCGTTCTTCGATGCCGAAAACATCTCGGTGGCACAACATTTCGTGGAATCGAAGGACGGCACATTGATCCCGTATTTCGTGGTGCGCCCTGACGGCGGCCAGGGGCCGACCCCCACCCTGCTCTACGGTTACGGCGGCTTCGAGACGTCGAACACGCCGGGTTACAGCGGTGTGCTGGGCCGGTTGTGGCTGGCGCGCGGTGGCACCTACGTGCTGGCCAACATCCGCGGCGGCGGCGAGTACGGACCGGGCTGGCACACCCAGGCGATGCGCGACGGCCGGCACAAGGTGGCCGAGGACTTCGCCGCGGTGGCAGACGATCTGGTGGCGCGCGGCATCACCACCGTCGACCAACTCGGCGCCCAGGGCGGCAGCAACGGTGGACTGCTGATGGGCATCATGCTGACCAAATATCCGGAGAAGTTCGGCGCGCTGGTCTGCAGTGTGCCGTTGCTCGACATGAAGCGCTACCACCTGCTGCTGGCCGGCGCCTCATGGGTGGCCGAGTACGGCGACCCCGACGACCCCGACGATTGGGCGTTCATCTCCGAATACTCGCCGTATCAAAACATTTCAGGTGATCGGAAGTACCCGCCGATACTGATGACCACGTCCACGCGCGACGACCGGGTGCATCCGGGGCATGCCCGCAAGATGACCGCCGCCCTAGAGGCCCTCGGCCAACCGGTCTGGTACTACGAGAACATCGAGGGTGGCCACGGTGGCGCGGCCGACAATGAGCAGCTCGCGTTCAAGTCGGCGTTGAGTTACTCGTTCCTGTGGCGGACGCTGGGCCGCCGGTCATAGTAGTCGCGGGTCAACCCGGCAATTGGCCATTCAGCCGCGCCTCGACCCGCTCCAGTTCGGATGCCGCATCGCTGTGGCCATATTCCGAAAGCACCCTGCCCAGTCCGGTCAGAGCCCGATCGAGGTCGGCGGTGAAGGGGTGCCGGGTTGCCGTCGGCAGCGCGTAACGCAGCTGTGTGACCGCTTCGCACTGGTCGTCTCCGGCCAGCTGCGGGATGGCCCTGGCGAACACGTCCAGCACCCGGGCACAGGTTTGATGCTGGCCTCCGTTGATCGCGCCGACCGCGATGCTCGACAACGCCGCCAGCACCTCGGGAATCGTGCGGTCGGTGTAGACGATCGGCAATGGTTGATCACCGTTGCCGGCCCCGGCCGCCGATGCGGACTCGCTCGCCCAGCGGGCCAGCAGCACGTAGAGGCCGTCGACGGTTACCAGGGCGGCCTCGGGATCCCGTTGTGTCGCAGCGGCCCATCCCATGCTGGCCAATTGGTGCACGCCGTAGGACGGCTCGCGGTCCAGTTGCCGCTCTCTGCCGCAGCGCAACGCATCCAGGACGGCGTCGGCCAGCCGGGCGCGTTCGTCGGCGTTCTCGGCCCGCACGGTTGCTAGCTCCGACCCGGTGACGAAGTGGCTGCCCAGCCTGGCGATGAAGTCGATCTCGGCTTCGCCCTGGGCGGACTCCAGCGCGTGCCGCAGGGTGGCCAGGTGAATGTCGACGAGATATCCGCTGCACTCGGACCGGACGGTGAGCGCGGGCAGGTGCTCGAGCTGTGGCTCGTGCCGCATCCGGCACAACCAGTTCAACTGCTGCGTGCGGGTGGCGATGGTGTGCTGCACGATACGTTCGACCACCGAAGGCGGCCGCAGCTGGTCGAGCACCAGGTAGCCGAACACCACCAGCCCCGTCAGCGCGAGCACGCTGAGTAGCAGGGCCGCGGCCGTGCTGAACACCGCGTGCTCGGGATCGACGAGCGCGAGCACCACCACGTAGTACGCCGAGAGACCGGCGAAATACCCGAAGAACGCTTGATTGACGCGGCGGCGCAGGAACTGCTCCACCACTACCCAGGTGAACACGTCTGCCATCCGGTGCACCAGGGTGAGCAGCAGCACGAAGGTGATGGTCATCAGCGTGAGCATCCCGGGCGCCACGGTGCGCAGCATTGACTGGTTCTCTTGCGGCGGTGCCAGTTTGGACAGAGCGTGCGCGGCCGGTTTGATCCATTCGGCATCCGAGCCGTCCAGCACGCTGGTGATCACCCCAAGCACAATGAATCCCGCGATGATGGCCAGCGGCACCGATAGAAACTCCTGAAGCGCCCGCCGCAACCCGCTTTCGCGCCGCGGCCGCGCTGTTCCTGCCGTCGGGCGCATACCCGCTTACCTACCCGTTCGAGCAGACGCCGAACCGATCGTGAGCGTCGCAACGTCTAGCCGCCGCGGACTTCGGGCACCCTAGGGAGATGTCCTCGCAGCTGCCCGGAGTCTTCCAGTCGTTCGCCCCAGCGCTCGACCGCTACGGCTACGCGGCGGTGGTCCTGCTGGTCGGATTGGAGGGTATCGGCATTCCGTTGCCCGGGCAGATCATCCTGATCGCCGCGGGAATCTATGCCGGCGCGGGTGAATTGAGCCTGGCTCTGGTGTTGATCGCCGGTCTGCTGGCCGCCGTATGCGGCGACAACAGCGGCTACGCCATCGGGAGGTTCGGGGGCCGGGCGCTGGTGTTGCGGTTCGGCCGGTACGTATTTCTCACCGAGAAGCGCCTGGCGGCGACCGAGCGCTTCTTCGGCCGACGCGGCGTGTTCGTCGTGCTGATCGGCCGGTTCGTGGACGGACTGCGGCAGGCCAGCGGGATCGTCTGCGGACTGGCCCGGATGAGGTGGCGGCGGTATCTGGCCTACAACGCGCTGGGATCCACCGTTTGGGTCGCCGTCTGGGTGTTCGCCGGCTATCTCGCCGGCAGTCACATCGCAGCGCTCTACGCGGTCGCCCACCATCACGCCAAGTACCTGCTGATCGGGCTCGCCGTGCTGGTTGCGGGCGGGCTGGCCGGCTGGGCCATCAAACGCCGTGCCAACCGGCGGGCCGCGGCCGAGTGCTGACCTGGGGCGCTTGACACTCCCGTCCGCCGCGGCTTCGCTTCGGGCTATGCCGACACCCGAATTCGAAACGCTGCTCTATCGCACAGCCGGCGCGGTGGCCACCATCACCCTCAACCGTCCGGAGCAGCTCAACACGATCGTCCCGCCCATGCCAGACGAGATCGAGGCGGCGATCGGGTTGGCCGACAGCGACGACAGCATCAAGGTCATCGTGCTGCGCGGTGCCGGGCGCGCATTCTGCGCGGGCTACAACTTCGGCGAGGGCTTTGCGCATTGGGAAGACGTGATGAACACCGACGGGCGGTGGGATCCGGGCAAGGATTTCTCGATGGTGACCGCCCGGACGGGTCCGCATCAAAAGTTCATGGCGATCTGGCGGGCCACCAAGCCCGTGATCGCCCAGGTGCACGGCTGGTGTGTGGGCGGTGGCAGCGACTACGCGCTGTGCGCCGACCTCGTCATCGCCAGTGAGGACGCCGTCATCGGCACCCCCTACAGCCGGATGTGGGGCGCCTACCTGACGGGGATGTGGATGTATCGGCTGAGCCTGGCCAAGGCCAAGTGGCATTCGCTGACCGGCCGGCCGCTGACCGGAGTGCAGGCCGCCGAGATCGAGCTGATCAACGAGGCGGTCCCGTTCGAGCGGCTGGAAGCGCGGGTAGCCGAGATCGCCGCCGAACTGGCCCAGATCCCGCTGTCACAGCTGCGGGCGCAGAAGCTGATCGTCAACCAGGCCTACGAGAACATGGGCCTGGCCTCCACCCAATTGCTGGGCGGCATCCTGGACGGGCTGATGCGCAACACCCCGGATGCGCTGGACTTCATCCGGACCGCGCAACACGACGGCGTGCGCGCCGCCGTCGAACGCCGGGACGGACCGTTCGGGGATTACAGTCAGGCTCCCCCCGAGCTACGGCCGAACCCGTCACACTTGATAGTTCCTGATCGCGATGGGTAGTAAGATCGGCTAGGAATTCGCCTGGGAATTTTTCGCGACTCCGAAAGTGTTACGGTAATCAATATGTCTCGGCTGAGTAACTTCCTTCGTGCAGGTGCAGTTTTCTTCGCGCTCGCTATCGTCGCCGCGGTCTTTGCGGGGTCCTTCCCGAAGGCGGCGCTGGCCGATTCCACCGAGGATTTCCCGATCCCACGCCGGATGATCGCGACCACCTGCGACGCCGAGCAATACCTGGCGGCCGTGCGGGACACCAGCCCGGTGTACTACCAGCGGTACATGATCGATTACAACAACCACGCAAACCTGCAGGAAGCCACCGTCAACAAGGCGCACTGGTTCTTCTCGCTGTCGCCGGCGGAGCGCAGGGACTACTCCGAGAACTTCTACAACGGCGACCCGCTGACGTTTGCCTGGGTTAACCACATGAAGATCTTCTTCAACAACAAGGGCGTCGTCGCCAAGGCCACCGACGTCTGTAACGGGTACCCGGCTGGCGACATGTCGGTCTGGAACTGGGCGTAACGGCATCGTGGGCGCACGGTGGTTCGGCCGCATAGCGGCGATGGCGGCGATTGTCCCGGTCTCGATCCTGATCGGAAGCGCCCCAGCCCACGCCGACAGCGACCTCGGTAAGCAGTGCTCGCCGGAAGGCGCGAAAGTCTGGGGCAAACCCGGCCCGATCTACTGTGAGCGACAAGCAGACGGGCAACTGCAATGGGTGTCCATTCCGGTCTCGGCCTTGTGCGTGGCGTTCTGCGTCAATAACCCCTAGCCCCTGAGCCGTCCGGCTGAAGAGTTCCTGAGAATTCATGGGGCTAGCACCCGCGCAAATTCATCCCTTCGGCGACCTTTGTGTTGACGAATCAGACTGATAGCCGGGGAAATAGGTCCCGTGTCGCGGGAAAAGTATGGTTTGTGCGACCGGAAACAACACCTATACGGGGCCTGAGAACATCAGCCCGACCCTTGCCGCGGCGGGGTAAAGCTATCCATAATGGAACCTCCGGCCAGCCAAACATCCGCCAAGTGTGTGGGCGATGGATGCGACTGGTTCCGGACAGCTGGAGGTCATCGCATGAGCCAAACTACTGGCAACGGGATCCCTGGCACGCTGGCGGCTCTCGACTGGCAAGCGATTGAGTGCCAATCAGAATTCGGCTGCAGCAACCGTGCGACGTTCATCGTCCACCGGCACGCGGTGGACGCATGCAACCACCCCCACGTCGACCCGTTCGGGAACATCGTCGAGATTCTGTGCATCGCGTGCCTGTGGCACGCCGAGGCCGAAGTGCTGGTGCAGCTGGGACAACTCCGCCGGACGCCGGACGCCGCCTGCTTGACCTGCGGCGCGCCGGTGTCCGAGCTCAGCGACATCATGCGCGACGTCGCAGCCATCTAGCGCGTCAGGACTCAGTAGTGCGGCTGCGTGGCCGCGGCAGCCTTCGGCGAGTCCTCGTCCTCTCGCAGCAACGCGCGCACGGCCGGTCGGGGCCCGAAGGGCCGCAGCATCTGACTGGCCGGGCGGGTCCGCACTTGGACCGGCCACCAGAACCAGCGCCCCAGCAAGGTGGCCAGCGACGGCGTCATGAACGACCGCACGATCAACGTGTCGAACAACAGACCCAGCGCGATCGTCGTACCCACCTGGGCCATGACTTTCAACGGGCTGAAGGCGAACGTCGCCATGGTCGCAGCGAACACCAATCCTGCCGAGGTTACGACGGACCCCGAGCCGGCCATCGCGCGGATCGTCCCCGTCTTGAGGCCGGCGTGGACCTCCTCCTTCAACCGCGATATCAGCAATAGGTTGTAGTCCGAGCCAACCGCCAGCAGCAGGATGATCGCCATTGCCAGCACCATCCAGTGCAACTTCATGCCCAGGATGTACTGCCATAGGAGCACGGAGAGTCCGAACGAGGCGCCCAGCGACAGCAACACCGTGCCGACGATCACGAAGGCCGCCACGACGCTTCGGGTGATCACCAACATGATGATGAAAATCAGTGTGGCAGCAGAGATTCCGGCGATCAGCAGATCGATGTTGGACCCGTCGTGCATGTCCTTGTACGTCGCTGCGGTGCCGCCGAGATAGATCTTGGCGCCTTCCCAGGGTGTGCCCTTGATCGCCTCGTGCACGGCCTGCTTGATCGGCTCGATGTTCTTGATGCCTTCAGGCGTCGCCGGGTCGCCTTCATGGGAGATGATCAACCGGACAGCGTGCCCGTCCGGCGATATGAACTGTTTGAGACCCCGCTCGAAATCTGGGCTCTGGAACGCTTCCGGCGGAAGGTAGAACGTGTCGTCGTTCTTGGCTCTATCGAACGCATCCCCTTGGGCGGTGGCGTTGTCGGCCTGCGCCCTCGCCTGCGCGTTGAGTCCCGCAGTGATCGAATAGTTCGACATGATGGTGTCGAGGTTGCGCTGCTGGCTCTCGATCTGCGGAGGTATCAAAGCCACCAGCTGGGGCTGGATCGCGTCCAGCCGGTCCAGATTCTGGCTCAGGCTCAGAATGTTCTGCGCCACTTGGTCGATGCCGTCGAGCGCATTGAAGATGGACCGAAGCGCCCAGCAAATCGGGATGTCGTAGCAGTGTTTCTCCCAGTAGAAGTAGCTACGAATCGGCCGGAAGAAATCGTCGAACGTGGCGATGTCGTCCCGCAGCGCCTCGGTGATCTTCACAGTTTCTTTGGTGAGCTTGGTGGTTTCGTGCGTCGTGTTGCTGAGATCCTGGGTGACGCGCATCTGCTCATGCAGCGTTGCCATCGTCTTGCGCAACTCGTCCGCCTGGGTCAGCAGGTTTTGTGCCTGCTCGTCCTGGTAGTGCTGGGTCTGAAGCCGCGCGGCGGCTTGGGCGCCCATCTGGAAACCAAGGGTGCTGTGGTCGAGCGGCGTGCCCAACGGCCGGGTGATGGTCTGCACGCGGCCGATACCGGGGATGTGGAAGACCGCTTTGGCGACCTTGTCGAGGACGAGGAAGTCGGCCGGGTTGCGTAAGTCGTGATCGGTCTCGATCATCAACAGTTCGGGATTGAGCCGCGCCTGGTCGAAGTGCCGGTCGGCGGCCGCATAGCCGATGTTGGCCGGAGTGTCTCCCGGCAGGTAATGCCGGTTGTCGTAGTCCGTCTTATAGCCGGGCAGGGCGAGCAGACCAATCAGTGCGACGACGATGGTCACCGCGAAAACTGGTGCGGGCCAGCGGACGATGGCGGTGCCGATGCGACGCCAGCCCCGGGTCTGCAGCTTGCGCTTCGGATCCATCAGCTTGAAAAACGAAGCCACCGTCAGCAGCGCTGGGCCCAGCGTCAACGCCGCAAGGACCGCAACCAGCATGCCGACCGCACAGGGCACGCCGAGTGACTCGAAGTACGGCAACCGGCAGAAGCTCAGGCAGTACATTGCGCCGGCGATGGTCAGTCCCGACCCCAGCACGACATGCGCGGTGCTGTGGAACATGGTGTAGAACGCTTGTTCGCGCGTCTCGCCCAGACCGCGGGCCTCCTGATAACGGCCCACAACGAAGATCGCGTAGTCCGTGCCGGCGGCGATTGCCATCAGTACCAGCATGTTGTTGGCGAAGGTGGAAAGGCCCATGACGCCGTAGTTGCCCAGCGTCGCGACGACCCCGCGGGCCGCGGCCAACTCGATGAAGACCATGGCCAGCATGATCAGCACGGTGATTATCGAGCGGTAGACGATCAGCAGCATCACCACGATCACCAAAATGGTGATGAGGGTGACGACCATGACGCCTTTCTCACCCGCGTGGGACTGGTCGGCGAACAGCGGACCCGCGCCGGTGACGTAGGCCTTGATTCCAGGCGGCGCCGGCACGGCGTCCACTATTTTGCGGACGGCCTCGGCAGACTCGTTCGCCAGCCCGCCGCCCATATTGCCGGCCAGGTAGACCTGCACATATGCGGCTTTTTGATCGTGGCTCTGGGAGCCCGCTGCCGTCAGCGGATCACTCCAGAAATCCTGGACGTGCTGAACGTGTTTCTTGTCTTTCTCGATGCGCCTGACGATCTCGTCGTAATAGCGGTGCGCCTCGGCGCCGAGTGGCTTGTCGCCTTCCAGCAGGATCATGGCCGAGTTGTCGGAATCGAACTCTTTGAACGTCGATCCCACCCGCATCATCGATTGAAAGGATGGTGCGTCAGTCGGACTCATCGAGACCGAGTGGGTCTTGGCGACGACCTCCAGCTGCGGGGACACGGTGTTGGTGATGAAGACGATCGCCAGCCAGATGAGCACGATCGGCAGCGCCAACCGGTGAATCATCCGCGGCAGGAACGGCGGGATCAGCGGCTGGTCGACGCGCGGCGGCGGGCTGGGATTGGCCTCGGTGGTCTCGCTCATGCCGTCTTGTCCAGGCAATAGACGAAGGCATTCACGGTTTCGTTGGGGGGCGACTGATTCGGGGCCTTGACGACATTGCCGCGCCCGTCGTTGTTGTTCACCAGGAACCGGCAGGCGATCCAGCTACCGGTTCCTTGCGCCATCAGGTTCGCCGGGATCCCGGGCTTGGTTGACTTCAATTCGGTCTTCCACGGTAGGGGCACGTCGAGAGCCTGTTGAGGATGAGAGTTCTCATCGAGGTAGTTGATGGTCGCCCTGCTGCCCGGTGAACCCCAGACTTCGAGCGTGATGGTCTTGGGATTGAACTGGTCGATGACGTCACCGGATGAGCCGCCACCGAAACTGCCCTGCCGAACGCCGAAGACATTGTGCAGCCGGTGGACGACGAACCCCGACAGCGCGACAACGGCCAGAATGGTGAGGATGAGCCAGAACCGGGTGACGAGCTTCGAAAGCCCTCTGCGCTTGGGGCGCTGGGGGCTTGCTGGCGTCCTGCTTTCGGCATGAGCAGACTCCGGGAACTTCAACGGCTCGGTCCGTGGCTCAGTCGTCGTCATGGGTGCTTTCCTAACCATTACGAGAGCCGCCAACTAGTTAGCCTGGATGTCAACTTAGCTACCCTAACCTAATGCACAACCAAGTGCGACGTTGCGACGTGGTGCACAAAGGCTCTGTGTGACAAGCCCTTCGGCAAATGGTGTCCCGGTATCCGGATTGCGCGCTCGTCATCGGGACCCCGGGATCGAACCGATGCAGGTAGCGCTGAGCACCCGCGTGAGCGCCGGGCCGAACTCGATGTTCCACTCGGGCGGAAGCACTTCTGGTTCCTCCTCGTAGACGTCGGAGATCTTCGCCGGCGGGTTGGCGATCTGCCAGAACGCGGCGGCCAGCGAGTAGGCGGCAATCAGGACGTCGAAGGATCCCGAGCGCCCCAGGACGGGAAGTGCCCGCTCAATGGCGTCGGCAATCGCGATCGCCGCTGCCGAAATCGTTCGCCGGATCTCGATGACTCGCTCGATTTCCACCTCGTGCTCGAGGTGCAGATGCAGATTGGCAAGCAGGTCACAGAACAGGGGGTCGGCGGCCAGGCCGTTGGCCAACACTTCGGCAACTTGGGCCGGGGAGAGCTCGGGCTCGCTCAATTTCTCGCACACGGTGCCCGACCATTTCACCCAGCCCTCGGCGGCGAGATGCAGCAGGACCTCTTTGTGCGAGGTGAAATAGCGGCGCACGGCCGAATAGTGGATTCCGGCGCGGCTGGCCACCGCCGTCAACGTCACCGAGGCGACCCCGGTTTCGATGGCGAGTTCGCGTGCGGCCTCGACGAGTGCGGCCGCGCGTTGGCGCTTGTTCTCCTCCGTGCGAGCCCGCCGGAATGCAAGTTGCGCCACTGGCCGAGGATAACGCACAGTATGTGATTTGCATAACGCACATGGTGTGATTTGTGCTGGTAGGGCGGGTTCGACCGCTTCTTTTACGCACGTGATATGCGTTACACTCGTCGAGCAGGACGAAGGAGTCGGGGGACGGGCCCGGTAGCCATGATTTACTTAGGTAAGGCTTGGTTTGTGTCACCGTCGAGGGCGGCCGATTCGAGGTGACTCAAAAGGACCTGGCGCGGGTGCGAATACCGCGATCTCTGAACAAGTTCGGACCTGCGCACACGGGTTCCGTCCGCCGAAGTTTTGCCGACCGATGAAAGGACCTGCGATCTTCAAGGTGCTGGCGCGGGCATGGATACCCCTGGTGGTCCTGGCGGTGGTGATCGTCGGGGGATTCACCGTGCACCGGGTCCGCGGCTTCTTCGGCTCCGAGAAGCGCGAGTCCTACGCCGACAGCAATCTCGACAACAGCAAGCCCTTCAATCCCAAGGAACTCACCTACGAGATCTTCGGCCCGCCCGGGACGGTCGCCGATATCAGCTACTTCGATGTGAATTCCGACCCGGTGCGGGTGGACGGAGCCGTGCTGCCCTGGACGCTGCATGTCACGACGAATTTGGCTGCAGTGATGGGAAATATTGTGGCGCAGGGCAATAGCAACAGCATCGGTTGCCGGATCACGGTGGACGGCGTGGTGAAGGCGGAACGGGTTTCCAACGAGGTCAATGCCTATACCTACTGTCTGGTGAAATCCGCGTGAGCGTCCAATACGCGAACGATCCCGAGAACATCCGTACGCACACCGAAAGGCCGCTGGCCGCAAGGCTTATCCATTCGCTGGCGGTGCCCATCATTCTGGCCTGGCTGGCGTTGTGCGTCATTCTCAGCGTCTTCGTCCCCTCCCTGGAGGTGGTCGGGCAGGAACGCTCGGTATCCCTGAGCCCACAGGAGGCGCCGTCCTTCGAGGCGATGGCCAGGATCGGCAAGGTTTTCCAGGAGGGGAACTCCGACAGCCAGGCGATGCTCATCCTGGAGGGCAAGGACCGTCTCGGCGACGATGCGCACCGGTACTACGACAATTTGATTCGTAAGTTGCGGGCGGACAAGCACGTTCAAAGCGTTCAGGACTTCTGGGGCGATCCGCTCACGGCGGCGGGTGCCCAGAGCAACGACGGCAAGGCCGCATACGTCCAGTTGGCGCTGGCCGGCAACCAGGGTGAGCCGCTGGCCAACGAATCCATCGATGCCGTTCGCAAGATCGTCAAGGAGACGCAGGCTCCGCCGGGCATCACCACCTACGTCACCGGCGCCGCCGCGCTCGCTTCGGACATGCACACCGCGGGTGACAAGTCCATGGTCAAGATCACCGCCACCACCGTCGCGGTGATCTTCGTGATGTTGATGTTCGTCTACCGCTCCGTCATCACCGTCATCGTGCTGCTGCTGACGGTCGGCGTGGAATTGACCGTGGCGCGCGGCGTCGTTGCGGTGCTGGGGCACGGCGGGGCGATCGGGCTTTCCACGTTCGCGGTGAGTCTGCTGACGTCACTGGCCATCGCGGCGGGCACGGACTACGGCATCTTCATCTTCGGCCGATATCAGGAGGCCCGTCAGGCCGGCGAGGACCGCGAGACGGCGTTCTACACCATGTACCGCGGTGTCGCCCACGTCATCCTGGGCTCCGGGCTGACGATCGCCGGCGCCACCTTCTGTCTCAAGTTCGCCCGGATGCCGTACTTCGAAACGCTCGGCATCCCCTGTGCGGTGGGGATGTTCGCCGCGGTGGTGGTGGCGTTGACGCTGGGTCCCGCGGCACTGGTCGTCGGCAGCCGGTTCGGACTCTTCGATCCCAAGCGGCTGCTCAAGGTGCGTGGCTGGCGGCGGGTCGGCACGGTCGTCGTGCGCTGGCCGCTGCCGGTGCTCGCGGCGACGCTGGCGATCGCGTTGGTCGGGTTGCTGGCGCTGCCCGGCTACCGGACCAACTACAACGACCGGGCGTATCTACCGACCGACATTCCCGCCAACGAAGGGTTCGCGGCCGCGGACCGCCACTTCTCCCAGGCCCGAATGAAGCCCGAGATCGTGATGATCGAGTCCGATCACGATCTGCGCAATCCCGCGGACTTCCTGGTCCTGGACAAGGTGGCCAAGAGCATCTTTCGCGTCCCGGGCATCTCCCGCGTGCAGGCGATCACCAGGCCGGACGGAACTGCCATGGAGCACACCTCGATACCGTTCCAGATCAGCATGCAGAACGCCGGCCAGGTCCAGACCATGAAGTACCAGCGGGACCGGATGAACGACATGCTCAAGCAGGCCGACGAGATGGCCAAGACGACCGCGCTGATGAAGCGCATGTACGCCCTGATGACGCAGCTCGTCGACAACACCCACAAGATGGTCCAGGACACGGTGGAGATGCAGGAGATCACCACCGAATTGCGGGACCACATAGCCGATTTCGACGATTTCTGGCGGCCGGTCCGGTCCTACTTCTATTGGGAGAAGCACTGTTACGACATCCCGATCTGCTGGTCGCTGCGGTCGATATTCGATGCGCTCGATGGGCTGGACCAGATCGACGAGAGACTGAACGTCCTGGTGACCGACATCAAAAACCTGGACCGGCTGATGCCGGAGATGGTCGCCACCTTCCCGCCGATGATCGAAACCATGGAAAGCATGCGCAACATGATGCTGACCATGCACAGCACCATGAACGGCATCTACAGCCAGATGGACGAGATGAGCGAGAACGCCAACGCCATGGGCAAGGCATTCGACGCCGCCAAGAACGACGATTCGTTCTACCTGCCCCCGGAAGTGTTCAAGAACAAGGACTTTCAGCGCGCGATGAAGTCCTTCCTGTCGCCTGACGGGCACGCGGCACGGTTCATCGTGCTGCACCGCGGAGACCCGCAGTCCGCCGACGGCATCGCCAGCATCAACAAGATCCGCACCGCCACCGAGGAGGCGCTGAAAGGCACTCCCCTGGAAGACTCCAAGATCTACGTGGCCGGCACCGCCGCGGTGTTCAAGGACATCTCTGAGGGCGCCAACTGGGACCTGCTGATCGCGGGCATCGCCTCGCTGTGCCTGATTTTCATCATCATGCTGATCCTGACCCGCGCCTTCGTCGCCGCCGCCGTCATCGTCGGCACGGTGGCGCTGTCCCTGGGCGCCTCGTTCGGGTTGTCGGTCTTGTTCTGGCAGCACATCCTGGCCATCGACCTGCACTACATGGTGATGGCGATGTCGGTGATCGTGCTACTGGCCGTGGGTTCCGACTACAACCTCCTGCTGGTGTCGCGGTTCAAGGAGGAGATCCATGCCGGCCTGAAGACCGGCATCATCCGGTCGATGGGCGGCACGGGCAAGGTGGTGACCAACGCGGGCCTGGTGTTCGCCTTCACCATGGCGTCGATGGCGGTCAGCGACCTGCGGGTGGTCGGGCAGATCGGAACCACGATCGGCCTGGGCCTGCTGTTCGACACGTTGATCGTGCGTTCGTTCATGACACCGTCGATTGCCGCGCTGCTGGGCCGCTGGTTCTGGTGGCCGATGCGGGTGCGTTCCCGTCCGGCCCGCAGCCCCGCGCTGCCTCGCGACGATCAGCCGACAGATCGAATGATGGCGCTCAGTAGCGAACGGTGACACGCGGCGCCCGACCATCCGGACGGCCGGGCGCTCCGAATACTGGGTATGCAGCAGACAGCGGCCCCGGTGGTGTACCGGACCACTATCAGGCACGCGCGCCGGGTCCCGGTGCACGGTTCGTTCGAATACCGCAGTTACAGCTGGTATGTGGACATCGACCGACTACCCCGCCTGCCGTGGTGGGTGCGGCCGTTCGCGCGCCTTGACGGCTCGTTACGCCAACGGCTGGAAGGGCTTTTCGCCGATCGGGACATCCCGCTGCCCGGGGGACCGATCACGGCCTTGTTGCAGGCGAGCGGATTCGGTTCCGCCGCCAACCCGCTGAGCATCTTTTGGTGCCATGACCGTGACGGTCAGCTCCGCCACGTGGTGGCCGACATGCACGACGGCCACGGCGGTCACCGCACGTATCTGCTACCGCCCGCAGATGGGCCGGTGTTGGTCCGCGAGCAGTCGTCGGACCCGCCGAGTTCGGCGGTGTCCCACTACCTCGTTTCGGCGCCGCAACCCGAGCGGCAGGTGGACATTCGGGTGTCGCAGCACCGTGGTCGCCGGCTGACGTTCACCGCCGCGCTGTGCGGTGAGCGGTTGCCGGCGTCGGCCTCGCGGATCGCGGTCCTGCATCTCCTCTCGCCGCTGGCGCCGGTGATCGTGACGACCCGCGTCCGAATGCAGGGATTCAAAGCCTGGCTACGCCGGGTGCCAGTGGTGCGGCAATGAATGGGGCTAGGCTACCGAGCGATGGACGGACCCCTGCAAACCAGCAGCGACCTGGACGCCTTGCTGCGCCGGGTCGCCCGCGGGGACAACGCCGCGTTCGCCGCGTTCTACGACCAGACCAAGACCCGGGTGTACGGACTGGTGACCAGGGTGTTGCGTGATGGCGGGTACAGCGAGGAGACCACGCAGGAGATCTACCTCGAGGTGTGGCGCACGGCGGCCGACTTCGATTCGGCCAGGGGCTCCGCGCTTGCTTGGCTGTTGACCATGGCGCATCGACGCGCCATCGACCGGGTACGCAGTGAGCAGGCCGGCAGTCAACGCGAAACACGTTATGGCGTAACCAATCTGGAGCCCGCCGCCGATGTCGTCGCGGACTCCGCGATCGCCGGCGACGAGCGGCGCCGCGTGCTGCGATGCCTGGAAGGGTTGACCGACACGCAGCGTCAGTGCATCGAGATGGCCTATTACGGCGGGCTCACTTACGCCGAAGTGTCGCAGCGGCTGGCTGCGAACCTGTCGACGATCAAGTCGCGCATGCGCGACGCGCTTCGCGGCCTGCGCAACTGTCTGGACGTGGCATGACCGCTCCCGATCACTTCGAGTTGCTCGAGCTCGCCACGCCGTACGCACTGCACGCCATGTCCGATGCCGAACGCGCGGATACCGACGCTCGGCTCGCGGCGGCGCCCGGCCCAGTCGCGGCCGCCTTCCACGAGGAGGTGCGCGCCGTCCGCGAGACGATGGCCTTGGTGGCCTCGACCAACGCCGCCGAGCCGCCGGACCGGCTCCGCGCGGCCGTCCTGGCCGGAGCCGCGTCTACGAAGCCCGATACCGGTCGCCAAAGTCGTTGGCGGAATACAGTTCTCGCGGCCGCTGCGGCGGTCGTGATCGGGCTTGGCGCGTTCGGACTGGGCACGTTGACGCGGCCGCCCGCCAAACAAACGATGGCCGAGCAGGTGCTGGCGGCACCGGATGTGCGCACGGTTTCCCGACCGCTCGGTCCCGGGACGGCGACGGTCATGTTCTCCCGCGACCGCAATGCCGCCGTACTGGTGATGAACAACGTCCCGCCGCCCGCGCCGGGCACGGTGTACCAGATGTGGCTGGTGGGAGCCAACGGGCCCACGTCGGCCGGCACCATGGGCACCACCGCGGTGTCACCGTCGACGAAAGCAATGCTTGGCGATCTGGGCAGCGCAACCGGCCTGGCGTTCACCGTCGAACCCGGCGCCGGATCGGCACAGCCGACCGGCACTATGCTGGCCGAGCTGCCGCTCAGCTAGTACGGCGTCCGGCGAGGCCGCCCATCGCGGCCACGAGCACTCCGAGCAACACCACAACCACGCCCGCACCCAGAGTCAGGTTGAGCCACAGATGCAGGCTGCTCTCGGCGTGCCCCACCATCACGTCGGCGACCCGGCGGATGTCGCCGGTGGTCCGGTTGAGCGCCACATTGAGATAGCGGCTGACCATCTCCAGGCCTGCCCATCCGGCCGCGCCGACGAGCAACGCCGAGATGCCCAGGCCGGTGAGCGCCTTGCCCCGGCGTCGCGCCAGCACCAACGTCAGCAACCCGGACACCGCGCAAACAGCATCCGCGCCGTGGCTCAGCCGCGGACCCCACACGGCCCACGGATGCAGCTCGCCCTGCCGCAGCGGTTGGGCATCGGTCACGGTCAGCGGGACCGTCAAGGTATCAGGCACGGTGACGCGGTAACCGTTCAACATCTCTCGAAGTGAACCGTCGTTGAGCATCGGCGCCACGTCGATGACCAGCTGGTCGCCGCCGGCGTGCGGAGCGCTGAACAGCCAGCTGTGCGCCGCCCGGTTCACCTGAGCGAACAGCGGCGGGAACGCCGGGCCGCTGGTGAAGGCGTTCGCGACGAAGCGGATCCGGGAGCTGTCCACCGACCCGGTGCCGCCGCTGCGCTCGGTGACCAGTGCCGTCGCCCGGGCGGTCAGTTCGGCCGCCATGGCCGCCTGCAGATTCGGATCCTGCGCGGCACGTTCGGCCAGTCGCGTATAGCCGTCCTCGTCGATGACGTTGTACTGCGCCCACAACGCGGGGACGGCGACGGCCAGCGCAACGGTGGCGGCCAGCCAGCAGACCAGGGCCCCGAGGAAGCGCACGCGAAGGAATCTACTGTGCGATACCCCGCAGGTACGCCGCCTGCCCGAGGTGCTGTGCGCAGTCGTCGATGATGCTGATCAGCCGCGCGCTCGCCGTCACCGGCGGGTCCCAGTTGGTGTCGACGACGCGCGCGAGTTCCTCCGGGGTGACCCTGGCGACGTACTCGAGCGTGAGCTCATGCACCGCGCGGTAGTACCCGGCCAGCAGGTCGGCGGGCGCGTGCACCTTGGCCACGTCGTCGGGGCTGTGCCCATAACCGGTGTCGTTGCGGGGCAGGTCGAGCCCGAACCGATCCACCCAGCCGTCGCGGATCCACACCTGCTCGATGCCGGCGATGTCGGCCAGCTGAATGTCCTGCACCCGCGCGCTGTGCCACACCAGCCAGGCGATGCTGTTGGCATTCGCCGCCGGACGGTAGTCGGCGACCGCGTCGGTGAGGCCGTCGGTGACCTCGTCGGCGTGCTCGATCAGTCGGGTGAACGCGTCGCGCAGCAATTCCTGGGCGGCAGCGGCATCGGAGGTGGCCATCTACCCGACCCTACGGGCCGCCGTGCCAGACCGCTTCGACGTTGTTGCCGTCGGGGTCGCGCACGAAGGCGCCGAAGTAGCCCGGATGGTATTCCGGCCAGAGCCGTGGTGCATGCAGTGATTCGGCGC
This sequence comes from Mycobacterium asiaticum, assembly GCF_001673635.1. GTDB lineage: Bacteria > Actinomycetota > Actinomycetes > Mycobacteriales > Mycobacteriaceae > Mycobacterium > Mycobacterium asiaticum_C. The sequence goes on from NZ_LZMH01000069.1 coordinate 456,943, forward strand.
CGAGTCCGACGGCCGCATCGTGGAAGGCCCGCACCGCGTCCTCGCCGGCCGCCTGGAACGCGACGTGGATTTCCCGGTTGGGCCCCATGCCCGTTCCGTCGGCGATCCAGAACGCCGGATGCCCGTCGCGGCCGTAGCCGATCGCTTCACCGAAATCGAGCTGCCGGGTATAGCCGAGCACGCCTAGCACGGTGTCGTAGAAGTGCTGGGATTTGCCGTAGTCGGCACAGTTGATACCGAGGTGATCGATCACAGCGCCGATCCTGGCACGACCCACCGACACGGTCGTAGATTGTTTAGGTGAACTATGACCTTTTCATCCGCAACGGCACCATCGTCGACGGGTCGGGGGGTGAGCCGTACGTCGGTGACATCGCCGTGAAGGACGGTGTCATCGCGGCGGTGGGCACCGTGAGTGGCGAGGCGACCCGGGAAATCGATGCGACCGGCCTGCTGGTCACACCGGGCTTCGTCGATCTGCACACCCACTACGACGGTCAGGCCATCTGGTCGGACCGGCTGACTCCGTCCTCGGCGCACGGGGTGACCACGGTGGTGATGGGCAACTGCGGAGTCGGCTTCGCGCCGTGCCGTCAGGAAGACCACGACGTGCTCGTCGACGTGATGGCGGGCGTAGAGGACATTCCCGGCGTCGTCATGACCGACGGTCTGCCGTGGACCTGGGAGACCTTCCCGGAGTTCATGGACGCACTGGAGGCGGGCAAGCGCGACATTGACGTCGCCGCGTATCTGCCGCATTCGCCGCTGCGGGTGTTTGTGATGGGCCAGCGCGGCGCTGACCGCGAACCGGCGACGCCGGAGGATCTGGCGACGATGCGGCGACTGGCCCGGGAGGCAATCGAGGTCGGGGCCCTGGGGTTCGCGTCGTCCCGGTTGACCATCCACAAGACCGAGAGCGGCGCCGCGATTCCCAGCTACGACGCCGCCCGCGAGGAGATCGAAGAGATCGCCCGCGGGGTGGCCGACGGTGGCGGCGGACTGCTGCAGTTCGTGCCGGACATTCCTGCCGGGGGCTACCAGCCCGTTTTGCAGACGGTGTTCGACGTCGCCGAGGACGTCGGGCTGCCGGTGACCTTCACCCTGATCGTCGGCAACACCGGGGATCCGTTCTGGCCGGACGCGATCACGATGGTCGAGAAGGCGAACGCCGCGGGCGGGGACATCACCGCGCAGCTGTTGCCGCGTCCGATCGGGTTGATAATCGGCTTGCAACTGTCCGCCAACCCGTTCGTGCTCTATCCGAGCTACCGGGAGATCGCGGACCTACCGCTGGCCGAGCGTGTTGCCGAGATGCGCAAACCTGAGGTCAGGGCTCGCATCCTGGCGGACAAGCCCGGCACCGGGCATCCGATCCTGTACGTCGCGCAGGCCTGGGACTGGATTTACCCGCTCGGCGACAACCCGAACTACGAGCCGTCGCCCTCGGAGAGCATCGGCGCCCGGGCTCGCGCACGCGGGGTCAGCCCGCTCGAGGAGGCGTACGACCGTCTGCTCGACGACGAGGGGCGAGCCATGCTGATGGTGGCCATGAGCAACCTGGAGAACAACTCGCTGGACACCGTCGGCAACCTTCTGCACCGCGACGACGTGGTGCTGGGCCTGGGCGACGGTGGTGCGCACTACGGCATGATCTGCGATGCCAGCTACTCGACGTACTTCCTGGCGCACTGGGCGCGGGACCGCAAATCCGGGCGGTTCACGGTCAGCGAAGCCGTCCGCGAACTCACCGCCGTGCCGGCACGGGTGGCGGGGCTCTTCGACCGCGGCCGGATCGGCGTCGGCTACAAAGCGGATCTGAACGTGATCGACCACGCCGCGCTGCGACTACACAAGCCGATCATCATCCATGACCTGCCCGCGGGCGGGCGCCGGCTGGACCAGACGGCCGACGGGTACGTGGCCACGGTGGTTTCCGGCGAGATCATCGCGGAGCGCGGCGCGCCTACCGCCGCCCGTCCCGGTCGACTCGTTCGGGGTCGGCAGGCCGCACCCGTGCCGGTCTGAGCTTTCTAAGGCGGGGGTCCGCGCTCCTTGGAATTAGCTGCACCGGGATATCCAATCCGCCCACGTTAACGGCCTTCGGCGGGTAGGTTGAGTTGGTGACAAGCCCGCATTTCGCGTGGTTGCCGCCAGAAATCAACTCGGCACTGATGTTCGCCGGTCCCGGCGCGGGACCGCTGCTGGCGGCTGCCTCAGCGTGGAGCGGTTTGGCCGAGGAATTGGTTTCGGCGGTGTCATCTTTCGGCCAGGTAACCGAGGAATTGACAAACGGGTCCTGGCAGGGCGCGTCGGCCGCGGCCATGATGGTCGTCGCCACGCAGTACATGGGCTGGCTGAGCGCGGCGGCGGTCCAGGCGGAGCAGGCCGCCGCACAGGCGACGGCGACGGCGTCCGCCTTCGAAGCCGCGCTGGCCGCGACCGTGCAGCCCGCCGTCGTCGCAGCAAACCGTGGCCTGGTGCAAATGTTGGCGTCGACCAACTTCTTCGGCATGAACTGGCCGGCGATCATGGACACCGAATCCGCCTACGAGCAAATGTGGGCGCTGGACGTGGCCGCGATGGCGAACTATCACTTCGACGCATCGGCGGCGGCCGCCCAGCTGGCGCCGTGGCAGCAGGTGCTGCGCAACCTCGGCATCGACATCGGCAAGAACGGGCAGATCAACTTCGGCTTCGGCAACAGCGGCAGCGGCAACATCGGTAACTACAACGTCGGCAACAACAACCTGGGCAGCGGCAATACCGGTAGCAGCAATATCGGTAGCGGCAACACCGGCAGCGGCAATATCGGCATCGGGAACACCGGCAACAACAACCTCGGGTTCGGCAACCTCGGAAGCAATAACCTGGGCTTTGCTAACACCGGCAGCGACGCGCTCGGCTTCGGGCTGACCGGCGACAACAAGTTCGGCTTCGGCGGGTTCAACTCCGGCAGTGGCAATACCGGCTTCGGGAATTCCGGCACTGGCAACACCGGATTCTTCAACTCCGGCAACGGCAACATGGGGGTCGGCAACTCCGGTTCGTTGAACGCCGGTCTGGGCAACTCCGGATCTATCAACGGCGGCTTGGGCGGCGCCATGAACTACTGGCGCTCAGGGTTCACCGACGGGCTGGGCAACATGGTTGGCGCCGAAGGACTGGCCAACTCAGCGCATTACGCGACCGGCGGGTTGGGCACGGCTGCGCTGAGCTCTGGACTGTTGGGGTCGGCCCTGGCCAACACCGGCGGGCTGCACTCCGGCCTGGTGGGCGCGTTGAACTCGGGGCTGAACACCGCACCCGCGGTCGCCCCGGCCGCCGCCACAGGTCCCGTTGTCGACGCAGGCAGCCCAGGGTCCGTGACAGCCAACCCGACCAGCAGTGCGGCGGCCAACGCCGGGTTGCGGACCTCCCCAGGGGGCCCGGTCACCGGCTTCGTCAGCCCCGGCAGCGCCGAACAGGGTGTGCGGACGACCCTCGGTCGCGATCCTGGTCTCGGCAACCCGAACCTGCCGAATTCAGGCATTCCGAAGTCGAACTTCTACCCGGACGCGGGACGCGACACGGGTGATCAAAGCCGGATCATCAAGTTCCCGATCCGGTCGGAGTAGCCCGCGGCCTATTCTCGGCTCATGGGTGCGAAAACCGCGAAAAAGGTGGACCTCGAGCGGCTGGCGGCAGCGCTGCCCGACTTCCCGTTCGGCTATCTGGTCAGCGTCGACGACGACTACCGCGTGCACACCGTGACGGTCGAGCCGACGCTGCGCGGGGCCGTGCTGGATGTGGGGATGGTGGGAGGGGGGACCCGCCGGAACCTGGCTCGTCGCGGCTCGGTCACCGTGCTGTGGCCGCCGGCTGAGCCGGGCGGTTACTCACTGATCGTGGACGGCACCGCGGAAGTCTCCGACGACGACCCCGACGCCGACACCGCCCACTGCGTGGTGGTGCCTACCCGCGCGTTACTGCACCGCAACGCCGACGCCCCATCGGTGGCCAAGGGCTGCCTGCACGACTGCGTGGTGTTTTCGGTGCCGGCTCAGTGAGCCGGATACAACCGCTCGCTCCGCCGTGGAGTGAAGAAGACGCCGCCGGCATCAACAGCTGGGGGCACCCGGACCGGGCCTACGAGCCACTGCTGTTGGTGCGTTGCCTGCAGCGTCATCCGACGCTGGCCGCCCGGCTACGCAAGCTTGGCGAATCGCTGTACGTTGCCGCGCTGCTGCCGGCCCGGACGCGCACGCTCGCGATATTGCGGATCTGCGCACTGGTGGGTTGCGCGTACGAATGGGGTGGCCAGGCGGCGTTCTGGGGGCCGATCGCGGGAGTCGCTTTCGAGGAGTGCGACGCGCTGGTCACCGGCGGACCGGACGACCCGCGGTGGAGCCCGGCCGAGCGGACACTGATCGGTGCAGTGGACGAATTGGAGCGCACCGGCTCGTGGTCGGAGGCGACTTGGACAGAACTGGGGCGCTTCCTCAACGACGAGCAACGGATCGAATTGCTCGCGGCCGTCGGCTGGTACCGGACCATTTGCACGCTGTGCAATGCGCTGGCCCTGCCGCTGGAGGGCTGGATGCGGCGCTGGCCGGGTTCAGCTGAGTGAGAGGTCCCTTTTGAGACCCGGGTGCTGGCTCTTCAGCAGCGGGAGTAACAGCCGTCGCGGCATGAACTGCAAGAGGCGCGCGCTGATGTGGCTGGGCAGCCCGGGGAGCACCGTGCCCTTGTCGGTGTCGAGTGCGTCCACTCCAGCGCGCGCCACCTCCCGTGACGGCATCCACATGAATTTAGGGAAAGCGTCGGCGAACGTCTTCTCATCCATGCCCGCCTTCACCAGGAATTCGGTGCGGACCGGCCCCGGGCACAGCAGGGCAACGGTGATGCCGGTGCCCGCGAGCTCACCACCCAGCCCCTCGGTGTAGGAGTGCACGAACGCCTTGCTGGCGGCGTAGCCGACCTGCCCTGGGAACGGGTGGAAGCCGGCGGTGGAGCCGACGTTGAGGATTGCGCCGCGGCCGCGCGGCACCATCTGTTGCACGGCCCGGGTGCACAGGTCGACGACCGCCTCGACGTTGACTCGCACCTGCGCGATCTCGTTGTCGACTTCCGTCTTCGTCACCGACCCGATGGTGCCGAGGCCCGCGTTGTTGACCAGGATGTCGACGGTCAGCCCACGGCTTTCGAGGTCGTCGAACAACTGGGCGCGAGCGGCGGCGTCGGAGACATCACAGCTGATGACCTCGACGCGGACATTCTTGTTGAGTTCACCGGCCAGCTCACGCAGCCGATCTTCCCGGCGGGCGACCAGCGTGACGCCGTAGCCGCGGTGCGCGAGCTCGCGCGCGATGTCGGCGCCGATGCCCGAGGACGCGCCGGTGACGACGGCGGTAGTGGTGGGTGAGGGAGGCGGAAGGGTCACGCGTACAACCTACTGGCGGTGACTGTGGGCTGGCTGTCGGTTGGAGGCCCACGCTCGGCGCCAAATCGCGACAAGAGCGGAGACGAAAAAGCCCGGTCCCTCGAGAGGGAACCGGGCTTCTCCGTAGAAGGGACTTAGAAGTCCATACCGCCCATGCCACCGGTCGGGTCGCCCGCGGGAGCGGCCGCCTTCTCCGGCTTGTCGGCAACAACGGCCTCGGTGGTCAGGAACAGGCCCGCGATGGACGCGGCGTTCTGCAGCGCCGAACGAGTCACCTTCACCGGGTCGGCAACGCCGGCCTTCAGCAGGTCCTCGTACTCACCGGTGGCGGCGTTCAGGCCGGTCCCGGCGTCGGAGTTGCGCACCTTCTCGGCCACCACACCAGGCTCCAGCCCGGAGTTGAAGGCGATCTGCTTCAGCGGAGCCTCGAGCGCCACGCGCACGATGTTGGCACCGGTCGCCTCGTCGCCCTTGAGGTCCAGCTCGGCCAGAGCCGGAGCCGCCTGCAGCAGGGCCACGCCACCACCGGCGACGATGCCCTCTTCGACGGCCGCCTTGGCGTTGCGGACAGCGTCCTCGATGCGGTGCTTGCGCTCCTTGAGCTCCACCTCGGTGGCAGCGCCGGCCTTGATCACCGCAACACCGCCGGCCAGCTTGGCCAGGCGCTCCTGCAGCTTCTCGCGGTCGTAGTCGGAGTCGCTGTTCTCGATCTCGGCGCGGATCTGTGCCACCCGTCCGGCGATGGCGTCGGCGTCACCGGCACCCTCGACGATGGTGGTCTCGTCCTTGGTGATGACGACCTTGCGGGCCTTGCCGAGCAGCGAGATGTCGGCAGTCTCCAGGGACAGACCGACCTCTTCGCTGATGACCTGGCCGCCGGTGAGGATGGCCATGTCCTGCAGCATCGCCTTGCGACGGTCACCGAAGCCGGGAGCCTTGACGGCCACCGACTTGAAGGTGCCGCGGATCTTGTTGACGACCAGGGTGGACAGCGCCTCGCCCTCGACGTCCTCGGCGATGATCAGCAGCGGCTTACCACCCTGGATGACCTTCTCCAGCAGCGGCAGCAGGTCCTTGACGGTCGACACCTTGCTGGAAACCAGCAGGATGTACGGGTCCTCAAGGACGGCTTCCTGACGCTCGGCGTCGGTGACGAAGTAGCCCGAGATGTAACCCTTGTCGAACCGCATGCCCTCGGTGAGCTCGAGCTGCAGGCCGAAGGTGTTGGACTCCTCGACGGTGATGACGCCCTCGTTGCCGACCTTGTCCATCGCCTCGGCGATCAGGTCGCCGATCGACTGGTCGCCCGCGGAGATGCCCGCGGTGGCCGCGATCTGCTCCTTGGTCTCGACGTCCTTGGCCGAGCTGAGCAGGGTCTGGGTGACCTTCTCGACGGCCTTCTCGATGCCGCGCTTCAGGCCCAACGGGTTGGCGCCGGCGGCAACGTTGCGCAGGCCCTCCTTGACCAGCGCCTGTGCCAGCACGGTGGCCGTCGTGGTGCCGTCACCGGCCACGTCGTCGGTCTTCTTGGCGACTTCCTTGACCAGCTCGGCGCCGATCTTCTCGTACGGGTCCTCCAGCTCGATCTCCTTGGCGATGGACACACCATCGTTGGTGATCGTGGGAGCGCCCCACTTCTTCTCCAGGACGACGTTGCGGCCCTTGGGACCCAACGTCACCTTTACCGCGTCGGCGAGGCTGTTCAAGCCCCGCTCGAGGCCGCGACGGGCCTCTTCGTCGTACGCAATTGTCTTGGCCATTGCGAAGTGATTCCTCCGGATTGGGAATGACGGGTCACCAGGGCGACCCCGTTACTTACGCTGGCCGGGCGCAGTGCCCGCGACGGACGACCAGAGTGGCCTCACCGTCCCGACCTGGCACTCGCCGGTCGCGAGTGCCAACGTCATTCTTAGCACTCGCCTATGCCGAGTGCAAGAAAGGGGGCTGGCGTTCGAGGTCAGCCCGTCGGCCTGAGGTCGCCGTCGACATACCGCTGCAAGTTCGGGCCGAGTGCGGCAATCGCCTCTTGCTCGCTCATGGAGGCAATGGGTTCGATTTTCCAGATGTAGCGCATCAGGCCGAAGCCCATCAGCTGCGATGAGATCAACCCACTGCGTACCAGGCGATCGCGTTCGTCGCTGCCGATGTGTGAAACGCCCATCAGGCTGCTCGCCACCACCCGCCCCAATTTCTCTCGGGTGGTCTGCTCATGCGCGGCGGTCTGCAGGATGGCCCGCAGCGTCGGCCCGATCTCCTCGTCGGCCCAATTGGCCAGCAGCACTTCGATCAGCGCGCGACCGAGTTGTTGGGTGGGCGTCGCCCAGACCTTGGCGACGTTATCCAGGAATTTCTGCGGTGGATTCGTGGCGGCGTCGAGCAACCGCTCCTTGGAGCCGAAGTAGTGATAGACGAGCGCGGGGTCGACGTCCGCGGCGCGCGCCACCGCCCGAATCGTGGTCCCGGCCCACCCGTGCTGCGCGAACTCGTCCCGCGCCGCGGCCAGGATGCGCGCCGAGAGCACGCCACGTTCGTCGCGGGGACCGGGGGCCGACGGTTTCTTCGCCACGAGTTTCATCGTAACGTGAAATTCCTCTTGCGTTGAGAATAGTTTCAACGTAGCGTGAGACTCAGCAAAAAGTCTCAACGCTGCGTGAAAAGGGGTCCGCCGATGACCACTCCCCCAAGCACCGACGTTCTAGTGGTCGGCGCCGGACCGGTCGGCCTGGTCGCAGCCTGTGAACTCGCCCGCCGTGGCGTGTCCGTGCGGGTGATCGACAAGCTCGCCCAACCCACCGACCAATCCCGCGCCATCGCGATACATGCGCGCAGCCTGGACATGTTCGAACGGATGGGGATCGTCGACGAACTGGTCAGCACCGGCATCAAGGCAACGGCAATGCAGCTTTACGCCGGGCATCGCAAGCTCTTCCGCGTCCCGCTCGGCGGGGTGGAGGCCGTCTTTCCCTTCACGCTGACCACGGCCCAGACCGAGACCGAACGCGTGCTGGACGAGCACCTCCGGTCGCTCGGGGCAACCGTCGAACGCGGTGTCGAGCTCGTCGCGCTCACCCAGGCCGGCCACACCACGCACGTGAGGTTGCGCCACCCAGACGGGTCGAACGAGCAAGTCCGCGCCGACTGGGTAATCGGCGCTGACGGCGGTCACAGCGCGGTGCGCCGCCTGGTGGGCACCAAACTCGAGGGTTGCTTCGAAGGTGAACGGTTCCTGCTCGGCGACGTCGACGCCAGGCACCACCTGGACCTGGACTCCATGCACACCTTCTTCTCTCCGGACGGTCCCGTGGTGGTGCTGCCGATGCGAGACGGCCGCATGCGGTTCCTCGCCCAGGTGCGTGACGCCGCCGGTACACCGATCGACGAGACGATGGAAGCGCTGCAGGCGATCCTCGACCGGCGGATCGGCGGCATGCAGCTGACCCGGTCGCACTGGCTGACCACTTTCGAGGTCCGTCACGCGCGGGTGCCGGCATACCGCTGGGGCCGGGTCTTCCTGGCCGGCGACGCCGCCCACATCCACAGCCCGGCCGGCGGCCAGGGCATGAACACCGGCATGCAGGACGCCTACAACCTGGCCTGGAAACTGGCCGCGGTCATCCAGGGCGAAGCCGGCGACTCCCTGCTCGACAGCTACGAGGCCGAGCGGTTGCCCGTCGCCGACGGCGTCATCGCGTTCACCGATCGCCTCACCAGGGCCGGCACCCTGTCGGGTCTGCCGAGCCGGGTTCGCAACACGGTCGTGCGGGTGGTCTCCCACCTACCCGCGGCCCGGCGCGCCATGGCTAATACCGCTGAGGAAACCAATCTCGCCTATCCCAAGAGCCCCCTCGCGGTAGGCCGCCGCCCGCGGCGTGCAAAGGTCGCGGCCGGTGACCACCTACCGCCGGTGCCCGACGCCGCCGTGCAAAAGCAGCTCAGCGCCGCACGGCACACCGGTCATGTGGTCCTGACCGTCGCAGCCAGCGGGGAGCCCCCTGCCCCGGCCGGCCTGGATCAACGTCAGGTGCTGGTCACCGATGGCGACGCCTCAGTCGGGGGGTACGACACCGTCATCGCCGATCCCGACGGGGTCATTGCACGCCGGTTCGGTCTGTGCAACGGCGGGCGGGTCGTCATCCGCCCGGACGGCTACCTCGGTGCCGTCGCCTCTCTCGACGACACCACCACCATCACCCACTACTTCGCCACCCTCAGGAGTTGACAGCCATGTACACCTACGACGTCGCCGCCGCCGACATGTTCACCGACCGCACCCACCAGTTCGAGAAGTTCGGCATTCCCCTCGAAGACATCGAGCGAGTTCGCAATGCCACCACCGACATGTGGGCCGACGGCCCGGGCGGATGGCCATACGAATGGTCGAGACTCGCCCACGCATACGCCGAGGGCGGCGACCATTACCTGGCTTCGCTGACCTACGGCTGCGCGAAATTTCCCTGCTTGAATGACCCGGCGCGAACGCGGGCCATGCAGCATCAGCTCGAGCAGTTCCAGCTGGCGGCCCAGGATTTCCCGGTGGCCTTCGAGCGCCGCGTCATCACGGTCGGGCACCGGGACGGCACCGTCGACGTGCCCATCCACCTGTACTCCGCCGACGGTGACTATGCGACGCGGCCGGTCCTGATCGCCAGCGGCGGCGTGGACAGCTGGAAGATGGACCTTCATCCCTGGTGGGTCGGGTTCACCCGCAACGCGGGTGTGACGACACTGGCCTTCGATCATCCCGGCACGGGTGAGACGGCGATTCCGCTCGACGAACACGCCGACGACGTGATCGTAGGGATCGTTGAGTACGCCCGAGCGCTGGGCAACGGCCGCACGGCCCACTTCGGTGCCTCGTTCGGCGGGAACTTCGCCGCGATGTCCGGGCTGGCCGGCATCGTCGACGCCGCGGTCGACCTGGGCGGTCCGGTGGTCGACTCGTTCGCACCCGAGCACATCGGCAGGCTGCCCTACGGCATGCACGACATCGTCGGCAACGCCATGCACTGGGACCATTCGCCCACCGTCGGGCAGCTCAGCGCCGGACTGGCACGCCTGAACCGTCGGGGATTGCTTGCGCAGCAACGCAATTCGGCAATGCTGGTGGTCAACGGCGCCGACGACTATTTCATCCCGCAGTCCGACACGCTGGTGTTCGAGGGCCGACCGAACACCGAAGTGCACCTCATCGAAGGCACCGGACACGTGGCGATGAGCAAGGCGCCCGAAGTGGTGCTTATGGTCATCGCCTGGCTGCGCAACGTGTTGACCGAAGCGACCCTGGACGCGACCCGGATCTAACGTCAAGCGATGGCCGGACTGCTCGACTCGGTGCTCGACGCGCACGGCGGACTGGCCCGCTGGCGACAGCTCCGCGAGGTTCAGGCAACCGTCGTCAGCGGCGGCAAGCTGTTCCAGCTCAAGGGTCAACCGCAGGACCCCACGCCGCGCCGGATGACTGCGGCGTTGCACCAAGAGTGGGCGTCGTTGCATCCATTCGGCGCGCCGGATCAGCGGACGGACTTTGCGCCCCAGCGCATCGCTATCGAAAAGCTGGACGGCCGCGTCGTGTCGGAGCGCAAGAATCCGCGGGATTCATTCGCCGGGCACCGGCTCGACACCCCGTGGGATCCGTTGCAGCGCGCCTACTTCAACGGCTACGCCATGTGGACGTACCTGAACTCGCCGTTCCTGATGGCACTGCCTGGGGTCACCGTCACCGAGATTGCGCCCGTCGAGGACCACGGCCAGCGGTGGCCGGGACTTCAGGTGCGCTTCCCGGAGACCCTCGCCAGCCACTGCCCGCTGCAGGAGTTCTACTTCGACGCGGACTGCTTGTTGTGCCGCCACGACTACCGCGTCGATGTCGCCGGCGGCTTCGCGGCCATTCAATACGTCTCGGAGATGGTCCGGGTGGATGGCTTCGCGTTCCCCACCAAGCGCCGGGCGTTTCGCCGCGGCACCGCCGGCAGGCCGATGCGTGACGAGTTGATGGTGTCCATCGACCTGAGCGACTACCGCCTGAGCTGAGCACGCACGACTGGCCGTCGACGCGGCTGAGTATGTTCGGGGCCATGGCCTCCAACGACCAGAAGAACCGCAAATGGGCAGTCTCCGACATACCCGACCAGAGCGGTCGCACCGTCGTCGTCACCGGCGCCAACACCGGAATCGGTTACCACACCGCGGCTGAACTCGCCTTTCGCGGTGCGCATGTGGTGCTCGCGGTGCGCAATCTGGAAAAGGGCAACGCCGCATTGGCCCGCATCATCGCGGTGAAACCCGACGCGGACATCACGCTGCAGGAACTCGATCTCGGGTCGCTGGCGTCAATCCGCCGCGCCGCCCAGGCGCTGCGCGCCAGTTATCCGCGCATCGATCTGCTGATCAACAACGCCGGGGTGATGTGGACGCCCAAGCAGGTCACCGAGGACGGCTTCGAGCTGCAGTTCGGCACCAACCACCTCGGCCACTACGCCCTCACCGGTCTGCTGCTCGATCACCTGCTGCCGGTGCGCGGGTCCCGGGTGGTGACGGTCAGCAGCCTAGGCCACCGGATGCGTGCCGCCATTCACTTCGACGACCTGCACTGGGAACACGGCTACAGCCGGGTCGGAGCCTACGGCCAGTCCAAGCTGGCCAACCTGCTCTTCACCTACGAACTGCAGCGCCGGTTGGCCGACGCCGCCGCCCCCACTGTCGCCGTTGCGGCGCACCCCGGCGGCTCCAATACCGAACTGGCCCGCAATCTGCCGGGCATCTTCCAGCCGATCAAGGCGGTGCTCGCACCCGTGCTGTTCCAGGGCCCGGAGAGCGGCGCGTGGCCGACGCTGCGGGCCGCCACCGACCCCACCGTCGAGGGCGGTCAGTATTACGGCCCCGACGGATTGGGTGAGCAGCGCGGCCGTCCCAAGCTGGTGCAGTCCAGCGCCCAATCCCACGACGCGGAGCTGCAACGCCGGTTGTGGGACGTCTCCGAAGAACTCACCGGCGTCAAGTTTCCCGTCTGACATGCGATCCGTCACCGAACACCAACGTGTCGTCGCCGAGCTGATCCAGCGCCGTCCAGCGGTCGCCGTCGGTCTGGCCGACGCCCTGGGTCTGGTATTGGCCGAGGACGTCACCGCGCCGCTGTCACTGCCGGTCTTCGACAATTCGGCGATGGACGGGTACGCGGTACGCGCCGAGGACACCGCCGCCGCCACACCCGACAACCCGGTGGTGCTGCCGGTCGCCGAGGACATCCCGGCGGGGCGCACCGACCGGTTGCAGCTGCAGCCCGGGACCGCCCACCGGATCATGACCGGTGCCCCGGTACCGGCCGGGGCGACGGCCATCGTGCCTGTCGAGGCCACCGACGGCGGGGTGACGACGGTGCAGATCCGGCAGCATTCCGAAGCCGGGAAACACATCCGCCACGCCGGGGAGGACGTCACCTCCGGGGCCACAGTGCTGCGCGCCGGCCAGCAGGTGACACCGGCCGCACTGGGACTGGTGGCCGCGCTGGGTCTGGATGCCTTGCCGGTGCTCCCCCGGCAGCGAGTGCTGGTCATCTCGACCGGTTCCGAGCTGGTGTCGCCGGGCACCCCGCTGCGGCCCGGGCAGATCTACGAGTCGAATTCGACCATGCTGGCCGCCGCCGTCCGCGACGCCGGTGCGGACGTGGTCGCCACCCCGACGGCGGGCGACGACGTAGCGCAGTTCAGCGCGGTGCTGGATCGCTACGCCGGCGAGTCCGACCTGATCATCACCAGCGGCGGCGTCAGCGCCGGCGCCTACGAAGTGGTCAAGGACGCCTTCGGCCGCGAGGGCGACCAGGGGGTGCAGTTCGTGAAGGTGGCGATGCAGCCGGGCATGCCGCAGGGGGTCGGGCGGGTGGCGGGAACGCCGATCGTCACGCTGCCCGGCAACCCGGTCAGCGCGCTGGTGTCCTTCGAGGTGTTCATCCGGCCCGCCCTGCGCGCCGCGATGGGCCTGCCGGATCCGCACCGGCCGCATCGCACCGCCGTGCTCACCGAGGCGGTGACCTCACCGCGGGGTAAGCGCCAATTCCGGCGGGCGGTCCTGGATCCCGAGGCCAACCAGGTCACCAGTTACGGCCCCCCGGCATCGCACCATCTGCGCTGGCTGGCCTCGGCCAACGCGCTACTGGACATCCCGGAGGATGTCGTCGAGGTGCCGGCCGGGTCCGAGCTACAGGTGTGGGACCTGCGCTAGGACCGGTGGAATTCGTCGGCCGCGTCGAAGGCGGTGGTGCCGGCTATCGCCGCCGCGGCAATCAGGATCACCACCGGAATGCCGACCAGTGCCGCACTCAGCCCGACCCAGTGGGCGAGGTGCCCGATCAGGGGCGGCGACAATAGATATCCCGCCCAGCCGGTTGCCGCGACGATCGCGATCGCCGATCCGCCGTTGCCGGCCGAGTAGGCGGCGCTGAACGCGGTCGGCACCAGCAGTGCCACCCCGGCGCCCAGGCTGGCCCAGCCGATCACGCTCAACACGGGGTTGGCGGTGGCGAGCATGACGCTCACGCCGACGGCGGCGAGCACCGCCAACGCCGGCAGTAGCCGACGCGCCCGGATCCGCGAATGCAGCCGCAGGGCGCCGAACCGGACCACGACCATCGCCAGCGTGTAGGCCGCGTAGCTCACTCCGGCGACACCCGGGCCGGCACCGACGACGTCATGTACGTAATTGGCCGACCAGTCGGCGGCCGCACCCTCACACAGGAACGAGCTGAACGCCACCGCGGCCAGGACCGCCACGGTGCCGTTCATCCAGCCGCGCCTGGATTCAGCCGAGGCGCCGCTGGCGGTTTCGTCGGCGACGAAGGCCCGCGCCAGCGCCGCCCCGAGCAACAGCACCACCGCCCCCAGGACCGTCAACTGGGGCGCAAGGCCGATGCCGACGCTCACGCAGGCCGCACCGATCGTCGCTCCCAGCAAGGCGCCCAGGCTCCACATGCCGTGGAATCGCGCCATGATCGGGCTGCGCTCGAGCCGCTCGACCGTGCCGGCCTGGGTGTTCATCGCAACACCCAAGCCGCCCTGGAACATCCCCCACAGCGCCAGCGCAACGAACAGCCAACCGCCGGACGTCGCCAGCCCGACCGTCATCCCAGCGAAGGCGTAGCCCGCGACCAGGATGGGCACCAATCGCTGACTGCCCCACCGGGGCAGCGCCCAGTGGCAGCACACCGTCGCCAGCACCGACCCCAGCGGCGCCCCGAACAACGCCGTGCCCAGCGCCGCGTCCGACAGCCCCAAACTCGCCTTGACCTGCGGAATATGGGCAGCCCATGAGGAAAACACCACAGCATGAGCAATGAACACCGCCGTGACACCCAGCTTCGCGCGACGCAGCCGTGCCGCGTCCAGAACTTCCGGCGGAATTGGAATCAGACTCCTCAGACAGGCAAATCGGTTCTATGCGTTCCCAGCAAGGGCCGGAACGAACCCCGGTTGTCCAGCCTTCCGTAAGATGACCCGCGTGGCACGACGCCCTGGTTCTTCCGATGGTCCTGCACACTGGCTCGAGTTGGTGCGGTCGACCATTCCCCCGCTCCACCCGGCGGGTATACCTTTCGTCTCCGCCGGCCTGGCCGTGGCCGCCGTCGGATATCGCCATCGGTGGGTGCGCCGGACTGCCCTGGTGGCGGCGGGCGCCTGCGCGGGGTTCTTCCGTCATCCGCCACGGGTGCCGCCCAACCGCCCGGGCGCGGTCGTCGCGCCCGCCGACGGCACGGTCGCGTTGGTCGACTTCGCCGCCCCGCCGGCCGAACTCAGCCTGGGCGACACCCCGCTCCCCAGGGTGAGCATTTTCCTGTCCCTGCTCGATGTCCACGTCCAGCGGGCGCCGGTCAGTGGTGAGGTGCTCGCCGTCCAGCACCGCCCCGGCCAGTTCCTGTCCGCCGACCTGCCCGAGGCCAGCGAGGCCAACGAACGGACCAGTATGCGGCTGCGCACGGCCAGCGGCGCCGAGGTGGTCGTCGTCCAGATCGCCGGCCTGTTGGCGCGCCGCATCGTGTGCCAGGCGCACATCGGCGACAAGCTTTCCATCGGCGACACCTACGGGGTGATCCGGTTCGGCTCCCGGCTGGACACCTACCTCCCGCCGGGCACCGAGCCGCTCGTCCGGGTGGGCCAGCACGCCGTCGGCGGCGAAACAGTCCTGGCCGAGTTGTCATGATCGAGAAGCCCCGGGGACGACGGACGGTCGACCTGCATCTGCTGCCGAGCGCGATGACCGTGCTGTCCATCTGCGCGGGTCTGACCTCGATCAAGTTCGCCCTCGACCACAAGCCGATCCCCGCCATGGCGCTGATCGCGGTGGCCGCGATCCTCGACGCGCTCGACGGGCGGGTGGCGCGAATTCTGGACGCCCAGTCCAGGATGGGCGCCGAGATCGACTCGCTGGCCGACGCGGTGAACTTCGGCGTCACCCCGGCGCTGGTGGTGTACGTGACGCTGCTGTACGAGTGGCCGGTCGGCTGGGCGGTGGTGTTGCTGTACGCCGTGTGCGTGGTGCTGCGGCTGGCCCGCTACAACGCTCAGCAGGACGACGGAACGCTGCCGCCGTTCGCCAAGGAGTACTTCGTGGGCATGCCGGCGCCGGCGGGTGCGGTGTCCATGATCGGCACGATCGCCCTCAAGCTGCAATTCGGTGAGGGCTGGTGGACGTCGATCTGGTTCCTGGCGTTCTGGATCGCCGGCACTTCGCTGCTCATGGTCAGCGCGCTGCCGATGAAGAAGTTCCACACCCTGGCGGTACCGCCGAACTGGGCGGCTCCGCTGTTGGCGGTCCTGGCGATCGCCGCGGCCGCCGCGGTGTTGCAGCCTTACATCCTGATCTGGGTGATCATCATTTCCTACGTCTGCCACATCCCGTTCGCGGTCCGCAGCAAGCGGTGGCTGGCCAAGCATCCCGAGGCGTGGGAAGACAACAACAAACAACGCCGCGCCGCCCGGCGCGCGACCCGACGGGCCCAGCCGCACCGACGGTCGATGGCGCGGCTCGGGCTGCGCAAGCCGGGCAGGCGACTTTGACCGGCGCCAGCCAGCTCACGTTCGTCGCACGCCTGAACACCTCGGCGGTCGACTCGCGCCGGGGCGTAGTTCGCTTGCATCCGAATGCCATTGCGGCCCTTGGCATCCGGGAATGGGATGCGGTGTCGTTGACCGGGTCTCGGACCACGGCGGCGGTCGCGGGGATGGCCGCCGGCACCATCCCGTTCGGCACCGTGTTGCTCGATGACGTCACCTTGTCGAATGCCGGGCTGCGCGAGGGTACCGAGGTCATAGTCAGCGCGGTCACCGTCTATGGCGCGCGCACCGTGACGCTGCGCGGCTCCACGATGGCGATGCAATCCCTGTCGTCGGCCACGCTGCGGCTGGCATTGCTCGGCAAGGTGATGACGGTCGGTGACGCGGTGTCGCTGCTGCCGCGCGACCTGGGTCCGGGCACGTCCACCTCGGCCGCCACCCGCGCCCTCGCCTCGTCGGTCGGCATCAGCTGGACCTCGGAACTGTTGACCGTCACCGGGGTGGACCCGGAGGGGCCGGTCAGTGTGCAGCCGAACACCTTGGTCAGCTGGGGCGGTGCGGTCGACCGGCGCGCCGGCGACACGTCCCGCGAGCGGGTCAGCGTCGCCAGCCCGGACATTCAGGTGGAAGAGCTCAAGGGTGCCCAGCCGCAGGCCGCCAAACTGACCGAATGGCTCAAGCTCGCACTCGACGAGCCCCATCTCCTCAAAACCCTCGGCGCCGGCACCAACCTGGGCGTGCTGGTCTCGGGACCGCCGGGTGTCGGCAAGGTGACATTGGTGCGGGCGGTGTGCGCCGGCCGCCGGCTGGTCGAGCTGGACGGCCCGGAGGTAGGCGCGCTGGCCGCCGACGACCGGCTGCAGTCCGTTGCGTCGGCGGTGACGGCCGTGCGCGACGGCGGCGGGGTGCTGCTGATCACCGACGTCGACGCCCTGCTCCCCGAGACCGCCGAGCCGGTCGCCGCCCTGATCCTGGCCGAGCTGCGCACCGCTGTCGCCACCGACGGGGTCGCACTGATCGCGACGAGCGCGCGGCCCGACCAGCTGGACTCGCGGCTGCGGTCACCCGAGTTGTGCGACCGCGAGCTCAGCGTGCCACTGCCGGACGCCGGCACCCGCCGGGCCCTGTTGGAGGCGGTGCTCAAGCCGGTGCCGACCGGCGAGCTCAGCCTTGACGAAATCGCTAGTCGCACACCGGGTTTCGTCGTCGCGGATCTGGCCGCGCTGACCCGGGAGGCGGCGCTGCGGGCGGCGTCGCGGGCCAGCGCCGACGGCCAGCCGCCGAAGCTCAACCAAGAAGACCTGCTGGGGGCGCTCACCGTCATCCGGCCGTTGTCGCGCTCGGCGAGCGAGGAGGTCAGCGTCGGCAGCGTGACCCTGGCCGACGTCGGCGACATGGCCGACGCCAAGCAGGCGCTGACCGAGGCGGTGCTGTGGCCGTTACAGCACCCCGACACCTTCTCCCGCTTGGGCGTCGACCCGCCGCGCGGGGTGTTGCTCTACGGCCCGCCCGGTTGCGGGAAGACCTTCGTTGTTCGCGCGCTGGCCAGCACCGGCCAGCTGAGCGTGCACGCCGTCAAGGGTTCGGAACTGATGGACAAGTGGGTGGGCTCTTCGGAGAAGGCAGTCCGCGAATTGTTCAGACGGGCAAGGGATTCCGCGCCGTCGCTGGTGTTCCTCGACGAGGTCGACGCGCTGGCGCCGCGGCGTGGTCAGAGCTTCGACTCCGGCGTCACCGACCGGGTGGTGGCCGCACTGTTGACCGAACTCGACGGCATCGACCCGCTGCGCGATGTCGTGGTGCTCGGCGCCACCAACCGTCCCGACTTGATCGACCCGGCGTTGTTGCGGCCCGGCCGGCTGGAACGCCGGGTGTTCGTCGAGCCCCCCGACGCCGAGGCGCGACGCGAAATCCTGCGGACCGCGGGCAAATCCATTCCGCTGAGCTCCGATGTGGATCTGGACGTGGTGGCCGCCGGCCTGGATGGCTACAGCGCGGCCGATTGTGTGGCGTTGCTGCGCGAGGCGGCGCTGACGGCGATGCGGCGCTCCATCGACGCCGCTGACGTCACCGCGGCCGACCTGGCCGCCGCGCGGGAAAAGGTGCGGCCCTCGTTGGACCCGCTGCAGGTGGAGGCGCTGCGTGCCTTCGCCGGAGACGGCTGAGGAACTACTCGGACAACTGGAATTCGATCATCGCCGCAACCGAGTCCACCGCCTCCCGCAACGCCACCAACCGGTCCGCGGGTGACGCCGCCGACAGCACCGCGTATTTGTCGGCCGGGCCCATCGGGATTCGGGTTGCCAACGCGTACAACATTTTCCCGATGTCGTCGGCAGCCTCGTCCGGATAGTTGAGCAGCACGTCGCGCTCCGGCAGCTCCACGTCGCGCACCGCTGCGATCCGCTCGAACAGCGCCAGTACCCGGTCCTCGACATCGCGGAACTGGGCGGCGGCCACCGGCGGCCCCGGCTCATCCGGCCACGCCCGGACCCGCGCCCGCGGGTAGGGGTCGTCGGGCAACCATCCCACCACCTGAATGCGTTCGCCCATCTGGCAATCGAGCACGTACCGGCCCGCACCGGCGTTTACGTACTCGGCGATCCGCGCCACCGCCCCGACATCGCAACGGGCATCGGCCCCACCGACTTCGCGGCCACGGGAGATCAGCACCACCCCGAACCGGGGCTCCGGCCGATCCAGGCAATCGCGGACCAGCGCTGTGTAGCGGGGCTCGAAGATGCGCAACGGCAGATCCTCGCCGGGCAGCAGCACGGATTCGAGCGGGAACATCGCCATCTCGACGGGTTCACGATCCATCACACCTGCGCCCCCTTCCTATCCCCTTGCCCACCATAACTAGTCAGCACCGCCCGGGCGGCGGCCGCGACGTCGTCGGCCAGCCATTCGGGCGGCGGATCGTCGTGAGCGTGACGGCGCACGACCGCGTACGGCAGGTCCGCGACCGCACGATTCACCGCATCGACGGCGCGCGGATCGCTGGTGCCGTACAACGCTTGCGCCAACTCCCGCACCCGCTCGATCAGCGGCGCATTCATCGCGGTCAACGTCTGCCGGAACGACGCGTCGGGGCGGCCGTCCACCAGATCGTCGGGCCGGATGGTCAACAGCAGTCGCGCGTCCTCCGGCTGCTCGCGGGCGAATTCGACTGCCGCGACGGCCATGGCCACCGCCACTTCTACGGCGCTGTCAGCCGAAGCTGCCAGCGCGCGGGTCTGAAACCGCTCGAGGGCGCGCAGCCATGCCGCGATCACCACCCCGTCCCGGTTGCCGAACCGGTGATAGAGCGTCCCGGCCGGTGCGCCACTGGCCTTGGCTATCGCCGCCACACTGGCAGCACGCGGGCCGCCGGTAAGCACCAGCGCTCGCGTCGCGTCCAGGATCACATCGGTTTCATGCTTCCGCGGCGGGGCCACGATCTAGTACGATCCTTCCATATGGAACGATTACCCTATATCGATGAGCATGCTATCGCGATCCACGCCTCAACGGCCGAAGTCTGGTCCGCGCTGTTGCGCAAGATGTGCCGCGACCCGGCAGACCCCACTACGCTTCCCGTCGGCTTCAAGCTGCACGAGGCAATCGAGCCGCGCCGCCTGGCGTTGCGGGGCCGGCATCCCTTCGCCGTCTACCGGCTGATCTTCGAGATCGAGCCCTATGGCAGCGACCTGGATGGCACCCGGCTGCGGGCGGTCACCTTTGCCGCCTTTCCGGGACCGCACGGGAGAATCTATCGCGCCCTGGTCATCGGCACCGGCGCACACCGCGTGGTAGTCCATCGAATGCTGAGACAGATTGCCGCACTGACACATTCGCAGGAATCGGCGGTGCGTTGATTCCGGTGTGAACGCGCTCCGTCAGATCTCCAATTCCGCGACCAGCGCGTCCACCACCGACCGCAGGTCACCGTCGTGTTCCTCGGCGACCCGGCGCTGCCGCTGATAGGACGCGCCACGGCGCGGGATGTCGGCCACCGCGGCGAGCTCGTCGGAGCATCGCAGCGACTTGGCGATGGGCTCCAACCGGTTCAGCACGTCGTCGAGGTCCTCGGTGACCAACCGCTCGTTGCTGTCGGCGTCCAGGATGATCACCGCGTCCAGCCCGTACCGGGCCGCCCGCCACTTGTTCTCCTGAACGTGCCAGGGCGGCATGGTGGGCAGCGATTCGTCGGCTTCCAGGCGGCGGTCCAGGTCCACGATCAGGCAGTGCGTCAGCGCCACCAGCGCACCCAACTCGCGCAGGTTGGACACCCCGTCGCAGATGCGCACCTCGAGCGTGCCGAGATGTGGCGAAGGTCTTATGTCCCAACGCACTTCGTCGACATGGTCGATGATGCCGGTCTTCTTCTGGTCGTAGACGAACCCTTCGAACTCCGACCATTTCTGGAAGTGGAAGGGCAGTCCCGCCGTCGGCAACTGCTGGAACATCATCGACCGGTTGCTTGCGTACCCGGTGTCTTCGCCGCCCCACCAGGGCGAGGACGCCGAGAGCGCCAACAGGTGCGGGTACTGGTTGAGCAGCGAGGACATGATCGGCATCACCTTGTTGGCCGACGAAATCCCCACGTGCACATGCACACCCCAGATCAGCATCTGCCGGCCCCACCACTGCGTGCGCTTGATCAGCTCGGCGTAGCGGGGGGCATCGGTGAGCTTCTGGCTCGACCACTGCGCGAACGGGTGGGTGCCCGCGCAGAACAGCTCCATCCCGCGGTCCCGGACGATCCGGCGCGCGGGGCCCAGGGTGCGGCGCAGGTCTTCCATCGCCTCCCCCGCGTTCTCACAGATACCGCTGACCACCTCGACGGTGTTGCGCAGCAATTCTTTGTGCACGCAAGGGTTTTCGCCGATCTCGGCGATGACGGCGGTGGCCTCGTTGCTCAGGTCCCTGGTTTGGGCGTCGACGAGGGCGAACTCCCACTCCACGCCGACGGTCGGGCGCGGCGAACGAGCGAAATCGATGCGGTGGGCCGCCCTGGTGGCCGGCAGAGCGCTCGGACCCTTATCCGGTCCCTTACCCAGTCCCGATGACACCGCACGCCACCCGCTTGCCGGCGTCACCGGTGGTCATGGTCGTCTCGTCCGGACCGGGCTGTCCGTTGACCTGATAGCGGTCCGGGATGTTGGTGAAGTTGTCCGCGCCGGCATGAATCATGATCGCGGTCTTGCTGCCGGCCAACAGGTCCTCGGCGGTGAAGCCGTCCGTCGTCGTCACCAGCATCCCCTGCCCATCCTTGCGGACCTGCAACGAGGTCAGGTCGCCGCTGGCGTGCGGACCGGTGGCTCCTGGGGCGGAGAAATGCCCACCGGCGGAAAGGAAGTCGCCTGGCGCACCGCCGGTTGGTGCGACCGAATTGGGTTCGCACTTGCCGACTTTGTGGATGTGCACGCCGTGGAAGCCGGGCGAGAGCACGCCGGAACCTGTTGTGGTGATCGTGACGGTGGCGTAGCCGTTGGCGAATTCGAACTTCGCCGTCGCGATCTGCGCTCCGTCGGGCCCCTTGAGCACCGACAGCAACGTCTGCGCCGCGGCCCCGGCTTGCGGGCTCGGCGTGGCTTCCTGGTGACCCGAGGTCGCCGGCGCCGGGGTTCCGGTCCAGACCGACGGCGTCGTGCCGGGTGTCGTCGACGCATGTTGGGGCGAGTTGCAGGCGCTTAGCAGCGCAACGGCAGACAGGGCGGAAATGGTGGCGGCTGCGACATTGAGACCGGCGAGCTTAGGCATAGCCGAGAGCCTAGCCTGGCGGCGAGGCGAACTCAGGATCAACCCGTCACCAAAACGATGACACCCGGCGGCTGGTCGGAAAGTGCGGGGATGCGCTTTTCGACCGGTGCGCCCAGCTTCTGGCCGACCGCATCCGCGGTTGCCTTCTCGCCCTCGTCGTTGTAGTAGACGGTGGTAGCTGGGATGTCCGGTATGGCCAGGTTGGTCACTTCCGTCACCTTGAACCCGGCGGCCTTGAGCTCGTCGGCGGTGCGTGCGGCGATGCCCTCGCGAGACGAGATGTTGTACACCCGCACCTCGGCCTGATTCGCCGCCGGCTTTGCACTTGTCGACGTCGGCGCGCTGGTGGTGAGCGCCGTTGTGACCGCGGAAGTGTCGTCGTCGGACTTTCCGGCCGAGTCCAGCGCCTGCCAGCCCAGCAACAGGAAGATCACACCCAGGAACAGCAGCACCATCACCATGGCCCGCAGGGGAAGACCCGAAGAATCAGGTACGCGCTCGTTCATCGAGCCAACTGTAGCCGGGAACCGTCAGGTGACCTCGAAGCCGAGGCGGCGCGCGGCCCTGGCCTTCTGACGGCTGGCCCGCAACCGCCGCAACCGCTTAACCAGCATCGGGTCGGCGGCCAGCGCCTCGGGCCGGTCAACCAGGGCGTTGAGCACCTGGTAGTAGCGGGTGGCCGACATCGAGAACAGCTCTTTGATGGCGTCTTCCTTGACGCCGGCGAACTTCCACCACTGACGTTCGAAGGCCAGGATGTCGTGTTCACGACGGGTCAGGCCATCGGTGATCTCCGAGTCGCCCCCCGCTTGATTTGCCCGCGCCATCGCGCTGTCCATATCGCTTCCCCTGGACCCTTCCGGCGAAAACTCGAATGACTTTGACCTACATAGGGGCAAATGCTTTGCGCGAATATTGAAACACGCGCGTTTGCGTTGGACCGGAATGCAGCCCCGCGAGTCGGCTGACTTGTTCGCCCCGACCCGTGCTGCGTAGCAGGCAGCGACCGTCGCGGGCGCGCTGCGTCGTCTTGGTCACACTGGGATGCCGGTCCGATCCGGGCTGCGCTTAAGCTAGCCGACCATGGCAGTCGTACCCATCCGCATCGTGGGAGATCCCGTCCTGCACACGCCCACGACGCCAGTCCAGGTCGGCGCCGACGGATCGTTGCCGGCGGATCTGCCCGAACTCATCAAGACCATGTACGACACGATGGACGCCGCCCACGGCGTCGGGCTGGCGGCAAACCAAATCGGGTACGGACTGCGGCTGTTCGTCTACGACTGCTCCGACGACCGCGGGCTGACCGACCGCCGCCGCGGAGTCGTGATCAACCCAGTGCTGGAGACCTCCGAGATCCCGGAAACCATGCCCAGCGCCGGGCATGACGACGACGAAGGCTGCCTGTCCGTTCCCGGCGAGTCCTTCCCCACCGGCCGCGCCGACTGGGCCCGCGTCACCGGGCTCGACGCCGACGGCAAACCGGTCAGCATCGAGGGCACCGGTTTGTTCGCCCGCATGCTGCAGCACGAGACCGGGCACCTCGACGGGTTCCTCTACCTGGACCGCTTGGTCGGCCGGCACGCGCGCGCCGCGAAGCGGGCGGTCAAGTCGAACGGTTGGGGCGTGCCCGGTTTGTCCTGGTTGCCGGGTGAGGGGCCCGACCCGTTCGGTCACTGATGATCTCCTGGCCGCCCCTCGGCACCCGGGTGACGCTCCGATACCGGCGGCCCCCCGGCTCGGTCCCGCCGCTGTCCGATGCGGTCGGACGCCTGCTGTCCGTCGAGCCCAGGGCAAGGGTGCAGACGAAGTCCGGCGCTATCGTCGAAGTGGCACCCGGCGATGTGGTGGCGCTGCGCGTCCTGACCGACGCGCCGGTGCGCACCGCCGACATCCGGGCTCTCGAGTATGTCGCCGCGGCGGCCTGGCCCGGCACCGCACAAACCTGGCTCGATGGCTGGCTGCTGCGCGCGCACGGACCTGTCTTGGCCGCCAATTGTGCTGCACCACTGCATATTTCGGCTCGAATTGACGCTGTTCCGGCGATTGCCGCGTGGTACGAAAGCCGCGGACTGACCGCGCGACTGGTCATTCCCGACCGGCTGCTGTCAACGCCGCCGGATCCGGCGTGCGAAACCGTCGAACAGGTTCTGGTCCGCGACCTCGTCGGTGAGCCGGGCGAGCCCGTCCTGTCGGCGCGGCCGGACGAGGGGCCGGTTCGCGCCGCGATATCCGATGCACCCGACGGCACTCGGTGGGTGGGCCTGTCCGCCGCGCCCGCGGACCACACCGGACGGTGCGAGGAGCTGCTGGCCTGGGGCGCCAGTCACGGCGCCACCCGGGCGCACCTGGCGGTGGCGGAGCCCGACTCGACCTGCGCGGCACAGTCTTTGGGCTTTCGGCTGCATCATCGCCGGCGGTACGTCCTGCCATCCATGAGATAGGAGAACCCATGCCCGACGGCACGCTGCGGCTGGCCACCTGGAACGTGAACTCGATCCGTAGCCGCCTGGACCGCGTCCTCGACTGGCTGCAACGCGGGGAGGTGGACGTGCTGGCGATGCAGGAAACCAAATGCTCGGACACGCAGTTTCCGGCCCTGCCCTTCTTCGAGCTCGGCTATGAGACCGCGCACGTCGGGTTCAACCAGTGGAACGGCGTGGCGATCGCATCCCGCGTCGGCCTCGACGACGTGCAGATCGGCTTCGACGGACAGCCCACCTGGAGCAGCAAGCCCGACGTGGCCGCCGCGGCGGAGGCCCGTGCCCTTGGCGCGACCTGCGCCGGCGTGCGGGTGTGGAGCCTGTACGTCCCCAACGGCCGCACCCTCACCGATCCGCACTACGTCTACAAGCTGGAATGGCTTGCGGCGCTTCGGGATACCGCCTCCGAATGGCTGCGCGAGGACCCGACCGCCCCGATTGCACTGGTCGGCGACTGGAACATTGCGCCCACCGACGAGGACGTCTGGAGCACCGATTTCTACCGGGGCAGCACCCACGTGTCCGAGCCCGAGCGGCAGGCCTTCAACGCCATCGTCGAAGCGCAATTCGTCGACGTGGTAAGGCCTTTCACGCCCGGACCCGGGGTCTACACCTATTGGGACTACACCCAGTTGCGTTTCCCGAAAAGGCAAGGGATGCGTATCGATTTCATCCTCGGCTCGCCGGCGCTGGCGGCACGCGTCGCTGACGCGCAGATCGTCCGGGAAGAGCGCAAAGGCAAGGCGCCCAGCGATCACGCCCCGGTGCTGGTCGATCTTCGTGCCCCCTGAGGCCCCAGCAAGTTTGGGGCCTGCTGTGAATCACATTGCTGATTCTGGTGAACTGCGCGACGGCGGGGTATACAGGCAGGAGAGCCAAGCCAGGGAGTCATCATGGGTGTCGTCGACGGAGCGGTGCGCAGTGTGGGTCGAACGGTGAGTCGGGCGGCGACAGCGACCACGGCTGCGGCCGGCGCTGTCGGTGGCGCCGCGGTCAACGGCATCGTCGGCGGCGTCAAAGGCGCCGCCGAAGGCATCCAGCAGGGACTCAGCACCGGTAGCAAGTCCACCCCCGCGGCCGCGCTGGCGCTCGGGGCGGTCGGCGCCGCGGGTCTGGTCGAGTGGCCGATCCTGTTGGCCGTCGGAGGCGGCGCGCTGCTGTTGCGCAAGCTGGGTCACGGACCCGGGCAGCCCGCGCCGCCGACCCCGACGAAACTGACTGCGGTACCCACCGAGGAAGCGCCGGAGACGACGGAAGCGCCGAAGACATCGACACCGCGCAAGGCCGCGGCTAAGAAGGCCCCAGCCAAGACGGCGGCCAAGAAGGCATCCGGCCGGCGGGCAGGAACCGGCAACCTGCGTAGCACCAACTGATCGCGGCGATCAGCACTGTTGAGCAACGCGCCGGTGATCAGCCCGATCGCTCGTCCCGACTTCAAGCACCCCGACGCGCCACATCAGCGCATAAAGCTCGGTCAAAGGCCCCCTCAGCAACGCGGCGAACGACGAAGCCAGCGGGTCAGCCAGATGATCTGTCGTCGTCATATTCCCGACGGTGACCGCTCCATCGGGCGCAACGGCAAACCCTTCGTTACTGAAAGGCAAATGATGGCGGAAAACAAAACTCGCCGGGAAACCTCCCAGCGCGACGCCGTGGACAAGATCCGGGCAGGCCAAACCTTCGCCATCAACCTGCCGGTGGTGGGCAAGGTGGCCGTGCCCCGGCCCGAGCAACTGGCCTATTACGGCGGCTTGGCGGCGTTGGCGGCCTTCGAACTCATCGACTGGCCGGTCGCCTTGGTCATCGCCACCGGGCACGTGCTGGCCAGCAATCACCGCAATCAGCTTCTGGAGGAACTCGGCGAGGCGCTGGAAGACGTGTAATACGAGGCGGTCAGCGGTCCTGGTGATCGAGCAGCGCGTCAGGCACGGTCGGATAGACCTGCAGAATGCGGTCCAGTTCCGTGACCTCGATCGGCTGCAGCACCGGGGGATGGTCGGCGACCAGTCGCACCGATGTCCCGGCGGCCACGCCCTCCTCATGGCTGTCGAGCAATGCGTTCAACCCGGCGCTGCCGAGTAGGTTCACCCGCTCCAGATCGACGATCACCAGGCGCGCCGGGTGGGTGGCGGCCACCTCGAGCGCCCTTTTGAGTTCGACGATCAGCATGTCGACGCTACTCGAATCGATATCCCCCTCGGCGAGCACGACGACCCCGTCCGCACGCGACTCCTGGGTGACCTTCAGCAGCTCCATCGGTATTACCCGCCTAAATGTGTCAGATTTCGGCCGGTGGGCAAGGCGCGGATGCCCGACTCCGCCGCCCTTTCTCAGTGCTGTGGAGAATAACGCGCTGGTTAGGGGCTGGATTCGGCAGGGATGCGTTCATGCACAGTCAGCAACAGGTGGTCGAACTGTCCCTGCGCGACGGTCGACGGATTGGCCAGCGACGTGACCTCGTCCAGCAGTTGCTTGGCCAGCGCGCGCAGTTTGACGTTGGTTTCCTGCGACCGCCACTGCAGCACCCGAAACGCCTGCTCGGCGTTGACCCGGTACACGTACATCAGCACGCCTTTGGCTTGCTCGATGGTCGCGCGGTTCTCGAACAGGTCGGGTAACGCTTCGTCGAGCATTTCTTGGCGGGCCTCGTCGAAGGTGTCGGTGAGATCGATGTAGTGGCCCGCGGTGCCGAGCACCGCACCCGACTCGTCCAGCATCCGGTCGGCCACCACGATCGCGTCATGCACCTGACCACGCGTATCGATGAATCGGTGTCTGCTGGAGAACGACTCCCCCGAACGCAGCGCGTAGTCCAGCAGGTCCTGCACGTGCGCGCGGTCTTCGGGATGCTTGTGCGACAGCAGCAGTTTGGTGGTGGGCTCGACCGAACCGGGCTCATAGCCGTGCATCCGGGCCACCTCGTCCGACCATTCCCAGCGCTGGCCGACGAACCAGAACCGGAAGCTACCCACATTGAGGTAGGGGCGGGCTCCGGCGGGTTGCACCCCGCCATCATCCCATTCGCCGGTGACACCACATACGAGCAGTTCAACTCGGCCGCGGACGTTCTCCCCTCGCATGCGCGGGCGGCGCTGCGCTAGCGTGGGAGGCGCCACCAACAAATGACGCGGGAGCGCATGCCTAGTGCGCTGAGAGGACGGCTGGGGCCGTCGACCGTAAGAACCTGACCGGGTAATGCCGGCGTAGGGAGATGCAGGATGACCGTCACCATTGAACCGTCCGTTACCACCGGCCCGATCGCGGGCAGCCACAAGGTGTATCGAGACGTGGACGGCATGCGAGTGCCGTTCCGGCGGGTGGATTTGTCCACCGGCGACCACTTCGATCTGTACGACACCTCCGGGCCCTACACCGACCCGAACGCGGTGATCGATCTGGCGGCCGGGTTGCCGCCGCGACCCGGCGTGGTCCGCGACCGCGGCACTCAGCTGCAGCGGGCCCGCACCGGTGAGATCACCGCCGAGATGGCGTTCATCGCCGCGCGCGAAGGCATGCCGGCCGAACTGGTCCGCGACGAGGTCGCCCGCGGACGCGCGGTGATCCCGGCCAACCACAACCACCCCGAGAGCGAGCCGATGATCATCGGCAAGGCATTCGCGGTCAAGGTGAACGCGAACATCGGCAACTCGGCCGTCACCTCGTCGATCGCCGAGGAGGTCGACAAGATGGTGTGGGCCACCCGCTGGGGCGCGGACACCATCATGGACCTGTCCACCGGCAAGAACATCCACGAAACCCGCGAGTGGATCCTGCGTAACTCGCCCGTCCCGGTGGGCACCGTGCCGATCTACCAGGCGCTGGAAAAGGTCAAGGGCGACCCGACTGAACTGACCTGGGAGCTCTACCGCGACACCGTGATCGAGCAGTGCGAGCAGGGTGTCGACTACATGACCGTGCACGCCGGGGTGCTGCTGCGGTACGTGCCGCTGACGGCCAAACGGGTCACCGGCATCGTCTCCCGCGGCGGATCCATCATGGCCGCCTGGTGCCTGGCGCATCACCGGGAGTCGTTCCTGTACACCAACTTTGAGGAGCTTTGCGACATTCTGGCGCAGTACGACGTCACCTTCTCCCTCGGTGACGGCCTGCGCCCGGGTTCCATCGCCGACGCCAACGACGCCGCGCAGTTCGCCGAGCTGCGCACCCTCGGCGAACTGACCAAGATCGCCAAAGCCCATGGCGTGCAGGTGATGATCGAGGGTCCGGGCCACGTCCCGATGCACAAGATCGTGGAGAACGTGCGCCTGGAAGAGGAGCTGTGCGACGAGGCTCCCTTCTACACCCTGGGACCGCTGGCCACCGATATCGCACCGGCCTATGACCACATCACCTCGGCGATCGGCGCCGCGATCATCGCCCAGGCGGGCACCGCGATGCTGTGCTACGTCACCCCGAAGGAACACCTCGGCCTGCCCGACCGCAAGGACGTCAAGGACGGGGTTATCGCTTACAAGATCGCCGCGCACGCAGGCGATTTGGCCAAGGGGCACCCGCACGCGCAGGAGCGCGACAACGCCCTGTCGCAGGCCCGTTTCGAGTTCCGGTGGAACGACCAGTTCGCATTGTCACTCGACCCCGACACCGCTCGGGAGTACCACGACGAGACGCTGCCGGCCGAGCCCGCCAAGACCGCGCACTTCTGCTCGATGTGCGGCCCGAAGTTCTGCTCGATGCGCATCACTCAGGACGTCCGCGACTACGCCGCCAAGCACGGGCTGGAGACCGAAGAAGACGTAGAGGCCATGCTCGCCAGCGGCATGGCCGAAAAGTCACGCGAGTTCGCCGAACACGGCAACCGGGTGTATCTCCCGCTCGCGTGAATTTCCTGCCGTTACCGCAGCCGGCAGCGACGCCGCTGCGGGTACTGACGATTGCCGGATCCGACTCCGGAGGCGGTGCCGGCATCCAGGCCGACATGCGCACCATCAGCCTGCTGGGCGTGCACGCATGCGTGGCCGTCACCGCGGTCACCGTGCAGAACACGCTGGGTGTCAGGAGTTTTCATGAAGTGCCCGACGATGTGGTGGCCGGCCAGATCGAAGCGGTGGCCACCGACATCGGCATCCAGGCCGCCAAAACCGGGATGTTGGCGTCGTCGTCCATCATCGGCGCGGTAGCCCGGACCTGGCGGCGGCTGGAACTGACCGTGCCGCTGGTCGTCGACCCGGTGTGCGCGTCCATGCACGGCGATCCGCTGCTGGCCGGCTCCGCATTGGATTCGCTTCGGACGCAACTGTTTCCGTTGGCCACGCTGGTGACGCCGAACCTGGACGAGGTGCGCCTGCTGGTGGACATCGACGTCGTCGACCCCGACTCTCAGCGCGCCGCGGCCAAGGCCCTGCACGCCCTGGGTCCGGCCTGGGCGCTGGTCAAGGGTGGCCATCTGCGATCGTCGGACCGTAGTTGCGACCTGCTATACGACGGCGCCGACTTCTACGAGTTCGACACGCCGCGACTGCCCACCGGTGACGACCACGGCGGTGGGGACACTCTGGCGTCCGCGGTGGCCTGCGCGCTCGCGCACGGATATTCCGTGCCGGACGCGGTGGCATTCGGAAAGCGTTGGGTGACCGAATGTCTGCGCGCCGCCTACCCCCTGGGCGGAGGCCACGGACCCGTATCACCGTTGTTCCGGCTCGGATCGTGAACCTCGATCAGATCGCCGGAGTCGCGCACCGGCCCGAAGGCAACCCGCACGGCGTGGTGGTGTTGACCCATGGTGCCGGCGGCAATCGGGATTCCGCACTGTTGCAACGGGTTTGCGACGAGTGGGCCCGAGTTGGCTGGCTCGCGGTGCGATACAACCTGCCGTACCGGCGCCGTCGCCCGAAGGGCCCGCCGTCGGGTTCGGCCGCCACCGACCGCGACGGCATCGTCGAGGCAATCCAGTTGTGCCGCGACCTCGCCGACGGCCCCTTGGTGGTCGGCGGACATTCCTACGGCGGGCGGCAGACCTCCATGGTGGTCGCCGAAAACCGCACACCGGTGGACGTGCTGACGCTGTTCTCCTACCCGGTCCATCCGCCGGGCAAGCCGGAGCGTGCCCGCACCGAACACCTGCCGGAGGTTACCACCCCCACGGTGTTCACCCACGGCACCTCCGACCCGTTCGGCAGCATCGCCGAACTGCGCGACGCCGCCGCGCTGATCCCGGCACGCACCGAGATCGTCGAGATCACCGGCGCCCGGCACGACCTCGGCTCCAAGAACCTCGACGTCGCCCAGCTGGCGGTCGCGGCGGCCCTTCGACTGCTGGTCTGAGGCCTACCGCCAAATCCCACATTCAGCCACATCCCTGTAGAATGCCCATTAACATATGGACGCACGAGGGGGCTCCGATCGGTGGGCGGGACAGATGTTGCGGACAATTCGCCGGGTGCTGAGCTATCAGCTCGCAGTCGGGCGGCTGCTAGCCATCGGAATCGTTGTCGGCGTGCCGTACCTGCTGGTTGGGACGGTTTGGTCAAATACACACACCGATCACCTGCGCGACCTGCACGGCGCCGACCTGGCGGTTTCCTATTTGGGATCGATCGTGTCCTGGCCGGTACTGCTGTTCTCGAACGTCTGCATGACCTGAACCGCAGCCAGTCAAGCACTCATTAACATCGTCTGGGGGAAATGTGAGTCGTCGTCAGATATACCTCGGGATCGCCGGCCTGGCAATGGCGTTGATCGGGCTGGGTGCCCTGTGGTTCCCGGTCTACCTCGATCAGTTCGACATCTACGGCATGAAGGTCAACTGCGGTAATGGGATCGGCGCCATGGTGGTCCAGACGCAGGTCGAAGGCGAGACCGCGGCCCGGTGCGGCACCGCTTTGTTAGTCCGGCGGTTGTGGTCGATTCCCACCGTTGCCATCGGGTGGGTCCTGGTCACCGCGTTCGTGGTGATGTGGGTGCGCGACGAACACCTGGAGGAAGAGCCCGCCCATTACGTGCCGCATCCCGAGATCGCCGGCCCCACCACGGGATGGTGGACCGGGCGGCGTTCGTAGCTACGCCGCCACGGCCGGCACCGCGTGATACTGCACGGCGACCACCGGAGCGGGTGCCCCGGAGTAGGTGTCGTCCGGCTTCGAGTTGGCGCCGATGATCACGAAGACGATGAACAGGACCAGGGCCAAAGCGGTGCCGAGTCCGCCGATGATGATCCCGGCGATTGCCATCCCGCGCCCACCCTGGCCGGTGTTGCGGATCTGATTGAGCGCGATGATCCCGAAGATCACCCCCAGGAACGAGCCGATGATGCAAATCAGGAAACCGACCAGCGCCGTCACCAGAGACGCGATCGCCATCCCGTTCGTGCCGACGCTCTGCTGCGGGTAGCCCGGCGACGGGTAGCCATATCCATATCCCGGCGGTTGCGGCGGCGGGTAGCCATAGCCCCCGCCCTGCGGCGGCTGGTAACCACCGCCCGGCGGCGGGTAGTCACCCGGTGGCGGTGGGTAGTAGGGCGGTTCGGTCACAGGAGCCTCCTTATCCCGGGTAGCGCGAGTAGCACCCTTCCATCTCCCCGCCCACACCGGCGCGGAACGCCGCGATCCGGGTGAAACCGGCGGGGACGCTGGCACCGTCGGCGTCACTGGCGACGAGGTGGTTGGTGAGCAATCCGGCCACGGCCTCGTCGAGGTCGCCGGCCGTCAATACCAGCGAATTACCCGAAGGCAGCTCGATGTTCTCGGCCATCTTCTTGTGCGCGACGCCGGTGAGGCACGCCGTACGCAGTGCGGTCCAGGGACTCTGCATCGGCAACTTGCGCTCGTGTTGCACCGCCAGGGCGTATCTCGACATCACGATCGACAGCGCGGTGTCGTCGCCCTGGGGCAGACTGTGCTCCTTCTCGCCGGCAACCTTGCCCATGGTCGCCAGCGCGGGCAGGTCCACGGCGATGGTGTTGGTAGCCGGGCAGTAGGAGGCCGGCGGGCTGGGCTTGGCATTTGAGCAACCGCCCTCCGTCATGGACAGGGTCGGCGGATTCTTCGGCGCGAAGATTTTGCCCATCAGCTCCATCAGCGTGTCCAGGGTTTCCTTGGTGATCTTCACTTCGCCCGTCTCCGTGCCGCCACTGGTGTCCACCCGCAGCGCGGTCGGTAGGTCACCGCGGCGCTGCTCGACCTCGGCCTTGTTGATCGCGGCGCACGCCTGAGTTCCGGTGACGAAGCCCATCTGGAAAGCGCTGACCCGATCCAGCGCCGACCCGTGTTCGTCGTCGTTCTGCGAGTCCGCGTCCATCACCGGGTCGCGGGTGGTGATGATCCCGGCGAGTACGTGGTCGAGCCCGTCGGCGGTGCTCAGGTTGAAGCGCGACGACTTGCCCGCGGCCACGTTGTACAGATAAACCCCGGCAAAGCAGTCGGCCTGCTGCTCGCGAACGATGGTCGGGTCGCGCCGGGTGACCAGTTTGGCCATGGTCTGTAACGCGTGCCCGAATTCATGTGCGAGCACACCGTTCACAGACATGTCCCCGAAGTACTGTTGGGCGACCGCCATGAACACCCCACGGTCCCAAGCGATCATGTTGCAGCGCGACGTGAAGAACGCGTTGACCAACTGATAGGTCTCGTTGTAACAGACGATCGGACTGTTCCGGTCGTTCGAGTCATAAGACACCAGTTTGTCGACGGGTTTGAACGAGCCCTTCAACGGGGCTGTGTAGTTGGCTTTCCAGAACTCCTCGATGTCGTTGATGGAGTACAACGACAACTTGTCGATCGGACCGTTGTTGGTGTTGAGCACGGTGCCGGTGGGCGCCGGTCCGTTCGGCTTGGTACCGCTGGGCCCGCTGGTGGCCGGCAAACCACCCACCCGGAACGGATCGTTGAGGATCGACACCGCGCGTCCGGGCACCATGGTGGTGCAACCCACGACCATCAGCACCACCCCGAGGCACGCCGATCCAGCCCGTAACCAGGCAATCAATGTGTGCGAGCGCAACTTCATCCACCAACCCCGTCCCGACCGGCCTGCACGCAAGGATCCCTTAGTTTAGACACCTCACGGCGTCGCGCTAGGAAACTCGCGTCCGATGCCGCTTGTCATGGGGCGTGACACCGTTTACCCCGTTGATCGACTCCGCATAGGTGCCCACCGCAAACGCCACCCCGGCGCCCATCACCGCCAGCGCCTCGCGGTTCACCGCCTCCACCGTGTCTCGCGGGCTGCGGTAGCCAGGATCGAACGCCGCGCCGGCCTGGCCGCCCCAAAGACGCGCCTGCACAGTCGTTTTGGTCTGTGATGCGCCGGTGTTCATGCCCCCGACCGGCACGCCGGCAACCAGGAACGGGTGGTAATCGGTGTTGGTGTTCAACGGCATGTCGGCCGGCCGCTTCCCAGCCAGGTTCAGATAACCCGCCAGCGTGCGCTCGATACCGGCCGAACCTTCCGGCACATCTGCCGACGCCACGCCCGGGCCCGCTGGACCGGACTGGTCCCCGTCATCGGTGAAAAAACCCGGGTTCGGGGAGCCCAGCATGTCGAAATTCAGATACAGCGCGATGTTGTTGAGCGCCGCGTTGTCGAGGCCGAACACGTAGTCCATCGAGCCGTTGAGTCCGTTCTCGGCGGCACCCCAGAACGCGAACCGCACCGCATTGGCCACCGGCGGCAACGGGCCCAGCTGCAGCGCCGTTTCCAGCACGGCGGCCACCCCGGATCCGGCGTTGTTGACGCCGGGGCTGTCCACTGGGCTGTCCAGGTGTGAGCCGACCATCACCACCTCGTCCGCGGCGCCGGTCTTGGTCTGCGCCAGCACATTGCGGGAGATGATCTTGACGTTCTCGGCGTCCAGCACCAGCCGCACCGTCGCCGTGCCGCGTCCCAGCGCAGCGGCTCCGGCGGCTCCGACGACCGCGACCGGCAGGGTGAGCTGGTTGTAGTAACCGGGATTGAACAGGGTGGCCGGGGCCCCCTGACCGATGGGCTGGCTGGTCACGATCACCGCCGCCGCGCCCTTGGCCACCGCGCTGTTCTGCTTGTCGACCACCGAGCAGCGGCTGTCGTCGACCACCGCGATGGCGCCCTTGGGCAACGCGGCCGGGTAGTCGGCCGCCGCACAGCCGGCCGGCTGGGTCGGCCGGACCACCTGCCCCGTCAAACCACCCGTCGGCGTCCGGACCAGCAACGAGGCCTGGTCAACGGGAAAGCTACGGCCGGCCACGGTAAGGGTCGGTTTGCCCTCCGACACCGTGTGCAACCGCTGGAATTGGGGCGTGGTGACTTCAAACCCCTTGTCCCGTAATGCTTTCGCGATGTAATCCACACTCGAGTCATAGCCGGACGTGCCTGCCGCCCGGCTGCCGCGGTTGGCGTTGGCGATGTCTTGCAGGGCCCGCAGGTGAACGAACATCCCGTCCGCGGTCACCTTGGCAGCCAGGGATCGGGCCGGATCGGGCGCCACGCCCGGCGACGGATGCGACGGACGCGATGCCGAACACGCCGCGAGCAGAAGTGTCAGCAGGAGGACGGCGAGCCGACGCGTCATGGCTTGGCGAGCACGTGGCGGGTGCGGTCTCCAATGATCGGAACCCCGTTTCGGCCGCTGAGATCCTGCGCATAAAGGGCCACGGCGTAAGCGACACCACCACCCTGGATGCCCAGCGAGGTGCGGTCGATGTGCTCGAGGTTGTCACCCTTCTGGTGATAGTTGGGGTCGAACGGCTCGTTGGCCGCGCCGCCCCACAGCTTGGCCTGCTCATCGGACTTCTTGCCCTCGGCGCCGGAGAACAGACCGCCCGACGGGATCCCGGCCAGGGTGAACCCGTCGTAGTCGGACCGGCCATCGAAGGAGGTGTCCTCCGCGGTCTTTCCGGCCTCCTTCAGGTAGGCCACCAGGGTGCGTTCGATCCCGGCCGAGCCTTCCGGCACGACCGGCTGGCCACGTTCGTCCGCCGGCAGCGATTGGTCGCCGTCGTAGGTGAAGTAACCCGGGTTCGGTGAGGCGAGCATGTCGAAGTTCAGGTACAGAGCGATGTTCTTCAGTCCGTCCAGGTCCAGCGACTCGACGTAGTTGCGCGAACCGATCAAGCCGAGTTCCTCGGCGCCCCAGAAGCCGAACCGCACCGCATTGCGCACCTGCGGCGAACTCCCAAGCTGCACAGCCGTTTCCAGCACGGCCGCCACGCCCGAGCCGTTGTCGTTGATGCCCGGTCCCTCCGGGACGCTGTCCAGATGCGCGCCGGCCATCACAACGTCCGAGGTGGACCCCGTCTTGGTCTGGGCAATGACATTGCGGGCCTTGAAATCCTGGGTGTGCGCGTCGAGTTTGATGGTCACGGGGCCGGACTTGGCGCGTAGCTGGAACCCGACGGATTTGGTGACGCTGACTACTGGGATCTTGACGTCGGTGTTTGCTCCAAGGGTGCCGCCCATCGCCTGCTCGTCGACGTTGTCGATGACAATCAGCGCCGCCGCTCCGCGCTGCGCGGCGGCATCCTCCTTCTGCGCGAACTGGCACGAGCCTCGATCGACCACCACTACCGCGCCCTGCACGGGCAGCCTGTCGTAGTCCGACGGCGTGCACCCGGGGCTTTCGTCGGTGGGGGCGAACAACAGCGGCCCGGTCACGCCCTCGGCCGGCGTGCCCCGGCTGTACTCCAGCGCGCGCGCCTCGGCGGTCAGCTCACCCGCCGATACCGACCCTTTCTCGGCGTGGAACACCCGGGCCGAGAACTCCGGGGTCTGGACGTCAAAACCCTGCTTGCGCAACGTATCCACCACATAGTCGACGCTGGCTTCATAGCCGGGGGTGCCCACCGCCCTGGTGCCGTTGTTGGCGTTGGCGATGTCCTGAAGTTTGGACAGGTGCGCCATCATCGCGTCGGTGGTGACCTTGTTGCGCAGCGTGGTGGCGAACTCGGTGGCGGATTGGTTGCTGCCGCCGGACTGCTGGCTGGTGCCGCGTCCGCAGCCGGTCATCATGAGGGCGGCGATCAATACCGCGGCAAGCACCGCCGGCATCGCCTTCGATTTGTGCACCATTGCGCCCAGACTAGACCAGATGGGCCTCGAGATCGTCGCCACGCGCGAAAGCCGCATCCGCACAGGCGAATGCGGCTTTCGCATCGTTAGACGAACAGGGCATTGAACGGCGCGAACGGCACGTTGCGCACCACAAACCAGGCCAGCACCAGCGACAGCGTCACCACCGAAGCCCAGCGACTGTGTTGCCAGCTGCCGATTCGCCGACCCACCACCCGCCCGTATGTCCAGGCCAGGTAGGCCCACAGGAGCAGCACGAGCGCCGCCAGGCCAAGCGCGTTAAACCTGGCGGCCGCCAACACATTGCCGTGCAACAAGCTGTAGATCATGCGCAGGCTGCCACAGCCCGGGCAATCGATGCCCAGCAACGCTTTGGTGGGGCAGACCGGCAGTGGGCCGTGCGGGGTTGTCGGGTCACCCAGCCAAATGCCGACGCACGCTGCCGCTGCGGTTGCGGCCACAATCAGTGGCGCACCCAGCTTCACGGGCGCCGACCCTTGGCGGGTCACCATGGGATCAGCCCAGATTCAGGTAATCGAAAGCGACCATCGCCGTGTTCACGTCGGTGTTCATCGCACCGACCGCAATCAAGATGCCGTAGATGACGGCAACGACGATGCCGGCGATCACCGAGTACTTGACGAACTTCTTCGCGCTGTCCGCTGCGGCCTGGGCCTCGGCGTACTGACCCTGCGCCCACAGACCACTGACCTGGGTGGACTTGACGATCGCCACGACTCCGAGCGGAAGACAGCAGAATAGCGTCGCCAGGATCGACCAGACCAGGTAGTTGTCCGGCTGCTGCCCCGCCGGCGGCTGCTGCGGCGGGTAACCGGGCGGTGGTGGTTGTGTCATGGATTCTCCTGCTCGAAGAAGTTAGCTGGCGTGAAACGAGGCTTACCATACCGGAGACCCGACCCAACAGCACTACCAATCTGAAATTGGTGCTGGGCGGCTTTTCCCGTTTCGCTCCGGGGCCCGCCGGCATGGGTGGACGGTCAGTTGTGTCACTGAGAAACTGTTGCTCTGCAATGGATTTGGCCCCTGGTACCCGGGCCAGCGGATATCCGCGATGCAGAGCTGCGACCGGCACCTGTTCTCCGGTGCGCCAGCGAAATACACTGCGGAGATGTCTCACCGCAAAACTGTGCTGCGCGCCGCGGCGGCCGCAGCGCTGATGGGCGGCTTGGCCTACACCGGTACGGCCACCGCGGACGCCGATCCCAACGACACCCTGGCCGCGGCATTGTCCAAGGGCTACTCGTTGAGCAACTGCACCGTCAAGGATCCACCCCCGGGGGTGGCCGCCGCTATCAACTGCGGACAGAACGCCGACCCGGCCGGCCCCGTCAAGGCGACCTATTTGCTGTACAACAACTCCAACGATCTCAGCGCCGGTTTCACCGCCAGCATCAAGGACGAAGCCCTCACCGCGTGCGGTGACAGCGGCCAGTCACCGACCACTTGGCACCAGGGCAACGGCGGCACCGCGGGGCAGGTGGCCTGTGGCATCTACCAGGATGCCGCCGAGATCATCTGGACCACCGATGCCAAAAATTTGCTGAGCTACATCCGGGCACCCAACGCCGACGTGCCGGCGCTTTATCAGTGGTGGAAAACCAACGGCTGAACAATCGGTCCGGCCAATAGGGGTCGCGAAAAATACCGCTGAAGAATTCTTTGCGAAAAATATTGCGTGGTACAAAGATGGCCCTACGATTCTATGAGCAAAGTATGTCTTGCTGCCGATCCGCGCCGTCCCAATCACAAGGAGCTACCAATGAGTCACCTCTCGCACGCGCTGCGTGGTATTACCACCGCCGCGCTCCTCAGTAGTTTCGCCTGCGTCGGCGCCGCCACCGCGTCCGCGGACCCGAGCGACACGCTAACCTCAACACTCTCGAAGGGCTACAGCTCCAGCAACTGCTCCTCGCAACCGGTTTCGGAAGTGCAGTCGGCATTTCCCACCGTCCAGGCCGTGCTGCAGTGCGGGCAGAACTCGGACAGCACCGGGCCCGCATCGGCAAAGTACTTCCAATTTCCCAATAGCGCCGACCTGGCCAGCGCCTTCACCAAGCTGATCGGCAGCGACGAGCTGACCAACTGCGGGGACGCCAAGTCGCCGACCACATGGCACCAGGGCAGCTCGACCGAGTCGGCCGGGCAGGTCGCTTGCGGCACCGATAGCGGTAAAGCCGAAGTCATCTGGACCACCGACGCCAAGAACGTGCTCGCCTTCGTTCGCGCAGCCGACGGCAACACCGGCGCGCTCTACCAGTGGTGGCGCACCAACGGCTGAGCCCTACAACTCGGCCAGGA
Source organism: Mycobacterium asiaticum (assembly GCF_001673635.1). Lineage (GTDB taxonomy): Bacteria > Actinomycetota > Actinomycetes > Mycobacteriales > Mycobacteriaceae > Mycobacterium > Mycobacterium asiaticum_C. The sequence goes on from NZ_LZMH01000069.1 coordinate 495,948, forward strand.
TCAAGTCGGCGACCGCGCGCATGCCCGCACCGTTGGGGTGCAGCGGAGCCGGCCGAAACGGCAGCGGCACACCAGGTTTGGTGGTCCACGGCCGCTCTGACCACGCATGATGATCGCGGCTGGCCGCCGCGGCGCGCACGACTTCGCAGTCGGTCGCCGCGGCGGCTTCGGCCGTTAGTCGCTCCAGCGTCGCAGCCACTCGCCGACCCAACTCGGCGTGCCCGCGGTCCAGCGGCGGCGCGGCCTGGTCTGCGGGCGGCAGGATGGTCAGGTAATCGACGAACAGCACCCGGGCCTGCGGTGCACGCTGCCGGACCGCGCGACCCACCTCGCAGAGCGAGCCGAAAACCTCGGTCAGAGCATCCTCGCGCGCGTCGGCGTCGAGCAGTTCACCGGTGAGCCCGCCCAATAGGCGCCGCGCCAGCGCCGGCAATGACGCAGCCGTCAGCAACGGAACGTAGCCCACGTCGTTGCCGCCGATGGTGATGGTGACCAGCGTTTCTGATCCGTTCAGCGCGGTGATCTGGGGTGCCCTGCCGTGCTGACGATCGGTGAGGACGTGGGCGGTGGTGGCGCCGGAATAGGTGACGTCGGTCAGGTCCAGACCGGCGCGCTCGGCGACCAGATGCGGGTAATTGCGAGCGGATCTGCCCGCCCGCCACGGTGCGCCCGCCGCGCGCGGCCGGATGCCGGGACCCGCCGCCATCGAACTACCCAGCGCGACATAGCGTCCCATCAGCGAGAGGGACTGGACGCCTGCGCCCAGAAGCGCTTCGGGATGCGCCCGGCCCGCCGGGCCAGGTATCCGGCGGTGACCGCGGCCGCCATCGCGGCAGCCATGGCGGGCGGGTCGGCCGCGCGGGTGACCGCGGTGGCCAACAGCACGGCGTCACAACCCAATTCCATGGCCAGTGCGGCATCGCTGGCCGTGCCGATACCGGCATCCAGCACCACCGGAACCTCGGCGCGCGCCACGATCATCTCGATGTTGTGCGGGTTGGTGATTCCCAGTCCCGTGCCGATCGGCGCGCCCAGCGGCATCACCGCGGCGCAGCCGGCGTCCTCCAACCGTCGCGCCAGCGCTGGGTCGTCGTTGGTGTAGGGCAGCACCACGAACCCGTCATCCACCAGTTGTTCGGCAGCTTTGACCAATTCCACAGCGTCGGGCAGCAGGGTGCGTTCGTCGGCGATCACTTCGAGCTTGACCCAATTGGTGCTCAACGCCTCCCGGGCCAGTTGCGCCGTCAACACCGCCTCGGCGGCGCTGCGGCAGCCGGCGGTGTTGGGCAGCGGCGTGATGCCGAGCCGGTTCAGCAGGTCGAGCAACCCGGTACCGCCCTCGGCGTCGACGCGGCGGATCGCCACGGTGGTCAGCTCGGTACCCGAGGCAACCAGCGCCTCCTCGAGCACCGCCAGGTTGGTCGCTCCCCCGGTGCCCATGATGAGCCGGGAGGCGAAGCTGCGGTCGGCGATAGTGAGTTTCGAATCAGCCACCCTGCACCGCCGTCACTATCTCGAGTTGTGCTCCATCGGAAAGCGTTGTGGCCCAATCGGACCGCGGCAACACGGTGGCGTCCAGCGCCACCGCGATGCCGCGATTCGGAAAACCCATCGACTGCAGCAGCGTCGCTACGGTCGTCTGGTCGTCCACCTCGACCCGCTGCTCGTTCACCACCACGATCACGAGGACACTCCCACCGGAATCAGTTCGGACACAATCTGCTCGGCGGTCCACGGCGCCAGCAGGAATCCCGATCGGCCGTGGCCGGTGGCCACCAGCGTCCGCTCGTCCAGTCGCTGCACGATCGGCAGGTTGTCCGGAGTCATCGGGCGCAGCCCGGCGGCGCACTCGGCCAGTTCGTATTCGCCGAGCGCCGGCAACACCGCGCACGCGTCGTCGAGCAGGTCACGTATCCCCGACACCACCGGCGCGGTGTCGCGGCCGTGTTCGTACTGGGTGGCGCCGACCACCACACCGTCCGCGCGCGGGACCAGGTACACCTGCCGCCCGTGCACCCGCGCCCGAACCACTCGTTGCGGCAACGGCATACAGCCTTTTCGCCAGCGCAGCCGCAGCACCTCGCCCTTGACCGCCCGCACCGGCAGTCCCGGCCACAGACTCGGTGCGTCGATCCCGTTGGCGATCACTACCGTGTCGCCTTGCGCCGCGGCGATGTCGCGCACCGGCGGGGCGGACCGCACGCCGAGTCGGTCGCACTCGCGGCTCAACCCGGCCAGGACGCCGCGATTGTCCACCGCCAGCTCCGTGGGCGCCCGGAATCCTTGCCGAATGCCTTGCGCCAGCAGTGGTTCCACATCACGGGCGGCACTCTCCCACGCCACCGGATGACCCTGCCCACACAACCAGTCCGCCACGGTGTGCAGGTCGGCGACGTCGGCCCGGTCGACCCCCACCACCAGGGACTCGTGCGCCGTCACCACCTGCGGGTCCAGGCCGTCGAGGAAACCGCCCTCGCGCCACAGGCGCAGTGATTCCAGGCCCAGCCGCAGCAGGCCCTCTTCGCCGGGCCAGCCCTCGCTGTGCGGGGCCAGCATGCCGCCGGCGACCCAGGAGGCGCCCTGGTCGTCTCGACGGTGCAGGGTCACCGACAGGCCGGCCTGCGCGGCCCGACGGGCCACCGCCAGGCCGATGACGCCGCCGCCGATGACGGCCAACGAGTTCGGCATCGTTCGCTCCCTTCGCCGGCATGATCCGGATCAGGTGTGACGGTCAGGGCAGGTCCTCAACAAGAGGGTGTGCCCACTCTCAGCCCCGCTGGTCCCGGGACTCCCGTGTGTCTATGTGTGTTCCTCCCGGTCCACGCTAGCGCGCTAACGTCGCGGTGTGCAGCCTCCCCTAGCCCGCCTTGCCGCAGCACGGCTTTATCTGTGCACCGATGCCCGGCGGGAGCGCGGTGATTTGGCCGAGTTCGCCGACGCCGCGCTGGCCGGTGGGGTCGACATCATCCAGTTGCGCGACAAGGGTTCGGCCGGTGAGCAGCGGTTCGGCCCGCTGGAGGCGCTCGATGAGTTGGCGGCCTGCGAGATTCTGGCGGACGCCGCCCGCAGGCACGGCGCCCTGTTCGCGGTGAACGACCGCGCCGACATCGCCCGGGCGGCCGGCGCCGACGTGCTGCACCTGGGCCAAAACGACCTGCCGCTGCCCGTCGCGCGGGACATCGTGGGTCCGGACACCGTGCTGGGCCTGTCCAGTCACGACCGGGACCAGGCGGCGCGGGCGGCCGCCGCCGAAGCCGACTACTTCTGCGTCGGGCCGTGCTGGCCCACCCCCACCAAGCCGGGGCGGCCGGCGCCCGGCCTGGACCTGGTACGTGCCGCCGCCGCGCTGGGCACCGAAAAGCCCTGGTTCGCGATCGGGGGCATCGACACCTCGCGGCTGCCGGAGGTGCTCGAAGCCGGGGCCCGGCGCGTGGTCGTGGTGCGTGCGATCACGGCGGCCAAGGATCCCCGGGCGGCGGCGGCCGAACTCAGTTCGGCGCTTGCAACAGTGCGCTGATGTGCTGGCTGAGCTCCGACGCCTCCTGGTCGACGGCGCCCGGCATGCACCAGTAGAACTTCGTGCCGTGCTCGACGGTGCGGGGCACGTCGTCGTGCTCGGCCACGGTGACCGCCGTGGTGCGCAGGCGCTCCCAGCTGGCCGCGAATCCGGGATGCAGAGGCAGGCCGGCGACTTCGTCCTCACCGACCCAGCGCAGTTCCGCGCTTTCCCCGTTGGGCACGGTGTCCAGCATCTCGTCGGCGTCGGCGACGACGGTCGTGTAGCTCCAGCGGGCGCCGCCCATCCCCGCGACCTCGGCGGTGACCAGGGTCGCCCGCACGGTGACCCGCTGCGCGTCCAGCCCCGCCTCTTCGTGGGCTTCGCGCACCGCGGTCTGCTCGGGAGTCTCATGGCTGTCCCGCGCACCGCCGGGCAACCCCCAGGTTCCGCCCTGGTGGCTCCACACCGCCCGGTGCTGCAGCAGGACCGCCGGGGTGCCGTCCGGTCGGGGGGCCCGCAACAACAGCCCGGCCGCGCCGAATCTGCCCCAGTAATGCGCGCCGCGCTTGGAGATCACCCATCCGTCGCCGTCGCCCCGCACGGATTCAGGATATGCAGCTTCCAAGAGTCGGCGTGCTGAACCCGCGGGCAATTGGCTCCGCCTCCCCCCATCCGTCGGCTCTTGCTCTTAGAATTTGCTTATACGGGTTCGTAAAATGGCCGAAAGATGAGGGCTGAGCAAACGTGACGGTTGAGCTGGCGCACCCGTCGACCGAGCCACTGGGATCGCGCTCGCCCGCCGAACCGGCTCATCCGCGCTGGTGGTTCATCTCTACGACGCCCGGCCGGATCCTGACCATCGGAATCGTGCTGGCCGCGTTGGGCGTCTCGAGCGCCTTCGCCACCTCGACCACCATCAACCACCGACAGCAGGTGCTGACCACGGTGCTCGAGCACACCGAGCCGTTGTCGTTCGCGGCCGGACAGCTTTACACGGCGCTGTCGGTAGCCGATGCCGCCGCGGCCACCGCGTTCATCGCCCAGGCCGAACCGCGGGCGGTCCGGCTCCGCTACGAGCAGGCCATCACCGACGCCTCGGTGGCGGTGACCCGGGCCTCCAGCGGGTTGACCGACGAATCGCTGGTGCAGCTGCTCGGCCAGATCAACGCGGAACTGGCCGTGTACACCGGGCTGGTGGAGATAGCCCGCACCAACAACCGAGCGGGCAACCCGGTGGGTTCGTCGTATCTGTCGGAGGCCTCAGGCCTGATGCAGAACACGATCCTGCCCAACGCGCAGCGGCTTTACCAGGCGACGTCGGCGCGGGTGGACAGCGAGACCACGGCATCCACCCAGATCCCGGCTCCGGTGATCCTCGTCGTGGCCACCACCGTGGTGTTCGGCGCCTTCTCCCATCGCTGGCTGGCCCGGCGCACCCGGCGTCGCATCAACCCCGGCCTGGTGGTGGGTGGTCTCGGTATCCTCATCATGGTGGTGTGGGTGGGGACGGCGCTGACGATCTCGACGACGGCCAGCCGTAGTGCGAAGGACACCGCGGCCGAGTCGTTGAAGACCGTTACGAATCTGGCCATCACCGCCCAGCAGGCGCGCGCGGACGAGACACTGTCGTTGATCCGGCGCGGCGACGAAGAGGTGCGCAAGCAGGCCTTCTACCAGCGCATCGACGCCATGCACCGCCAGCTGGACGCCTACATGGCCCGCGACGACGCGGTCGACAAGCCCGATCTGCAGGGCGCCGGGCAGCTGCTGATCCGCTGGCAGCAGGCCAACGACCGGATCAACGCCTTCATCTCGGTCGGCAACTACCGCGCGGCCACCCAGGTGGCCCTCGGCAAGGGCGAGGACGACTCCACCCCGGCGTTCGACAAGCTCGACGAAGCGCTGACCAAGACCATCGAGCAAAGCCGCAACCATCTGCGTAACGACGTGCTGAACGCCAAGCGCGGACTGGCCGGGGCACAGGTCGGCGCCGTGGTGCTCAGCCTCGGTGCCGCGATTGCGGTCGCCCTGGGCCTGTGGCCCCGGCTGAAAGAGTATCGGTGATGAAGCGGGCGTCCCGACTCCGGCGGGCCGCCGGGTTGCTCGGCGTCGCGGCCCTGCTGGCCGGTTGCGGCCACTCCGAACCGCTCAAGGCCGAGGTGACGCCGACGCTGCCGCAGCCGACCCCGGTCGGCATGGAGGTGCTGCCGGTCGAGGCGCCGCTGCCGGCCAACACCACCGGACAGGACTGTAATCCCACCGCGAGCCTGCGCCCGTTCCCGAACAAGGCCGACGCCGACGCCGCGGTCGCCAACATCCGCAGCCGCGGCCGGCTGATCGTCGGCCTCGACATCGGCAGCAATCTGTTCAGCTTCCGCGACCCCATCACCGGTGAGATCACCGGATTCGACGTCGACATCGCCGGCGAGGTGGCCCGGGACATCTTCGGCGGCCCCAACCATGTCGAATACCGCATTCTGTCGGCCGACGAACGCATCACGGCTCTGCAGCGATCGCAGGTCGACGTCGTGGTCAAGACCATGACCATCACCTGCGAACGCCGCAAGCTGGTGAACTTCTCCACCGTCTACCTCGACGCCAACCAGCGCATCCTGGCCCCGCGCGACTCGAGCATCGCGAAGGTGGCCGACCTGTCCGGCAAGCGCGTGTGCGTGGCGCGCGGCACCACCTCGCTGCAACGGATCCGCGAAATCGCACCGCCGGCGATCATCGTCTCGGTGGTGAATTGGGCGGACTGCCTGGTGGCGATGCAGCAGCGCCAGATCGACGCGGTGAGCACCGACGACTCGATCCTGGCCGGGCTGGTGGAGGAGGATCCGTACCTACACATCGTCGGTCCGAACATGGCCACCCAGCCGTACGGCATCGGGATCAACCTGGACAACACCGGGCTGGTCCGGTTCGTCAACGGCACCCTGGAACGCATCCGCACCGACGGGACCTGGAACACGTTGTACCGCAAGTGGTTGACGGTGCTCGGGCCCGCGCCGCTACCGCCGCAGCCGAGGTATCTGGACTGATGGCCAAACCCCCCAAAGCGGATCAGCAGAACGAACTGACCCCGACCGAACAGGACGACTCGGCCGGCGGCCAGGCGGCCGACGTGCAGACCGGCGCGACGGCGACCACGGGCAGCCGACCGCAGGCCACGCAGGCGCTGTTCCGGCCGGATTTCGACGACGAGGACGACGACGACTTCTCCATCTCGCTGGGCAACCTCGAAACCCAGCCGCAGGAGCGGATGCCGGGGGCGACGAGAGCGCTTCCCGCGGTCCGGCGCCTCGGTGGTGGCCTGGTAGAGATCCCGCGGGTTCCCGACATCGACCCGCTCAAGGCCCTGATGACCAATCCGGTTGTGCCGGAATCGAAACGGTTTTGCTGGAATTGCGGCCGGCCGGTCGGCCGGTCGACCGCCGACAAGGGCACCAAAGGATCTAAAGAGGGCTGGTGCCCGTACTGCGGCAGTCCGTATTCCTTTGTGCCGCAGCTCAGTCCGGGTGACCTGATCGCCAACCAGTACGAGGTCAAGGGCTGCATCGCACACGGCGGCCTGGGCTGGGTGTATCTCGCCGTGGACCACAACGTCAACGACCGTCCGGTCGTGCTCAAAGGCCTGGTGCACTCCGGCGACGCGGAGGCGCAGGCCATCGCGATGGCCGAACGGCAGTTCCTGGCCGAGGTCGTGCACCCCTCGATCGTGCAGATCTTCAATTTCGTCGAACACAACGACAAGCACGGTGACCCGGTCGGGTACATCGTCATGGAGTACATCGGCGGGCAGTCGCTCAAGCGCGGTAAGGGCGAAAAGTTGCGGGTTGCCGAAGCGATCGCCTACATCCTGGAGATCCTGCCCGCGCTGAGCTATCTGCATTCCATCGGTTTGGTCTACAACGACCTGAAGCCGGAGAACATCATGCTCACCGAGGAGCAGCTGAAGCTCATCGACCTGGGCGCTGTGTCGCGGATCAACTCGTTCGGCTACCTCTACGGCACGCCCGGCTACCAGGCGCCCGAGATCGTGCGCACCGGCCCGACGGTCGCCACCGACATCTACACCGTGGGACGCACGCTGGCGGCGTTGACGCTGGATCTGCGGACCCGCAACGGCCGCTACGTCGACGGGCTGCCCGACAGCGACCCGGTGCTGGCCAAGTACGACTCCTTCGGCCGGTTGCTGCGCCGCGCCATAGACCCCGATCCGCGTCGGCGCTTCCGCAGCGCCGAGGAGATGTCCGCGCAGTTGATGGGCGTGCTGCGTGAGGTGGTCGCCCAGGACACCGGCGTCTCCCGGCCCGGCCTGTCCACCGTCTTCAGTCCCAGCCGTTCCACCTTCGGGGTGGACCTGCTGGTCGCCCACACCGACGTGTACCTGGACGGCCAGGTGCATTCGGAGAAGCTGACCGCCAAGGAGATCGTGACCGCACTGTCGGTACCGCTGGTGGATCCGGCCGACGTGGCCGCACCGGTGTTGCAGGCGACGGTGCTCTCCCAGCCGGTGCAGACGCTGGATTCGTTGCGGGCGGCGCGGCACGGATCGTTGGACGCCGAAGGCCTGGACCTGTCGGAGTCCGTCGAGCTGCCGCTGATGGAAGTGCGCGCACTGCTCGATCTGGGCGACGTCAGCAAGGCAACCCGCAAGCTCGACGACCTCGCCGAGCGCGTCGGCTGGCAGTGGCGGTTGATCTGGTACAAGGCCGTGGCCGAGTTGCTCACCGGCGACTACGACTCTGCCATCAAGCATTTCACCGAAGTGCTGGACACCTTCCCCGGCGAACTGGCGCCGAAACTGGCGCTGGCCGCCACCGCCGAGCTGGCCGGCAAGACCGACGAGCAAAACTTCTACCAGACGGTCTGGAACACCAACGACGGAGTGATCTCGGCGGCTTTCGGGTTGGCCAGAGCCCGTTCCGCACAAGGCGATCGCGAGGGTGCGGTGCAGACCCTGGACGAAGTACCGCCCACCTCAAGGCATTTCACCACTGCGCGGCTGACCAGCGCGGTGACCCTGCTGTCCGGCCGCTCGCAGAGCGAGATCACCGAGGAGCAGATCCGCGACGCCGCCCGGCGGGTGGAGGCGCTGCCACCGACCGAGCCCCGGGTGTTGCAGATCCGCGCCCTGGTGCTGGGCGGGGCGATGGACTGGCTGCAGGACAACCAAAATAAAGCCAGCACCAACCACATTCTGGGTTTCCCGTTCACCGACCACGGCCTGCGGCTCGGTGTCGAGGCGTCGCTGCGCAAGCTGGCCCGGGTCGCCCCGACCCAGCGGCACCGCTACACGCTGGTCGACATGGCCAACCAGGTACGGCCCACCAGCACGTTCTAGGTCAGGGTGCGGGCGGGGCGTCCGGCGGAATGGCCCCGTTGCAGCCGCCGGGTGGCGGCGGTCCGGGCATCGGCTCGTCGCCGCCGACGCAGTCGTAATAGAACTGCGGGCCGACCATCCAGGTCTTCATCCACTGGTGCCAAAACGACCCGTCGGGGTATTTCTCGCCGTCGCACACGGCCAATTGGCCCCATCCCCAACGGCCGCCTGGGCACCAACCCTTGGTCATGTCCGGCTGGTGTGGGTCCGGCGGATCTGCGACGGCAACCGCTGGAGAGAACACAAACGCCGCTGCACAACCCAATATCGCTGCGCCGCGGCGACCGAGTTTGAACTTCATTTCGACTCCTTTGAAACGTCGAACAATACAGCCGATTCGGGGTCGGACATGGGGTGAACCGAACGTCCGGCAAACAATCTCAAAACCAGCTCGTTCATATCAAGAGCGGACATTAGCAGCGGTGATTTATCGACGTCGCGAATAGCGCCTTCCCTCAGCAAAAACATAGGTTCAGCGGCGACAGTAGGACACTATGGCCGGGCAGTCTCCGCGGTGGATGATGACGGCCCGCGTGCTGCGCCGGACCGGGTTCGGGGCCACCGGGCCCGAGATCGACGCGGTGGCCGGACAGGACTGGCCCAATTACGTCGACACCGTGCTCAACGCAAACCCTGATGCGGACCGCGGTGCCGTCTCGACGCCGATGCCGACGCTCGCGCCGCCTCAACCGCCGGGCAGGGGCGCCACGCCCGCGGCCCGCACGCAGTACCGGCGCCAACTCGCCGAACAGAACGATCAATTGGTCCGGTGGTGGCTGGGCCGCATGGCCGCCGTCGACGTGCCCCTACATGAGAAGCTGACATTGTTGTGGCACAACCACTTTGCCACCTCGGCGCAGAAGGTGCGGGTCGCGGCGTACATGGCTGCGCAAAACCAGAAGCTGCGTATCCTGGCCCTGGGTGACTTTCGCACGCTCGCCTTCAGCATGCTGACCGACGCCGCGATGCTGCGTTGGCTGGACGGACAACTCAACTCCGCGAAAGCCCCCAACGAAAACCTGGCCCGCGAGTTCATGGAGTTGTTCGCACTGGGCCACAACAACGGCTACTCCGAGGACGACGTGCGCGCCGGCGCGCGAGCGCTGACGGGCTGGACCATCGGCGACGGCCAGGCGGTGCTGGTGCCGCGGCTCCACGACCCGACGCCCAAGACGCTTTTCGGGAGCACCGGTGATTTCGACGCGGACGGCTTCTGCGATGCCGTACTGGCTCAGCCGCAGTCTGCGGCGTACGTTGCCGGGCGGCTGTGGCAACAACTGGCCTCGGACGAGCCGGCGTCACCTTCGGCGTTGAGCCGTATCGTCGCCGCCTACGGCACACGGCGCGACCTCAAGGCCCTGACGCGCGCCATCCTGGTGGACGACGAATTCACCGGCGGGCGAGCGACCGTCGTCAACACCCCGGTTGAATGGCTGGTCGGTGTGGTCCGGATGCTCAAGGTCTCCGTCGACGCCCACGCCAAGTTGCTCGACGCGACACTCAAGGCACTGGGACATCGGCCGTTTTTCCCCACCGACGTCAATGGCTGGCCCCGTGGCCAGGTTTGGCTGTCCACCGCGTCGGCCCGCACCCGGCTGCGCGCGGCGATCGCGCTGGCGCGAGACGCCGACCTGTCCCTGTTGGACGGCGTGCCGACCGGCGAGCGCATCGACGCGGTCGGCTACCTGATCGGCGTCGGCGCCTGGACCGATCGGACCGTCGAGGCGCTGCGACCGGTGATCCGCAGACCGGCGCAGTTGGTTGCCGCCGCGGTCAACACACCGGAGTACCTGACCTCATGAATCGCCGTAAGTTCCTCGTCGGCGGCGCGGGCGTCGGCGCGATCGGGTTGCTGTCCGGCACCGTGGCCGTCGGTTGGGACGATTTGTTGCACGCGGCCCACGAGAGACCGCTGACCGACAACGTCGGCATCCTGGTGATCGTCACGCTGTATGGCGGCAACGACGGGATCAACACGGTGATTCCGTACGCGGACAACGCCTATCACGATGCCCGCCCGGAATTGGCGTATACCCCGGAACACGTCTTGCGGCTCGACGCACAGCTCGGACTGAATCCCGCACTGTCCGGACTTGCTCAACTCTGGGAGCAACGGCAACTCGCGATCGTGCGGGGCGTGGGCTATCCCAAACCCGATCACAGCCACTTCCGGTCCATGGACATCTGGCAGACCGCGTCACCGGCCGAACCCGTGCCGACGGGCTGGATCGGGCGGTGGCTGGATGCCACCGGGGACGACCCGCTGCGGGCGGTGAACATCGGCAGCGTGCTGCCGCTGGTTGGGGTCGGCGAAAAGCACACGGCGGCAGCGCTGTCGACGACTACAGTGCCGGCCGGGCGGGCCGGCCGGACGGACATGTTCCGGCCGACGATCCAGGCTCTCGGGGTCGACGATCCGACCGATACGCCCGCGATGGCCGCCGTGCGCCAGTCCTATCGCGCCGCGCGAACCACCGAGGCGGCCTTCGCACCGATCACCGCGCAACAGGACGAAAACAACGCCCTGGCAAGCCGGTTGAGCATGGTCGCCGCCGCGATCCTTGCCCGCGTGCCGACCCGGGTGTACCTCGTGCACCTCGGCGGTTTCGACACCCACGCCAACGAGCGCGGCACCCAGCAGCGGCTATTGCGGACCTTCGACGAAGCAATCAGCGGCTTCCTGCAGAAGATGGCACCCGATCCCTGTGGCCGCAACGTCGTGGTGCTGGCTTACTCCGAGTTCGGGCGGCGGGTGGCGGCCAACGCCTCGCAGGGCACCGACCACGGCACCGCCGGGCCGGCCTTCCTCGCCGGCGCTTCGGTCAAGGGCGGGTTCTACGGCGAGGACCCGAGCCTGATCGACCTCGATCACGGAGACCTGAAGTACACCACCGATTTCCGCGACGTCTACCACGACCTGCTGGTGCACACCCTGACCACCGACCCCACCCCGTCGGTTGGAACCGGACGGTCCGGAATCGGGTTCTTATAGGACGCTGACGCAGTCGCGGGCGATGGCCAGTTCCTCGTCGGTCGGCACCACCAGGACCGCAATCCGCGAATCGTCGGTGGAGATGCGCCGCGTCCCGGAGCCGGTGCCGTTGCGCTCCTCGTCCAACTCGATACCCAACTCGACCAGGCCTGCCAGCGCATCCCGCCGCACCGTCGCGGCATGCTGGCCGATCCCGGCGGTGAAGCTCACCACGTCGGTGTGACCCAACACCGCCAGGTAGGCACCGATGTATTTGCGTAGCCGGTGAATGAACACATCGTAGGCGAGTTTGGCTGCGGCGTCGCCGGATTCGATCATCGACCGCAGCCGCCGGAAGTCCCGCTCACCCGCCAGGCCCTGCACCCCGGACTTCTTGTTGAGCATCGATTCAATCTCGTCGACGTCCATCTTCGCGGTGCGCCACAGGTAGCTGTACACGCCGGGGTCGATGTCACCGCTGCGGGTGCCCATCACCAGACCCTCTAACGGCGTCAAACCCATCGATGTCTCGACCGGCCGGCCACCGACGATCGCTGATGCCGACGCACCGTTGCCCAGGTGCAGCACAATCTGATTCACGATCTCCAGCGGCTTGCCAAGGAACTCGGCGGCCTGCTGGCTGACGTACTCGTGCGAAGTGCCGTGGAAGCCGTACCGGCGAATGTCCCACTTCTCGGCCAGCTCCCGTTCGATGGCATAGGTGGCGGCCGCCGGGGGAAGGTGATGGAAGAACGCGGTATCGAACACCGCGATGTGCGGAACCTCGGGTAGCAGCTTGCGGGCGACCTCGATACCCTGCAGCGCGGGCGGGTTGTGCAGCGGCGCCAGCGGCGACAGCTTCTCCAGTTCGGCGATCACCTCGTCGTCAAGCCGCGTCGGCCGGTGAAACCGCTTGCCGCCGTGCACCACCCGGTGTCCCACCGCCACCAGCCCGCAGTGCTTCAGATCGATCCCGTCCTCGGCCAGCAGATCGAACGCGCGACGCAACGCGGCATCGTGGTCGGCGACATCCGAGGAGGGTTCCCCGATCTGCTCGACGCTGCCACTGAACCGCGACGCCCCGGAGTCGGGATCGACGAGCTGGAATTTCAGCGACGACGAGCCGGAGTTGATCACCAGCACCAGCCGGTCAGCCATGGACGTCCTGTGCCTGAATCGCCGTGATCGCAACGGTATTGACGATGTCCTCGATCAGCGCACCGCGGGACAGGTCGTTGACCGGCTTGCGCAACCCCTGCAAAACCGGTCCCACCGCTATCGCTCCGGCCGAACGCTGCACGGCCTTGTAGGTGTTGTTGCCGGTATTGAGGTCCGGGAAGATCAGCACGGTGGCACGCCCGGCCACCGGGGAATCCTTCATCTTGGTCGCTGCGACCGACGGGTCGACGGCCGCGTCGTATTGAATCGGCCCTTCCACCAGCAGGTCCGGCTGCCGGGACCGCACGATTTCGGTTGCCTCCCTGACCTTCTCGACATCCTCGCCCGAACCCGAGGTGCCGGTGGAGTAGGACAGCATCGCCACCCGCGGCTCGATGCCGAACTGCGCGGCCGTGCGCGCCGACGAGATCGCGATGTCGGCGAGCTGCTCGGGCGACGGGTTCGGCACGATCGCGCAGTCGCCATAGGCCAGCACCCGGTCCGGTAGACACATCAGGAAGATGCTGGACACCGTCGAGACATCCGGAACCGTACGGATGATCTCCAGCGCGGGCCGGACGGTGTGCGCCGTGGTGTGCACGGCGCCGGACACCATGCCGTCGACGAGGCCGTTGTACACCAGCATGGTCCCGAAGTACGTTGCGTCGTGGATGATTTCGCGGGCATGCTCCAGCGTGACGCCTTTGGCCTTGCGCAGCTCGGCGTACTGTTCGGCGAACTGCTCATGCAGGTCGCTGGTGCGCGGGTCGATCACCGTCGCGTCGTCCAGACTGACGCCGAGTTCTGCTGCGCGCAAACGCACTTGAGCTTCGTCGCCCAGGATCGTCAGGTCGGCGACCGAGCGTTGCAGCAACCGGCCCGCCGACTTGAGGATCCGATCGTCCTCACCCTCGGGCAGGACGATGCGCTGACGGTCCGCCCTGGCCCGTTCCTGCAGCTGGTGAGTGAACATCTGCGGTGTGGTGACCGTCGGGATCGGAATGGTGAGCTGTTCGAGCAGGTCGGTGATGTCGACGTGGCGGCCCATCAGCTCCAGCGCGGTGTCGATCTTGCGCTGCGAGGATGCGGTCAGCCGACCGCGCGCCGATGCCGCCGCGCTGGCCGTGTCGTAGGTCCCCAGGTCGGTGGCGATGATCGGCAGGCGCAGCCGCAACCCCTCGACCAGGGCAGCGATGGAGGGATGCAGCTCGAAGCCACCGTTGAGGACGATGCACGACAACGACGGAAAGCCTTGTGCCGCATGGGCGCTGGCTACCGCGAGCACCACGTCCGAGCGGTCGCCGGGCGTGATCACCGCCATCCCGTCGCGCAGCCGCTCCAGCACGTGGTCGGCGGTCATCCCGGCGACCAGCACTCCCATCACCTCGCGCTGGGCCAGCGGTGCGTCGCCGCGCACCGGGGTGCCGTTGACCGCCTCGGTCAATTCGGCCACCGTCGGTGCGGCCAACAGCGGTTCCTCGGGCAGCACATAGCCCCGTGGCGTGAATTCTTCCAAAGCTTCGGCAACCGAGGCTAATTCGGCCGGGTCACACCGGTTGGCCACCACGGCGGCGGGGTGCGCGCGTTGTGCGGACAGCTCGGCCAGACACACGTCGACGACGGCGGCGATCTCGTCGGGGGTGCGGCCCTTGGCACGCACGGTCAGCAGCACCGGCGCGCCCAGATTCACCGCGATCCGGGCGTTGACCGACAATTCGGCCGGGGTGCCCACGTCGGAGTAGTCGCTACCAACGATCACCACCGCGTCACACTCTGCGGCCATCGCGTGATACCGGTCGACGATCGTGGCGATCGCGCCATCGCGGTCATCGTGCAGTTGCTGGTAGGTGACGCCCGCACACTGTTCGTAGGGCAGAGCCGCGGTGGAGTGCTCCAGGAGCATCTCGAGAATGTAGTCCGGGGCGGGGCCGGGCCGGGTAATCGGCCGGAACACACCGACTTTGGCGACGGTGGCGGCCAGCCGGTGCAGCAGCCCGAGCGCAATGGTCGACTTGCCTGTCTCCGGCTCGGGTGCGGCGATGTAGATGCTGGCCGGAACGGCCTGCCCTTCAGGCAAGCTTGCGCAACCTCGGCGCGAGGTCCTTTTCGAACAGCTCGAGGAAGCGGCGCTGGTCGTGTCCGGGCGCGTGGAACACCAGGTGGTTCAGGCCCCACGTCACGTACTGGCCGACCTTCTCGACGGCCTCGTCGGGGTCGGATGCCACGATCCACCGTTTCGCGATCTGCTCGATCGGCAGCGCGTCGGCGGCCTTCTCCATTTCGATCGGATCGTCGATGCTGTGCTTCTGCTCGGCCGAGAGGGACAGCGGCGCCCAGAATCGGGTGTTCTCCAGAGACAGGTCCGGGTCGGTGTCGTAGGAGATCTTGATCTCGATCATCTTGTCGATCTCGTCGATGTTGCGGTCGTTGATCGCCGCGCCCTCCTTGACCGCCGGGATCAGCTTCTCGGTGTAGAGCTCTTCGCCCTTGCCGGAGGTGCAGATGAAACCGTCGCCGGCGCGGCCCGCGTACTTGGCCACTGCGGGGCCACCGGCGGCGATGTACACCGGGACGCCGCCCTCGGGCACGTCGTAGATCGAGGCGCCCTTGGTCCGGTAGTACTCGCCGTCGAAGTCGACACGGTCGCCGCGCCACAACTCGCGCATCAGCCGGACCGACTCACGCAGCCGGGCGAAGCGCTCCTTGAACTCCGGCCAGTCGCCCTCGTATCCGGTGGCGATCTCGTTCAGCGCCTCGCCGGTGCCCACGCCAAGGAAGATGCGGTTCGGGTAGAGGCACGACATGGTCGCGAAGGCCTGCGCGATCACGGCGGGGTTGTACCGGAACGTGGGAGTCAGCACCGAGGTGCCCAGCTGCAGCCGCTCGGTGCGTTCGCCGACAGCGGTCATCCAGGCCAGCGAGAACGGCGCGTGGCCGCCCTTGTGCCGCCACGGCTGGAAGTGGTCGCTGACGGTGGCGCTGTCCATGCCGTGCGCTTCGGCAAGAACGGCCAGTTCGACGAGCTCACGGGGTGCGAATTGCTCAGCGGACGCTTTGTATCCGAGTTTCAGTTCAGCCACCAGTCTTTTCTACTCCTACTGTTCTGGTCGCGACCCGCTGCGCCCGGCTTCGCCGCGCTTGCGATCGCTCCCACCCTTCTGGTCGCGACCCGCTGCGCCCGGCTTCGCCGCGCTTGCGATCGCTCCTACCCGCCCGCCCCCTACACTCGCGGCCATGAGCCAGACGGAGCTTGTTCAAGTCACCGACACCGTCCACCTCGCGCACGGTCCTGCTGTGAATTGGGTGTTGGTCACCGACGACACCGGCGTGATGCTGATCGACGCCGGATATCCGGGTGACCGCGAGGAGGTGCTGAACTCGCTGCGCAAGCTGGGCTACGGTCCGGCGGACCTGCGCGCGATCGTGCTCACGCACGCACATATCGACCACTTCGGCACCGCGATCTGGTTCGCCAAGGAGCACGGCACGCCGGTGTACTGCCACGCCGAGGAGGTGGGCCACGCCAAGCGCGAGTACCTGGAGCAGGTGTCGGTGGCCGATCTCGCGCTCCGGCTCTGGCGTCCTCGCTGGGCGGTGTGGACCGCGCATGTGGTGCGCAGCGGCGGGTTGGTCCGCGACGGCATTCCGACCGCGCAGCCGTTGACGCCGGACATCGCGGCGAGCTTGCCCGGCCATCCGAGGCCCGTTTTCAGTCCCGGGCACACCCACGGGCATTGCTCATACTTGGTCGACGGCGTGCTGGCCAGCGGCGACGCGCTGGTCACCGGGCACCCGCTGATACGCCACGACGGGCCGCAACTGCTGCCGGCGATCTTCAGTCACAGTCAGGAGGACTGCATCCGCACGCTGTCGGCGCTGGCGCTGCTGGACACCGAGATCCTGGCGCCGGGGCATGGTCCCTTGTGGCGCGGGCCCATCCGCGAAGCGACCGAGGCGGCTCTGAAGAAAGCCCGCTAACTCGCCAGGCCCAGGTGCTCGCGCAGCGTCGCCCCGGTGTACTCGGTGCGGTAGGCGCCCCGCTCCTGTAGTAGCGGCACCACTCGGTCGACGAACTCGTCGAGGCCGTGCGGCGTGAGGTGGGGAACCAGGATGAACCCGTCGCAGGCGTCGGCCTGGACGTAGCGGTCCACCTCGTCGGCGATGTGGGCGGCGGTGCCGACGAACTGTTGCCTGCTGGTCACCGCGATCACCAACTCGCGGATCGATAGCCCCTCCGCCTCGGCACGTTCCCGGAAACGCCGGGCCACCGCGACCGGGTCGCCGTGCCGGACCCGGCCCTGGGTGATGTCACTGTCGACGACCGGATCGAAATCGGGCAGTGGGCCGTCGGGATCGAAGCCGGTGAGCTCGCGGCCCCACACCTGTTCGAGCATCGTGATCGCGGTCGCGCCGCTGACCTGCTGATAACGAATGTAGCGCGCCTTGTCCTGGGCCTCCTCGTCGGTGTCCCCCAGCACAAACGTCGCGGCGGGAAAGACCTTGACCTGCTCGGGATCTCGGCCGGCGGCCCGCACGCGGCCCTTGACGTCGGCGTAGTACCGGCGGCCGTCCTCCAATGACCCGTGCAGGGTGAACAACGCGTCGGCATACCGAGCGCCGAACGCGCGGCCCTCGTCGGAGTCGCCGGCTTGCAGCAGCACCGGGTGACCCTGCGGCCCAGCGGGTAGCGTCGCGAAGCCGCGCACGTCGAACTGCTCGCCGGAGTGGTCGACGCTGCGGATGCCGTCCGGATTGACATACACCCGTTTGCTGCGGTCGGCGACGATGGCGTCGGGCGCCCAGCTGTCCCAGAATGTCCGGGCGACGGTGACGAATTCCTCGGCCCGCCGGTAGCGGTCCGCATGGTGCAGGAACCCGCCGCGCCGGAAGTTCGCACCGGTGAACGCATCCGACGAGGTGACGATGTTCCAGCCGGCGCGGCCTTCCGACAGGTGGTCGAGCGTGGCGAATTGCCTTGCCACTTCGAAAGGTTCGTTGAAGGTGGTATTGATGGTCCCGGTGAGCCCGATCCGGTCGGTGACTCCGGCCAGCGCCGCGAGCACGGTGAAGGTGTCCGGCCGGCCGACGACATCCAGGTCGTGGATGCGCCCGCGGTGCTCGCGCAGTCGCAGGCCCTCGGCCAGGAAGAAGAAGTCGAACAATCCGCGTTCGGCGGTGCGGGCGAGATGGACGAAGGAGTCGAACTCGACCTGGCTGCCGGCGGTGGGGTCGGTCCACACCGTCGTGTTGTTGACCCCGGGAAAGTGACCCGCCAAGTGAATGGGCTTGCGACTCATGGGGTTATCCCCCACCTCCGGGCAATCAGCTCATGCGATCGCAGGCGGTCCTCATGGCGGTGGGTGACCGAGGTGACGACGAGTTCGTCGGCACCGGTGACCCGTTGCAGGGCCTGCAGACGTTCGGCGACCTCGTCAGGGTTGCCCACGAATTGCGTTGCGATACGGTCTTTTACCAGCGCCAGCTGTTCCTCGGTGAGCGGTCCGCACGCATCGGGTTCGGGATAGGGCATTGCGCCGACGCCGGTTCGGATCGAGTAGACCCAGTGCCCGTAGCCCGCAGCCAGTCGCTGGGCGGTAGCGGTGTCGTCGGCCACCACGATGTCGGCCGAGACCACCACGTAGGGGCGCTCCAGCGCGGCCGACGGCACGAAGCTTTGCCGGTACGCCTCGACGGCTTCCAGCGCGGTGGCGGGGGTGATGTGGTAGCTGGCGACAAAGGGCAGTCCCAGCGCACCGGCCACCCGGGCGCTTTGTCCCCGGCTGCTGCCAAAGATCCACGGCCGCAGGCCCGAATGCTCGCCCGGTACCGCGTGGACGTCGAACTCCCCCGCGTGGTACGTGCCTTCAAGGAAGGCGAGAATGTCACGCACCTGTTCGTCGAAGTCCGGTGAGATCGCCTCGGGCTGTTGCAGGATCGCCATGGTGGCCTGCAGCCGTTCGAGGTCGAGCAACCCGCGCAGATCGAACGGGGCTGGCACCACCACTCCGTCGACCTCATGCCATTGTCGCGGCGGGCGGGGGTCTCTGGGCGGCTTGGGTTTGCGCTCGTCCGACCGGCGCTGCCCGGAGCGGCCGACGCCCAGGTCGATGCGCCCGGGGTAGAAGGCGTCGAGCATGCCGAAGTTCTCAACGACGGCAATCGCGGTGGTGTAGCCCAGCTGGACCGCGGCCGCGCCAACCCGAATTCGGTTGGTGGCGGCGGCGATCTGGCCGATCAGGACCGCCGGCGACGAACTGGCGACGCCGACGAAGTGGTGCTCGGCCACCCAGTAGCGTTTGAAGCCCCACTGCTCGGCCCGCTGCGCCAGATCGATGGTGTTGCGCAACGCGGTGGTCGCGTCGCTGCCGGCGCTGATCGGCGCCAGGTCCAGGATTGACAACGGGATCATCGGTTCACCGCCACATATCGATTGGGTGCCACCGGTAACCCGAGCCGCTCGCGCAGCGTCTCGGATTCCCGGTATTGGGTGCGGAATTGGCCGGCACGTTGCAAAAGCGGCACCACCTGGTCGGCGATCACCGCAAGATCGGTGGCGTGCACGGCCGGACGCAGGCGCGCCCCGTCGAAACCCGCGCGTTGCCAACCCAGCAGCAGGTCCACCAGTTCGATCGGGGTGCCGGTCCATACCCAGGTGTCAGAGCGGAAGTCGTCCTGCCCGTGAAACGAGACCACGAGGTCGGCAAACACTTTCAGGTGTTCGCTGATGCCGCGCACTTCGTCGAGGATGCGGCTCGCGCCGGCTTCGTCGGCGGGAGTTACCAAAACCAGGTCGGAGGTTTCGGCTGCAAAGTGATACACGGGTGTGGCGTGGGCGAGGGCGGCCACCACCGGCTGACCTTGCGGCGGCCGCGGCGTGATTGACGGGCCCTTCACGGAAAAGTACTTCCCGGTGAAATCGATGTAGTGCAGCTTGTCCCGGTCGATGTAGCGGCCCGTGTAGACGTCGCGGATTACCGCGTCATCCTCCCAGCTGTCCCACAACCTGCGCACCACGTCGACGAATTCGACTGCCTCGTCGAACAATTCGGCAGGGTTGATGGTTCGGCGCCCGAACAGGGCCGCCTCGTGGGCGGTGCCGCTGACGCGGGGCTGCCAACCCGCCCGGCCGTGCGATACGAAGTCCAGCGTGGCAATGGCTTTGGAGACATGGAAGGGTTCGGTATGAGTGACCGTAGCCACCGGGATCAGCCCGATATGCCGAGTGAGCGGCGCGATGCGCGCAGCGGTGAGCACCGCGTCCCCACGCCCGGTCAGTCGGTCCGGATGCATCCGGGAGCTGCGGCCGATCTGGGGCATCAGCGAGTCGTCGATGGTGAGGAAGTCCAGCAGCCCGCGTTCGGCGGTGACCGCCAGATCGGCCCAGTAGTTTCCGCTGAGCACCGAGCGGGTCTCGGACGTCAATGCCCACGCGTGGGTGTGCCAGCCATACCCGTCGAGGGCCACGCCCAGATGAAACGTCATGTCTGTTCCCGTTGGAGGGTTTTCAGGAAGGCCACCGGGAACACCGGGCCCCGGGCGGGCAGCGGTTCGGCCAACCGGGTGTAGCCGGTGGCCTGGTAGAGCTCTTCGGCCTCGGGCTGACGATCACCGGTTATCAGGTACACCCTGGTGTAACCGCGGGCGGCGATCTGAGATTCCAGCGCCGCCAGCAGCGCCGTTGCGTAGCCGCGGCGGCGGTGGTCGCGGTGGGTCCATATCCGCTTGAGTTCGGCCGTCTCGGCGTCGAATCGGCAGAATGCGCCGCCGGTCACCGGCTCCCCGTCCACGACGCCGATCAACATGCCCCCGTTCGGCTCGGCGAACTCACCGTCCGGGCTGTCGACGAGCCACGCCAAGTAGCGCGCCGGCTCGCCGCCGTAGCGCTCCGCGTACTCGTCGGCCAGCGCCACAAGCAGGGGCTGAGCCAGTGGATCTTGCAATGCGGTCGCGATGAAGCGCAGTCGATCCCCGTTAGCGGCTGTCACTTGACCCGTTCCCGTCACTGCTTGCGGCCAGGATCGCGGTGACGTATCGGGGCGTGATCGCCATTTCGTGTGAACTGACCGGTCGCCGGCCGCCCAGCCCGGTGGCGGTCAATAGGTCAACCAGCGTGCGGTCGGTGGTGTGCCACCCGTGCGCCGCCAAATATTCTGACACCGAACGGAATTCGGCCTCATAGGTGACCTTGGTCAGGTCGATGTCCAGCCCCTGCTGACGCCAGCCATCGAGGAATGCCCGGCCCTCCTCCAGCTGCTCCGGAGTCCACGGCAGGTGATCGGCAGCGAACCAGCTGCCGGCCGCGCTCATCGAGGTGATGTCGCGTAATAGCCGATCCTGAGCGTCCGGCGGCAGGTAGCCGACGAGCAGGTTTTCGGCGACCCAGACGGTGCGTTGGGCCGGGTCGAATCCGACTCGGCGCAACGCGGTCAACCAATCACCGCGGAGATCGACGCCCAGCGCGTACCGGTGTGCGGTCAGTTTGGCGCCGACCTGGTGCAGGACTTGCTCTTTGAAGTCCACCACCTTGGACCGATCGATCTCGTAGAACCGCATTCCGGACGGCCACCACAACCGGAACGCCCGAGTGTCCAGGCCACATCCCAGGTTCACCACCTGCCGGATACCGGCCCTGGCGGCGCTGGTCAACAGCTCGTCCAGGAACCGGCCGTGCACGGCGAGGACATTGATCATGCCCGTCATCGTGGGATCGTTGCCGCCGTCGGTCGCATAACGGTCGTCCTCGATGACCCGGATGAAGAAATCCACGCCGGCCGCCCGCACCAACGCTTCGGCAAAGGGATCGTCAAGCAGGCCCTTGTTGGTGCCCACCGCCCTGGCGACCGCACCGAAGGTGGCCGTCATACCGACGCCGGTAGCCAGATCCCACGTGTCGCCGTCCTCGCGTACCAAACCGGCCGACCTTTCAGCCGTCCGAACGTCGCCGGGCGGCCAGTTCGACCGCCGCGCGCCAGCCGAGCAGGAACACCGCGGTCACCGTCGAGGCCACCGCGATGAACGCCACCGCCACGCTGGCCGAACTTGCTTTCCGCAACAGCATGCCGACCAGCACGGTCGATACCCACACGATCACACCGGTCGGCGCCACCGCCGTCGGCCGCCGCCAGCCCCGCGACAATAGCCAGCCCACCGCCGTACCGGTCAGAAACGGCCAGGCCGTCGTCGCGAGGCCGCTGGCGGTGACGCCTTCGTCGTGGCTGCGACGCCCCAGTGCGCAAAACACCAGAACGGCCACGACATCGGTCACCAGCCAGCCCAGCCAGGCCGGCCCCCGCCGTGGTTGCATGCAGCGAGACTACCGGGCAAGGGCAGGATTGAGGCATGAGCACCGCTGCAAGTAACTCGACCACGCCCGCCTTCGATCCCTACGACCCACTCGGTTTGGACGCGTCGTTGTCCGACGACGAAATCGCCGTGCGCGACACGGTGCGGGCATTCTGCGCCGAGCAGGTGATCCCGTATGTGGGCCAGTGGTTCGAGGACGGCGACCTTCCGGTGGCGCGCGAATTGGCCAAGCAGTTCGGTGAACTGGGGTTGCTGGGCATGCATCTGCATGGCTATGGATGCGGCGGTGCGTCCGCGGTGCACTATGGCCTGGCGTGCCTGGAGCTCGAAGCCGCCGATTCCGGTATCCGGTCGCTGGTGTCGGTGCAGGGCTCGCTGGCGATGTTCGCGATCTGGAATAACGGCTCCGAGGAGCAGAAGCAGCGGTGGTTGCCCGGCATGGCGGCGGGCGAGCTCATCGGCTGCTTCGGGCTGACCGAGCCCGACGTCGGATCCGACCCGGCCGCGATGAAGACGCGGGCCAGGCGCGACGGGTCGGACTGGGTGCTCAACGGCCGCAAGATGTGGATCACCAACGGATCGATCGCCGACCTGGCTGTGGTGTGGGCCGCGACGGACGAGGGGATCCGGGGGTTCATCGTGCCGACCGACACCCCGGGTTTCGCGGCGAACACGATCCATCACAAGCTGTCGCTGCGGGCCTCGATCACCAGCGAATTGGTGCTCGACGACGTCCGGTTGCCCGCCGATGCTCTGCTGCCCGGGGCCACCGGTCTGAAGGGGCCGCTGGCGTGTCTGTCGGAGGCGCGCTACGGAATCATCTGGGGCTCGATGGGCGCGGCACGCTCAGCCTGGCAGTCCGCGCTCGAATACGCGACGCAACGCACCCAGTTCGGCCGACCGATCGCCGGCTTCCAGCTGACTCAGGCCAAGCTCGTCGACATGGCGGTCGAGTTGCACAAGGGCCAATTGCTGTCGCTGCACCTGGGCCGCCTGAAGGACGGGGTCGGCCTGCGCCCCGACCAGGTCAGCTTCGGCAAGCTCAACAACACCCGGGAGGCGATCGAGATCTGTCGCACCGCACGAACCATATTGGGCGGCAATGGGATATCGCTGGAATACCCGGTGATTCGGCACATGGTCAACCTGGAGTCCGTGCTCACCTACGAAGGCACCCCGGAGATGCACCAGCTGGTTCTCGGCCAAGCGTTCACCGGCGTGGCCGCCTTCCGGTAGCACCCTTACGTCGTCTGCTGCCAGTTGCTGACGGCCGACGCGTACAAGAAGATGGTGATGTCGGATTCGGAGGTAACCGGTGAAAGTAATTGCACGCCTGGTCATTGCCGTTGGCTTGTCTGTCGCCCTGGCACCCGCGGCCGACGCCGACCCCGCCGGCGAGCTGCCGCCGATGCCATCCACCGGCAGCGGCCCGGTCGTCGGCGGCGGCGCCAATGCCGCCATCGGGCAGCAGCTGTTCAGTTTCCACGATGCCAACGTGCAAGAGGTCGACGGTAACGACGCCGCTGGATTCATCACTGCCGCAGCGGGTCTCACCAACCGCGACCTCGCGACCGTGTTCCAGCCGTTGCAGCGGGCGTTGGGGTGTCAGACGAACAACGCGGGTTTCGGTGCGCGCGCCTACCGTAGGGCCGACGGGCAATGGGGCGGCGGAATGCTGGTGATCGCCAAGAGCAGCGTGAAGGACGTCGAAGCATTGAAGGCGTGCGTGAAGAACAGTTGGCGCCGGGCCACCGTGGGCACGCCGACATCCATGTGCAACAGCGGGTGGAGCTACCCGCCGTACAGCGACACCCGCCGCGGCGAGGGCTATTTCGTCCTGCTGGCCGGAACCAACTCGGACTTCTGCGGTCCGCCGAATGCCAACTTCCGGAGCACCGCGAGTTCGTGGCCCACCTAGATATCGAGAACGCACTTGAGCTGCAGAAACGTGTGATTACTCCGTTCTTTCGGAGTTAGACTTCCGCAATGTTTTCGGAGACGCGCTACGCGCAGAACGGGGACTTACGGGTCGCCTATCGCGCGTCTAGTGCAGGCCCACGCGACATTGTGTTCGTCCCGAACTGGTTCACGTGCTGCGAGCTCTTCCCGGAACTACCGCCCATCCAGGGCTGGGCCGAGGCGATGACATCGCTGGGTCGGCTGATCTTCTTCGACCAGCTGGGCACCGGAGCGTCCGACCCGGTCACACCGGGCGCGCTGCCGACCTTGGAGCAGTGGGCCGACAGCATCACCGCAGTGTTGGACGATCTCGGCAGCTCGGAGGCGGTCCTCGTCGCAATCGACGGAGCGTTGGCACCAGCTGCTTTGTTCGCCGCAACATATCCGTCCCGTACAGCGGCGCTGGTCTTGCTTGAGAGCTACGCGATTCCGCTTTCGGAACGCACTGGGATGGATCCTGGCGAAGTCCTCGGTGCCATGACGGCGATGTGGGGCACGGGCGAGTTCAACCATGTGCTCAATCCGGACATGCCGTGGAACGAGCAGATCCGTGCAGCGTGGGCACGAGAGGAACGCCTGGCTGCGAGCCCGTGGACACTTTCCCTCATGCTCCCGATTGTGGTTGAAATGGATGTGCGGGCGGTACTTCCGTCCGTGCGCGTGCCGACACTCGTCGTGCAGCACAGCGACGATCCGATGATCACGCCGGCCATGGGGCGAGCCGTCGCAGACCACATATCGGGCGCCAAATACGTTGAGTTGCCTGGCCGCAACATGTACCACTTCGTCGAACCGTGGCGCGATTCCTTCCGTCACATCGCCGAGTTTCTGACCGGCGAGCAGGCCGCGGTGAATGATGATCGGGTTTTGGCGACGGTGTTGTTCACCGACATCGTAAATTCGACGCGGCGGGCCGCTGAGATGGGTGACCGGGATTGGCATGCGCTGCTGGATGCGCACGACGCGGTGGTGCGGTCGCAACTGTCTCGGTTCCGGGGTCGCGAGGTGAACACGTCCGGTGATGGCTTCCTGGCGATGTTTGACGGCCCGCAGCGGGCGATCCGTTGCGCGATGGCTATTCGGGATGCGGTGCAGGCGTTGGGTATTGAGGTGCGGGCCGGTTTGCATACCGGTGAGTGCGAAGTCCGCGGTGATGACATCGGCGGGATCTCGGTGCACATCGGGGCGCGGGTGAGCGCGTTGGCGGGGCCCAACGAGGTGCTGGTGTCGAGCACGCTGCGCGATCTGGTGATCGGGTCCGGGCTGGAGTTCGAGGACCGCGGCGCGCATCAGCTCAAGGGCGTGCCGGGTGAGTGGCGTTTGTTCGCCGTCTAAAACGGTGGTGGTTCGTCGTCGGTGGGTGGTGGTAGGGCGGCGTGGTCGCAGGTCTGAGATTGAGGGTTCAGTCGCGCGTTGCGGTTGTGGCGGCGTTCGGTAGCGACCCGGTGGGCGCGGTGTTGGGCGCGGGTGCGGCGGCGTCGGGGCATCATGGCGGTGCGTTCGGCGCAGTAATCCTGGGGCAGGTCGGGTGGGTGG
>NZ_LZMH01000070.1 GCF_001673635.1 Mycobacterium asiaticum
CGATCTCCGATCGGGTCGACGTCGAGCTGGCCCTGTTCGCCTGCCATTGGTACGGTCCGACGGTACTCCGCGCGGGGTCCTGGGGCAGCGGCGCGCCGACGGCGACCAGGCGAACTGTGGGGGCGGGGTCGGTGGCACCGGACGAAACACCAACGGCCGCAACGCCGATGCATGCCAATGTTGCCGCGCCGATGGCGAAGGTTCTCACGGTTGTCACTGCTCCCCCTATGTTGTATGTCGGCTCAAACTAAGCCGTATTCGACGCGATTGGCCTGTGTGCGGGCTGGGAAGCCGCTGCCGGTTCCCCGAGTGCGTCGGCGACCCAGGCGTTAGGACTACCGGTTCGACCGCCTCGAGTTCAGCGGTCGCCGCCGCCCCGCGCGGCGTACGCAGCTAACCAACGGCGTTGCCGCCGAACGAATTCAGCGTCGACCACCCTCCCGTGCCCCGGGACGTACACGGCGCCGGGCCCTCCGATCTGCAGCAGCCGTTCCAGGGTGGTGGGCCAGGCGGTGACGTCGGAGTCGGCGTCGATCGCCGGGTCGGCGGACTCCTCGATCAGGTCACCGGTGAACACAACGGCCGGGTCGTCCGCGTGAACCCCGGGGACGACCACGACCAGGTCCGAACGGGTGTGGCCGGCGCCCAGGTGGGAGACGCGGACGGTGCGGTCGCCGAGGTCGATCAACCCGTCATGCACGTGATGCTGTGGCTGGCGCAGGGCCGCGATGGCGCGTTCCACCTGCCCCGCGTCCGCGCCGTGCCGCACAGCGTCGTCGCGCAGGTCCGAGGTGGCCGATGCCAGGGATCGGGCCACTTCCGGCGCGCAATACAGCTCCGCTCCGGCGAACACCGATGAACCCAGAACGTGGTCAAAGTGCTTGTGCGTCAACACCACGTGGGTCACCGGGCGACCGGCGATCGCACGGACGTCCGACGCAACGGCGGCTGCCTCGTCGAGCGTGGTGCCGGTGTCGATGAGCAGCGTCCCGTCGCGTCCGCACACCAGACCGATCGTCACGTCACAAAACGGGAGTCGGCAGCGATGCACACCCGGGGCCAGTCGCTCCCAATGCTGGTGCACTAGTGCCCCGCGCGGAGTACCGTCGGACCGTACCAATGGCAGGCGAACAGGGCCAGCTCGACGTCGACCCGATCGGAGATCGGCCGGCCGCGCCGAGCGACCGCCCGCTCAAGTCGGCCCTTCAGCGCGTTGAAGGTGAGGTTCAGCTGTTGCGCGGCGATTTCGTGGGCGGCGCCGTTGTGCAGGTATATCCGCAGCGTCTCGCGCAGCACGGCATCGTCGTCAGTGTCAGATGCCAATGGGCCCAGCACGTCGGACACCCACTCGCGGACCTCATCGTCGGTGGTGCCCAACAGCCCCGCGGCCGTCATGGCGGCATCGGTTGCCGCGGCAATGACCCGCTGCCGACCCGGTGATCGCCCCGCTGTGGCTAGTACCGCCGCCCTGACCCGTTGCGCCTGACGGTGGGAGCGGCGGAACCCTCCGACACCCGATCCCACCGCGCCGATCGCCATGCACAGCGATTCCGTTCGCGCCGTCACGTAGTGGCGGACCTTCGTCGTGATATCACCCGGTGCGGCGCGAAACGGCAACCAGATCCAGGCGCTGGAGCGGTCGGCTGCGGCGATCAGCGGGCCGGCGGAGGTCTCGACCGAGTCGGCCAGGCCGCGGATGAATCCCTGGATACGGGTGAGCTCATCGTCGGTGCACTCGTGGCCGGGCAGCCAGACGACCAGGCCAAGGTGCTGCCAGTGCAGGGGATACCGGAGCGCGGCGGAGGCGGCCTCGACGTCGACGCCCGTGTTGTCGCTGAGCACCTCTTGCACCCGCATGGCTCGGATGCTGTTCTGGTTTTCCAGCCAGTGGCCGCGTTCATCCTCGTACTGCGCGGCCATTTGCTGCGACACCCGATCGACGTACTCGAGAACCACCGCGGTGATTCCTTCGATCACCCCCACCCGGGTGTTCGGTTCAATCGCCAGATCGTTCAGTTCCGCAAACACCAGCTCGGTCAGATGACGCTGTCCCAGCCGATAGGCACGTACCAGCGTGGTCAGCGGCAGATCATGCTGAGCCACCATCCTCGCGTATTCCAGGGCGGGCTCCGGCACGCCGATCCGGTCGACCTCGGAGCCATGCAGCAAAACGTCGAAGACCGTCAGTAGATTTGTCCGCACACTCGCGGCCAGCATGTCCGCCATCCGCGCGTCTGAGCCCAAGTCAGGAATTTGCTCTTCGAGTCCCGTCTGAATCATCAGGCTGATCTCGTCGATGCGCCGTGCCAGCCGCGTAGCGATAGTGACGACATGGCCGCGCACCACCTCGTCGGCGGCTCGGCGCTGCTCGGTCACGTTTAGACGGTAAATCGCGGTCCCGGGCGCTTAGCAGGCGCCTTGACATGTCGGATTTTTCCGACATATATTGCGGCGTGCCTACCCCCGATCGCCTCTGCGATCGCCTGTTCGTAGCACTGGCGAATCCGGTGCGACGTCGGCTCCTCGAAATCTTGACGCGCCAGCCCCTGTCGGCCGGAGAACTCAGCGACCGGTTCGAGCTCAGCCGCCCAGCCGTCGCCGAACACCTCAAGGTGCTGCGCGAAGCCGGCCTGGTCGCCGACGAACCTCGGGGTCGCCGGCGAATCTACCGGTTGACCGCGGAACCGCTTACGGCACTCGGTGATTGGTTGCATCCATTCGAAAAGATCTGCCGCAACCAGGAGGGAACACAATGCGAGCAGTCGTGATCACCAAACACGGCGACCCATCGGTTCTGAAGGTCCAGGAGCGACCGGATCCCCCGCCGCCGGGTCCGGGTCAGATGCGAATCGACGTGCGGGCGGCCGGGGTGAACTTCGCCGACCACCTGGCCCGCGTCGGGCTGTATCCCGACGCGCCGAAGCTGCCGGCGGTCGTCGGCTATGAAGTTGCCGGGACGGTCGCGGCGGTCGGCGAGGGCGTCGACCCGGGTCGCGTCGGCGAACGGGTGCTGGCCGGAACACGCTTCGGTGGCTACGCGGAGATCGTCAACGTCGCCGCGGCGGACGCGGTGACACTGCCCGATCCGACGAGCTTCGAACAGGGCGCGGCGGTGCCGGTCAATTACGCGACCGCCTGGGCGGGGCTGCACGGGTACGGGTCGCTGCGTGCCGGCGAGCGGGTGCTGATTCACGCCGCGGCCGGCGGAGTGGGCATCGCGGCCATCCAGTTCGCCAAGGCCGCCGGCGCCGAGATTCACGGCACCGCATCGCCGGGCAAGCATGCCAAGCTCGAAGAGCTGGGCGTCCATCGTGCGATCGACTACCGCCGCGACGGGTGGTGGAAGGGACTGGAACCCTACGACCTCGTCCTTGACGCGCTCGGCGGCACGTCGTTGCGGCGGTCGTACTCCCTGCTGCGACCGGGGGGTCGGCTGGTCGGTTATGGAATCTCGAACATGCAGGAGGGTGAGAAACGATCGTTGCGCCGGGTGGCGCCGCACGCGCTGGCCATGCTGCGCGGTTTCAATCTGCTCGATCAGCTCTCCGAGTCCAAGATCGTGATCGGGCTGAACATGCTGAAGCTGTGGGACGATCGCGGCACGCTGGAGCCTTGGATCACCCCGCTCAGCCAGGCGCTGCACGACGGTACGGCGTCGCCGATCGTGCACGCGGCCGTGCCGTTCGCTCAAGCGCCCGAAGCGCACCGGATCCTCGCGGCCCGCGAGAACATCGGCAAGGTCGTGCTGGTGCCCTGACCGCTGTTTCAACGGGTGCAGCCGCGGTTATCTACCGGGCATGGCTGTCACCGAGTCCAGAGAGGTCGTCATCGAGGCGACGCCCGACCAGATCATGGACGTGCTGTTCGACCTCGAATCGCTGCCGGAGTGGTCGCCGGCCCATCGCAAGGTGGAGGTCCTCGAGCGCGACGAGCAGGGACATCCCAGCAAGTCGCGGCAGGTCGTCAAGGTCGTCGGGGTCAGCGACGAGCAAGTGCTGGACTATTCCGTACACGACGACGGCGTGAGCTGGACCTTGGTGAGCTCCGGCTCGCAGCGTGCTCAGCATGCCCGTTACACCCTGACCCCGGACGGCGATTCGACCCGGGTCAACTTCGAGCTGACCGTCGACCTCAACGTGCCGGTCCCGGGCTTCCTGGTCAAGAAGGGCGCCAAGGGGTTGATGGAGACCGCCACCGACGGCTTACGCAAGCGGGTGCTGAAGACCAAGGGCACCTGAAAACGCTTCGCTAGGAAGCGTCGTCGAGTGCCTGACAGCCGGCGTTGTACCCGGGAGTGAAGGTGATGCCCGGGCCGCCATGGCATCCCGCGCCACCGAGGTAGAGACCGTCGACCGGGATGGGGAGATCGAGGAACCCCTTCGGGCCGGGGCGGTTGGGCCCCATCAGGTCCGGGTGCAGCAGGCCGTGGCAGAAGTCACCGTCGGGCGCGGCGAACATGGTCTGCATGTGGTACGGCGCGAAGGTGATGTGCCGCCGCACGATGTCCTTGAAGTTCGGTGCGAACCGGGTGATCTTGTCAATAACCTGTTGTGCCATCTCATTCTTGAGGTGACCATGCTGCTTGCGGTCCACCTCGACCGGGAACGCGTAGGCGTAGGCGCTCGCGGCGTGCTTGCCGGGCGGCGCCAGGCCCGGGTCGTGTACCGACGGGATCTGTAGGCCCATAGAGGGGTTGTCGGGCACGATGCCCCGTCGGCAGTTCTCCCACTGGCGTTGCTGCTCCTCGGGTGAGCCGAAGATGCCCACCGACATCTGCATGCCGGGTTCGTTCAACAACTCGTAGGGCGGCGCGAATTCGGGCAACTCGTCCAGGGCGAAGTGCATCTGCACGAACGACGCTCGGTGGTCACGACCCGAAAGGCGCGCGATGAGTTCGGCGGGAAGGTGTTCGGCCGAGACCAATGTGCCGAGCGTGAGCTCGGGCGCCAAGTTGGACACCACAGTCGGAGCGCCGATCGTCGAGCCGTCGCGTAACCGCACGCCCGTCACCGCGCTGTGGTCCACGAGGATCTCCTCGACCCGAGACCGAAAGCGGATCTCGCCGCCGTGCGAGACGAACAACTCGCGCAGATGGTCGGTCAGGGCACCGATGCCGCCTTTGAGTTTGGTCATCATCGCCGTGCCGCTGTCCGGTACGGCCAACGCGAAGGCCAGGCAGGTAGCGCTGCCAGGCGTATAGGGTCCGCGGTAGGTGGAGTTGACCGCGAGGAACGCCAGCATCCCCCGCATCACGGCGTGCTTGACCTTGTCAGGCAGATAGCGGTCGATCACGTCCATCGCCGATCCGAACAGCATCTCGTGAATGGCGCGGCGCTCGGCGTCATTGGCCGCGCCGGCGTACATCTCGTCCAGGGTCTTCGGCGGAGTGCGAACATCGAAGCGGCCCAGCGCTTTTGCCGGCCCCTGGCTCCAGCCGATCAGTTCGGCCATCCCGGTGACGGCCTCGAACCCGTGCTTGTCCCCCAGATGCGTCATCAACTGCATCGGGTCGCGGTAGAAGATCATCGGCTCTTCGCCGTTCTCGCCGATGTTGGTCGACATCACCTCCGGTTCCACCGTTGGCAAGGTGTCCAGGCCGAGGTCCTTGGTGATCTGGCTCGCGGTCGGAAACTGCACTGACCCGGCGATCTCGTAGCGGAAGCCGTCGATCAGTTCGACGGTCGCCGCCATGCCTCCGGCATAGGTGTTGGCCTCCAGGCACAACGTGCGCAGACCACCTCGCTGCAGGATCACCGCCGCGGCCAATCCATTGTGGCCGGCACCCACCACGATCGCGTCGTAGTACTCGTTACGCGTCATCCGACGAGAGTATGTCAGTACTGACATAATAGGAAGATGTCGGTACTGACTATCTCCTGACGGCTGGGATACCATCTCTCCTGCTATGACTGCATTGGTCCCCGGGACGAACCGACACACGCTCCGCCGTCAATCGACACACGAGGCGCTGCGCCAGGCAGCCCTGAACTGCTTCGCCCGCAACGGTTTTGCCAATGTCACGGTAACGGAGCTGGCCCGGGAGGCCGGAGTCACCGAGCGGACGTTCTTCCGGCACTTCCCCACCAAGGAAGCCGTGCTGTTTCAGGACTACGAGACACACCTCGAGTGGCTGGCCGAGGCGCTTGCCCAGCGACCGGCCTCGGAGCCACTGTTCGACGCGGTCCTGGCCAGTGTGGCGGCGTTCCCGCATGACATCGAGGTGGTCCGTCAGGCGGCGACCGCCCGCGCGGAACTGATCAGCGCCGACCGGATTGCGGGTCACCTGCGGGTGGTGCAGGCGTCTTTCGCCGCCACGCTGACCGACTTCATCAGACAGCGCTATCCGGAGGTGCCGAGCATCGCCCTCGTCGCCGAAGTCGCCGGTGCGGCGTTGGCAGCGGCTTTGTTTGTGGCGGTGGAGAATTGGGGCCGCCGCGGCTGTATCGACGATCTCGGTGAGCTGGTGGCGACGAGCCTGGAGCTGGTTCAGAACGGCTTCGCGGCCCTGGGGTGAGGCGGTTCAGTCGCGTTCGGCGACGGCTGCCTCCACGAAGCGGCGCAGGTTCGCATTGCGATGCCGGGGCAGAAAGACCAGGGCGACCGGACTCGGCGGCGCTGCGCGCAGCGTGATGAACCGCACCCCCGGATGGATGTTGCGTCGGACGGCGACATCGGGAATCACACCCAGGCCGCGATCGGCCGCGACCGATTCGATCCACTCATCGAAATTCAGTGTTTCCACGATCTTTTCGGGCCCTTCGCCCGCCGGCCAGGACCACGGGCCGGTGGTGCCGCTGGTGGTGTTGACGACCAGCGGGAACCGCGGGATGTCACGCCACTCCAACTCCGATCGCTCCGCCAGCCGACTGTGCACCGAACACACCGCGACACGTGACTCGTCGAAAAGATGAACCACGCGTACGGCGGTCGACTCGACCTGCCCGCGTACCACGGCGACGTCGACCTTGCCCTGTTCGACCGCGGCCAGCGCGTCGTCGGTGCGCACCAGGGTCACCGTGGTTCCGGTGGTCCGCTCGAAACTCGCGACGGTGCGCTGCGCCCAGGGGTCGGGTAGCAGCCAACTGAACCCCAACCGGATGGTCGCCTGGCGCCGTAACGCGCCGAACCCCCGCTCCAGTTCGGCAAGGACCCGCTCGACGTATTCCAGAAACGTCCGTCCTGCTCGGGTCGTCTCCACGCGCCGCGAGGTGCGGTCTAGCAGCGTGACCCCGAGCGCGTCTTCCAGCTGGGCAATGGTGCGGCTCAGCGCCGGCTGAGTGATGTTGAGTTCGTCCGCGGCCCGGGTGAACGACTTGAGCCGGGCGACCGCCTCGAACACCCGCAGGTGACGCAGCTCGACGCGCCCGCTCTGCACACCACTCATGCCTGACAAGCATAGATGCGCCACAGCAGGCATTTCACCACCGGTATAGGGCGCCCCGGTCTCGACGTTGCCTCACATGTCAGAAAGGAAACAGAAAACAATGCCACTGCTATACATCGACATCGTCGAGGGGCGGACGCCCTCGGAGGTTCGGGTGCTGTTGGACACCATCCACGAGGCCGTGGTCGAAGCGTTCGGGGTGCCCCAGCGCGACCGCTATCAGGTGGTGCGCAGCCATCCCGCCCACGAGATCGTCGCGCAGGACACCGGTCTGGGCATCGATCGCACCGACGCCTTGGTCATACTGCACGTGGTGAGCCGGCGCCGGCCACGCGAGCTCAAGCAGAAGTTCTATGAGCTGGTGGCGGCCAAACTCGCCGACCGATGCGGCCAGGATCCAGCGGATCTGATCGTGTCGGTAACCGAAAACGACGACGAAGACTGGTCTTTCGGGCATGGCCGGGCGCAGTTTCTCACCGGTGAGCTGCAGTTGGCGAAGGAGAGCCGAAAATGACGCTGAACACCCGTCTCACCGATGCGCTCGGCATCGAGCACCCCATTTTGCTAGCGCCGATGGCAATGGTGTCGGGTGGCCGGCTTGCCGCGGCGGTGACCGCCGCGGGCGGTCTCGGCCTCATCGGCGCGGGCTACGGCGACCCGGACTGGTTGCAGGCAGAGATTCAGAACAGCGAAAAAGCCCGTGTCGGATACGGGTTCATCACCTGGGCTTTGGTGCGTCAACCCGAACTACTGGATGCCGTTCTCGCGCAGCAACCCGCCACGGTCATGTTGTCGTTCGGTGACCTCGCGCCGTTCACCGCACCCATTCACGCCGCTGGGGTCCCGGTGACGGCGCAGGTGCAGAACCTCGCCCAGGCGCGCAGCGCCCTGTCCGCCGGTGCCGACATCATCGTCGCCCAGGGTGGTGAGGCGGGCGGACACGGAATGAGCGCCCGCTCGACCTTCACCCTGGTGCCCGACGTGGTCGACCTGGTCGCCGAACGCTCACCCCAGACGCTGGTGGTGGCCGCCGGCGGTATCGCTGATGGCCGGGGCCTGGCGGCGGCGCTGGCCCTGGGCGCTGACGGGGTCCTGGTCGGCAGCAGGTTCTGGGCGTCTCCGGAGGCGTTGGTCTCGACGCGGGCACAGCAGCGGGCTCTGCAGGCCAGCGGCGACGACACGATCCGCACCCGCGCCTTTGACCTTGTGCGACAACGGGAATGGCCACCGGAGTACGATCTGCGCCTGGTGGCCAACGCGCTCATCCGCCGGTGGCACGGCAACGAGACCGAGCTGCAGAGTCGGCTGCCCGAGGTGGTGGCTGCGTATGAGCGAGGTGTGGCCGCCGAGGATTTCGACGTCGACACGGTGCTGGTCGGCGAGGCCGTCGGAGTCATTCGCGAGATCCGTCCGGCCGCCGACATCGTGGCCGGCATGGTCGCCGACGCCGCGCGAATCCTCAACCGCGGCAACGAAAGCTAGGAAACGCCCGCGATCAGCGCGGCGAGCTGACTGCGATTGACCTTGCCCGTCGCGTTGTAAGGGATGTTGTCGACGATGGCCAGCTTTTCGGGCAGCTTGAAATAGGCGATCCGGGCCCGGCAGTGCGAGCGTAATTCCTCCAGCGTGACTGCCGTCCTGGCCACCACCGCGGCGCCCACCCGCTGCCCCAGTTCCTGATCGGCGATGCCCGCCACCGCGACGTCACTGACCGCCGGGTGGGACCGCAGCGCCTCCTCGACCTCGATCGGCCCGAACTTCTCGCCGCCGCGGTTGATCGTGTCACGCAGCCGGCCCGTCGGGAAAATGTAGCCATCCGCGTCCCGGCGCCCCAGGTCGCCCGTGCGCAGCCATCCCGGCACGGTGTTGACCGGGGAGTTGACCCACAACTCCCCCACCGCACCCTCTTCGACGTCCACGCCGGTGTTGGGATCGACCACGCGCACCTCGACGCCGGGCAGTGGCCGGCCCACCGATCCCGCCCGGGCCGGATCGTGATGATCCTCGGGCAGCAGGTTGGCATACGTCCCGAGGGTCTCGGTCTGGCCGAAGACGTTGGTGAAGGCTACCTGCGGCAGTGCGGCCACGGCGCTGCGCATCAACGTGGTGGGCGCGGCCGCCGCCCCGTAGGTGATGGCGGCCAGTGAGGACAGGTCGGTGGTGGCGAAGTCCGGATGCTCCAGGATCCGGTGCAGCATGGTCGGCACCAGGAACATCCCGGTCACCCGATATTGGGACACCAGGCGCAACCACTCCCCGGCGTCAAAGCGTTTCTGCACCACCAGCGTGTTGCCCGAGTGCAGGCTGGCGAGCAGTCCCAGCGAGCCGCCGACATGGAAATAGGGAACGCACATCATCACCGCCACCGGCGGCGTGTCCACGGCGAAGGGTCGCGACGTGCGCTGCAGGCGCGCCTCGAGTTGCCGGTTGCCGATCTCGACCGTCTTGGGCAATCCGGTGGTGCCGCTGGTGAACAGGATCATCGCCGCGGAGTCGACGGAGTCGGCGACCGGCTCGGGCGCCGCCGCTTTGCGGTCCTCGAGGAGGTCCGCGTCCGTCAGCACCGCCGGTACCCCGGCTTCCGCTAGCCGGTCGGCATACGCGGCCCCGGCCACCGCGACGCGCGAACAGCCGGCGTTGTCCATCAACGCCCGCAGCTCGCCCGGTGTCAGCGCCGGATTCATCAGCGCCGCCGCGGCGCCGATGCGCGCCGCCGCAAGCAGTGTCGCGATCGACAGCACGCCGGCGGCGTCGACAACGGCGACGCGGTCGCCTGCGGCGATGCCCCGGTCGGCCAGGCCGGTAGCGCAGCGACGGACCGCCGCGCCGAGTTCGCCATAGCCGACCGGACGGTCGTCGATGATGAGCGCGATGCGCTCCGGGTCTTGCGCCGCCGCGGCGTCGATGATCGTCCCGATGTTCATCCGTGCCTCAGTAGAGCGGGGACCACGTCGAGGTGCGCAGCAACCGGCTGGTCCACTGATCGCGCAGGTCCAGCGCGTCGTGCAGCCAGGTCCCGGGCACGCGGTACTCCGCCGGGATATGGGTGCGCAGTAGGTCGAGCAGCGCTTCGGGGCGGCTGATGCGTTGCATCAGGATCACTTCGCGGCGCAGATGACTGCCCAGCGCCGGCTGGAAGGACGCGTGCATCTTCAGCATGGACGAGGGTTGTTCGAGGGAGCGCGCATACACCTCGCCGCAGCGCACGATGTACTCCTCGAATTTGTCCTCATAGGGCCACATGGTGTCCTCCATGTAGAGGCTCATGTCGTGCTCCCGGCCGTCGACCGGCACCTCGTCGAACGAGACTTCCAGCATCGGCGACCACGGCAGCGGCACGAGCAGCTTCGCGTCCACCTCGTGGCGCAGTTCGTCCGTGTGGCGCATCCAGTCCCGCAGATCACCCCGCTGGACCCGGTGGGTCAACCGCTCCCAGGCGGCACCGTCGCGGACCGCGGTCACGGTGATAACGGTGTAGGCGGGGCCGCTGCCGTGCGCCTGGTTGGTGTACCAGAGCAGGCGGGCCTCGTTGCCGGTGGCGAGCATGGGCATCCAACCGTCACGGAAGGCGGCCTCGAAAGCGTCCTCGGCGCGGCCGCGCACCGTGTGGACTTCGTGCATGAACAGCAACGCCCAGACCTCTTTCCGCGGCGCTGCCTCACGAACGCCGGCTTTTCTGCCAGCACGGTAAACCGGCGCGGTTCATCCTGTCCATGTGCGTCTAACGCTCCCGTCAATAGCCGAGCTTTACCGATCGCGCGCCATCGGTGATTCTGAGCGGACGGCGAAAGGGCACGGAATGGACATCGCTTCAGTCGACGAATTGCTGACCACCACGCGCGCGGTACGCAAACGCCTGGACCTGACCCGGCCGGTCAGTCGGGAGGTCATCCTCGAGTGCATCCGCCTGGCGATGCAGGCGCCGACGGCCAGCAACGCCCAGGATTGGCGTTGGGTGGTGGTGACCGACCCGGGCAAGCGCGCCGCCATCGCCGAGATCTACCGCGGCGTCGGCGCCGAGTATCTGGCGCAGGCCGCCGCCACCGCGACCGATCCGCAGACCCAGCGCGTGTATCGCAGCGCGCACGCCTTGACGGACACTCTGGCGCGGGTGCCGGTGCACGTGATCCCGTGTTTGCTGCAACCCATCGATGACAGCAACCGGTTGGTCGCCGCCTCGGCGTGGGCGTCGATCATCCCGGCGGGCTGGAGTTTCCTGCTCGCCCTGCGGTCGAGGGGCCTGGGCTCGGTGTGGACGACGATGCACCTGGCCAGGGAGCGCGAGGTCGCCGACGTGCTGGGGATTCCGCCCACTGTCACGCAGGCCGCCCTGTTCCCGGTGGCCTACACCATCGGGACCGACTTCCGGCCCGCGGCAAGGCCACCCGCCGAGACAATCACGTTCTGGGATGGGTGGGGTGACTGATGCAGTCCTATGTCGTGCGTTCGCCGTCTGGACTGACACCACGCCGCGCGTAGCGGTACCCTGGTTAGTTATGCGCTCTAAGGAAACAGCTCGCACGGCGTGGCGGGTCGGTGCCGCGGCGCTGATGGTCGCCGGCTGGGCCGCATCCGTCGGCGTCGCTGCGGCGGATCCCGACCCGACGCCGGCTCCTGCTCCGGCCCCGGCCGGGTCGTCGGCGGCCCCGGCTCCTGCGGCGGCACCCAAAACGACCATGGACCACGACGGCATCTACAACGTCGGAACGGACATCGCGCCGGGCACATACAGCACCGCGGGCCCGGTCGGCAACGGCACCTGCTACTGGAAGCGGACCGGCAACCCCGACGGCGCGCTGATCGACAACGCGATGACGAAGAAGCCGCAGGTGGTGCAGATCGAGCCCACCGACAAGACGTTCAAGACGAATGGCTGCCAGCCGTGGCAACCGTCGGCGGACGCGCCTCCGCCCGCCGCTCCAGGACCGGTCGCGGGGGCTCAGCTGCAAACCAGCCTCGGCATCCTCAACGGCCTGCTCGGGCCCAACGGCCAGCACGTACCCTAACGGCTGTGCGCGCGGCGTGACGCGCTTGGTCAACGAAAGGGGCTGAGCCGGTTCACGCCGGCGGGGCCAACGCGTTTTCGACGTTGGTGTACATCGGCAGCAACCGGCGCAATCCGCACGCGGCGATGGTGCGGGCCACGATGGGTTGGTTGCTGACCAGCCGCAGATTCACCCCGCGGCGACGGCAACGTACCGACTCCTGCGCCAGCACCGCGTAGGCGCAGGAACCTAGGAAATCCAGCTCGCGGATGTCGATGACGAACGGGCCGGGCGCGATGGCGATGGCAGAGCTCCTGCTCACCAACCGCTGCCACACGACCTCATTGCTGGCATCGATATCGCCCCCGACATGGATGACGACGGCCGACCCGGTGCACTCGGTGACCGCGCGCAGGCCACTGTTCGGATCAGCAAGTTGCGAACTTAGCCGCGTGCTCCCGGGACCGGGCTTCGATCCGATCGCGACAGTGTTCATATTCCGCGTTATCCCGTCGTCGTGGGGGTTATCTTCGTCGTACCGAGAGACAGCGTAGGTGTTTGCCGGTCGTCAGAGGCGGTCTTCGAAAGCACGGACTTAATTAGCATATGTGTAATTGGGCCTGAGGACATAGGTAGTAGGCGCGAATTTTCGCAGGCATTTCACTGAGGTATCAATGCCGGCGCCCAGCGCGGCGGCTGGCCAGCGACAGCACCCAACTGACGATCGACAATAGGATGGCCGCCCAGATCGCGGTCCACCAAAAGTGATCGATCTGCAGTCCCCAATGAGTGGTGTGCTCGGTGATACGGGCGGTGATCCACAGCATCAGTGCGTTGACGACGACGTGGAACAGGCCGAGGGTCAGGATGTACATCGGAATCGACAAGACCTGCACCACCGGTTTGACGATCGCGTTCACGAATCCGAACAGGACAGCGACGACGAAGATGATTCCAATCCGCTGTACTGCATTGTCCCCGCCGACGAAACGCATTCCGGGCACGAAAAGAGTCACCACCCATAACGCAAGACCGGTGAAGGCCGCGCGGACCAGAAAAGGCACCATGCGCCGATCCTGCCACCGGGTGCTCAGTTCAGCTGGTAGAAGCGCTGGGCGTTCAGTCCGCCGATCTTTTCGCGGGATTGCTCGCTGATGTCCGACCGGTGGCGAAGGTGCTTGGTGCTTTCCGGCCACTCCCCGTCCCAATGCGGGTAGTCGCTGGCGAACATGATGAAGTCGTCACCCAGGACGTCGATCACGCCGGGCAGGATCGGCTCCTCAGGTTCACACGTCACCCAGATGTTGCCCGCCCGCAGGTACTCGTGCGGGTCGCGTCGCCAGCCCCGGTCGATCCAGTCGCCGCGCTTCTCGTAGTGCTCGTGCAGGCGGTCAATGAAGAACGGCACCCACCCGGCGCCGGCTTCCAGGAAGGCGACCCGTAACCGCGGATGGCGTTCGAAGACACCGCCGGACACCAGCGCGGTCATCGCAGTCATCTGGTCGAACGGGAAGCTGATGCAGTGCACCTGAATGTAGTTGGTGAACCGGTCCACGCCGATCTTGGGCAGGTGCACGCCCGGCGCGCCGTGGATGCCCAGCGGCATCTCGAGGTCTACGGCGGCGGCATAGAACGCGTCGAGGTCGGGATGGTCGAGGTTGCGAGTCTTCAGCGCCGGCGGCACCAGGGTTGCGACCAGTCCCAGCTCCTTGGCCTCAGCCATGATGTCGATGGCAACCTGCCCGTGCTCGATCGGGGTCACGCCCACCCCCCGCAGCCGACCGTTGGTCGGTGCACAGAAGTCGGCGATCCACTGGTTGTAGAGCCGCGCGAATCCGGCAGCGAACGCACGGTTTTCCAAGCTCGGCGCGCACAGGCCGAGGCTGGGATAGAGCACCATGGTGTCCAGTTGATCGCGGTCGGCGTCGCCCAGCATGCCCTCGGGAGTCGCGCAATTGAGGCCCGTCGCCTTGGTGATGCCGTGCTCGACGGGACAGCCGGCGCCGGGACCCTGGTCCTCGGGGTAGCGACGCCCTTCGATCACCAACCGGGGCCGCTCGCCGCCACTGACCGCGACATGCTCGGGCCACCGCTTGAGCATTTCCATCGCCAGGGTGGGGTTCTCGGCGACATGCCCGTCGGCGTCGATGATGCGCATGTAACCGGAACATACTCGCGCGTCGCACAGATTGGGGCCGTCGAAACTCGCGGTATTGCTGCGGGTAGGCCACGATGCTCAGGTGAGTAGACAGCGCCTGACCAGCGACCAGCGCAATTCGTTTGTCGCGGCGTTCCTGGGCTGGACGATGGACGCGTTCGACTACTTCATCGTCGTGCTGGTCTACGCCGACATTGCCGAGACGTTCCATCGCTCCCGAACCGAGGTCGCGTTCGTCACGACGGCCACCCTCGCGATGCGCCCGCTGGGTGCGTTGTTGTTCGGATTGTGGGCCGACCGCGTCGGCCGCCGGCTGCCCCTGATGGTCGACGTGGCCTTCTACTCGATCGTCGGATTCCTCTGCGCGTTCGCGCCGAACTTCACTGTGCTGGTGATACTTCGGCTGCTCTACGGCATCGGCATGGGCGGCGAGTGGGGACTGGGCGCGGCGCTGGCCATGGAGAAAGTTCCCGCGCAGCGCCGCGGGTTCTTTTCGGGCCTGCTCCAGGAGGGTTACTCGCTCGGCTACCTGCTGGCCACGGTCGCGTCGCTGGTGGTGATGAACGGCCTGGGGCTGTCGTGGCGGTGGTTGTTCGCGCTGAGCATCGTCCCCGCCTTCATCAGCCTGATCATCCGGTACCGGGTCGAGGAATCCGAAGTCTGGGAGGCCGCGCAGGACCGGATGCGGCTGACCAAGACCCGGGTTCGCGACGTGCTGCGCGAGGCGAAGGTGATCCGGCGTTTCTTTTACCTGGTCCTGCTGATGACCGCCTTCAATTGGATGAGCCACGGCACGCAGGACGTCTACCCCACCTTCCTGAAGGCAACCACCGACCACGGGGCCGGCTTGTCCAGCGCCACCGCCCGCTGGATTGTGGTGGCTTACAACGTCGGTGCGATCATCGGCGGGCTGGTGTTCGGGACGCTGTCGCAGCGGTTCGGCCGCCGCTACACCATCGTGTTCTGCGCGGTGCTGGGGTTGCCGATCGTGCCGTTGTTCGCATATTCGCGCACGGCCGCGATGCTCTGCCTGGGGTCGTTCCTGATGCAGGTCTGCGTGCAGGGCGCGTGGGGCGTGATCCCCGCG
The DNA here is from genome assembly GCF_001673635.1 of Mycobacterium asiaticum. Classification (GTDB taxonomy): domain Bacteria; phylum Actinomycetota; class Actinomycetes; order Mycobacteriales; family Mycobacteriaceae; genus Mycobacterium; species Mycobacterium asiaticum_C. Next base: position 15,615 of record NZ_LZMH01000070.1, read on the forward strand.
CATCTCACCGAGATGTCGCCGGACGCCATCCGCGGCTTGTACCCCGGGGTGACCTACCAGCTCGGCAATCTGTTGGCGGCGTTCAACCTGCCGATCCAGGAGCACCTGGCCGAGACTCACGGCTACCCGTTCGCGCTGGCGGCGACCATCGTGCCGGTGCTGGTCATGGTTGCGGTGTTGACGCTGATCGGCCAAGACGCCACCGGAATTCGGTTCGGCACCGCCGAGACCGCGTTCCTGCCGGAGCAAGCCCGCTAGCGTCTTCCCTCGCCGAGCGTCACGCCAGAGTGGCGTTGGGCGCCGAGCGTCACGCCAGCGTGACGTAAGGGTGCGACGAAAGGCGGCGAGGCTAGTCGCGCAGCAGCCGCAGCAGCAGGTGCATCGCCACCGTCGTGGAGCGCTCCCGCACGTCGGACCGATTGCCGGGCAGCCGCAGGGTCCGGGTGACGGATCGGCCATCGCCCAGCGCCACGGTGAAACAGACTGTGCCGACCGGTTTTTCCTCAGTTCCCCCGCCGGGGCCGGCGATTCCGGTGATCGCGATTGCCGTGTCGGCGTCGAAGCGCTTCAGGGCGCCGGCCGCCATCGCCTCGGCGACGGGCTCGGACACCGCGCCGTGCTGCTCGATCAGGCCGGCGTCGACACCGAGCAGCTGCACCTTCGCTGCGTTCGAGTAGGACACCACGCCGCCGGTCACATACTCCGACGAGCCCGGCCGTTCGGTCAGCCGCGCCGCCAGTAGTCCCGCGGTGCAGGATTCCGCGGTTGCGATTCGGCGGCCCGCCAGCAGCCCGGCCACCAAATCGTCGACCTGCGAACCGTCTTCGGAGAACACCTTGTCGCCGTGCCGGTCGCGTAGCAGCTTGGTCAGCTGCGCGTATGCGTCGGCCGCGCCGGGCTCGTAACGGGTCACGATCTCCAGCTCGCCCCGCCGCAGACAGGTGGTGATCTCCAGCGCCCCGAAGCCGTCAATGGCGGTCTCGGCATCGCGCAATGTCTCGGCCAGGCCCGACTCGGGCAGCCCGAACATCCGCACCATCTCCTGCCGGTACACAGTCCGTCCGGCGATCGCCTCCTGCACGCCTGGTGTCTCAATTGCCTTGCGCCACATCGGCTGCAGTTCGCGCGGCGGGCCGGGTAGCACCAGCACCGCCGGCTTGCCGGGCACCACCACGCCCGGCGCGGTGCCGACCGGGTCGAGGATCTGGGAGCCGACGGGAATCATCGCCTGCTTGCGGTTGGCCGTGCGCACCGACTCGAAGTTGCCGGGTTCCAGCAGGGCGGCGAAGGCCGGGTTGCGCGCCATCAACGATTTGAGGATCTCGGCGATCCGGTTCTCCAGCTCGTCGTCCAGGACCAGTTCGCGGCCGCAGAACCGGGCCACCACTTCGACGGTCATGTCGTCGGCGGTCGGGCCGAGGCCACCGCTGGTGATGATCAGGTCCACGCCCTGGTCGGCCATGAACCGCAGCTGCGCCTCGATGTCGGCGGGGCGGTCACCGCAGATAGTGATGTGCGCCAGTTCAACGCCCAATTCGAGGAGCCGATCGGCGATCCAGGGACCGTTGCGGTCCTGGACGCGGCCGGTGAGAACTTCGGTGCCGGTGACGACGATGCCTGCGCGTGCGCTCACCGTCATGAGATTACGCAGAGCAGCCGGTGGGGTTAGCCTGAGCCCGTGGCGCAGGCTCCGCGTACCCGGTACGCCAGGTGCGGCGATGTCGACATTGCCTATCAGGTACTCGGTGACGGTCCAACGGACCTGCTGTTGCTGCCGGGACCGTTCGTGCCGATCGACTCGGTGGACGACGAGCCCGGGTTGTACCGCTTCCACCGACGCCTGGTATCGTTCGCCCGGGTGATCAGGTTCGACCTGCGCGGGGTCGGCCTCTCCTCGCGCACCCCGGCTGCCGACCTGCTGGGCCCGAAGTTCTGGGCCGAAGACGCGATCGCGGTGCTGGACGCGGTCGGATCCGAGCGCGCGACGGTACTTGCGCCCAATTTCCATGCGATGACCGGCCTGGTGCTGGCGGCCGACTACCCGGAACGGGTGATCAACCTGGCGGTCGTCAACGGCACAGCGCGTTCGCTGCGGGCACCCGACTACCCCGTCGGCGCCGAGCCGCGCCGCCTCGACCCTTACCTCACTGTCGCGCTCGAGCACGACGCGGTGGAACAGGGTTTCGACGTGCTGCGCATCGTCGCGCCGTCGGTCGCCGACGACGACCGGTTCCGCTCGTGGTGGGACCTGGCCGGTAACCGGGCCGGCCCGCCCAGTATGGCGCGGGCCGTGGCGCTTGCTCTGGCTGAGGCCGACGTGCGAGAAACGTTGCCCCGCATCAACGTGCCAACCCTGATCCTGCACCGGACCGGGGCGATCTTCATTCCGGTCGGGCAAGGCCGCTACCTCGCCGAGCACATCCCGGGATCACGTTTCATCGAGTTCCCCGGTGCGGACGTCCTGTACTGGGTCGGCGACGCCGGACCCATGCTCGACGAGATCGAGGAGTTCGTCACAGGCGTGCGCGGCGGCGCCGCCGCCGAACGTGTGCTCACCACCATGATGTTCACCGACATCGTCGGCTCGACCCGTCGCGCCGCCGAACTCGGCGACAACCGCTGGCGTCACCTGCTCGACAACCATGACCACATCGTGCGCCACGAGATCCAGCGGTTCGGCGGTCACGAGGTGAACACCGCCGGCGACGGATTCGTCGCGACGTTCACCAGCCCGAGCGCGGCGATCGCGTGCGCCGACGCCGTCGTTGCCGCGGTGGCCGGGCTGGACCTCGAGGTACGGGCGGGCATCCACGCGGGCGAAGTGGAAGTGCGGGGCACCACCAAGATTGACGTCGCCGGCATGGCGGTGCACATCGCCGCCCGGGTCGCGGCCCTCGCGGATGGCGGCGAGGTGCTGGTGTCGTCCACCCTGCGCGACATCGTCACCGGCTCCCGGCACGTATTCGTCGACCGCGGCGAACACACTCTCAAGGGTGTCCCCGGCCAGTGGCGGCTATATGCCCTGGACCGCAGCCGGCCGACGCCCGGCCCCTAGGTGCTGGGACTGCCTTCTTGTCCGGGTATCCCCGGGTCGACGAGGCCGCCCCGTTCCTCTTGCTTGCCCGGTTCGCCGGGC